>JBGCDU010000007.1:0-23142 GCA_045105635.1 Congregibacter sp.
CTGGCCTTTGGCCTGTTTGACCTGGATGCACTGGGTGATCATCAGTAGGGCCAACGTCGATCTTGAAGTCGGGCTTACAAGCATCTTCCGCGCAGTAAGCCGTCCAGGTGGAATACAAAGTCGTGTCGTTCACGTTACCAGCGGGCGCTGGAGGGCGTTCAACGAGAAAGAACTCCAACTCCGTAATGCCAATGTATAGAGGTCGTTTCCCGCCGTTTTCTACTTCTAAAGTTCCAACAAGGTTGCAGAAGCCCGTTCCATCCACATGTTCAAACACAGCACCACTAACGTCAGCCAGGTTTAGCGACCAATTAGCCGAATTGTCTGAGCGTAGCCGAATCTGATCGACTCCCCATGTATAGAGTCCGAATCCGCCGGCGACCAAAATTGCGATGATCTCCACAACGCTCTTGGTCTTATCCCATGTCAACTGCATTGCCACGGTTTCGCGTCTCCATTTGCTACTTTTCCCGAAAGATTCGAAATCAAAACCCATAGTCCGAACTGGCAACACACCTCACGTCCAAAGCCGAGTCCTCAAGACGACACAGATCTCATCACCCCACAGCACAGCGGACGCGCGCAATTAGCAAACCCTCACATGTCTCTGGATCGTCTTGTTCCGATGCTTCGGCAGAGCATTCCTAATACCAAGGCCTCTAACCCACGTATCTCGCAACTAACCGCACCTATGTATCCGAAAAGTCATGAATCTAAAGTTTATCAATTGACTGATCGTTTAAGGGGTGATGGTCGCGTCTTCAGTCATAGGCAAGGGCAACCCCCGCGTTTGACTTGAGCAAGAACAAAAGACTCTGCTGATTCGTCGCGCCAATGCGACAATGACATGCTACGATGTCCTGGCATGAAAAACATCAAAGAGTTTGCAAATGCGCGCTGTCATATTCGGTATCGTCGTTCTCTTCGCTACCACCGCATGCAGTTGGACAGAAATCAAGTTCGGCTCAAAAAAGCCACAAATGAGCTGGGTGACGGTAACTGACAGCGGAGCAGTGCAAGCTGGAATCCTCCTCGAGAAAGACCTGCCTGCCGGCACTGAACTACTAGGCTACGTCGTCACTTGGCCCGCAGAATTCAATGCCGCCTTCGTTGGACCAAAGGGCACTGGCTGCATTCAGCCCGCGGCGTTTATGACCACGTCATCTGGCGACATCACCCTGCCGGCTCAGGTTCTTGCCGGTGGGATAGCCAGCGGAGACATCACTGCGGGTTACGATACCTCAGTCACTGAATTGCTTAAGATTTCCGATGAGCAAACGCGATTGAGCATAGGGATGTACGGTATTTGCCAGCTTGTCGTGGCGGGTGGACTCACGCAAGAGCAGGCATCAGACGCCATTCAGCTCTTACTGCAACGACCCATGCCTACTCAAGAAGACTAGTCACAGATAGCAACGTCTGAGGTTCTGCATGCTTCATAAGACTGTCGAATATGAAGGATTACCGCAACACGCTCCATAACAGCCGTCTGGTTCGATACCTAATTCTGGAAGAGTCTAGAGTTAATCCTGCGTGGTACATCGGGGGTTCTCCATTAAATGAATCGGCAAAATCAGTTTAATGAACCCCGGTGTCCCCCGTTAATGATGAAGAGCCGGTGAGTGCCCTTTCGATGGGCCTCCAGACCAATCCTTGAAAATACCTCAGTACAGCAATAAAATCTGACGAGTCCTTATCACAGGCGCGATGCCTGTCAGTAACTTAGTGTCGAAAAGCCAGTGTAGGCAATCGACAGGACTTGGCAGTCCTTGTTACTCATCACGAGCTAAGCTTGTGTAGTGATATTCAATCGGGGGATGACCATACGGTCGTTCTCAGCCACAGACGGACAGCCTTTTACCGTCCAGTGGCATCGATTATCGGTATATCACTATGCAGCACCAAACCAAGTCCAAAAGACGAAGATCACTCAAGAACCCTCGAACCCGCGCATTCAACAGCCAAGGCGGGAAATGCTATTACTGCAATCAGCCAATGTGGAATGAGTCCCCGCACGAGCTGACCTCGAGATACGCCATCAGCTCAGGGCAGGCGCAGCACTTACAATGTACGGGTGAGCATCTTGAGCGACACTCCACCGGAGGCAGTTCGGGGAGTAAGAACATTGTGGCCGCCTGCTTGTATTGCAACCAGACAAGACACAAACGAAATATTGATCTGCCGCCGGTAAGCTATAAGAAACATGTGAGAAACAGACTCTCAAAGGGGGCGTGGCACGGATTGATATTGACGACGTAGGGGTGTCCACGCACTAACCATTTCGATAGGCGATTGCCAACAAACGTCAAACTTTCTCAGTATTGCGCGTATATCTACATTGCGGGAACCCGGAGCATCCCAAGAACCGGCTACCCGCATTCGCTCCCCTGCGAGCCATCCTCTCCACCAATTCTGAACCGCATTGCGGACATATCTCAGATTGGGCAGCCGTGGCTGGTGGCTCTGTTTGTCGCTCCACAGGTCCAACTCGCTGGACGCGGGAGATCATCTGATTAAGCTGCGCACCATCAATCAAGTCTATCGGCTTATCTTCTGCAAAGTTCTTTGCTTCCTGCGTGAAACAGCCCGACGTGATAACTGATACTGACGTGGCGTTTTGAGCTGTCATTACGCCGAACATCTCCCTGATGACATTCACACCAACCTTCTGCGCCTTCCACTGTTTGCATTGGACCAAGTGTAGCTGCCCATCCTTCTCGAGCGTCACGTCCACGCCACCATCGGGGCCGTACCTCAAGTTCTCTCGGACTGTGTAGCCTTTGCGGCGGTAAGCCTCCGCGACTAGCTGCTCAAATTCGCGCCAGGACAGGGCCCGGATGATTTGCAGATCATTGCTGACATCGACAAGTCGCCGTTTTTGCCGTCCATTGAAGTAAGCGAAAGGCATGGGGAGCAGGAACACTAGCCCCAGTATTGGAGCGAATTGGACGGAGGCCGCCCGGACGCCGGCCAGCGCGGGACTTCTCTCAAGAAACAGACTGGGAATTACATGGCTGAACAATAGGTAAGCAAGAAGCGCCGCCACTGGGCTGCACCACCAAGGCAAGACCGAGAGGTCATCCAAAATGCTGGTTTTGCGCCGCCCCATCGTTCTAAAGGTCTCAATTGATCGGTATTTAGCAATCATTTCATGGCTGATAGCGCAGATTCAAGACGGCAAGCAACTCGCCGAAGAAGACGCTAGCTCGCTTTAACATAGACAGGCCTTCGATACGGTTAGCCCCCTTCCTAGTTCTGAGGTCCTCCCTCAAATCTCTAAATGTGTAACCTGTGTGCCCGGAATACTATGTAACCTATGTGCCGATATACTCATGATTTTTATAGCTTTTTTATCGGAATGACCAATCGACTATAGGTGCGGACTCATAGACCGGAGTCGGGGGGTATCTACCAGCCGACATGAGCCTGGATCAGCGGTTTACAAAATGAAAATCCGGCGGGCCGCTGCGCTTGACCACAATGACTGCATCCCCCGTAGGTGGAATATCCCAAGAGTGGTGAGCACCACCCGGTATCGCCACAAAAGCACCGGCGGTAAGAACCTGATCCTTACCATCCAGTCGAATTGTCAGACTGTCGCTAACCACTACTGCGTACTCGTCATAGGTGTGCCAGTGAAGGTCGAAGTGCCCACCCGCAGGAAAATGTGCATAGTAGGTGATACCTCCAGTAGCCTCGTCAGTCGCTAGGGGAGCTGTGCGAGTGCCAGCCGGCGAGATACTGCCATCGCCTGGGGGGCTCCAATTTGCATCAGCCAGATTGGTTGCGAGAGGAGAAATCTCCCCAAACGCTTGGGCAGCAAAGGCGATCAACATTAATACGAGAATTTGGCGCACCTTAGACATCCTTGTGTAGTTTCTTCCATGGCATAGATTGTGGCATATGAACGCTGTCGACCGTCGATACTATGAGCCAGCCTTACCAAGCGTGGTAGGACGGTGCACAGGGTCTGTACCGGAGACATGGTTTACAGATCATACCGGGCACATGGTTTACACCTGTGCCAGTAAAAATGGATTGCCTTGCGGAGCAGCGACACCTTCCCACTCGCATCGTCCTGGACAACGGCCCCGAGCTAACTCGCGAGTATGGCAATGCTCTTCTGGTCGACGCGTACCGTAGTCAAACTGCACTTTATCCAGCCAGGGAAGCCGACTCAAAATGCGTTCGTAAAAAGCGTCAACGGTAAATTCCGAGAGTATTGTCTCAAGCTCCATTGGTTCACCAGCGTGCAAGATGCCAAAACGCAATCGACAGTTAGCGCGACCACTACAACCACGTTAGATCACATCGTTCATTGGGAAAAAAACCGCTTGCGGTATTTGCTCAGGCGGCGGCCTGATATGCTCCACTACCCTCCTCAGGCCCGGCTCAAAAAAAGCGGTACGTTCAACCCAATATCCAGCGTGTTCCCGGTTAATTGTGAAGAGTTTGATACTCTGGCTAGCAACGCGATCAAATTGCGCGATGCCAAAACCCGTCGGCACATGACGTGTAGCCGCGCATCAAAAAAGGCAAGGGGCGAACCGCCCAAAAGTACCGCTCTTCCGGGGAGTGAGCCGCCGACCAAAAGGATACGACGTGAATCAGGAGCGTAGCGGCTAGCAGTTTGGAGTGATACCTCGCTCTGGATACATAGCAGCCAAAGCTTTATCTTGCGCCGCCAGTCAGCGCAAACAATGGAGACAGATTATGGGTAGAGCCTACCAAAACCGAAAATTGTCCATGGCCAAAACGTCGGACCAAAAAGCCCGGGTTTACAGCAAGTACGCTCGTGAAATCTATGTTTCGGCGAAATCTGGCGGCCTGGATCCGGTCGGCAACCTGTCCTTGCGCAGCATTATCGACCGAGCCAGAAAAGATCAAGTGCCCACCCATGTCATCGATAAGGCTATCGACAAGGCCAAGGGCGCCGGTGGCGAAGATTTCGCTCTGGCTCGCTACGAAGGCTTCGGTCCCAACGGCTCTATGGTTATAGTTGACTGCCTCACCGACAATCCCAACCGCACCTTCGGCGACGTGCGCCTGTGTTTCAACAAGGCCAAGTGCAAACTGGGCAACACCGGTAGCGTCAGCCACCTCTTCGATCACAACGCCATTTTCGTATTCGCCCATAGCGACGAAGAGGCCGTTCTCGAAGCGCTCATGATGGCTGAAGTGGAAGTCAGCGATATAGAGAGTGAGGACGGGACCGTGACCGTTTTCACACCACATACGGAGTATTTCAAAGCCAGACAGGCCATTATTGATGAGTACGGTGAAACCGAATTCGAGGTTGATGAGATACAGTTTGTACCGCAACTGTCTACGCCCCTCGACGAGGAAGACCAGGCAGTCCTGGACAATCTAATCGACATGCTGGACTACCTGGAGGATGTGCAGAGCATCTACCACAGCGCCACATAAGGTGCTGACAAGTTAAGTCCTCGATACTGTTGCATGGCGTGCGAACCAACGGAGGACAGGCTGGCCACAGAGATAGCGGGTCTTCGCTGCAGAGGATCATCTTAAAACCCCCGAATTATCGCCGCTGCGCCTCTCCTAACGCTCCGAGGCGCTGGCGAGTTACACTGGGATTTCTATATGTGGAACATGCGCGATGACAAAGCAAGCACTGGTGCTGGGTGCCGGTGGATTCATTGGTGGCCATCTCGCTCGGCGTTTGCACGAGGACGGCTGCTGGGTCCGTGGCGTTGATATCAAGCAGCACGAGCATCAGTCTCTGCCCATTGCGGATTTTGTGTGCGGTGACTTACGTGAAGATTCCCTGGTCGACCAGGTTTTTGATCGGCGCTTTGACGAGGTTTACCAGCTTGCAGCGGACATGGGTGGCGCGGGGTATCTGTTTACGGGCGAAAACGACGCCGACATCGTGCACAACTCCGCGCAGATAAACCTGAATGTTCTCAAGGCATGCGTACGAACCGATGCACGCAAAGTGTTCTATTCCTCGTCGGCCTGCATTTATCCTGAATACAACCAGATGGATCCGCAAAACCCGAATCTGGCAGAGGATTCGGCCTACCCCGCGCAGCCCGACAGCGAGTATGGCTGGGAGAAGCTGTTCAGCGAACGTCTCTTTGAGAGCTACCGCCGGAATCACCAATTGGAATGCCGCATTGCCCGCCTGCACAACATCTTTGGTCACTACGGAACGTGGCAGGGCGGTAAAGAAAAGGTACCGGCTGCCCTGTGCCGCAAGGTCGCGCTTGCCCGCGATGGCGATGCCATAGAAGTCTGGGGGGATGGATTGCAGACCCGCTCATTTCTGTTCATCGACGAATGTATCGATGCAATTACCCGCCTCATGGCGTCAGACTGCACCGAACCGCTGAACATTGGCTCGGAAGAGATGCTCTCCATCACGGAGCTGGCACAGATGGTTATCGCTATCTCCGGCAAGCGTCTTTCTCTACGCCACGTCGATGGGCCGGTAGGCGTGAGAGGAAGGACCTCAGACAACACTCTGATTTTGCAGAAACTGGGGTGGAAGCCAAGTCGGCCGCTCCGTGACGGGCTCGAACGAACGTATGCGTGGATAGACAGTATGGCTAAAGGCGACTAAGCCCGGGAGCACTGCGCGTCAAAGCACAGCAACTACGGCTGCTAAGTAGAACCGCAAAGTAGAACCGCAAAGTGAGGATGCGTGACACTGCTGGGGCACTGAAAGCTGCCAAGCGCAGGTTTTGCTAAGGCCTGACGTACGGCCAGAAAAGCCAAGGGGCCAGCCTACCCCAAGGGCGGCTGGCGCGAGTCACTGTTCCTAGCGTGAAGAACGTAGCCGATACAGGCCCATGGCCAACAGAATACTCGCCATGGCGATCAGACCGTAGGGCGTTGACGCCTGCTCAACGGTAAAGCCAGATACGGGAATCGCCGCCTGCGCCTGGGTGGTTATCAGCGTCAGAGCTGTTATCGCTGTTACAGCCACTGCAGACACACCACGCGTCGCGCGCAATTTGAAAATTGGTCTCATTGTGATGCTCCTGCGAAAAAGAATTTTTTACGAACTGCGAGTGTAGCGCATCGTGCGCCGAGTGGACATCGTGTTTTTTTCCGGTTTCCGTAGCCCCATCCTCAACGTCAGGCCTGCGCGGCGTCCGCACCAATTAATGCGCTACAATCGAGCCCGATATCGGCGACGACACAAGCGCATTGATTCGAATCACATGCTGGCTACTTTGCCTGACCGCCGTTGCGTCTACCCAATCGGCCTTTGCTCTAGATACGGTGTTCAATGTCGCGGTTGTTGAGGATGGGCACTATCGGCTGCGTTTCGAAGCCCTGGGACGCGGCGTAAAACCCGTACCCACTGACGCTCTGGTTTTGACGGAGCGGGGAAGCACCGTAGCGATTCAGGTTGACGATGGGGGCGACGGGGTATTTGGGCGTGGCGATAGCCTGCGTTTTATCGGGCGGCGGCTTGCCGGTGCCCATAGCTGGCACAACCAATACAGTCGTTACAACGTCTATCAGTTACAGCTCAATGCTGCTCAGCCGAATCCAGCCGCTGAGCGCGCGGTCCCGCAAATCACGCGCGGTCCCGTCTTTGAGCATCTTGAACAAGATCTGCTGCGCGTTGCTCTGACGCATAAGCCCCGACCCGGACAACCCGATCATTGGTATTGGCAGCGAATCACCCACATTGCCGACGACAGCTTTAAACTGCGCATCCGCTGGAAAGGTAAGCCTCAAGCGATGGACATAGGCCTGAGCGGCCTGACTCTTGACGAGAATGCCAGCGCCGCAGGCCTGCCACAGCATCACATACAGATTCGCCTTGACGGCGCGGTGGTCGGCAATCACAGCTGGGACGCTCAAGACGCGACCCGTGTGCGGCTCAGCGATTTTGCTCCGGGCATCGCACCCGGGAGCGACTCCTTACTTGAGATAAGCGTGCCTGCGCGCCGCACCCTGGATGGCCAGGGCATCGTGGATGCGGTCCTGCTCGATTGGCTTGAAGTGGAATACGCAGAACCAGAGCTGCCACCCGCAGCGATACCAGACCGCGCCGGTGCGCGGCGCCAGCTGGTTGCCCGGGACTGGCTACACCCCGCCTGGGTCGCTCCGCTACGCAACGCCGCAAAGCTCGCCGTTCACGATCAGCAGGCCGATTATCTTATGATCACGCACGCCAGTCTTCGCGAGGCGCTGGAGCCGCTCGCTAACTATCACCGAGATCAGGGTCTGAGCGTTCGGGTGGTAGACGTGCAGTCAATCTATGACGATTTCACTTACGGCATTGCCTCCCCGCTTGCGATTCGGGTCTTTATTCGTCACGCCTGGGAGAACTGGCGTGCGCCAGCCCCGCGCTTTGTGTTGCTGGCGGGTGATGCCAGCTGGACCCGGGATTCGCGTATCCCGGGCAATCGAAATCTCGTGCCGACAATGCAATCTTACGGCGAGGGCGGAGCCGCGGCCAGTGACAATGGTCTGGTATCCATAGCGGGTGACGACTGGCGCCCCGATCTCGCGGTGGGTCGCTTGCCTGCGGCTACGCCCGATGAGCTGTCCACGATGGTCAGTAAAATCCTGCGTTATGCGCAGGCCACAGCGCCGGGTGACTGGCGTGATCTCACCACCTGGATCAGCGATAGTGATACGGCCTTCCAGACAATCAGTGACGATCTCGCGTTGCAAATGGAGCAGCGTGGATTTAACACCCAACGCATTTATCCCCAAGCTGCTCCCTTGGAAAGCGACAAGCAGCAACGCATCATCGAGGCGTTTAACCGGGGCACAAGCCTAGTGCACTTTCTGGGTCACGGGGGACGCTTTGTGTGGCGAACGGGTCCGATGGACCTGCAAAATGCTTCCGATCTTTTTGCATCGCGGGACATAGGGCAACTCAAGCGGCACGCGGCCCTGCCCCTGGTCTTGAGTATGACCTGTTCCTCGGGCCCCTTTGATCACCCGCAGGCCGACTCCATGGCCGAGTCACTGATGGGCGCTGCGGATCGCGGGGCTATTGGCGTGGTGGCCGCCTCGCGACGGGTCCCGCCTTCAAAGCCCTTTAGCGCACGCTTGCTGGCCGCGCTGTTCGAGGACGACGCGCGAATAGGCGAGGCACTCATGCGTGCCAAGCAGCAGGAAAGCCGGCGCAGCCTGGTGGAGTCCTACAACCTGTTCGGTGATCCAGCCATGCAGCTCGGCGCGAGTAAATAGAATGCGGTCCAGCGCTGCTCTTGCAGGCTTTGCCTTGCTCACGGTCGTGCTACTCGCGCTCGCCTCGCGGCAGAGCACCTGGCAGCCCTGGTCGGTGAGGCCAAACGTGATTCGCTGGCAGACCCAGAGCGAGGTCGATGTGTTTGCTTACGATGTTTACCGCGGACCGAGCGAACGGGGTCCCTTTACGCCGATCAACCCGCAGCCTGTACTTGCGGCGGGCACCAGCGACCTACCACAGAACTACCGCTATGTAGACGCAAGCATTGCAGCGGACACCGTCTACTGGTACTTCATAGAGAGTATTTCGTTTACAGGCCAGCGGGAGTCGCTGACCCCGGTGTATCCATCGCGGGCAAAGACCGCCACGCTCTGGTAACTACCCTAAGCGGGCCGGACAAACGCCATCCCCTGACGCGCGAAATGGCCTTGCCCTGCCAGCGCTCTGGCGCGTTCCGTCAGTCCGACGTCGTAGTAAAAACCAAGCCTTTGAATATGTTCTATCCAGTATTGCGGAAGCCGGCAATTCACATGATGCCAGCCGGGCTGGCCCGGTGGGGCCGCGGTGATGAACAGGAAGCGCCGGGCACAGTTGAAGGTCGCGAGAAAATGCTCCAGATACGCTTCCTCAACATGCTCCACAAATTCGCAGGACCACACCAGGTCAAAGCTCGCGTCGGGCACAAAGGGACCTTCGCTGTAATCGTGCCTGCTATGATCCTTGCCGAGCACAGAATCGCGCTCTGCCAGCTCACTGCCATCTACGCCGCAAACACGACATCCAAGTGCGCGGAAGAATTCGGCGGTGTGCCCTTCGCCACAACCTACATCAAGCACACTGCTGATTTGCAGCTCGGAGTGCATCCACCGCCAAAGATCCGGTGTCCACGTGGCGGGGTCGCCATGCTGCGTGCCCATCTCAGCGGAGCGAGGATGGCGAGCGCTGATGTAGCCCCCAAGGTGACCTTCGCTCACGTTCATGGTCGGGTGCTCGCCGGCGCGGGGAAACTGCAGACGCAGAATGTCTGCACTGCAAAAGCTCAAGGCTTCACGACCACCTGCGAGCGGCATCTGAATCACATCCCGTGCCGCATGTGCGCTGCGTGAATTAAATCGTCGCAGCTGCTTGAGCGCGAGCGATTCCGGTTCCAGAATCGACGAAAAGGTGTGGCCGCCACGCAATTCGAGCTTTATCTCCACGCCATCGTCCGGGCCAACGGCGGGCAAGTCTGCATCTTTGCTCGCACGCACGAACAGCGCCTGCCCTGCTATTACGCCAGGGCGAGCTTTAGGCCCGCCTCGCGCGCCCAGTCTTCGACCGTACGCTCCTTACCCAGCTGGTACCGCCCGAGTGACGCGGGATCGCCCTTACCAAACATCAGCGTGTGCAGGCGACGTATCATCTCGCCCGTATTATCTTCCTGCCAGCGGTGCGACTTAGAATCCCACACCTTATGTCGCTTGCCATCCGGATAGTTAGCGTAATCCAGATGCCAGACTTGAATACTGTCCGGCAGATAAATATCGTAACCGTGGGTGTAGGTCCGCAGCGCTAGTGCGGACTCGTGCGAGGCGTTGATCATCGCCGGATCTTCCGGCACCTCGCGAATCCAGCGCCCATGGGTGAACAAAAAGTTGCAGCAGACCAGAGGCGTTTTCTGGTGCTGTTCGCTTTTGCGCTCGCTGGATATTTGTATATCGATCCAACCGACCGGTGGAATGAGCTCGCAGCGCATGAGTGGCACACCGTCCAGCTCCGTGCCCGCCCAGGGGATGACCACCTCATCGTTATCATCCAGGGTAAAGGGCGGTGAACTCGTGGTTAGCAGCGGTTTTTTTCCGGGCTTGCTCTCCAGCTGCTGAATGAGATTGTCATCCCAACCCTCCGCAAACCAGCTGTGCGAATCGATAAGCAGGTGGTACTCCTCGCCGGCGTAGAGTTTTTGAACCTCAGCTCGCGACCATCCATAGCCGAGACTGGCCCCATACGGGTAGCGCCTGATTCTGAAACGCGGGTCCTCCAGCCATTCATCAAGATTTTCGTTCTCATCAGTCTGCCAGCAGATGCCGAAGCTAAGTCTCTCTGGATGCGCCGCTTTATCGAGCGCCGCGCGAATGGTGCCGGGAAGAAACTGGTCCCGATAGGATGCGATCGATACAAATATAGTCGCGGTTTCAAAATCGTGTGCCATTCAGTCTTCCGTTTTGAGTGTGATCACGCTTTGCTCTTGCAGGAGCAGTGCTGTCTGCTCCACGTCGGCCAGCATTCTGGCAAGAGGAACCTGGTACTCCTGGTGTAAGTCATCGGCGATCTGCCACAGGCTGCGGCTGCCATCGCAACGGCTCCAAATCACCGCCGCGGAGCCGTTCAGGCGGCTTGCGCGGGGGGGCCAGCCAGACTCCAGGTAGACCTGATCAAGCACCCTGCCCTGGCGAACGCCGGGACGCTGCACGGGACGGAGCTCCTGCAGCCATTCGCCACTCGACTTTCGCGACTCAAGTTGCGAGCGATGCGCGGTGAAATCCTCGGATGAAGCATCTGCACGGATGATCTGCGCGTCAAAATCCTCGGCCGTCACTGCAATACAGTACTCTGCGCAAGCGATGTTCAGGGCAATCGCTATCGCGTCTGACGGCGATGCATCGCCCTCGCGAATATCGTGACGAATGATGCCGGTCAGTTCGAGCCAGCGCGGCGCGATGCGCAGCAATTCGGTCGAATGCATGAGCATCGGCAGTCGCACGCCGGGCAATGGCAGCTCTCGATTCACGCAGAATGCCCGCAGGGCGCTGTAGCTGGCGGACAAGCCAAAGGGACCATCGCCGCTGGGGATCGATGGCCAGCGCTGCGCGCAGGCCTGGCCCGCTGCGGCCTCACGGCGCACTGATGCTCGCTGTAAACAATTGTGGTCCAGCAGCAGGACACTGGCATCCAGCGCCTCACGACCCAACCACTGCAGCAGGGCGGCGGGCAGCTCGTAGCCCTCGTAGCAGTCGTCTATGTAGGGGTGCTGCGTCCAGGACAGTGTCTGCTGTACCCGACAGCGGGCGTGACGCGGCAAAGCTGTGTGCGCCGCGCAAGGCACCAGACGAACGATCTCACCGGACTGCTTGGCTCGCTGCCAGGCGTATTCGGTGAGCTCCGCGCTAGCCTGCGCAGCGTCATCGTTAGCCGCGACGAACACCGTCAGGATCACGATCTCAGCTCCTGGCTTGACACCCAGTCGTCGGGAACATTGCCGCAGCGCATGTGCCCCCAACCATGTCGCGCTTGGGCATCAGGCTCGTCAATACGCCATATCCAGTTGGTAATTGCGAAGCGACTGTCCTCAAACCGCCCACTCGGACAGCGCACCGGTAACAGTTCGTGATAACTGTCACTGGGAAACACCACCATGCGGTTAGGGGCGGGTTCGACCTGCTGAAAGCTGTCCCCCTGACTGTGAATCCCCGGGCCGCGCAGTGAATCGTAGATGCGCAAGGCGCCGCCGCCAAACTGGGCCGGTTGTTTGCTGAAGTAGTACACACAAGTCAGAACCCGCTCTATCTCGGCTGCACTGTCATGGTCCAGATGGGCGCGATAGAAATGCCCGTCGTTGCTGGCCGTGAGCTGTGATTCCACCTGATGAATGGGAAAGGGCTTAATCGCAAGACTCCCCAGCAGCGCCGGAAACCAGGTCAACAGGCGATTGCACACCAGTTTTGAATGCGGCTGCTGACCAAAGTCCAGAACCGCGAGATTTTGCCGCGCGGCCTGTAGCCCTCTGGCTACGGTCCCCGCGTCGAAGAGCGCTTTGTTTTGCAAGGCAAACGCCAGGAGATCGCTGTGCTCATAGGGGCTTAGAAAGTCGTCAATCACCACCACCGGTGGGCTGTGCCGCGCGGCGCCTGCGTGTAGTGCGGGCTCGAGCGCAAGACCCGTCCCAGAATCCACGCCGGCACCCAGGCCAGAGCCAGATGCGGCTGAAGATGCCTCCTCGAACTCCACAATGATCGGTGGCGTAGTGCTGACGGCGACCAATTGCGATGCGCTGAAACTCAAGGCCTCGCGGCCCCCGCTTAGCGGAATCTGAAAAACCGTGTGCTCTGCTTCCACCAACCCTTGCTGCCGCTGACCCAGCACGCGAAATAGCTGCGTCAAATGCGCAGAGTCAGCAGCGAGTTCAAGCGTCTCGCTATGACCACCTTCGAGAAGCAGGCGAACCTGAATGGGGGCGGCGTCCATTTAGGCTCGCACTTCCTCAACGCTAGCGGGCACTTGATCGCGCAGTACGCTCAGCGCCGTCGGCACCTCGTCCTCCCGTGCGTAACTGAGCTGATAGGCGGGCACCTGCTCTACCAGGGTGCACAAACGCTTGATGGCGCGATCCCGATCCAGAGCAAAGTCCCGCGCTGTTCGGGCAAGCTCGGCGACCGCCACCGACGGCGGTAATGCGAACAGAGAGGTCCGACTGTGTAATTGCTGAGCACCGTAGACGATAGCCGATAGACCACAGGGGGCCACCGCGACACCCGGTGTCGCCGTGCACCGGGCAAAAGGCGTAACCGAAGCCTCTCTGGCATCGACCGGAACCGCTTCATCGCCAAGTAGTGACCACCCTGCGTCCCGCAACGTAAGCGTGAGGGGGAGCCCACTGTTGCCTGCTCTCCAATCGCCCACAAAAAGGATTGTCTGTTCGCCCTGCTGCAGAAGAATGCCATCGAACCAACTGTAGCCCGGACGTACCCGGCACAGCATGGGCACCAGATAATCGATAATTGCCCCCGCTAACGCCGATTCTTCCCGCACCTCGGCAATGCGCCCCGCGCGTGAATTCAGCAGGTAAGAGCCTCCCCGGTAATCGATCTCCAGATCCTCAACTACGTTACCCTCGGTCACGTCTGCAGGCTGGAGAAATATATCCTCAAGTGCGGCCAGTACGCCGGCTTGCCGGCTGTGTATCCTGACGCTCAGATCCTGAAAATAGGCCGTGACGGACCCTGCACTGTACTCATTCAGATGCAGCCGACCCGGCGGCCTGATATCCGTACGGGATTCTTGAGCCGGACTCAGGCTGCCTGTTTCGAGTACCCGCGCGCTGAGAAAACTTTCGGGCCACTCGCGCATCCAGGCGGGATTGATCAGTTGGGAGTAGCGGTTCCAGGAATAGCGGCCCTCGAACTGTTGCACCATGATGCCGTCTTCCAGCGGCACGCATTCGCTAACCGGGTGGCTGCCGCGCTCAACACTGTCGCCCGGCGCTGGTAACTCGTTCCAGAGAAATTTAAAGGCTTCACGCTTGCCCCGATTCCCTCGTAAGCGTTGAATCATGGCGGTAAAGGTGCTGGTCATGCTGCCCACAAAATCCATGGATTCAGCGGCCACCAGCTGCGACAGATAAGCCAGTGCGAGACTGTCGTGCCGGGGCAGCGCGGCAAACTCGCTCGCGTAGTTGTCCAGAATATGATGGTCAATGAAAACGTGATCCGGCCAGGCCTCGAGGACCTGTGCAAAAAAGGGGTCGTCGCGTTCATCGGTACAGATAAGCAAACGATGATCTCTACTGAAGTGTTGATCCAGCGCTTCCACCGCTTCCCAGGGACTGCGGTCGAGAATCGTAACGCCGTAGGTTACCTTGAAATCACCGCGCCGCATGTGCACCGCGTTAAAGTTCCCCAAGTCGCCGGCCACGCGCTGGGCCAGCGCTGCGAAGGGCTCCTGCGCCTGCATGCGTGAGAGCATCTGATAAACCGCACGGCGATTCTCATCGTCGAGATAGAACAGGTAGGAATAAAAGCTGAGATTGCGCCGGTGGACGTCGCTCCCAGGGACGACGGGGCTCTCGGAGACGCGCAGAAGACTGACGTCAGCCAGAGCATCATCTTCCGTGATCCAATTGCTGCGCCCGCGAGCAAAATCGAGCGCATCGGCCGATTGCAGATCTACCGTATCCGGCATGTAAAACACCGAATCCATAAGATGTCTCGATGTCAGCTCAGCGCAGCGTAGTTCTGTGATTTCCTTAGGGTCCGGCTCCGCCCAGGGCACGGGGATATCGATCAGATCAGTTACCCGACTGGGACGCGAATTGTCGACGCGGCCATCGTAGGACACGATATTCGCCGGCGGCGATACATTGCCGTCGAGAAGCAGAAAACGCTTGGTCAAAAAGGCCATGACCACACCGCATTCAATGGACATGATGCCATTGCTCAAGCCGGAGTTACCCGATTGGTAATTCGTATAAAAAAGCTGTCTCACGAGCTCATGGCTCCAGGTTTGCGGGGCGGTAGTGAACAAACATGCCGACGTAGTAGTCGCCGTTCAGTGGCCAGGGGCGGCCGTGCAGCAGTCTCGCACCCTCGTAGAGCAGGTATTCTCCCGGCTCCAGGTTGACTTCGTGTGCCTCCCCAAAAATGTCCTCGATAAACAGTGGCCAGGGCTCGTCGAGCTGGGCATCTACGCAAATAGTAGAACTGATGATGTGCGTGAGCCCACGATCGACGTGATTATGCAGGTAGCTCCCGCGCTGATAGGCACGAAAGCCATAGCAAGCGGACTCAAGCAAGGTGAGACCGGACCACGCTTCGTGAAGCGTGCGCAGCTGAGCGCTAACCGAGGCGTTAAAGACATTGTCCTCGTGGTGCAGCGTGGGGAAAAAACCCGGTTCGGCGGTGCCGATCTCTTCTATCTGCGCTTCGCTGACGAATTCTCCAGCGACGCGCCGAAGCTGCTCCTGCATGGACTGGTGCAAGCCTGGATCCAGGGCGCCGCGCCTGAAGCCCAGGCCACAATAAGGTGCTACGGCCTGCTGCTCCCGTGATTGTTTTTGCAACCACTCGGGTACTTCAAAGGGTGTGCGTCCCGCTACCTGTTCAGCCATCGCGTCCGCCATATATGCGCTCACGCGCCCGTATGGCAATGCGCATGAATTCCTTCTCAGCCGCGCCAGTCGCTCGCATCAGGAAGCTCTCTATGTCGACGTGTAAAAAGTTCTTATCGCTAAAGAGCTGCTTGTGCCAGGCGGAATCTACGAAAGGACCGGGCCCCGAGTCGTTTTTATCCGCGTAGTAATGGTGGAAGCTGCCCTCGGGCAGGCTGTCTGCATTGGGGTCCTGAACCGCGAATTGCTGAATATCGAGGAGTTCGTAGTCGATCTCACTGGGCTGCATGGCCAGCGCAAAGCAGGCCATTTCTGCAACCCATACTCCGTGCGGTGGCAGCTCCAAAATCTTGCCAGCCAAGTAGAGAATCTGCAGGAAGCGGAAGCAATCACGCACAAGCTTGCCATCGTTCTTTTGCAACGCCTCGCCGGTAATAAAGACCATTACGCCGCCGGGCTTGAAGTCATCGGCATAGCCAAAGGCGTCGAGTAATTTTGGTAGGGAAAGGCCTTTCTTATCCGCGGTCGAAAAATGAAAAAAGCGTTCCTGGCCGACAATCCAGTTGGAGGCCATAGCGTTGCCGCGAGGAAACAACGCAGGCTGCAGTTCTCCAAAAAGGTAAATATCGGTGTCCATGAGACACAGCAAATCGCCGGACGCGGCGTGCTGGCGCATCACGTTCAAGGCCTCGACACGGTTCATGGGCGCGTAGCGATCGCCACCGCCGGCAAAGTCGATATCGTGATTATCCGCGGGGCTGTTGCCGGTGTGGTATGCGACGCGATAGGTTGACAGAATCGTCGCGAGCTCTGCCGAGATCGCGGCGTGGTTATTGCAAACTACGACCACAATGTCCCAGCCCGCCGGAAGTTGGCCGACCAGCGACTCAAACATGATCGCGAGCTGCCAGTGGAAATAGGGCCTGTCTTCAATGCCATGGACGATGCGCACCGGCGGTCTATCCGCTTGCGCTATCGCAGGATCTACCGCGCCTACGTGCAAGGTTTGCTTGTCGGCGGGAGAGCTGATCTCCAGCAGGTCCAGTTCGCGTAACTGCAGCAACGCCGCGTTGAGATCGGCGGCTATTTGCAGCTTATCGCCGTCGAAATCCCGGATAAGCACGTCGCAAATAGCATCCACTGAACGGCATCCGTCGCACAGGTCCCAGATTGACGCGCCAGCGCTGTTCAGCGCGTATAGCTTATCCCCGAGATCCGGTAACAGCACGAGTTCATCTTTGACTCGGTAAGCGGTCAGACCCGGTTTGTGACGAGGATGGGGGCGGAAACGGGCAGCGAACGGTAATGGCAACGTGTCCACACTACTACCGCGCATCTGGTTCTGATTTACTGCGACCACCTTAGAGTTTGCTTCTGACTCTAGAGTCACTGAGGTAAGTCTGTTTAGCTAATATCAAACCCTGAAATTTCCACGGGGATCACACCTGGCGCCGCGGTTGGAAAAGCAGTCGGCGGGCTGGTCATCGGCGCCCCTACGGTTGGTGGCGCCACTGTGGGTGCCGTTGTGGGTGCTGTTGTCGGTGCTGTTGTGGGTGCTGTTGTGGGTGCTGTTGTGGGTGCTGTTGTGGGTGCTGTTGTCGGTGGCGGCTGTGCCTGTGCACGCGAGGAAACACCCACACCCAGAGGCACGCTAAGAATGACGGGAGCCACCCACGCGGTGGCGAGTATTTCGCGGCGAGTCATGCCCCCGCCCGAACCGCTCTGCGATGCTTCTAACGCCGCGTTTGCGTCGTTCGCTCCGATCGCACCACCCGCACCATCCGCACCGTCCGCGAGCCGATCGCGGAGCGCGGCTATTTCAGCCATCAGTTGTTCTTTACTCTTGTCGGAGTCCCGCACGCTTTTGTCCCCTGAAATTAAAAACCCTCGCTGGCAGTGTACCAGCTTGTCGCTTGGGTGGAAGTCCTAAACTCACCTAAGCACAGCACCCACCAGGAGCGCGTCAGCCCAGGCTGGCTCTCAGCATGGACTCTGCCTCTTTTGGCGTGATGCACTTTTCCCAGTCCTCAGGAGAGTGAATGGTGACCGGGTCGGGGCTTTTGCCGGTAAATACGTCCGGGTGCGCGCGCTTGGCGACAAAATCGAATCCTGCGTAGATGGCGTAATCTTGCAGGCTGCGCTTGGTTCCCAGGCCGTAGGGCCCCAGGGTGTGGCTGGCATCGCTGTAGATGAGTCTATGGAGTCGATCGAATGCAACCGCGTTGCGACGGCGAATCACATCGTCCCCATGCTCCCAGTGCCTTCTCGGTGGTGCCTCCCGGTGCAGCATATGCCAGGCAACGACTTCTGAGGGTAGAAACAGATCGTAACCGCAGGTGAAGGAGCGCACGGTGATACTGAACTCTTCGCCCCAGTAATAGTGCTCCGGGTCCTGGGGCACCTCTATATTCCATTGCCCGCGACTGAAGGCGAAGTTACCGTTGATAACGCGCGTATGGCCCTGACGCTTTGTATTTGCGGGACCAAAATCAAACCAGGGGGCCCAGCCGAACTCAGCGCTCCACCCGTTGACTCGGGTTGTCGGGACACCCATATCGAAACGCCGCTGAAGCTCGCCCTGCTCATCGTAATAAAACAGCGGGGCGTTCATCGTGATGACGGGTTTCTCCGACGGCAGCGCTTCAAGCATATCGATCAGCTTTTTATCCCAGGCGGGCTCGAACTTCATGTGTGCATCGACTTGCAAGGTATACGGCTCGCCGCGCCAAAGACTCTGGGTTAGGTTGCGCGCCCAGGGGCCACCGCGGCTCTCCGCGACGGATTTACTGATTATGCGAAAACGCGAATCCGACGAGAATTCTGAGAGATCGATGGGAGAGTGGGGATCCTGTTGCGCACAGATACCAAAGCTGAGCAGTTCGGGCTTAGCAGCCATGCCGAGACAATCGCGAAGGGTACGCGGCAACTCCGGGTCCGCATAGGAGGCGATCGCGACAAATATTTGCGGCTTCATCTGCGTTTTATCACCCCTGAAAACCCTGCACGGCCTGATTCGCCTGCAGCGCTTCACCGGGTTTCCAAGAATCCGGGCTGTAACCGAAGGTTTCAAAATCTTGCGCAAACCGTTCCACTACAAGAGCGCTGCTTTGTGAGTTAAAAGCCGCTTGCATCGGTCCGTGATTCGGCGAAACGTTCAGAGTCCGGAGGGGCAAAAAAGGAATATTTAGTTGCTGCAACGCGCTCTGCCAGCTTGCGTTTATGCGGTGAAAGTCTAGCCACAGGGTGACACGGTTGGTATCCAGCATTTCCGAGATAGGAACGTCTCGGAGAGCATTGACTACTTTAACTGTCGAATTGGGATTGCAAACCCAGTCGATATAATCGTTCCAGCTAAGCGTCCTGAATACGTCAGGATTGCCATTTTGCTTGCGATGTTTCCAGAAAGACCACAAACGATCGAAGGGATTGCGATGCGCCGCAATAAGTCGATAATCCGTCTTGGCCAAGGCCTCGTCCGTGAGGTAATGGTAGTCAGTACCGCTGCCGTATCGTTCTCGCTCAGCCACGGTCGGCGATTCGGGATCCAGCTCGTTAAGCGCATTGCTTACTGAATGACTGCCCGTACGCGGCACTTCGAAAAAAATCAGCCTATGTTGGTGTGAAATAAACATCGAGACTCTCCGGTTCGATGACAATTGGGTCAATGGTGTTTTTGCCTGCGCGGTTGCCGTTGCTCGAGATCTGGCAGATTCAGCCTGTGCAGTCGTTTCCGGCAGTGAAAAGAACCGTCTCGCCGACGGACAGTAGTCAAGGAATGCCGCAAGCTGTTGAGCGCTCAAGCGACTGATCTGATGGCAGCCAAAGCTTTTGGCTGCAAAGACATCCTGAGTGGAAAACTGGCCAGCCTGCGCCATCGATGCGACCGTGCCACCGAGCAATTCCATATGAAATGCGAAATAGCCGTCTTCGCCCCCGGGCCAGGTGTGAGCCGGGAAACGCTCCAGGCAAGTACGCGTGAGTGTCCAATCGCGCAGGCTAAAACCACCACTGCCGCCATCAATCACCAGGCCGACGGGGCGTGCGCGTTCCCAGCGGCTACCAATGTAATCAAAGCGCATAAAGTCGTCAGCTTTGAAATCCGCGGCGGGGCAGCACATCGAATCGCACTGAAAAATCAGCACCTTGTTGCGCCCCGCTACCGATGACCAAAAGCGCGTAGAGAGTAGAAGCTGATTGTAGCGCGACTGCGTGATTTGCTCTGGCAAGTTAAGCTCCGTCAGGTAGACTTTGCCCTGTTTTATGAGCAGAGCGATCTCGCCCGCAAGTATGTAGTCGAGATTTGCGTGACTGTGAAAAAGCTGCACGGGAGCAGCGCAGTGCTCGACCACATTGCAGACCACGGGCGCAAGCGCAGGGTGTTTACGCGTCTCGACGATGACAGCCCATAACGGCTCCCGCTCCGCATCGAGAGGTCGAGCGGCGCTCGCCAGCGTTAACGCCGTTTGCGCAACGTCTTCCGTTGGGTTGGCAAAGACAGGCTGCAGAGCCGGCATGTGATCCTGCAGCTGTACGCTGGAGATCATAGACCGCAAGATGCCCGTATCTTGCTCGATTTGGCGCGCAATTTCGGTGGCTGTCGAAAGCGGCTCCGCCGCACGCGACGATGGTCCGCCAACGGTCGGGAGGCTTAGCGCCATTGAAGCTGCTCCTTTGTCTCGCGCCGCAATATCAATTGCCGATCCTGGAGGCACCTTGTGCCAGTGTGTCACGAACGTAAGTTCATTTTTTTTCACATACCACGCTGCGGTGGCACCTCGTTCGAAGCATACTTCAATATGCACGACCGGGCCTCGCTGTATGGGCTGCACTCTAGCGGTAAGCGGGTTCTTACCCTGCACCATCTGACCGCGACCGATCTGGTCGAGGAAGGTTTGCTCGACGACTTGTTCCTGAAAACCTATTTCAAATTTACGGTTATCCGGCCTCCCTTTGAGCGCATGGCCTCAGATTTTTGCTGGCAGAAGCTGCACGATAGACACGGGGAGTTTACCGAACTCAGCTTCCCTCAGTATCTGGACAAGGCGGAGCGCATCATGCGGGACGCCCGCTACTTCGAGAAAGTCCACTACGACCACTTCCGCCCAATGACCGACTTTTGCATTCGAAACGGCGAGCTTCTGGTAGACGATATCCTCCGCCTTGATCATATCGAAGTCGATCTGTGCCGAATTCGCGACCGGCTCGGAGACGTGGCGCTCCCGCGCTTGAACCACGCTCGGGATTACTCCATCTTGAGGACCCGTGAAAATATTGAGCGGGTGGAGGATATTTACGCCTGTGACAAACTCCTTTACGACAATGTAGAGCTACTTTTGGGTCGCGAGTGAACTCAGGCTGTCGCTAGCGGTAATCGAGAGCAAACATGGACATTTTCTGGCGCATTTCTTCTTTGTTACCAGAGCCATATACACTAATGATTATCTCTCTTGCTTGCGCCTCCGTGAGGTTTTGCGCGATTTCTCCGACCTGATCGATGAAGTCTCCCGCCGCACTTTTTGGCTCAGGTTCATTCGCATAAGAGCCGCTATTTCCACCAGTTTCGCCCCGACCCCGAAACCACCATAGTCGGGATCATCGTTAAACGATGGGGTGTCATATCCACCGCCGAGTGCTTCCGCATACGGGTCGACCCCATCCAACGAAGCGCAGAATCTCGATGGATCGGTGTACTTCAACGGCCTGTTAAATGCATAGGTGTATGCGGTTGTGGTTCTGCCCATGGTTCGGGCTATGCGTCATAGGGTCCAGACTTAGCATCCTACCCAAGGGCGGCTCATAGATGCGCCCGTTCATGTGGATAATGCCTATATCATCTAGGTGCTCATGCCCCGTGTAGCCGCGGTTGTACGTGGTGGAGTGCCCCGGGTGACCTTTCCCCCAAGTTAAAACCAATACTTGGATGAGATCTCCAGAATTTATGCTGCTTGCCTCGCAAAGGCAACCGGCGGTAAATAGTTCAGCGAGCTGTGCGGTCGAACGTTGTTGTATTGGTGTTGCCACAGCATGATTTCGGTCTCTGCGTCGTCGAGTGAGCGGAACCAGTGACGGTTTAGGCACTCATTCCTGAACTTGCCGTTGAGGCTTTCCACAAAAGCGTTTTGTGTTGGTTTGCCTGGCTGAATAAACCCAAGCTTTACGCCGGACTCTTGGCTCCAGAAAAACATCGCTTTACTGGTAAATTCGGTGCCGTTGTCACAAATGATTTTCTGCGGTTTTTCCCGGTCTTCGAATAGCTCACTTAAAAAGCGAGCGACCTGCGAGCCAGTGATAGAGACAGCGACGAGTTGTCCGACCATTTCACGCGAGAAGTCGTCAACGACATTCAGTACGCGGAATCGTCTGCCACTACTTAGCTGATCTGACACAAAATCCATCGACCACCGCTGATTAACGCGTGACGGCACTTCCATTGGTTGCCTTGGTCGCTGGAGCTTTTTGCGCTTCTTAGTGCGCACCTGGAGCCCTTCCTCGGTGTACAGGCGATACGTGTGCTTCTTATTCACAACGAGACCTTCGTTCTTCAGGATCCCGTGCAATAACAGGTAGCCGTACGCTGACTGCTCAACTGCTAGGGCCTTCAGTCGGGACCTCAAGGTATCGTCACGAGCCGGCTTCGACTCGTACCGATAACCTGTTCTGCTGACGCCCGCCAAACTGCATGCTGTGCGCTCGCTCAAATGACAGGCCTCAATCATATGAGTAGCAACATGCTTCCGCGCGGCAGGCGTTACCACTGGGTCTGCCCCTGTTTATGGGTATTTTTTTTGCAGCACATCCTTCATAGCCTCGTTCTCGAGCAGCTTCTCCGCCAAAAGTTTCTTCAGCTTGCTGTTCTCTGACTCAAGCTCTCTCAGGCGCTTGGCCTCGTTTACCTCGAGCCCACCGTACTTACTGCGCCAGTTGTAGAACGTGCCTGTCGATATGCCGAGCGAGCGGCAGATATCGTCGACTTTGGCGCCGACTTCATGTTCTTTGATGCCGCCAATAATCTGTTCTTCGGTGTATCGCTTCTTCATTGTGAAATCTCCATGGTGCTAGGTTAGCTGGAAATCTCATCGTGTTCATGGCGTTA
>JBGCDU010000008.1:0-242967 GCA_045105635.1 Congregibacter sp.
TTGCTATTCACTCTTGCTGTTCACTCTTGCTGTTCACTCTTGCTGTTCACTCTTGCTGTTCACTCTTGCTGTTCACTCTTGCTGTTCACTCTTGCTGTTCACTCTTGCTGTTCACTCTCTTTGGCTGAATCGCCCCCTGAACCAGAGCAAATCTACTGGTCCGGAAACCATCACGGACTCCGGTTGAAGATTACATTATTTTTCATGTCCGTCGACTTCTAAGCCCTCGAATGCTCAAACTTGTCGGCTCAGCCGAGCATCGCTTGCTAACCCCGTCAGCGGGGCTTTCAGTCAGCACTAAAAGTGGCATTGGTGCACTACAAAATCGCTGAGAAGGATCTTAGTGGCGATGAAATCGAAATTCGCGCGTTTATCATCGACAGCGAGGCCAACAATGTGGCGCCGACAAAAAATTTCGGAGAGCGAGGCATCACCCAGGCCTGAAAACGCTAAATTCTGGAAAGAGTCAAAACGAGCGACTAGGCTAATAAATCTGGTGAAACATTTTTTTCTTCAGAACATTCGCAATCTGCATTGGATTGGACGAGGATTTTTATGCGAGTCGCACTCACTATTGCTTTCACCACACTTTTTACTGCCTGCTTATCCCCTGCGGAACTGGCAAAAAAAGACACCGCAGAAACCCAGACGCCCCCATCAGACTATTTTGAACAAGGCTGGACATCGCAATTGCGTGAGGCGTTTTATTATACGCCGCAAGGCTCGCATATGATCCGCGCCGACTGGTTAGCGGTGCTGGAGCGACCCGACGGGCAGGGGCGATTCGCGCAGGCCGCTTACCTGGCCCGCTTTGGATTCCTGCCTCCGGATGGGCCCAGTGAACTCAATCCCGAGGGCTACCCCATCGGCTTCACCATAGAGCGGGACACGAATCAGGCCGGTCTGACCTGCAGTGCATGCCATACGGCTAATGTTCGGGTCGGCGACGACACGCTGCGTATTGACGGTGCACCGTCACACCTCGATTTCGACAGTTTTTATCAAGATCTCGCGCTGGCCGTGTCGCTCACGGCCAATGATCAAGAACGTTTCGCACGCTTTGCCGCGGCACTCGGCGTCGCCAAAGAAACCGCCGTTGCAGAGCTCTACCAGCAGCTAACCGCCTACAACGTAAAACTCACCGGCGACGCCCTACTTCGCAAGCCTGTACTTGCCTCGGGATACGGTCGCGTAGATGCGCTGACACAGATCATCAACTCCATCGCGGTGCGCGACCAGATGCGGCCGGCCAACGCCTACCCGGTCGCGGCGCCCACCAGCTATCCGCCGCTCTGGCTCGCGCCACAGCTCGAGTTCGTGCAGTGGAGTCCCATTGCCGTAAGTCCTATTGCACGCAACGGAGGGCAAGTATTGGGCGTATTTGGCAAAACGAATCTGTCACCCGTCGCCAGTGAAGAAGATGCCTTCAAATCAAGCATACGTCTGCGCGAACTGCACCAAATGGAGTTATGGCTGCGAGAACTGCAACCGCCCAGGTGGGACGAGACGCGAATGGGTGCAATTGATCCCGCGCGAGCGGCGCTAGGAGAGACATTGTTCGCGACACATTGTGCTGGCTGCCACAACATGGGACCTGATTACGCGCGCACGGACGCAGCGGACAATTTTTTTCAGCAGACATTCATTAAAATTTCGGCCGTGCCGATTAAAAAAATGGGTACTGATCCCACATACAGCAAGAGCCTGCTCAACCGTTTCGTAGAGAGCACCCATCTGGCAGCACTCGGCATCCCCAATACCGAGAACAGTCCGGGCGTTGCGCGGGCGGCGAGGTTCTTCACCGCCGCCGTGGGCGCCAGTATCAAACGCGCAATACAGGACGCGGGTCTGACGCAGCAAGAAATCTTTGAGTACAACGGCCTCCGCTTTGACAAGGGCGAAGACGGCAAGCCGGTGCTCACACAGGCACCCGCAGACACCATTGCTCGCATGCGACTTAAAGCCGGGCCCCTGGCCGCGGTGTGGGCTACTGGCCCCTATCTGCACAATGGCTCGGTCCCTACGGTCTACGAACTGCTGTCTCCACCATCAGAGCGTCGAAGCACCTTCTGGACAGGGGGACAGACCATCGATCTGGAACGTTTGGGTTATGACAGCAGCGAAAAGACCGGGAAATTTCTGTTCAACACCCGCTTGGCGGGCAACTTCAACACCGGACATGCCTTTCCTCCCGCAGGTTTAAATCATGACGAGCGAATGGCCGTGATTGAATACCTGAAGACCCAGTGAGTTTCCAGGCCAGCCGCCTGCGCTCTGACCTTCTCTCTGACCGGGCCCAGAAGGAATATCGCAGTTACACCGCGTACCAATTTCCTTCCGGGCGAAAGCGCAGGTCTTCCTCGGCGGAATCGCCGATAAACGCCTTCTGGAAGAAGGTTCTGACCTCATCGTTTTTCTCGGCGGGCTCCGCAAAATAGGCGTGAGAATTTTTCACCCAGGATGCATTTGTAAAATTAATGTAGTGGGCATTCGCCGCGTTAAGATTGCGTAAATGGTGCCCGAGTCTAGCTAACTGATTGGAGCCTAGCTTGGCTCGGGACGCACGCAGCGCAAAATCGTTTTCGTTAATCAGAATAAAAAGACGCTTGCGGAATCTAATTAGGTCGATCCACAAATCGTGATCGAGATTATTGGTGTCCGCCGCCGCCAGGATCACGTTGTCAAAGGTCAGTTCCACGCCCTCAGATATGGTGCTTTTGAGCATTTGTTTGAGCAAGTAGTTGCCCATGCTGTGAAACATTGCATTGAAGGTGAACGGACACTCTTTCTCGAGCAAACGGGAGTAGAGTAAATCTCTCGCTTCAGGGTTTTCCGGGTGCTTATCCCCGGCTTGTCTAAACAGCTGTCGCCGCTGCCCCTCGGTGACCGCCACAAAAAGGTCATGCATAATCTTCATCGTGCGCTCGAGAGCGCCCGTCGATGCCCGCGCGTCACGCTTATCTGATTTGTACGCTGCGGCCCCGGCAACGCCGCCACCATTGGCAGGCCAGGTAAAAGGGATCACTTCAATGCCGTATTTGTCCTGCAGATAAAACGCTCGATCCACCACATCCTGCATATCGTTATTGTAGCCGTGCACAAAAAACAACACGTGGGATCGCCGCGCACGCGCGCGCTTCATGATATCCAGCGAGACCTTCAACGTTGCCCAGTGCTGGGCATCCGGGTCCAGAGGCAGCTCGTTTTCACGGATGAGGCGCCGGGACTCGGCTTTAGGTAACTCATCCTCAATAATCTCAACTTTATAACCCTTACCAGCACGCTGGATACTCGCCAGGCGCAGTTCATTTGGGCCCTTGGTATTCGTGGTCTTGCCAAACTGCTCAAGGCCTTTTTTACCGTCTACGATTTCTCGGTTTGTTACCAGATACATAGCCGCATCTCCTGAGCTTATCTTTTAGTACTCATCCCGTACCTCTGCAGAAAACAACAATCTGCATGCGAATCCTGAAAAGCTGATCAGGCCATTCACTTAACTGTGGCAGCACAATCTGTCCTTGTCGAATCTGTTTCTAATCCGCAAACGTGAGAAAAACATACCCGACGAGAATGCCGATGATCAGCAATAGCGCCATAGAGTTAGATACCGCGCGCAAACGTTGAAGTGTCAGAACATATAAAGAAAGGTACACAGCGAGAGCACCTAGCACTAACGTTAACAGGGTGTACTTCAAAGCCAGAATCACAAGCACAGCAATGGCGAGAACAAAGGAAATACCGACCCCATAAGGCGGTCGCCCCGTTCTGTATTGGCCGTTGTACTTAACCCCAGACCAGTACCCCAGGCGCACGAAATACCAGGCCAGCCGTCCCACCGCGCGATTACCATTAACAACAGTCACAATATCGCGAAACAAGTCATCCGCCTGATCACGCTCGACAATCACATTTTCCAGCGCACCACTGCGGTTTCTGATTTGAAGAAAGCCGTAGCGAAATGCGTAATCATGCACCAGGGAAGCGATCAGCAAAACGCCCAAGGGTCGAAGGACACCGATGGTCAACAGACTTACGAGCCACGGAATCGGCACCGAAGCACCATCGAACTCGAAACGCTCCCCGTTGGTTTTTTCAGGAATCACGATCGTTCCCGCAAGCGAGGAATAACGCTCCGAGTCCACTTCGATACTCCAGTCCTCGGTTAAGTAGAAGTATCGTCTGAGCGTTGCAATGGCCACCTGTTGCAGCCAGTGCGCATCGGGCTTGGTGGATATGGGTTTGAAAATGATACGGGGTAACTTCAGCGTGATCTCAAAGTCCGATCCCTCACCAAACTTTTCGACCTGACTCTGATTCGTCTCTTCTTCTGCCTTAAGAAGATTTTCCCCCGCATCGACTGCTTGCTTGTGACCCATCTGCAACCTCGCTATGAAGTAATGGCGTGCTGCCAAAGCCTTTGAACGCGACCGTTACGAACTTACACGGAGATTTAAATGCTCTCCAGACGCGAAATTATCTCCCGACTTGCAGTGACCTCGCCCTGCTGCTCATTCGTCAGAGGGCTGTTTCCCGCCCCGCGCAGGTCCGGATCAGCTGCCATCGCGGCAAAAGCCGTTTGCATCGCGGCAATGGCACTTCGCACGGCTAGCACCGGGAACAACACAACATCGGCGCCAATTTTTTCGGCGTCTGCGGCGGTGAGAATCTCTGACTGCTCGTAATGATTGTTGTATACCATTGCCGCGTCGTCATCGAGTGCCTCGCGCAGCTGTATCAAAGCCGGAATATCCGTCATTCCCTCCGGGAATACGATATCAGCTCCCGCATCGCGAAATGCCAGACAGCGATCCACCGCCTCCTGTGGGTCCTTCGCGTCGGTACGCGCACTGAGCAGCATATGCTCGGATTCACGCGCATCCAGCATGGCCTTGATTTTGCCAAGCATGTCTTGCACCGGAATTAGCGGTCGAGATGTGAGCGCATTCGACGGTTTTACCAGCTGCTGATCTTCTACTTGAATCGCTGCTGCGCCTGCCCTCTCAAAGGTTTTCATAGTGCGCGCGGCCTGCGCCGCCCCCCCAAAACCCTGATCCACGTCAACCACGATAGGAGTATCAATGCGATCCGCCGCGCGCTGCACCGCCGATGCGATTTCCGGCAGCGTAAGCAGGCCGATATCAGGCATCGCGAGTTGAGTGGTGGCCATCGCGGAACCTGAGAAGAACACGCACTCGAATCCAGCTTGCTCGGCGAGTAATGCAGAGATGGCGTCGTATACCCCGGGAGCGACAATGATGCCCGGCTCGCTAAGGCGCCGCTTGAACGCCGCGCGTATCTCCGCGGTACTTCTATTCATAGCAAATTACTCTTCAAATTTAGCGCGCGATCGACTCGATTCAATAGCCATGCCATAGCGCTTCGCGTACGCCGCTCTTAGTCGCTCAATACCGCCGCTATGTGTCCGGACTTTATAGACCCAGCGTACCTGGATTTATCAGTCCCTCACCATCAAGATGCCGCTTTGTCGCACGCAAAAAATCGGTGGCGACCTGATCACGCCCAGCCAAATAGGGGTATACCCGGCCAATCTGAAGATGCGCCGCACCGTGCTGATACATAATCTCGATGATGTCAGCTTTCATCTTGCTGACCAGCGCCCTGCCCTTGGCGTTCTCCGGAAAATGTGGGAGCGTCTCCAGCAGGCCCGGCGGCGACACGCGCTCATGGAATACTTCGAGACTGTCCTCCCAGTACCACACGGGCTCATACAAAAAGCCGTTGCGCCCGAGGCTCGCGTAAGTTTCCACGACCTGCACGCGCGCCTCGCTCATTGCGTCGCGCTGGCTCTCAAGATAATCGACATATAGCTCTCGAAACGAAGCTATGCGAGAGTTCGGGATGATGCCGTGAATCGGTAGCATTCGACGGCCATCCATGTGCGTTAGCGCAAGATCAGGGAATGGCATCGAGCGAATCATAGCCACAGCGGCGTTGGGTATTTCAATACCTCGCTCAGCAGCGACTTTACTCAGCTCTGCGAGTTTGGCGTCCAGCAATCGCTCACTGCGAGCATCAGCAATAAAATGTGCGGTATAGACGGCATCGCGAAAAGCCGCGCGACCACGCAGCACGGCCTGTAGTCCACTCTTTAGGCCGCGTTTCAGGCTGGGCGAGTCAAAGATCACTGTTTTCAGCTTTTTGAGATCGGCCAAGAGGCCGGTCTCACCCGCCTGAATCCCGGCGATTGCCGCGTCCATGCCGATGATTTCGCTGGCCAGGCCGGTCTTCGCCACATCGCGCATAGCGTAGAACATGCCTTCGAAATCCGAGAAGGAAAAAGACACGCCGCTGTACGCCGCGGGTCGCTCTTCCAGTGCCAGGGTGACTTGGGTTTTGATGCCCAGCGCACCTGCATCATGCGTGAACAGCCCGGTCATATCCGGACCATAATGCCTGAAAAAAGGCGTGTGCTGCTGCTGCGCATCCATGCCGGTACGGAGAATCTCACCGTCTCCGGTAACAACCTCCAGCGCCAACACTGCGGGCGCTGTGGTGCCTGTCTGTCCGGAGCCGAATGTGGCCGAGCCTTGAGAAATGGAGCCACCGATAGTCGCGCGCGCCCCGGAAAACGGACCCCAGAAAGTGGTGCGTACATTGTGTCCAGCCAGCGCCTCGTCCAGCGCTTTCCAGGTGCAGCCGGCGCCAACCGTAACGTAACCGTCCTCTGCGTTGATCTCGACGATGTCATCCAGACCCGCGGTATCGACAACAATACCCCCTGGCTGAGAAGGCAAGTAAGCGTTGGTGTAAGACATGCCTCCGCCGCGCACAAACAGCGGTATGCCCTGCTCTTTCGCCATGCGCATCAGTTCACACACAGCTTGCGTCGAGTCTGGCCGCGCTACGGCGATCGGGTCGCAACCAGACTCAAAAAGGTCCTGGCTATAAAACGTCAGCTCATCGGCGTCAAAGCTGAAGTTCCCGGCACCGCAAATACGGGTGAGCGAATCGTGGATTCCGGTTGCGGACATGTTCATTAGTGTTAACCCTTGTTGCCTCGAGCATCATTATCGTCTTCGCTATCATCTTCGCCATCAACCCCAGCCATAGCACGCAGCACGTTATCGACCAGCGTAGCGCCCCGGCCATCCAGCTCTTTACGGAGCGTCGCGTCCGGGGTGAAGTTTTCGATGTCCTCACGAATATCGATACCGCGCGCGGCGAGCACCGCTTCGGTAGCCGCGAGCCGATCTATCAGGACCCAGACCTCACGGCTCAGTGCCAGAAGCGCGTTTGCAACGCCTTCTATATCCGCCTCTGCCAAAGTCTTGCGGCCAGGGGAATTAAAACTGGTGGGAGATTTACTCACGCTTCTCTAGCCTCATGTCTAGACTTCATTTTTAGACCTCATTTTTCGATCTCCTTTCCCAAACCTCAAAGGGGTTTGCGACCACGCACCACGTAGGGATAGTTGTTCGGACCCTCAGCGCGGGCGATCACGTCCTCAAAACCCGCCTCACGCGCCACCGCTTCGAGGTCCAGGCTGGCCGACTCACGCCAATGCGGCTCACCACCGTACATAGCGCCACGGTCCGCCTTCCAGCGGCTTTTCTTGTCAAGATCCGCATAGCGGGTCACGTCGCTCATAATCATGTCGCCGCCGGGCTCGAGCACTCGAAAAGCCTCCGCGAAGGCGGCTCGAATGGCGTCTGCAGGCATTTCGTGCAGCATGATGTAAGAACCCACCAAATCGAAGTAAGCGTCTTCGTATCCAGTATCTTCGGCGGGGCGCTGGGAGAGCTTCCAGGCATAGCCGTTGTGGTTAGCAGTTCGCAGGGTGTGCTCCAGGCAGCGCAGGGACAGATCCACGCCATGTATCTCCGCGTCCGGATAAGTGTCGGCGAGGGCAAGCGTAAAGAACCCCGTGGAGCAGCCCATGTCCAGAATGCGCTTGTAACTAACGCGCGGCGCCATCTCGGCAACGGTTTTACGCTGCTTGTGAATGCCGCCGGGGAAAAACGCATCAACAATTTTCCGATGGATCATCTCCGCGTGCACAAAGCCCTGATATTCGAAGTCATCCCATTTGCCCGCGGTGCGGTGAAAGGCCACGCCATCCCAGTACTCTGGCACCCGCATATCCGGATCGGCGACCAGCGTTGCAGGGCCCTGCTCGAGCGCCTTCAGTTCAGGCGTGATCTTCTCCGCCATGTCCTCAAACGCTTCGCGACAAACAAGTCCGTGCCGCCGGCTATGCCACTCGCCAATGAACTGCTCCACGCGAAACGGTGCATTGCCGTAGAGACGCTCCTCCATGGCCTCGTTGAGCGCGTCCAGATCATCCGGCAGAGAGTCAATGTCTTCTGTGGCTCGCTCGACCGCTTCGGCGGCCTTGCCACGAACAGCCATCGCGCCACGACCGAGGTGAACCATAAAATCAACGGAAGCGCGCCCACGTTGCGACAACTGAAAAGGGATAGTAGTACTCACGACTCAAGGTCCTCCTGACTCAAGCGATAACCGCTGAGAAGATAGATAGATAAAAGATTCATCACCATGGGAATATACGCGACTGCAAGCAGCAAGGATTGACGAATCTCGGGGGTGCGCATTGCCTCTTCGGGCAGCGTCTCATCAAAGCCCGCGATTGACATGGCTACACCCACAATCAGCGGCCCAAAGGCAAAGGTGAACTTCTCGATAAAGCTGTAAAAAGCCGTATATACGCCCTCTCGACGCACATCCGACTGGCGCGCCGAGTAGTTAATAATGTCCGTCAGCATCGACATCGCCATAATCACGCTGCCACTTACCGAGAAGGCCAAACCCACGCCTCGGGCTAGAACCATCCAGGTTGGGTCGCCTGCCGAAGCGAGTATCCAGCTAGCCGTCGTCAGTACCGACACGCAGGAACACGCAACATAGGCCTTTCTCTTACCAATGATCAAAGAGAGCTTAACAATCAGTGGGGAGGCGATGACCGAGGCAATGCCCAGGGTGAGTCCATACAACGAGAGCAGTTTGAAATCACGCTGCAACACATAAATGACAAAAAAGGCCATCGCCGACTGCATGGATGCCGCACCAAGCAGTTGGCAGCCTTTGACCGACAGTAACCGCAGATAATTTCGGTCCGTAAAAACAAAACGTACTTCTTTTAAAAGATTAGTCTTGCGATTGGGTGTGACCGTAAAGCGTGCATCGCGCGTGCCCCACCAGGCGATCATCATTGCCACAAACACAATCACAGAACCAATGCCGCCGACCGCCGCGTAAGCATCCCAGTTAGTGCGACCAAGAATATCCAGAAGCAGCGGTGCGCCCGCGCCTACGGCTATCCCGGCAAAAGACACGAACACCATACGCAGCCCATGAATGTTCGAGCGTTCGTGATAGTTATCAGTCATCTCAGCAGGCATGGAAATATAGGGCACGTTGAACAGCGTATAGCCCACGGTGTAAATGAGCATTGCCACAAAGATGTAAGCCGCAGTGAACACCTGATCCACAAAAATAGGCGTGGTGAATATCATCAGAAATGCGATGGGTGATACGCAGGCCCCGACCAGCATGAAGGGTCGCCTGCGGCTACCAGCCTTGGTAAGGCCATCACTCCAGTTTCCAACCAGCGGATCGGTTATTACGTCAAAAATTTTGGTCACAAAGATCAGCGTGCCCGCAAGCGCTGGCTCAATTTTTAGAACACCAACCATGTAGTAAAGTGCAAAGAAGGCGACGGTGTTCATAAGCACGCCGACACCCAACGCCCCGGCACTCCAGGTGATTTTAATTGCGCGGGGGATCACACCCGCTCCGCCTACGCTGTCGGACGTTTTCGGCTCGGCGATGGCATCTGAGGTGACATCAGTCACTGACTGTTCTCCATGACGTCCTCGGCAGCATTAACCCGCAGGACGCTGTTGGGTAGCGCACTGTCATCCCAGTCGATACGCATATCGCCCTGACGCACGATCACCAGGTCTTCGTTGCGGCTGATGTATACACGCTGCCCGCCGAACCCATCGAAATAGATCATGTCCGCATTGATAAATGGCTCTCGCATAGGCACGGCTGCGCCCAGCTGCTGTTCGTTGTAGTAGCGTTTTTCCTGGTAGCGGTTACCCATCCAGATTTGCCAGCCGTAATTTGGATTCGCTTCGCTCGGGACGCTCATGGCCTCAACGTGTCCGGAGGGAATTATCTGTTCCCCGCCGAATACACCCAGATCCTTTATCAATAAACCCACCCGCAGCCAGTCTTCAGCACTAGCCATCAGCGCCGTGTTGGCGCGCGGCGTCGACGTCAAACCCGGGAAATTCCAGGTATATGCGTCACGTGCACCTATCGGCTGCCAGAGTCGCCGCGACAGATAATCGAGGTAGGGCTCGCCGGTGGCACTCTCAATCACCAGCAGCAACAGCTGCGTATTGAGACCGGAATAGTGAAATACGCTGCCTGGCGCGTCTTTCAGCGGTCGATCCAGGATTGTCTGTCGCGCATCGACCTTGCCTAGCAGATAGGACATAGCCGGCGATGTCATGCCGCCGAGCATCGAAAGAGTCTCGAGTCCCGAGGACATAGTCGCAACATCACGCAGGGTGATCTCGCCACGCGGGTCGTACTTCCACTCGCTTATGTACTGACCAACGGGGTCATCGATACTGTCGATAAAGCCGTCGCCGATCGCTGCTGCTATCAACAGGCCCACAACCGACTTGTGCATGGAAGCGGATTCTGGCCTTAGCGTTGCCGGATACGGTGCGAAATATTGCGCCAGCTCGCATTTGCCATTGCGCCAAATGATCAGCGAGTAGCTGTCCATCTCGCGGGCATATTCGATGGCATTTTTGTAGCGCTCGCTGCCAGGCATGTCTTCAGCCGACGCTTCGCAGAGTGTCTTACCCGGATCACCCATCACGCGGCCTAGTGGCGAATGCCTGGCCATGGCGGTCGCGAAGCGGTTCCACTGCGCGAGCCTGATCTTTTCTCCGTCAGCGGCTTTTTCAGCTGCAGTCTCAACGCTTGTCTCGCCGGCATCTGCGCGGGCAGCGAAAGACCAGCCAAGCGTAGTACAAACGGTCAGGAGCAAAGCGAGACAGATATCACGCAGGTAAATCAACAGGCGTTGTCCTTGTCAGTTATGTAGAGTGAATCGCATCAGTTAGCTCCCGATTCAGACTTCAATTGCGCAGCCACCGCGCGGCCAGCGAGCTTGCCTAGCCCCGTCGCCGTCAACAAGCCGTTACCCGCCATATAGCCTGCAGAACCGGTACCGGAAATACCTCGCGCCGCGCCGCCGCCCGCATACAAATTCGGAAACGGCTCTCCAGATTCGCGCAACACCCGTGCGCTGCCGTCAATTTCCAGCCCACCCTGCGTGTGAAAAAGTGCGCCGGTCACCCGCGCTGCATAGAGATTTCCCTCTAGAGCCTGCAAACCGGCGAAGTCGCGACCAAACGGACACTTCTGTGCCCCGGATTTACAGCCGCGCTCCTGCGCGAAAGTAGCCAGCAGAGCATCTTCCGGCACCTTCATCGCCGCCGCCAGCGCTTCTACGTCTGGCGCGCTGATAAGCGCACCGGCCTCCAGAGCATCCTGGAAGTCGCTAAACTGCTCCATCAGCGCGTAAAGACGTTCGTCGAATACTGAAAAAGCCACTTTGTCAGGTTGCGCCAGTACTTTTACGGCTTGCTCGGAATACCCCTGGGATTCGTCGGAAAATCGCTCGCCGTTTCTATTGACCTGAAAACCACCTTCCATAATCAAGGGCCAGAGGATTGGGATCCCGTGCCCTGCCGCAAGGCCGCCGTGCCCTTGATAGGCATCCATATCCGCCAGGCGAGCCCCGAGTTCACGGCCCCACTGTATGGCTTCGCCTTTGTTGCCTGGATGTCCGTGGAACGTGCCTTCTGCGATTTCCGGAATGTACTCCGCGACCAGAGATTGATTCCCTGCAAAACCGCAACAAGCGAGAACCAGGGCATCACAGCCGATTTCTTCGCGCTGCCCGTCCGGTCGTTCGATGCTAACACCGAGCACACGCTGCTCTGCATCGACAAACAAATCACACACCACGGCCTGGGTAAGTATGTCCGCCCCTGATTGGATCGCTGCGTCCTGCATACCCGCCATCAATTCGCTGCCCGTGCGGTTGGGAGAGCCATACATGCGCATGACACTGTGACCAGGATAAGTAAAACCATCCAGCAATGTGAGCGGTAACTGATGCTTGTCGCGCAGCCAGCTTATGGTCTCCGCTGAGTCGTCTGCCAGAGCCTGCACGACCTCTGCGCAAGCACCATTGCGTGCCTTGGCCATGATATCGGCCGCGAAGCGCTGCGGACTATCTTCTATGCCCCGCGCAATTTGCTCATCCGTACCTGCCGCAGGTATCAGGCCTGTGGACATCGCCGTCGTACCCAGCGGCGAAGGATCGCGCTCGATAACCAGCACATCGATATCACTGTCTCGCGCGGCGATGGCCGCCGCCAGCCCACACGCACCTGCCCCGACAATAATGGCAGGCATATGGAACTCGAAGGATTTGAGTGTTGCTTCAATAACAGCCATGAAATACGTGCAAAACGCGAATTTTCAACGCTTTCGACTATAGCTTGATCATCTTGGGTCTGTGTCCCCTGCTCGACTAGCTATCCACCTGTCGGTTAATGTAAAGTCGTAGTAACTCTTTGTGACACGAATACGGATACAACAGGCAGCATGGAAAAAGGTGTACCCATTCGCGCGATCAGTCGCGGCTTGCGCATGTTGCAGGCGATTAACGAGTCCGGCTCAATCACCATGATGAACGCAGCCCGAGCGGTAGAAGTACCTTACCCTACGGCTTGTCGCATCATGCAAACGCTCATGTACGAAGGCTTTGTAGAGATGGAGCCCAACCGCAAGCGCTACCGTCCTACGGCACTCGTGCACACACTGAGCAGTGGACATCAATTTGAGAACACCCTTGTTGTCACCGCAAGGCCTTACCTGGTTAACCTAACCCGCGAAGTGTTGTGGCCTGTCTCAATCGCCACCCGCGTTGGACTGTCGATGGTCGTGCGCGATAGCACGCACAGCATGACCTCACTCACTTTTCAGAATTACCACCCGGGCGACGCTCTCCCGCTTTACTCCACAGCCAGTGGCAAAGTGCATTTTGCGTTTTGCGATGAGGTCGAGCGAGAAGCGATCGTCAAGGGACTAAAGGCTTTTGGCGAATCAGATGATCGCGCGCTGGCCTACTTCTCCGACACTATTGAACAGGCCCGCGCGGCTCGTAAGTTCGGCTACGCCACGCATGATCGCAACAAGTACACCGACACGCCGGGCAAAACCTCGAGTCTGTCTGTGCCAATCAATATTGGCGACAAGTTTGTGGCGACACTGAACCTGATTTTCTTTGCATCAGCTATGCCCATGGAAACCGCCGTTGAGCGCTACACGCAACCGCTGAAAGACACCGCCACCTTAATAGCAGAAGCACTTGAAGAATCACCAGATTCGGCATCGCAGATACTGTCTGAAGTAAGTGAGGAGGACCAGAGCCATATTTGATGCAAGGTCGCGTTTACAAGCGTTCAGTTGACTTGCAAACAGTACAGTAACTTAAATTGATTGGTCTCTGGAGGCGCGCTGGTTTTGAAGATCGCGCAGCAAGAGATTCGGCAGCAACGCGTTATCCCACTCAGGATCTCGCGGCGCCCAGGCACCAGTGCGTAATACCACCACGCCCTGGGACGGCACCATGTACACCACCTGATTTGAATTGCCATCAAACAGAAACAGGTCTTCCGCTGCATAGGGTTCGCTATGCAGATTCTCGCCGAGGTCCATGTCGGGGTTAGCCGCACCGCGCCGCTCGATATAGGGGGAGCCTACATATACACCCAGGCCTGCGTGAGGATTCTGTGGGCTTACCGTGCGCATTTGTGCGACGTAGCCATCGGGCAATAAACGTAAACCTTCCCAGACGCCATCATTTAGCAACAAAAGTCCAAGTCGCATAAATGTCTCGGCGGGCAAAAGGATGCAACAACCCGAATGCGGCGTACCCTGCGGACGGTTCATCCAGATCTCACCACCGCGAGCGCCGAGGGGCTTGAATACTTCATTTGCCACCCATTCCTCGTAGGGCACCCCCGTCGCGCTCTCGATAAGAGGCGCAATCAACTCCGAGTTCGCATTGGAGTATTCGTAGCGTGTGCCGGGCTCATCAACGAGCGGGTAATCGTTGATAATGACCTGGTCGTGCGCCGGATGCATATAGGCTCTGCTGAGCACATCCTCTGGACCGGACATCTGGCCCTGCGGCAACAAGCCCGAGCGATTACCCAGCAATTGTCGCAAGGTAATGGCACTTTTTGTCGTGCCGCGCCACGCCTCGATAAAATCCGCCGCGGACTGATCGAGGGAATCGATAAAACCACGCTGCATCGCGCGGCCCACGGCAATAGCGGCAAGCGGCTTGGACAGAGATTTCGACACCAGCAATGAATCTCGCGTGGTATCACCAAAGTAGAACTCTGCTTCCAGCGCGCCGTCGATCCATACCAGTAGAGACGAGGAGCGGTTGAGCTCCGCATAATTGCGCATCGCCAGCAGCGTAGAAGCATTCAGCCGTCGAGCGGCCACATCGCGCACGCTCAGCGGCTGCCAGTCATCGGCACCGGATACCGTTTTCAGCGGCTCATAGCTTGCGAGACCATTTTTGCTCGAGCGGTCCGTGAGCGCAGCATAGCGCTCGAGATAGAGAGCCTCCATTGCTTGCGCGCTCATGTCGCCAGGGGGAGTGCTCGTACTGCAGGCGCCGACCAAGACGCATACCCCTATCGCCGATAGCTGGGCTTTTTTTAGCTGCTTCGCTTTGGTGAGTAACTTCGCCTTGGTGTGCACCTGCGCTTTCGCACACAGCCGCACGCTCCGGATCCAGCCCCAAGCTTCAGACAACCACAACATTGGCGCAAGTGCCCCTAGTATTTGGCAGGGAGTCGGGTATTGATAATGATGTGCCGACCCTCAAAGCGGATGTACTCACCTATGGTGAGATCCTTGAGGATACGCGCCACCATCTCGCGGGAAGCACCCACACGATCGGCGATATCTTGCTGAGTGAGTTTCTCACCGATATACAGAGTACCGTCGCCACGCTCTTCAGACAGGTCCATCAGCACATTTGCTACGCGACCATACACATCCTGCAGCGCCAGGCTTTTTACGTCGGCCGTGAGCTTTCTGACCCGGTTTGCGAGATTGGCGATGAGTTTGCGCGAAATACTCGGATGCTGCTCCAGTACGCGGTTAAAGTCATCTTTGTAGATAATGCTGAAATTGCACTTCTCTACGGTCCTGACCGATGCCGACCGGGTAGAGTCGTCTAACAGCGCCAGCTCGCCAAAGTAGTCGCCGGCGCCCTGCGTGTTCATGATGAACTCTTTGCCGTTTTTATCGCTGCAGTAAACCTTGACCTTGCCGCTCTCGATAACAAACAAGGAATCGGCGGGGTCATTCTCATGAATGACCACCGTATTCTTGGGAAAAGATCGGCTCGTGGTGCTCTCTACAAGCGCACTCAGCTCGCTTTCCGTGAGTCCCTGAAAAATTTCTACCTGCTGCAACATGTAATCTGCTTGGACCGCCCGCACTAGTCGATGTTCATCCGGGCATGTTACCTCAAACATTTGGCAACGCGCATCCACTGTGAGCAAGAACACTGACTGATTTTCATAAACTCGCCCTCCTCTGGGCTTTCTTTGGCCTTTCTCTGCTCCCCACACCCTCCAAAACCACCGCTATCGCTCCTCGGGAACATGACAATCGTCTTTCCCCGCTTTGAGCCGGCTCGTTATACTGCCCCGCAAGGTACTGCAGACATCAATGGAATGACTTTCAGGTTTACAGATTTGAGTAGAGGTTTACGCAACGGGCAATCCCAATGACGCAGCTGGCCCTGAGCGATGCGGTGGGCGCCTTGCGAGCACTAAGCGCCGAGGATATTCCAGCGCTTGACGAGGAGTCCAGTCGCGACTGGAGCGCTCTGTGCGCCTGCGCTGAGCGCATTGCACCCTTGCTTTTGGAGTCGACGCAGGATGCACACGAAATACGCAACCTTACGGGCGCCTTACGCGGCTATGCCGAGATGCTCCTTGAGGTACTGCCCAGCCCACCGGAGGCGCTACAAACGGCGCTGAAACAGGTGCTGCACGGCACCATGGAGCCGGTGCAGCCCGGTGCATCCGGGGAGACAGGCGAGGCCGATAGCGTCACCACCCCGCCCCGCCCGTTCATGATGGCTGAGGAGCCCGGGTTTATTCTGGCGGTGGATGATCGCGAAGAAAATCGCGAGCTGCTGGCGCGCTACCTCACGCGCAGCGGCCACTTCGTAGTGACGGCCCCGGGGGGGGTCGATGCGCTGGAAACACTGGCCAATGCCGATGTCGATGTCGTGTTGCTGGACCGTATGATGCCCGGCATGGATGGCCGTGAAGTACTGAGGCGCATCAAGGCCGAGCCACGCTGGCGCGCTACGCCGGTCATCATGATCTCTGGAGAGCAGGATATGCAGGGTATCGTCGAGTGCATAGAAGCGGGCGCTGACGACTATCTTTTCAAACCATTTAATCCAGTGCTGTTGCAGGCTCGCATCAAGGCGGGAATTGAGCGCAAACGCTGGTATGACCGCGAGCAGCAGTATCGCGATCAGCTTGAGCGCAACGAAAAGTTTATTCGCGCCACCTTTGGACGCTATTTATCGGATGATATCGTCACGGAGATTCTAGAACGCCCCGAGGGACTCGACCTCGGCGGCGATCTGCGCGAAGTCACTATCATGATGTCAGATATCCGAGGCTTCACGACGCTAAGTGAACAGCTGCCGCCAGACCGCGTCGTGAGTATGCTCAACCGCTATCTTGGCGCAATGACCGATATCATTATGGAATATGGCGGCACCATTGATGAATTCCTCGGAGACGCCATTCTGGCTGTGTTTGGTGCACCGCGACGTCACGACGATGATCCAGACCGGGCTGCGCGCTGCGCCCTGGCCATGCAGGAAGCGATGGCCACCATCAATGGCGCAAACCGCAAGGATGGCCTGCCTGAACTGGAAATGGGTATCGCTCTGAATACAGGCAATGTCATTGCCGGCAACATTGGCTCTGAGCGCCGCAGTAAGTACGGATTTGTCGGTCACGCCATGAACGTCACCTCACGTATTGAGGATGTAGCGCAACGTGGAGAAACTCTCATCGCCGAAAGTACACGCCTGGCGCTAGGCGCGGCCTATGCACTCGGGGAACCGAGAGAGATCAAGGCCCCCGGTATCGACGAAATGCTTCTCGTGTACCCGTTAGAGCGAGAGCTGATGTGAACGCCAGGCCGCTCTTACTGGTCGAGGACAACGAGCTTAATCGGGACATGCTAAGCCGTCGTCTGCGCCGCGCGGGTTATACGGTAGCGCTCGCCGAGGACGGCGCGGAGGCGCTGGTACAAATTGCCAGCATCCGCCCTGCTGTAGTGCTGCTGGACATGAACCTTCCGATCGTTGACGGCTGGACGGTGTGTGAGCGCGTTCGCGGTAATCCATCGATCAGCGACACCGCAATTATTGCTCTGACCGCGCATGCCATGGCCGAGGACAGAGACAAGGCAATGGCCTCGGGATGCGACGACTACGCCACCAAGCCCATTGATTTTCCGGCCCTGCTCGCGAAGATTGACCAGCTTCTGGACCGGGCCGACTCGTGAGCCTGAGACGCCGTCTCACGCTATCGCTGTTTACTATCCTGGTGCTGTTTGCCATCAACGTAGGCACCCATTTCTGGGGCAGTTACGCGAGAAGCGAGAGCATGGTGGCCTACCGTCAGGCGGTAAGTGCAGGCCAGCTCTCTGGCGAACTGGCACAGCAACTGGAAGATCAGCGTCAAAAGATTCTGGTGCTCGCCACGCTGCGCGAGAATACCGACGACACCCTCGCCGCCGCGGATCAGCAAGCAGCGCTGGAAGGCATAGCCAACACCCGCGGCACCGTCGATGCGCTACGCGGCATGGTGAGTGACGTGACCGCACTACAGTACGAACGCCTTGGCGAGAGCAGCGCAAGACTACTGCGACACTGGGAGACGTTTTATCAACAGTACAATGATGCAATCACGACCTCCGATGTTGACGACCCGATTCCCTATCTCGAAACCAGCCAGCGCCTCAAGGAATTAGAGCAGCGCCAGGCTTTCATAGCGGTTCAGCGAGCCATTGTCATTGACCGCACGATCGCGCTGACTGACCGCATAACCGTGATCGGTTTTATCGCCTCGATTTTTCTAACGGCAACGCTCGGGTTCTCGCTGGTGCGTTACACCAACGACAATCTCAAGCGTTTTAAAAAAGGCACGCAACGCCTGGGTGCCGGCGAACTCGACTATCGAATCGATGATATCAACGATGACGGTGAGCTTGGTGACCTTGCCGGTGCCTTCAACAGCATGTCAGACAAGCTTCGCCGCGCGATTGACGAGGAAAAGGAAGCCAAGCAAAGCGCCGATGAGGCAAACGCCGCAAAGTCACGCTTTCTGGCGAATGTAAGCCACGAGCTGCGCACACCGCTAAACGCGATTATCGGCTACAGCGAAATGCTACAGGACGAGGTTACCGACGATGCTCGAATCAATCCTGAACAATTCCACGGCGACCTGGGCAAAATCGTATTGTCGGGCAGACAGCTGCTGGGGCTGATCGACGACGTTCTCGATCTCTCAAAGATAGAGACCGGCAAGATGCGCCTCTTGACCAGTCGCTTTAATCCCGGCGATGTGCTGAGCGAATCTCTGGATGCACTGGCGCCGTTGTTGTCGGGCAATGGTAATCAGGTCAAGATCGGCGATTTTACGGCGTTGCCGGAGATTGTGAACGATGCGGTCAAGTTCCGGCAGATTGTACTCAACCTTCTGAGCAATGCTGCTAAATTCACCGAGGACGGCGAAATCAGCGTCACAGCAAATGTGAACGAATCTCGAGATCGGGTCGAGTTTTCCGTCAGCGATACGGGGATTGGCATGACCGAAGAGCAGGCGGAGATGGTGTTCGAAGCCTTTGTCCAGGCCGAGGACTCAACCAGCCAAACCTACGGAGGCACAGGCCTCGGCCTGGCCATCTGTCGCGACTTTTGCGAGCTCATGGGCGGCACAATCAGTGTGGAAAGCGCCCCGGGACGAGGCTCGCGGTTTACGGTGAGCCTTCCGGCTGCCCCAACGTCAGCTCCCGAAGCCGCTTGATTGCCAGCTCACGCTTGTCGAGGTCGTCCTGTAGCATCACAGAACGTCGCTCCAGGTCCTGGAAATGACGCTCCATCAATACAAAGGATTCAAGCGCCTGCTGCATCAGCACAATCGTGTGATGCTTGCTACCTGAGGGCTCTCTGGCTTGCAGGTCCGTGTAGGCTACTCGCGCGGCCTCCACGTCATAAAAAGGGCTTCTCGGCAGCATACTGATATAGGCGATAGCCAGCTGGCTTTCCCATTGCGCAACGGCGGACTTTTCAAGACGTTTGTAGCGTTGAAAGTACTGCACTGCCTCAATGTAGTCCGCATCGGCAAGCGTACGCATTCCCCGTTCGAGGAAGGTACGGTCGTTAGCCGGTATATCGTCGCAGCGACATTGCGTGGAATCGTCCGGCAGATTCAGGGTTAGTTCTACGTCTTCCGGGGCCCGCTTGAGTGGCTCAGGCTCCGGCGCTACGGTTGGGGTCACACAAGCGCTCAGGACCAGCACGGGGAGGGCTAGTACAAAGGCAATTCCATAACGCCTGGAGTGAAGCATTTTACAAATCACTCCAACGCTTTGAACTAGCGAAAACAACTGCCGCAAACCACGCTGTCTCATACTAAAACAAGTGCCAAAACGCTGCATATCATCTTCTCAGCTCCAAACCCTCAAGAGGCACATCCTCATTTTCTAAATCCTGATATGTGTAAACCCTGGTGTGAAAACCCTGGTGTGAAAACCCTAGTGTGAAAACCCTAGTGTGAAAACCCTAGTGTGAAAACCCTACTGTGAAAACTTTAGTTCGTTTGAACGCCAATCATTGCAAGCGCTAATCTTTTGCAAGCACTAGTTTATGCAATCACCCAGCGCGTCGCAGTTTGCCCGAGCTTCGATCAAATCACGAAATAGCCAATAACGCGAGGTAAGTGTAGCACCGCCACGCACCACGAGGATCACTCGGGACGCATGTGCGGAAACAACAAAACGTCACGAATCGACGCTGAATCCGTCAGCAGCATGACCAGTCGATCAATACCTATTCCCTCCCCGGTTGTGGGCGGTAGCCCGTACTCCAGGGCCCGCACATAGTCAGCATCAAAGTGCATGGCCTCGTCGTCACCCGCGTCTTTCTGCGCCACCTGATCGCGAAAGCGCTGCGCCTGATCCTCGGCGTCATTGAGCTCACTAAAGCCGTTCGCCAGTTCACGACCCGCAACAAAGAACTCAAAGCGATCCGTTACAAACGGGTTGTCATCATTGCGCCGCGCGAGCGGAGATACTTCGGTCGGATACTCCGTGATGAAGGTCGGTTGTTCTAGTCGATGTTCGGCCGTTTTCTCAAATATTTCGATCTGAAGCTTACCCAGCCCCCAAGCTCCTGAAACATCAATCCCCATCCCTTTCGCTATAACAGCGGCTGCCTCCAGATTAGACAGCTCGCGTGCGTCAAGTTCCGGGTTGTACTGAAGAATCGCCTCCAGCACAGTCTGTCGCTTGAATGGCGGCGCAAAATCATATTCCTGACCCTGGTAGCTGACTTGCTGTGTGCCCAGGACTTCGTGCGCGAGCCCGCGAAGCATATCCTCAGTCAGGTCCATCGCGTCTCTGTAATCCGCATAGGCCCAGTAATACTCGAGCATGGTAAATTCCGGATTGTGCCGAGTCGACAAGCCTTCGTTACGGAAATTGCGGTTGATCTCGTACACACGCTCAAAGCCGCCCACGGTGAGGCGCTTGAGGTAAAGTTCTGGAGCAATCCGCAGATACATTGTCATATCCAACGCATTGTGGTGCGTAACAAAAGGCTTGGCCGCCGCACCACCAGGAATAGGTTGCATCATCGGCGTCTCCACTTCCATGAAGTCGCGCTCGTCCATAAAGCGACGAATATAGCTGATGATTCGCGAACGGGCGCGAAACACCTCACGCGAGGACTCGTTCACAATGAGATCGACGTAACGCTGTCGATAGCGAATCTCCTGGTCCGCAAGCCCGTGATACTTGTCGGGCAATGGTCGCAGCGCCTTGGTCAAAAGGCGCGCCTCGCGCATATTGATGTACAAATCACCTTTGCCGGATCGGAACAGTGGGCCCTGTGCGCCCACAATGTCACCCAGGTCCCAGCTCTTGATTGCTGCCAGGGTCGCCGGATCAAGCCCCTTGCGATCCACATACAGCTGTATCTCCCCCTCCCCATCCTGAATCAGCAAAAAGGAACCGCGATTGCGAATCAGACGCCCGGCAACCGCAAAATCCTGTGCGCGGGCCTCCAGCGTAGGTTTGTCGTCTTCACTGAAATCACGCTGCAACTCACCGGCGGTGGCGCTGCGCCTGAAGTCATTCGGAAAGGGGTTGCCGAGCTCACGCAATGCGGTGAGCTTGTCTCGACGCTCCGCTATCAGCCGGTTTTCATCATCCGCAGCTGCGACCGACGTGTCTGTATTAGTCATAGGTTATATCCGCTTGTCCGGTTTTCCGGTTTTCCGGTTTTCCGGTTTTCTGCTTTTCTGCTTTTCTGCTTTTCTGCGATCCATGTAACCGCCCTGCGCGCGACGCTTCGCAGCGCTCGTCAATTCGCTTAGTTATTGATCACTCGAAGCCCTAAAGGCCGCTCTTCAGCGAGGCCTCAATAAAGAGATCAATGCCACCATCAAGGACGGCCTGCGTGTTGCTGGTTTCGACATTCGTACGCAGGTCTTTGATACGCGACGCATCGAGCACATAGGACCGGATCTGACTGCCCCAGCCAATGTCAGCTTTATTGTCTTCCATTATCTGCTTTTCTTCATTGCGCTTGAGCACTTCCATCTCGTAAAGCTTGCCGCGCAGCAGCTTCATGGCATTGTCCCGATTCTGGTGCTGTGATCTCTCGGTTTGACACTGCACTACGATACCCGAGGGATTGTGAGTCAGACGAACGGCCGAATCGGTCTTGTTCACATGCTGACCACCCGCGCCGCTGGCGCGGTAGGTATCTACGCGCAGATCTGCCGGATTGATTTCAATCTCTATATTGTCATCAATCTCGGGGGCCACAAATATCGAAGCAAAAGAAGTATGGCGTCGATTACCCGAATCGAAAGGTGACTTGCGCACAAGACGATGTACGCCTGTCTCCGTGCGCAACCAGCCAAAGGCGTAGTCACCCGAGAACTGGATGGTGGCGCTCTTGATGCCAGCTACATCGCCACCGGACACCTCTATAAGATCGGTCTTGAAACCGCGCGACTCGCCCCAGCGCAGGTACATGCGCAGCAGCATTTCGGCCCAATCCTGAGCCTCGGTGCCCCCGGAGCCAGACTGGATATCGAGAAACGCATTGTTGGCATCCATTTCGCCGTCGAACATGCGGCGGAACTCGAGGTCACCTAGGACCTTGAGCAAGCCGTCGATCTCCAGTTCCAAATCTGTCACGGCGCCCTCATCGTTCTCCTCGGACGCCATCTGCAGCATTTCCAGCGTGTCGGCAGTGCCGGTTTCGAGGGCATCGAGAGAACCTACGATGGTCTCCAGTGAAGAGCGCTCACGCCCGAGCTCCTGGGCACGCGCGGGGTCATCCCAGACGCTGGGTTCGGCTAGCTCGAGCTCTACTTCGGACAGGCGCTCACGGCGCTGATCGACGTCAAAGATACCCCCTAAGCACGTCTGTGCGCGCTTCTATGTCCTTGAGACTCTGCACAAGAAGATTAATTTCCAACATGCTGAATACCTGTAAAACCAAGAAATGAAGACTGAGGACAGCTAGGGGTGATAGCCGCAAGGCATTCTAACGCAGCGCGGCGCCTTCTTCGACCAGCAGGCGCGCAACAACAGGGCTAAAACGCCGTCATATTGGCGTTAGCTGCTCCACCAACAGCTGCAGGCGGCGCTCGCCCCGGAACTGATTTACATCCAGCCGAAACACCAAATGCACGCTGGATACCGTGGGATCGGGCCAAACATCCGGATCCACCCGGAAAGCAATCGCGTCCAAAGCGGGGGAACCATCAGCGCACCGCACGCTCATTTTCAGGTGACGCTCACCCACAATACGCTGCGTGAGCAACTGGAAATGTCCGTCGAAGAGCGGCTCCGGGAAATGCTGCCCCCAGGGGCCGGCGATGCGCAGTGCTTCCGCAAGTTTAAGATCGAACTCCTCAAGCGCGAGTTCGCCATCGGTTTCAATAACCGCCTCGAGACTGTCACTGCCAGCCCGCTGCGCTTCCAGTGAAAAAGCCTCGGTAAAACGACTCAGTTGATCTCGATCCAGAGACAAACCCGCCGCCATGGCATGCCCGCCAAAGCGTGAGATCACACCCGGATTGCGGGCCGCTACCGTGTCCAGAAGATCTCGCATATGCAAACCGCTGACGCTGCGACCCGAGCCTTTTAACTGGCCGTCGCCGGTATCTGCAAAGGCAATCACAGGACGGTTGTAGCGGTCCTTGATTCGCGAGGCCAGAATGCCAACTACGCCCTGATGCCACTGGGGTTCGTACAGCACCAGCGCAGGAGGAAGTCGAGCGGCATCGATGTCCAGGGTACTCAGCAGCTTAAGGGCATCGTGCTCCATATCCCGCTCTATTTGCTGCCGTTCGCGATTCAGGCTGTCCAACTGCAGAGCCAGGGACCGCGCCCGAGAGGCATCCGTGGCAAGCAGGCACTCGATACCAAGCGACATGTCATCCAGCCTGCCTGCCGCGTTCAGTCTGGGCCCCGCAGCAAAGCCCAGATCGGAGGCGACCACCTCGGTGACATCGCGCCCGGCCACAGCAAGTAACGCTTCGACACCGGGCCGTGCCCGGCCGCTTCGCATGCGCTGCAAGCCGCCGTTCACCAGGATGCGATTGTTGTGGTCAAGCGGCACCACATCCGCCACGGTGCCAAGAGCAACCAGATCCAGATACGCCGCCAGATGCGGCTCACTTTGCTGACGCTTACTAAACCAATCCTGTCCCCGCAAATGCTTGCGCAGTCCCAGCAGGAGGTAAAACATTACGCCAACACCGGCCAACGCTTTACTGGGAAAACCGCAAGCCCGCTGATTCGGGTTCAAAATCACCGCCGCGTCCGGCAGCTCGTCGCCGGGAAGATGGTGATCCGTGACCAGTACTTCGATACCCGCGGCACCCGCCGCCGCCACCCCCTCTATGGAGGAAATCCCGTTGTCTACGGTGATTATGAGGTCCGGCTTGCGGTGCGCCGCCAACGCCACAATCCCCGGGGTCAGTCCATAGCCAAATTCAAAGCGGTTAGGCACCAGGTAGTCGACCTGCGTGGCGCCAAATTCACGCAGCGCCCCCACCGCCATCGCAGTGCTGGTCGCGCCATCGGCGTCGAAATCACCCACTATCAGGATGCGCTCGTCGCACTCCAGCGCCTGCTCAAGCCGCTGAACCGCAGCAGACATTCCCGCCAGCAGGTCCGGTGATAGTAGTGACGAAAAACCAAGATTCAGATCTTCCGGGCCGGTAACGCCCCGCGCTGCGTAGAGCCGCGCCAGCAGGGTAGGAACTTCTGGCAGTTTGTCTGGATCCCCGGCAATGGGACGCCGGGTGACTGTGCGATTGAGCTGCGTCAATTAGGCACCAAGATGCCCCGACATGAATCCATGCACGGTTTGCAAATCGTTTGGCAGCACATCAAAAATTTCCGGGCGCTCGTAAAGATCGCTGAGATGCGGAGGTAAGCGCGGCAACTCAGCCACTCCCGAACGTGCTATCGACTCGGGAAATTTTGCAGGATGCGCGGTCGCCAGACTCACCCACGGCGTCTCGTTAGGGTTGTCGCGTGCTTCACGGTTCACACTATCCTTAAGTCCCCGACGCGCTGCGACCAAGCCGATCGCGCTGTGCGGATCGAGCAGATAGTTGCTGGCATTCCAGACTTCCGCGATACAGTCGGTGGTTTCAGTGTCGCTAACGCAATGGCTGACAAACAGGCCCCGCGCCTCAGTCATGGCCGCATCGGAGAGAGCGATATCACCCTGACTAAAGTCGCGCATCAAATCAGCTATGGCCGCACCATCGCGATCATAAAGATCAAACATCAGACGCTCGAAGTTACTGGAAATACTGATATCCATGCTCGGTGAAAGCGTTTTTGTGAGCGCCTTGCGTGCGTAGACACCCGTACTCAATAGCCGGTGCAATACATCATTGCGATTGGTCGCAATCATCAACTTAGCTACCGGCAGTCCCATGCGGGAAGCGAGGTAACCGGCGTAAATATCGCCAAAATTGCCGGTAGGCACCGAGTACGCAGAGGCCCGATGCGGCGCACCCAGCGCCAGACCCGCATAGAAGTAGTAGACAATCTGCGCCATGATTCTGGCCCAGTTGATTGAGTTAACGGCCACCAGCCGCCGGCCCTCGGGCAAAAACTCCTGCGCCAGGAAGCTGGCTTTGACCATCGCCTGACAATCGTCAAAATCACCCTTAATCGCCAGGTTGTGGATGGTCGGGCCGCTCAGCGTGGTCATCTGGCGGCGCTGCACCTCCGATACACGCTCATGTGGATGCAGAATAAAAATATCGATATTCTCGCAACGCTGGCAGCCGGCGATTGCGGCGGAACCGGTATCGCCGGAAGTCGCGCCCATGATGACAATCTTCTCACCGCGTCGCCTGAGTACCGCATCCAAGAGCCGGCCGAGCAACTGCAGGGCAAAATCCTTGAAGGCCAGCGTCGGCCCATGAAAAAGTTCGAGAGCCCAGTGCCCATGTTCGAGTTGCACCAGCGGCGCTACTGCTTGATGACGGAAACCAGCGTAGCAGTCTTCGATAATCTCTTGCAGCTCGGCGCTCTCAAAGCTTGCGCCGACAAACGGCAGCAGAATGCGATGAGCAAGCGCCGGGTAGCCAAGTCCGGCCATTTCCTGCAGCTCTGCCTGACTAAAATGCGGCAGGGTCTCCGGCACGTAAAGCCCCCCGTCGGCGGCTAGCCCGGTTAGCAGCACTTCCTCAAAATCCAGCGCTGGCGCCGTTCCCCGGGTACTGATATATCGCATGGTTCTTCTCTGTCTCTGCTGCTAAGGACTACAGCGCGTCTTCAACGCGAATGCAACTGGCTTCCAGGCTGGCAGCTGACAAAGCGTTGAGCGCCGCTAGCGCGCGTTGAATTGCTTTCTGGGGTACCGCGTCACTGACTAACGCGAGCTGCGCAGCCTCCCCAATCTGGGCGGGGAGTTTTTCAAGCACATGTGCAACGTTGATACCCTCGGCTGTTAGACAATCCAAAACCTGCGCTTTCACCCTTGCCCCAGTCGTCATACCGTGCTCATCTCCACCCGCATCGCTATCGCCGCCCGCCGGAAATGATACGCGGACGTACCAGGCTGTGCAGACCTCATCGGTGGGGACAATAGCTTGTGGCGACAGATCCGAGACCGCAACCCCCAGGCAGTGAATCGCGCGACCATCCGCCCGCGCCAGATCCACCAGATCTGCGACAATAGATGACGCCGTGGGCAGGCGCCCGGCTCCGGCGCCGCAATACACTGTCTCTCCCGCAGCATGCCCGTCGAGACGCACCGCGTTGAGCACACCGTTGACGTTTGCCAGCAGCCCTCCGGAGGGAAGTAGCGTCGGATGCACTCGCAACTCCACACCGTGGCTGCCCTGCTTGGCAATACCCAGGTGCTTGATGCGATAACCGAGTTCGCCGGCGAGGGTAATATCCTCCGCGCTGATCTCAGAAATACCGTCGCAATGGACACTCTCAAAGTTCAGGGGTATTGCGAAGGCCATGGACGCGAGTATCGCCAGCTTGTGCGCCGCATCGATACCTTCCACGTCAAAAGTAGGATCGGCTTCCGCGTAACCCAGAGCCTGCGCCTCTTTAAGCGCCTCGGCAAAGCTTTGACCCTGAGCTTCCATGGCCGAGAGAATAAAATTGCCAGTGCCGTTGATAATGCCGGCGATGCTGCACATCGCATTGGCCGCCATGCCCTCCCGCAGGGCTTTGAGAATGGGAATACCCCCCGCTACAGCGGCCTCACACAACAGACTCACATTATTGGTCTCGGCCAGCGCCAATAACTCATTACCGTGCTCGGCGATCAACGCCTTATTGGCAGTGACCACGGATTTACCATTTTGCAAAGCCGTGCGCACCAGCTCAAGCGCCAGTGTCGTACCTCCAATACACTCGACCACCACATCAAGGTCGTCTGCCCGAGCGAGATCCATGAGATCTGAATGCACCGGGACCTCAGCCGTGTCGCAATCTGCCCGTGCCCGACGCGCGCCGACCCGGCAAAGGTGGAGCTCGCATCCGGCCCGCGCCGCGAGTAAATCCGCGTGCCCGCGGAGCAGGTCGATCGTGCCGCCTCCCACGGTGCCGTTGCCGCAAACTCCAATTCGTAGCGCCTTCATTCTCTATTCGAATCCCTGATAAATTCCGCCGCTAACCTGCAATTCTCGTCGTCAGAATTGCGGCTGCCTCGTTCCCGGCATTTGGAGCGTTTCCGCTGGCCGTACCGCTTGCCGGAATCTCTCATCGCGAGGGCACACCATCTTCGCGGAACATGCGCTTGATGTTTCGGATCGCCTGCCGCGTTCTATGCTCATTTTCTATCAGACCGAAGCGCACATAACCCTCGCCGTACTCGCCAAACCCGATTCCGGGAGATACCGCAACATTGGCATCAATCAGTAGCTTCTTACTAAACTCCAGGGAACCTAATTCCTGATAGAACTCGGGAATTTTCGCCCACACAAACATCGTCGCCCGCGGCGGCTCAACGACCCATCCTGCCGCATTCAGACCCTCACAGAGCACATCCCGACGCAATCGGTACATCGAGTTAATCTCACTCACACAACCTTGATCGCCTTCAAGGGCGGCAATTGCAGCCACTTGTATTGGCGTGAACATGCCGTAATCCAGATAGGATTTCATGCGCGCCAGGGCACCCACCAGGGTTGAATTCCCGCAGCAAAAACCGACGCGCCAGCCAGGCATATTGTAACTCTTGGACATGCTGAAAAACTCGACAGCCACCTCCCGAGCTCCGTCGACTTGCAATATGGATGGCGCTACATAGCCGTCGTAGCAAAGGTCCGCGTACGCCAGGTCCTGCACTACCCAGATTTTATGCTCTCTGGCGATCCGAATAACTTTCTCGAAGAACGGCAGCTCAACGCACTGCGCCGTGGGGTTGGAGGGGAAATTCAGTACCAGCATCTTTGGACGCGGCCAGCTGTTGCGGATTGCGCTCTCAAGTTCCGGAAAAAAAGCCGCCTCATCGCCCATGGGAATATGACGAATGTCGGCGCCGGAAATCACAAAGCCATAGGGATGAATCGGGTAAGATGGATTGGGCACCAGAATCGCATCGCCAGGCCCAGTGGTGGCGAGCGCTAAATGCGCGAGGCCCTCTTTGGAGCCCAAAGTAACGATGGCCTCTGTCTCTGGATCGAGCGCCACCGCATAGCGCTTTTGGTACCAGTCGCAGATAGCCTTGCGCAGCCGTGGAATACCCTTTGACTGCGAGTAGCGATGCGTATCGCCGCGCTGCGCGGTTTCTATGAGCTTGTCTACAATATGCGCTGGGGTTGGTTGATCCGGATTGCCCATGCCAAAATCGATGATGTCTTTACCGGCAGCACGGGCCTCCTGCTTCAGCTCTCCAACGATGCTAAAGACATAGGGGGGTAAGCGACGAATGCGCTGAAATTGATCGTCCAAGGGGCTTCTCTATCGGTCTGGTGTCGGTCTGGTGTCGGTCTGGTGACGCTCTTCTGACGCTCTGCGTCTAGCACAAGCACACCGACTGTACCGGGAGCCGGGACACTAAAGCGCAAGCACGTTGCTGTCAAACCCCACGACGAAAGAGTGAGTCTTGATCGTCACCCGGTGCCAGCGATAGGCCGAATTTTGCCAGCGCGGCATTCGATAACCGGGACCGACGGGCGATCGCTGCTACTAGTCAAGTCCCAAAGTAGTGATCAAATCATCGGCACTACGATAACCGGGAAGCATCTTGCCATCGGGCGTCACGATCGCCGGCGTACCCTGCACGCCCAGCTGCTGCCCAAGGGCAAACTGCTCGGCGACTGGATTCCCCGGACAGACGTTGTCTTGCATTGGTTCCTGGTTCTTCAGACGAGTGAGCGTTGTCTGCCGGTCATCGGCACACCAGGCGCTGGCGAGCTGGCGGAAACCTGGCGAACCAATGCCCTGCCTCGGATAAGCAAGATACCGCACTTCAATGCCGCGACGATTCAGCTCAGGAACTTCCTTGTGAAGCTTCTGACAGTAAAAGCAGGAGACGTCCGTGAAAACAGTGATGTGGGCGCGCGTCTCGCCTTCCGCAGCAAAAACGATTTTCTGCTGCATAGGAACATCTGCCAGAGCAACTTTTCTATCCTCGGACCGGCGGCGCTCCGCCAGATTAACGAAGCCATCCACCCCAACCGAAAACAGATCTCCCAGAATAAAAAAGTCGCCGCTAGCCGTGGTGTAAACCGCGGGTCCCTGCTTTAGCAGGACGCGATACATGCCGTCAATTTCGCTCTTCTCGATACTATCAATCGGCAAGCCCACCGCCTCACTGCCGAGACGTTCCCGCAATTGTTCTTCGATCTCTTTCTCGACGGTCTGGGCAGCGACGGACTGGGCCTGACTCAATGCCGGCACAAGGCACAGCAACAGTGCCACGAGTCCCAATAGGCCAAAGGTCAGCCCCCGAGATGCGGCCACGGAAACACTCCTCGGATAAACGTTCCGTGGATGATCTGCTGGGTGGTTAGCAGACAATACATTCATGGCCTTGGCCCTCTCCTCGACGCTGGTGCTCGCACGATATACGCGAACTTCGATCATAACACTGGGAAATAGTTCAGCTAGCCACGCGGGTGGTGCTGCGCATGTAGATTCTGCAGTCGCTGGCGGGCAACGTGCGTATAAATTTGTGTCGTACTCAAGTCGCTGTGCCCCAGCAGCAACTGCACGACGCGCAAATCAGCGCCGTGGTTCAGCAAATGTGTGGCGAATGCATGCCTGAGCACGTGCGGCGATACGGGCTTGCCGATGCCGGCAACGACCGCGTGCCGTTTGATGCGGTGCCAAAACGTCTGCCGGGTCATTTGCTGGCCCCGACGACTGGGAAACAGCACCTCGGACGTGCCGCCCTGGAGAAGTTCACGGCGGGCATCACGCAGATAGCGCTGCAGCCAATGCAGCGCCTCGTCGCCGACCGGGACCAGCCGCTCCTTGCCGCCTTTGCCAGTAACGCGGACCACGCCTTGATTCAGGCTGAGCTGGGACAGAGTCAAACTGGTGAGTTCGGTGACGCGTAGTCCGCAGGCATACAAAACCTCGAGCATGCAGCGATCGCGAAACCCAAGAGGATCATCCAGGGGCGGTGCCCGCAACAGCTTCTCAACCTCGGCCTCGGAGAGCGTCTTGGGCAATGGACGCCCAATTTTGGGGCTCTGTAAATCCAGCGTGGGGTCGTCTACAACCAGCGATGATCTCAACATAAATCGGTAAAAGCCGCGCAGACACGACAAGACCCGGGCTACGGAGCGCGGTGAGCGCTTCTCGAGCAGTAGCTTTGCGAGATAGGTCTGTAAATCAGTGCGCGTTGCTGCATCGGGTGTCAGTCCTATGCCTGGCAGCCAACCGACATACGCATTTAGATCACGACGGTAGGCTGCGAGCGTATTTTCGCTCAGGCCTTTTTCCATCCAGGCAGCGTCCAGATAACGCTGTACGAGAGGATTGTCCTGTAATGCGTCACTCATACGACTAGCTTAGCAAAACCGCTGAGGCGCAATTGCCAGCCAACAAAAAAGCGACCAAACAGGGTCGCTTTTCAGAGTGCTCGGGCTCTCGCACAGTACGGCAGGAGCTCCGGCCCAGATATTAGCCCAGCTTTTCTTTGATGCGAGCCGATCGGCCTGAACGCTCTCGCAGATAATAAAGCTTGGCTTGACGAACATCGCCGCGGCGCTTCACTTCAATCGCCTCGAGCAGACGCGAGTAGGTTTGGAATGTACGCTCCACGCCCACACCATGCGAAATTTTGCGTACAGTGAAGGCAGAGTTAAGGCCGCGATTACGCTTACCGATTACCACACCTTCGAACGCCTGCAGGCGCTCTCGATTGCCTTCTTTAACCTTCACCTGAACAATAACGGTATCGCCCGGGCCAAAGGCCGGCAGCTCTTTGTCCATCTGCTCCGCGTCAAGCTGCGAAATAATAGAATTTCTGTTCATTGCCCTGCTCCCAAAAAAACGCTGGCGGTCCCAATGGACGCGCACACTATACAAATCTGTCGGCGATTACCACTGGCGTCTGCTTCGTCTGCTCCGCCCGCTTAGCCAGCTTGCTGTTCTTAGGCGTCGCCACGCCATTCACTTTGGTACTCGCTCAATAAAGCTTCTTCCTCTTTACTGAGACCGCGCTGCTGCTGTAACTGCAGCAGCATCTCGGGCCTTCGCTCCCAGGTCCGGCCCAGAGACTGCTTCAGTCGCCACCGGCGTATCGCCTCGTGGTCACCACTCAGCAGCACCGGCGGCACGCTCTGGCCTTCGTACATCTCTGGCCGCGTGTAATGCGGACAATCGAGAAGCCCCGCCGCGAACGAATCCTCCGCTGCCGATTCGGCATGCCCCAAAACACCGGGCAAAAGCCTGACCACCGCGTCGATCACTACCATCGCCGCCAGCTCACCGCCGCTCAACACGTAATCGCCGATCGAAAGCTCTTCATCGACGGACGCCTTTAGCAGCCGTTCATCGACCCCCTCATAGCGACCGGCAAGCAGCAGCATGCCGGCACCGCTCGCCAATGCTCTAGCCCGACTATCGTCAAAGCGAGCCCCCTGTGGCGAAAGGTAAATTACCGGGGCATCGACGCCCACAAACTCCCGGCCCGCTGCAATCGCTTTCTTCAGCGGCTCTGGGCGCATTACCATGCCGGGGCCACCGCCGTAGGGGCGGTCATCCACGCTGCGATGCCGGTCCTCGGTGAACCCCCGGGGATCAATTCCTCGCAGGTCGACACGGGATTCTCGTACTGCCCTGCCCGTCACACCACAGCTGTCTACCGCGCTGAGCATCTCGGGAAATATGCTGATCAATGCGATTCGCATCAATCGTCGGGATGCCAATCGACTCTGATGACACCTGCCTGCGTATCCACGTCAGTGACCACCGTATCCGGGACGTAGGGAATCAGTCGTTCCCGGTCGTCTGTACTTCCCTCGCATTGCAGCACTACCAGCACATCGTTTCCACCGGTAGCCAGAAGATGATCAACAACACCCAGCAACACTGATTCGCCCGCGTACTCAGTAACTACTTTCAGACCCTGTAGCTGATGCCAGTAAAAATCTCCGTCTTCCAACTCAGGCAGTTGCTCGGCGTGAATCCAGACCTGTGTTCCGCGGAGAGCCTCGGCGCCCGTACGATCATCAACACCGTCAAGCTTCGCAATCAGTCCTTTACCCTGAACTCGTCCATCCGTGAATTTGATGGGCTCGTAAGCCCCAGCGCGCTGCGTGAACCAGCGACCAAACAACAGGAAGTTCTCCGCTGGATCCGTAAGGGCATGTACTTTGACCCAGCCTTTAATGCCGTATACACCATTAATGGTGCCCACCAGCAGCATTGCTTCATTAGCAGGGTTAGAAACTGACGTGTTAGAAGCAGGCACCGCCACTGTCGCATCGCCCGGAATACGCATGCCGCCTCATACCGCCTCGACCGACCTCAGGCTGCGTCAGCTTCGCTATTCGCCTCGGACCCACTCAGCAGCTTGGCAACACGCTCGGACAACTGCGCACCCTGGCCCTGCCAGTACTCAATGCGATCTCGGTCGATGCGTAAACGCTCTTCCTGTCCGCGGGCTACCGGATTAAAGAATCCGACGCGCTCAATAAAGCGGCCATCGCGGGATTTGCGACTGTCGGTTACTGTCAAATGATAGAAGGGACGCTTTTTGGCGCCGCTACGTGAAAGCCGAATGGTTACCATTGCCCTGTTAACTCTCTTCAAACATCACACAGGAACCTGAACTCAAACAACGAATTCAGCCGCAAGTGCTTGTTTACTAATGTCTATTTTGGGATCCGGGAGCTGTGCCGCAGAACGTCTACGATGCAGCTTCCGGACACCATGAATCAAAGGAGGCGGATCTTACAGAAAAGGTGGTGCGGGCGAAAGCCCCAGGAGCGGTAATTTTGTCAATGCTCGCAGTGGTTTAGAGCGGATCACACACTACCGCATAGGCGGCATTCCCCCTCCACCGGGAGGCATCATGCCACCCAGGCCACGCATCATCTTTTCCATTCCACCGCCCTTCATTTTCTTCATCATTTTAGCCATCTGCTTATGCTGCTTAAGCAGTCTGTTCAGGTCCTGCACCTGCGTCCCCGAACCCTGGGTGATGCGACGCTTGCGCGAACCCTGTATCAACTCCGGATTACGGCGCTCCCGAGCGGTCATAGACCCGATCATGGCCTCCATGCGTGAGAAAGTTTTGTTGTCGATTTGCGCTTGCGCTGCCTGCGCCATTCCGCCCATGCCGGGCATCTTGTCGAGCATGCTGGCCATGCCGCCCATGTTGTTCATCTGCTGCAGCTGATCGCGCAGATCCTCAAGATCAAATTTCTTGCCTTTTTTGACCTTGCGGGCAAGGCGCTCGGCCTTTTGCTTATCAACCTTTTGCTCCGCTTCCTCGATCAGCGACAGCACATCACCCATGCCGAGAATGCGCGATGCGAGTCGGTCGGGGTGAAAGGGGTCCAGAGCCTCGGTTTTTTCGCCAACGCCGAGAAACTTGATGGGCTTACCGGTAACCTGACGCACCGAAAGTGCCGCGCCACCGCGACTATCAGCGTCTACTTTGGTCAGAATAACCCCAGTCAACGGCAGCGCAGCGCCAAACGCCTTAGCGGTGTTTGCCGCATCCTGACCGGTCATCGCGTCGACGACAAACAATGTTTCCACTGGCTTGACGGCTTTTTCGAGTTCGGCGATCTCAGCCATCATCGCTGCGTCGATAGCCAATCGCCCCGCTGTGTCGACAATTAACACATCACTAAAATTTATACGCGCATGCTCCAGCGCGGCCAATGCTATATCCACGGGCTTCTGATCGACCGAGGACGGAAAGAAATCAACATCAATCTGCTGCGCGAGCGTCTCGAGCTGCTGGATCGCTGCCGGACGATAGATGTCGGCACTGACTAAAGTAACTTTTTTCTTGTCGCGATCCTTCAGAAGCCGCGCCAGTTTCGCCGCCGAGGTGGTCTTACCAGCACCCTGCAAGCCCGCCAGAAGCACTACCGCCGGAGGCTGAGTGGCCAGATTCAAGCCTTCATTGGCAGAGCCCATGATGCCTTCCAACTCGGCCTGCACAATCTTCAAAAATGCCTGACCAGGGCTCAGACTGCTCATAACCTCCTGACCCAGAGCGCGCTGCTTCACCGACTCTACAAACTGCTTGACCACCGGCAGCGCAACATCCGCCTCCAGCAGCGCCATGCGAACCTCACGCAGCGTGCCCTGTATGTTGTCCTCAGACAGGCGCGCCTTGCCGGTAATGCTGCGCAGGCTCTTGGTCAGACGCTCGGACAGGTTTTGGAACATCGCTTGCTCTACTCCTTACTCAAAAACACTCTGGCCGCGTAGCGACTTCGGACACCCGCGTTCAAAGACTTTACACGGCGAAACGTCAGCTCGCGAAAAAGCGCAACATGATCAGGCTATTGATTACGCGGTGACAAGTCGGTACAACGGACCGCAATTATACGCGCCGAAGAGCCGGCCCCCAAACCCATGTCCATCGCCTTTATCGCCGTCATTGTTGCCCTGCTATATCTGGCAGCCGCTGGCCTGCAGCTGGCGAACGCGCTTCAGCATCACGGCAGCCTCAGCCGCAGCGGTTTGATCATCTCTTTTTTCGCGCTTGCCTTCCACGGCGTGGTGGCCTGGCACAATCTTTTTGACGGCGAGGGACTCAACCTCGGTTTCTTCAAGATCTTTTCTTTGATCTTTCTTGCAATCAATTACGCCTGCGTTGCGGCACTTGTTCGTCGCCCTTTACAAAACCTGCTGATTATCCTTTTCCCACTGTCTGCGGTCGGCGTTCTGATCGCTACGCTTGGACCCGACACTGCTGCGGCGCAACAAGGTCTGCAACTGGGCGTAGCGTTACATATCGGCAGCTCGGTAATGGCATATTCCATGCTGACCCTGGCAGCCATTCAGGCGGTGCTGCTGGCGGCACAGGACGCGCAGCTCAAGCGACGCCAGATGGGCGGTCTGCTGGCTGCACTGCCACCGCTGCAACTCATGGAAAGCATGCTGTTTGAACTGATTTGGGTTGGAGTCATCGGACTGACGCTGTCTATCAGTAGCGGCTTTGTATTTATGGATGACATTTTTGCGCAGCATCTGGTGCACAAGACGGTGCTTAGCGTCATTGCCTGGATCATGTTCACCGTATTGCTGTTTGGCCGCTATGTACGCGGATGGCGAAGCCAGATTGCGGTCTGGCTTACGATCAGTGCCTCGACCTTGCTTATGCTGGCCTTCCTCGGCTCGAAGCTCGTACTCGAACTGATTCTGGAGCGCGCCTGAATTGAATGAGGCGCCGTTAGGCCTGCTGTTTGCCGTGCTTGCCGCACTGGTACTCATGTCAGGATTTTTCTCCAGCTCCGAAACCAGCATGATGTCGCTGAATCGCTATCGCCTGAAGCATTTGCGCAAGCAGAAGCACAAGGGAGCGATGCGTGCCAGCAGGCTTCTCGATCGACCAGACCGCCTGATTGGCCTTATTCTGATCGGCAATAATTTGGTGAATATCGCCGCCTCGGCCATCGCTACGGTAATCGCCATTCGCCTCTACGGCGATGCGGGAATTGTGATCGCCACCTTTTTACTGACGCTGGTAATCCTTATTTTTGCTGAGGTCACACCGAAAACAATCGCCGCGCTGCACCCGGAGGGGGTCGCTTTCCCGGCGAGCGTGGTTTTACTGCCCCTCATGAAATTGATGATGCCCCTCGTCGCGTCAGTCAATTGGGTGACCAACGGCCTTTTGCGTTTATTGGGTGTCAATCCAGACGTCAATGGTGACGACAAAGTCTCGCGGGAAGAATTGCGGACGATAGTCTCGGACCCCGGTGCCATGATCCCTCAGCGGCACCGCGGCATGCTGGTGAATATTCTCGACCTCGAGGGCGTCTCCGTAGATGACATTATGGTGCCGAGGAACGAGTTCTACGGCATAGACCTCGACGACAGCGATACGACAATCATTGACCGCATCCAGCGCAGCAACCATACGGTGCTGCCGGTTTGGCAAGATGACAGCAACAACATTCAGGGCGTGCTGCATCTGCGCAATGTAGGCGCAGTGCTGGAGCGCGGCGGACTCTGCCGAGATGCGCTGATGGATGCCCTCGATAAGCCCTATTTCATCCCTGAGAGCACGCCCTTGCACACGCAATTGCGAAACTTTCAGCAGAAGAAGATGCGTCTGGCTATTGTGGTAGACGAGTATGGCGATGTGATCGGCCTGGTCGCTGTCGCCGATATCCTTGAGGAGATCGTCGGTGAGTTCACCTCAAACCTCAACGATGCCGAGGACGATATCTTCCCGCAACGCGATGGCAGCTACATTATTGACGGCAGCGTGAGCGTGCGGGATGTGAACAAGGCGCTCAACTGGGAGCTTCCCACGGACGGTCCGAAAACGCTGTCAGGTCTTATTCTGGAATATCTGGAGTCGTTTCCCGACGCCAACGCTGGACTGCAGATCGAGGGCTACTGTATGGAGATACTGGAGCTCGAGGGCAATGTGGTGCGCGCGGTGCGCGGGCGGGTCTCGAAGTAAGTTGACGCGTCCAAAACACTAAAGCAGTTGTATTGCGCCGTCTTTTTTTCGACGCTCATTTGCGCGCTGCAAAATCGCCTGTTTTTCCTCTCGGTCGGCCATAAACCAGTCCGTAATCTCTTCACCACTGCGATAGCAGCCCATGCAAACATCATCCTCGTCCAGAGCGCATACTGCGACGCAGGGAGATGCAGGCTCTGCCTGCGCTGGGTCAAATTCGGACACGCTCATACCGCCTGCAACTCCCGCGAGAAACGCGCCGCGTTACTGGCGTAATGCTCGGCATTCAGAGCAAGCTGCGACTGCTGCGTTTCGGTGAGTGTTCTGCGCACTTTTCCGGGGGATCCGAGAACCATGGATCCATCGGGAATCTGCATACCCTCTGTCACCAGTGCGTTCGCACCAATCAGACAGCCTTTGCCGATAACAGCACCGTTCAAAACCACAGCGTTGATACCGATAAGGCTGCCGTCGCCGATCGTACAGCCGTGCAACATTGCGTTATGGCCCACCGTCACATTTTTACCTATTACCGCCGGATACCCCGGATCCGCATGCACCACGCTGCCGTCTTGAATATTGCTGCCCTCGCCGATTTCAATACTCTCCACATCGGCGCGCAGGACGCAGGAAAACCAGACGCTCGATCGTGCCTCCATAGTCACCCGGCCGATCACGGCGGCGTTGGGGGCCACGAAATGGCCATCACCCTTGAGCGTGGGGGCGTCATCACCTAATTTGTAGAGCATGTTGTTTTTCCTGATCCTGATTATCTCACGCGCTATCTTGCATGCGCTATCTTCCAAAAGCTGTTTCGGCACACTCACCACGCCCCTGATCTTGCCACGGCTTCACCGAACTTTTGCCACACCAGCCACACCAGCCACACCAGGGTCTCGCCCAAGCCGCTGCACACGGAGCGTACTGCGCTTACTCAGCCTGCGCCGCATAAAATTCCTGCGCAAATTGATCGAGCCGACCACTCTCGATAGCACTTCTAATATCAGCCATATGCCTCTGATAATAATGAAGATTATGCAGTGTACTCAGTTGTGCGCCGAGCATTTCCTTACACTTTTCCAGGTGATGCAGATACGCGCGACTAAAGTTGCTGCAGGTATAGCAACTGCAGTTTTTATCCAACGGTGCGGTACTGTGGCGGTGCTGCGCATTACGAATTTTGATCAACCCCTGTGATGTGAACAGCGTTCCGTTGCGTGCATTCCGCGTTGGCATCACACAGTCAAACATATCGATACCGCGACGCACACCCTCGAGCAGATCAGCGGGGGTACCGACTCCCATCAGATAGCGAGGTGCGGTCTCGGGCATGTAAGCTTGCAAGCCCTCGAGCACTGCCAGCATTTCCTCTTTGGGCTCACCTACCGAAAGACCACCAATCGCGTAGCCATCAAAACCGATGTCCTGCAGACCGGCAAGCGACTGCCTTCGAAGATCGTCATACATGCCGCCCTGAATAATCCCAAACAGCGCCGAAGCGCCCTCTTCGTTGGACGGGCCATGCGCCGCGCGGCTGCGGGCCGCCCAACGCAGGGACAGCTCCATGGAATGCGCCGCCTCATCTCGCGATGCTGGATAGGGCGTACATTCATCAAAGATCATGACGATATCGCTGCCCAGAGACCGCTGTATCGCCATAGACGTCTCCGGGTCCAGGAAGACCTTGTCGCCATTCACTGGAGACCGGAACGCCACGCCCTCCTCGCTGATCTTGCGCATCGCGCCAAGACTGAAGACCTGAAAGCCACCGGAGTCCGTAAGGATAGGACCCGACCACTGCATAAAGTCATGCAGATCGCCGTGCGCCTCGATGACCTGCGTACCCGGGCGTAACCATAGGTGAAACGTGTTTCCCAGAATAATCTGCGCGCCCAGCGCCTCGACATCGCGCGGGAATATGCCTTTCACCGTGCCATAGGTTCCAACCGGCATAAACGCAGGTGTATCTACCACACCACGCGGAAAATGTAGTCGGCCGCGCCGGGCCGCGCCATCACGGCCAAATTGCTCGAACCGCATCATCTGCGCTTGCCGACTGATGGCGTGAGCAGCATCGCGTCACCGTAACTGAAAAACCGATACCGCTGCGCGACGGCCTCGCGATAGGCACTCAAGATAAACTCACGGCCGCTAAAGGCACTCACCAGCATCAGCAGGGTCGACTCGGGAAGGTGGAAATTGGTGATCATCGCATCCACGCAAGCGAACTCATACCCCGGGTAGATAAACAGTCGCGTGTCGCCCACGTAGGGCTTCAGAGTTCCTCCTGCGGCGGCCGTTTCGAGACTGCGCACGGCTGTCGTACCCACCGCGACGACCCGACCACCCTGTGCGCGTGTGCTCTGTACCGCATCGCACACCGCTGCACTGACCTCGAGATATTCTGCGTGTATCAGGTGATCGCGGATATCGTCTTCACGGACCGGCTGAAAAGTGCCTGCCCCCACATGCAGTGTCACTTCCGCGCGGCCAATACCTCTGGCGGCCAACTGTGCAAGCAAACCTTCATCGAAATGCAGACCCGCGGTCGGCGCAGCAACCGCGCCATCCTTGTCCGCATATACCGTCTGGTAGCGCTCTCGATCTGCCAGCGCATCTTCGCGATCAATGTAGGGCGGCAAAGGCATGTGCCCGATCCGGGCCAGTAAGGGGCCCAGCGTTTCAGCACTGCTCACCGTGAAAAGACTACCTTCCCGTCCCTCCACGGTCAGATAAACGTCACTCGCCGGTGAATCCGCATCCGCCGCCAGTGCAATCTTGCTCCCGGCCTTGGGCGTCTTGCTGGCGCGCAGGTGGACAACAGCGTGGCGCTCCCCGGTGAGTCGTTCGATCAAAATCTCTACCCTGCCGCCCGTCTGTTTGACGCCAAACAGACGGGCAGGCAGCACGCGAGTATTGTTAAACACCAGTAAATCTCCGGGATCCAGCAAATCCGGAAGATCACGAAAGCCTTTGTGTTGCACGCTTCCCGTGGGCCCGTCCAGGCACAGCAAACGGCTGGCTGAGCGTTCAGCCAACGGTTGCTGAGCGATCAGCTCGTCAGGTAATTGGTAGGAAAAATCGGCGCGGTGCATGATCACATCCACCGCCGCAGAACCGGGTGTCCAATGTCTCCGTCGTCCCTGCGGCGTTGTGAATCGGCGTCGCTACTCTCTCGCTACTCTCTCGCTACTCCGCTTCGCCTTCCTCAGCGTCAGCGTTCCCTGCCGCAGGTTCAGCAGCGTCCTCAGCACTTTCGTCAACAGCGGGTTCATCAGTAGCAGGCTCGGCTTTCTCCGGAGTCCCTGGCTGGCTAACTTTAATCAGTCCCTCGGCCAGCAGCACCGCGGCTTTTTCGTCACCATTCACAGCCTTTTTCGCCGCGTCCTTGACAGCGTAGCGCTCGTCGCCGCGTTGAAAAATACTGTACTCGTCGGTTTTTTTGATCAGTTTCATGGTCTTGGGTGGTCCTTTTTTGCAGTCCTTTCTCTCTGTCGACACCCTGCTAATCTCTGTCTACACCGAATTGGCAGCGTACAGAGAGCGCATAGGCAGGATACTCAGTGCGGTGCCGCAGCACGCGCGGGCCGAGTGTACAGAAACACGAGCGAGGCTGACAGCGCTTGCCCCGTTGTCTACCCGGACAATACCCGGCGCTGGCGAGTCGGGAATCCAGACTGCTATACTCGCGCCCGCCGCGCAGCATCCGCGTCGGCGACCCTCCCTGCCGGAGTGGTGAAATTGGTAGACACAGGGGATTCAAAATCCCCCGCCCTTAAAAGCGTGCCGGTTCGAGTCCGGCCTCCGGTACCAGGCTCAAGACATGCGTAGCTCACCGCAACAAGACCTTGGCAAGGCTGGCTCCAAAAACCCTGGGAGCGGCATTTTTTTTGATCTTGGCGATGGCATCTACTGCATAGACGCGCTGTACACGGCGCGGGACATCGCCTGCTGCTACCTTCTTGTGGCAGGGAACGAATGTGCGCTCATCGAGACGGGCACCACGTACAGCGTCGGAAATATCGAAGCTACGCTGCGCAGCCTTGGGATTGACCGCCCCGCCCTGCGTTACATCATTCCGACGCACATCCATCTGGACCATGCCGGTGGTGCTGGCCAGCTGATGCAGCGTTTTCCCAATGCGACACTCCTTGTTCATCCAAGGGGTGCACGACATATGCTGGACCCCACACGCCTGGTAGCCAGCTCCAAACAGGTCTATGGCGAGGAACTCTTCTCGAGCCTGTACGGAGAAATACTTCCAATTGGCGAAGCTCGCCTGCAAACGCTCGCAGATGGCGTTAGCTTTTCTGTAGGCGATCGAGAACTCCGGGTGCGGCACACCCGGGGCCACGCGGACCATCATTTCTGCCTCTACGACGCGCACAGCGATGGCTGGTTTACTGGCGATATGTTTGGGGTGAGTTATGCGCGACAGCGCTTCGCAGACGGCGATTTTGTCATGCCAGCGACTACTCCGACACAGTTTGATCCCGCTCTTTACGCGGAGTCGATTCAGCGACTCGCCGCAGGCAAACCGCGACGATTTTACCTGACACACTTCGGCGCCCTGCCCTTTCATGAAGCGCAATGCATGATGATGCTTCGACAGCTGGAACGCTACGCGGAGCTAGGCCGAGACTACACGGGTGACATAGCGCGCCTGGAAGAGGATGTGCTACGGGTCACCCGCGAAGAGCTATGTCACTTCCTTGACCCACGCACTGCCGACGAAGAGGTGCGTGCCTTGCACATGGACGCGAAGCTCAACGCGCAGGGCATAGCCTGGTGGAGCGCAAGCCAGGCGAGCCGTGCGTGAGTATCGAGGGGAAGTACCGCCACCGTCTCGGCCTCGACCTCGGGGGTACGAAGATCGAGGCCGTGATCTTGAACGAAGATGGGAATACGCTAGCGCAAACACGCGTGGCCACACCCGGGCACGACTACAGCGCGTTGCTGCATTGCATTCGAGAACTCATCGACTCCCTTGAAATAGAAGCAGGCATCACAACGCCACTGCCACTGGGAATAGGAACGCCCGGATCGAGGTCCCCAGCCACTGGCTTAATGCGCAACTGCAACAGCACCGTCCTCAACGGTCGCGCCCTGCTTGAGGACCTCACAGAGATCTGTCGACGACCAGTTCGCATGGCCAATGATGCGGACTGCTTTGCCCTGTCAGAATCCCGGGACGGCGCCGGCGAGAATGCCACCAGCGTTTTTGGGGTGATTCTGGGCACTGGCGTCGGTGGCGGTATTGTGATCCAACGTAAGCTGCTTGCGGGTCCAAACAGGCTCTGTGGTGAATGGGGTCACAATCGACTGGCACTGGAGCGGCTTGCGGACTTTCCGGCACGGCTACATCGACCACGCATTTGCTATTGTGGCGACAAAAACTGCGTCGAAACCTGGCTTAGTGGACCCGGCATGGCACTCACCCACCAACAGCTACATGGCCAAGTGCTGAACATTGAGCGAATAGCTGCTTCGTCAAGCGACGCCGCGCATCGCCACACGCTGGCGATCTATTGCGACATGTTGGCAACAGCATTGGCCAGCGTAATCAACCTGTTGGACCCGGAGCTGATTGTTCTGGGCGGTGGGCTTTCAAAGCAGTCGGCCTTGTACACCAGATTGCCCGAACTGCTCGCAACAAAGGTGTTCTCCGATACCCTGAGCACGCCCGTGCTACCGCCGAAATTTGGAGATAGCAGCGGCGTGCGGGGGGCAGCCTGGCTGTGGCCTTTGAACTAGCTCTCGACAAAACCCTCGGGATTCATTGACTGCCAGCGCCAGGCGTCCTCGCACATACGATCCAGGTTAAAACGCGCCTCCCAGCCGAGGAGGTTGCGCGCGCGGCTGGGATCGGCGAAACACTCAGCGATATCACCGGCACGGCGCGGCACAATATCAAAGGGCACGCTACGACCGCTCGCGACCTCAAAGGCGTGTACCAGCTCCAGAACGCTGTATCCTAAACCAGTCCCCAGGTTAACCACCATGGGCGCCCCAGGTACAACCTGTGCATCATCGGCCAACGCTTGCAGAGCCTTCACGTGCCCCTCAGCCAGATCCGTAACGTGAATGTAGTCGCGCACACCGGTGCCATCACGGGTCGGGTAGTCATCGCCGTATACACTGAGTCGCTGCAGCCGTCCCACCGCTACCTGCGCAACGTAAGGCATCAGATTGTTTGGCACGCCGAGAGGGTTCTCCCCGATCAGGCCGCTCGAATGCGCACCTACAGGATTGAAGTACCGCAGTAAGCACACACGCCAATCAGATCTGGAGGCAACAAAATCGCCCAGAATCTCTTCGACCATCAACTTACTTCTGCCATAGGGATTCGTTGCCGAGAGCGGAAAGTCCTCGCGGATCGGCACGCTGGCAGGGTCGCCATACACCGTCGCGGACGAACTGAATACCAGCGTGCGGACAGCGGCCGCCTCCATGGCGCGAAGCAGGCAAAGCGTACCGTTAACGTTGTTGTCGTAATAGCGCACAGGCTCGTCGACTGACTCACCCACGGCCTTAAGACCGGCAAAGTGAATCACCGCATCGGGTTTGAATTCTTTCAGCGCCACCTCAACAGACTCCTCGTCACGGATATCTGCCTGAAAAAGCTGGGGGGCTTCTCCCAGGATACGTTCGAGCCGTTCGATTACCTGTGCTGAGCTGTTGCTCAAATTATCAAGCAGCGCAACCTCGAAACCGGCTTCCCGAAAAGCGACGCAGCTGTGCGAGCCTATATATCCCGCTCCACCCGTGAGCATTACCCGTCTGGACTGAGTCATAAAATTACATTCTTGCAACGAAGATCACACGCTACCAGCCTATCGCACACCTGAACAGCGCCAGTATTGACCCGCGTTTTGTTACCATTGCGCGTCGATCAGTCGGGAAAGTAAAACAATGCAAACGCTCGTAACCGGTGCGGCCGGATTTATAGGCTTCCATCTCAGCCAACGGCTTCTCAGGGAAGGCCACACCGTTATCGGTGTCGACAACCTGAACGACTACTATTCAGTGCAGTTAAAACGTGACCGCCTCGCGCAGTTAACGGGCAACAGCAATTTTGAGTTTGCGCAAATTAATCTGGAAGACGCCGGCGCGGTCAACGCCTTATTCAAGGACCGTGAGATCGACTGTGTCATCAACCTCGCAGCGCAGGCCGGTGTTCGCTATTCGCTGGAGAATCCGCGCGCCTACATCAGCGCCAATGTTGATGGCTTCATGAACATTCTGGAGAGCTGCCGTCATGCGCAAACGCCCAATTTGATCTACGCCTCCAGCAGCTCGGTCTATGGCATGAATACGCAAATGCCTTTTTCTGTGCACGACAACGTCGATCACCCGGTTTCACTCTATGCCGCCACCAAAAAAACCAACGAGTTAATGGCGCACACCTATTCGCATCTGTATGGCATCCCAACAACGGGACTACGCTTTTTTACCGTCTACGGCCCCTGGGGCCGACCAGATATGGCACTGTTTCTCTTTACCAAGGCGATACTCGACGGTAAGCCCATCAAGGTGTTCAATCAGGGACAAATGCGACGAGACTTCACTTACGTCGACGATATCGTCGAAGGCGTGGCGCGTTTGGTCAACAAGCCTGCAACACCCAATCCGGCGTGGAATTCCGACTCACCAGATCCGGGAACAAGCACGGCACCCTACCGCCTTTTCAATATAGGTAACAATCAACCGGTTGCCTTGATGGACTATATCGCAGCCATCGAGAACGCATTGGGCATGCAGGCGGAAAAGGAGTTTTTACCATTACAGCCAGGCGATGTTCCCGCTACATTTGCCGACATAGACGCCTTGGCTGACTACGTTGACTACCGTCCGGGTACCCGCATCGAACACGGGGTGCAGCGTTTTGTGGACTGGTACCGCGACTATTACGGCGCCTGAGCGATCTCGTAATGCGCTTCTGCCGTGGTATAAATAACAACTAAATCAAGACAGGAAAATCAAAGCGATGAACGTAGCGATGATAGGCGCGGGCTACGTGGGTCTTGTCTCTGGTGCCTGCTTTGCCGAATTCGGTGCCTCAGTCACCTGCATCGACAAGCAGCAGGCCAGGATACATGCGCTGCAACAGGGCCAAATCCCAATCTATGAGCCCGGGCTGGCGGAGCTGGTTGGCAAGAACACCCAGGCCGGCAGGCTCACCTTCAGCATGGACATGGAAAGCAGCGTCGCGTCGGCGGATTTGGTGTTTATCGCGGTGGGCACTCCGACCCGGCGAGGTGATGGTCAGGCCGATCTCACGTACGTGTACGCTGCCGCCGAGGAAGTCGCTCGCAATCTCACGGGTTACACGGTCATTGTGGACAAGTCCACGGTTCCTGTTGGCACTGCGCGCGAAGTTGCGCAGATTGTCCGAAAAACCAACGCCGCAGCTAACTTCGATGTGGCCTCGAATCCCGAGTTCCTGCGCGAGGGTTCAGCGATTAGCGATTTCATGCGCCCGAATCGAGTTGTGCTCGGTGTCGAGTCGGCGCGAGCCGAGGCTCTTTTGCGCGAGCTCTATCGACCCCTGAATCTCATCGAGGCCCCAATACTGGCAACGGACCTTGAGAGCGCAGAGTTAATTAAATATGCATCAAACGCGTTTCTGGCCACAAAAATCAGCTTCATCAATGAAATCAGCCAGCTGTGTGAACTCACCGGTGCCGACGTGAATGCCGTCGCCAAAGGAATGGGTATGGACCAGCGTATCGGCAGTAAATTCTTACATGCCGGGCCCGGTTATGGCGGTTCGTGCTTTCCAAAGGACACCTTGGCGCTTATCCGCATGGCGCAGGAACACGGGGTAAGCAGCCGCATCGTCGAGGCAGCGGCAGAGGTAAACGCTTCGCAGAAGGCACGCATGGTAACCAAGATCAGGGACGCCCTGGGCGGGTCTGAGGTGGACAAACGAATCGCCGTACTGGGACTCACCTTCAAGCCTGAAACCGATGACATGCGTGATGCGCCGTCCTTGACAATACTCCCGGCTTTGATGGGACGTGGCGCTTTGATACGAGCTCATGACCCTGCGGGTGTCGAAGAGGCAAAGCCGCTGCTGCCTGAGGGCATCGAATACATGCCCAGTATCGAAGAAACTGTGGTGGACGCAGACGCGGTGGTTCTAATGACGGAATGGAATCAGTACCGCGGCCTGAATCTCACAAACTTGAAAGCGTCCATGCGTGGCGATGCCTTTATTGACTTGCGTAACGTCTACGAAGCCCCACTCATGAAAAATGCGGGGCTGCGCTACTTCGCCGTGGGCCGCTGACAACCCTACGTTGCACATCACTGTGAAGTGATTGCCGGGTAAGCTGTCTTTCGAAGTTGCGAGTGCGCGCCGATAGGCTAGTATTTGAAGTATCGGAAAACCTAAAGAAACCAAAGCGCTCGCCGCTATCTACACCAAGAGGGTCCTCAAAACGCGGTACCGGCACTCAGGGTAGTCCATGAAAACTAGCTCGGCATTTGCTTACAGAAAAGCACTGTGAGCATCTCCAGGAAAATCAATGCCTTGATCCTGTCAGCGGCATGCCTCGCCTGCGTGGTTTTCACGACGTTCGTGGCGTTACGCGACTTTGATCATCAACGCGAAACACTGCTTCTGGAGGTGTCCAGTCGCGTGGGCAATCAGCCGGAGTTGCAGTTGACTGTTTTCCACCGCGAGGCGGATGATATTCAGCGAGCACTGAGCGGTTTTCTGTCCATTTCCCCCGCTGTGAAACAGGCAAGCCTTCACGATGGTGATGGAAGCGTTATCGGGGAGGCTCTAAAGGACTGGGCCGTAACGTCTCCCGGACCAGATTTCAAACGCCTGCGCGAAGGTCTTTCGCCGACAGATGAAGGCCGTTTCGACGTCTCCGGAGGGGACGTGCCGGCGCGACTGAACGTGCTCAAAACTCTCCTCTTCGGAGAGCGCGGGGTAACGGTCACGATCCCGGTACTGTCTCTGCTTAATCCAATCGCCAGCGGTCTGAACGCAGATGAGTTTGTCGTAGCGCTCGCGAACCCGGCCCAAGTCCGAAGTCTGCATGTACTCGGCTACGTAAACATCGGCATCAGCCATACGTTGCTCTGGGTCGAAACGCTCCCGGCCATCGCGCTTTCAGCCACCCTCGGATTGCTTGTCATTCTCGGATTCTGGCTGTTTTCTCGAAGCGTAACGCGTCGCGTTGCAGCACCGCTTGCCACGCTGGCGCAGCAGGCAAATGACTTTGCCTCCGGCAAGCGCACGGAAACTCTCAGCGTGCCGGCTAGCGGCGAAGTCGGCGAAATAGCTACTGCCTTAAACGGCGTCATCACCGGTATGTCTGACCATAATCGACGTGCTGACACGGACCGCAAAGTTCTGAGTCTGCGGGTTGACGAGAGCTCAGCTGAGCTCTCAGCAAACCGCCAACAGCTCTCCGAGGCACAGAAAAAAGCCAGTGAAACGCGATCACAACTGCAACAGATGGTCTATTTCGATCCGCTCACTTCACTGCCAAACCGCCGACTTTTTCTGGAACAGCTGACGCTGCTGCTGCGCCTCGCAGCGCGCAATAATCAAATCCTGGGCCTGGTGTTGGTAGACATCGACAATTTCAAACGAATCAACAAATCACTCGGCGCTACGGGTGGCGACAGGCTGCTCCGGGAAGTTGCCGAACGCTTGACCACCTGCGTTCGAGACAGCGACATACTGCATCGTGGGAAAGATGCTGACGCAGCAATCATGGATATTTCCCGCATGGGCGGCGACGAGTTTACGGTGGTGCTGAATCAGCTTGAAGATGCGAACACAGCGATGGGGATCGCCAGGCGCCTGTCCAAGGAAATCGCCAAACCCTATGTTTTGGATGATGAGGAAGTGATCATCAGCTCCAGTATCGGCGTAGCACTGGCGCCTCAACACGCCTTGGATATGGAGGACCTGATGCGCGCGTCAGACTCCGCGATGATGGAGGCCAAAAAAGCAGGTCGAAATCGCATCGTTCTCTTTGATCCCTCGATGCAGGGTGCCAGTCGGGAGCGCCTGCATCTGGAGAACGAGTTACGCCGGGCGATAGAGCATGAACAGCTGATTCTCCACTACCAGCCACAAGTCAATGCAATGTCCGGTGAGGTCATAGGCGTGGAGGCTCTGGTGCGCTGGGATCACCCGGAGAAAGGTTTGATTCCGCCGTTCCGATGGATTCCCATTGCCGAAGAGCTTGGTCTCATTGAGCAGGTGGGCGCCTGGGTGCTAAGAAAAGCCTGTATCACTCTTATGCAACTGCGCGAGGACGGCCTGGACCTTCCTATGATCTCGGTCAACGTCTCCGCGTTGCAGTTGCAAAGCGCATTCGTTGAGCTGGTGCAAACGACCCTTAAGGCTACGGGCCTGCCCGCTGAATCGCTAAAGCTCGAACTTACGGAAGGCATAATGATTAACAACCACGAACCCACGGTTAAACTTGTGCAACAACTTCGAGATATTGGCGTTCGATTGTCTATTGATGATTTTGGAACTGGCTACTCATCGCTGAGCTACCTCACGCGCTTCCCGCTGAACGAACTCAAAATTGACCGAAGCTTTGTCAAGGGCTTAGGCAAAAGCCAGGATAATGCTGTCTTGGTGAGAGCCATTATCGCCATGGCAAAAAGCCTTGGCCTGGACATTGTTGTCGAAGGCGTCGAACACGTTGAAGAGCTCATGTTTTTCAGAGATCAGAATGTCGACATAATCCAGGGGTACTTGTTTAGCCAACCAGTGCCTGAAGAGCGCTTGCGCCATGTACTGTCGCCCGAGTTTTTCAGCGGACAACTCAAGTCTTACGATGCCCTCCCAAAAAATTCACCCGCAGATACAGTCCACGAGACTGATAAGCCGATGAATAAGGAACCTAGGACCGAGGAAGGCATTAGGGAAGAATCCACGATTGAAGAGCTTCAATTGGACGGAGAACAGATCGCCACATCTGATATCGACCAAGCCGACATCGACCAAGCTGACATTAAAAAGCTTGATATTGATGGCATACGGATAGAAGAAATAGAGAGTGAGCATCTTGGCGTATAGTTCAGGCTTCTGCGCTCATCCCGTCCACTCGGCTCGTCGTGGAGGCCCACAAACCCACCTACAGCCGCCTGCAACCGCCTGCAACCACCTAAGCCCCGCCCCAGACTCTGATAGTGATAGAAGACCCCAGCATAAACGCCCAACACCAGAGCCCAGACTATCCTTAACGGGCGCTTCCCGTTGGGGCCACGGCGCCGGCATCAGTCGCCTGCGCTCCACCCTTCGCTCCACCCTTCGCTCCACCCGTCGCTTCTTGGCTCTTGCGCATCTCCTGGATGTTGCTCAGGTTTTGCTTATAAGCATCGGTCACCTTGTCGATTCCCGACGGATTCAGTCCTCCGCTATTACCGGTCACCGAGTAGGTCGCATAGATACCTGATGCCGTCATCAAAGCCCAGGAAACAACGCTGACGGGCACGCGCTCATCTTTCATGGTGTTGGCCAGGTCAATGAAACGCTGCATGCAATCATCATGTAGCTGTGCTTGATCGTCGCTCACTGCCAAATCTCCTCTAGTCTGCCAGGCGTTTAATGGGGCATCACACTGAAGCAAACCATTAAGCGTACTCTGGGCTTAACCGCCGCAGGACTCAACGTACTCGGCAACGCATCCTTTTATTTGGGGCAGAAAAATCCAAAGACAAGTGTAGCATCGCGCTACCTGCTGAGACAGTCGCAAGAATCAACTTGAGTGATGCACAGCGTTTGTTTAGTCTGCGCCGTTCCGTTTTCCCCTAGAGCTCCTTCGTGCAGGCACTTGGATTTGTGCGCATACGCATACCGCTGGTCATATGGCTCGCGCTCTGCTGTCCCGCCCTGGCTTTAGCTCAGGACGGCGAGCAGTTGGCCAGCGAAAATTCTGGAGAAGAAAAAACCAGTCGCACGAGCTGGCGAGCAGAAGCGGGGGTGGGGGTGGAATATGACACCAACGTATCTGTGGATGAGGTTGATCTGTCCAGTGGGCAAAGTGACTACGCGCGCATTATCGACGTCGAACTTGGGGTCAAACACAGCTTCACTGATGGCACAGAAGCATCACTGAGCTACGACGCCAGCCAGAGTAGCTATCAGGAATTCTCCCGGGTAGATCGTTTAACACAGATTGTCGGCGCAAACCTTAATACCAGCCTGGGCAGCAGCAACGCAGGCGTATCAGCCTATTACATCGATTCAAAACTCGACGACTCCTCCTTTTTACGCTACGTACGCTATTCGCCATCGCTCTCAGGGTTTTTCTCAAAAAGATGGTTCGCCCGAGGAGCCTACGTGTACTCTGAGCGCGAAATCGATGAACGACCACAACGTGATGCGACCACGAAAACCGGAGAACTGGATCTGTATTATTTCCACCGGGGATTACGGAGCTACCTGAATTTAGGTTACCGCTACCGCGACGAAGACGCGAAGGCACCGGAGTTGGACTTTGACGCTCACTCGTTAAAACTCCGCTACATTCGGCGCTTCGATCTGCTCGGGCAAAAAGCCAAAGCAGAGCTCGCGGTTCGCTACGAAGTGCGTGATTACCGCTCTGAAGAGCCCACAATAGGGGAGCGACGCGACGATAATCGACTTCGCTGGAAGGCTGACTTTGAGCTACCGATCACCACACACCTCACCTGGCAGTGGTACTACAGCTATGGTGACTACATCTCGAATCTGCCACGGGCAGACTTCACGCAAAGTATCGTCGGCACTCGGCTACAGTACTCTTGGTAGACGCAGCGTGCTTAGGCATACCTACAGGAGTAGTGCTCAAGTGATTGATACGGATCGTAAAAGGCTCCGCGCGGTGCCTAAAAGTCTGTAGGCTCAGAGACTGCCCAGCGTCAGCAAACCGTATCCATAGATTGCATCGCGCCCTGGCGGACCAATATCTGTCGCGTTACGTAACAGCATGGCGATGATATCCGCACCGGGCTGCAAGCGGCTAAGCCGCGCCGCGGCAGTCACGGCAAAAGGTACTGCGAAGGACGTGCCTGAGGATGCCGCATAACCACCGCCGGGTTGCGCATGCCTCAAATCCACTCCCGGCGCCGCCAACGCCAGATAGTCACCTCGATTAGCCAGACGGAAAACCTGTCGCGCAGCATCCACGGCGGTCACTGCAACAACGCTTTCGTAGGCCGCGGGATACATCGGCTTTGCAACCGGGCCCCCGTTGCCAGCGGCTGCCATCACCACCATGTCCTGAGCCGCTGCACGGTCGAGCGCACGTTCCAGCAATCTATTGGGAGGACCGGCTAGGCTGATGTTTACAACATCTACCTCTGACGATATCAACCAGTCGAGGGCTCGAATAAGGCTTACCGTGCTAGCAATCTCGCCACGCTTGCTGTCGAGTTCAAAAACCGATGCAGCAAACAATTCCGCCTGCGGCGCCAAGCCTCGATAGTCGGATGAATTCGCCGCGATAATTGAGGCAATCGCAGTGCCGTGGAAATCCGGGGCTTCAACGCCCTGCCGGGCAAAGGACCGGGTCCGGATTTTCGAGTCCTTCAAGGCCGGATGCTCTGTGTCGACTCGGCTATCAATCATACCCACCCGGACATCGAGATCATCTAGATCCTGAGGAAACACCATCGCCGTCCGCGGCATTACGCCGCTACCGGCCGCGAGCTGTGGCGCGCCAGCCGTATAAATATGGTTGAGATCTACCTCGGCTCGATCCTTACCGACGACGTCCAGCACACCCTCACGAATATCGGTGATGTCGAACGTTGAGGGCGCCGCCACCTCGGCAAGCCTGAGTCCCAATCCAGGGAGCTCAGTGACTGTGTCAAAAAGATACCCTCGAGACGTCAACTCCTCAAAGACCGAGGGCTCGGCCATGACCAGCCATTGTTCCTTCAGGATGCGGCTTTCATCGACTTCGAGGTCGCTTTCGAGGTTATCCAGGATCTCGTCGATTTCGCTATCCAGACGCTCTTCGACAGCCAACACAACACGCAGCTCTACTTCGTCTTCAACCGCTGCTTCGACACCCGCCTCAAGCTCCGCCGCCAGGTTTTGCGCGAGACCCTCTTCCACGCTGTCTTCCACGCCCTGTGCAACATTATCTTCTACCGTCGATTGCAAACCGGCTTCGACGGCATCTGCGACACTGTCCTCAACGCCGCTTGCAACCGCTTCTTCAACCGAGTTCGCCACGGTTTCTTCGACGGCCGTCTCCACGGTTTCTTCGACACTGCTTTCGATTGCGGTCTCCAGTTGATCTTCTACGCCGCTCTCGACACTGCTTTCGACACTGCTTTCGACACTGCTCTCGATACCGTATTCGATGACAAACGCGACGTTATCCTCTACCGCGTCGGTAACTCCCGATTCGACGGCTTCGCCGATGCGCTCTTCTACGGCGGTTTCGAGGCTGTCCTCGACGGTGTCCTGCACGCCATCTTCCACCGCGCTCGATACGGTCTCTTCCACGCTGGTCTCTAGCACCGCGGCAACGCTTTCCTGCACCGTTTCTTCAATGCCATCTTCGACGCTCCGTCCGACCGCATCATCAATACTTTCTTCCACGTTCGCATCGACCGTTTGCTCGATCGTTTCTTCAATGTTGTCTTCGATATTTTCTTGAATATTCTGCTCGGTAGCCTGCTCTACCGTGACCAAGATCTCATCTTCGACTTCCTGCTCGAGGAACTGTTCGATGAGTTCCTCAACAAGCTCATCGACGGGCTCTGGACCCAGAAACCCACCCACGGGGAGCTGCGCTTGCGCTAGGTGAGCGCTTAGCAAAAGTATCCCTGCACCGCCCAGCACGCGCTTCATGGCGACGATACTCACGGGTCGTTTGTTAGCTAAGCTTTTCAGAATAACTTTATTTTTCATGAATTTACCATCTAAAGCTCATGTCATTCCGTACTTGAAAATGCCGATACACAGGCATCTACGCTGAGAGAACCTGGTCGAGAAACTTGCCGACATCTAAACGCTTCCTACGCTTAGAGGACGATCCACCAAACGCTGAGTATGCCACTGAAATGATTGTTCCATCTATCTGTCGTATCCGCGATAGATGCGAGGCGCTAGCGCTTATGTGTAATAACGGTTAAAAGCATAGATCATTCCACCCGCTGCGGCACTGGAATAGAGAACGGTTGTCGAACGCTGTGGCTAAAAAAAACGCTGTGGCTGAAAAAATGAAACTGCCTGCAGGCACTTCAGTGGCAATTTGACCGCGTGAACCCAATATGCCTCACACCAAACAGAGAATGTAGCGCGTCTTCGAGCTGCTTCTCACTGCCTTAACTCAGCGCTAATTCAGCGTGTAAACTACCACCTAGGGGCCTCCTGGCCCGGTGCAGGCACTTGAGTAGCAGGAGCACAACCCATGATCACGGTTCGAGACTACGGTTCAAGACCACAGTTCAAGACCACAGTTCAAGACCACAAACAGCATCAACAAGGCCATGCATCGTTGAGCCGTAAACCCTTTCTTCTGGCCGCGGGAATAAAGTCCAGGCCAGGTCGTTATAGAACTGTAGCAGGGGATGTATGTCGACGCTAAGAAACCGACAACTCAGCCAGCGGCAAAGCCATGAACTCATGGGGGAGCTGAAAGGGCTTAAGCGATTTTGTCTGTCTTTGACAGGCAGTGACGCTGACGCAGATGACCTCCTCCAGGGGACGGTTGAGCGTCTACTCGCCCGGGGAATTCCTGGAGACGCGCACACTGCGCGCTGGGCATACCGTGTGTGCAAGAATTTCTGGATCGACGAATTACGCTCCAGAGAAGTCCGGACGCGCTACGTGAACAACGTATCGCAGACGGGAGAGGCGCTGGACCTGTCACCCTCGGCCGAAGTGCAAGCGGAGGGTGAGCGCAGCCTCACGGCGGTAAACACCGCGCTGGCTGAACTGCCCTCCGAGCAGCGCATGGCCCTGACGCTGGTAGCCGTTGAGGGTAAGAGCTATGCGGAAGCAGCAGAAATACTTGAAGTACCGATTGGAACAATTATGAGTCGTATCGCCAGGGCGAGGAAGCAACTGCTACCGGCACTGGATTAACGATAACAAAAGCAGTCAACAGAGAGACGGAGTAGGGTTTATATGCAGCCCGATAGAGCAAATAGAGAACTGACGGAAGAGGACATCAACCTACTCTCTCAGTACATAGATGGTGAACTGGCCGCGCCTGAGTCGCGCGCCCTGGAAGCCCGTCTGCACGAGGAATCGGCGTTGCAGTCGGTTTTGGTGCGTATGCAGGAGCTGAACCAGCGTCTGCGCGACTCTCTGACAGAACGGGCGGATATCCCTGAGCAGATTACCGAGATGCTGAAACCGGAGCCCAAAAGCCCGCTCGAGGAGACCGGGGCTATTGTTCTGAATTTTCCAGGCGGCGTAATACCCGCTCGTCGCGTTGAATCGCCGCGCTGGGCCTACGCGCTGGCGGCCTCGCTGGTCGCCGCTGTTGCTCTGGTGTTGATTAACAATGGCAATACACCGCAGAACTCCCTGTGGGACGATAGCGCGCTGGTTGCAGCGGCGCTGGATCAAACTGCCTCTGGTAGCGAGTGGACTACTCTCTCGGATGGCCGAAAAATACAGCCTGTCCTGACCTTTCCACATGAAGACGGCAACTGGTGTCGAGAATATCTGCTGCGCGGTGCTGATGCTGACTGGCGTGCGGTAGCGTGTAAGCAAGGCGAAAGTTGGGTGACGCAGGCCGCTGGACTGGAGTCGTATCTAGAAACAGCAGACGCCTATCGGCCCGCAGGTTCCAATGATGCGGCACCGGTAGCCGTATTCATCAGTCAACATGCAGCCGGCATAGCCCTTGGCCTTGAGCAGGAATCCAAGCTCATCCAGAGCAACTGGCGCTAGACTCAATAATTCTGCCATCCATCGATGGTCCGGCTTGTGATTGATGCTCAGTCACAAGGCACTGAGGCATGCCTCTCTTCGCTAGCGAGCCCTACTTCGATAGGCGCTCTCCTCTCCGAGCTTCCGTCTCAAGCACTCAGTCGCGGCCGCGTATAGCGGGGGCAGAGCGCAAGATAAGCTACGCCCCTATTTTTTGCGGCGATCATCAGGAAAAATTAAGCAATAGTTGGAAAAAGAGAAGAAGTACGAGGTCAGCACTTCGGGCTGCAATGCCCCTATCCTGGAACGCTATTGCACCCAAAGACCCGCAAGCGCCGCCTCGAGAGAAGGTGTTTCACTCCACCTTTGTAAATACGACGATAGGCACCCGGGGTTTATTCCCTCATCGCCGGTTTTTTTTGCCTGTCTCCCTTCAGCACCCCGAAGTCACTATTCACTCAAGTCACTCGAGGCCAGCAAGCTTCAGCTCAGCGACGGACTGCCGCAGAGGCTGACTTCAACCGGCTCTGGAGGCCTGTATACGACGCCGCGAGTTCTCCATTAGCGCCCACAGGATATTGCTCGAACTCACCTGCCCCACCAGTTTACCGTTCTCAATAACGGGTCTGCGGCGCTGACGCGAGGCGAGCATATCAGCTGCGACAGTGATTATGCTGTCGTCGGGTGCACAACTAACGATGTCCGGTGTCATAGCATCGTGCACCAATGCAGTTTCGGGATCCCCTTCGTTATACACCGCATTCAGAGCGCTCTTGATACAGTCAATTTCTGATAGCACACCGACCGGCACGCCGTCGTCATCGACCACCGTGACGCCGGTGAGTTTGTACTCCACCAGGGTTTCGACGGCCTGCACGAGATTGTCATTTGAGTTTATGGTTAGGGGATTACGGCGCATGCAATCCTTAATGGTGCTGGGTATTGGCATTTGACTGGCTCATATTCTGTTCTATGGATAGCCCGGCGGGCGACGGCTAAGTTAACGCCTGCGTACCACAACGTCCATGTCGGAACGGTAAGTTTGAGCAAATATTTGAAGGGACACTTGTGAAAGTACGTCAGGCAATTTTCCAAGAATACTTGAAGAAACACTTAAATATAGAGGCGCGTTCGTAAGCGGCTCGTTTCAGCTATGCTCACCAGACACCGACAAGACGGAAGGCAGCAATGTACGACGCGATGCAATTTGACGGACGAGCAGTCTGGATAACGGGCGCCTCCTCGGGTATAGGCAAGGCACTGGCAGTTCAAATGGCCGCTCGCGGCAGCCGGCTTGCGCTCTCTGCACGGAATCAGCAATCCCTGCAGCAGGTCGCTGATCAATGCCGAATCGCGGGAGCACCCGATGTACTCGTACTTCCGCTAGACGTAGCGCAACACGATACGATGGACGCCGCTACCCGCCAGGTGCTTGCGCACTTCCAACACATAGATCTGCTAATAAACAACGCTGGCATATCGCAGCGCTCATTCTGTGTGAATACAGATTTTTCCGTATACCGGCAGATGATGGATGTAAATGTCCTCGGCCCTATTGCGCTAACACAGGCAGTGTTACCGGCCATGCTCGAGCGCGGAGAGGGTCACATCGCGGTTACCGCGAGCGTTGCGGGTAAAGTTGGCGCGCCGATGCGCACCGGTTACTGCGCGTCCAAGCATGCCGTCATGGGATTTTTTGACGCGCTGCGCACGGAAGTGGCGGCCCAGAGTCTCAAGGTCACCACCATCACCCCGGGCTTTGTTCGCACGGACGTATCCCTGAATGCACTGAGTGGTGACGGCACCGCATCCGGGAACATGGACGACGATATCAGCGGTGGTATGGACGTGGATAAGTGTGCACAAAACATCATCGCAGGATTCGAGAACGGAGACCCGGAGATCGAGGTGGGCGAAGGACCGGAAATGGGACTTTTACAGCTCAAACGCGACAATCCTATTGCCGCGTTTGGCTTGCTGGAAGAGATGGCAAAGCAGATCCAACAGTCCTGAGAGTTGCCCAGCGCAGCGCTATGCTTCGGCGGCGACAATTACTAACCTTGCTCGGCAGCAGTGCCGCGCTCAGTCTGCAAGCCTGCAGCGGCTATAGCATCAAGAATCTCGCAAAGACTGATACGGACCTGGTTACAGACGAGTTTATTCGCGAAACGCGGCTCCTGGTAAAGGAGCTAATGATCAAACTGTACCGACGCAACCCCGACCAATTGCTCCGGGGGACGCGCAATACCGTGGCCGCTCGCGAGCGGCAGCTCCGTGACAGTCCCGGTACATTGGATTTACGCGAAATCGACGGCGCGCAGGAAATCCAGGCGTTGGAATTGGTGTTCGACCAGGACTTTGCAGGCGACAGGGTATTTGCACTGATAGCCGGATTGGGCGGCATGCTGCGCAGAGCCTATGGTTACAACACAGAGTCGTTTCTCTTCGATTCACTACAAGCTGAGATCCTGGAAACCAGCGCGCGCAATATTGAAATACTGATCTGGCGACTCAAAAACAATCGACAGGCCGATGGTCGCTCATTCCTGATCACCAGCGAGTATCGCGGGCAAATAGACAACCTGAGTTTCGAGCGCTTGTTTGGAAAACTCATCGCGCTGCAGGACATGATGGCCAGGATCGCCAGCGACGCCGGCAATAGACGAATGACCAAAGTGGTTCACACCGCGACGTCTGTGTTTATTCCGCTACCGATCTAGCTGAGTACCTGACGACGGTTTTCCGTCCCACCACCAAAATGGCGGGAAGGGTTTCGATTGCGGCCAAAGCTGGTCCAGTGTACCGCCGTCGTAGACTCGGCCATTTTGCAACACACGATGAACACCACGCGTATTGCGAATGTGATCCAACGGATTTTTATCCAGCACCAGCAGATCGGCCAGCTTGCCCACTTCGACAGAGCCCAGGTCATCGGCGACACCGATAATTGTCGCGCCGTCGATTGTCGCTGCACGCAGAACCTCTCCCTCGGTCATTCCTCCCATGACAAAAGCCTCCATCTCCCAGTGATAGCCAAGCCCCTGTAGCTCTGCATGCCCCCCTACGCCCACCAGACCGCCAGCTCTCTGAATCTTCGCGGCATCCATCGCTGCCGCACGAAACATAAACTCCTCCTCACGCTGCCAGCCCGGCCGGCGCTCGGTCAACTCGTCGAGTCGATTGGCCGGGTAAAATCGCCGCAGCTTGGGGTCGTCGTGAATATCCTCCCGGGTAAAGAAGTATTCGCGCATGCTCTCCGCGTTGTACTGCACTATCAGTGTCGGTGTGTAGGCTGTGCGTGTTCGCGCAAAGACCTCAACGACATCCTCGCCCAAGGGCGAATCGGGCAGCGTATGTTCATTGCCATGCATGCCATCGATGGCATGCGTGATGTCAAGACGCTGATCACCAGCACCCTCATTAGTGGGCATGAGTCCCAGGGCCTTACTCGCCATCACAATCCATTGCCGCTGCTGCCGATTTCCGACCATATAGGACTTAATATTGTGCGTACGATAATGATCGCTATACCGGCGAAGGTAGTGATAGACCGCTGCGTAAGACTCGAAATCCAGATCGCCGAACACCCCGGGCCCTGTCATCAACGCTCGCTGCCCAATCGTCTGCCCACTGTTCACCATATCCCGGTACACAAAGTAGTCAGCGGTAAATGTCTGTACGTCGAGCCCGGTGGTGATGCCATACGCGAGATTGGCTGCCAGGCTCCAGGTATGCGGCTCCAGCACATCATCCGTACGAAACTCCCAGTGCGCGTGCGTATCTATAAACCCTGGCAACACATATCGGCCGCCGAGATCGAGCACCGGAGTGCCGTCAGGCACGCTGAGTTCACCTCGTTTCCCTACTGCAGCTATGCGCCCGTCCCGGATCAGTATCTGCTGATCCATACGCAGCTCTGTCATAGCCTCAACAGTGTCGCCGCCCATCGCCAACAGCTGCAAATTATCCAGTAACAAATTCCCTTGGGGTCTGTGTCGCGAAACCGCCACCGCAAAACTCAGGCTGCGCGTCTCTGGCCCGTCCTCGCGAGCCAACCCTGGCTCAGGCGGCCAGCTTTGCTCTTGCTCCGACATTGGCTCGCTGCAAACGCAGTCGGCTAGCGCGGCAACAGGCTCCTGTGCGTTATCTGGGTCAGTCTCGTCCGCCGCAAACCGCACCGATGCCAGTTCGCGCTGATAGATAGTGTGTCCGATAGACCACCAGATCTTTTCGCCGTTTGCGCTCCAGCCATAATAGTCCGCGCCGGTATCCGTCAGCTGAACGATCGGTATCGAGGGCGACCGCAGATCGACAACCGGGGCAGCACCGCCGATAGAACGCATAGGCATCAGCCACAATTGCTCCTGCGCAAAAGCCAGCGCATACCGTCCATCGCCGCTCATTCTGAATGAATCAGCTACCGGGGGATCTTCACTTCGCCCGTTGCCACGCGGTGCGGTAAGCCGAAGCTCCGGACGTCGATTCTCCGCGCGCAGATCCACAGAAAACAAACCGCTTTCGTCGCTCAGGTAAAGGCGATTACCCGCGGGACCAAAATGCAGACCGCGCGCATCACCGACGCGACCAATCACCGCAGGCTCGCCACCCTCGACAGGAATAGCCACCAACTCCAGGTCGATTGCCAAACCACCGAATTCGGAGAAAGTTTGCTGGCGCTGAAAGGCACTCCCACGCAGTGCAAACAGCGTCCTGCCATCGGGCGCAAAGGCAAGGTCTGTATAAAAAGCGGATTCCCGGGTCAGTTGTTGCGACGTCTTGCGTCCGTTCACATCGATACGCCAGACGTGACCGCCGTCAATATCGGACCAGGATACAAAAGCGACATTGCCCCCATCCGGCGACCATACCGGTCGGAACTCATGTGCGTCGTTATCAGTCAGCCTGCGCGGACTTGCCCCTGCCTCATTCGACATTCGATACAGCTTGCCGAGTACCGAGGCAACCCATTCACCACCATCGGGTGAGAGCGATGGGCTCTGCACAATGGTTGCGGTGAATTCGTCATCACTGAGCCGATAGGGCGCGGTGAGGTCTGGACCCACCTCCAGATCGACCTGCACTGTGAACGCAATAGCCATGGGCTCGCCCGTCGCTACATCCACACGCCAGAGCTGATTTTGCGCGTTCAGAACGATACTTTTGCCATCTGGGGTAAAGCTGTAACCCGGCAGCAAATCGCGACTTTGTGGTGCGTAGTTCTCCTGCGCATCCCGCTGCACCGGGTAGCTCAACCACCGATCCGCACCGCTGTGCAGATCGCGTATACGCAAGCCCGTACTGCCGTCAAAGCGCGTGCCATAAGCAAGGTATTGGCCGTCGGGGGACAGCTCTGGACGCACGCCCCCACCAATGCCCTGGGTAAGCTGCCGCATCTCGCCCGTCGTCAGGTCAAAGCGCCCGATCTGCGCTGTCGGAAAATTGTCTACCGGACGCGCGCTGTCCGCATCGACCGCCATGAACACATAGCGTCCGTCATCAGAGACTACAGGTCCCATTCCCCAGGGTGGATCGCTGTCATCCGGCCCCGCGAGCGACGTGCCGCTCCCGCCCTCAACATGGTAAAACACGAGATCTCTATCGACACCATTGCGGCTCACCAATAAATAGTTCCCATCCGGCGTCCAGCTGGGTGAAATCAAATCCCATTGCTGTTCGTCCGACAACTTGCGCATTTCACTGCCGTCGACACGCACAATCCACAGATTGTCAGAACCGTCTCGATCACTGATAAACGCCAGCCAACGGCCATCCGGCGAGACACGGGGCTGACTGTCAAAGCCTGGCCCGCGAGTGATGGCGGCCGCTGCTCCGCCAGCAATGGGCAAAGAATAGAGATCACCCAATAAATCGAAATAGAGTGTTTCGCCATCGGGTGATACATCAACCGACAGCCAGGAACCCTCCGACGTCGCAAAGCTCATCGCCTCGGTATGACCCACCAATGGCAACGTCGATGCAGGCACCGCATCGGCCCCCGCCCGAAGCGTCGCTGCGAACCCGCACAAGACAAAAGTCGCTGCCCACAGGCATCCGCTGAGCGCGCGACGAAGAGCGGTATTCCATGATTCGACAACATGCATTGTATCGATCATCCCTGTAATTCAGACTCGTCAGAGCGGTTAGACATAACCGGACCTGTAATCACTGCATGCCACTCACTAGCAATTAATCGCCACTGACAGCCATTTCGGCGAGCGAAAATTGCAAGATCGGTGCTTTGCCTCGGTTTTTTATACCAATATTTACAAAGCTAGCACTCGCTCTGGCTTTGCTTTGACCGGTGAATAGTGTTTACTTGAAAGGTTGATCTCCCGCAAGTCAACATCAGCATCCAAAATAAAAAAACAACACACTCACACCGTATTGCAGCACCGTTTTCAACACCCTGGGGAGGGGTTGTCCTAATGAGGAAGTATTTTCAGAACCGCAAAACCGTTATGAGCTGCAGCGTCGCTGCGGCCGTGGCGTCACTCGCCGCCGTCGGCTCGGCGACAGTTCAGGCGCAGGATGTACTGGACAGCTCTGACCCGCTACTTGAAGAGGTGGTCGTTACCGGGTCACGTATCCAGCGCGACCCCAATGCCGTTGCGTCGCAGCCAGTAACCAGCGTTAGCGCCGAGGACATTAAACTGTCTGGAGAATTCAGTATCTCCGACGTGATCAACGACGTCCCCGCTCTATTTTCATCGACCACCTCCGAGAACTCCATTGATGGAAACCAGGGCGCAGAGGTTGCAGACGGCACCAATACGCTGAACCTGCGCGGGCTTGGCACGGAGCGGACTCTCGTATTGGTCGACGGTCGTCGTCATGTGGCGGGTGCCGCCGGTACCCAGGCAGTTGACGTCAGCTCAATTCCCATCAAGCTCATCGAGCGAGTCGAGGTGCTAACCGGCGGCGCATCTGCGGTGTATGGCGCAGACGCGGTAACCGGTGTTGTTAACTTCGTACTCAAAGATGACTACGAAGGTTTTGAAGTCGATGTGATGACCGGCATGTCCAGCGAAAGCGATGCCGAGCAGTCAACTATTTCGGCAATCTGGGGCAGGAACTTCAGTAACGGCCGCGGCAATATCGCGATCACCGGCGACTACCGCAAAGACGAGGGTCTTAGAGCCGGAGATCGCGGCGTCAATGGCCCTCTGATCGGTTCAGGTCGTGACTGGGTCAACCCTGACTTGCGTTTTCAGCAGGGTGAGATCGGATCGGGCACGCCTAACTTCGCCGAGTACTTCAACTTCCAGAACACGGGTCTCACGGATTTTGGTCTACCCATTCCTACTCAGGATGCGTTTATCGCTGACTACACCGCACAATTTGGATCAGCACCGAACCTGACCGACGCAGAGTTAGCACTGATCAACCGAGCAGGAACCGCGCCACAGCGTGCCGTTGAGCTGGGTCGCACCTTCCCGTTCACCTCCGGCTACGGTTACATCATTCCGGGCAATCCTTTTACCTTCGATGGCTTCGACCCGGAAACACCCATTGATCTTGACAATAATGGACGCGCGGATTGTCTGGATTCGTTCACCGGCTATAACTCAGTTTTCGGCGCGGAATCATTCGGCGTCATAGGCGGTTGCTGGAACGTCGGTGCTGATGGCAGTTACGCGCCGGTGCAGGACGGTCGCGTCGCGGGCAATTTCCAGGGCTTCGGCGGTGACTCCTTCAATACGATCCAACGCGCAGACAGCTACATCATCACGCCGGAAGAGCGAATTACGCTGAACTTGGTCAGCCATTTCGATATCAACGATCGTATGACGGCGTTTGGAGAGTTTAAGTACTCCGCACAGGAAAACGAGAACGACGAGCGCTCGACCTCATTCTGGGATCTACTCTTCGGCGCACCGGACAACCCGTTCCTGCCAGAATTTATCCAACCGCTTGCACAGGAGCTGGGCGGCGTAGCCATCACGGTAGACCCGATCGGCATCCGACCCGGAACGCGTATCACCGAGCGCGAAACCTATCGCGGAGTCTTTGGCATCGAAGGCACGTTCAAGAATGGCTGGACCTACGAGCTATCTGGCAATTACGGGCGCTTTGAGCAAAGAATTGAACGCTCAAGCGAAGTCATCGTCGACCGTTTCTTTGCCGCGATCGATGCGGTAAGCGATCCGGCTAGCGGTCAGGCCACCTGCCGCTCGTCGGTAGATCCGAACGCACCTCCGGGCACTACCCCATTTGATATCCCTGCCTGGGACCCGGGCTATTACTCCTTTACGCCTGGAGATGGTTCCTGTGTACCGCTCAATATCTGGGCCGGTGACACGGGCATTACCCAGGATGCTCTGGACTGGGTCACACGCGCAACCACCGAAGAAGTCACCATTGAGCAAACGGTATTTTCTGGATATGTCGCTGGCGATACCGAGGACTGGTTCTCACTCCCGGCTGGCCCCATAGCCTTTGCCGCCGGCGCGGAATGGCGCAGAGAGGAATCCAGCCAAACGTTTGATTCCTTTGCGCTCGGCGTACTGCCAGCGGGCTCGCCTGCCGGAGAGGGAACCAATATCGGGGACATCAGTAGTAACGCCCAGTTATTGTTCCAGCCAAGCTTGGCAAACCGCAACGAAGTCGGCGCTTTTGAAGCCACCGACGTGTTTATGGAAGTCAGCCTGCCGCTCCTCGAAGGTGTTCCTTTCGCGGAGTCACTGGTTTTTGATGCGGCCATCCGGGCATCGGATTACACAACGATCGGCAGCGCAATAACCTGGAAGACCGGTTTGTCCTGGACACCGATTGAGGATGTTCGCTTTCGCAGTACGTTCTCAGAGGCTGTCCGAGCTCCAAACATTAACGAGTTGTTTGCGCCGCAAACGGGTTCCACAAGTCGGCCCCCTGATCCCTGTGACTCCGCGCAAATCAACGCGCTTGCCGCGGGTGGTCAGGGTCAGTTAGCGCAGCAGACTCAGGCGAACTGCGTTGCTGATTTTGCAGCCATTGGACTTACCCCCTTCGATGCAGACGGCAATTACAGCTTTTCTGACCCTCTGTCGGCGGCTTTTCCTGCGCAGCAGGGCGGCAACCCCGATCTTCAGGAAGAGACTGCGCAAAGCTACACGGTCGGCGTGGTGATCCAACCTCGCTTCCTGGATGGCCTCACCGTGAGTGTCGACTACTGGAATATCGAGATCGAAGACGCGATTTCTGAGGTCAGCGATATCGACATCGTCAACGCCTGTTACCAGGGCTCGTCGCTGAACCCACAGTTTTGCGACCTGGTGACGCGTAACTCGAACTCCGGTTCCGCTCAATTCGGTGGCTTTAACTTCCTGCAACGCACTATCGTGAACTTTGCTGCTCTGGAGACCGACGGTGTGGACTTCTCTGTCGGGTATGATTTCGACATTGGCGAGCACGGCTTTGGCGTACAAGTCGCGGGCACCTACGTGTTTGATCTCAATCGCTTCACAGATCCGCAAGACTCTTCAATTGTCGACGTAGAGCTCGGTGAAGTGAACCGACCTGAACTTGCCGGCAACATCTTCCTGAACTACTCCTGGCGAGACCTCACCGTGCAGTGGCAAACCCAGTATCAGGATGAGCAACTGCTAGCCTTCGTTGAGATCGATACTTTCGAGTCGCTCTACGGTGACTCGGTAATGCAGGATGAGTTCTGGCAGCATGACATCGCGGTTAGCTATGCATTTAAAGAGCAGCTGTCTGTGTACGGCGGAGTCAGAAACGTAACCGATGAGAACCCATTCATCACGAACTTCGCTTATCCGGCCAGCCCTCGGGGTCGTTATTTCTATCTCGGTTTGAGCATGGGTTTTAACGGCATCTAAGTCGATCCGGACGTAGCATCCCATAGCCGCCCTGCCTAACGGTTGGGCGGCTTTTTTGTTTTTATGCTGTTGTAAAATAACAGGCTAGAGGAAGCATTTTGAACAGGACTACTTTTTTCTCAACAATACTCACCCGCGTCGGCTACGCCAGCTGCGGTGCCTCAGCACTCACTATTGTGCTGGGACTACTGGGCAATGCGTCGCTCGCTGACAGCCACGCAGACGTAACCGAAGACGTCAGCGCATCACTGGCGCATATCGCCGCAACCGACGCGTCCTACCAAGCAATTATCGCCCTCGATCCAGCAGCGCTGTCTATCGCAACAACCCTGGATCGCCAGCGTAAAGCCCATGGGCCGTTACACGGCGAAATCGTACTACTCAAAGACAACATCGAAAGCATCGGCCTACCGACCACTGCCGGGTCGCTCGCCCTGGCGGAAAACGATACAGGCAAAGACGCGCCACTAGTCGCGCAGCTCCGACAGGCAGGCGCTGTGATTCTCGGGAAAACCAATCTCAGCGAATGGGCAAATTTTCGCTCCGAGCACTCCATGTCCGGCTGGAGTGGCGTGGGCGGACAAACGCGTAACGCCCACGACCGAAGCCGCTCGCCCTGTGGCTCCAGCTCCGGCTCGGCGGTTGCGGTAGCCCTCGGCTATGCACGGGTAACCATCGGCACCGAAACTTCCGGATCCATCGTCTGCCCCGCGGCGGTCAATGGCGTGGTTGGCTTCAAGCCTACGCTCGGCCTGGTCTCCGGCGACGGAATTGTTCCTCTTGCCAGTAGTCAGGACACCGCGGGGCCTATCGCCAGCAGTGTTGAACTCGCGGCCGCGACTCTGGCGGTGATCAGCGATCCACAGCGCGCACAAAGCGCTGTTGTCAGCGCAGGACTTCGCGACCTTGCGTCCGGGGCTGGGCTCGCCGGATTGCGAGTCGGCGTATTCGCCAGCACCCAGGGTTTCGACGTGCGCAGAGATGCGCAGTTGCAGAGCGTGCTGGATACACTGGAAGCAAATGGCGCCGTGCTCGTGCCGGGATTGCGCCTAAAGCCCTACCATGACTTCTCAAAAGAGTCTTATGACGTATTGCTCTACGAATTTCGCCGCGACCTGAACCGCTATCTGAGCGGCCTGCCAGCCCCCTTGCAGACACTCGACCTCGATTCGCTGATCGCTTTCAATAATGCCAACAGGGAGCAGGAACAACCCTTCTTCGATCAGTCAATCTTTCTCAAGGCAGCGAGCATCCAGGACACAGAGCTGCTGTATTTGCAAAAGCACCGCAGAACTCGCCGGGCTATGCGCGAGGAGGGTCTGGATAAGCTGTACAAAGAGCATCGTCTCGACGTATTGGTAGGCATCACCGTAGGCCCCGCGTGGACAATTGACAACGTCAACGGCGATGCGTCTTCTGGCCCAGGAATGGCGCGTGCCGCGGCGATCGCCGGCAACCCGCACATCACCCTCCCCCTTGGTCAGATAGAAGGACTGCCCCTTGGAATCTCGTTAATCGGTAGACGCTGGGAAGATCACACGCTGGCGGCGGTTGCTCTGGAACTGGAGCGGTTACACCCCGCACCCACTTACCGGGATGCAGTGTCCGACTGATTAATCAGCCTGCGTCATTCGGGTAGCGGGCCACAGCAGACATATACAAAGGAGCATTCCCAAGGCCGTGGCCCATCCCAACATCTCGAAGCCATAGTGTTCGACCAGCAGACCCGCGCAGATTGCCGCCCAGGCAAAACCGCTGGTGATGAGCGGCGCGGCAATACCGGCCCAGCGACCGTGCGTGTCAAGAGAGCCCGCCAGCGCCAAGAGAATCGGAAAGTTAAACTGCAGCGAAAACAGCGCGGGTACCAGCGCGACCAAGAATACCCATTCGTTGTGGGTGTGCACGGCAATCCACCATCCCAGGGCACAAGCAATAAATGCACCGAGTAGCGGGTAGCGCGGTCCGTAGCGGCCGCTACACCAGCCACCCAACTGGCAGGCCGCGGCTGAGGCCAGTAACAGCGCGCCGAGTCGCAAGCCAGCCGTCTGGTAGTCCATGCCCAGACGGGCAGCGAGGCTAAACAAGAATACGAAGCCAAGACCGCTGGCGGTCACAAAAACCACACCCATCAGAACGACCGCTAACGGCCGCACACCCAGCGTCAACGCTTGCTGCTCAGCGTTGTGATGGCTCAGAGACAGGGGCGGCTCTCGATAGCTAATCACAAACATTGCATAGAGCGAAGACAATGCCGCCGCAAACAGATATCCCCCTTTTACGCCTAAAAAGGCGACGGAAATACTCGCACCCGAGACCATGGCTGACATTAGTGCCACTGCCATCATGTCGACAAAACCAAAGCTCTCATCGGGTGTATCGCTAAGTGCAAGCAAGCGGGAGGTCGCCGCCATCAGGGCACCCACGCAGAAACCGGCAGTCAATTGCAGGCCCAGGAGCAATACAGACTGCTCGAACAGTGCCGCGCTGAGCAGCTCAAGCAAGACCAGCAATCCGCCAAAAACATAGGCAAGCTTTCGCAGAGCCACGTTTGGCGGTCGCAGATAAAAAAGCAAAGACGAAATCGCAATGCCGACAAACGGTACTGCCACTACCATTCCCGCGGTACTTTCACTCCAGACGGTTTCTTCGAGCAGGCGGGTAAGGAGCACGGGTTTCATTGCACTGAAGAGGGTAGACAAAGCAAACGCCCCCACCCCGGCGATCAGCAGCCCTGGGCTCAGGAACATGCTGCGTAAGCCCGGAGCCGATGCTGTAACTTCAGGCAAGATGCGTTGCCTCTATTTTTTCCTGTAGATGTTGGCCCGCCGTGGTGGCTGCATAGCGCGCTGGTCGCTCTTCGCTCACACACGATGGCAGAGCCTCTACGACGGTACTGCTATCAGGATCGACAAAGAGTGCGATCGAATACCGATCGAGGTGTTCCGATTGCGGTAAGACGCGGTGGCAGGTCGAGCGGTAACGTCCGTTGCTCCAGCGCTCTAGTAGATCTCCGGAGTTCACCACAACTGCGCCCGCTTGCGGTGGCACATCGATCCAAACGCCCGCATCAGACCGAACTTGCAGGCCAGCCACAGCGTCCTGAAACAACAGCGTCAACATGCCGTAATCTGTGTGCGCTCCTGCTCCCATCTGCGCACCGGCAACCTGGGATGCCGCAACGGGTGGATAATGCAGCAGGCGCAGGGTGATGTTCTCTCCGCTGTGCTTTTTTACAAAATAATCCTCAGGAACATCCAGCGCCATACCGAGCAAGCGCTGCAGTCTGCTCGCCGCGGTAACGGCCTCCTGATAAAAAGCCATCACGGCATCCCGAAACTCACTGTCTGGCCAACGGGATTCAGGCAGCGTGTTCGCCAACACATTGCGCATGGTAAAACTTTCCTTGAGATCCGCAGGCGCGCTCGGATCGAGACTCTCTGCCAGAAAACCCTGATAGCCAAAATTCTCCAGTGCAGCCCCGTAAGCACAGCGCGTCTTATCGTCGCTGTTTTTAAAGAAAAAACGCCGGGAGGTCTCAAATAGTGAATCCAAGGTAACGCGGCGCATACCCAGATTGCGCACCGTCATAAAGCCCACCTCCGAGAGGGCTAAATCAATGGCTGCAGCGATCTGGCGCTCACTATGCGCATGTGCATCGCAGTCAATGTTAGGTACTTCCAAACGCGCCTCCGAGGGTGGCCCTGGCTCGCCAATTTGATCCCGGCGACACAAACCAAGTGTAAAAGAGGTCACGGTCGCACAGCTCATGCTGTCCACGCAATCGTGACAGGTGGGGCGCCTGCATTGAACCAAATGACCTGCGAGTACTCAAAGAATCACGACAAAATTGAGACCTCTAACAATGCAGGCAAAGACAGGGCAAACGCAGGCCCGGCAACTATTCCAGCGGGGCACCCAGCGTCGCAATATCAAGTCGCTCAGAGCCTTGTTTGCAGCGCTCGGCGCCATTACCGCACTCTTTGTGCTGGCGATGGGCGGAGCGGCTGCAGAGCTCAGCGTAGCGGAGAAAGAGCTCAGCGTAGCGCAGAGAGAGCTCAGCGCAGCGCAGACAGACTATGGGTTCTCACACCAAGCTTGGTCGGCGCTGTTAGCTGAGTGCGTGCAGCCCACACCCGACGGTTCTAGCACCGTGGCCGATTACCAGTGCTTCAGCAAGCAGCACCCTGCACTCAAAGGCTATCTGAATTCCCTTGGACAACCCAGCGCGGAACAGCTCGAGCAGTGGCCCCGGGACGAGCAACTGGCTTTTTTGATCAATGCCTACAATGCCTGGACTGTGGAACTGATTCTCAGCGCCTGGCCCGATGTGGACTCGATAAAGGAGCTCGGTAGTTTTCTGCGATCACCCTGGAAGAAAGTGTTTATTCCATTGCTGGGCGATACCGTAAGCCTGGACGAGATAGAGCACAAAATGATCCGCGAGCCCGGACGCTTCGATGAGCCGCGTATTCACTTCGCGGTGAATTGCGCCAGCGTTGGCTGCCCATCGCTGCGCCCCGAAGCCTATAGTGCTGCGACTTTGGATCATCAGCTGGAAGAACAGACCAAACAGTTCCTGAGTGATCGCAGCCGCAATCGATCCACTGCGAACAAACTTGAGGTCTCGTCTATCTTTAAATGGTATCGAAACGACTTCGAAAACGGCTGGCGTGGAGCACAGTCTCTGGAGGCGTTCCTCGCGCTTTATGCGAGCCCGTTGAAGCTCGACGAAACGCGTGCGGCCAGCCTCCGCGATGGATCGCTATCCGTATCGTTCCTCGACTACGACTGGAGACTGAACGCGCCGTCGAGGTAAACCCCGAGTAAACGCTATAGCTCCAGCGCCCTCGGCGTTTGCGCATCTTCAAGCACCCCATCCCGCCGATGCGCAACAAAGGCATGCAGCAATACTGACACACCTCCGAGCACCATAGCCGCGAGAGCCGCAGGCCATATACCCAGAGTTACGAATGGTGCAACCAGCGCCGTTGACGCGGCTGTGATCAGCATAATGTAGAGGAAAATCAGCGCAGATCCACGCGCATCATCTCCATCAGCTGCCTTGAGTGCACAGAAAAACGCCGGCGGCCCACGAAACCCGAATCCCATATTGAAGGGCAAGAATAGCGCCCAGATAACCGCGGGGTCACGTCCACCCCACAGCCCGTAGACCAACATCGCTACACTGCCAAGAAATGCGAGCACGCTGCCCCAGAGAATTGTCGGCTCTTCGCCAAAGCGATGCACGAGTCTACTGGAGAGGTTGGCGGCGACGATGTACGTGGATATTCCCAACAACTGCATGATAATAAAGTCGCGGATCTCACCATCCAGCGCTACCACAAACACGGCCGGCATCGCGAATACAAACACCAACAACGAGCCGAGACTACTGCCGGCACTCAGAGCATAGCGCTGGAAGCGCCTGTTACTTAGCAGAGTCCAGTAACCCAGGCGAGAGGGGTTGCCCTTTACCGCCGGTATCTTGCTGCGCAGCAGTGTCACCAGCACGCTGAGTGTCAGCGCTAGCCCCGCAGTGACCCAGAAGGATGATTGCCAACCGTAAAAGTGCAGCAGCCATACGCCAACAATCGGTGCTATGGCGGGAGCCAGAGACTCGACACTCCCGAGCACCGCCAGAGCTTTTAAGGCACCACGGTCGTCAAACAGTGCTCGCACTATGCCAGGCGTGACCACCGCAGCGCAGGAGGCCGCCACTCCCTGTAGAAAACGCAGGGCGATAAGTAACGTCAGCGTGCCTGCCTGCGCTGCCGCAACCGATAGCACTGCGTAGAAGAACAAGGCCACCGCAAGCATATGGCGATGGTCCAGCCGTGCACCCAACTCGCCAAAGAGCAACAAACCCACCCCGGTACCGGCTGCAAATGTTGCCAGAACCAACTGCGCCTGACCGATGGTACCGCCGAGAAGCGCTGGCAATTCTGGTACGGCAGGTAGCACAAGATCTGTGCCAGCAAGGCCAAGCACCGTGCAACACACCAGCAACGCCGCAACACCCCGAGCGCCGGGCTGGCGCGCCTCAGCGCTCACAGTAAGCAGTCACGCGATCCAGAAAAGCCTGCTTTTCATCTGAAGGCAGATACGCTGCCGTGAAACTGTTCCGCACCAATTGCTGGCCCTGGACGCGGCTCATACCCAACTCCGCCTCCATAGCCGAGAAGTTCTCAAGGAGGTCTCCGCCAAAATACGCGGGGTCATCCGAATTAACAGTCACACACAATCCTTGTTCGAGCATTTCCAGAATCCGGTGCTCAGACATCTGCTGATAAACCCGCAATCGCACATTCGAGAGTGGGCAAACCGTCAGCGGTGTTCCAGCGGCCGCCAATCTACCCAAAAGTGCCGCATCGTCTACTACGCGCACGCCATGATCGATGCGACTCACGCCCAAAAGCGCGAGGGCATCCTGAATAAAACTGGCGGGACCTTCTTCGCCCGCATGCGCCGTGAGTTCGTACCCGCGGCGCGACGCTTCGCTGTACAGCTTTTGAAAATTTGCCGGCGGGAAATCGCGCTCGGCACTGGCAAGACCTATGGCGCAAAAATGCTCGCGAAATTCGTCGGCACTCTCCAGCATAGAAAGACATTCGGACTCAGAAAGGTGGCGGAGAAAACTGAGAATCAGCTTTACGGACTGGCCCCATCCCGCCTTTGCTTCGAGGATCGCGCGCTGGAAACCCTCAAGAACGGTACCCAAAGACACTCCCTGCGGCAGATAGGTCTGCGGTTCGACCATGATTTCGCAGTGCACGATGTTCTGCCTGCGACATACGGCCAGATAATCCTGCATCAGCAGATAAAAGTCCTCAGCGTCGCGCAGTACCGACGCTCCCAGATAGTAAAGATCCAGGAAGCTCTGCAGGTCCTCAAAATCGTAAGCAGCCTCGACCTCCTCCACGCTGCTGTACGGCAGTGCCACCGCATGTTTTTTCGCCAGCGACAGCAAGCGCGGTGCGCGCAAACTACCGTCTATATGCAAATGCAGTTCAGCCTTTGGCATGCCAGCCAACCACTGTGTTACCGGTCCATAACTTCCCACAGGCGCATCATCGTTTTCATTCATGGTGTTGGGTTTCCCGGAGCCATACCTGGAGAAGCCACTGCCTCGCGCATGGCTGCGGGGGACGTCAGTGTGTCCATAAAAAGACTGAAGGCAGCCTCCGGGTCAGTATCGCGACAAAACAGCGTGTTCGCTCGACCTTCTCGGGGCACCAGTACGCCGGCAGTCTCGCCGGCAAAATGCTGACGTTGTCCGCCTGCACTGCTGCGCTCCGGCATGGATTTGTCCGTCGTAGGCCACCAGGGGGTGTCGGTCGGTTCGAACATCGCGCCCAGGGCCATATGCTCGCCCGCGCAAAACAGATCCTGATCCAGCACCACCAATGCGGCGAGCACATCCCAAAAATAGTACTCCTTGGAATCGATAAACCATTTGTTGGCATCGAGAATGGCGTCCCAGAACGCGGCCGACGGGTTGTCGACCTGCGCTTTAAAACGATCGGCAAACGCGCGACTCACCTGCACGCTGTTGGTGACATCGAGCCCTACCAATTCGATCGCAAGCTCCGAGCGCAGTACCTGATCAGCGGCTACCGCATCGACATAGATGTTCCACTCGGCACCCTTGTTCGGATTGTCATCGGTGAAACCGGGGACAATGATATTGCCCGGGGCATCGAGCACACCGCCCATCACCACCAATCTGTCGACGCCGTTCTGGCTATCCGGGTACTTGCTCAGCCACTGCGCAATATTCGTCAAAGGTCCGGTAGCAAGCACTGTGACGGGGCCGTCCACACCCGCAATCACATCGCGTAACAGCTCTACCGCATGCCGGGTGTCGCCGGAGCGCTCGCTGGGCGTGATCGGCACCCCAGAGAGAGTGTCCATATCTTTCTGCCAAGCCTCAGGGAACACAAAAAAACCATCCAGTGGGTAATCATCGCCACAGCTCACCGGCACCTGGCTGTGCGGATCTGCCAGATCCAGCATCGCCAGAGCGTTAGCCATGCCCGGCGCGCAGTGCGCCTCACCACTTGCCGCGACGGTGACGGCCAGGAGATCGACCTGGGGATGACGCGCCAGCAGCAGCAAGGCGGCCCAATCATCAATCGCCATGTCGGTATCAAAGATCACAGGGATTCGCGCTGGTGGCACCGGCATCGCATCGGCGTATTGGTCCCATCCCGCTATCAGGCTATCGACTACGGTTTGCCCGACGCGCTGTGCGGTATCGATCGCACCCAAACCGCCATCGGGATAGTCAGCGGTCGTACTCCAGGCAGCGCTAAGACCTGCCGGCGGCATGGTGTAGTTGCTTGCGGTGCGCAACACCAAAACACGCTGCGGGTCGACCAGACCCTGTCGACCCAAACGGTGCAAAGCCGTGAGCGTTCCCGAGTCCTCCATGTTAGAGGTCATAAACTCAGCCTCTTCCCCCGCATAGGCCTTTAACCAGTCGTTTGCCCAGGTGTTCAGCTTTTCGCCGTGCCAGTAGGTACTCGCTGAGAGCGTGTCACCTTTAGTCACAAACGGCGGTCTTTGCGCCTTGGGATAGGTCTTGAACTGCGCGCGAAACGCCTGCATGGCCGGTGTGTCGAGAAGCGGCACATTCCGCGTCAACTGGTAGGCCCATTCCACAAGCGGCTGATTCAGCGCAAAGCTGATGGTGTCGAGCGTCCAACCTGTCGACACGTCCTGTGGACCGTCCGCGGGCTTGCTGCCGCCGAGGGGAATAAATCCGTAGGGCCAGTCTTCGGGAATTTCACGTGCGTCGATTTCGTAGACGAGATCACCGTCAACCACGGATGTTGCCCAGGCTGCCGATCCCAGAGAAAGATCCTGCGGGTCAGCACCGGCAATACCTGCAATGAGCCAGTACGCTTTGCGCAGATCGAAGCGCGGGTCCAGTCCCAGCGCCATTGTCGACGCGGTGGCATTGGGAATGCCTCCCCCGAGCGTAGCGATAAGCAGGCCGTCGTCCCGGTAGTACAAGGGGTACTCTCCCAGCGCAAAAGGCAGTTCTTGCAAGTCAGGATTGCGTTCCAGCCAAAGCTGCAACTCGCCGGGTTTATCGCCCAGCGGCTCACCGGATTCAAACATCGCCAGCACGACGGCCTTAACCGGCAGCGGCGCGGCGCTTAGCCACTGCGTGAAAACAACGCATGTAAGCCCGAGAAGCGTGACCGCAAGGCGCCGCATACTCCTGCGAAAAACCGTTGATCGCATCGCTTATTCTCCCAGCAGATCGGCGGGGCTGGGTGTGCGGTCGCGGTAGGTTTCCCAATTTGCGACCAGGGTATCGATCACGAGCGAACCCACGACATAAGCTGACTCGAGCGAGGCATCCAGCCCCGCGTATTCCTCGTTTTCTGCCAGCAGATTGGTCGCCGCATCCACGCCCGGTGGCGGCAAGGTGTAGTTACTGGCGGTGCGCAGCACCATCAATCGATCGCGATCGGCGCGGCCAGCGCGAGTCAGCCAGGTGAGCGCTTGCATGGTACCGGTGTCTTCCATCGCTGAGGTTACAAAGTTCCCTTTTCCTTCGCTCCAGTAAGCTACCCAGTCGTTGGCCCAGTCATTGAGGATGGTCCCATGCCAGAAGGTCATGGCGGCCAGATGATCGCCTTTCAAAACGAAGGGAGGGCGCTGCGCATTAGGGTGCTCGGTATACAGTGCCCGCGTCTCGTCCAGCGACTCAAAATCCGGTAACTCGATGTCTTTGGTTAGCTGAAATGCCCATTCGGTCAACTCGGGATTTGTGCGAAACATCTCACCGGTGGGCTCGGGTTTGTTGGTATCAAAGGGTTCTTTGGTGTACCGGGCGATATAGCCATACTTCCAATCCGCGGGCATTTCTCGCGCATCGATTTCATGCGACAGATCTCCATCCACCAGGTACTCGGCCCAGGCTGCGCTGCCAATGGACGCGTCTTCCGGATCCACGCCCGCAATACCTGCCACCAGCCAATAGGCCTTGCTCAGATCAAAACGAGGATCCATCCCAAGCATCATCACAGATGCCGTTGATTTGGCCGTACCAATACCGGTCACCATAACCAACACGCCATTTTCTGAATCGAAATGCAGATTATGATGACCCGCAAACTCAAATTCCCGATCGAGATTGCGTCGCTCGTACCAGAGCTGGAACTCTGCCGCCTGGTCTCCGGTGTCCTCACCAATTTCAAACATGGTGACAACCACGGCCTTTACCGGGATCGGCGCGGACGCAGCGGCTACACCTGCTTCAGATTGCCTTGACTCGGGCCCGGGCCCGCAGGCCACTAGAAAAGCCGACAGGATGGCCATACCGATAAAAGAATGTGCTGATCGCATAAGTGATTTCTCGCTAAAACTACAATGTGGTGTGGCTATGACTGTTACTTTTATCGCTCGTTACCATTCGCAAAGCTGGTACCGTCGACACAGAAACCCGAAGCTCTGCGCTTTGTCTGACAAGGCTGTCTCCGGACGCGTAGCCACCCGGCTCGCAAAAGTGTCGATACTTGACGCATGGCGTCGCAACAGATCGCTCTTCATGCCATCGGGCGCAAAGGAATGATGCAGGGAATTTCTGCTCAGCGTAAGCAGTTCGTTCCAACTGAGATTGAACGCTTTGACCGCCACAAAGAACTCATCCGTGAGGTTACTATCCCACATCCCTCGATCGTCCGTGGATAAGGCTACGGGTATACCGGTACGCAGGTATTCCGGAAACGGGTGCTGAGAATAATCGTCGACGTACTCCAGCAGCAAATTGGATATCAGGTTGATCTCTACCATGTACGGGCCGTGGCGCATGAATAGCATGGTATCCGGATCGGAAATTAGATTGACCCCGTGTCCAATTCGATCAGCGCCCAGTAACAGCGTGTCGCGCACGTGGCTGTTGGGTTCGTCCACCTCACCCGCGTGAATCGATAAACGCACATTATGATACTTCTGACGAAGCTCTCTCATGGTGGAGAGAAACCGCAGTGGATAGCCTTTGTCGTTATCCTCGCGCCCCACCATATTCACGCCCACAAAAATGTCGTTGTTGCGAGACACAAAATCATACATGTAGCGCAAATGCGCATTGGCATCCGGCAGGAAACGCAGAATGGCGACCTGCAAGCGTAACTCCATACCGGTAGCCAGTGCGTCGGGGTCCTGCAGACGTTGGCGATAGACATCTGCAACGACGTCGGCATCGATGGCTGCGCCGTCCGGCTCGATAAACCCCAGAACGCCAATCATACTCTCCAGGTAGAGCGCGCCTTCGTCGGCAAAGGCCTGCATATTCATCACCAGCGCATCTGCGGCAACATAGGGATTGAAGTAAAGATCGCCCATGCGCTGCCAATGCGTCTGAAAAAACTCGTCCCGCCCCTCATACGGCTTGTCGAGACGCAGGCTTTCCATCCAGGCATCCTTTTGTTCCCTGCTCAGGTCCTCCAGCGGCACATACTCGGACTGCTCGCAGGCACTCAGCTGCTGATACCGGCTCTCCTGAATGTTGACAAACAGCAGTAGGTAAGGCGTCTCGCCAAAGGCGTTGCCGCCGTACGGCCGGCAGTTGTTGATCTGTATACGGGTGTAGTAATAGTAGCCCCGGTCACGCTGCGCCAGTGCCAGATCGTATAACCATTCCGACAGGATGGAACCCGACAGATGATTGTGGAGATCGCCGCCCTTGGGCATAGCGTAAAGAAACCGGTACAGCTCTTCATCGCTGGCCTGGGACTTAAATGATTCAAACCACGCGTGCATATCGTCGCTTGCCTCTGGCAACGCGGCACGTACCGGCGTACACAAGCTTGCGAGCATTAGCGAACAGGTGATGGCGGAAATTACGCGGGACAGGCACGCTGCTAACCTCATAGCGTGCGCCGACTGATGGAAAAACGATCTCACTTATGCGTCCTCTTAAAATTAAACGGTAAAACGACGAAAGCTCCGCGCAAAAAATGGCGCGCCGAGCTTACATCATCCGACACTGCTGGTGCATGGGCAAGGCAAGGCCGGTGCCAGAGACTGGGCGGCGCGACTGGATGACCAAAATCACGCGGCGACGGCATGTAGGCATCATTCTGGCGCAGCAGCGCACCGAAATTGCGCCTGATAGTCCGGCAAGCAGCACCAGTGCAACACCGGGTCTTGTCGCTGTCGCTGCATCGGGGCATTCTGTCTCCACGACTCACGATGCAGGAAACCCAGTGACAGACGACAGCTATCCGAGAGACATGGTCGGTTACGGCAAATCACCACCGCGCTTTGCTTTGCCGGGGGGCAAGCGCATAGCCGTGCAGTTCGTGGTCAATTACGAGGAAGGAGGCGAAAACTGTGTATTGCACGGCGACGCCGGTTCTGAGACCTTCCTGTCGGAGATCATCGGTGCCACCGCTTTCGCGGATCGCCACATGAGCATGGAATCAATCTACGAGTATGGAAGTCGCGCCGGATTCTGGCGGTTACAGCATCTGTTTGAGTCTCGCGGCGCACCCGTGACCGTGTTTGGTGTCGCCATGGCCCTGGCGCGCAACCCTGAGGCTGTTGCTGCAATGCGCGAAAGCGACTGGGAAATCGCCTGTCACGGCTTGCGCTGGATCAATTACCAGGACATGCCGATTGAGCAGGAGCGTGAGCATATGCAGCGTGCCATTGAGTGGCATACCCAGATTACTGGCGAGCGTCCAATGGGCTGGTACACGGGCCGCGACAGCCCCAACACACGCACCCTCCTGATGGAGCATGCGGGATTTCTCTACGACTCCGACTCCTACGCAGACGATCTGCCGTATTGGGTAGACACCCAGCGCGGCAAGCATCTGATCATCCCCTACACGCTGGACACTAACGATATGCGCTTTGCCAGCCTCCAGGGCTTCAATTCCGGCGATCAGTTCTTTGCTTACCTTAAGGATGCCTTTGACGTGCTCTACGCGGAGGGCGAGGAGTCCCCCAAACTTTTGAATGTGGGTCTACACTGCCGTATCGCTGGGCGACCGGGTCGATTTCTTGCCTTGCAGCGATTCCTGGACTACGTGGTGGAACACGAAGAAGCTTGGATTTGCCGTCGTGTGGACATCGCCCGACACTGGCACAAGCATTATCACCCCAGTCAGCAAGCACACACCGATCCATCCCATTGAGAATACAGCATGCACTTTTCCGCACCCAAGCGACCGGGCGCTTTACGCGGCCCCTCCTGCGCAGCAGCCCTACTCTTATGTTCGTTACTAACAGTCATCGTTACCGCGCCTGCCCGGGTAATTGCAGCGGTGAGTGAAACCGATGCAGTGATTCAAGACCCGGTAACAGCAGGTCAAGGCCCCAGCGCGGCGGAGCTAATAGAGCTGCTGGAATTGGAGGGCCATGTCGAGGGCGGTTTTTATCGACGAACCTACGAAGCAAGTCAGTTACCGCGGCTGCGCACGGAGCACGGCGAACGCTTCAGCATGACATCGATTTTCTATTTGTTGACCCGGGAAGGTCCCGTGGGTCATTTCCACCTGAATCGTTCGGACATTGTCCATTACTTCAATCTGGGTGACCCTATCGACTACTTTCTGATGCATCCCGACGGTCGCCTGGAGACGGTCACCATGGGCCCGGATCCGCGGCAAGGGCACAGGCTGCAAATGACCGTTGCCGGCGGTACATGGAAAGCCTCACGGCTAACGGACGGCGGCGAAAACGGCTTCGGTCTGATCAGCGAAGCCGTGAGTCCTGGCTTTGACTTCGAGGATATGACGCTGGGATACATTGACCAGCTAGCGAAGCAGTTTCCCAGACACCGCGAGCTGATTGAGCAACTCAGTCGTCCTGCGCCGGAATAAAGTTTTACTGAAGCAGGAGACCTGGTTGCACCAACTTGGTGCAGGCTAGTCGCCCAGCAGCGCTGACTGCTCAGAACAGCAAGCGAACCAGCCTCCAGCACACACTAATCCGTTGATCTATATGCAGTTTATTCGCCTCTGCATATGCGCAAGCATTGGCACTATTCGTGCAGACGCAAGATGGATCGCGCTACAGCATTGCGCGCTGCAATTACCGTAAGACCTCAGCCAATCCAGCGCTGAGATTACCCACCTGGTGTTTCTGAGGAGAGTTCATGAAGCCATTTACCACCCGCCGTCTGCCGCTGGCAGCATCCATCGCCGCAATCATCACATCCACCTTTGTTCACGCACAAGATGAGGCAGCTCTGCAGATGGAAGAAGTCGTTGTCACCGGCTCTCTGCGCAGCTTACCGGGAGAGGACGTGCAGATTTTTGGCTTTGGCAAGTCACTGCTGGAAACCCCCCGCTCTGCGTCTACCATCAGTGCAGAGCAAATGGACCGTTTCAACGTTACTGATATTGACGAGCTGGTAGCATTTGCACCGGGCACATTTACACAGTCGTTTTTCGGCGTCGCAGGTTCTCTGGACGTGCGCGGAACACCTGGAGAGGTTTACTTCCGCGGTGTTCGACGAATCGACAACCCAGGAAATTACCCCACGCCCATCGGCGCCTCCGATCGCATCGACATCGTTCGAGGTCCGGCCTCGCCCATCTATGGACCCTCCAAAATTGGTGGTTATCTGAACTTCAACCCCAAGTCCTCCCGGGCCGAGAGCGGCGACTACCTCAGTGAGACTGCGGGCGGCTTATCCTACGAAACCGGCAGCTGGAACCGAAATGTGTTTACCGCTGAAGTCGGCGGACCGATCAACGATCGCATGGGTTATTACATATACGGCGAGATAGAAGACTCCGATAGCTTCTACGACAACACCGAGACTAAGCAAAACATCCTGCAGGCTTCCTTCGATGTCGATCTGAGCGATAGACTGGTCATGAAATTTGGCGGCATGTACCACGACTATGATGGCAACCAGGTGGCGGGCTGGAATCGGCTCACGCAGGACCTGATCGATAACGGCACATACATCACCGGGACCGCAGCGCCTCTGGACACCGATGGCGACGGCAAAATCTCTCACCAGGAGTACGGCGCCACCTCCGGCGCTCTGTCCAACTTTGTGTTCCGACCGGAATTTGCCAGCGGCGACAGCTTGATTCCGGAGATGGCACTGGTCAACCCCGGCACAACCAAACTGGATGAAAGCAATGTGCTGGTTGATCCGAACGATACCCTAGATAACCAGGTGCTGACTCTCTACTTGGACTTTGAGTACGCAGCGGATAATGGCTGGTCAATCACTAACCAGTTGTTCTACGAGACAATCGACAATATCAACGAGAACGCCTACGGTTTTTCCCAGTTTGGCGATGTCGACGTGATAGAAGACAAACTCGTGTTTGCCTTCACTAAGGACTTTGGCGCCATGGAGGCGCAGTTCCAGTTATCTCCCTCCATTCGCTACACGGATTTCACCCGCGGACAGGATTTCATCAACGAGTACTTTGATCGACGCGACCTCAGTCAATCGAATGCAGAACGTGATCCATCCCTGGACACCCGCCTGCTATCGACGCAGATCAATGACGACTACTCCGAATACCAAAGCGGCGATTACACCATGTATGGCTTGGCCTTCCTCGGTGATTTCAACTTTGACAATGGGCTGTCGGTCACCCTGGGAGTGCGCCAGGATTACGTCGAGGTGGATGCCAGCACGCCGATAGAATTGCTACTCGCGCCCAGCGGCGAACCCGCACAGGCATCTGACTCGGATGACCTGCTGTCATGGTCGGCGAGTATCAGCTGGGCCACGGATTTTGGTCTCGTGCCTTACATCACCGTTGCAGAGCAAGCGACCATCATCGCCGGTCAGGTTGGCGACATCCCAACGACCCCTATCGCCAACGGCCAGTGGACCGACGTATCGGAGCTCTGGGAGATCGGTTTAAAAGGCAGCTTTCTGGAAGACTCACTCTACTTTGCGGTGAATTACTACGAACAGGAACGCGTGGACTTTAACTCGCAATCTATCGTAACCAATTCGTCCAGCCGCACCGAGGGTATCGAAGCGGAACTGCGCTGGGTGGTGAATGCCGATTTGGTTGTCACCGCCGGCTGGACCAACATGGAAGTGTTTATCGTTGAAGCTGAGGAGCAAGGCGGTCTGTTCAGCTTCTACGGTGCCGACGATCTGCCGCAGATCGATCCGACGTTGCTTTTTGGCGGACAGCTTATCGGCATACCGACTTCTCCAGACGGAAGAAAAGCCGGTGTTCCGGAGAATATTTACTCACTCACCGGCACCTACTCTTTTAACGACAACCTGGCGATCAGCGGTAGCGTCATAAACGCCGATGCTACGCCGTCGGGATTCTCCGGGGCAGTTACCCTGCCGTCCTACACCGTCGTCAACGCGGGCATCGTGTACGAAACGGAGTCCTGGACGTTTCAGTTAAACGGCAAGAACCTAACGGACGAGCGCTACTTTCGATCGAACTTCCCGAACCTCTTTGGTTCCCAAATAGTGCTCCCGGAACTACCGAGGAACTTTCAGGCGCGTGTGGCTTATAAGTTCTGAGCCTTCGGCGAGTGAATCGGGAATGCCCTCTTCGGAGGGCTTTTTTTTGCCTAATGTTGGATGCTTGGTCGAGCCTTTGTGCTGAATCAGCGTGCTCGGCCCGCTTGTTAATGAAGCGGGTATCTATTGTTTATGGACGGTCTGCCTGCAAAATCGCCTGTGTAGTATCAGCCAAGTCTCGGTAAACTGGCACCCATGCACACTGGTATCTCTGTAGCGGCACGAGCGACTCCACATGAACCCACAGCCACAAGACGCGTTTCGTCTGTTAGCCGACACCATGAACAAGGCCGTGGTAGGGCAGGCGGGCGTTGTTGAAGCGTTGATAGTCGCCCTACTCACTAATGGGAATATTTTGCTCGAAGGCCTGCCAGGCACGGCGAAAACCCGGTCGGTTAAGGCATTGGCGAGAATGCTGGATGCGAAACTCGGGCGGATTCAGTTCACGCCGGACTTGCTGCCCTCGGACGTTACCGGGACAGAAATCTATCAGGACGTCGAAGGCCGGCAAACGCTGCGTTTTCAGGAGGGCCCTATATTTAACAATCTAGTGCTCGCCGATGAGATCAATCGCGCACCCGCAAAAGTTCAGGCCGCGCTGCTTGAGGCCATGGAAGAACGCACGGTGACCGTTGCCGGGAATAGCTATGCGCTGCCCCCGCTGTTCATGGTTCTCGCAACGCAGAACCCTATCGAGCAGGAAGGTACCTATCCATTACCCGAGGCACAGACGGATCGATTCCTGATGAAAGTGTCCCTGAACTATCCCGATGACGTAGCCGAGGAAAGCATCATCCGTTTAGTGCGCACAGAAGAAGATTCCTTGCTGCAAATCGACGAACCCCGACTTTCACAGGATCTGGTCTTTGAGGCACGCAAGGCGATCTCCAAAATCACAGTGTCAACTAACCTGGATCGATACATCGTGGCCCTTATTATGGCTACGCGTGATCCTGCTCGGCACGGCGATTCACAGCTACAGAACTGGATCCGAGTCGGATCGAGTCCCCGCGCGAGTATTGCACTTGATAAATGTGCGAGAGCAAAGGCATGGCTGGACGGGCGCGACTATGTGGATCCGGAAGACGTACGCGGCGTTGCCCACGCCGTGCTCAGGCATCGATTGGCGCTGAGCTATGACGCACTGGCGGAATCCGTGGATGCCGATGTGGTGATCGACGAAATACTACGCGTCGTCGCCGCAGCCTGACATCGGGTCAATGATTGTGCCCGGACAACGGAGAGCAACAGCGTCAAAATCTCACGATGATCGGATTGCTGCCAGTCTGGGCTACCTGCGTTCGCTAGAGTTCCAGGCTCGCGGATTTTCTTTCCTCCCCCGCCAACCGGTGCGGAGTGTGTTGGCGGGGAAGCATGGCTCACGCTTGCGCGGTCGCGGTCTGAACTTCGAGGAACTGAGACACTATCGCCCGGGCGACGATATTCGCAGCATGGATTGGAAAACCACCAATCGAACGGGCAAACCGCATGTTCGCGTGTACACCGAAGAGCGTGAACGCCAGGTGCATTTGCTGGTAGATCAGCGCGCCAGTATGTTCTTTGGCAGTCAGCGCGCCATGAAATCCGTGGTGGCCGCTGAGGTGGCTGCGCTGGCCGCCTGGCGCGTGCTCGCCGTGGGCGACCGTTTAGGCGCCCTGGTCTTTGATGATCAACAGTGTTTTCAGATACCGGCGCGTCGCAGCCGTGACGCGGTAATCGCACTTCTCGGACGTCTCGCGCAAAGCAACGCAGCGCTGGCAGCAGGACAGACCCCGGTAGAGGGTCAGCTGGATCGTGCCCTCGAACGTATGATTCGAGGAGTCAGTCACGACGCTCTACTCGTTGTCATCAGCGACGGCTTGGGCTGGACTGATAAAACTGACGATCTGATAAAACGCGTGTCGCTGCACAATGACTTTGTGCTGGTCAACATCGTCGATCCTGCTGAGTCTGATCTCCCTACACTCGACGAATTCATCGTGTCTGATGGAAATCTGCAGATAGCCGTGCGCGGTCGTAAGAGTGGCTTGCACGCCGCTTTTAGCGATAGTCATGTGGAGCATGTCGCTCGTATTAGCAGCGTGCTGGATAAGCTAGGCATGCCGCTAATAACAGTCAATACCGCAGAAGATCCGCTTCGTCAGTTGCTCAAAGCGCTGGGGAAACGGGCGTGACACCGCTGTTTGGTCCCGGTTGGGGCAACTATGCTATCCGAGGAATACTGGAAACAGAGATACCCGACCCAGTCTCATTGCGCCCTGAAACGCCGGGCTGGGCGCTGCTCGCCGCTTTCCTTATAGCTTGGGTGGCATACAAATTACTGAGACGATGGCGTGTTTACCGGCGTAACCAGTACCGACGCGATGCGCTGACAGAGCTCGCCCTGTTAAGAAAACGTCAAGATGGGGGCGACGAACAGGCACTGAGAGAACTGGCGCCTCTGCTGCGCGCCACAGTCATGCAGGCGGATACCTCGACTACCCTGCGGTTGCTGTCGGGCGACGCCTGGGCGGAGGCTGTGCAGAAGCTTGCTCCGGGTCACTCGGCCTTACCTGTGAGCACCTTGTTGCAACTGGGCTACGCGCCACTAATCGCGCGCTCGGAGGTCGATTACGCACCGCTGTTTCAAGCGTTTGAGCAGTGGATTCGTGTGCATGAGCTGAAAGATGCTTGAGTTTGCACTGCCACTGGTTTACCTCCTGCTACCACTGCCCTGGCTGGTTTACCGGCTGCTCCCGCCATATCATGAAACTCGGGACTCGCTGCAAGTGCCGTATTTTAATCGACTCGTCAAAGTCAGCGGTGAGACACCGCGCAGCGGCGCTAGCGTTCTGCGCCGTCGTCGCCTGCAAGCCGCGGTTAGCATTCTCGGATGGCTACTTTTAACAAGCGCTGCCGCAAAGCCCGAATGGGTCGGTGCGCCGATCGTGCTGGAAAAATCAGCCCGAGATCTCATGCTCGCACTCGACCTGTCAGGTTCCATGGGGACGCAGGACTTTGACTCGACCGAGGGCACACAGAGCGATCGACTGGCAGCCGCGAAAGAGGTCATCGCGAGCTTCGCCGCGCAGCGTAATGGGGATCGCCTGGGCCTGATAGTGTTTGGTAACGCCGCGTATCTGCAAGTGCCATTTACCGATGATCTCAGCACCTGGCTTTCGCTACTCGAGGAAAGTGTGGTGGGGATGGCCGGACAGAGTACTGCTCTCGGAGACGCGATCGGTCTATCTATCAGTCTGTTCCAACAGTCTGATACTCAAAACCGGGTGCTGGTGGTGCTAACAGACGGTAACGATACAGGCTCTAGGGTACCTCCTGTAGACGCGGCTACCATTGCAGCCGCCGAGGGCGTAACTATCTATACAGTGGCAGTCGGCGATCCTGCTAGCGTCGGTGAAGAAGCACTGGACATGGATACGCTTGAAAACATCAGCTCAAGCACAGGTGGGCAGAGTTTTCTTGCCCTGAATCGCGGGTCCCTGGAATCAGCCTATGCCGAGATAGACACGCTGGAGCCGGCACAATACGACCGCTTATCCTACCGTCCCCGGAACAGTCTTTTTCATTACCCACTCAGCGCTTTTGCGCTGCTCTACCTAGTGTGTCTACCGCTTTTTGCCTTCCTCGGTTGGCGCGGGAGGCACAGCTAGCATGGACGGGTTTGCGCAATTTTCGCAGTTACACTTCCTCCGCCCCGCCTGGCTGTTACTGGTTTTTCCCTTCGCAGCACTAGCGCTATTACAGTTGCGAACCGGGAATCCGAGTCGCCATTGGAAAACGGTCATCGCAGCGCATCTTTTGCCACGCATGATCATCCACGGTCGGCATCGCCGCGGCGTGTCACCCAGCAACATATCGATCGTCCTGATACCCATCATAATCCTGGCCCTGGCAGGTCCAAGCTGGAATCGTACAAACACGCCTTTTGCGGAAGATAAAGCCCCACTCATTATCGCAATCGATCTTTCAGCATCCATGTCAGAGAGCGACCTGCAGCCCAGCAGGTTGCAACGCGCGCGTGACAAAATCCTGCAAGTTGTGGAGAACCGAGGCGATGCCTATACGGCACTGCTGGCCTACTCAGGCTCGGCCCATAGAGTCTTACCCCTGAGCGACGATCAGCAGGTGCTGCTGCATTTTCTCGATGCGCTACAGGTAGGGATGCTACCCCGGCGCGGAAAATCGCCCGAGACGGTGGTGCCACTCGCGGCGGAACTACTGCAGCAAGGTCTGCCAGGCGGGACACTATTGCTGGTCGGGGACGGTGGCAGTGATACGTCCGCCGAGGCATTCTCAGCGTTCGCAAAAGACCGAGCCACGCAGGTACTGGTTTGGGGCATGGGGAAAACCCAGGAACAATTGGACAGCGATGCGCGGCGCGGCCTCACGTCCGATGCACAGCCACTGCAGGAGAAGCAGCTACAAGCGATTGCGGCAGCGGCTGAGGGCTACTATCGGCAGGCAAGCGTTGACGATGCGGATATTCGCGATCTACGCCGTCGCATAAAGCGCCACTACAACACCGCCGAAGACAGTGGGCGGCCCTGGGTAGATAGTGGCTACTGGCTGCTCCCACCCATCATGCTGTTATTCCTGCTGTGGTTCCGCCGAGGGTGGATGCTCCAGTGGTGAAGCGTGCTTTCAAGCTGTCAATCTTGCGCCGGCATCCGGGGAAAGCGGCGATCGCAGGCACTTTATTGCTTTTGCTCGTCTGGGGTTTTATCAGTCCCAAAACGTTACTGGGCCTCTGGCTAACGCCTGATCAACAAGGCCGACTATGGTTCGCGCAAGGTGATTACACGCGTGCGGCCCGCAGTTTTGAGAACCCACGCTGGCATGGCATGAGTCTCTACGCTGCCCAGGAATTCGATGCCGCCGCACAGTATTTCTCACAGTATCAGGACGCACCAGCGCTGCTGGCCAGGGCTAACGCGCTGGCGCACGCTCGCGAGTATCTCGACGCGCGGGAGGCTTACCAACTACTGCAAAGGCGTTACCCAGAGCACCCGGCTCCACAACAGAATCTGCCCATAATTCAGCAATTGATTGATGCCAACCGGGAGCTCTCTGAGAACCAGCAGGCCGAAGCCGGAGATATGAGTTCGGAGCAAGAAAAGGGCCCCCGTTCCTCTGAGGGAGATGAGCGTCTCAGCTTATTGGAGAGAGAACAGTTAAGCGCCGACGAGCTACTTCAAAACCCAGCGCTGACTGCAATGTGGCTACGTCAAGTGCAGCGTAATCCGGCGGAATTTCTGAGCATGAAATTCTATCTGCAACTGGAAGCAGATGAGTCAGCGTTACCGTGAACCGCTCTCCACAGCTAGCTTTTGCCGCCGTGATCCGGATGCTGCGGGCCTGGCTTTTGCTTCTTTTGCCTCTGGTCCTGCTGCCATTTGCAATGCAAAGTCTTGGCGCAACCCCGGAGCAGCTCATTGCAGAGGGCAAACTTCAAGCCACGGTTGTCATAGATACGCAGGGACCACTTTACCAACGTGCCCCACTCGTTCTGGCGGTCGAGATAGCAACGTCACGCTGGTTCAGTCGCGGCACCCGCGTAGCGGACTTCCGTGTGGATAACGCGATTGTGCAAGCGGTTTCTGCCTTTGCAGATAACCAGAGTCAGCTACGCAGCGCCGAAAGCTGGAGCATTCAACGTTGGCGTTTTCGCGTTTACCCGCAGCGCGACGGCACACTCACCCTACCGTCGATACCCGTTTTTATTTCGGTGAACAGTGCGGACTATGGCATCGTCGAAGGTGAGCTCAAGCTCCATGCACCTGCGCTGCGTATAGAGACGCCGAGCGGCGTTGATAGCGCAGGCGAATGGCTCGCGACAAGCGCGTTGGAAATCGAAGATAGCTGGGAGGGAATACAGCAGGTCTATCAACCGGGCGATGCAATAAGCAGGGTACGGCGTTTTAGCATCAAGGATGCGCCGGCGATGCTCATCGACGAGCGCGTTATCGACGATATCCCGGGCTTATCGCTCTACCGTGCACCGGCGCAGTTGCGCGATGAACGCTCGAGAGGGCAACTTAGCGGCGTCCGCGAGGAGACCCTGATCGTCACTGCCGAAACCGCCGGCGACTTTACAATCCCCGGGGCCACTTACACCTGGTTCAACACCGACAGTGGAGAAACACGGCACATCGTACTTGCTGCCTATAGTTTTTCGGTCGAGAACCCAGCCGGTGGTAAATCCGCTGCAGAGGCTGGGGGCGCTACCCGCTCTTCCTCCTACTGGTACTTGCGCGTTTTACCGCTCCTTGCAAGCGTTTTATTCGCCACGTTCATTTGGCTGTGCATACGTCAGATCATGCGCTCAGCGGCCTTCGGCCGCGTTTCCGCCCGCTTTAGGGCCGCGCTGCACAATCCACTGCACTACTACCTGCGCTACCACCTGAACTATCAAAAAGCCAAAGCGAACTACCGCGGTGCAATAAAAGCGCAGGATGCCAGGCAATGCCTTGAACTCCTCTATGCTCAACTCTGCCAAGGCTCCAGCTACCGCTCCCTCGACAAAGCCGTGGCTCATCATCAGCTTGCACACGCTTGTCTACGTCAGCTGCTTGCCTGTGCCTATGCACCCGAATATCAGGGCGATTTTCCCGATCGTGAAGCACTGCAAGGACTTTGGCAGGTGGTTCATGCAGCGAGCGCTCAACGGACAGGGGCCGTGTTCCGACGACGTGTCGCTTCGCACCACGCAGATACCATGCCGAAAAATAGCTTAAGGATAAATCCGCCACCGACCCAAAGCTAAACATTCAGTGGCATACTCCTTGCTAACTAAGACAACCATTACGGACGAAGGGCAGACGCCAAAGATGCAATACGCAAACACAGGAACCCGTCAGGACAGCATGCGGGGCTTTATTGAGGAGCTCCCGAAAGCAGAATTACATGTGCATCTCGAAGGTACCCTGGAGCCTGAACACATATTCAGTCTCGCCGAACGCAATGCGATTGAGCTGGAATACAAGACGCCCGAGGAGGTTGTCGCCGCCTATGATTTCCACGACCTTCCTTCGTTCCTGAAGATTTACTACGCGGCCATGAACGTGCTTCGGGAGGAACAGGATTTTTATGAACTGGCCATGCACTACTTTCGCCGGGCTGCAGCACAAAACGTTGTCTACGTTGAACCGTTTTTTGACCCTCAGGCCCATACCAGTCGCGGCGTCGCATTCGACACAGTCATCAACGGCATCCACAGAGCTCAGCACGACGCCTTGGCTGAACTAGGTTTGGACAGCCAACTTATTATGTGTTTTTTGCGCGACATGAGCTCAGATTCAGCCGCCAAGCATCTCGACATGGCTCGACCTCACCTCGATAAAATCGTTGGTGTGGGCCTCGACTCAGACGAGAAGGATAACCCCCCCAGCAAGTTCAGCGAGGTGTTTGCCAAAGCCCGGGCGCTGGGTCTGAAACTGACCATGCATTGCGATGTGAACCAGAAGGACATTCTGGAGCATATCGACGAATGCCTGAATCTCATTCGCGTAGATCGCATCGATCACGGTATCAACGCACTGGAGGATGATGCGCTTTGCGAGGAGATCGCGCGCCGGGGACTGGGACTGACCGTCTGCCCAATCTCTAATCGCTTTGTCGTGCAAAGCTTAACCGGATCAGAGATCCGGGAAATGCTCTCTCGAGGTATGAAGGCGACAATCAACTCTGATGACCCGGCCTATTTCCGTGCCTACATGAATGAGAATCTACAGGCGCTCGCTGAAGAGGCGAACTTTAGCCGCGAAGAGATACTCACGCTCACACGCAATGCCTTCGAGGTGAGTTGGCTAAACGACGTCAGTAAGCAGCATTACCTGACGCGCCTGGATCGGGTCGCGTAAGTCATGCTCAAGGCAATCGATAGATTTTTTGGTATCAGTGAACACAACAGCAGCGTGCGACAGGAAATAATGGCTGGGGTGACTACATTCCTGGCCATGGCCTACATCACCGTGGTCAATCCAAGCATTCTATCCAACGCGGGGATGGACTTTGGGGCTGTGTTTGTAGCGACCTGCCTGGCCGCAGCAATCGGTACAGCGGTGATGGGTCTGTATGCGAATTATCCGGTGGCCCAAGCGCCCGGCATGGGGCAAAACGCGTTTTTTACTTTTGGCATCGTGCTGGGCATGGGACACAGCTGGGAGAGCGCGCTGGGAGCGGTGTTCATATCCGGACTTATTTTCATCGCGCTATCGATCCTGCCGGTTCGCGAGTGGCTGATTAACGCGATCCCCCGGTCTTTGAAGCTGGGCATATCAGCGGGCATCGGCTTCTTTCTGGGCATTATTGCCTTGTCAGGAAGCGGCATCATTGTCGGCAACGAAGCAACCATCGTAGGACTTGGGGATCTCACAGCGGCCCCTGCGGTGTTTATGCTGGCGGGCTTTGTGTTGATTGCGGCACTCTCCGCACGCGGTACCGTAGGCGCAGTGGTGATTGGCATGCTGGTAGTCACCATTTTAGGCTGGGCGACGGGGGCCGCTCAATTCAAAGGCCTCGTCTCTGCACCTCCCTCTATGACCACCCTGCTGCAATTGGACATAGCAGGCGCTTTTGATCTCTCCATGGTCACCGTCATCGTTACCCTACTTCTGGTAGATGTATTCGACACCGCGGGCACGCTGGTCGGTGTTGCCAATCGGGCGGGTATGCTCAATGAGCAGGGGCATCTACCTCGTTTGCGACGAGCGCTGCTCGCAGATTCCAGCGCTACGGTAGTCGGTGCGCTACTGGGCACTTCATCCACGACAAGCTACATAGAAAGCGCGGCAGGCGTGCAAGCCGGCGGCCGAACGGGGCTTACCGCGGTTACGACTGCGGCGCTGTTTTTACTGTGCTTGTTTCTGGCGCCCCTGGCGCAGAGCATTCCCGCATTTGCCACGGGCGCGGCTCTGCTGTTCGTTGCCACCATTATGGCCCGCGCGCTGGAAGACCTGGAATGGAACGACGTAGCCGAGAGCGCGCCAGCCGTGGTGACGGCCATTGCGGTACCGCTTACTTACTCGATTGCCGACGGTATTGGCCTCGGTTTCATTACCTATGCACTGGTCAAGATTATTGCCGGTAAAGGTCGTGACTGTCCGGCAGCGGTTTACGTGATCGCCGGCATCTTTATGTTAAAGTTTGGCCTCCTCGCCTGATTCCTCGGTCCATAATATCAATGGAAAAAGTCTATATTTCCGCCAACGATCTGCTGCTGGATTCGTTCAAACTTGCGGAGATCATCCACGCCAGTGGTTTTCGTCCCAACTTTATCATCGGGGTTTGGCGCGGTGGCGCACCGGTTGGCATCGCCATTCAAGAATATCTTCAGTACGTGGGGGTGAGCACTGACCACATTGCGATTCGCACTTCATCGTATACCGGCATCAACGAGCAGGATAAGACGGTGCGTGTGCACGGGCTGGATTACATAGTCGATAACGTCAACGCAGAGGACGACGTGTTGCTGGTAGACGATGTGTTTGATTCTGGTCGCAGCGTAAAAGCTATTTTTGAGCGCCTGCATGCAAAGTGTCGACGGAACATGCCGCAAAACATGAAGGTAGCCACACCCTGGTACAAACCCAAAAAGAACGTCACGGATATCACGCCTGACTTCTACGTCCACGAAACAGACGCCTGGCTGGTGTTTCCGCATGAGTTGGTTGGTCTCAGCCAGCAGGAAATCATCGATAACAAGGGTCCGCTTGCACAGACCCTGTCTTCACGCTTACAAAGCGCCAGTTAGGTGCTGCTCGCTGTCCTCAGCGCATAACTTATCTGGGCTGCATGCGGATGGCGCCATCCATACGAATGACTTCGCCGTTGGTGTAATCGTTTTCAACGATGTATTGCGACAGATGCGCTATTTCGTCGGGCTGACCCAGACGCTTGGGAAACACTGGCTGTGCTGCCAGGCTGTCGTAGGCCTCTTGTGGCAGCGTTTCGAACAAGGGCGTATGGATTAATCCCGGGGCAATGGTATTCACCCGAATACCCAGGGATGCGAGATCTCGCGCAATTGGCAATGTCATACCCACAATACCGCCCTTTGACGCACTATAGGCCGCCTGGCCAATTTGTCCTTCGTAGGCGGCGACCGACGCTGTATTAATGATCACACCGCGCCCACCGTCGTCATTTACCGGGTCTTGCTTACCCATTTGCGCAGCTACCAGGCGCAGAACGTTGAAGGTGCCTATCAGATTGACCGTAATGACCTTCTGAAACTTCGCCAATTCCATCGGCTCACCACGGCCGACGGTTTTTGCCGCATCACCAATGCCCGCGTAGTTGTTGCAGATATGCACGGCGCCATAGGACACTACCGTCGCTGCCAGTGCCGCGACCACCTGCTCCTCGTCGGCGACGTTTACCTGATAATAGGACACGCCTTCACCGAGTTCCTCAACCAGAGCGTTGCCGCGCGCTTCATTCATATCAAAAATCGCCACCTTCGCACCCAGGCTGTGATAGCGCCGCACAGTGGCCTCACCAAGCCCGGAGGCTCCGCCGGTAACAATCGCTACTTTTCCATTTATGTCCACTATCTAATCCTCTCGCTGATTACAGTCTTATTTTCTTGCCTGGAGTTGCAAGAGCCCGGTCCGCATGCGGCCATCAGGCAGCTTGTTGCTGGTGACTCGCGGCACGATCCCGAGCAATCTGCGGCGGGTCAAAGCGCTCACCGTAGGCCGCCGCAAGTTCCTGGCAGCGCGCTACAAAGCGCGCATATCCATACGTCTGTACAAACTGCAGCAAACCACCTGTCCACACCGGCGCCCCAATACCCATAATGGAGCCAATATTTCCATCTTCTTCCGAGCGCAGCACGCCGGTTTCCAGGCACTTCAGAGCCTCGATTACCTGACGAAAGAGGAGCCGGTCCTTGAGATCGCGCTCCGGAAGACAAACATCCGAGCGGTAGTAAAGATCGAACAGCGGCGGCCAGATAGCCTTACTGCCATCAGCTTGATACTCATAGAAACCGCCGCCATGATGCCGACCGCCACGACCGTGCTCGCCCACCATCGTGTCGACAACCGCCCGGGCTACGCTGCCGTCGCCCCATTTATCCAGCACACCCATATCTTTCCAGGTCTCCTGCGCCTTGCGGGATAACTCCAGACTCACCTCGTCAAACACCGCGAGAGCGCCTACTGGCATGCCGACAGCCTTGCCCATATTGTCGATCAAAACCGGGTGTACACCCTCGCTCAGCATTCGAACCCCTTCATCCACATAGGTGCCAAACGTTCGAGACGTAAAGAATCCAAGGGAGTCGTTAACCACGATTGGCGTCTTCTTGATCTGCTGCGTGTAATCAAATGCTTTGGCCAGCGCCTGGTTCGAGGTTTTTTCACCGACAATAATTTCAACCAGCGGCATTTTGTCTACCGGCGAGAAGAAATGAATGCCGATGTAGTTTTCCGGATGACTGCTCGCCTCGGCCAGCTGCGTAATAGGCAGAGTCGAAGTGTTTGAACCCCAGGTGCCGCCCTCGGCCAACTGTCCTTCAAGCTGCCTGGTTATCTCGTGCTTAAGCTGCATGTTTTCGAACACAGCCTCGATGATCAGGTCGCAGCCGGCAAGATCCGCATCGCTGGCCGTAGGAGTGATCAAGGTGAGTACCGAATCGCGTTTTTCAGCATCCATACGTCCGCGCTCGACGCGTTTGTTCAGGAGTTTTTCGGAGTACGCTTTACCTTGCTCGGCCGCCTCGAGCGACATGTCCTTTAAGACCACCTGAATGCCAGCCATTGCTGATACGTAGGCGATGCCCTGCCCCATCATGCCGGCGCCGAGGATGCCGACTTTCTCGGTTTTCTGCGCGGGCACATCCTTGGGCCTGCTCGCGCCTCCGTTGACCTTGTTCAATCCAAAGAAGAAGGTACTGATCATATTCTTGGCCTGCGGCGTCAGCGCAAGCGCGGCGAGACTTCGCGATTCAATCACCAGCGCCGTCTCCAGGTCGAGCTTCAGCGCCTGCACGGCAACATCCATTATTTTCTCAGGCGCGGGCAACAATCCCCGGGTCTTTTGCATCAGCATTGCCGTACCACCCGTGACCGTCTGCTGAATTTTGGGGGATTCGATACCACCGCCAGGAATTCGATAGCCTTTCCTGTCCCAGGGCTGCACGGCAGCCTCCGGATCAGTTTTGTTCGCCAGAATCCAGGCCTTTGCCTGAGGAACAAGCTGATCTTTGTCGGTTACCAGCGCGTGAATCATCCCGGCATCCAATGCTTGCACCGGATCGACGCGTTTGCCCTCGAGCAGGAACGGCAAAGCTTGCTCTAGCCCCAGCAGTTTCGTCATGCGGACGACACCACCGCCACCGGGAAGCAAACCCAAAGTCACCTCCGGGAGGCCTAGTTGCACCGACCGGTGGTTGTAGGCCAGACGATAATTGCAGGCCAGACAGATCTCAAACCCGCCGCCCAATGCCGCGCCATTAATTGCCGCAACGACCGGCACGGGCAGTTTTTCCAGACGCCGCATCTGGTCTTTTATAACGCCGATCCCCGCCATGAAATCTTCGATGCGATCGGGCGTCACAGCAACGAGATCATTCAAATCCCCCCCGGCAAAAAATACTTTTTTAGCGGACGCGATCACCACGCCGCTGAGACTCTCTTCCGCCTCAAGCCGCTCAACAAACACGGCAAAATCCTGACGAAATTCGTCATTCATCGCATTCACCGGACCGCTCATATCCATGGTCAGCGTCACGATCCCATCGGCATCTTTATCGTAGTGCATGGTCATTGTTTAATTCTCCAGGACGGGACGCTTACACGCGCTCGATGATAGTAGAGATGCCCATGCCGCCGCCCACGCAGAGACTGAGCATGCCGCGCTTCAGTTCGCGCCGCTCGAGCTCGTCCAACATGATGCTCACTAGCATGGCACCCGTGGCGCCCAGCGGATGTCCCATGGCGATAGCACCGCCATTAACGTTTGTGACCTCGTGATCAATACCGAGATCACTCATGTAACGCATCGCTACCGATGCAAAGGCCTCATTGATCTCCCACAGGTCTATATCGCTGTTGCGCATGCCGGCTTTTTCCAGACACTTTTTTGCGGCCGGGCCAGGACCGGTGAGCATGATGACGGGGTCCGTAGCCAGCACTGCGGTCGCCACTACGCGCCCCCGGGGCGTCAGACCCAGATCCTTACCCGCTTTTTCGCTGCCAATGAGCACTGCGCTGGCACCGTCAACAATACCCGAGGAATTACCCGGCGTATGTACATGATTAATGTGGTCAAGCGCTGGGTACTTGCGCAAAATGACATCATCAAACCCAAACTGGCCAATCATCTCAAAGGAGGCATTCAAGCCACCCAGCGTCGCCAGCGTCGTGCCGGGCTTGATGAAATCGTCTTTCTCCAGGATCGTCATTCCTGATTCGTCACGCACGGGTAGCACCGAGCGGTCAAAAAAGCCGTTGTCGCGGGCGTGCGCAGCGCGGCGCTGGGACTCCACCGCGTAACTATCGACGTCTTCCCGACTCCAACCCGCGAGGGTGGCCACCGTGTCGGCACCAATCCCTTGAGGCACAAACCCGGTCTTTGCAGCAAATGCAGGATCCGCGGCCATGGGACCTCCGTTGGACCCCATGGGCACCCGACTCATACACTCAATGCCGCCCGCGACAACCAGATCTTCCCATCCGGAGGCGACTTTCTGCGCAGCAATATTCACCGCCTCCAGACCCGATGCACAGAAACGATCTAGCTGGACACCCGCGACGGACTCGTCCCAGTCGGCGTTTTGCACCACCATTTTTGCAATATCTGAGCCTTGTTCACCGATCGGCGTGACACAACCCATGACCACATCATCAACGTAGGACGTATCCAGCTCGTGACGCTGCTGCAGTGAGCGAAGCAGGCCCGCGCCAAGATCTATTGGCTTCACCTCATGAAGACTGCCGCCAGGTTTCCCCTTGCTACGTGGGGTGCGAACGGCGTCGTAAATATAAGCGGTGGTAGCCATGATGGTACTCCTGCAGGAAAAACCGGGAAACGGATACTGACGGTGCCACCTCGGTCACTCAATGACCCGGGGATTTAGCAAAATAGACCGTAGGTGACAGCGCTCATTCTCAGATCACGGTAGTGCTGAGCACGTATGAGATGCCTACCGAGATTGAATAGATTACTGATTGCGGCGTGTGCGGTGACAAATCTCTGAGCCTGACTAACAGACTTGAACTTGCGCATCCCTCGCTCCCGCAACCTGGTCGTCTCATGAGATTGCTCTGCTCTATTATTCTCATACGGTTGGGTACTGTGGATAGTATCGGGAACCAGCTCTCGATGAGCTACTCCATAGCTTCGCAACTTACCGGTTACGATCTTCCTAGGCCCCTGACCATGTGATCTCAACAACCGTCTAAAGAACCGCGACGGTTATACCCCGTTCAGCAAGCAAGTCTTCGATATCGCGGTGACTGAGATTGAATCGATAGTAGAGCCACACTGCATAGGAAATGATATCGGGTGGAAATCGGTGGCGTTTGCAGGTGTTCATGAACCGATTCTATCAATATCGGCCGTTTAATTTGGCTGTACCCCGCTTTGCGGTCGCACTGCATCAGTAGACTGCAGCGCACGACCCAGTGCATCAGCGAGTGTTTTACTCACATACTATCCGCAATGTTGCGCGTGGAAGCTCAGGTGCTCATCAATAAAGCTCGAGATAAAGAAATAGCTGTGATCGTAACCTTCCTGCATACGAATAGTCGCTGCATAGTCGCTCTCTTTTACGGCGTCTATCAACAGCTCGGTTTTCAGCTGCTGGACCAGAAAGCTGTCGGCCGTGCCCTGATCCACGAGCATAGGCACATGCTGCTGGGCGTCACGCAGCAGTTCACAGCTATCGTGCGCCGACCACAGACTGCGATCATTGCCAAGATAGGCACCCAGTGCCTTGACACCCCAGGCACAGTGCAGCGGCGAGCAGATCGGAGAAAATGCGCTCACGCTACGGTAGTGACCGGGGTTGCGCAGCGCGATGGTCAAAGCGCCATGGCCACCCATCGAGTGTCCGCTTATCGAATGGCGAGCCAAGTCCACAGGCTGCGACTTTGCGACCAGCGTTGGTAGCTCCTGCACCACGTAATCGTACATATGGTAGTGCTCGTGCCAGGGTGACTCCGTTGCATTGACGTAAAATCCAGCGCCAAGGCCCATATCCCAGGCGCCTTCCGGGTCGTCGGGAACACCCTCTCCGCGAGGGCTGGTGTCTGGGGCTAGCAAGGCAATACCCAGGCGAGCCGCAGCCTGTTGTGCTCCGGCTTTTTGCACGAAATTCTCATCGCTGCAGGTTAGCCCCGACAACCAGGTAACTATCGGTACGGGCCCAGCCTCGGCCTGGGGAGGAAGATAAAGCGAGAAATGCATGTCACAGTGCAGGGCTTCTGAGTGATGCGCAAAGCGCAGCTGTCGACCACCCCAACTTTTTACATTTGCAATTTGTTGCATATGACTTACCGAAACCTAACCAAGAAATTTGTCCATAAGTGCAGCATGGCGCCCGCCCTTAACACGCGCGACCTCGGAGTCAATTCGGACTTCAACTTCAATACATTACGACGGAGCGAATACTTTCTCCCGCATGCATCAAATCGAAGGCGGAGTTAATCTCATCCAAAGGCATCGTATGCGTAATCAAGCTATCAATATCGATACGACCATCCATGTACCAATCAACAATCTTCGGCACATCTGTTCTACCACGCGCGCCGCCGAATGCAGTTCCACGCCACCCTCGTCCCGTTACGAGTTGGAAGGGCCGCGTAGAAATCTCTTTGCCAGCGCCAGCGACGCCGACGATACAACTTTGCCCCCAACCTTTATGGCAGCATTCCAGTGCCTGACGCATAACGTCTACATTGCCAATACACTCAAAACTGTAATCTACTCCGCCCCCAGTGATTTCAACCAGGTGGCCGACCACGTCATCCACCTCGCTGGGGTTCACGAAATCCGTCATTCCAAACTGCCGACCTAGCGCCTCGCGCGCTGGGTTTAAATCAACGCCGATAATCCGCGACGCCCCTACCATGCGCGCGCCCTGGATAACGTTCAGACCGATACCACCCAAGCCGAACACTGCGACGGTGGAGCCAGGCTCTACCTTCATAGTGAAAGCGACCGCACCTATACCCGTGGTGACCCCACAGCCGATATAACAGATCTTTTCGAACGGCGCGTCCTTACGGACCTTCGCCAGTGCGATTTCTGGCAATACGGTGTAGTTGGAAAACGTGGAACATCCCATATAGTGAAGGAGCGGTTTCCCATTCAGGGAAAAACGGCTGCTGCCGTCTGGCATAACGCCCTTACCCTGGGTCTCTCGTATGGCCTGGCACAGATTAGTCTTGGGATGCAGGCAAAAGTCGCATTCCCGACACTCGGGCGTGTAGAGAGGAATCACATGATCACCCGGACTCAAGCCAGTTACACCGGTGCCGGTCTCGACGACAACACCGGCACCTTCATGCCCGAGGACCGCAGGGAATGCGCCCTCTGGATCATCCCCTGACAGCGTGAACGCGTCGGTATGGCACACGCCGGTCGCTTTGATCTCGACCAGAACCTCTCCGGCCCGTGGACCGTCCAGATCGACTTCCATGACTTCCAACGGCTGTCCCGCCGCCAATGCTACTGCTGCACGAGTTTTCACTACTCAATTCCTCTACCTTGCTGTCAGGCGTGAGTTAAGCACGAAAAATACGTGCATGAAACCTCGGCCTGTAGATTCAGAAGCTTCAGTGCGCGAGCGCAAGAAATGCGCTAGGCCATGGTCTTTAACCAGCGCCCTCGGCACAGTACGCCAGCGACGCCACCGTTCGTACGATCAAGCAAAGTGATGTCCGCTGGCTGCCCGACCACAATAGCGCCTACGTCGTGCAATCCAAGCGCCGCGGCCGGATTGCGAGTCATAGCGGCGATCGCCATCGGTAATAGATCCGTATCCTCACGCATAAGCTCGCCCAGCAGTTCAGGCAGCACCCCCGGCGCCGCCGCAGTGAGCCCCCGCAACTCGCCGTCGACGTACCAGGGCAACGACCCACCCGCGTCCGATGAGAGAGTAATGTGATCAGCGGGTGCACCCGCCTCCAGCAGCGTTCGCAGCGCAAGCACCGTCGGTATGTCTCCAGCAGCGATCAACTCCGGAGTGGTGGAAACAGTGATATCCACATAAGCTCCGCGAAGCGCCCACTGCGCGGCCTCCTGCAACAGCGCATGCGATCGATTGACGTGCGTTGGATAGAGGATACGAGCGGGCAAATCACTCCCGTCGATAGCTTCCCGGAGCAGCGATAGTCGACTCGGACCCGCGCCCACATGCACCAAAACAGTACCCCCTTCGCCGGTAAGAATACCGCCCAGCTGTACCTCGGCGGCGAGGCGTCGCAGCTCTTCTGCGCTCGGCTGAGTGCCGCGATGATCGGCTACTGCGACCTCCCCCACGCCAATGATCGGCTCTATGAGGTATACGTCACGCGCAACATCTCCCGTGAGTGTCGGTGCAGGCATACGATAGGCACCGCTAAACATGTAAGCGCGCAGCCCCTTGGCGCGCAAGCCCATGATGGTTGCGTACAGCACTTCGAGGCTCCGGCCCAGAGAATCCGTGCCGAGCGCGCCAACCGGCGTCGTTACTCCGGCACTCACAAAATCGTCAGCAGACAACTCGGGGGTGCGGTTCACGAAGCCGCCTTCGCCACCGCCACCACACGGGTGGGTCAGGGCATCGACAATCCCCGGCATCATCAGTTTGCCCGACGCATCAATACGTTCTGCGGGAACCTTGATTTCACCGGGAGGTGCAATCGCTATTACTTCGCCCCCGGCAACGAGTACATCCATTTCACCAAGGGGCTCGGGCGTAAAGCATTCGGCGCCGCATATAAGTAACATCAAGCTTGCTCCTTGTTTGCACGACTCTCGAGAAAATCACGGGTTTTCTCGCGCTGCTCGTGAGACAGCAAAACAATAAGATCCCCGGGTTTGGCCCAACGCAGCGCAGCGCGTGTGGCATCCAACTCTGTTTTTACTTGCGCAATCGACTTGCCCGGATAACCCTGCGCGAGAAAACTGTCACGCAGCAGATCCGAGACCTCGCCCACCGCGCGACCCCTACTATGCCCATCCATGCGCTTTAGCAGCACGCGATCGAAGCGCATTGTCGACGCGGCCTCGGCAAACTCGCGGATATCATCATCCGTGCGGTCACCCGCCTGACCAATCACCAGCAATCGCCGCTTTGCCGGCAGGTTCTCCGCCACAGGCATCAGCGCCTTAAGACCTGCCGGGTTGTGCGCGAAGTCAACGAGAATCGAGACACCCGCCAGTTGGTAGATATTTCCGCGCCCGGGATTGTCGTCGTTGCTCAGGGCGAGCAGTCCTTGGGCGATCAGCGCAAGGTCGATGCCAAGGGCGTCCGCTACGGCCGCCGCCGCGAGGGCATTCGCAATATTGTGTCTGGCGACACCACCGAAGCTCAGAGGCATTTTCTTCACCGCGAGAAAAGACTCCTGTTTACCGGCCTTGAAACGTTGCAACTGCCCTCGGCGTAGACTAAACCCCGTGCCACCTGCCTCGATGTGGGCAACAAGTTCAGGAGCTTTTGCGGATAGGGAAAACAGGCACAGCGGCGCAGGCGAGCTCTTAGCACGCGCCATCAGCAGGGGGTCTTCGGCATTCAGAACAAGCGTGCCACGTGCATCGAGTGCGCGCGTGACCATCCACTTTACGTCCGCCAGGTCATCGATTGTCTCTATGCCGAACTCACCGAGATGATCCGCAGAGACATTGGTAATCAATGCGACATCTGCACGTTCTAGCGCAAGACCTCGACGCAGCATTCCGCCCCGGGCCGTCTCGAGAATCGCCAGCTCACAACGTTGATCCCTAAGCACCGCTCTCGCGCCGCTCGGCCCGGCATAGTCACTGCGATCAAGCAATTCATCGCCCATGGCCAGCCAATCCGTGGAACTGACGCCGACTACTTTGCCATAGGCGCGCACAATGGACGCCAGTAATCTCACCGTAGTGGTTTTGCCGTTCGTGCCGGTAATCAACACGCTGGGGACTGCTTTTAAACGGCGCCAATTGACGTCGTCTGGATCGGGCAGCTCATACAAATCCCAGGTCTGACTTCGCGCTCCCGTGCCTAAAGTAAGGTAATCCTCATCCAGCAGCACGGGCTTGTTCCTGGCTTTTGCCGCCGCGAGCAAGCGCTGCAGCCGCGGACGCTCCTCATCTCGAAACTCATCACGCAACTGCCTCGCCGCGCGTAGCAGCAAATGGCGCTGCCCTCCTTCCATCCAGTCGCGCGCTGCCTCCCAGGCGACTTCGTTCGCCTCGGTCGCCGTGTAAAGTCCGTCGACAGGAGCCGTCATAGCCAGACTGACACCACCTTTAAAAGCACGTGTCGCAAGGCTCTCCTCGTCCCATTCAAGCTCTTGATGCAGACGTCTGGCGTGTCGGGTCCAGGCGGCCACCAGCAATTCGCGCTCACTCTCGTCCAGGGCAATGTCCAGCACGGCCCCGGCTCGTGGCAAAAAAAGGTTGGCTCCCGTAAGGCGCCGCGAATCAAGTAAACGCATTGAGCTTCAGTACTCCGACCGTATTGATCTTAAGGGCTCAAGCAAGACCACATCTGCACTAAGGCGTTTCATCGGGCCGGGTTTTTCAATCATCGCTCTCACGGGCAATGCGCACACCGCGTTCGTCACGAATCAACTCGAGGTCTTCCTCAAAGTTAAAGTCACCGACAAACTCATCGGTTACTTCCACCAAAGGACGTTCAGACTGCTCGCTGACAACGTCTTCACCAGGCTGGAAGTAGATGATCTGCTTCCAGGAACGCGTCACCTGGTCTGCCAGAATAAGCAGCAAATCACCGCCGCGGGCCATCTCCAGCGCAGCCTGGTTGGCGGCTTCCTCGCGCTCGATAATCTCGATCTGCGATTCATCCACACCACCCTCAAGCAAACCGCGCTTTAGCAATCCAGTGACTTCATCCGCGTCGCGCCCACGCAAGTTGTCGTCCCGGCGACAAATGTAATGATCGAAATGACCTGCCGCGACACCGGCCACCTCCAGAATATCCTCATCGCGTCGATCACCTGGCATGGTGAGCACCACGATTTTACGCCCGCCGATATCGTATCGATCGACTACGTCGCAGACCATCTTCACCGCTGCCGGGTTATGTGCGTAGTCAAGTATCACCTTGAACGGATGCTTGTCGTACACATTGAGTCGACCGGGTGACTGAAAAAATGTGCTGTCAAAGGTGCGCAGGCCCTGACGGATATTCTCCAGATCGATATGCATATGATAAGCCAGCGCCGCCGCGAACATCGCGTTCTGCACGTTGTGCAAAGCTCGGCCTTCGAGTGTTGCCGGTATCAGGTGCGCCCATAGCAGAGGCAGGTTATGTCCCTGCTCGTCATACAGCGTAATCATGTTGCCGTTAATGCCCTGCTCCAGCACCAGGGCAGTACCCCCGGCTTTGATGTGTTCGCGCACCAGCGGATGTGATCGGTTCATGGTGACATAGCAGAGTTTTTCTGCGGTACAGTGATCTGCCATTTGTAGACAATGCACATTGTCAGCGTTGAGAACCGCCGCATCCTCAGCTACCTCTACGACAACGCGCTTGACCTCAGCCAGGTCCTCGAGGGAATCAACGCCTTTCATACCCAGATGGTCCGCTGCGATATTCAGACACGCCGAAACATTGGAGCGCTGGTAGCCCAGTCCGCTGCGCAGTATGCCGCCACGTGCGGTCTCCATGACCGCGGCATTCACCGAAGGGTCTCTCAATACGATTTGCGCAGCGGTCGGTCCGGTCATGTCGCCGGCAACGGTCAGACGCCCATCGATATAAACGCCGTCTGTGCTCGTCTGACCCACGCTCAGCCCCGACATCTTAAGTATGTGCGCGAGCATCCGCGAGGTAGTGGTCTTGCCGTTGGTGCCGGTAATAGCCGCGATTGGAATGCGCGCGGGGGTGCCCTCGGGAAACAGCATATCGATCACCGGGCCCGCCACGTTGCGCGGTTCCCCGATTGAGGGCGCGACGTGCATGCGAAAGCCAGGCGCCGCGTTGCACTCACAAATCCCACCGCCAACCTCGCGATAGGAGCGCGTAATATCTGTGGTGATGAAATCCACGCCGCCCACATCCAGGCCCAAGGCAAGGATGGCGCGTTCGGCCATGATTTTGTTGTCCGGGTGAATCTCGTCGGTAACATCGACAGCCGTGCCGCCGGTGCTGAGATTAGCTGTGGGCTGCAAATACACTGCGTCGCCATCCTTCGGCACACTGCCTGAGTGCATACCCCGCTGCGCCAACATGCGCTCCGCCGCCGCGTCCAGAGAGATACGTGTGAGCACTTTCTCATGCCCTACCCCGCGGCGAGGATCTTCATTCACGTGGTCGACGAGCTCTTCGACGGTTGAGCGACCATCACCAATCACGTGCGCGGGCACGCGCTTGGCGGCCGCGACGAGTTGCCCGGCCACCACCAGCAGCCGATGATCCAGGCCCTCAAGGAAGGTTTCTACGATGACGCCGTCGCTATGTTCCTTGGCCTTGTCATAGGCTTTTTCGAGTTGTTCTGCGTTTTGCACATCGGTAGTGACGCCTCGACCATGATTCGCATTCAGGGGTTTCAGGACGACCGGGTATCGGATTCGCTCTGCGGCTGCAATGGCTCGGCGCAGGCGATACACCATCGCCTGACGAGGCACGGGCAGGCCGAGGTCACCCAGCATGCGATTGGTTTCGTCCTTCTCCGATGCGAGTTCGACCGCAATATGCGGGGTTTCACTGGTAATCGTTGCCTGCAGGCGTTTCTGGTAGCGACCGTGGCCCAGCTGTATCAGGCTGTGTTCATTCAGTCTTATCCAGGGAATGCCTCGGGCTTCTGCTTCTTTGACTAACGAATGAGTGCTGGGACCGAGGGAGCGCGACTGACAGGCTTTAATGAAGTCGTCCCGCTCGGCTGCGAAGTCAAAATCACTGGGAATCTCCTGCCCCAGCAGATCGGCCGGTAACAGACTATGGATGAGATCGAGAGCCAGCTTGCCGGCCTCGAGTCCCGCAAACTCCTCCTCAAATTCAAACACCATGTCGTAAACGCCGGGCTCGTCGGTAGAGCGCGTCTTGCCGAACGACACCTCATAGCCAGCAATTCCCTGCAGCTCCAGCACCACATGCTCAAGTACGTGGCCCAACCAGGTGCCCTCGTCTTCCCGCATCCGCCTGACCAGACCGCCCGGCTCGCGATAGGAGCAGCCGTGATCGGCCAGACCAGGCAACGCGGTCACCAAGGCATCGATAAAGTCCTGCCCCAAGCGAGCCGTGGGCCACTCTTCGAGTATGCCGAGATCGACCGAGTGTCGAATGACGGGAAAAAGTGCGTAGACATTCGGTCCGCGATAAACACTGGTATCCAGAAACTGCATGAGTCGACTCCGAGGACCTTAAGCTAGGCGACTTACTCTACCTGCTGATGGACAGGGTATAAAGTGTGACATGGCTTGATCTTCAATAGTTGTGTCGCCAAAGCAGGCTGGATTGGCGATAATAGGGGTCTCCTCGAAAACCCTCGGACAGCGACTATCCAAAGCAGGCACGAACATTCCCAATCTGCCCGGAGCCTGCCAGGGCCTCGCGGATCGCTGGCGTTGATCGGTGGCCGCTTTGAAGCCGACAATCACCCGCTTTTTGATGCGCTGCGCGAACGCTGCGACGGTCGCATTGCTATCTGCTCAATGGCATCGGGCTTTCCCGAGGAAGTCGGCGCGGAGACCGTAGAAGAGTTTCGTGCCCAGGGATTCTACGCGGAACTGGTCCCGATTTTTTATGAAGACCGCGAGAGCTCTGCCTTCGATACCGCCATGGTGCAGCGACTGCAGGCGTTTGGCAGCGTGTTTTTCACCGGTGGCGATCAATCCAGAATTGTTGACACGCTGATTCAGAATGGCCACGAGACGCCGGCTCTTGATGCCATCCGGGAGTTTTACCACGCGGGCGGTCTGGTAGCAGGCAGCTCCGCAGGTGCGGCGATTATGTCCGGACCGATGATTCTCGGCGGGACTTCACTCAACGCTATCAGCCGCGGTGTTGATGAGCGTCAGGGCGCCCGCGAAGACTTCGACGCTTTTCGCATGGGCCGCGGACTCGGTTTTTTCACCTGGGGCATGGTCGATCAACATTTTCTAGCGAGAGGCCGTATTGGACGCCTGGTGCGGGCCGCCCAACTGGCCGGCGAAACTTTCGCTTTTGGTGTGGATGAAAACAGCGCACTGATCGTGCAAAACGCGCATGCCAACGTCGTGGGCGAGACAGGCGTTCTATTTATTGATTTGAAGAAAGCTTGCTTTGATCGCGACGACTATGTCGTGCGCGACGCGCTCCTATCGTACCTGGATGATGGAGACTCGATCGACCTGGAGCGTGGGATTACCCTGCCTGCCAACGACAAACGCAGAGCACGGGTCGGGCGACCGGCATACCGGACGCCAGCGCCTGTTCGCCGCCATGCTTTTGCAAGCTATGGGCTTTACGATCTTATGTTGCGACTCGTAGAGGCAGACCCCCGATACTATTCACAGGACACGGTTAGCGCCTTTGACGCGCTCTACGGCAATCAGGTGACGCTGCACATCGAGCGCAAAGCACGGCGCTCTCGCGCCCTGCGCGCCACTCGTAACGGAGAGATACGTTACACGGCGCTCAAGTTCAGCCTGGATATTATTTGCGTGAGCCTCGATGTTTGCCCGTTGCATGAAACCACGCAGGTCCTCCGCCTTGCTCCCGCGCCGGAAGCAAGCCTGTTGCTGCTGGGTGACTCACCCATGAATTGGGACAAACAGACTCGTGCGCGACTGCGCGACCAGCTTGTAGAGCCTGTTGGGATACTGCCTACCGCCTCGGGAGAACCCTCGGCCATGGCGGAGCGATATCTGATCTGGCTGGCAAAAGAGGGCATTGCCGCGGAAGTACTACACATCGCATTGCACAACATTGAGCGTGCCGGCCGCGATCGCGCGCTACTCAAGCGTATCGATCGCATGGGCAGTCTGCTGCTAACCGGGGGAGACCAACGTAGGCTCACCGACGCACTTTTGCACTGCGCTGAAGCCACTCCGGTGCTACACAAAATTGTCACCGCCTACGAAAGCGGCACGCCTATCGTGGCCGTCGCCGGTGCCGCCGCTGCCCTGGGACCACAGATGATTGCCGAGGGCGATAGCGTAGCGGCGCTGCGCTACGGAAGCTCTGAGGATGCCAGCTTTTCCGGCGTTGTTGTGGAGCGCGGCCTTGGCCTGACCCGTCTGGGACTAATTGATCAGCATTTCGTCCGGCGTCATAGGCTTGGGCGTTTGCTTATGGCCTGTGCCGAACGACAACAACGCTTTGGCTTTGGTCTGTGCGAAGGCTCCGGGATGCTTGTGCATGGCAACGAACGGGAGGTAGAAGCCATTGGCAGCACAGGCGTGGTTATCGTCGAGCTGGATATCGAGCGGGTGCGCCTTGGACCCGGGACGCCAGATCCTGCTGGCATACGACTATACATTCTCGAACCGGGCCACAAAACAAACCTGAATAATCTGGCCTCGCTCACGGCGCATCGCTCGACTACCGCGACCGCCATATTGGAAGAGGCCCTTGCCGACATGGCAGACGACTGTCGCACAGCACTCGGCGACGACTCATATAACTTTGACACGCCTCGCTGGCAGCAGACTTTTAGTGCTGGCAACTAATGCTCTCAACTAATGCTCTCAACTATGTTCAGTGAGTCTGTATCGCCGCAACATTTAATCGGGAAACACCACAAATGAAAAACAGTTTTACGGCTCTGGTTGCGCAAAAAATCGACGGCAAGCAGACCGCCTCCTACGCAGAGCTCACTGTGGATGATTTGGACCCCGGCGATGTGACGATCGCCATCGAATACTCAACGCTCAACTTCAAAGACGGCCTGGCAATCACCGGTACTGCGCCAATTGTCCAGAAGTATCCGCTGATTCTCGGCATTGACTACGCGGGCACGGTCATCGAATCGACACATGCCGATTTCTCTGCCGGGGACACCGTGGTTCTCAACGGTTACGGTGCATCGGAGTACTTGCACGGGGGCTACGCGGAGCGCGCGAGGGTCAGCGGTGATCTCCTGGTTAAGCTGCCCTCAACGCTTGACAGCAGGCAAGCCATGGCCATCGGTACCGCCGGCTACACGGCTATGCTGAGCGTCATGTCTCTGCAGGAGGGTGGCGTTGCACCAGGGGACGGCGACATACTGGTGACCGGTGCCGCGGGCGGCGTCGGAAGCGTTGCGATTAGCCTGCTCGCGTCCCTTGGTTACCGCGTCTGTGCATCCACCGGTCGACAGGAGGAGGCTGAGTTTCTGAAGTCGCTCGGAGCGACAGAGGTTATAGACCGCGCCAGCCTCTCTGAGCAAGGCAAGCCTCTGCAGAAAGAGCGTTGGGCAGGAGTAATTGACAGCGTCGGCAGCGCAACTTTGTCTAACGCTCTTGCGCAGACGGCTTATGGTGGCGTTGTTACTGCTTGCGGATTGGCTCAGGGAGTAGATTTGCCCGCCACGGTCATGCCTTTTATTTTGCGTAACATCCAACTTAAGGGCGTTGATTCTGTGCAGGCAACTATGCAGCGCCGACAGAATGCATGGGAGCGCCTGGGACGTGAACTGGACGTGAAAAAGCTGGATGAACTCTGCTTTGATTTACCCTTTGAGCAAGTTCAGAATGCGGCGGCTGACATACTGGCCGGCAAGATACGTGGTCGAGCGGTAGTGACTATGCCTCCCGCGTAGCAGGCGCGCTAGAGAATAGAATCAGGAGTATCGTCATAAAAGCACATCACCATATCATTGCCGCCTCAGCGGAAATCCCCACGTCTCGCCAGCGTCTGTTCGCCCGGTATCTCATGGCAACCCTCATGGACCTGGTTGTGCTGAATCTACTAGCAGAATACTGGTCCCGAGTGACAATCTCAGACTTCAGCACATCGCTGATTGCGGCGGTTCTGCTTCAGCTTCTACTGCAAGCGACACTCGCGCTTGAGCATTGGGTCGGCGGGCATTTTAAGAATCGTAGCGGCACAGCGTGGGCCATCGCGCGGTTTCTCAGCGCCTGGCTAGTATTATTTGGTTCCAAGTTTGTCATGCTCGGTGCGATCGATCGACTGTTCGGCGACGCAGTGCATTTCGACGGTCCCATGCACGGTGTGGGGACCTTTATTGTTGTGGTAGTCCTCATACTCATCGCGGAAGAAGCCACTACTCGAATTCATCGATCACTGGCTTGAGGCGTAACCGATACGACACGGGTTGAGCGAAGCCGATTTTTATCAAAAATTCTCGGGTCAAAAAATATTTTGACAGGCAGCATAAAACGTTAATACTTCTGTCATATCGGCACCTTAGAATGCTTCCGCAAGCAGCCCGAACTTGCCCGGCGAACTGACGAGCCTCGACACGAGCCCAAGAAAATCATGCGACGTTGGTAAAAAGCCTCCACGTCCTTCTCAAGGAAGCATTTTCGATGCGTCAAACAAACTCGACTCCACCAGTCCTGCGCAAACTCGCGTACACGCTTATCGCGGTATTTGCAGCGACCAACACCGCTCGGGCTGCGCTCATTGCCGGCCAGGACTTCAACGATCTCACGGGCAGTACCTTTACTACACAATCTGACGTCTCGGGCAGCCAACTGACCAACACGGCGGCCTTTAACAGCGGCGGCGCGGGTCTTGATTTCGCCGCTTTCTGGTTCGATACACGAGGCACTACAAGCGGCCCGGTGACACCCACTTCGGATAGCAGCGATTTTATCGGCGTGAACTCATTTACGGGCTCCAACGCGCCGGGTGTGTCAGCGTCGGGCGCTGTCGTGAATGCGACCAGCGAAAAGAATTTTCAATTCAATGACACCGATGGCCGCGTCGATCTTGTTTTTGAGGCGCAGGACCTCGCCTCGTTCAGCGAACGACAGCTCAGCTTCGACTACTGGATCAACGACACCGGATATGAATCGACCGACAGTTTTAGTGCCACGCTCAGTGACGGCACTAACACGTCAATCTTCCTTAACTTCTCTGAGCCCGAGCTCGAGGCTAATGCATCCGCCGATGACGGCACCGCAAACTGGAATCAGGTAACCCTGGATATCGATCAGTTTCTCGCTGAAAACGCCAGCTTTGGCGAAAACCTGGCACTGACGATCTCGGTAGACACGAATTCCGGTAGTGAGAATCTCTTTGTCGATAACATCGCCTTTACCGGGACGAGCAACGGCGGCGGGAATGGTGGAGGAAACGGCGGCGGAAATGGTGGAGGAAATGGCGGCGGAAATGGTGGAGGAAATGGCGGCGGCAACGTCAGCATTATGGACATTCAGGGCACTGGAACCAGCTCCGCATTGGAAGGCGAAGCCGTCACCACGGCGGGCATCGTAACCGCTGTCGATAGCAATGGCTTTTATCTTCAGGACCCCGCTGGCGATGGGAATACCGCAACCTCTGACGCTATCTTTGTGTTTACCGGGAGCGCACCTGCAGCCGCCGTCGGCGATGCTGTCACAGTAGAGGGCACGGTTAGCGAGTTTTTCCCCGGTGGCTCTGGTAGCGGGAACCAGCCGACCACACAGATCAGCGATGCGAGTCTTACGGTGGAGTCTTCGGGAAATACCCTGCCCGCCGCCACTGTGCTCGGGAATGGTGGACGTGTGCCTCCCAGCGAGGGCATAGAAAATGGCATCGTCTTTTTTGAATCTCTCGAAGGCATGCTAGTCACCGCCCAGGACGTCGTTGCGGTCGCCCCCACCTCCCGATTTGGCGAGATCTATACCGCCGTCGACGGCGGCGCAGGGCGCAGTAATCCGTCACCCAACGGTGGCGTAGTGATATCGGAGGACGACTTCAATCCCGAGAGAATTCAGATCGACCCCGACAGTGGCGTCTTTGATATTGATGCGCCTGCGGTCTCCACCGGTGCAAGTCTTGGCGACGTAACGGGCGTCGTGACTTTTAATTTTGGCAACTACGAAATTGTGCCGACGGAAGCTTTCAGCTTTACACCCTCAGAAATCCAGCCCGAAGTCTCTTCGATCGTGTCCGGGGACGACATCCTGACCATTGCCAGTTACAACGTCCTTAACCTTGATCCCAATGACGACAGCGAGCCAGGTGGCGGCGACCAAGACCTGAGCAATGGACGTTTTGATGCCATCGCTAGCCAAATCGTGAATAACCTGAACGCGCCCGACATCATCGGCCTGCAGGAAATACAGGACAGCAACGGCTCGGTCGATGACGGGGTCACAAGCGCTGCAGAAACGCTGCAGCAGCTCATCGATGCGATTGTGAACGCCGGTGGGCCTACCTACGCCTTTCTCGACAACCCTTTTATCACCGATGGCGTCAGTGGTGGCCAGCCCGGCGGAAACATACGCAATGCATTTCTGTACAACCCTGACCGCGTGAGCCTGGGGGAAGTCTCGAGCGTGCTGGCGAGTGATCAGGCGACCAACCCGGACAACCCCTTCTCGGGCAGCAGACTGCCTCTGGTCGGCCAATTTGTGTTCAATGGGCAAACGATCACCGTGATAAACAACCACTTCAGCTCAAAGGGCGGCAGCGCGCCTCTTATGGGTGTAAACCAGCCCTTTGAGCAGCTACAGGACGATCCGAACGTTAACGGCAGCGTCGACGAGCGACTCGCACAAGCCCAAGCCATAGCCGACTTCATCGCCAGCCTTCTCAACAGTGATCCGAACGCGAACATCGCGGTGCTTGGTGATTTCAACGAGTTCCAGTTCGCTACACCGCTACAGCTCATCGGCGCTCTACTGGGTGATCTTGGCGATCTGCTCAGCGACGACGAACGTTACAGCTTCATTTTTGATGGCAACAGCCAGCAGTTAGATCATATTTTTGCGAGCCAAAGCCTCCTCGATGGCGCTGAGTTCGACATCGTGCATGTGAACGCGGATTTCTTCGACGACGGTCGGCGCGCCAGTGATCACGACCCTCTACTGGCGAGTTTCCGCATTGCCATGAATGTCGAGCGTGTACCGGTGCCCGCTTCTTTGTGGCTGCTGGGCGCAGGACTTGTCGCCGTCAGGTGGCGACATCACCCGGGTCTGTTTACCTCGCGAGAACAGATGGTTTAGCCGCGTTGTGTCACCCATGTGCTCAGAAATGAAGTCCAGTTTGACAGCTTCCACGCTCGGCATCTGCCGCCCTAATGCAAGTGTGTGCCTGGCGCTACTGCTTGCTCTGCTGGCGGGCGGTAGCCTTTTGAGTCCGGCCACTAGCGCTGCAGACAAGAATGGTGACTTCGCGCTCGAAGGAGCCGGACGAGCGACTTGCTCACGGTTTTTGACGGCCGTTGATGAAGATTCCACAGAGGTACTGCTTTTTGGCGGCTGGCTGCACGGCTATATCACTGCCCTGAACCAGCTAAACGAGCAGACTTACGATATCGTGACGTGGCCGTCGGTGCAGCAGCAATTGCAGTTCCTGGCCGGGTATTGCAGGGAGAACTCTAAACAACGCTTTTTTAACGCGGCAGCGGCGATGGTCGAACAAATGCGACCATATCGGCTTCAAAGTAGAGAAACGCTGGTACAGATACCGTTTTCTGCCGGCGACGGTTCTGTCAGCGTGTATCCCAGTACACTGCGCCGTGTAAAAGAGTCGTTATCGAGTAAGGGGTTCCTCGATGGCTCCGCGCCCTTTACCGAAGTATGGGACACGACGCTTGAAACAGCGCTCAAAGATTTCCAACGCGCGAAGTCACTGTCCGTTTCTGGGGCACCTGATTCAGAAACCCTGCTGCTATTGTTATTGCGCTAGGGTTTAGGAATTAGTTACTGCGCTGGTTTTCAGCGCTTAAAAGCGCACCTCACCAGCGATACAGGTCCGCGTCGCGCCACCAACCCAGATCGCATCTCCAGCCTTGCGCAACTCTATCCGCCCTGCACGGTTTATCGCTGTGCCCTGGTGAGCAATGTAATGCGAATTTGCGATGCCCGCCCCCATTAACCATTGCGCCAAACCCGCATTCAGACTCCCGGTAACTGGATCCTCGGGAACGCCCAGGGACGGGACGAAAGCGCGAACTTCAAAATCGCATTCTTCACTCGCTAAACCCGGACCCACAATGCCGAGGCTATAATCTCCCAACGCATAGAGGTCCGGAGTAAGCGCTCGGACTCGCTCTGCGCTGTCTAGCAGCAAGGCGCACCAGCCTGGACCGTTATCGACCCACTGATGCCCCTTGATGCTCGCAAGCGGCACAGACAATGCTTTAGCCAGCTCTTCCACCAGCTCGTCATCGAGCGGACCTGAACGCAGCAGTGGTGGTGCCTTGAAGGCCAGTAGATCTCCGTCGCGGCGAATGCTAACGATGCCAAGCGGACACTCCTGAAAAATCTCCTCAGACGTATCACGGGTCTCACTGATCCGATTACTGCGCCGCATCCAGGCGTGACAGCTCCCAAGCGTCGGATGCCCGGCAAAAGGCAGTTCTCCCCCGGGGGTAAAAATACGCAGCCGGTAGTCCGCCTCGCTAAGCGTCGGCCGCAACACAAACGTAGTTTCCGACAGATTTGTCCAGCGGGCAAAATCGAGCATCTGCTGGTCTGACAGGTCATCGGCTTCATGCACGACGGCAACCGGGTTACCCCGGAACTGTTCACCGGCAAAAACATCCACCTGATCGAAGGGTTTCGCTGACATAGACAATCCTGTTGACTCGGGTGCGCATTTCTAGGCGCCTTGCTGGGTGTATTCCTAGTCGCGCTCTCAGGCGCATTACCTGGCGCGTTTCCACCCGGCTTGTCATACAATACACTTCCGCTCAGACTCTACAAAATAAAGGTTTATGGCATGCAGTATGACAACCACGACGGTATTGTGACGATCACCATTGATGATGGCAAAGCCAATGTCGTCAGTCACGCTTTTATCGATGATCTCTATGCCGCGCTGGAGAACGCAGAGCAAACACCCGCCAAAGCGGTGATTCTTCGCGGCAAGGCTGGCCTCTTCTCGGCAGGCTTCGATCTTCGAGAGTTTGAAAAAGGCCCCGCTGAAGGTGCAGCACTGGCACTGCGAGGGTTCCAACTCCTCACAAGACTGTACAGCTTTCCACTGCCGCTGATCGCAGCCTGCACGGGTCATGGCATCGCTATGGGTGCATTTATCATCATGGCCTGCGATTTGCGTATCGCAGTGCGAGGGGATTTTAAGATGAGTCTTCCCGAGACCGCAATCAGCATGGATATGCCTGCAGTCCCGCTTGCCATCGTAAAATCCTGCATCGCACCGCAGCACCTGACTCGGGTTGCTCTGCTTTCACAAGTCTATAACCCGGAGCAAGCTCTGGAAGCCGGGTTTATCGATGAATTGGTTGACGTGGATACTCTTAGTGAACGCTGTCTCGAAGCCGCAGTGAAGATGGGGCAACTACCGCCAACACAGTTTGCGAAAAACAAACTGATTGTGCGCGAAGACGCGCTGACGTCGATGCGGGCGAGTCTGGCAGAAGAATCCGGGGACTAAACAACCAGTCTCAGGCAATCGGGGAGCAAGCAGCGGCCGCGAACGCAAAAGGTTCCAGCTGCTTGATGCGCAAAAACTCTGTCATCGCTGATGCCGGCATCGGTCGATTCAGGAAGAACCCCTGTACTTGATCACAACCGTAGGTTTGCAGAACCTGCAGCTGTTCTTCGGTTTCGACGCCCTCGGCGATGCAGGTCAGGTTCAGACCCTGCGCCAGCGCAATCATTGCGCGGACTATCACCGTGTCGCTGTCATTAAAGCTGATGTCACTGACAAAGCTTCTATCAATCTTCACCACGTCGAGGGGAAATCGTCGAAGATAAGCCATCGACGAGTAGCCGGTCCCGAAATCGTCAACCGAGAGCGTTATCCCCATATTCTTTAACTCGTTAAGAATGCGTATGGTCTCTTCCGCATTCTCCATAATCACGCTTTCGGTAAGCTCAAGCTCCAGATACGTGGAATCCATCCCGGTCTCACGTACCACTCGCTCAACCATAGCCAGAAGACCACCACGCTTGAATTGGAGGCTGGACAGATTCACCGCCACTGTTATGGCTCCCAGACCCGCATCGCGCCATTCGGCGAACTGACGGCAAGCCTCGTTCAGGACCCACTCCCCGATGGGTACGATCAGTCCCGTATCCTCTGCAACGGGCATAAACTGCGCGGGTGAAACTCGGCCCAACTCGTCGTCATCCCAGCGCAGCAAGGCCTCGACGCCAGGCACACCGCCAGTGCGGATATCAATTTTTGCCTGATAATAAAGACTAAATTGATTTTTCTCCAAAGCCTGCTTGAGTTTGGCTTCCATACTCAATCTGAGTTGAACACTGGCATCCATTCCGGGGTTATAGGAAAGAAAGCTGTTTCGCCCCTGCTGTTTTGCGTGGTACATGGCAATATCAGCGTTCTTAAGCAGCTCATCAACGTTCTCAGCGTTATCCGGATAGATTGCGATACCCAGGCTACCCGTGATTGCCAGCTCCTTCCCATTGATGATGCTGGGCTGACTGAGTTGCTCAAGAACACGCTCAGCGACTACCGCAGCGGTGCCCACATTCGTGAGATCCGAGAGCAGTATCGAGAATTCGTCGCCACCTAGTCGTGATACGGACGCATGATAATGTTCCTTCGCATCCACCTTCGCTACCAAATCCGACGCGCGCAGACTCTGCTGCAGACAGTCGGCAATGGTGCAAAGCAACTTGTCGCCAGCGATGTGGCCCATGGAATCATTCACGTATTTGAAGCCGTCAAGATCCAGAAACAGCAGGGCCAGTTTGTGCCCGTCACGAGACGCAGCCCGGATCGCGCGTTCTGTCCTTTTGTGGAACAGCTCGCGATTTGGCAATTGCGTGAGGCTGTCGTAAAACGCTAACTCATGAATTTTGCGCTCTGCCTGTTTTCGATCACTGACATCCTGAATCGAACCCACCATCCGCTCGAGCTTACCATTCTCACCCGCCAGCACCTTTGCCTGCATCTCGACCACAACCTCGCTGCCATGGTCATCGACAAAGCGAAATTCAACCAGCATGGATTCGCCGGACACCAGCGCTTCCTCTACGACTTCCTGTACCAGCGATTGATCTTCCGGGTGAATAAACTTCATCAACTCAGGGAAAGATCCGCCCACGCTCTCTGGTCTGATCGAGAAAAGCTCGTACACATCGGGAGAACACTCCATTGTCCGCCGTCTGAAATCCCACTCCCAACTACCCAAACGCGCAACCCGCTGCGCTTGTGCCAGTCGAGACTCAGACACGCGAAGCGCACGAATAGCATTGCCAGCGCGCATCAGGTATTTCGCCCTGTGTCCCAGCGTTTCCCAAACCACTGGCTTGGTAATAAAGTCAGTCGCCCCGGCATCATAGGCGCGCTCAATCGATTCCAGGTCCTCAAGACCTGTGACCATAATTATGGGCACCTCTGTACCGTCGCGCCGCGAACGTATTGTCTCGCAGGCCTCAAAGCCGTTGGCCTTTGGCATTCGAACATCCATGAGCACCATGCCCGGCTGACGTTCGGCGAATACTTCCAGCGCGCGCTCACCATCCGACGCTTCACACACCTCGAATCCAGCAAACTCCAGGTATTGCCTGCTCAGCAAGCGTTGCGTGGCATCGTCATCGGCAACCAGTACCAGGCCCCCGATGCTCTCTGCTTCTTCACGCATTCGCTGGCTCCTCCAGGGATTCTTCTGCAGCCTCATCGACAAGCGCACGTAGCTCCGCAAGAGCCGCGTCGCTTTCTCTATCGAGCTCCGCTGCGAGCGCAAGCATACCGTTCAATTCTCCATCCGGATCTCGCCCCATCGCTTCAAGCTTTTTACACAGAGCAGAAACGCGCAAGGCCCCTACATTAGCGCTGCTAGACTTTAGACTGTGCGCAAATTCGCGGACGCTGACCCGATCTGCCGCCGCAAGACCCTGCTGAATGCCCCAGAGCGCTTCAGGCGCATCCTCCAGAAAAATAACCGCAATCTGGGTAAGTAGACTCGGCGAGCCTGGACGCGCAAGCGACCGCATACGCTCAATTATCGTGGGATCGAGCACAGCGTGTCCCGCTTCATTCGCTGCGGATCGCGCTTCTGCTGCAAACCTATCGACAGCTGCGGAGTTTGTTCCTTGCGGCAACCAGTGCGACAGCTCTTCTGCCAGCTGTGCCTGTGTGAACGGTTTACTCATGTAGGAATCCATGCCGTTTTCAAGGCACTTTTGCGGAATCTCTTTTTGCACGTCCGCCGTGAGTCCGACAATCGGTATCCGCACAGCGCCCTCGCCCGCCTCAGCTTCCCGCTCACGTATTTCTCGCGAAGCCTCCCAACCATCCATTTTCGGCATGTGATAATCCATGAGCACCAGGTCGAACTCTCCGGACGCGACCGCCTGGACGGCCTGTAAACCATCTTCAACGATTGTTACTTCACAACCAAATACCTCGAGTACGTTGCGCGCCACTTCCTGATTGACACGATTATCCTCTGCGACCAAAACGCGACCTTCGAAAAACTGTGGTGCGGGGCTTTCTACGGCGCCCGGCTCAGACTCTACATCCGACAGCACGCCACAGAGGACCTCGTAAAGAGTCGCCTGTTTTACGGGTTTGGTAAGGAATCGATTGATGTGCTCTAGACCCATCCCCGGCGCACCGCCATCATTTGCCGTTGAGCTCAACATGACGATTCTGGAAGTCGGGATCTCCGCGTCGTCGACAATCATCCTCGCCAGTGTCGGACCGTCGAGATGCGGCATTTTCCAGTCCAGGATCACAATGTCGTAAGGGTCATCCCGGCCGGCCGCTGTTCGCAGCTTATGTAAGGCCATATTGCCGTCTGCGGCGGTATCGTTATGCATGCCCCAGGCGAGGGCCTGATTCTGCAAGATGTCACGGTTAGTAGGGCCGTCATCGACGATCAGCAACTTCACGCCTACCAGATCGGAGCGGGGAGGAAGCTCCGATTCCTGGTTATGAACACGCGGCAGGGGCAACGTAAACCAGAACACCGACCCATCACCGGGTGTGCTTGAAACGCCAATCTGACCGCCCATCAGGTCGACCAACTGTGTCGAGATAGCCAGCCCCAATCCAGTGCCGCCATAACTGCGTGTCGTTGAATTATCAGCCTGCGAAAATGACTCAAAAATACGTTGCTGCTGTTCATCAGTTACTCCGATTCCGGTATCTGACACTTCAAAGCGTAATTCTACTTCGTCATAGCTTGAAGCGACGGTCGAGAGCCGAATAACGACCTCACCTTGCTCGGTAAATTTCACTGCATTGCCTGTCAGGTTGACCAGGATCTGCCGTATTCGCACTGCGTCACCGTAAAGCCCGACAGGTAAATCGGTTGGACACACAACGCTGAGCTCAAGACCTTTACTATGCGCTGTTTCGGCCATCATCTCTGCAACATCATCCACAAGATTGCGCAGATCGAATTCACTGTTGCTGAGCTCGAGCTTACCTGCCTCGATTTTCGCAAAATCCAGAATCTCGTTAATGATCGTCAATAGAGACCCGCCGGAACGTTGAATGACTTCGGTAAACCGCTTTTGCCGATGACTCTGCTCTGTGCTGAGCAACAATTCGGTCATTCCAAGCACGCCGTTCATCGGCGTACGAATCTCGTGGCTCATGGTCGCAAGAAATTCACTCTTCGCACGGCTCGCCTCCTCAGCAAGGTCGCGGGCCCGCTCAGCATCACGTACCGCGGCCTGTAAATCCTTGTTGGCTTGCGAAAGGTCCTGTGTGCGAGAACGCACATCGTTTTCAAGGTTTTCTCGGTGCTGCTTCAGGCGCTCGTCACGGTCCTGAAGGTCTTCCAGCATGGCGTTAAAACCCGTGATGAGCCGACCTGTTTCGTCCCGTAGGCCACCAGGTACACGCAGACCGAAATTCTGTTCCTTGGAGACCTGGTCCATCGCGTCGGCCAGGTTAGAAATCGGCAACGCGATGCGTTCCTGGAAGCGACGAGTGAACAGGAGTGACGCGAGACCGGTGCACAGCAAGACGCCAAGCATCACCAATGCGCTCAAAGCCACCCTCGAATACAGCGTGTCGAGCCGAGTGCTAATATAAATATAACCGATGGGCCGTTGTTCAAGGATTACAGGGGCAATCAAATCCAGTTGTTTAAAGCTAAACCTGTAACCAGACTGCCCAGCTAAAACATCCGGACGAAGCTCTTTGTGCAGGGCCGGCGGCAGGCTTTCACTTCCATCCGCTCTGTACGTCGCGAAGACCTCACCCTGAAGGTCAAGCAAAGCCGCGTGCGACATTTTCGATTCAGACTGCAGAGCAGTCAATAGCCGTGCCGCCGTCTGTTCATCCCCGAATTCGAGCGAGGCGGTAACATTGGTGGCAATGGCACCTGCCAGCACTGACACGTGTTCAACCAACGCCCGCCGGTCATTGGCAAGCAACAGGCCGATAGTAATTACGGCCGTAAGCAGCAGTGCGATGGTGGTGGCCACAACAATCACATACTGAAGTTTGCGTCCTATCGACAGACCATCGAAATTCTCATTGAGTTTTGCGAGACCATTCATTCGACTATCTCCGCTAATTCGAGGAGCGGCGCACTGACGGTCAGACCCGCGCGCCTTGCATTGTTAACGTTCACCCTGAATCCAAGACGTGTGCCACGCCGCGTCAGTTCAACGATACCGCCATTGTTGGCAAAGCCTGCGCTATCGCTCACCGTGAGCACCCCTGATTCTGCCTGTGCATCCAGAAGACTTCGTAACCGACTCGCTGCGCGTTTGCCGAAAAATAAAAGATGGCATCCACTGGCATCTGAGGCTGTACTCACGCGCACAAATTCCACCTCCCGTTGCTGCGTAATGCGACCCTCCACGACCTCAAGTGCCTCGGACACCGGTGTATCACCGAGAGCGCAAATCTGCAGCTTGGTAGCCGAAGACTCAAATATACTCGCTGGCCACTCCACAAACTTAGTAAGCTTAAAGACGACAGCTGCCTTCACCACGTCCTCCGGTGCCGGATCTGCTGCCATGGCAGGATGCACAGCCACAATCAGCGTGAGCAACAGATTTGCACATGCTGGAACCAGAAGGCGTAGGGCTAATTTTTGTTCTGACAGGCGCATCAATCAGAACTCGTACGTAAGCTGCAGATGGACGGCGCGCTGGATCTCGATACGCGGCACGTCCTCCAACTCTGATCGAAACTGAACGCGAGAGGAATCCAGCAGATTTCTTCCGGACAGCGATAGTTCCAGAGGCTCCAAGGGGCGCCAGGCCAGCCGCAAGTCCAGCGTGGTGTAGGCATCCACATCGCCGCGTAATCGTGGAACTTCATCCACATAGCGCAACCACATATCCAAATCTATATCGGCTTTTGGCTGATGCCCAATACGTAGCGACAGCTGATGTCGCGGATCACCATCTACTACCTCAACGATACTGTCTGCAGGCGCCGTCGAGCGCTGGTCTATATACGAGTAAGCGCCCTTGAATCGCCAGGTCGCAGACGGCTGCCACGTACCTGCCCACTCGGCGCCAAAACTATCAACCACCCCGACGTTCGACCACTGAAAATCGACCGCCAGTGCCTGTGTGGCCGGGTCAAAAAGGCAGTTCGGCAAAAGACCGCCAGGCTCGCAGCGGGCTCCGAACGGGGTAAACGTTCTGACCTTCTCATAATCGTTTAGAAAGACAGCCAGATCCCAGGCGAAGGCTTCACTGGCCTCAATTTTGAATCCCGCTTCGTAGGCGATCAGGACTTCGGACTCAAAGCTCCGGTTACCAAAGACAACACTTGCCGTTGGCAACCCTCCCGGCGGTGTCGGTGGCTCCAAATCCGCGATCAACTCTACATCACGGTCCAAACGTCCGGGAGTACGAACAGCACGGGCCACCGAGGCCCATAGGCTCTTTTGCGTATCCGGCCGCCACAGCAGCCGAAGATTAGGCTGCAGCTCGTAGCCCGTGTAGTCGTTAAGTTCAAGCTTCAGACCGGCTATCAGCGACAGCTTGTCGGGCACCAGCTCCCAGTCGTCTTGCGCAAATACGCTTATCAGTTCCTCGTCGCGAACTGAAGGTTGCACGTCAATACGATCTGAACCTTGTGAATCGTCACGACTGAATCGATAGTTCATGCCGAACAGCAGATCATGCCCCCTCAGACGATCCAGGCGGTAGTCGATATCAATATCCACACTGGTGCGATCAAGCTCGATAAGTGCCCAATCACGGTATGCATAGTCCACAAAGCCTTGCATGGACAGCTGGTCGCCATTGGAGATTTGAGTGCTGTAGCGTGCCAGGAGATTATAGCCCGATATCTCTTGAACCCCGGCGGTATCCTCAAGATAGGGGGTCGAGAGAGAGTAACTCACGAAGGTTTCACCCGTATCCCCATCATAGGTATCACCCTGCACCGTCAGCTCGGCGGCGTTGGGAAGTTGTATATCAGCGCGAAAGCCTATCCGGGTTTGGTGCCAGTCATCCGCTGCGGGCAAGCCGCTTGACTCCACTGTGTTCCCGTCACGACTAAAATGCTTTGCGTAAATTCGGTAGTGCCCGGCGTCGCCCAGGGCTCCGCCGTGTCGAACGCTGACCTTGCCGGGTTCCTGATTTCCAGCGCCCACACTGAGTAAAGTACCGCTGCTGCGTCGTGAGTCACGTGTAATGATATTGATCACACCGTTCACGGCATTCGAGCCCCACAGCGTTGCACCAGGGCCGCGAATGACCTCGATACGCTCAATGTCCTCTATCAAAGTGTCCTGTGCGTCCCAGAATACACCGGAAAACAACGGCGAATAGAGCGTACGCCCATCCATCAACACCAGCAATTTGTTGGCAAAACGGTTCTGAAATCCACGCGCACTCACGGCCCACTTATTAGCATCGACCTGCGCGACCTCAATGCCTGGCGCCATGCGCAGAATCTCTGGAATCGCGGTAGCACCTGAGCGCCGAATATCCTCTGCTGTGATCACAAATACTGCGGCCGCCGCCTGAGACACCGGCTGTGACTTTTTGGAGACCGAGGTCACCTGCAAGTTCAACAACTCCCCCAGACTCAATTCAAACAAGTCCTCATCAGCAGCCAAGAGCTGAGCGTTGGGCGCGAAAACCAACAAGCACGGCAGGAATGACTGGCAGCGCCGAGATGCTCTCTGGGAGATCCTGGTCATCGCTCAGAACGCCAGCGTAAGCTGAAGATGAACAGATGGCTCAATCTCGATAGGACGCAGATCACCCAACTCAGACTCGAACTCCACGCGTGAAGAACCCACAAGGTTCCTGGCATTCAGCGACAGCTCTGTACCGTTAACAGGGCGCCACGCTATACGTGCATCCAGGTTCGTGTATGCGTCGATTACTTCACGTGTGAGTGCGACGCTGTCCGCATATCGCAACCAAAAATCCGCATCGACAGTCCGCGTCAGCTGATGGGACGAACGTACGGAAAAATGATGTCGAGGCTCACGGCCCTGGAGCTCAGTAACACTGCTGCCCGCGCTCGCCGATGCCTCCTCGTCAATGTAGGAATAAGCCGCCTTAATCTGCCAGTGAGAAGATGCCTGCCAGTTAGCAGCCCACTCGATACCAAATGCGTCAACTTGCCCCTCATTATTTTGCTGTACATCCACTCTCACCGCGAGCGTGTTCGGATCGGCCAAACAGATAGGAAGTTCTCCCGCCGGGAAACAACCGTTACCGATAGGTGAAGTGGCGCGAATCTCATCGTAGTCGCTGAAGTACATCGCGACATCCCAGGCAAAGCTATCGCTGACTTCAAACTTAAAACCGGCTTCGTAGGAATGTAATTCTTCGGCTTGAAAATCCCGATTACCAACTGCAAACACTCCCGTCGGCGGCCCACCGGCAGGGCCTGAAGGAAGGACAGCGCTCAATACCCGTGAGTCTCGCTCAGCCCGCCCCGGAGTCCGCACTGCCCGGGTCATTGAGGCCCAATAGCTGGTGCGTGGCGAAGGTCGCCAAAGAACGCGGATGTTTGGCTGGTACTCGTAACCGGTGTAATCATTGAGTTCAATTTTCATGCCTGCGATCAACGACAGCTGATCGGGAATCAGCGTCCATTCATCCTGCAAAAATGCACCCATCAACTCTTCATCTCGGGAGACTGGATCAATAGCGACTCGAAAAGAACTGAGGGTCCGGTCTCGCGTAATTCGATAGTTGAATCCAAACAGCACATCGTGGCGATCAAAACGCTCGGTGCGATAGTCCAAATCAAGATCAAAGGTTGTGCGATCAAAATCTGCTACGGACCAATCGCGACGCGAGCGATCAATAAAGGCCTGAATCGAAATCTGGTCCTGTCCCGCGACCGCACTCTCCCAGCGAGACAGCACGTTATACCCGAAGACTTCCTGCTCTTCTTCACCGGAGAACTGAAAGGGTTGGACCAATGACAGAGACTCTGTCTCAGAACCAGAGTCGCCACGGTAGGCGTCGCCCTGAACGGTAATAGTAGCTCCAGTGGACGTAGTCACATCAGCGCGAAAACCCACGCGCTGTTGGTCCCATTTATCACTCGCGTCGCGTCCGGTATCAGCCTGCTGGTTGCCATTGCGATTGAAATGTTTGGCGTAGACCCGATAGTGCCCGGAACTACCGAGATTTCCACCAAATCGCAACCCGGCGTAACCCTTCTCCTGATCACCGAGACCTGCGACAAGCAAACCGCCGCTACTCTCAGCGGCCGAGCGGGTGATGATGTTGATAACCCCGTTCACGGCGTTAGCGCCCCATAGGGTTGCGCCGGGACCTCGCACCACTTCAATGCGCGCCACATCTTCCAGCAACGTGTCCTGTACGTCCCAAAACACGCCAGAGAACAGCGGTGAGTATGTAGATCGTCCATCTATCAGCACTAGCAGCTTGTTTGCGAAGCGACCTTGCGCACCCCGCGCGCTGATGGCCCACTTGTTAGCATCAACCTGTGCAACCTCCATCCCGGGAGCCATGCGCAGGGCCTCAGGAATAGTGGTAACACCAGCACGTCGAATATCCTCGGCAGTAATGACGAATACCGCAGCTGCAGCTTGAGAAATTGGCTGGGACTTCTTGGATACCGAGGTGACTTCAAGGTTCAGCAGATCACCAAGACTCAGTTCAAAAAGATCCTCCTGAGCCTGAGCTACGGGAGCGAGCAATGCACAGGTAAGACGTCCGGCGATAAGTCTCCGGTGGCGGTGAGTTTTTCGAGGGGGCCTACGCATGAATGTTCAGAATTCGACAGAAAGCTGCAAATGGATTGAGCGTTGAATCCCGATAAGAGGAAACAAATCGCTTTCCGACTTGAACTGCGGCTGAGTCGACGCCTGAAGATTGCGGCCAATCAAGGCGATTTCACTGCGCATACTCGGCCTCCAGGCAACTCGCGCGTCCAGGCCTGCATAACCGTCAATACTCTCGACCGGACCCTGTATGCGGCTCTGGTACCGTACCCACAAATCGAGATCCACGTCGCGTCGAGGATTATGGCTGACTCGCAGCGATGCCATGCGCTTCGAATCAAAAAGACCGACCTCAGGTCGTGCTTGGGGTGAATCGACCTCAATATCCTGGTGTTGCAGCGTCATCGTGCCCTGTACACGCCAGCGACGGTCCGGGCGCCAATTCAAAGCCACTTCGAGTCCTATATTTTGCGCCGATACGTCATTGTCCTGCGTGTTGTCGATCACGATGTTGCTGGTCCCTGGCGCAAATAGGCAGGCCGGAAAAGGGCCTTCGGGCGCGCAAGCCGGGGGCGCTAGGGTAATCGATCGCAAGCTGTCGTAATCGTTATAATAAACCGCCAGATCGACAGCCAAACGGTCACTGGCCTGATACTTAAAGCCAAACTCGTAGGCCAGAAGCTCTTCGGAATCAAACTCTGGATTGCCGTTCGCGTACACGCCGATGGGGACTGGATTGAGCTGTGTGCCTGGGGGTAGCACCTGCAGCAGAGCGCTCGAGTCGCGATCCGCTCGGCCGGGAATGCGTACTCCACGCGATATAGATGCCCACAAACTGCGACGCTCACCCGGTGTCCACAGGAATCGAATATTCGGTTGATATTCCAGGCCCGTGTAGTCGTTGCGCTCGAGCTTGAGTCCTAGTGTCATCGTCAAGCGATCAGCCACCAGAGTAATATCGTCCTGAACAAACGCAGAAAACAGCTTGTCTTTGCGCTCCGCCGGTGATACTGAGAGCCTTTCAGAGCTATTGAAGTCATCGCGCCAGCGCCGATAGCCTAGACCCATCACAAGATCGTGGCCATCGAACCGGGTGGTTCGATAGTCCACATCAAGGTCAAAAGTCGATCGGAAGGTGTCGATAAAGGCCCAATTGCGATCCTCGTGGTCATAAAAGCTCTGCACGGAGAGTTGATCACCTGATCCAAAGCTATGCTCCCAGCGACCCAGCAGATTAAAACCTGAAATCTCCTGATCCTGTTCCACGAGCGCTGTAAACGGCGGATCGAATGACAAATCGATAGCTGTCTCGCCGGAGTCGCCTGTGTACGCGTCTCCCTGGAGCGTCATTCGGTCGCTGTCAGAGGTCGACAAGTCAGCACGAAATCCCACTCGCGCCTGGTGCCAATCATCGGCCGCGGCCCCAGGAATGCTCTCCAGTGTGTTACCCGCGCGCTCAAAAAACTTGGCGTACACCCGATAGTCACCGATCTGACCCAGATTGTCGCCATAGCGAGCATCGACAAAACCGCGCTCCTGATTCCCAAACCCACCAGAAACATAGCCACCAGAAGAATCAGCGGCCGCGCGGGTGATAATGTTTACCACTCCGTTGACAGCATTCGAGCCCCAGAGCGTCGCTCCGGGCCCGCGAACGACTTCAATTCGCTCAATGTCGTTAAGAATCGTATCCTGCGCGTCCCAGAATGTGCCGGAAAACAAAGGTGAGTACACCGTCCGCCCATCCATGAGAATCAAAAGCTTATTGGAATACTGTCCGTTAAAACCCCGGGCAGTTACTGCCCACTTGTTACCGTCGATGTTGGCAACCTGAACGCCCGGCGCAAGTCGCAGTGCGTCCGGAATCGAAGTGACGCCGGAGCGTCGGATATCATCGTTAGTAATAACGAAAACCGCGGCAGCCGTCTGGGACACCGGTCGGGATTTCTTAGAAACGGACGTTACCTGCAGATCTAGCAGTTGGTCGAGGCTGAGTTCGAAAAGATCACCGGCCTGCGTGCCAGCAAGCTGTGCAAACGATGACGACGAACTGGCAGCAGCTAGTGCGAATCCCGCAAATAGTAGCTTTTGCTTTTTAATCATATGGTCGCCCTATCCAAATTTCTTCTTACATGCTGGGGTTTGTCTTGCACGCGTTTGCACAAGCACTCTCAGAGGCGTGCCAACTGGAGCCGTCCGTAACGGGTGCCCTTGAACCGTTCGCGACTTTTCCAATTTTTTCCTCCACGGCACTAATGTGAGTGCAATGAAGGGGATTTGGGTACCAGACATCACTCAAGGCGGCTGATTTAATCAGCGCTCTGGTGAGTGTAGCGACAGCTCGTGTAATATATTTAGGGCAGAGACCCCATTACCGGATGGCCGAAAAAGAGACTAAAGCGGGCTTCGCGCTCAGTTTCAGCCGCTTTGGAAGAGCACAGCGTTGCAGCAACACCGTTGGCGTGTAAAGCCATTGCGGCGTGGTTGACCAAATACAGTAACATGTTGAAGAATCCCCGGCGACTCCTCTCTCTGAGGGTGTTGATCCTGAGCGAACTAATAATGGTGCCCTGATGCAAGATGACGGCGAGCGAGCGCCATTCCCAACGCCGCGTACCCTCGAAAAAGATGCGGAAATTGGTCAGGACCTATACCGAAATCTGGCTCGACTAATTGATCGGCTGGCGAAACGCCACGGCATAACTCGCGACACGGCAACGGATTATTTACTGGCGGGCGCTTTGTTTACCGCTGCCGATCAGCGCAATCTGTGTATCGCAGATACTGTCGAACTTATGCAGTGCATTGCCGTGTCTGTGCAAAACGATGAGCTCGATGAAGATGTTCGGCACTAGCGAGCGGTGATGACACTGGCGATACCAAGGGCGTTCATCGCGCGCCCATCGCGCGAGATCCCCAAACACAGGAAGATAAGAGTGTGAATATTGAGCCGTTTGGCGTTGAAATCTGGATGAACGAGTTTGAAACCAAGTGCGAACTCAATCTTGCCGAAACCTGCGTGCACAGCATTACCGTATCGGAACTCTTGGAGCTGTGCAGTAAACCCACAGGTAGCCTTGATGAAATTCTCGAGTTGCGACTTGGCTACGGAGCAATACCCGGAAGTGAACGTCTGCGTAAGGCAATCGCCAAACTGTATACAAAGCAGTCAAGCGAGCAAATTGTCGTAACTCACGGCACCATCGGTGCTAACTCCCTGGTGCACCAAACACTCGTATCGCCCGGTGATCACGTGATACCGATTGTGCCTACGTATCAGCAGCACTACTCCATACCGCAGAGCATTGGGGCGACCGTGACCCCGCTGCAGCTAAGCTCTGATGATGGCTGGCTACCCGATCTGTCGAGACTACAAGAATTGGTCCATGCCGATACCAGGCTTATCGCCATGACAAACCCCAACAACCCTACAGGTAGCCTCATGAGCGAGTCTATGCTGGTGCGCATAGCCGACATTGCTCGCTCGGTGGATGCCTGGGTGCTGTGTGATGAAGTTTATCGAGGTACTGATCAAAAGGGCGCCGGGGCAACACCATCAATGGCAGACCTATATGAAAAAGGTATAAGCACAGCCGGTATGTCCAAAGCGTTCTCGCTCGCAGGCCTGCGTCTGGGCTGGATAGCAGCACCAGCAGACGTCATAGAAGCGGTCATGATCCATCGCGATTACAATACGATATCCGTAGGCGTTATTGATGACCACCTGGCATGCATGGCTTTGGAGCATCACCAGCGCTTACTGGCTCGCAGCCAAGCCATCACGCGAGAAAATCTTGCCGTTCTTAAAGCGTGGATAGCGTCTGAAGAGAAAATCGACTTTGTAGCGCCAGAATCGGGAACCACTGCCCTGTTGGAATATCACCTCGACATGCCTTCCCGCGCGTTATGCCTGGAGTTGCTCGAACACACCGGCGTTATGTTGACACCAGGTTCCGTAATGGGGATTGAAGGTCACCTGCGACTGGGATTTGCCAACTCACTACTCACTTTGCGTGAGGGTCTTGATCGAATGAGTCACTTTTTTAGTAACAAGTAGGTAAAGCTTCGACAAATATTTAGTTGATGCCGTCAGAGTCACACTGCTACGCTCTGAATACGCTGAAAGGCGTGCAGGCAGCTATCGAAGCTTTGCACAACTCAATTAGTTGATTTTCGCTTAGTCATGTGTCGAATAACGACGGAGGAATCGATATTCCATGTCGAGTTTGATCTTTGTTGCCATGCCCCGCGCTCCAAAGCGGCGCTTCCGGTGCACTCAGTGAAAGCTTGGCGTCTGCCTTCACTTCGTGCCTGGCCCTCACTGCTCCGCAGCTTTTGCCGCGTGTTAGTGCTTCTCAGTCTGTCGCTCCCAACAAAAGTTCACGCCAACGAGTGGGTCTACGTCGTCGTCCCGGGTGACAATCTTTGGAGCTTTAGCGAGAGGTATCTCGACAGCGTTGCGCGTTTTGAAGCACTGCGCAAAATGAACAATATCGAAAACCCCCGCCGCATGCAGCCTGGCTCGCGAATCCGGGTGCCCATGGCCTGGATCGACAGCAATGCGGTACCCGCGACCATTGCGGCAATTGAGGGCTCCGCAGTGCTGACACGGTCGACGGGAGAGCTGGTTGATCTTTCGCTGGGCGAGCGGGTCTTATTGGGGGATAGCATTCGCACATTTAGCGATACGTCGATTGCTGTTCGCTTCGCCGATGGCAGTGTGCTGACACTGTACTCGGATAGTGAGCTGCGTTTTGATCATCTCTCGGCACACGGTGAAACGGGTATGGTCGACTCGCGCATGACTCTGCTCAGGGGCCGCCTGGACACACGAGTCAACCCGGCGGAGGGCCCAGGATCGCGCTTTGAGATTCATACACCCTCCGCTGTTAGTGCTGTGCGCGGAACGGAGTATCGCGCAGCGACAGATCTGACCGCATCTAGCATCGAGGTCCTCGATGGCAGCGTTGCTGTGAACGGAGATATTGGCCAGGAGCTCGTGACTGAAGGGTTCGGCACACGAGTCGAAGCTGGAAAGGCGCCGATCCCACCCAAGGCCTTGCTACCAGCACCTCGCCTTGAGGTGTTTCCTAAACCCGTGCAGAGCCTGGGCTGGCCGGTACGCTGGGGGCGCGAGCCACACGCCGAGGCATATCGACTTGAGCTGTCGAATACGCCGAGCTTTAACACCATTATCTGGCATGAACTAACGAACCGCGACACCGCGCAGCTGCCCGACCTTGCAGATAGTAAATACCATCTGCGACTTCGGGCTATCGATTCGACCGGACTCGAGGGCAAGGCCGCTATCGCAAGCTTTGAATTGAACGCACGGCCGCAAGCACCGGTCGCACTGCAACCGGCCGAAGGCCAGATAGTGCGAGAAAAGATACCAAGACTTAGTTGGGCAGCATCAAACGATGCATCCGCATACCAACTCCAAGTGGCAAGGGACGCAAATTTTGGTGACCTGATACTTGATGAAACAGGTTTGAGTCAAACGGATTACGAAAGCGCCGCCCTCGGCAAGCCTGATCGCTATTACTGGCGTGTAACTAGTATTGCTGCAGATGGCGAACTGGGGCCAAGCGGACCTGCACGATCTTTTGAGATCAGGCCCGCGCATCAGCAGGTTGATGCAAAGATTGAGGGCGGTAACACAAACCAGCTTGTCGCCACATGGCTTCCCAGCGCACCGGGCCTTGCCTATCAGGTACAGGTGGCGTTTGACCGGAACTTTAACAAGCTGGAGTTTGATCGCGTGGTTGAGCAGCCGATGCTAGCGCTGGAGAGCCGATCGACACGCACCCGTTACCTTCGAGTTCGCACCGTTGAGCCCGACGGGTATTCGGGCCCTTGGGGAGCATCTCAGAGAATTGATACGGAGAAAAAAGCACACAGCTGGCTGCTAATCCCGATCTTTGTAATCCTCGCATTAGTGGCTCCTTAACGGATGCAAGTGGCTGACAGCCATCGTTCTGCGCTCGTGGCGTTTCTGCTGCTACTCATCGCCGCGGGGCTTTTGGGCGTCTCCGCTAACAGTCCAATATTGCAGCGTTTTGATCTCCTGCTCTACGATCTCCTGCTGCCTTTGCAATCACCTGAGATGTCAGACGAGATCACAGTGGTTGCCATCGACGACCGTAGCATTGAAGCGCTCGGGCGATGGCCCTGGGACCGACGACTGCACGCTCAGTTGATCGACCAGCTCGCAGCCATGAATGTCCGGGTGATCGGCATGGACATCCTGTTCGTCGAACGCCAGGACGATAATCCCCAAGCTGATCGAGACCTCGCAGCTGCCGTCGCCACTGCCACCGTCGTGCTTCCAATAGCACCGGCGCTGCACGCGCCGGGACTGCAGATCGATGAGCTGCTGCCATTACCAGAACTTGCCACTGCGGCCGCAGCGATGGGACATGTAGATCTGGAGCTCGACCTCGACGGACTCTGCAGATCTACCTTTTTGTACGGCGGCGTCGCGGATGCTTACTGGCCCGGCTTGCCTCTTGCGATGCTCGCCACCGGCTCGAGGACACGGCTTTCGCCGCCTCTGCGAGGCACAGGCAGCGAACTGGCATCAGGTTGGAGCCGCGCTGATCAGCGCCTAATACCATTTACCAAACCGAGCACAAAGCCACGCATACTTTCTTTTACTGACGTTTTGAATGGACGCGTCAGTCGCGACGCGCTGGCCGGCAAATATGTATTGGTCGGCGTGACTGCCACAGGCTTGGGTGACGCGATATCCACCCCGGGAGCGCCATCCCACGAGCGCATGCCCGGTGTCCTCGTAAATGCACAGATACTGAACGGCCTGCTTGTCAAGGGCATGATCAAACCATTGGCAACAAGCGAGAAAACGCGTCTTTCACTGATCTTGGTTCTGGCTATATCTTTGCTGATTTTTCTCTCGCCACTGCGCCTCAATCTGCTTCTCGGCGTACTAGGATTCTCCATTATCCTCAGTATCACGGTACTGCTGCTGGTTTTCAGGCAAATATGGTACCCAGCTGCAGGCTCGCTCACAGCCGTGATCTGCGTTTTCCTCGGCTGGACAGGTTGGCAGTACCAAAGGGAACAGCAACTGCGGAGCAAGCTCCTTGGACGGCTTGACGCGCTCGCCCGATACAACGCCGCAACCGGGTTGCCTACCCATGGCATGCTGGAGGAACGCCTCCGAAGACTGGCGCAGAACTCTGAAGACGGTGACATCACCGCTCTCATTGTCATGCATGTGAACTGGCCAGGGTCTGCCACCATCGTTTTGGACAGGCCCATCAGCGATGGTGTACTACAGACGATAAGAGATCGTCTTCACGACATTGGCAAAGTCGATGACTTTGTCGCTCACCTAAGCGGTGACGATTTTGCAGTACTAACTGGCGGATACGCGACGATCGAAGATGCCCGCGAGGGAGCCGCCACATTCCTGACGCTCATGCAGCAACCTCTGAAATTCGAAGAGGAACCGCTGCTACTGGTGCCACAACTAGGGGTCAGTTTCTGGCCCACGGATACCCGAGATCCACAGCAGCTTCTCAGTAACGCCTATACCGCGATGTTTACTGCGAGGATGGATGACAGCGACCCGCTTAATCTGTATTCCGCAACGGTGGGTGCTGAACTTTACCTCCGCTCGCGACTCGAACAGGCCATTGCCTTTGCGCTGGAGCGCGATGAATTTCAACTCTACTATCAGCCACAGGTATGCGCTAACACCGGGCGAATCATGGGGGTCGAAGCACTGCTGCGCTGGAACAACGAAGAGCTTGGCTGGATTACCCCGGGTGAGTTTGTACCAGTCGCCGAGCACGTCGGCCTTATCCACGCAATCGGTGCCTGGGCTATCGAGGAGAGTTGCAGGCAGTTAAAGGCCTGGAACCAAGCAGGCTTCGATGGATTACGCCTGGCTATCAACATTTCCCCAAGACAGTTCTTGGGGGAGAGACTAAAAAACGACATCGAAAAAGTTATCCTCGATACCGAGCTCGACCCCAGCTGCGTCGAAATCGAAATCACTGAGAGTTCGCTAATGCGGGATGTCGAGAGCGCAATCCGCGTCATGCACACCATGAAAGACTTTGGACTTGAATTAGCGATCGACGACTTTGGCACGGGGTATTCATCTTTAAGCAGCCTGCGTGACTTCCCGGTGGATCGGCTCAAGATAGACATCACCTTTGTCCGTGAGATTGGCAAACGCAAAGATGCAGAGGAAATTACGGGAACAATAATCGCTATCGCCAGACAGCTTGACCTAAAAATTATTGCCGAAGGTGTCGAGACACCGGAGCAAGCTGCATTTTTGTGTGAGCACGGCTGCGATGAACTCCAGGGCTACCTGTTCGCACGGCCCATGCCCGCCGAGGAGATAAGCGATCTATTGGCAAAGAGCGCCCTTGGGGTAATCTGGTATTGAGTTTTTTCTGAGCTATTACTCCAGTACATTAGGTAGGTAGGTAGGTAAATGAATGAAGGCCGCTGAGATGTCTATAAACTGCGAATTTTGGCGGAGAGAGAGGGATTCGAACCCTCGATACGCTATTAACGTATACGCCCTTAGCAGGGGCGCGCCTTCAGCCACTCGGCCACCTCTCCGTGAGGCGCGCGATCATACCACCCTACCTGACATTGGAAAAGGCATTGAGCGGCTATTGATCCGCACCGCCTGCGACATCGTCAACCTCACCTTGAGCGCTATCGTTGCCAGCAGTTTTCGCGGCAGCCTGTGCCCTACCTTTAGCACCGCCCTGCCCTCCATCTTCAGACTCATTGCTGATGCGGTCGTAAACCTCTTCGCGGTGTACCGCCACGTGGCGAGGGGCGGTTACGCCAATACGGACGTTACCACCCTTCACTGCCACCACGGTCACGGTAATATCCTCACCAAGGCGCAGGGATTCGCCTTCTTTCCGAGTCAGGATAAGCATTTGGAGTTCCCTCTGGTCGCGGCGAAGAAATCGCTCGCTTCTACTGCTTAGGCAGCGGACTCGTCCATCGGTTCCGCATCCAGTTCAAATGCAGAGTGTAGAGCTCGCACGGCAAGTTCCATGAACTTTTCTTCGACGATCACCGATATCTTAATTTCTGAGGTGCTGATCATCTGAATATTGATCCCCACCTCGGCCAGCGCCTCGAACATTTTACTGGCGACTCCGGCGTGTGAGCGCATACCCACACCTACCACGGAGACTTTGGCAATTTTGTTGTCTATCGATACTTTCGACGCGCCAATCTCTGCTGCGGTCCGACGAAGAATATCTTCGGCGCGTTCGAGATCACCACGTGCGACCGTGAAGGTGATATCCGTTGTATTGTCTTCTGCGGTGTTCTGAATAATTACGTCCACTTCCACATTGGCAGTGCCGATTGGGCCGAGAACACGGTAGGCGACACCGGGCATGTCCGGGACCCCGATGATGGTAAGCTTCGCCTCATCGCGATTAAAAGCGATACCTGCAATCGTTGGCATTTCCAAAGCGCTGTCCTCCTCAAGGGTAATGAGCGTTCCTGGGCCCTCCTGAAAACTATGCAGCACACGCAGGGGAACGTTAAATTTTCCGGCCACTTCTACGGCGCGAATTTGCAGCACTTTTGAGCCCATGCTGGCCATCTCGAGCATTTCTTCAAAAGTGATTTTACTCAGACGTCGCGCATCGCTCACAACCCGCGGGTCCGTGGTGTAAACCCCGTCTACATCCGTGTAAATCTGGCACTCCTGCGCCTGCAGAGCTGCGGCCAGCGCAACTGCTGTGGTGTCCGACCCGCCTCGTCCCAGCGTTGTGATATTGCCGTCCTCATCAGCACCCTGAAAACCAGCAACCACCACGATGGTGCCAGCCTCCAGATCCTGGCGCAGCCGAGCGTCGTCTATATCCCGGATTCGCGCTTTGGTGTGGCTGTCATCGGTCAGAATCCGCACCTGCGAGCCGGTGTAGCTTTTGGCGTCCTTCCCAAGATTCTGCAGCGCCATGGCCAAGAGCGCCGAGGTCACTTGCTCACCGGTGGACACCAAAGCGTCCATCTCTCGAGGCACTTGCGGTTCATTGACCTGACGCGCCAACTCAATGAGTCGATCGGTCTCACCACTCATGGCGGAAACCACCACCACCACGCTATAGCCATCATCATGGAAACCAGCGACTTTCTCGGCCACCTGCTTGATGCGCTCAACACTGCCTACCGACGTGCCACCGTATTTCTGGACGATAATTGCCATGGCAGAATCAGCTCTTGAGGGTCTCTTCGACCCATTGCGGTACAGTTTTGAGGGTATCGGGCAGCGCGTTTACATCGGAGCCACCACCCTGCGCCATATCTGCACGGCCCCCGCCTTTGCCCCCAAGTCGGCCGGCAAATTCACGCATGAGATCCCCCGCCTTAACGCGGTCTGTGAGATCTTTGGTCACGCCCGCGACCAGCGACACTTTGTCGTCGTTGACGGCCGCAAGCAGAATAACGGCGTTCGCAAGCTTGCTCTTGCACTGATCCATGATGCCTCGCAGGGAACCTGCGTCTGCCCCATCGACCAACGTAGCGAGTACGTTCACGCCGTCCACAGCAACCGCCGAGGCAGTGATATCGCTGCCCGCAGAGGACGCCAGCTTTTGCTTAAGTCGCGCCGTCTCCTTCTCGAGATCACGGTTTTGCGCTCGCAGGGCAAGGACCTTGGCAGCCACACTATCGCCGTCGCTGCGCACAAGCTCACAGACCTCAGATAAGGTCTTATCGATGCGGCGAATAGCCTCAAGGGCATGACTCCCGGTCAGCGCCTCAATCCGCCGCACGCCCGATGCCAGGCCACCCTCGGACACAATTCGGAGCAAACCGATATCGCCGGTCTTCTGCACATGCGTGCCGCCGCAGAGCTCCACCGAAAAGCGCTCACTGCCCATGCTCAGCACTCGCACTTCCTCACCGTATTTCTCGCCGAAAAGCGCCATAGCCCCCGCGTCCTGCGCAGCGTCCATGGACATAAGCTCGGTCGTCACCGCGGTGTTCGCGCGTATCTGCTCGTTAACGATATCTTCGACCGCGTAGAGTTCTGCCTGACTCATAGGCCCCTTGTGCGAGAAGTCAAAACGCAGCCGCGCCGCGTCCACCAGTGATCCCTTTTGCATGACATGCTCGCCCAACACCTTGCGCAAGCCGGCATGCAGAAGATGCGTCGCCGAATGGTTCAGTCGCGTTTTTTGTCGCAGTTCGTTGTCGATGCTAGCGCTGAGCGGGTCGCCGGTCTTGATCTCTCCCTCTAACAGCCGCAAGTGATGAAGATGATGCCCCTGTGCCTTGGTCGTATTGACTACCTCGGCTTTCACCCCTGCCGCGCTGAGGTAACCGGTATCTCCGACCTGACCGCCGGACTCGCCATAAAAAGGCGTCCGATCAAGCACCAGCACGCCCTCATCACCCGCACTCAGTTTTTCAACACGCTCGCCAGCGCGCAGCAGCGCAACAACGGTACCGGTATCGCTCGTCGCGTCATACCCAACAAAAGCCGTTTCACCTTCCAGGCGCAACGCAGCGTTGTAGTCGATACTGAATGCGCCACTGTCTTTTGAACGCGCCTGCTGCTCACGCATTGCCGCCTCATAACCCGGCATATCGAGGGTGAGGCCGCGCTCCCGGGCAATATCATTTGTCAGGTCAACCGGGAAACCATAGGTATCATAGAGTTTGAACACGATGTCACCGGAAATCAGGGTACCGGACATATTACTCAGAGCCTCCTCAAGCATGCCCATGCCCTGTTCCAGCGTTCGCGCAAACTGTTCTTCCTCTGCCTTGATGGCACTTTCGATAGCTTCGCGGTGCTCCCGAAGTTCCGGATAAGCGGCGCCCATCTGGGTCACCAGCGGCTCGACAAGTCGGTGCAGGAACAGACTGTTTGCACCCAGCTTGTTCCCGTGACGTATGGCGCGACGCATGATGCGACGCAGCACGTAGGAGCGCCCTTCATTGCCGGGCAAAACGCCATCGGTAATCAGAAATGCACAGGACCGAATGTGATCGGCGATCACCCGGAGCGAGGAATCACTGCGGTCCTTAACCTTGAGCAGATCGGCGGTTGCATTTATGAGTGCAGTAAAGAGATCGATTTGGTAATTACTGTGCACACCCTGCATCACCGCAGCAATGCGCTCCAGCCCCATGCCGGTATCAACAGAGGGTTTGGGCAGGGGCACCATCTCGCCGTCGGCGCTGCGGTTGAACTGCATAAACACGAGGTTCCAAATCTCGACGTAACGATCAAGGTCGTCATCAGGACTGCCCGGAGGCCCGCCGGGAACATCCTCCCCGTGGTCGTAGAAAATTTCAGAACAGGGACCGCAAGGGCCGGTATCCCCCATCTGCCAGAAGTTGTCCTCATCCAGCCTTGAAATGCGCTCCGCGGGAAAGCCGATGTCGTAAATCCAGATACGCTCTGCTTCATCGTCCGATATATGCACGGTGACCCAGAGTTTCTCCTTAGGCAGTTGCAGATTTTCCGTCAGAAACTCCCAGGCATAGCGTATAGCTTCGCGCTTGAAGTAATCCCCAAAACTGAAGTTCCCGAGCATCTCGAAGAACGTATGATGCCGAGCGGTGTACCCGACGTTCTCCAGATCATTGTGTTTCCCGCCAGCCCGGACACAGCGCTGTGAGCTCGTCGCACGGTTGTAGGGTCGAGCTTCTCCGCCCAAAAAGACGTCCTTGAACTGGTTCATCCCCGCGTTGGTAAACAGCAACGTAGGATCGTCGCCGGGCACCAGCGAGCTGCTGGCCACGCGTTGATGACCCTGGTTCTCAAAGAAAGCGAGAAACGCCTCGCGGATTTCTCCGGTTTTCATGGATTGCTCCGATTTTCGTAATCTGGTGGCTAGAATAAAGTGGCGAAAAGACTCGTTGGTCGATACATTTTTCGTTGATGCTTTTTGGGTCCTTAGTTCAAAAGACGTCTGGAATCAGCTCCCCATCTTGCCTTCGGCGAATTCTCGTCCGGCAATGATATGCAAGTGCAGGTGGAAAACCGTTTGCCCGGCACCAGACCCGTTGTTGACGATCAACCGAAACGCTTCATCCACACCCAGCTGCCGCGCTACGGTCCCGGCAGCCAACATAAGATGCCCAAGCAATTGCTGGTCATCGGCCTCTGCATCTACCAGCATCGCAATAGGCTTCTTGGGTATCAGCAGCACATGTACCGGGGCCTGCGGGTTTATGTCGTTGATTGCGATGCAATGCTCATCTTCGTAGAGTTTTTCGGCGGGAATTGTCCCATCGATAATTTTCGAAAAAATTGTGTCTTCCATTCCGCCTCCTAGCTCTCCCACGTCTCTCCCACGCCTGTCGCCCGGGTGAATGCGCTTAACCGAGCTTCTCGTCTACCGTAAGCTGCCGCGCTTCTTCCTCCAGCATGACAGGAATGCCATCCCGTACGGGATACGCCAAACCGCTAGCCTTGCATATCAGTTCATTGTTCTCTGGCTTATAGACCAGTGGCGCTTTGCTAACCGGACAAACCAGAATGCTGAGTAGTTTCTTGTCGAGCATGCACACCGTCCCGTGTAGAAAAGCCGCGATTATACGTTCTTTGCGGGGCGTGGGTGACACCCAAGGTGAGGAAAACTCGTGGGGCCTGACTCCGGAGTACTGCCGGTTGACCAACCGGGCGCCCCCCGTTGCATTCCAGTCTCACTGAGCGCTAGTTTCGGTCGTTCATGGGGGGCACGAGACGCTGCGGATCTACGCGCCGTCCTCTCCAGCTCATGCGCCAATCAAGGTGCGGACCGGTCGCTCGGCCGGTCGCACCGACTGCCCCGAGCACGTCTCCGACGGACAACTCGTCGCCTACCGCGACCGTGACCTCGCTCATGTGCAGAAACGACGAAGAAAAGCCGTAGCCATGGTCAAGAATCACCGTTCCCCCCGAGTAAAACAGGTCGGGCTCAGCAAGCGTTACCCGGCCCGACGCGGGCGCCTTGATCGGTGTTCCCGTCGGCACAGCAATATCGACGCCGTAATGCGGGCTGCCGGGGTTTCCATTGTAAAACCGCTGGCTGCCATACACCCCCGATATGCGTCCCTCAACCGGCCAGCGAAATCCGCCATCCATTTGCTGCAACCAATCGGGGCGCGCTATGAACTGGGCTTTTGCGGAGGCAACCAGGGTCCGCTCACGCCGGATACGCTCGAGCTGCTCAGCAGGTGGGGTTACGGTCCGCTGCGGCACGCCCTCCACCCGCGATATGCGGTAATCACGCTGCTGAACGTTGACCATAACACTACAGTCTGCAGCACCATCGGCATTTCGGCTCACAACCATAAGCACACTCTGCGTCGCAGAATCGCGATGAAAAGCGGCAAAAAAACGGCCATCCGGGAGTACATCGAGCGACTCTCCGTCAAGGCTTACCTGTGCCGCCACGGGCGCCACCCCCCAAATCACACCTCCTTCCGCAGGGTCGCCCTGCAGATCGATACACGCTGCAAGCGGATGCGTGGCAATGCCGAACAAGCAGGCCACGAAAAAAGGGTGGTAAAACTTCATTTTTTGCATTCGACGAGTGTAGTGGAGCCGCGAGGTTCACCGCAATCGCATCGCCAAACATCGGGGAATTCGGCTGACTGCCCTAACAACGGTTAAACTGGTGAGATGGGACGCTATCGACCACCACGAGTAAAAGGCACACCGCTGATCACCGCCGCGGGCGTATTGCATCTGCGCCAAGAGTTGGAGGCGTTGTGGCGTGAAGAGCGGCCAAAAGTCGCGCAAATTGTGCAGGACGCAGCAAAAAACGGTGACCGCTCGGAAAACGGCGACTATATCTATGGCAAAAAACGCCTGCGAGAAATCGACAGCCGTGTGCGTTTTCTGAGCAAACGACTGGAAGTGCTTAAAGTCATCGATGAGCGACCTGCGGATACCAGCCGCGTCTACTTTGGCGCCACGGTCACAATCGGAGAAGAAGATGGTGATAAGCGACGCATCACCATTTTGGGGCCGGACGAATTTGACGCGACGCGGGGAGAGGTCTCAATCGATTCTCCAATCGCGCGAGCCCTGCTCGGAAAATCGGCCGGCGACGCGGTGAGCCTGCAAAGCCCGCAGGGCGATCGCATGCTCGATGTGATTGAAATCACCTACGGACGAGCCTCTAGTCAATAGCCGCATAAACTAAGGCTTCGAGCTGCCCGCGAAAGTTGAAGGTACTCGAGGGAATCAACTGCGTCATAAACAGGACGATGAGCTCCTCTGCCGGATCAACCCAGAACAGCGTGCTCGCCATACCACCCCAGTAGAACGTGCCGGAACTTGCTGGATAGCCATTCTTGATCGGATCGACTTTTGTCGCAAACCCCAGCCCAAAACCCACCCCTTCGTTACCAGTCTCACTAAAGCCAGACATCGAAAGACTCGCCAAATCGCCGCCCCCGGGCAAGTGATTACTGCGCATCATATCCAGCGTTTTCCGTCCGATAACACGTCGCCCACTGACAGTGCCGCCTGCGAGCAGCATTCGGCAGAAACCGAGGTAGTCAGCAGCGGTGGAGAGCAGGCCACCACCACCGGAAAAAAAACGGCGGTCTGCAAATTGCGAACCGCGCGGATCGTCCTGAAGCCGCAGTGTTTTTTCGGCGCCGCGGGTGTAACAGGCGGCAAACCTGTCGAGTTGATCTTCCCGCGGACTGAATACGGTATCGCGCATATCCAACGGTTCGAAGATGTGAGTTTGCAGGTACCCCGGAAACGACATGCCGCTTATTTTCTCAATCAGAAAACCTAGCACATCGGTGGCTACAGAGTAGTTCCAGCGCTCCCCCGGTGAAAATTCCAGCGGCAGCTCTGACAATTGCTGAATCATGTCCGCGAGCGTGTAGCCTGGCCTGGGATTGGCCACCTGTAGCTTGCGGTAGGCGTAGTCAACATTGGTCGACTGCATAAAATCATAGGTCAGGCCTGATGTATGCCGCAGTAGGTCCCGAATCCGCATGGGGCGCCGCACAGCCTGAGTTTCGAAGAGCGGCCAAGAGCCGCCAGTGCGCACTCTCAGCCCTTTCCACTCAGGAATAAAGCGTTCCACCGGATCGTCCAGCGTAAACAAGCCGCGCTCCCAGAGCTGCATCATGGCGATCGATGTGATCGGCTTGGTCATGGAGTAAATCCGAAACACCGTGTCAAGCGTCATTGGCAGGTCGCGCTCTATGTCGCGATGACCTGCTACGTGCGTGTAGGCAAGCTGGTCCTGTCTCAAAACCATGGTGAGGCACCCGGGAATCTTACCCGGATTTACATAGCTGGATTCGAGATGCTCCCCGATTCGGGCCAACTGCTGCGGGTTCATACCCACTTGTCCGGCCATGTCGGGCGGCACTTCAACTGAGTCTATGCTTTGCACGAGTAGTACTTGTTCCGTTGGCTGTTCAGTCGGCAGTGTAGCGACGACGAGGTCCGACGTACATGAGCGCCAGTCGCCCTGAAATATCGCGCCTTCGGGCAAACACACATTCACTTTGCTGCCGAGGGTGACACACTGCTAAAATTTGTAGACTAATTGATGTACCCACCCCAGTCCCTTCAATCTCACGCTGAGACCCACAGAATGAGCAATGAACGCCTCACTGACCTCGAGAACCATGACGAATTCTTGACGCGGCATATTGGCCCCACTTCAGCCCAGCAGCACGAGATGGCCATCGCCGTCGGCTATGCCTCGGTCGACGAGCTGATAGACGCGACCGTGCCCGAGAGTATTCGCAGCCGCAGCCCCATGCGCCTGGCCGGACCGCAACGCGAAGTCGATGTACTGCACAGACTCCGATCAATGTCGAAGCAGAATAAGGTCTTTCGCAGCTTTATCGGCATGGGCTACTACGATACTCACACACCCGCGGTCATTCAGCGAAACGTCCTGGAAAACCCGGGCTGGTATACGGCCTACACACCTTACCAGGCCGAGATTTCCCAGGGCCGTCTGGAAGCGTTACTAAGCTATCAGCAACTGGTGATGGACCTCACCGGCATGGAGCTGGCAAATGCTTCGATGCTGGACGAAGCGACGGCGGCGGCAGAAGCCATGACTCTCTTGCAGCGAGTCAACAAGAAAAACAAAAGCATGCGCTTCATTGTTGACGGCGACTGTCATCCCCAGACCCTGGCAGTGATTCGCACCCGGGCTGAACCGCTTGGAATCGAGATTCTCGAGGGCGATGCGGCGAAGCTTCTGTCCGATCACGATGCCTTTGGCGTTTTCATTCAGTACCCGGGCAGTAGCGGCGAGGTCCGCGACCCCAGCGAGCTTATCGATGCAGCACACGCCAAGAATACGCTGGTCGTGGTGGCCAGCGATTTGCTCGCTTTGCTGCTACTGAAGTCCCCGGGAGCTTTGGGAGCCGATGTCGTAGTGGGGAATAGTCAGCGTTTTGGTGTACCTATGGGTTGCGGTGGTCCGCACGCCGCGTTCTTTGCGACCCGCGATGCCTACAAACGCTCTACGCCGGGTCGAATTATCGGCGTATCGGTGGACCGCGTGGGTAGACCGGCACTGCGCATGGCGATGCAGACCCGCGAGCAGCATATTCGACGCGAGAAAGCGACCAGCAACATTTGCACGGCCCAGGCCCTGCTGGCTGTTATGGCCGCCTTTTACGCGATGTACCACGGACCAGAGGGGCTTCGACGCATAGCAGAGCGCACACAGCTCCTCGCTGCTCTGCTTGCCGAGGGGCTCCGGGAGGCAGGATTCGAACTTGAGAACGAACATTTCTTTGACACTCTCACAGTGCGAACCCAAAGCAAACGCGGCGCGATCATCAAGCGTGCGAAGAAAGCCAAACTCAATTTGCGTTGTGATAAAGCTGGCTGTCTGGGCATCTCATTGGATGAGACCAGTACCCGTGATGATCTGATCACGCTGCTGCAGGTATTTAGCGGCGAGATCGAGGTATCAATCAGCGATAGTGCTGCGTTAAATAGTGTTCCTGAATCACTGCATCGCGATGTCGATTACCTGCAGCACCCATTGTTCAACGAGTACCACTCTGAAACAGAAATGCTCAGGTATATGCGCCGTCTTGAAAGTAAGGACATCGCGCTCAACCGCTCGATGATTGCCCTTGGTAGCTGCACCATGAAGCTCAACGCCACGGTCGAAATGCTCCCCGTGACCTGGCCTGAGTTTGCAGCGATTCACCCCTTCGCACCCGCCAAACAAACACAGGGCTACACGGAACTGCTCAGAGACCTGGAGCGCATGCTGCAGGAATGCACTGGATACGATGCGATTTCCCTGCAACCCAACGCGGGATCTCAGGGCGAGTACGCAGGGCTCCTGGCCATCAAGCGCTACCACGAGAGCCGTGGCGATCACGACAGAAAAATCTGTCTGATTCCCTCGTCCGCTCACGGCACCAATCCGGCCAGCGCCGTGTTAGCTGGTATGGGCGTGGTCATTGTCGAGTGTGACAGCGATGGCAACGTCGACGTGGAAGATCTGGAGAAAAAGGCCGAGCAGCACCGAGATACGCTCGCCGCCATCATGATTACCTACCCCTCCACGCACGGGGTGTTTGAAGAAGCTATCACTCAGGTCTGCGACCTTGTGCACACCTATGGCGGGCAGGTGTACGTAGATGGCGCCAACCTTAATGCCCTGGTGGGTCTTGCAGCCCCCGGAAAGTTTGGTGCTGATGTCTCCCACCTGAATCTGCATAAAACTTTCTGCATACCACACGGCGGCGGCGGCCCGGGCATGGGCCCCATAGGCGTGGGCTCGCACTTGCAGCCCTTCTTGCCATCGCATCCGATTCGCCCGGTACCGGGACTACCTGTAGACAACGACGTAGTGTCTGCCACGCCCTATGGCAGCGCGTCTATCTTGCCCATATCCTGGGCCTACATCGCCCTGATGGGCGAAGAAGGGCTCACCCAGGCCAGCAAAGTGGCTATTCTTTCCGCCAATTACATCGCGCACCGACTGCGCGATCACTACCCGGTGCTCTACACGGGCCGCAACGGCAATGTTGCGCACGAGTGCATCATCGATGTGCGTCCTATAAAAGAAGCCAGCGGCATCGGTGAAGAAGACATCGCCAAACGTCTCATGGATTTTGGTTTCCACGCACCGACCATGTCGTTCCCGGTCGCGGGCACACTGATGATCGAGCCCACAGAGTCAGAGTCTCTCGCAGAGATTGACCGCTTTTGCGACGCATTAATCATCATCCGTGAAGAAATTCGCGCCGTGCAGGACGGTCGCTGGACCCTGGAGGACAATCCGCTGGTCAATGCACCGCATACGCTGCGTGATTTGACGGCCGAGGAATGGCCGCACGCTTACAGCCGCCAGCAAGCCGCGTTCGCCATGGATTCGCTCAAGCTCGATAAATACTGGCCGCCGGTTAACCGTGTCGACAATGTCTACGGGGATCGTCACCTGTTTTGCGCCTGCCCGTCGATCGATAGCTTTCGCGAGCCGGAGGATCGGATCCCGGGAACTTCAATGAAGTTGGTTAACGAGTAACTGTAACAAGCAGCATGCCAACCGCTTCCGCTGTTGGCATGCTGCCGTAGTCAAACCGAACTCCAACAACGGCATCCGCCCCGCATCCATCGCCTTTTTTTCGATTCATTAATGCAAGTGTCTTTTAAGTCGCGAAGCATCTTTTCACTTGTTTTGCTTCTGCCCCCGCACGGTCGCAGAAGCCACCTCAATTACCTGGTTTTTTTAAGTACCTCACAGAAGCGGTCGACAAGACAGGGTGCTTCAGTCAGTATCTTTGCCATGCGGCTTTTGACGACCACTAGACTTTTTACTTGGCCAGCCCCAGCCTGGTACACCACGACGCTGATCGGCGTTGCAGTCCCGGTCCTGGTTATGGTGGCGCTTTCGGCAGGGTCTTCAGATCTGGCTTTGGTGAGCGGTTCAATATTGACCTTGGGCCTTATGGGCGTTGGCATAATAGGGGCGGCGACTGCTGGACACTTCTGGATCGGCGTTTTTTTGGCCTTGCTGAATGCTGCGTGCTTAACAGTGTTGGCACTTGCGCTGGGCATGTCAGCGCCGTCGCAGCCCTTTTCTACCGGACTCGCCATGGTCATCGCCAGCGGCAGTTTCGCCGCGCGAGGCGCTCTGTTTGGGAAAACATTATCTCGCCGAGGATGGTTGATGGCCTTGTTTGTCGTCGCCGGCGAGGCTTCTGTTTTGCTCATAGCCCACGCTTTCCCGGGCGCGCTTCCGAATTGGTTTCTAGCGCTCCTGCCTGCACAGTGGGCCAGCATTGCAATCCAGACGACGCTCACCGGGACAGGCACATTTGCGGCAATGCCAGTCTTGTTCGCCTTGGCCGGTACCGCCGCGACGACTCTACTGGCGGCCAGACTTTGGCTACACCGCTGGCCCTATTTACTTATGTTCACAGCGTGGCTCGGCCTCTCTGCGCTGGTCTATTTTTGGTCTACACCGGCGACACCCGGTGTCGATCTTGCCTTCCTTGCATCAGCAGCCTCGCCGACCTCAACGACCGTCAACCCTGAGGTGAGAGCGGAAAATCAGGTGGCGCACTTTACGGAGATCGCTAAAAACAGAAGATTTCACAGTTTCCATACTCACCAAGAAACAAGCCGTTAGTTCGCCCTACGGGAGGGCAGGTATCAGAGCTTCCTATCTCAGTATGTCACCAGGCTGACAGTCCAGAATCTTGCAGATTTTTTCGAGTGTCGAAAATCGCACACCCTTTAGACGCCCTGTGCGAAGTAGAGAGAGATACTGTGTTGTGACAGCCCATTGGGCAAAAGATGAGCCGCGGCTAACGGACAATCAAAACGCTACTGATACCGGCTACCGTTTCATCCCTCTTAATCCAATTTCTCCCAGCATCAACAGAAGTAAACAGTTCTCCACGGGCGGATGCCAGCGCCATTTCGTCTGAACTAGATGCGATGCACGACGTGTCGACAATCCCGGCAAGCCAATCAGGTAAACCTGCTCCCACTTTTTCCAAGTGATCGCGGAACGGTACAACGCTACGTCGGTAAATCGCTCCTTGAGGCGAGAAGTGATTTTCTGAAGCTGCGACAAAGATATGCTCTGCCGTCACAGCGATCGCCGAACAGTACGGCGCATGCAAGCCAGCTGATTGGACTGACCACGATTCCCCACCGTCCCAACTGATGCACAACCCTGAAGCTGTTGCGGCAACAACCAGGTTGGTGTTGCTAGGACTAACACGCACTTCGTGGGCATCGAAACCCACGTCGATGGTCGGCTCCCATGTTACGCCACCGTCGACCGAGCGGGGTATTCCACCAATATGAACGTTGGCAAAAATGCATCCGTTCACAGATCCGCTTAGTGACCTAATACCGAGCGGGGGCCCTACTTCCTTGCCGTCAACAATCGCTGTGCCCGCAAACCAAGAATCTCTGCCATGAATAGAATCGAAGCAGTCAATCTGATTCAGCTTGCCCTGGTCATCAAGGACGAGAACTCGCGCATCATCGGTTCCGACATAAACCTTGTGTTCTACAGCAAAGGTGACGGACAGAACGTATCCGCTAGATGCTACGCAATGCCACTGCCCCGTGAGCTCTCGTCTGAATAGATGATGCTCATCGACTACTGCAAATGCTCCTCCAGCTAAGTCATCTGATAGCCCACGTACCGTGCGTTTAGGTAGCTCATGGGACAGGCCATCACTATCCAGGATGAAGACTCCGTCTGTCCAAGAAGACGCCAGAATTTTAGAGTGTTGGCCCATCGGCTGAGCTTACCATGCATGTTTAGCTATGGTCGCTGCGGATTGTAAGTCGATGGCCGCGGTTTAGGGCGTGCAATTGCCTGCGGCTGCCGGCAACGCTCCAAGCATCGTCATTTCTCCAGTTCAAACTTCAGCCGGGTCATCATAGCCCTCGATTCCCCGCTTTAACGCCCGCGCGGGGTATTGAGGTTGCAGTTTTAGATAAGGGACAACCATATTCGTGCCTGCAGTTATGGGCCCGTTCCCTATGACCGGAGCCAGTGAGAATTTGTCGTCCACGCTCATGCCATCTTGGGTTGTGTGAGCGACCTGGGGCTCTATTCGGTCAGGTTTCTGGGTGACTTCAATCGGCCTCTTGGGTCGCTCAGGCAGGAGAGGGTCCGTCATCTCTGGCACCTCGCCAATGTATTCGATTACACGTCTCGCCTCTATTTCAGGTGCACTCATATCGGTGACTATTAAGCTGTGCATTAGTAATACCAGCGCGGCAGTTGCCAGCGTCGCCGGCAGCGCGTTAAAGGCTAGTGACGCAAACAGCATATGAGGTCTAATCGTATATGTGCTCATCGTTGACTCCACTGGGTAGGATAAAAATTTTGGCACACAGAACCCCTGAGTCCGGTATCTCTCATAGGGAACGGGTTGCAGTCAGTTATTGGTTCGGCGCGGCTGCCCTGGGCGGCGGCACCGTAGGTTTTTCGAGCGATTTAAACCTCGGCGGCTTCTCCGGTGAAGGTGGCTTTTGCGGGCGAGCCGGACCGGATTCCAGCGCCGCGAGGACCGAGGCATCTACAAGCAAGGTATGCCGTGGGTAAGTCGATGGGTCGGGCATCTCTTTAGGCGCTCCACTACCCCATTCCACCACCGGAGGTTCGGGTCGCCGGCCCAGTTGCGCAGTCGCTACCGGCAGCGTTAGCAACAGACACGCAAGAAATGTTACGGCGGACCCTGTCGCGAAAGTGTTGTGATCGACAATTTCGACCACCAGATTGCGAATTCGCGTACCCAACTCAGTACTGTGACCAAGAGAAACACTTGCCGGAACCCTATTACCTTGCGCATGTCGCAGTAGCAGGCGGATGCCTGACACCGATTCAAGCACCAAACTGGAGCGCCGTGTTCGTTTACTCTACTATTTTCCTTTTTTTATCGACGTACCCTCACCATGCACATAAGTTCACGGTCACTTACGGCAGTCACTAAACTGCTGGTGTTAATAATCTTAGCGTCAGTTTCTTGGCCAACGATTGCCGCAGAAAGCGCGTACGTACCGGCGAAGCATTTGGAGGGGCCAAAGCTGAGGTATCCTCCCGAATCGCAGCAGAGAGGAAACGAAGGACTCATACTCTATAGCTATCGCGTGAACACGGGTGGCGATGTAGAAAACGTTCAGATCGACTATTCAACAGGCGATCTAATTATGGAGCGCCACCTGCGCCGGTGGATAAAGGAACAACGGTATGAGCCCGCAACAATGGACGGATCGCCAATTGCCTCGCAAAACACCGGGCAGACAATTTTTCTACTTCGACAGAGGAGTCGAGGAGCATCGAGGCGCTTCGCGTCCCGTTGGCGAAAATTCACCGAGAGTATCGCCGAAGGTGATTTGAGCAAAGCCCAGGAACAGATAGACGGAATCGCCAGCGCAAAAGAAAATAGCCTGTACGAAGAATTGTTCCTGCAGCGAGCTTTAGCGCTTTATCACGCTTCAAATGAAGACGACGATCAAGCCTATAGATACCTTCGGACGATAGCTGGCTTTTTCAAGGCGAACTCACCAAAAGACGAGACCATAGCACCTAACTCAACGTTCTACGCGCCCATGTTGGAGAAGTACAAATTCGAGGTCAATAATCTTATGCTTGGTGACGCGCTACAAAGCTTGACCGATCTCAAAAAGATTGACCCTGACTCAAGCAATACCTTGGCTGTCGAGGCGCACTTCGCGTCCGTGATGGAAGCTGTAAGCGGCAAAGTTTTTTTGACCAAGGCGGTGCTAAAAACCACGCCTTACTCAAGGAAAAAAAGTCGGTGGTCAGCGTTGTTAACCCGCAATAAGTTTGCATTAAGTCAAATTGAGGGCGGTTTAAGCAGCGCCACTGTTACATGTAGCAAGGGCGGAATGCTCAAGCTGGACACAACAGAGGATATGGTCAACGAAATTGACCGGTCTTGGGGCTTATGCAAAGTTTCAGTAGTTGGGGAAAAAGGAGCTGCTTTTGTTGTCGCCCAATACCCCGAATAATGCTCACCGACCATTGATCTTTAAACTGGCGTCGTCCCTGCTTTACTCATGGCATCGATCCAAGGCAAACCAACTCCAAGGACCATCACTGCCTTGCTAATACGTATCGAATATTCGCTGAATCTCTTCTAAATCTGAGGTCCGAGTCAGTGCGAGCATCAGCAATATCCTGGCCTTGTTGTCTTGCTGACCGTTCGATACAAGCGCCGAAAAATCATACACAGGTGCGCTGACGATCCTGCCACCAGGAACTCTCGATGTGACAACCGTTGGTGTGGCGTATTGTTCCAAACTTGCCAGGCCCGCCGACATACCAGCGCTCATGCGCCCGCCTGCGAAGGTGCGAACGATTAGACCATCCATTTTCTGACTGCCGAAATGGCGAACCAGAGCCTCATCAATGCCGGTAAAGTCACTCAATATAAATACGTCGGGCAACGTATCAATGGCTGAAACCTCGAACTCGGAATTTGATGTATGCGGCTGGACAACGCGATGATAGAAGCGCACGCCATCGGGATCTACACTGCCAATGTGTCCAACACTTGATCCGCGGAACGTCTGCACGCGTCGATTATCCGTCTTCCATACATCTCGCGCGGCAGTTATATCTTCGTTGAGTACGACCAGAACACCTTGTCGAACGGCATGCTCACTAGTGGCTACGCGAACTGCATTAATCAAATTAGCGGGGCCATCGGCTGACACTTCGTTGGCGGATCTCATTGAGCCCACCAGAACCACGGGTTTTTCGGACTTCACCGTCAGATTTAGAAAATATGCGGTCTCCTCCAATGTATCGGTTCCGTGAGTAACGACAACGCCAGCTAGATTGTCATTTTTCGTAAATTCCGCGTTGATTTTTTGAGCAAGCCCCAGCCAGTGTTCCGGCGTCATCTTCGAAGAACCGATCACGCTAAATTCGTCAACCGTAATGTTGGCGTAATCAGATAGTTGGGGCACAGCTTGGACCAGTTCAGGACCAGCGATTAACGGGGCGTCGGTGCGACTCGCAATAGTGCCACCGGTTGTCAGTATCAAAATTTCCGGTTTCGTTTCTAGCGTATTTTGTGCGGATAGTAAGGTAGGAGCGAAAAGAAAAAGAAAAATCGCGTGCCTTACAGTATTCATCTTTTTCGTTGTTTTACGTAGCAACAGTCTGCCCTCAATTCTCGAAACAGCGTGTAGCCTCTGTCTACCAATCTCATGTTTTATCAGTGGTGAACTTTAGTCGCAATAATTGTTGACCCGTTGGCTCATGAAGCTTTTCTTCGAGGTGCTCAAAGCCGTAATTTTTATAGAAGCTACGTCCAATAGTGTTTGCTTTGAAAACCTCAACTTCCAGATCCCCACGCAGCTCTTGTGCTTTGTCTAAAAGCATCTTTCCAATACCCATGCGATGGCAATCGGGCTGAAGAAATATCGCACCAACCTCGTCACCCATGAGCGCAACGAATTCTTTTACTTCACCATCGATTTCCGCGACCCACGTATCGGTATTGGGAAGATAAATCTCGATGGTGTTGACGCGTTCTTGCACGATGAAATCATCGCTCATAAATGGATGGGCCAACCGAGTAGCCCGCTCCCATGATTCGAGAACCGGCTCCAGATCGGACTCCTTATACTGTCTTATTTGCACGCTTTGCATTCCGTTCCTTCGACTTGTGAATCACTGCGCGGGCTCGGCAACCAGCGCGAGGCGTGTGCCGTCGGGCGAGACAGCGAGACGGCTAAGCCTCAGTCCCAGGTAAGCGAGATCAGCGACCGTCTGCCATTTGCCCGCGCGCCAGGCGAGTACCCGTGACTCGGCGGAGCTAAGCAGGACCCCGTCCGGCGTCCAGGCGTGGAACTCGCCGCCCTCGGAAAGAAGAGCTACCATCTCGGTGCGATCCAGATCGAGATCGTACACCTCAACCGCTGTACCAGCATCGTTCGCGCGCGCGAAGCTCACGGCTCGACGGTTCGGCACCGACTGAGGTGTGCGCCCCACGCCGGTGGCGAGAGTCCGTGTCTCCTGCGTGCTGAGTTCAACGAGTTGCAGGACAGAAGGGTCTTGCAGGAGCCAGAGCGCGACGTGATCGGTGTCGAACCACGCGTGATAGCCCACCGGCCCGATGTCGGGAAACACGATCTCCGGTGTGGCGCCCTCTCGCGGCATGCGCCACAGGCGACCGCTGGTATCGTCCGGCGACCTTATGTAGCTGATACCGCCGTCGCTCTCAGGAATGGGTGTGGGAGAGTACTCCCCTTGCTTCGGTGTCGCTGTGATGTTGGTCGAACGCTCCGCGTCGATACTCCAGCGCCAGAGGTCCGTCTTTTCATCTTCCATCTGCACATAAAGAAGGTCACCCGACGGGGTAAAGAAGGGCTGATTATCGTAGCCGGGGCGGTTGGTGAGATTGCGCGGCTTTACAGCGCGCAGCGCGCCCTCCTCCTGCACCAGCTCCAGAAGCCAGACGTCGGTTCCTCCCGGTATCGCGGCCGCGGCTGAAGGCTCGGAGTTGTCGGAATCCCGGGGAACGATGGACGCCTTTCCAGTGCATCCCGGGGTCACCAGGCATGACGCAAGAACAAGCGCAGAGAGGGCGCCGGACAGCCCCAGACGGCGGCGAAGATGAGAATCGGTCATGGGACAGCACTCGGTTGAAAAAACGGCGGAGCAGCTAGCGCTGCAATTCGCAGTCTAGCCTCCCCTATGCACTGACCTCAACCTGCCGGCAAGATTTGAAATTGACGACCGAACTACGACGACACCAAACCCTAGCGAACTGCGGGCAAGGAAGCGCTGCGGCATTGCACCCGGTCCAGCGGGAACGCAGCAAACTCCATATTCACTGCACAGTTTCCACACACTCACTCCCCGCTCGACAGCCAACATCCCGGGCAATTGGCCAATTCACTAGAGCATCCGTGCGCTTACAGCACTGACAGCTTCCGTAGGAGAGCACAGCATGCACCATCTTAATCGAGTAGATTCGAGGCTGATTGTGACAGCCACTATTGCTGTGGTGTTGTCTGCATGTGGTGGTGGCGGTGGCAGTAGTACCGACACTACCATCGTGACCGTAGCAGACGCCCCCACGATCGGTGCAGCAACGGCCGCGAGCACGAGCGCCGACATCGAGTTTGGGACGCCTGCAGATAATGGCGGCGCTGCCATCACCAGCTATGAGGCGACTTGCGTCGGTGCATCAGATTCGGCGAGCGCGACGGATACATCCAGTCCAATTACAGTGGCCGGACTCAGCAATGACACTACTTACGACTGCTCAGTAACCGCCACAAACAGCGCCGGAACCAGCAGTGCATCCGCTCGGGTATCAGTCACGACTCAGACAGCCTTAGTCTCAGATGCCGACTTTGAGGCGACGGATTGGACCGAAGCGTCACACAGTAACGATGTCGATCCCAATTCTACAGAGGTGTTCGACGACACAATGGTCAAACGCTTTGATTTTGTGGTCACCGAAGAACGCTGGCAGCTTATGTTGGATGATATGACCACACTTTATGGTGAGTTTGGCCAACGTGCGACCGGGGGTCTTATTGATACCGATGCCGACCCGGTTTTCGTACCGGCAGATGTCTACTACGAAGGAACACAATGGTATCGAGTGGGCATTCGCTTTAAGGGTAATTCCAGCCTGCAAGGCAGCTGGCAAGAAGGCAATTTAAAGTTGTCGTTCAAAATGGACTTTGACGAGTTTGAAGATGACTACCCTCAAATTGACAATCAGCGCTTCTACGGTTTCAAAAAATTCAGCCTGAAAAACAATTACGACGACCCATCTCAGCTGCGCGAAAAAGTGGCCGCGGATGTGTTTGCCAAGGCAGGCTTGGCCGTGTCACACACCGGGTTCTACACCTTGTACATAGATCACGGCAATGGCCCGGAGTACTTCGGACTCTACACGCTGGTGGAGGAGGTCGATGGCGAAGTTCTCGATACGCAGTTCTCCAGCGATGACGGCAATCTCTACAAGCCCGAAGAGGGCGGAGCAAATTTTGTCGAAGGCGAATTTGCCGAAGAGTTCTTCGAAAAAAAGACCAACGAAGATGAGGCGGACTGGTCAGATATTCAGGCGCTATTTGCCGCTTTGCATGACAATACTGCAAGCACCGATCCTGCAAGTTGGCGAGAGAGTTTAGAAGCGGTATTTGATGTAGATATCTTTCTGAAGTATTTGGCCGTGAACGGCATCATCCAGAACTGGGATACCTACGGAAAAATGACGCACAACTTCTATTTGTACAACGACCCGGCGACGGAAAAACTGACCTGGATTCCTTGGGACAACAACGAAGCTCTGCAAGAAGGCAAGCGTGGCGGTGCTTTGGCACTGGACTTCGCAAACATCGAGGTGGGCGGCTGGCCACTGATTGAGAATCTCATTGCCGATGAGGTCTACAAGGCGCGATACGATGCTTACCTCTCCGAAGTCATTGGTTTCGCCTTTGACACCACCACCACTCAGGCGCTCTACGACACGTACTCGAACCTCATAGAGTCCTTTGCAACTACTGAGCGAGCGGGGTATTCCTTTTTGCGAGGTCCTAACGATTTCTCGAACGCAATCGCTGATTTAAAGCAACACGCCAGCAGTCGTGCGACGGCGGTTGAAACCTACCTGGACGCTCAGTAGGCCGCCCGGGAAGCTATTCAGGCCACGCAGTGACCGCCGGCACCTTCTGTACTACGCCTTCCTCTCGCGTCAGTGCTTCTAGGTCATCGAGCTCAGACGCCAGAAAGTCCGTAAAATTTTCCACGCCGTCCTTCGTCACAACAACCGTGTCTTCGTAACGCAGATATAGGTTTTCTTCCGGCACCCGAATCGTCGGATCGACCGAAAACACAATCCCTGGCTGCAGCGGGGCGCGTCGGTAGTTGTAATCGCCATCATCATGGACGGCCATGCCGACCGGATGCGAGAACGCACCGCTGCCCTTTTCGACCATGTCTCGTGCGGCTTCCTCGTAGCGCTTGTTATTAAACGGATTGTCGTCAAACCAGTCTTCCATGGCGGCGGCGGCCTCTTCGAGGATCTGGTCGGTTGTAACGCCAGGGCGTATGCGCTCTATCAGGAAGTCGCGATAGCGCAGCACCGGTTCCAGCAATTCGCGCTGCTCGGCTGTGAACGTGCCATTCACGGGCCACATTCTGCCAATGTCGCTGACGTAGTAGCGATAGTCAGGTGCATAATCCATAAGCACCAGGTCACCAGAGCGCAGCTCACGTGTGTTGCGGAAATAGTGTCCGGTGTTGATGTTGTCGATCCCACTGGCAGTAATGGAGCGGTAACCATCGAGGCGTGCGCCATTCAGTAAAAAAACATAGCGTGCCGCTGCATCGAGCTCATATTCATAGACACCGGGCCGGGTACTCCTCGCTGCTTCAATAACCCCATATCCGGCAATCTCCGAGGCGCGACGGATCAGCGCGACTTCGCGCTCACTCTTGATCATGCGCAAATCATCGAGGATTGGCGATAGGTCCCGCACCTGTAACTCCGGCGCGTCCCAGGGCTTGGGCCCGCGCGCCTTGAGCAGGCCGATCAGGCGAATCTCCCGCGGAAGGCGTCCGTCCCAGTGATCGTTGGCAATATTCGTATTGGCGAGGTCGAGCTCGTAACGACTCTGCGCATAGCCCTCTTCCGGTCGGAACGGCGTATACAAATCCGGGACCTCCTTGCCCAAACTCTCCCGGAGCCAGTTGCCCTGCATATCATCAGTGCTCTTCACGTGATCAACACCCACCAACTGCTTAACGAGATCGACTGTCGCGGCTGACAACAGTTTGCCCTCACCCTTTTCGAGCCTTTCGTTCCTGGGTGGGAGGAACACTGTCACCTCGCGACTGCGCCCGTCCAGCCACAAGTAGCTGTGCGGCGTCTCGATGCCTGTCAGGTAATAAAACGAGTTCGTCTGCCTTGGATACTCAAAGCCTCGAGCAGATGGTGCGCCCTGCACTAACGCCACAGCGTCGTCGCCAATCCGGTCGAACAATTTGTCCCAGCGCCCGCGAAACTCCTCTGGGGGAAAATCAGACTGATAGTGCTGCGCGTCTACCGAGCAAGCAAGCAGCAGTAGCGGTATCAAAATCCATTGGTGCACTCTGTTTGTCATCGATGCCTCCCGGCGTAGTTTCCCCACGCGGTACGGATATATGAAATACTCAAGAGAGTCAACGAGGGCAAAAACATGCAACTATCGCGACGAGCATTGATTCAAAACGTAGGACTCGGGCTGGCGGGCGCGGGCCTCGCCTCGCGCTCACTGGCTAAAACCGGCGGCGATTCCGAAGCGCTCTTTGTAAAAGATCGCAAGCAACCGGAACCTGCGCCGAAAGGATATGACCGTCTACCTCTTTCCTGGTACCAGGCAACCACACAAGGTCTCAAGGACCGCCTCAAGCCGCAGGGAGTTGACGCCATTGTCCTGCAGCGCGACACCAATGCGGTGTATTACAGCGGCTGTTTTCGCGGCAGTGGCGAACGGACCACCTGGGTCATGTTTCCCATGGACGAGAAAGACACGGCGTACTGGTTCTCCCCGGGAATCGATCGGGACCTGATCACGACCTGGTGGTGCACCGAGAACGAATATTACTTCTGTTATCCGCACGCCGAAGGCGGCTTCCCCAATAGAGGAGAGGTCAAGACCGGCCCTGCCGTGGACCTGTTTGACTGGATGCTGCAGGGTTTGCAGAAGCACGACCTCGCAGGCAAGCGCATTGGAATCGATATCGACCTGTCACCGTCGCAACTGACAGCGGCAAAAAAACGACTGCCGGGAGCCACCTTCGTCAACATCAGCGAGCACTGCATGCATATGCAGATACGTAAAACGCCGGAAGAAATCGCCCTGTGCCAACGTGCTTATCGCTACTTCGACAAGATCCATGCGTTCTCGCGAGACTTTATCCTCGAACACGGTACCAGCACGACAGATTTTGCCATTGGCGAGGCGCTCCGCATGTATGGCATCAGCCTTTTGATGGAGGACATTGCGCACGACGGACAGCCCCACAACGCTGTCGGCATGCTGCTCACATCAGAATACGTTCGCGCCGGTATCGCTACATCGCATCCGCATCCCAATCAGTTCTTTCACGCCAACGTCGAAAAGGGACAGTCGGTGTACGTTAACACTGATATCAAGATCGGCGGTTGCGGCGGTGAGGGCTATCGAAACTATCTCATCGCACCCTGGACAAATCATCAGGACAAACTCTGGGAGGTCGTAGCGGAGACCGTCGAAATCATGATCGAGACGACCCGGCCCGGCGCGATCTGTCACGACGTCGCGAAGGCCGTTCACGATCACCAGGTCAAACGCGGCATGCAGAATTATGTTTATCACCGACCCGGGCACGGGACGGGACAAAATTTCACGGGCCATCAGCCGCCGTTTCTGGCCCTCGGTGACGAGACAGTGATCGAAGAAGGAATGATGTTCAGCGTTGAACCGGGCCTGATGGATCCATCCAGGGGCGTCGGAATCAACCCCAGCGATAACTTACTGGTCACAGAGAAAGGCAGCGTGTTGATGACCCGGGTGCCGTTTTCAAAAGAATGGAGTTATCTGACCCTGTGATTGCCGGCCTGCGCAGGCAAGCATTCATCCGGCCCGCTTGCGACGGGCACAATTCAATCCTGGTAGGCATGCTATGCGAACCCTCATAGGCACTTCATTGAAATTCTCTTTCACCCTAATACTTGCTGCCGCGCTCCAGCTAGGGACGTTACCGACGCATGCTGACGAAACATGGAATACCCCGGCGCTGCAACGACTCATGCACGAGTGGGACGTGAAACACGAAAAAATGCTGCTGCACCTGCAGCCCTCGATGCGCCGCGCCGATGTCGACATGTGGATCATCATGTCGCGCGAATTCAATGTCGACCCGATGCTGCAGATGTTTGGCGACTTCGGCATTTCGGGATGGTACGGGCACCGCAACGCTTACGTTTTTTACGATGCGGGAGGCGATGCACCGCTGGAACGTATTCTGGTTGGCACGCATCAATCCGGCCGCATGAAGAGGTTTTTCCCGACAATTACTTCCTACGGTGAGGAAGGCTTTGCGCCCGAACTCAGAAAACTCGTAGAGGAGCGTTCCCCCAGGCGAATCGCGATCAATCGTTCTGCCACGGTCGCAATGGCCGACGGCATGACCGCAGAGTTACTCTCGCAATTAGACGAGGCTCTGGGGCCGGACTACGCGGAGCGCATCGTATCGTCACAAGATCTAATCTTTGACTACATTGGCCATCGTACCGACCGCGAGCTCGCCATTGAGACAGAAGCCAGCTGGCGCACCTGGCACATTCTCAAGCGTGCATTTTCCAATGAGGTTATCCAACCCGGTACGACCACCACAATGGACGTCTACGGATTCATTTTGCAGGAGTGGCAGGATCAGGATCTGGAGTTTAACTTCCCACCGGGCATCACGATCTTCAGGCAGGGCGTCGAGGGCGGAATCGACGACACGGACAATCCGGTCATCGAACCCGGAGACCTTCTACACGTTGATTTCGGCGTGCGCCTGATGGGTCTGGTCACCGATCAACAACACGTAGCCTATGTCCTCAAAGCCGGAGAGAGTGCGCCGCCGCAGGGATTAAAAGAACTGTTTCGTCAATCAACGGTCGTCGCCGATATTTACGCCGAAGAAATCCGGCCAGGGGCCATCGGCACGGAGATAAAAGAACGCGCTGAAAAACGCGCCGCCGACCTGGGTATAAAGGCATCAATCTACGGCCACACCCAGGGCAACTGGGTACACGGGGCGGGCGCAAGAACCGTTTCCGACTGGCCGGAACGCTACGGCGCTTTCGCGCGCGAGCCCGTTCGAGAGAGCGAGTTCTGGTCAATCGAATTCAATGTCAGCGGCTCTGTGCCCGAATGGGGTAATCAGATTGTGAGGATTCCCCGCGAGGAAGATGCGGTCGCAACACCGCAAGACGGCGCTCGTTTTCTCGCAGGTCCGCAAACCGAACTCTGGGTCGTGCGCAGTGAGTAAACGGGCAAGTCGGAATTGCCAAGGTCCAAGGTAAGGCTTTGCCTCGGTAGCCGTTATATGACTGATCATATATTATATACCTCTCGCAGACTGGCCCGGAGAGGCCCTGAAAGCGTACCGACCAGCGCAGGCATTTAGAGCAGGGCAGGCGTCGTCGACAAACCGCCCGATGCAAAGGGCCGGTCGTTTTAGCAGTATCACGCAGTGGGAAGCACCGAATGAAGCTTGAAGGCATATACGTACCCATAATCACACCCTTTGCGAGCGACCTGTCGATCGACTACGACGCCTTCGGCGAGGTTCTTGACTGGCAAATCGAGAACGGCACCCACGGCATCATAGTCGGTGGATCCACCGGCGAATTCTTCTCTCTTAGCGACGAAGAACGTCAGACGCAGATGCACTTTGCGGCCAAGCACATTGCCGGACGTATCCCGCTAGTTGCCGGCATCAATGACATGCTGCCCGATCGGGTGTATGCAAATGCAAAGATAGCTCGGGATGCCGGAGCGGACGCACTGCTCGTTGCAGCACCCCCCTACTCCTTGCCGAGCCAAAAAGAACTCGTCGCGCACTGTCTGAAAATCGACCGCGTCGCCGACCTGCCAATCATTCTTTACAACTACCCCGGACGTACCGGCGTGAACATGGAAGAGGAATTCCTCGAGCGCGTTGCGCAAAGCAAGAACTTTATCGGTATTAAGGAATCCAGCGGTGACATTGACCGCATGCACATGCTGGCGCGCGAGTTCCCGCAGCTGCAACTCAGTGCGGGCGCAGAACATCAGGTCTTGGAGTTTTTTGCCTGGGGAGCGCGTAGCTGGGTATCCGTGGTCGCGAACTTCTTCCCGGTCGAAGCGCGCCGCTTTTACGAAGTCTGCGTGCTCGAGGGTGATTTCACCAAAGGCCGTGAGATTATGAAGGCGCTGCTGCCGCTAATGCTCTGCCTCGAAATGGGCGGCAAATTCCTGCAGAGCGTCAAGTACGCCTGCGAACTCATGGACCGCCCCGGCGGCGCGGTTCGGGGACCGTTTCTGCCCATGAAAAAAGAACTGAAACGAGAAGTGTCCCAGATCGTAAAGACCGCGCAAACGACGCTGCAGTCAATCCTCGCGGAGAAAAACTAATGCCTACGCTGCTGACCCATGAAGAATACCAATCCATCGTCCCGAACCTGACGCTGCCGTTAAACGCTTACATCAACGGCAAGTTCGTCCCGCCTAAATCGGGCAACCGAATGGAAACCGTCAATCCAGCCACCGGTGAAAAAATCGGTGACATGGCGAACTGCGGTGCCCACGACGTTGACGAAGCGGTGATCAAAGCTCGCGAAGTATTTGACCGCGGCGAGTGGTCGCGTATGCACCCCAGCGAGCGAAAGCAGATAATGATTCAGCTGTGCAAGCTGATGCAGCGCGACCGACATCAGCTCGCGGTGCTCGAGAGCCTTGAATCGGGAAAGCCGATCCTGGAGTGCCAGACGACCGATGTGCCAGAGACTATCGATTGTCTCAAGTGGCATGCCGAGGCGACCGATAAGCTCTACGACCAGATATCCCCTTCCGGTGATGACGCGATTGGCATGATAGTTCGCGAGCCCATCGGCGTAGCGGCCTGCGTATTGCCCTGGAATTTTCCGCTCATGATGCTGGCCTGGAAGATCGGCCCCGCCTTGTCCGCCGGAAATTCGGTTATCGTCAAGCCGGCAGAGCAAACCAGCATGACAGCGCTCCGAGTTGCCGAGCTCGCCAGCGAAGCGGGCATCCCCGACGGCGTGCTCAATGTGCTGCCTGGCGACGGACCAGGCGCCGGCGAATCTATCGGTCGTCACAATGGCATACAGGTCGTGTCGTTCACCGGCTCGACAGAAGTCGGCCGACGCTTTCTGGAGTACTCAGCTCAAAGCAATTTGAAGCGCGTCGTATTGGAATGCGGTGGCAAAAATCCTGCACTGGTGCTCTCTGACGCTGATAATCTCGAGCACGCCGCGAAGCACATCGTGTACGCGGCGCTCTGGAATATGGGTCAGAACTGCACAGCCAATTCCCGCGTCATCGTGCATAGAGACGTAAAGGAAGAGCTCGTCGAACGGATTCTCGGACAGCTCCGAGAGTGGCGAACGGGTGACCCACTCGACCCGGCAAACCGCCTGGGTGCGATTATCAGCACCGAGCAGTACGATAAAATCCTGGGCTACATCGAGACCGGCAAGCAGGAAGGCGCTGAGGTCATCGCTGGTGGCAGTGCAATCGAGCACGGCGACGGTCTCTTCATCGAGCCGACGATCTTCGATAAGGTCACGCCCGATATGACGATTGCCCGCGAAGAGATTTTCGGCCCGGTGGTTGCCATCATAGAGGTCTCGTCCGATGCAAAAGGTCTCGAACTCGCCAACGATACTTGCTACGGCCTCCAAGCCTCGCTCTATACCTCCAACGTCAAGAATGCACATCGCTACGCCAGAGCACTCCAAGCCGGCACGGTGTCGGTCAATTGTTACGCTGAGGGGGATATCGCCACGCCATTCGGAGGCTACAAGTTATCTGGCTTTGGTGGTCGGGATAATTCACTACAGGCGCACGAACAATATTGCGAAACAAAGACGATCTGGATCGACATGAGTGACGATTCAATCGATGAAGATATTTAAGCGCCGCTTGATACGGGTAACGACTGACGTGCTGTCGCCGCGACTAAGACACCTGCTTGGACTTTCTGTCCTGTCCACTGCGGTAGCCTTTGTGTTTGCAATAATCCCCTCGGTTGCGTTGGCCCAAAGCAGTATTGCGATCACGGACGTCACGGTTATTGACGGCACGGGCGCTGCTCCCAAGCGCAATCTGACAGTACTGGTAAGAGACGGTCAAATAGCTGAAATAAGCGCTGGCATGGACATTCCGACGGATGCCGAGCGCATTGATGGCAGCGGGAAATACCTCCTACCCGGCTTTATCGATAGCAATGTCCATGCTTCGGTCTACGGGAATTCGACCCGTCGAGAAACCGCGCTCAAATACGGCGAGCATAACGCGGCACTGGCACTGGAGTTCGCGCAACGCCAGCTAAAATATGGCGTCACCACCGTGCGCGACAGCTATGGCGCGCTCGAGCCGCTGATCGAAGTTCGTGATCGCATAAATTCTGGAGATGCGCTGGGCGCTCGCCTGTTGGTGGCCGGCAATATTGTCGGCTGGGGCGGTCCTTTCTCGATGACCTTCTCTCTTATGCAAGAATCCGAGCTCACACTGTTCCAGGCACAGTGGAACGATCACATTGCGCAAGGCGTGGGTGAAGAGCTCATGGACATGGGGCCTGAGGAGGTGCGCGTTGCCATTAATTCGTATCTGAACAAAGGCCCCGATTTCATCAAGTATGGCGGTACAAGCCACTTTCTAACGCCCTCGCTAATCGGCTTTTCGCCAAGGGTGCAGAAAGTCATCGTGGACGAGACACACAAGCGCGGCCTTATGGCCGAAACTCACTCGACCAGTTCCGAGGCACTTCGTCTATCAGTCGAAGCGGGGGTCGATCTCATCCAACATCCGGAAATCCTGACCCGTGACTACCCGGATGCCCTCATCAATCTCATTGTCGAACGCGACGTTATCTGCGCTTTACGCTCGAACACCTTGACCGGAAGACCCTGGCGCGAACATCTCAAAACACGGCAACGCGTAGAAGCCGAATTAAAAAATGCTCCGCCGCCCAGAACCTCCGCTGAGCGCCGAGCCCGCGAAGCGCGTCAGAACCTCGGCTATGCAATACAACGCCGCAACGCCGAGCGTCTGATTGCAAGTGGTTGCCGCGTCACCATTGCAACCGATAACTACCAGGGCCGCGCCCCGGAGTTCCGCAAAACAGCAAAACCGGAAATCCACGAAGCCGGCATCGGCAGCATTCTCGCCATTGAAGGTCTGGTCGAGCTTGGCATGAGCGAGATGGACGCGATTGTCGCCGCGACCCGAAACGGCGCGATCGCCGCGGGCATGCTCGACCAAATCGGCACGCTGGAGGTGGGCAAAGAAGCCGACCTGTTGCTGCTATCGGCGAATCCATTGGCAGACATATCGAACATTCGTCAGCTCGACAAGGTGATCGCCAGGGGCCGACAAGTAAACATCGATGCAATGCCAGAAAACATAATCTTTTATACCGGCCCGCGTCCTGACGGCGCTGTGCGTCCCAAAGCCCTGGACGCGACACCACAGAACGCACGACGCGCACCAATGCCGATAGCCGCTCAAGCCACGACAAGCACCCGGACTACTACACAGCCAAGAGCGACCACCGGCGATTCGCGCAAAGCCCTGGCGATTCGTAACATCTCCAAAACAGCGCTTGGCAAGTACGTGGTAGAACTGGATAACGGCGAAGTGTGGCGGCAGCTCAATTCAGACAACACCCCCGTTTCGCTGCCGTCTGACACGACGGGTTTGACTGCCGAGTTCAAGCGAACCTTCGCGGGCTCAACCACAATGAAGATCAAGGGTACCGGCCGTTCCTTTAAGGTAACGCCCGTCAGATAGGTAGTTCAATTCAACTAGGAGCCCGAGTCATGACAGCGCCTGTTTCCGGTGACACAACACTCGTATGGTCCTCGAGACTGACTTTTCTGATGGCATCCGTCGGCTTTGCCGTCGGCCTCGGCAACATCTGGCGTTTCCCCTACGTCGTCGGCGAAAACGGTGGCAGCGCCTTCATACTTATCTACCTTGCCTTTGCAATACTCATCGGCGTCCCGCTGGTCATGGCGGAGTGGACAATCGGCCGGCGCGGGAACGACGCTGCCTCGGCGTCCGGTAGCTTTCGAAGTGTTGCTGTTCAATCCGGGGCCTCTACAAAGTGGGGGGCGGTCGGTGGTATCGCGGTCCTGGCAGTATTTATGCTGATGCTGATTTACACGACGATTGCAGGCTGGACCATGGATTATTTCGTGCGTGCCGCCAGCGGTGCCTTCGAAGGCATTACGAGCGAAGCCTCCAAGACAGCCTACGAAGAGCTGATGTCGAGTCCCCTTCGCCTGATGTTCTGGCACACCGTGGTTGTGATACTCACGGTATACATCAACTCGCGCGGACTACACGGCGGTATCGAAAAGGCCGTCAACATCCTTATGCCCGCACTCTTCGTATCGCTTATTCTTATGGTTGGATATGCGGCGGTGGTTGGCGACATGGCGGCGGCAGCAAACTTTCTGTTAACCCCCGACTTCAGCAAAGTGACAGGCGAAACACTGCTCATGGCTCTGGGCCAGGCGTTCTTTTCCATTGGTATCGCAATGGCCGTGATGATCACCTACGGCTCGTACCTCGATAAAAGTACCTCTATCGCGCAAAACGCGTTTATCGTTGTGGGTGCCGACACGCTGGTCGCATTGATGGCAGGCTTTGCTATTTTTCCGTTAGTGTTTCAGCATGGTTTGGCACCCAATGCTGGCGAAGGACTGGTTTTCCAGACCCTGCCGGTCGCCTTTGGCGATTTGCCTGCGGGAAGCCTGTTCGCGAGCGTGTTCTTCTTCCTGCTAATCGCCGCCGCTGTGACATCCTGTATCGGCAACTTCGCCCCGGTTGTCGCATGGACTGAGGAAAAGTTCCGTATGAGTCATGCACGCGCAGCCCTCATGGCTGGTTTCACGATGTGGCTTTTGGGCCTTGGCTCCGTACTGTCTTTCAACGTATTGAGCGATTTTCATCCCCTCGATTTCATCCGTGCATTCGAGGGCAAAACGCTGTTTGCATCCATCGACTACATCATGGCGAATGTGCTGCTTCCCATTGGCGCACTGCTGACGGCAATCTTCATCGGCTGGTTCGCTAATCGGGACAGCATCCGGGAGGAGATGGGTCTGTCGGACAGCCTGGCTTTCAAGACCTGGTTGCTGCTGATCCGCTTCGTTATCCCTGCAGCTCTCATCGTCGTGTTTCTCAGCGGCATCCTGGGCTAAACAAAGCAAAGCCTGACTGCTTAGCGGGCAAACTCAGGCGGCAAACCAAGGATATGTGCGTATGAAAGTCACCGAGATTCACGTCTATCAGGTCGACCTGCCGCTGGCCGAAGGTCGCTATACCTGGTCTGACGGACGACACGTAGATGTGTTTGACAGCACCGTGGTAGAGATCGTTACGGACAGCGGGTTGCTCGGCTATGGCGAAGTTTGCCCGCTAGGGCCCTTTTACCTACCCGCCTATGGTGCAGGTGCACGCGCAGGTATTGGTGAACTGGCCCCACATCTCATGGGCCTGGATCCGAGCAATCTGGGTCTTATCAACCGTGTTATGGACACTGCGCTGCTGGGGCATCCCTACGTGAAATCCGCCGTCGACATGGCGTGCTGGGATCTTCTCGGTAAGTCCGCCGGCAAACCGGTGTGTGATTTGCTTGGCGGCCGCCAGGGCGAGAGTGTTGAACTCTATCGCGCCATCAGCCAGCGTCCCGCTGCAGAGATGGCAGAGAATGTCGCTTTGTACCGCGACCAAGGTTATCGCCGGTTCCAACTCAAGGTGGGCGGCGACGCCGTGGCCGACATCGCTAGGATTCGCGCCGCCTCAGAAGTTCTGGTCGCCGGTGAGACACTCGTTGCCGATGCCAACACCGGGTGGCTGGTGGCCGACGCTATTCGTGTAGTCAACGCCGTGGCCGATATCGACGTGTATATAGAGCAACCCTGTATAAGTTACGAGCATAGCCTCACGGTGCGACGACAAACCCGGCTTCCTTTCATTCTGGACGAGAACATCGACGGTCTGCGCGCGTTGCTGACGGCGTATCAGGACCTGGCTATGGACGCGATAAACCTCAAGATTTCCAAAGTGGGCGGCCTCACAAAAGCGAGACTGCTTCGGGATCTGTGCGTGTCGCTCCAAATCCCCATGACTATCGAAGATAGCTGGGGCGGCGACATCATCACCTCGGCAATCGCACACCTCGCTCACTCGACACCCGAGCGTTTTAGGTTTTCGTCCACCGACTTCAACAGCTACGTCACGGTGCGCAATGCCGCTGGCGCACCGCAACGCGAAAATGGTCGTATGAGCGCGAGCTCCGAACCTGGTCTCGGCGTCACCCCCGACTACGATAGTCTTGGACAGGCGACGGCGGTTTACCGATAGCGCTTTGCATTAGCGCTTTGCATTAGCGCCTTGTGATAGTGCCAAACCGAAGCACCAAACAACAGCGCCTGGCTAGTGCCGGTGAACACAGCGATTGATCTGGACAGGTGATCTAAAGCAGAATTTTCACGCGGATACAGGACTATGGCCAGGAATAGTATCGACGCCATGTTTCTCGATTCGGGAACCGGACTTGAGTACTTCACCGGCGTACGCTCGGGACGCTGTGAGCGAATGTTAGCCGCGATCATTCCTGGCAAAGGCGATGTGAAGTATGGAAGCCCGGGTATGCCGCACCGGACTGGCCATGGCATTGGCATGGACGGGCATGAGTGGGGCGGTCAGGCCGCCCCACATCTACGCTAACCGCCCCGGGAGGCAGAGCAAACCCAAAAAAACGCGGCTAATAAGACGGCAAAGCAGTAATTCCACGTTCGCGCTTCTGCTCATCTACCATGTCCTGGACGTCCCGAAGCAACTGCTTCGCATCGTAGACAATGCCATCCTTGATCGTGTACTTAACGCCGCCCACGCGCTCCGCCTTACCCGTCGCGTCGTTTAGCCGCACAGCACCGGTGCCGTAAAGAACCTTCAGATTCTGCAAGGGGTTTTCATCGATCACGACCATATCTGCCAACATACCCGGGCGCACCACACCAAACGGTGCCGCTTCGCCCATGGGTTCGAACAGCACCTGCGCCGGGTGCATAGTAGCGGCACGGATCACCTCGAGGGGGGTGAGACCGGCCTCCTGCATCAGTTCCATCTCTTCGATGTAACCAAAGCCATACTGGTTGTAGATAAACGCTGCGTCTGCACTCACCGTGACGCGACCGCCAGCGTCTTTGTAGTCGTCAATGAAATCCATCCACTTGCGATAGAAAGCTTTCCAGGCTATCTCGTCCGCAGTGGTCCAGTCATAAAAGTATGAGCCGTGGTTAATGCGACTCGGCATATAGAAATCCCACAACGAAGGCAGCATGTACTGTTCCATCCAGTCAGAGCGACGGGCGCGCATGACATCGCGCCCGGCCAGATATGCCGTCATCGTTGGATCCAGAACCGCGTTGTGCTCAAGAAAAAACTCGATCAGCTCATTCCACTCATCACTGCCCTGCTTCACGACCAGATTCCACTGCCGCGCTACCTGTGAGAAACGGTCCTGTTCATTGTTGTAATTAAAGTCATCGGGCCATGGCTGTAGGTCGTGGTCTTTATACATAGATTCAAAAAGACCGTAAAAATGCGTCACCGTGCCAAGCCCCATGCCCACTGCCTGGCGGGCATTCGTCTCACCCACCATAAGCTGTGAAAGGTGCGCCACGCTGCCCAGATCGTTCGAATTGGCTTCATCAAGCAATGCCGCGAGGACCGCGGGCGGATGGTTAAAAATCTTGATGCCGTCGATGCCCTTTCTCTTTGCCCAACGGATCCACTCCCGGGCTTTCTCCGGCGTTGTTATCGCGCCACCCTTCCAATCCTCGCCCTGCCCCGGTACGTGATAGGCGAATATTCTTGGCGCGACAATCTCGTTGCGTGCGCTTCGCTCTCGCTCGTTCAAGGTCCAGTTTAACGGACCCGCAGACACTCCGCGGATGGTCGTAATGCCATGCGCCATCCAGAGCTTGTACGGATACTCTGCTTCCGGGGCTTTGGGTACACCGCCGGTATGTATGTGGTTGTTGACGAATCCGGGCATCACATAAGAACCTGATGCGTCGAGTTCGAATGTTGCGTTGCCCGGCCGGCCATCTTCATCAATCGGAGCATGCGGTACACCGACATTCTCGATAGACACGATTCGGTTGCCTTCAACCACGATATCGACCGGCCCACGCGGCGGCGCACCGCTGCCGTCTATGAGCGTAGCGCCGCGAATGATCATGCGCTCAAAAGGGCCCTGACCCTCGTCCGCGCGACGGTCCGGAGCACCCTGGACATAACTGTCGTCATCGGCGGCGTGAGCGATAGCACCCACACAGAGACCAAGGGCCATTAGCAAGGCCCCGGTAAACCAGGTGTTCTTGGGATGTGGAGTTTTCAAAACATACCCCTTCTTAAATCGTCGGAAAAAAAAAGCCGGGCTGGTTGAAAACCAGTCCGGCGCTGTGCTTCGCATTCGAGTCTGCGTGGATCGTACTAGAAATTCATACGCAGGCCGCCAAAGAAGCGTCGTCCAAGTACGTCGTAGAGCGAGATATCAACGTTGGCATCACCCGCCAGAGAGAAGCCCAGTATCGGCGGCTCTTCGTCAGTGATGTTGTCAACACCCAGGGTAAATGACAGTCGATCCGAGAAACTGTAGTCGACGTTGAAATCAAAGTAGTTAACGCCATCAGCACTCGTCACGACGTTGTTAGCACCCGGCGCAAGTTTGATGTCGGGAATGCCACGCCACTGAAGGCGCGCAAACATCGGACCTGAGATATACGAGGCGTTGAACAGATACTTCGCATCCGGCTGGATGAACACGTTGAATCCAGAGCAAGCACCACCGAACAAGCCCAGGCAATCAAGGCCTTCCTGACCAGGCTCTGCAACGGTCTCGTTTTCAAACGCCCAGCTGGCGATGAAACTCAGGCGCATTGACGCGCTGTTAAAAAGCGCCATACCTTCTGGCAGATCGAAACTGTAGTCCGCCTGCAGATCAAGACCCGATGCAGTGACTTGTGCCACGTTCAGGGATCGCGCATCGACAAAGTCGATCTGACCATTCGGGAAACGGTTGATCGCCTGACAAGTACTGCTGGAGTTATCCAGTTCCCTGAAACAGTTGTTGATCACCTGCTGTGCCGACAGCTGATTGACCGCACCGTCGATTTCAATGTTGTAGTAATCCAGAGTGATGTTCAATCCATCCAGGAAAGGCGGCGAAATCACGGCACCAATGGTGTACGTGGTCGCCTCCTCTTCGATGAGATCCGGGTTACCGCCGGACCGAACACCCAGACCGACGTTGATCTGGTCAAAAGTGTCAATCGCATTGGCAGAGATTCCCTGCTGCACGCACAGGCTCTTCTGCGCCTGCGAGGGGTTCAGATCCTGATCACAGGGATCGTCACCCGCGGAGAAGCCAATCGCCTGCGTTGCGAACAGTTCGTTAATGTTCGGCGCACGGATAGCTTGGTTGTAGGAGGAGCGAAAGCGCGCCCAGTCGACGGGCGAGTAGCTAATCGCTGCCTGCCAGGTATTAACACTGCCTACGGTGTTGTAGTCGGAGGTACGACCGGCAAATTCCATGCCCAGGTAGTCGACACCCTTGATGCCCGCCAGCAGCGGCACCCGCGCCTCAAAGAAGAATTCCGTCAAGTCGATAGACGCTTCGATGGGCGGCTGCGGATCACCAAACTCTCCGCCCTGCGCCGCCGTATCCGGTCGGAAGTCGTAACGGTCTTCACGATACTCAAAGCCGAAGCCAAGCGAAATAGGACCGGCAGGCAGATCGAACACGTCTCCGGAAATAAAGCCGCCGAAAGTTTCGCGCTCAAGCACTTCTGTGACGCCGTGATTTGGCGATATAAATGCAGCCGCTTCAGGAGTAATCGAGTTGATACCCAGGAAGTTAACCGGCACACAGCCGACAAATTGATTGGTGCAGCGCGCCGTGCCGTCAGCATCGACTGTTACATCCGAACCCAAGGAAAGCCGCAGTGACGACAGTTGACCCGCGATATCTTCGTCAGTTTTGGCACGCTGCGTCTGGTAAAACGTGTCCCAGTTGAAGGTCCGGTCAGATACTTCAAAATACCCCTTCAAGCCAACGGTGGCGCTGTAGCTCGTGCGATCGTACTTATAATTCCGGGGGCCGGTCTCTTCCGAGCGACGGCCTGTCGACACAATTTCAGCAGTCCCGTCTCCATCCGGGTCAAAGGTATCAGCGTTGGCGACAAGAAAATCCCTGGTCGCGTCAAACAACACAGGGTTCGAGGCAAAAGAAGGAATGCGGTAAACACCCCGCGGCGCGCCGCTGCTCTGCAGTCCGCCAGCGTTCGGCGCCTGCTGCCACTCGTTGCGATTTTCCATGAAGGCCAGTTCGCTATAGGCCGTCACTTTCTCCGTGATGTCAAATTTGGCCAATGAGGTGAACTGGATGCGCTCCAACGGCCTTAACAGGTAGTTCAGTGGCGCGAAATTGAATCGATCTTCCGGGTCGCAGAAAGGCAAAACCGCGCCCTGGTCGCCGAAGCGGATACCGCCCAGTGTGCCCGGGCAGGCCGTATCGGGATTAAATCCCAGACCATTCAGATTTGCTACGTCTGCCGGCGTTATGCCGACTCGCGTGCCTGGAATGTTACTTGAGCCACCAGGAACCAGGGTGCCGCCGCTCTCGAACAGGGAGATAGCTGAGTAATCTCGGTCGGCAAAGAAGATGTCGCCCCGATCCGTGTAGGAGCCACTCACCACCGCATTACCGCGTCCGTCTGCGAAATTACCGCCGATGGTCAGGTCGTACTTCTGCGTTTTCGCGTCGCCTGCCGACGTCTCCCCGTAATAGGTATTAAACTCTATGCCTTCGAAATCGTCCTTAAGCACGAAGTTAATCGCACCGGCAACTGCGTCGGAACCGTATACCGCCGAGGCGCCGCCCGTCATTATTTCAACCCGCTCAACCAGCGCGTCAGGGATACTCGACAGGTCGGTCACACCGCGTGAGTCGGCAGGTGTAAAGCGCCGCCCGTTAACGAGTACCAGTGTCCGTTCCGGACCTAGGCCCCGAAGGTCGGCCGTGAGGATCCCGGAACCGCCACCGGAGTTGACGCTGGACGTATTGTCCGACGCCAGTTGCGGAAGTTCGTTGAGCGTTTCTTCGATGGTGACGTTACCAGAATACTGTACAGACTCTGCAGAGAGGGTCACAACCGGACTGGGCGCCTCGAGATCTCGCCGCACCATTCGCGAGCCGGTGACCACGACTTCTTCTATCATTTCATCCTGCGCCAAGGTCAGCGGCGACTGAACCAGCCCCAGCATCGCCATAACCGGCAACAGCGCAGTTTGCGATGTATTCCAACGCAGACCTTTTGACCTTTTAACATTATCCGACATCTCGACTTGCTCCCCTCGTTACTATTACCAAGCTCAACACAACTCTCGCAGCCCAATTCAGCACTGTGCGTGTCGTCTCAAACGTTTGTTAAAAGCGTAAACCCGACTTCCCCGACCCACCAAGCTCTATCCTGAATCACCTACTCGCTGCACGCCATCCAATTCACGCCATCAAATTAGGGTACCGCTTACACCGAGCTTTCCCGCGTTCTTGGCAGGATCTATTTTAGATACTATATAATCTACACTGCGTCAAAGGTAATTTGATAACTACCAGTTTACTAGCACACGAGAGCCCGTCTAGCTAAAAGCTGCCAAAAGACGCGGCGCAACGACTCCGATGGCTGCACGCCAGGGGTTTGAGTCCACAGCTCTAGCGTTTTTAATGACGCTGGCCCCGGCGCTTCAACGTCGGGCACGAAGTCACCCCGGAGAGAAGTATGTCACCACCCAAACGACCACCAACCATTGCCCAGGCTGTCGCTGCCACCATTCGCGAGCAGATTTTAAGCCGGGAAATTGCTGGTGGTGAGCCGCTTCGCCAGGATGCGATCGCAAAAGCTTTCGGATCGAGCATCATTCCCGTCCGCGAGGCCTTACGGCAGCTCGAAGCCGAAGGCCTCGTTGAGTTGCATGCGCGCCGCGGAGCCGTGGCAACCAAGCTGACCCTCGACAAAGCACTGGAGTGGATACACTTAAGACGACTCATTGAAACCGACATGATCAGCCGGGCGATCGGAAAAATCACCGAGGCCGATCTCGCAAAAGCCGAGCAAGTTCTCACCCGCTTCGAAGACGCCATGGACAACTATCGGGACGTGGAAAACTGGAGTGCGATCAACTGGGAATTCCATTCGACGCTTTACGCACCGCTCAATCGACCAGAGACCATGAAAGTGCTCGCGACGCTTCACGCCAACTGCGACCGCTATGTTCGCCTGCAACTCTTGACCGGGGACCACATCGAACGGGCCGAGGCCGAGCATCGGGAGCTTCTCGAGCTCTGTCGCAGACGTGACAAGCGCGGAGCAAAAGCGCTGATGCAAAAACATACCGATGGCCTGGTAGATGACCTTAAGGAGGTTCTCGGCAGCTAGCACAGCTCCCGTCGCTGCCCGCTTAATCGCATCAAGCTGCAGGGAATCAGAGCGCATAATCAGAGCGCATAAAAGCTGGCTTGCTCGGATACACACGGCGGCACGTCACATCGGTATCGGCCAGGTATCGCTCAGGCGATAGCCACTAGGCCAAGGATCGTCAGGGTCGAGCATGAGCTGGTGTCGGCCGGTAAGCCATGCGCGACCCGATACCGTCGGACGAATAGCCACTTTGGAACCTAGCATCAGCTCCGAGTCGATGCGACCCAAAAACTCCGAATCAATAATTGAGCGTGTGCGCAGCGAATCGCCCAGGGCCATCTCGCCCCGTGCGTGCATCACCGCAAGGCGGGCTGACAAGCCGGTTCCGGTCGGCGAGCGATCGACTTTGCCCGGGCGAACAATCGTCGCATTCTTGCTCGTGCGGACGCCATCTTGCATAACGACCGGCAGCGCAAACATGCAGAAAGACAGGTAATCGACCTCCGGCAAAGTTGGATGATCAAACCCCAACTGCTCACTCGCCGCCGCTCGAATCTTTCTGCCCATGGTACACAGGTCCTGGGCCTCGTCCGGCGTTAATGCAAAGCCCAGCGCGTCAGCGGCAACGATCGCAAACGTGTCACCGCCAAACGCGGTGTCTACCGCTAGCGTTCCGACACCTTCGACTTCTATCGTTGCATCAAGTCGATCAGCAAAGGACGGGATATTCCGGATACTGATTCGCTCTGCCTTGCCGGCTTTGCAATCGGCAACAATATCCACGGTGCCACCGGGTGCTTCTATCGTAAAGTGGGTCTGCGGCTCCTGCATGGCCACTATCCCCGTTTCGAGTAGGACAGTGGCTACGCAGATGGAATTCGACCCGGACATGGGCGGCGTATCTTCGGGCTCCATAATAATAAACCCCTGGACCGCACCCGGCGCTATCGCGGGCACAAGCAGATTGACATGACGGAACACGCCGCCGCGCGGCTCGTTCAACACGAAGTTTCGCAGTCGATTGTCTCTGGCTATCCAACGCGATTGCTCCCAGAGCGAGTCACCGGGCGGTGGCGATATGCCGGCAATTATGACGTCACCCACTTCACCCTCAGCGTGACAGCCGACGATCTCTACGGGGCCTTGACTAATATTGTCCATAAGCTATTGCCTGAAGCGTTTTCTATGATCGCCATACGAATTCTTATAATATATTATATATCGCTATTCGTGGCTCGCTGAGGGCTGGATATGACCTTCGAAGCGTCGATTACAGTCATCGACTCGCACACCGGCGGAGAACCAACTCGCGTCGTCGTTGCCGGCGGTCCGGACCTTGGTGCCGGCTCCATGGCAGAACGGCTCGCCATTATGCAGAGCAATCACGATCATCTCAGGGCAGCCATCGTCAACGAGCCGCGAGGTTCGGACGTACTCGTCGGCGCACTGCTGTGCGAGCCCGTCAGTCCAGATTGCGCGGCAGGCGTCATCTTTTTCAACAATGTCGGTTACCTGTCTATGTGCGGCCACGGTTCCATCGGCCTCGCCGTCACGCTGCTGCATCATGGGCAGCTATCGCTGGGCAGTCACAGGCTTGAAACGCCGGCAGGCGAGATCACGGTCACTCTGCACGATCGCAACCTGGTGAGCGTTAGCAACGTCGAGAGCTATAGACACCTGAAGGACGTATCGATCGATGTGCCAGGTATTGGTCGTGTCACTGGTGATGTCGCCTGGGGTGGAAACTGGTTCTTCCTCATCTCTGAACACGGAGAGTCGCTGACTTTGACTAACGTCACCGCTTTGACAGATTACGCATGGGCGGTGCGTGGTGCGCTCGAGACTGCGGGTATTCGCGGCAGCAGCGGCGAAACCATAGATCACATCGAGCTTTTTGGACCGCCGAGCAATGTGGCCACCGCCGATAGCAAAAACTTCGTATTATGTCCGGGCCGGGCATATGACAGATCGCCCTGCGGCACGGGCACGAGCGCCAAGCTCGCCTGCCTGATCGAAGACGGACACGCTAAGCACGGGGAAATCTGGCGCCAGGAAAGCATCACTGGCAGTATTTTCGAAGCCAGCGCCGAAGCGAGCAGCAGCAGAGGCGTGAAGACACTGGTCACGGGCAGCGCGTTTATCACGGCTGAATCAACACTGCTCCTTGATCCGACGGACCCATTTCGCTTCGGCCTGGCGGGCTAAACGAGTCGCGACCTTAAAGAGTAAAACGACGCATGGCCAACAGTGGGATAAAGAGTCAGTCACCCATCGTAGTCATCGGCGCCGGCGTCATAGGGCTTTCAATCGCTTTTCGCCTGGCACGGATATTTCCCGATGTCGTACTGGTCGACCGCGCGGATCCGGGAATGGACTGCTCCTACGGAAACGCTGGCCACATAGCGACCGAGCAAATCTTCCCGCTCGCCTCCCCCGGGACTCTGCTCAAAGCGCCGCGGCTGATGTTTGGCAGGAACCACCCACTGTCGATCCGCAGAGACTATGCGCGACAGATCGTGCCCTGGCTGACTCGCTTTGCCTGGGCATCGCGGCCTTCCGCCTTCAAGCGCGGCACTGAGGCACTGCGCAGTCTGCAGGCAGAGGCGATGAACTCACTGACCGCTCTTTGCGATGACGCGGGAACAACAGATCAACTGCATCGCCGCGGTCACATGATCCTGGTCGAGAATCCTCGACTGGAAGCAACGGCAAAAACACAGTTACAAACCCTGGCCGATCACGGGATCGTGGCCGACTGGCTCAGCGCGCTGCAAGTCGCCGACATCGCTCCGGAGCTCACGAACAACATCGGCGCCATCCATGTGCGCGATACCGGACACATCAGTGATCCGCTGCGACTCAGCCTGGGACTTCTGGACGCATTCACCCGAGCGGGCGGGCACCTCATTCGCGACGAGGTGCAGCGTATCGAGCCTCACACAGACGGCGACGTGCGGCTGCATATGTCGAATGGCGAACTGACTGCGCAGCGGATCGTGATTGCCGCAGGCGCATGGTCGCGAGCCCTGGCCGCGCAGACGGGTTTCGATGTGCCACTGGATACGGAACGCGGTTACCACGTGGTCGCCGAGGGCTGGCGCGGTCAGTTTGATATCGCGATTGCGTCGCTGGATCGCATGACCATCATGACGCCGCTCGCTGGCGGTCTTCGTATCACTGGCTTCGTTGAATTTGGCGGCCTCACGCTGCCGCCAAGTTCCCGACGCCTGGCAACGCTCAACCAACATTTAAGCGATCTCCTGCCGAACAGCCAATTGCAGACCCGCTCCGAGTGGATGGGATTTCGGCCGTCACTGCCTGACCACCTCCCGGTAATCGGCCGTTCTCCGGACGACGCCAGAGTTCTCTATGCGTTTGGCCACCAGCATCTCGGACTCACTCTGGCGGGCGTAACCGCCGATGCGATAGCGGCGCTACTGACTGACTCGCCGGCACCCGTCGATTTATCGCCTTTTAGGGTCGACCGATTTTAGGCCGCCGGCAAAGAATAGCGCTACGTAACTGAAAAGGAACCGCAGCCATGAAAAAAAACCCCGCTCTATCGATTGTAACGACCTGCGTCTGCGCTGTGCTGCTTGCTGGGACAGCGGCAGCCCAACGCCCTGAACAGGGCCAAAAACCGGTTGCAAAAACCCAACGTGCGATGGCATCGACGTCGCATCCAGAAGTAACGAAAGTGATTCTGGATGTCTTGCGTGATGGCGGCAATGCGGTTGATGCGCTATTGACGGCGATACCGCTTCAGCACGTTATCGAACCACAGATGTCGACTCTCGCCGGTGGTATGGGAGGGTTGATTTACTGGGCACAGAGCGGAGAACTCATCTACCTCGATGCCGAGCTGGACCATACTCGGAATGCGCAAGCCTCGCACTCTATGGCGAAGCCGGCTGATATCGGGACAACCTCCGGGAAACGCATAGGTGTCCCGGGCACTGTGCCGGGCATGGCGGCGGCAGCGGCCCGCTTCGGCAGCCTATCCTGGCCAGACTATTTTGATCCTGCCATTCGCGCTGCGACCGACGGCTTTACGATGTACTCCTTCCTCTACGGCGAGATGAGTGCCGCTTATGAACGACTGGGAGTGCACACTGCTTCCAGAGAGAAATGGATGCCGAGCGGCTTCGTTCCGCCAGTCGGTGATGTAGTACGTCAGCCTGAGCTCGCCACGACGCTACAGAAACTCGCCAGTCAGGGTCCCGATTATTTCACCTCTGGCGACTGGGCGCAGCGCTTCGTCGCAGAAACGAATCGTACCGGTGGCAGTATCACCGTCGAAGAACTAACAAACTATGAACCCCGCTGGGTCCAGCCATTGAGTTTTGAATATCGCGGCCATCAGCTGCGGGGCGCACCCCCTGCATCGACCGGCGGAATCCTGAATGGCCTGATCTTCAATATCCTGAAAAACTTTGACTTGAACAGCATGGGGCATTACACCGAGTCGGCCGACAGCCTTTACATAATTCGCCGCGCTTATGCCCAGGCGCGGAATTTTGCCGTAAGTTTTACCGCTGACCCTCGCAGCATCAGTGTTCCAACTGAGCTTCTGTTGTCCGAGGAGTATGGTCAACATCTCGCGAAAATTATCGATGCAAGCCGGCCCATCCTGCAAGATGACAGCGCCGCAACGGTTCCCGGCGCGCCGACACTTCGTGAAGAGGATTTCGTCGATCATTTCAAAGCGCTCATGCACACAGACACGAACCACCTGGTCATTGTCGACGAGGAGGGAAACTGGGTATCGATGACCCATACCGTATACGGCGACACTTTCGGTACGGGTTTAACGGTCGACGGCGTCGGCGTCAATTCGGGAAACACCTTCCCTGGAACCGGTAACGGCCAAGGCCGTCGTGTCATCACCCCGTTCCCCGCCCTCATGGCGGTCAATCATAAGGGTGTTCCCTGGCTGGCATTAGGCTCACCAGGGCTCGCCTCTCGCGCCGTCGCACTCACACTGATCAATCTGCTCGGCTACGGCATGGACGCTTACGCGGCCGTTGATGCGCCGCGATTTCAAGGCTATGGCCGTTACGAGGACCTGCATGTTGAGTCGAGGGTTTCGCCGGAGGTGATTACAGGCCTGCAGGCGCGCGGTGTCAGCGTGAATTTAAGCGCACCCTATAACTGGCATATGGGATCGATTCAACTGATCCAACGCAACCAGGACGGTTTGACCGGCGTGGCAGACCCTCGTCGCGGTGGTCACGCCGATGGTTACTAGAGAAGCAGAAAATGGCTTCCCGGTCGCTATTCACGGCGCGTTGCTTGTATTTCGCGCATTTTAAAATATATTATCTATCACGGCGTAGAGACACGCACCGAATAGTCATAAAGAAAGGTGACCAATGACAACGACACTCGCGGCGCCTCTCTATTTCAAAAAAGCAGCGCAACTGTGCGCCGCCACGCTGATCTCTCTCGCCATGGCGGGCAATGCCCTGGCGCAATCGGAAACAGTACAGCTACGGCCCACACCCAAAGACACCAAACGCTTCGGAGAGCTCGCCGAGGGTCCCTATGAGCGTCTCGTGTTACGCAACGTGATGGTCATTCCTGGACACGGCGGCCCCGCGCGCGGGCCTTACGACATCCTCATCACTGGCAATGTTATTGCCGAAATGCAGCGCTTTGATCCGCTCGCAGAACCGTCTCCCGATGCTGAGCCACGCCTGACCGGGGACCGGGTTATCGAAGGCGAAGGCAAGTACGTGATGCCGGGCATGATCAATCTGCACCTGCATTTTCGTGAGGAAGAGTTGCCGCTCGACTACATCTACTACATGCAGCTCGCGACCGGTGTCACCTCGGTCGGCCCCGCTGAACCGGAGCGCGTCGCCAACGACATGAAACGTGAGCGCAGCAACGAAATTCTCGCGCCGCGCCTGTTCCCGTTGTACGGCTGGGGGGGTACCACGGACTTCAGCGATGAGGAATTGCGCGACCCGGCCATGGCTGAGAAAGTCGCCAACCGCATGATCCGCAACGGTGTCCGCCAGGTCTATCTCAACGATCTATGTTGGAACGCCGAGCTGTTCGGCGCGGCGGCCAAAGCGATCACCGCCGCCGGCGGGATCAGCGCCGTGCACATTCAACCCTCCAGCACTTCGCAGGTAAACGCCCTGGATGCGGCAAAACTCGGCGTCACGATGATCGTACACCACTACGGTTACGCCGAATCGGCACTCGATCGCACGATTCAGGACTATCCCACCGACTACAATTTTTTTGACGAGAACAAGCGCTTCCGTGAAGCGGGACGTGTCTGGGAAGAAGTTGGCAAAAACTCGAAACTGAAGAAACGCCTCCTCAATGAGGTCGCGGACGAGTTGGTTGCAACCGGCGTCGTCATGCAGCCAAATCGCTCTACCTACGAGGCCAACCGCGACATCATGCGCGCGCACGGACTGCCCTGGCACGAAAAGTATACGCACCAGACGCTGTGGGACTGGCATCTGCCCAGCGCGACTAACCACGCGGCGTTCCAGTACGACTGGACCTCGTATGACGAGTACCTGTGGCACAACCTCTACGACCTGTGGGGCGACTTGATTTACGCCTTCAATAATCGCGGCGGCACCGTCGCCTATGGCACCGACGACAACTATCAATGGTCCACCGGCGGTTTTGGCAACATTCGCGAATTGCAGTTGGTGCTCGAGTCCGGCATGCACCCGCTCGAAGTACTGCAAAGTGCCACGTACAACAGCGCCAAGACAATTCTGGAGCCAAAACTTGGCCTCGTGCGCGAAGGCTATGTCGCAGACCTGCTACTGGTTGACGGCAGTCCTGCAGAAGACTTCAAGTACCTCTACCCCTTTGGCGCTATCCGAATGCGGGAGAACCGCGAGATGTATCGCACTCAGGGAATCGTCCACACCATCAAGGACGGTATCGTGATTAACAACGGCGCGGTGATGGAAGAGGTCGCCCGAATCGTCAAAGAATCCAAACAGGATGCCGGACCTGACATCGTGACCGAACCGTTTCTGGTGAATCCCTAAACGAACTGACTCACGGCACCGGGGGGCACATCCAGACCATTGAGGTAAGCAGCATGCACTATCGGGCCGAAGCGTACCAAAGGCCCGCAGCGATCATTGCTGCGTGCATACTAGTAATGCTGACTACACTGGGTGCGATGGCCCAATCGCGCGTCGATTTTCATTTGTTGCCGGCGGTATCGACAGGGCCACTTGATCCCGACTGGAGTCCGGACAGCGCGAGGCTGGCGTACGCCTCGCGCGGCGACATCTGGATAATTCCCGCATCGGGCGGCACCGCGGTGGCGCTCACTCAAGGTCCCCACTATTACTCAGAACCCGCATGGAGTCCCGACGGCAGCAAGCTGGCATTGACTGTTGATCGCAACGGCACGCTCGATATCGGTATCGCACGCTTCAGCGCTATTGCGAGCACTGACGGCGCAGTCACTATAGTCAGTCAGAATGCAGACGACGATTTCGCACCCGTGTGGAGCGGTGATGGACAGAGTCTCTTCTTTACGACACGGCGCGCCGGAAATCTGGACATTCTGCGCCTCGACTTATCGAGTGGCACCACGGTGCCAGTGGCAGATGGTCCCGGCAACCAGTACCAACCGGCGGTCTCTCCCGACGGCATGCGCCTTGCCTTTGTTGCAAGCGTTCAAGGCCGTATTGGTTCCGGCGGTATCTGGGTTATGTCACTGCCCGATGGAGAGCCTCGGCTCGTGCACTACGAAGAATCAAGCTATCGCATGAAGCCGATGTGGTCCGCGGACGGGAAAAGTCTTTTCTACATCAGTGATACCGCCGGGACGACCGACATCGCGCGCATCCCCGCCGACGGCGGCAATCGGGTTTGGGTAACCCAGGACCCCGCGGGTGAGTTCGACGCAGCGCCGAGCCCCGACGGCAAGCACCTCGCGTTCGTGTCGAATGAACTCGGCCCGACAGCGCTACACATCGTCAGCAGCGCTGGCGGCAATCGACCGCTATGGACCACGGTGAATCTCGAGCAGCGAAAAGCCCGTGCGGCGACCGGCGTGATTCGCGGTCGCGTACTCAATGAGAGCGGCGACACAATTCCAGCGCGGGTCATGCTACTCGCGAGCGACGGTCGCGCCTACACCCAGAACGGCAATTTTCATCGCATTGTCCCCGCAACACGCACACACTATCAGCACACCGATGGGCGCTTCGAGATCGAAGTCCCGGCTGGCATGACGAGCATCGAGGCCATGCGCGGCTTCGAATTCACCCCCGCCAGCGCCAATATCCGTGTTCCCGCCGGCGGCTTCGCAGATGTGGAACTCACCCTTAAGTCGCTCGTGAACCCGCGAAATAGCGGCTGGTTCTCCGGTGACATGCACGTGCATGATCTACACGAGGGTCGATACGGGCTTACGCACGAGGATTTCTTCGAACAGCTCACTGCCGATGGTCTGAACGTTGCCAACGCCCTGATTCATATGGATGGTACGAAAATCATGGGCCGCTGGTCTGATCTGACCGGCGCACCAAGCCCGCTGTCTACCGACAGAACCATTCTGCGGTACTCACAGGAATTTCGCGGCTACTTCGGGCACTTTTCTTTGGTCGGGGTCGACCGCTTCGAAATGCCCCTGATCGGCGGTGTTCCGCATACGCCGTTTGCAGCCGACACCCTGGGCATCGGACATATTGACCGCGCGCGGGCTCAGGGTGCGATAGTGGGATTCGTGCATCCGTTCAACCAGCCAACCGCCACATCCACGGACGTGGGTAAACGCGACCTGCCCGTGCTGGCGGCACTTGGCAAGGGCGATTCCTATGACGTTGTGTCCATCGCCTCCAGAGAACTCGAATCCGCCGCAATCTACTACCGGCTACTGAACTCCGGGATACGCCTTGCGGCCACGGGCGGTACGGACAACTTTTCCGACGTCTGGTTTGACCCGTCAGGCGGTGCCGCACGCACCTACGCCCGCCTTCAGCCCGGCGCGCCATTCAATTTCACCAACTGGCTGGAGGCGGTGCGAGCGGGACGTACCTTTGCTAGCAGCGGCCCGCTTCTCTTTCTTTCCGTAGACGGCAAGGAACCCGGTGACGAACTACGCGTGGAAGGCGATGGGCAAAGGTCCTTCGCCGTACAAGTCAGCGTCAGTTCGATTGCACCTCTCGACCGCGTTGAGATCATCGTTAACGGTGAGGTGATGCATGCCTGGGATCCGGCGAAAAACACCCAGACCTGGCGATTCGATACCTCCTTAGAAATACCTGACTCCGGCTGGGTGGCCGCTCGTGCAATAGGCCCCGCCAGTCCGTACGTAGGCGATGAGTTCGCCTTCGCGCAAACGTCGCCCGTGCACATCCTGCGCAACGGCCAGGCATTTACCTTAGCGTCCGACGCCGCCTTCCTCGCCGATGCCGTCGCGAAAACCTGGCAGTTCGCAAGAGCGCGGGATACCTGGGCGAATGAGGCCGAAAAACAGGCGTACGAATCAGGTATCCGAACGGCGCAAGACTATTACCGTCGCATAGTGCTCAAGCATCCTGACGACGCGCTTTTCAGCGAACCGGCTCCGGATATTTTCGAAGCGCAGCTGCAAACGAGCCAGGGACCCATCGTTATTGAAATGCATCGTAACTGGTCACCCCTGGGCGTGGATCGATTCTACAATCTGCTGCGCTTTGGCTACTACGACGACATGCGTATCCACCGCATTCGAGCAGGTGACTTTGTGCAGTTTGGCATCCACGGCGAACCGGCTGTTGCAAAGGCCTGGCGAGACCAACCCATAGCTGACGATCCCGTCGTGGTCAGCAACATGCGCGGTACTTTCGCGTTCGCGCACGGCGAACCGGCGGACGATCGAACCACCCAGGTGTACATAAATCTGCGCGACAAGCCGGAGATGGACAAACTGGGATTCTCGGTTATGGGGCGAGTCATTCAGGGCATGGATGTCGCTGACAGCCTTTACTCGACTTACGCGGAACGCGCTGGCGGCGGTATTCGTGGCGGCAAGCAGGCTCCGGTGTTTAACGGCGGCAACGCCTATCTCGACGCAAACTATCCGCGCCTGGATCGCATTCTCCGGGCGACCATAAAACAGCCGGACTGAGGACTACGCAATGAAAAAACTGATCTTGGGCCTCGTTTTCTTTGCTGCGCAGGCCGCGGCGGACGGCGAACAAACCAGCGCGGATGCATTTACACGCTATGAGCTGCTGCCGCCTGACACCCACTCTTTCCGAATTTATTACGACGTCAGCGCGGCGACCACCGGAGCAACGCGTTACTACAATCCGATTCGACGCGGCAGTAAACCCGACGTGCATGGCGTTTACGATCGAATGACCGGCAAAGCACTCAAATGGTCTCTCGTAGACGGGCCGGACGCACGGGACAGTGGCCTGCTACCGAACGCGACGCCCGATTCGCAGTATATTCGCGTCGACCTGGCGCGACCCGTGCCACAAAGCGGACGCGGCCGAATACACATCGATAAAACCTATGAAGACGCCGCCAGCTACTTTGCCGATGGCGAAAGCATCACCTTTACCCGAACCCTGGGAGTTAAGCGAAACGCCGTCACGCTGCCGTCAGGCTATGAGCTGACGTCGGTGAACTACCCATCGCAGGTAAGCACTCGACCTGACGGCCGTATCGAAGTCAGCTTTGTGAATCCAGGATCTATCGGCGTTCCCTACGAAGTAAAAGCGACGCCAATCCGGGACTTTGCGCAGGTGACGGCCAGCCCCCTAACGCCACCGCCCGCACTGACTCAGACCACGGAGCGCCCGGCAGCGCGCGTCGATTTTCAGGCGCCCCAACGTGCATCCCAATCACGTGACATCGTGTATTTCTTACAGCCGCCAGACACACATTCGTTCCGCCTGTATCACGACTATGCGGAAACGCGCGCTGGCATGGATCGCTACCTGAACATCGTACGACCCGGGAGCAAAGCCAGTGATCCCGAGGCAGAGATTCTAGACACCGGGGAAAAGCTGCAAGTCGAGATACTCAAGGGCAAGGAAATCACGACGCGCGACATCGACATAGGCGAAGCTGTCACCGACGATACCGAATTGGTGGTCATCTGGTTCGACCCAGTCCCCGAAGGTGGCAGTACGCTTCTGCGCATCACCGAGACCTACACCGACCCGAATCGATTCTTTCCCTACGGAGAGGAGTTTGTATGGGACAGAAGCTTCGGACGCTCACGCAATACCGTTGTGCTGCCACAGGGCTGGTACCTGACCGAAAACGCAGTGCCGGCCGTTGTGCGCAGGCGAGACGACGGCCGGATTGAGCTGGTCTATAGCAATGATCGACCGGGTGACATCGATGTCTTTATCAGGGGCAAGCGGCGCGCAGACAGGCGCTGAGCAGCCACGATTCACTGCTGACCAGCGAGGTCGGAAAAAGGAGCTACTCATGCAAGAAGCAATGCCAACATCAATGCCGGAGAAATCCAGGTGGTGCATCGCACTGCTCTGCGTCGCGGCGCTCGCCGTGACCGCGTCGACCAGGCTTTTTGCACAAAACGCTGACGCATCGAGACAAGGTCCTTTTGAGCGCCTGGCAATCATCAACGCGATGGTAATACCGGGACACGGAGGACCCGCCTACGGCCCGGCCGACATCATCGTCGAAAACAACAAGATCCAACAGATCATCGGCTACAACGGTGTTACCGGTCGCCCCGCCAACACCAGCGTTGAGGCCGATCGAATTATTGACGCCAGCGGCATGTACGTCATGCCGGGAATGATCGATCTGCACGCGCATATTCGAACCGAGCCGTTGCCGCTCGAGTACATCTATAAAATGAAGCTTGCGCACGGGGTCACGACCATGGTCAATGGCGCCGGTCGTGGCTGGGAGGCTGCGCTGGAACAGCAGCGCTTATCCAATGAGAACAAGATCACCGCCCCGCGTATGTACCCGATACGCGACTGGGGTCCGTCTCGTTCCCGCGACCCAGGACACATGCCATCTGCGGACAAGATCGCTCCGTGGCATGACCCATCGCGTGTCAGCAAGCTGATCGATGAGGTCATGCAGGACGCGCACGTGGTGCGCATTGGCAGCCTCGCCTGGAACGCCGAGCTGTTCGGCGCCGTGGCAACCGCAGTCGAGAACGCTGGAGGGATTACAACCGTACACCTGCCGCCGTCAGATATCGCCGTGGTGAATGCCGTCACTGCCGCAGAGCTCGGCGTTACGATGATCGAGCACCACTACGGATTCGGCGAATCAGCGTTGGGGGGTGGAAAACAGGACTTCCCGCCGGACTTCAACTACATGAACGAGGCGCACCGCTTTCGCCAGGCTGGACAGATTTGGCACGACGCACCAGAGGAGGCGTTGCTCGGTGAGACCGTCGATCGGCTCGTCGCCTCCGGCGTGGCGCTCATTCCTGACATGAGTGCCTACGAAGTGAATCGCGACCTCAACCGCGCGATGGGTCTACCCTGGCATGAGCTTTATACGCACAGCCAATTAATCGACTGGTATTTCGCGAACCCCGCGAACCATGCATCGCATCACTGGGACTGGACGTCCAGAGACGAGCAGCGCTGGGCCGAGGTTTATCAAAAATGGGGAAAGCTGGTTTATGCATTCGTAAAACGCGGTGGGCACCTGGGCTACGCCTCCGACGACCCCTACCTGTGGAATACGAGCGGCATCGGCAACGTTCGCGAGCTGCAACTCATCCATGAGACAGGGCTGAATCCACTCGAGGTGATTCGCAGCGCTACCTACAACAGCGCAATCACTCTGCGCAGGCCGGATCTGGGACTCGTGCAGACCGGTTACACAGCGGATCTCCTCATTGTGGATGGCAATCCACTCGACAATTTGCGGTTCCTCTACGCGTTTGGCGCGATGGATTCGGCCGATGGGCGCGTCGTGAGGCGCGGCGGCATACGCTGGACAATCAAGGACGGCGTCGTCTTCGACAACAAGCTGCTAATGGAGGATGTTGTTGAGATAGTGCGCAAGTCTAAGGAAGGCTGGACGAACCCCGTTTCGATCCAGTTCGACCCAATGTTTGCCAACTGAGTCGCAAGGACACTGACCTGAATGCAAACTCTGCTCTATCTGAGTAAAAACGATATCGCCGCAATCAATCTTGATATGCGTTCCGTTATCGAACAGGTCGAAATCGCGATTCGCGAGCTTGGAAATGGCGACACCGACATGCCGCCCAAAACCGGAATCCACCCGGGTAGGGCCGCAGATGACTTTATTCACGCGATGCCTGCGCAGGTCCCCTTAATGGCGGCGGCGGGCTTGAAGTGGGTTAGCTCCTACGCCAGTAATTCCGCTCGGGGATTGGCCAATATTTCCGGGCTGATAGTACTGAATGATCCCAACACGGGTGTGCCCCTAGCGGTAATGGATTGCACCTGGATTACCGCGGCCCGCACCGGCGCTGCGACCGCCCTCTCCGCCCGATATCTTGCCAGGGCTGAGTCCTCCACAGTCGGCATTCTGGGCCCCGGCGTTCAGGGAATGTCCAATCTCAGGGCCATTAACGAACTTTTTGCGATCAAGACGGTACGGGTGTTTGGCTCGCGGCGCGAGACGGCCGAACAGTTTGCGCGGAATATGTCCGACGAACTGGGGCTTGAGATCGCCGCTGTGGACCATCCCCGTGCCGCCGTTTCGGGGCTTGATATCGTTGTGACGGCGGGGCCCATTCTGAAAACACCACATGCGACCATAAAAAGAGGCTGGCTCGACGAAGGCAGTTTCGCATCGCTGGTGGATTTTGACTCTTACTGGTCTCGTGAGGCCCTGGCCGAAGCAGACATTTTCACCACCGATGAGAAAAACCAGTACCGGTATTACCGAGACGAGAAAGGCTATTTTCAAAATTGCCCTGAACTACACGCCGACCTGGGTGAACTGGTGACCGGGAAACGCAAAGGACGCGAGTCCTCAGCACAGCGCACTTTCGCAGCCAATCTCGGTGTCGCTATCGAAGATATGGCCGTTGCTTTACTGGTGTACCGCAAAGCACGGCAGATAGATGTTGGCACCGTTCTTCCGATTTAGTGCGTGCGACTTCCTGACCTCATTGCTGTGCAAGCACAGTATCCGCCTAGGCCACACCAATTGATGGCAATGCCAATCCAGTAAGTGCCTGATCTTCGTCTGTGTGACGTCATCTGCTGTGACATGCTCGCATCAACTCGACAGCTGCAGAGGCTAGTTCCGCCAGCACCACGCCGAGACAGAACAGGAAAACATCACATGACACAAGAAGAGAAAGCTCAGCGTTTCCGGGCATTGCATAGCAAGTCCGAGCCGATAGTGCTCTACAACATCTGGGATGCGGGTAGCACCAGGGCAGTCACCGACGCCGGCGCAAAAGCCATAGCAACGGGCAGTTGGTCCGTGGCGGCTGCTAATGGATATCAAGATGGACAGAAAATGCCGCTCGACCTGGCCCTTGGCGTTGCAAGCATGATCGTAGCGAGCACCGACCTGCCGGTGACCGTAGACTTTGAAGGAGCTTATGCGAGCCATCCCAAAGACGTTGCGCACAACGTAGCCCTGCTGATGCAGACCGGTGCAGTCGGTCTGAACTTTGAAGATCAGATTGTCGGTGGACAGGGTATTCATAGCATCGAGACACAGACGGCACGCATCCAGGCGGCACGCGATGTGGCACGAATTGGAGATGCACCCGCCGTGATCAATGCCCGCACCGATCTATTTCTTCAGGAAAATGACGCCCGCAAACATGTGGATTTGGTGGCTGATGCGATCAATCGTGCGAATGCGTATAGCGACGCGGGCGCGGATTGTTTCTTCATTCCAGGCCTGGTCGACACCACTCTCATCGGCGAGATATGCGCCACAGTCGCCCTGCCCGTCAACGTGATGGTCGCAGATATAAACACCGACTTGAGTTCGATTGTAAAAACCGGCGTCGCACGGATCAGCTTTGGCCCTGCGCCGTATTTCGCGGCCATGGCGCAGATAAAAACTGCGGCCGAAAATGCTCTTTGATCTTCCCAGCCACGAAAAGCTCTACGCAGCACTGGTCGCTCGGGATGCACGTTTCGATGGGCAAACCTATGTTGGCGTGGCGACGACTGGCATCTTTTGCCGAATTACCTGTCCGGCGCGAAAACCAAAAATCGAGAACTGCAGATTTTATGCGACCATCAAAGAGTGCATAGAGGCCGGCTTTCGTCCCTGCAAACGCTGTCACCCACTGAGGCCCGCGGCCACAGCAGACCCTTCCATCAATACACTGTTGACGGCACTGGATGCAGACCCGCAAAAACGCTGGTCAGAAAAGCACCTTGCTGAATTGGGTTACGAGCTGTCGACGCTGCGTCGCACCTTTAAACGACAGTTTGGGATGACCTTTCTGGAGATGGCGCGTCAAAGGCGGCTGCGCGAAGGATTTGAGCGTCTGTCAGAAGGCGGTGCTGTCATTGCTGCACAGCATGACGCCAGCTTTTCGTCGGCCAGTGCCTTCCGCCGCGCTTTCGCGAAGCTGCTGGGATGTGCACCGGGCGTCTTGCATCAACATGCGCTGCTTTGTGCGGATTGGATAAAAACACCGCTTGGCGACATGATCGCCGTCAGCAGTCGACAACACTTGCATCTCCTTGAGTTTGTGGATCGCAAGGCCCTACCGGTGGAGCTGCGCAAGCTGCGTAAAGCCTGCAATAACAATCTTGGCCTGGGTAGCTTCGCCCCGACTGAGCAGATCAGAGCAGAACTCGCTGCTTTCTTTGCCGGGCGGAGTGCGGTCTTTCAAACCCCTCTGGCCATGCAGGGCAGTGCGTTTACGCAATCAGTCTGGCAGGAACTGCGTAAAATTCCAGTAGGGCATACAGTCAGTTACTCGGAAATCGCCCGGCGGATCAAGCGTCCTTCTGCGACTCGGGCCGTTGCGCGCGCGAATGGTGCCAATCAGATGGCGCTGATTATCCCCTGTCACCGTGTCGTGGGCGCTGACGGATCACTAACGGGTTATGGCGGCGGGCTATGGCGTAAGCAAGGTCTGATAGAGATCGAGCAACAGTTTTTACAATCACCGCAGCATCCCCACCTTCCAGACGCGTAGGAAAGCGGGTGTACGCATCCTTTCCCCTGGCCAATATCATGATGCGGTGGACTGGGGCCAATGTGGCGGACATTTCCATTTCGGAGGTGATCGATGGGAGAATGCCACGCAGGAAGGTGCTATCCACCGGCGGCAATAAACAGCTATGCAAAGTAAACACTATCTCCCTTTTGCCATATTCGTCACTGTCCTGGCCTTGCTGGCAAGCCTCTGGTATTCGAGTCCCCCGAAACTGACACCTGGTAACGCTGCCAAAACCAGCTTCTCCGGAACGCGAGCTGCGGACCTGCTTGAGGAATTCTTGCGAGAAGGAGTGCCGCACCCGATTGGCAGCACCGAAAATCAACGGGTCAAACGCCGTATACAGAGCTGGCTGGACAAACAGGGCATAGTCCACGAGGAGCAGCGAGCATGGGGCTGCGATACCGACGGCGAATTCAGCTGCGGTTTTGTCGAGAACATAGTTGCAACAATCCCGGGGCGTGAATCGGGGCCCTACGTGGCGCTCATGGCGCATTACGATTCCGTACCGGCGTCACCGGGCGCAGGCGATGATATGGCCGGCGTTGTTGCAGTGCTGGAAGCAGCACGAGCGATCAAGGCCACCGGTACTACGCGCAAGCCCATACTACTGATCATGACTGACGGTGAAGAATCGGGTCTGCACGGGGCACGGGCTTTTTTCGACCAGCATCCACTGGCACAGGAACTTGGCGTACTACTGAACGTGGAGGGCTCTGGAACACGCGGCGAGAGCGGCGTACTGCGAACCTCCTCTGCCAACCAATGGTTCATGGAAACTCTGGCAACAAGTATCAAGAACCCTCAGGGTTCAAGCTTCGCCGCCGAAGTCTTCAAGCGTATGCCCAATGACACCGATTTTTCGGTGTCGGACTCAGCGGGCGTGCCGGGAATCGACTTCGCCTTCGCGGCCGAGCGCGTGCACTACCACACGCCACTCGATAGAGTGGGAATCCTGGACCCGCGCACGATTGAACATCACGGCCAGAACCTGTACCCACTCGCCCTGGCCCTTGCCAATGGCGACTTGGCGCAGGCGTTTGGGCCCAATACTCAGCATGAGATGGTCTTCCAGGATTTTTTCGGTGTCTGGTTACAGTGGCCGGCAAATTACTCCTGGCTGATGCTTGCGGTTGCCTCAGCGCTTTTGCTTACGGACACCTTACGTCTTCGGGGACAGAAGTTGCTGCTCTTCTTTGCAGCGACGCTGATCCCTGCTCTCGCTCTCGGCGCGGCAATGGGAGCAGGATACGCGGCCTCACTAGGTCTGGAACATGCCAACGGCATCACCGTGGAATGGCCCGCACACATTTGGGCGCACCGACTTGCCATTGGTTCCGCAGCGCTCTTTGCCAGCTGTATATTTGCGGCAATCGTCTACGCTCGATTCCCAGCACACCTGATGCTCCTCGGAGCCTGGTGGTTTTTCGCAATACTGGTGTTGCTGCAACTCCTTCTTCTGTCAGAGGCCGCCGGCGTTTACCTGAGCATGCTGCTGCCTGCAGCATTACTTTTGTGCCTATCGAGCAGTTTACCGATGCCGGAAACACTCCGCCGCTTGTGCCGCGTAGCGACACTGATACCGGCGATCGGGCTTATTACCGTGGCGCTGCAAACGGAGGATGCTCTTGGATACACTATTGTCTTCGCCCCACTAGCCCTTGCAGGTCTTTACCTGGTGCTCGCTTTGCCTTTCTTCCGCGGCCCCTGGCTGTTTGTACTCAGCGTGATCAGTGCGATGGCACTGATCGTCGGAGGCGTTGCAGCCACCTCTCTCCCTTTGTACTCAAACTACCGACCGCAGCATGTCAGCGTGCGGCACTATGAGGATGCAGATTCCAGGCTTGCGCACTGGCGCATCGTCACCGACGGAGCAGTACCTCCGCCCATTGCGGCGATACTCGATTTTACCGGCGCTCCGGTGCAACTATTGCCCTGGTACAAGAATAGAATGAACAAGGTCGCCGAAGCCGCCTATGAGGCCCTGGCCCCACCGCAGGTAGAAGTCCTTGAAAGCAAGCTCACAGACGATGGCCGAGAGGTGCTCTTACGTCTTGCTTCGCAACGCGATGCCTGGCTGATGGGATTATTTGTTCCCACGGTGGCGAATCTCCAGCGGCTGCAGATTGGCGAAGTGGATGCAGATTTTGATAGCGACGGCGAAGATTTCACACCGCTCTACTTTTTCGGCACGCAAAATCAGGACGTGGTTGTGCGTCTTGTACTGGGATCACAACAGCCGTTTCAAGGGTATTTAATGGATTATGCAACGCAGCTACCGCATGCGGGCGTAGCCAATGCGCGCCCCGTGGAAGCCACTCCGGTTCACTACGGCGATCTCTCCCTGGTTTGGCAAAGTGTCGGCTTCTAGGCAGTCGCCAAACCGCCCTGCTTTGCCTCTTTACGAATAGATCGCCTTACTACTGCTGGGCCGACTGCTCGCGACCGCCGCCAGGTTCGGCGCAGTTGAGCGTCTCGCAAGCTTCATACTCCAATGTACCAAGGCAAAAACAAATAACTGATGATCAAATCAAAATGACGCTGGCACAACTCGCGCCGGTGTGGCCCGATCGCGAAGCGACGCTGCAAAATGTCGTTGATACTCTGCAACAAAGTGCTGCGCACTATCTGGAGGAGATACTGGCGGGCTGCCATGGCAACGATAGGAGCAGCTCCGAGAACATTTTTTTGGCCAATGGCGGCTCCTGTTTGAGCGCACCGAATGCAGAATGGATCATCGAACCAAAAATCGAATAGGAAGGCGTTTATATTGCGCTTGTCGACCCCTCAAAGGCTACGTGAAGAGCACCAGAATTTCGACTCCGCCGGTCACTATTCTCGCCCTGACGTCATGAGCCTGACGGTTGACCGCCGCCGCCAGTCCACCGTTAACTTCATCGATGACTAGCGATTTTCCGAGTCTCACCCGGCACAGTAAACAAATCAAAGCCCCGCAACTCGCGAGAACGCAACGCGGGGTCTTGCGGCACTGCGACCGGCACGTGAATGCCCACATTCCTGTCGGCTTGAACTCGCTCATTCAATACCTTGAGGCCCTTTTGAGAGCTGAAGAACCAATAGGGAGGAAACGCCATCTGAGGCTTACTGCGCTGCCAAAATTCTGGATCCAGTGCAAAATGCACGTCGTTAGCGTCTGCATCACCCATATGCACAATGGTGGTGGCCGCATCGAGAGTCACTCGCCAAACAATGTTGGAGACATCGAGTCTGCCAGTCGGCCAGCCGCTATGGGGAATCCTGACCCCCTCAATTAATAGATTGTCGACTTCCAATGTCACCGGAGGATCCTTGTATTGCAGTTCTACGCCATGCACTCGATGGAAAATCGGGGAATCTTCAGTCGTTGCAATCGCACGCAGCGCATCCACCGCCTGCGTAGGCGCATACAGTTCTACCTCTGATCTCGTGCGGAGGAATCGAAGCACATCGTCCGCGGTAAAGTGGTCGCCGTGGTAGTGGCTAATGAAAACCGCATCGAGACCGTCGTAGGGCGGATCTCCTGCAAATAGCGCCGCCTCCATTTCATCAGGGAGCAACAAGTAATTGTTATAACTCTGCTTATAGAGTGGGTCGAACATCACTTTCGTATCGCCGTGCACCACCATCAGGCCCTCATTGGCCATGTAGTGAGCCACGGAGTCATCAGCGTGACTAAGCTGCGCGAGCAGATTCGAGACCACGATCAAGGTGACCAGTGCAATTTGAGACCTCAGCGGCGTTCTCAAGGGCTTGTCCTTTATCTATTTAAGCGGTGGATGAGCATGATGCCCCACCCAGTACGCAGAACTGCGCGCAAAATTTGTGGTTGAGCTGAACCCGGCGCGCCGATGACTCGAGGCTGGCACCCAGATCGAACTGCTTATCGTAAGCCAGCAGCGTACAGGGCAGCACCGTCGGTGCCTGACTCCCCTTGCGCTTCACGATCATACGTTCGCTTGCGCACATTTGCTGTTCGGGCTTTTTACCCAGAACATCCCAACAAGCCACGGTGATTTCCGGGACATCTTTCGACAAATCCATTTCAGGAAAAACCACCAAGTGCTCGCCCGACTCCGCATCAAGGCCCAGGTCGTATTCTTCAAACAAGCGCTGATAGCCACTGATTGTCTGCTGCCTCTCTTCTGATGCAACGGCTCTTCCTGCAATACTCAATCGAAAACCGTGCTGCGCCAGCCATCGAGCGCACTTCATCGTGGGTGCGAAGGTCCCTGAGCCCCGCTCCTCCTCGTGTACTTCCCGGCTGTAGTGATCAAGAGAAATTCTGAGCTGCAGCCTTTTCCCAAAATCAGTATTCAACTGGAGAAGCTCTGACTTGTACCTGTCGATGCGCCTGAAGCCATTCGTCAGCACCAGGACGTTGAATCCAAGCCTTAGCGTGTCGGTGAGCATCGGGACAAAATCAGGATTCAAAAATGGCTCTCCTCCGGTAAATCCAATGAGCGAAGTAGGCAAACCCTTGCTCACTATTTCCTGGAGGAACACGTTGACATCGGCAAGAGTCAGATAGCTTAAGCGGTCGTTATGCGGCGACGACTCGATGTAGCAGTTGTCGCAAGTGAGGTTGCACTGAGATCCCGTATTGAACCACAAAGTCTTCAAGCTGCTTAACTCTACAAACGCCCGGGGGTCACCCTCTGCCGTGACCAGCGGATCCTGAAATTTCTCTATTTGCCGTATGACTAATTGGTCCATCAGCAAGATTTACCTCGAAATTTTGGGCTAGGGCTTAATTGCAAACTCACGTCACTTATCAACCACGGGGGAACAGCATTGACCGCGCCACGATACTCGGACGGTCGGCAACAGTCTCAGTGACAAGCAGAGCAATGGCAAGGGCAAGGTGCTGAGGACCCGGCGGGGTGTAGGAAGAGAGTTATGACTGTCGAAGTGAGCGCGATGGAAACACCAGGGGCTTGTCCGGCTTTACAAATTGCACGCAATTGCGTCCTGCGCGTTTTGCATCGTACATTGCGGCATCCGCATCGTGCATTAGCGTCGATAGCTCTGTTGGTCGGTCAAATATTCGCACGCCGATGCTGACCGTAAACGACACGCCGTGCGCCGGGCAGCTAGCATCGTCCATGGAACACCGCATGTCCGCAATGGCAAGCCGAAGACGTTCAGCAAACGCTATCGCATCCTTTTCCGAGACACCCTGGAGTACGGCGGCAAACTCGTCCCCCCCGATGCGTCCAAAAACATCGCCATCGCGGAACATAGTGGTCGCGATTCTCGCAAGGGTTTTGACACAGATATCGCCTGCGGCGTGACCAAGCTCATCGTTGATGCGTTTGAAGTCATCGATATCAAGAACAAGTAATGCGCCTTGCTGACGCTGCGCGACGAGCGTTTCTCCCCGTAGCGTAAACCCCCGTCAATTATTCACCTCCGTCAATTGATCAGTGATAGCGGCATCGCTCAAGGATTCCGCCAGGCTGTGCAGTCGTCGCAGCAGCGGACGGCAAATCAGCGCCGCACCCAATCCAAGAGCCAGCACAAGTACGACCATCGCAATATTCTGCATTTTTTGCAGGCTTTGTATTTCACGCTCGTGCTCGAGCTGGAACACGGACACCACTTTGTTGAGTCCACCGAGAAGCTCAAAGGCATCAACGGCACTACGCGACCTCTGCTCATCGGCATCGCGACGAAACATCGTCCAGGAATTGGCGAGCAAGGGTATTCTTTGCGACAGCATGCGTTGTCGCCCGGTGATATTGATCACACCCGCGTTGGTAGCCTGCGCTTCGATGACGATGCCAGTCACCACGTGCGCAGTTCCCGACGTGGCCCCCATAATCGTCAGCGCCACGACAAAACCGATCGCTAACGTATTTAGCGCAGTAGAAAAACGACGTGGCTTTGAGATTCTATTGACTGACACAGCTGCGCAGCTCACATCTCTATCATTTATCCCGGGCCCGGAGTATGAATACGTAGACCCAGGGCTTCAAGGCAGGAGCTGCACAAGACTTGTCGCAATCTCGCTATCGCAATCCAGCGCTACGCCCCAGGGATGCGCTTCTTCCCTCGGCGCAGCGAACCGCAGCCCAGCACGCCGGCGAAAAGTAGCCAGAGCGTCGCCGGAGCAGGCACAGACGTTGCGCTCGCGTTGTCGACGACAGTGATGCGCATTGCCTGCGAGCTCCACCCAAATCCATCGCAATTGCTGTCGGCGCCGCCAGCGCAACCACGATACTCCACGGAATCCAACGCCCGAAGGGAATCAGGTGTCGGCAAGCCTGCAGCACCGGGCAGGATGGCGTCGATCGGCAACGGACCACCCGCCTCGAAAAGATTGGCGAACTGGAAACCCTCAGGCGCAATAAACTCGATGGAAATCATCATAGCGAGATACTCGTCAGCCGCGAGCTGCGCGCGAAGCTCGGCACCGGTCGGCGCGGAAGTTTCCTGTGCCAGATCCAGACTGACTTCCCGGCAATCGCCCCGGGAGTAGGCCTCTGCGAGAGGAAGCACCGGAGGACCCGCCGGGAACGGTGCGAAACAGCCAGAAAACTCGTCGGCGGCGGGCAGGTAGCCAAGGCTCTCTCCCAGCATCACCGATGGGCTGCCAAAACCCGGCGCATAGCTGCCATCTGAGCTGGCGCTAAACAGACTGCTCCAGATGAAATCGGGGCCCAACGGGCGGCTCGGCCGGGGACCGGTGCTGAAAACACCCGGCGGCAACTCTTCCACCGCCAGGAGTTCCCAGGTAACGCGCAGGTCGGCCACCGCATCGTAGGTATCTCCGCCGATGAGCTCCTCGGGCAGGCCAACAATATGCCCCTGCCATTGCAGGACATCGCTTGCGCCTAGCTCAAAGAAGCACTCGGTGTTCAGCGCGCAATCTCGGCCCCAGTCATGGCTGACGGAGGCGGCAAAGCCGATAGGGCCATAGCCGTAAGCGGCCGCCGACGAAAGATCCAGACCGGTGAGGCTGCCGTCTGAGCCAAGCAGCGGGCTGCCTTCCTCGCTCTCCCCTTCATTCTCCTCCACCAGAAACGGCACCGTCCCAGCCAGCGTGATATCGCTGATGATTGTGTTGGCACCTCGCCCCCCACCGCGGGATAATCTCGCCTCCGCCGCGAGGCTAACGCTAAGCAGCAGCACGACCGCGCAAGCTAACCCCGATCGAACGCAATCCATACTGCGTGTGTGTGCTTGCGGGGCTACGCGAGGAGATAGATTCATGGAGATCAGCTCTCCGCCAGCCTGCGCTGGCGGTCCTTGTTTATCAGTTGAGGCCTATAGCCTATACACTTGGTGGCTATGCAAGAACCGATCCACCCTATGTAAATCAATAACTTGCGACGTGGTCGGCAATTTTTTTGTAAAGAATCCCGACATCAGGCACGGCGGCTTGTGACCCTGCCGCACAGCGGATAGCATGCCGTCTTTCATCGCAGGCTGAAACACTGCATGGTCCAACATTACCTCTCAGAGCTAAAGCGTCGCGGCGTCATCCAAACGCTCACCGCGTACGTCGTCACATCGTGGCTCGTCATCGAGGTGTTTGACATCGCGGGGCCCATGTTTGCACTTCCTGCCTGGGTCAACAGCCTGGTCGGTGTCGGGGTGCTGGCCGGCTTTCCTGTAGTTGCCTATCTCTCCTGGTTCTTCAACTACTCGGACGGCAGCATTCACAGAGCCCGGGACCCAAGCGGTACAACGCCACAGCGACTCACCGTCTGGCACTGGCTGGGACTGGGTGTCATCACAATAGCGGCCTGCGGCGCCGGGCTCTATCTCTATGAAGACGTGAGCGACCGCCTGCGCAAAAGCGAGGAGGGACTTGCGGCCGCCGACGTAGAGGAATCTATCGCGATCGTACCGTTTGAGGACCTGAGCCCCAACCGCGATCAGAATTACCTGGCCGAGGGCATCGCCGCTGAGATCGCGAGCCTGCTCGGACGCAGTGAGGGCGTGCGCACTGCGGCAACCAGCGCGAGTTTTCGCTTAGCACGCAAAGGCGTGGCCGCACTCGATATAGGTAGGCAGCTGTCGATGGCAACGGTACTTACTGGCACGGTGAATGCGACCGGAAATCGACTACGCGTGCGCGCAGAACTACTCAGCACAGAAGATGGTAGCGTGCTCTGGAGCGACTCATTCACCCGCACGCTCAACGATGTGTTTACCCTGGAAGAAGAAATTGCGCGATCCATTGCCAACGTCCTAGTTGATCAATATGTTGAATCTGGCGAAATCGCCGGCCAACCGCGGACCGCCAGCAGTGATGCTTATGTCTTCTATCTGAAAGGGCGAGCCGAGCTACGCAATCGCACCACAGAGAGTGTGAAAGCGGCCAGAAAATATTTTGAACAAAGCGTCGCGCTTGACCCGGAATATGCGCCGGCGCTGGTAGGTATCGCCGAGACCATGTGGCAGCTTGCCGAAGGCGGAGAAAATCTGGGCAAGCTCGACGCAGGGGTTGCCGCGTCGGTAGCACGTCAGAGCGTCGAACGCGCTCTGCTGATTGATGATGCACTTCCCGAAGCCTATGCCAGCCTGGGTCGCGTAGAGGCCCTGATGCAACGACATGAGCAAGCCGTAGCTCATTACGATAAAGCCATCGCACTCAACCCCAGTCTGGTCGATGTACACATATGGCGGCTGTTATCGCTTAACCGACTGCATCGGTATTCGGAAGCGATGGAATCACTGGAGACAGCCGCCGTGCTGGACCCCACAGCGCCGACCATTTTGCACAACATGGGCTATGAGCTCTCCAAGCGCGGTGACTTCGAAGAAGCGCGTCGCAATTTTGAAAAGCTTATCGCGCTCGAGCCCGAGAGCCCCTTGGGATATCGAGGTCTCGCCGCCGCCGCTTTTCGCGAGGGAGAACTAGCCCTGAGCTTGCGACAGTGGGGACGTGCCCGATCCCTGTCTCCAGAAACGCCGCTATACCAGAGCTCTTACCTAGACGTCCTAATCGCACTGCAGATGCTCGAAGAACTCCGACCGCTCGCCAGGGCCGCAGGAGACGAACTCAACGTGCTTTTACTGGAGGGAGACTACGATGCCATTGACAAAAAAATGCAGTTTGCAATAGCTGCAAACCCCGACGACCCCTGGCTTAAATTTGAAGCCGGCTGGTACCGCTACCTGACAGATGATCCGGTCAGCGCGGACCAGCTAATGCTCGACGCTGATGCTGATTTCTCGGACGAGGATCGGTTCTACATGCCGATGTGTAGTCCGGGTATAGAGATTGCGCTGGCACTGCGCAATCAGGGGCAAAGCCAAAAATCGGAACGCTACATGTCGCGTTGCGAGGCACTCCTGAACGCAGCTCGCCAGGACGTATTCGAAGACAACCTCCTGGACCACTTGGCAGCGCGTCTTGCCGCCATGCGCGGAGATCGTGAATTGGCAGTCTCGAATATGGAGGCCGCATACGCGCACGGCTGGAGAGAATGGTGGACGTCTATGGACCCGGTACTAGGACCCATCAGGAACGATCCGGCGATGATGCGAATGTTTGCTAAAATCCGCTCGGAGCTGGATCGTCAGCGAGCCGCAGCTTCTATGCCAACATCGAACTTACAGGCTGGGCCAGTACAGGGACAGTAGTGGCTGGAATGCAAATGGGTTCCTTCGCGAACGAGGCGCAGCACAACTAAATAGGCAATGTACCGAGTTATCACGTACGGGCACGCATTATTCGGGTAGATTTGAAGTTCAGCTGCCATCGCCTCGAGGAGATTTTTGTCTATGGCCAGTCTCCCAACGCCCCCCCAGAGCCTAAGCACTATCAGACGTCGGACTCACCGGCTTGGCAGTCATCGGTCAAAACCTCGCTCTCAATATCGCCGACCACGGTTTCCAAATATCCGTATTCAATCGCACGACCACGACGACATTCTGGTTGATGAAGGCAACGCCCTCTGGACGGACACGATCCGGCGCGAAAAGGGGCCTGAACGACAAAGGCATCCGGTTTATCGGCTCGGACGTGTCGGGTGGCGAAGAAGGCGCCGATACAGGCAAGCCCATCGATCAGGCGCGTGGCAAGTTCTATCACATCGACTGGCCCGACCCAGAACGGCCCCAAAGCGAATTCTAGCTGTTGCAGCCGTTCTATAGTTGTTCGCGCGATGTTCCTCGTGCGTAAACGATCACCGCCAGGCCCGACATCAGAGCAGCGACAATGAACGGTGATCCGGGTAAATAGAACCAGGCGTCCTCGCCCGCAGTCAGGGTAAATGTGCCGTTGTATATAAGCGGTGACATAATCATCGCGACACTGGTCAGCGCGGAAAGGCCGCCCTGCAACTCGCCTTGCGCCCCTTCCGGCACGCGTGCGGACAGCGCCTGCCGAATTGCCGGATCCTGCATCGTGGAGATCAACGCCGTGGTGACCATCAGATAGACAAACCAGCCTGCGCTAGCCAATCCAATACCAATCAATGCGACCATCTCGACCAGCAGCGCAAGCCAGATCACTACACGCATCTGCATGCGCGGCATCAGTAACTGCACGACCAGCGCCTGCGAAACGAATACCACCACCCCGTAGTAGGCAACAGACCAGCCGATATCGCCCGCCGTCCACATGAACTTCTCCTTGGCGACATAGGACCAGACCGTGGGATACACCCAGGACGATAAGGTCGCGAGAAAGAACACGGGCAGCAGTGTTTTGATACCGGGGGTGCGAAACAGGCGTACCAGCGTCCCAAAGGTATTGGCCCGCGCCCAGGAAAACGCGCGGCGGCGTTCTACAGGCAGTGACTCGCCGACAACCAACGAGCCGAAAACGGCGTTTGCGGCTGCCAAAATAGCGCCCGCATAAAATGGGTAGCGCACATCGAAATCGCCGAGAATACCGCCTAGCGCCGGCCCCAGCACAAAACCAGCACCGAACGCAGCGCCGATAATGGCGAAGCGTTTACCCCGTTGATCGGCGGGTGTGATATCTGCGATGTAGGCGTTCGTCGTCGAAAAAGTCGACGCAAAAACACCTGCCATCCCGCGTGCGACGAGAAACCAGGGCAAGGTTTGCACCAGCGCTAGTATCAACATATCGGCGGCGTATGCGCTCAGTGAGATCAACAGTACCGGACGGCGGCCAAAGCGATCCGACAGGGCACCGAAAATGGGTGCACAGATAAACTGCATAACGGCGTAACTGACCAGCGCAATGCCCCCCCAAAACGATGCGTCGGCGAGGTCGCCGCCCGTAAGATCCATCAACAGAGACGGCATGACCGGCGCTATCAATCCCATGCCCATGGAGCTGATGAAGGCGGTAGCGGCCAGAAAGATCATTGCGAGTGACGTATTTGCGCGATCACTCGATTGTGTAGTCATTGCGAGGGGGAGGTCCGAAGTAAACGTAGTCACAGCTATCCTAACGCGATTCGGCATGCGGCTCACATTCGCGGGCCTGACGATGTACAAACCGCTCACAAAGCGTCGCTAAAACGAGACGGGACGGGACATCTCGCCAGAATAGACTCCGATCGTATACGATACCGGGCGAAAGCCGGGTCGCCGGACGCGTAAGCGCTACATATGAACTTCATAAAAGCTATATAAGAGGCAAAGGTCATGGTGAAAACGTGGAAGACGCGATGCATCGCGCTGACGATGACAGGACTACTGACATTACCCGGTATCGCACAGGAAACGGGAACGCAGCAGCACAATACCGCGATAACCAGTCCGTCCGAGAATGCGGTTACCGCGCCAGTCGAAGAACGCGCCGAGCCCTCCAAGGCCTCTGTCACCGTCGACGGTAATCGCATCGATTACACAGTAACACCGGGCACACTGACCATTCGCGATGATAATGGCGAGCCGATCGCCAGTATGTTCTATGTCGCCTACACCGTTGACGACGGCGAGCGTGGGATGAACACCCGGCCGGTCACATTCTTGTTTAATGGTGGCCCCGGATCTTCGACCATGTGGCTGCATATGGGCTCTTTTGGCCCAGTCCGGGTAGATACGCCCACCGACAACGCTGCGGGTCCAGCGCCTTTTGATATTGGGCCAAACCCCGAGAGTATTATCGACTTTACCGATATGGTGTTTGTCGATGCACTTGGGACAGGACTGTCTCGACCGCTGGGGAATGCCAAAGGCGAGGATTTCTGGGGTGTCGACAAGGACGTCGATATTTTCTCCAGCACGGTGCAACGCTACATTACCAAGTACGATCGCTGGAACTCGCCGAAGTTTCTACTGGGCGAGAGCTATGGCACCTTGCGCGGTGCAGGCATGGCCGACGAACTCTTAACCCGGGGTGTGACGCTCAATGGCGTCGTCCTGCTTTCAACGATTCTGAATTACGGGGTTCGCACGCCGGGGTTTGACCGAATCTACGTAACCTACCTGCCCAGCTTTGCCGCCACGGCTTGGTATCACAAAGCTATTGAGAACCGTACACCCGACTTAGAGACTTTCCTGGATGGGGTTAGAGACTACGCACGTGGGCCTTATCTCGCAGCGCTGGCCAAGGGAGACGACCTGGGTGAAGAGGAAATGAATCAGGTTGCGGCGAAGCTTGCCGCCTATACCGGACTATCGGAGGAGTTTCTCAAGCGCAGCGATTTACGCGTAAATCTCAGCCGTTTTCGCAAGGAGTTACTGCGCGATGAGGGCCGCACCATCGGCCGCCTCGACAGCCGCTTTGTGGGAATAGACGTGGACGAGGCCGGGGGCGAACCGCAGTACGATGCGGCCGATGCGGCTATCAGCGGCGCGTACATTTCAGCACAAAATGCCTACCTGTTCGGCACGCTGGGATACGAAACGGAGCTTCACTATCGACCCAATTTCTACCGCGAAATTGGGCCTGCCTGGGACCGCGGGCATGTCGGGCCAGAGGGCAGGATGCTCGCCGCCAACACAGCGGTAGACCTCGCCTACGCCATGCGACGCAATCCCCACATGAAAGTATTGGCCCTGAACGGATACTACGATATGGCGACGCCGTTTTTCGGGGCCGAGTACGATCTCAAGCACATGCAGCTCGACCCGGAACTGCGCGACAACCTAACTTTTACGTACTACGAATCCGGGCACATGATTTACATCCACCCGGACTCCATGTCGGCCCTGCGGCGTGATTTAAAGAACTTCTACGAAAGCGCGCTGCCGGCGAAATAAAGGTGCGCTAGCGCCGCGATATTATGTCTCGGTCAAGCCACCCGTTCGACCACACTGAGTGCTCGATCAACGTCATCGGGGTTAACGTACAGGTGGCAACAGAACCGCACACCGACGTCTTCGCGCTGTGCGCGCACGCGAATCTTGTCCTCCCAGAACGCATTCTGTAAGTCGCGTGAACTCACGCCCTGCACACCGAATGAGGTGATGCCCGCTGCGAACTCAGGCTGCGTGGGTGAAGAGATAAATACACCAGGAATAGACTCAAGACCCTCCCGCAAACGCCGGTTTAAGGCGAAATCCCATGCACTGATCCGCTCAACGCCGATCTCATCGACAAAGTTAAAAGCGGCAACCATACCCTGCACAATGGGTACGCTACCGGTACCAAACTGCATAAAACGGAACGCGCCGGACTCCCAGTCATCAAAATGACCGCCTGCCAGAGTACTCCATATTCTCTGCGGCAAGTCATTGCGCAAATACATGAAGCCTGTGCCTTTTGGTGCCATGACCCACTTATGTGGACTGGCGACAAAGGCGTCGCAGCCCAAGGCCTTAACGTCGACCGGAATTTGGCCAATTGCCTGGGCGCCATCCACGACGGACATGATGCCGTACCGCTTAGCCAGCGCGCAGAGCTCCTGAGCTGGCATCACAATGCCGAACAGCGAGGTAATATGACTGCACATAAGCACCTTCGTTTTTGCTGTGATGGCGTCCTCGTAAAGCTCGACCACGGCGTCGGGGCCGTCATCGAGCGCGCTGTCGAGCGGCAGTTCCTTGACAACGATGCCATCACGCGCGGCCCGCAGTCGCCAGCTACCCACACCGCCGCTGTGTTCCTGGTCCGTGGTGATGACTTCGTCGCCCGGCTGGAGCTCCATGCCATTTGCAATGAAACTCATGCCCATGGTCGCGTTCTGCGTGATGGCGATCTCGCTGAAGTCCGCATTCACGAAAGCGCCAACGCGTCGGCGAACATCCTCCAGGCGCTGATAGCCCGTTAGTGGCTCACCATCCGCTTGAAAGTAGGGCCAGTCAGGCAGTTCCTCCTCCAGGGATTGCAGACCATCGACGTACACGTTCATTACATCTGCAGGGCATGCACCGAGAGTGCCGGTATTGCAGTAGGTAACGTCACTCGGAAACAAGAAACGGTCCCGAGCACGAGCAAAAAGTGCGGCGTCGGACTCGCCGGGCACCACCTTGAATCCCGACGATGTGTCCGCCTGCAAATCCTTGGCCGAGAACAGACCGGCCGCAAGCGCGCCGGCACCACCGGTTTTCAGAAATTGCCGTCTGTCGATACGCATGGTGCTCCCTCGCATGAGTCGTCAAAGCGTAGCGTGTAATGAATACAGAGTACATTCCTTTGGCTGGGAGGCAGAATGGACCCGCAGGGCACTCGACGCGTCCTGGAACAACTTATGCAACACTTCATACGACAAGATCTGGACCTGACGTGGACTGCCACGTAATCAGATTCACAGCCACACCTGGACTGGGTCATACTTGACCCATGCTGAAACTACACGATGTCCATAAGTCCTTCCACGATGGACAAGACGAACTGGTCGTAATCGCCGGCGCAAACATGCATCTACAGTCCGGGGAAACTGTCGCCTTGCTCGGCGACAGTGGCAGCGGCAAAAGCACATTTTTGCAGATTGCTGCCGGCCTTGAGCCGCCGGATACCGGGGAGGTACTAATCGACGGGCGAGATCTTAGCCAATTGTCAGAGCGGGCACTCGCACATGTTCGCCGGCAGGATGTGGGGTTCGTGTTTCAGCAGTTCAATCTAATTCCCGGGATTGATGTGCGCGACAACCTGCTCTTCCAGCGCCGGCTAAACGGTCTACCGGACAATGATCCCTGGGTCGAGGAGCTGATTCAGGGACTGGAGCTGGCGCCAATACTCGGCCGTGCCGTAGAAGTCCTTTCCGGTGGGCAACAGCAGCGCGTCGCCATCGCCCGCGCGCTCGCACATCGTCCACGCTTGTTGTTCGCCGACGAACCTACCGGAAATCTGCACGATGCCCTCAGTCGTCAGGTAATGGAACTACTGTGTCGCTTTGCCAAAGAATCCGGAGCCGCGCTTTTGCTGGTGACACATAATCGCGACCTCGCCGAGTTCGCACAGCAGAAACTGCGTCTCCGCAACGGCATCCTCGAGATTGTGAGCGAAGAAAGCGGCGTAGCCCGGACTAGTCAATGATCCTGCGCACGCTGTTCGGTCACTATCGGCGACATCCCATGCAGGCCCTGTTCCTGCTCAGCGGCATCGTCATAGCCAATGTGTTGCTGGTGGGCACACAGCTCATTAACGCGCAAGCACGGGCCAGCTATGCGCGTGGGGAACAGGTGCTGGGCGCTGGCCCGGTGGGGCGCGTAGTTTCCCGGGACGACGGCACCCCCTTAGACGAAAGGCTGTTTGTGGAGCTGCGGCGTCAGGGTTTTGATCAAGTCGCCCCTATACTCAACGCTGTGCTTCGCACCAGCGAAGGTAAAACTCTGGAGCTCCTCGGCGTAGATGCGCTATCGATGCCGCGGGCAATGGCTACCAGCACCTCAAATACGAATGCGGCATCTGGCTTTGGGACAGCGGGCTTCGGTGACTTTGCATTCCCCCCCTACGCGGTACTTGCGGCGCCGGCACGCCTGCAGCAACTCGACGTTGTGAACGGGGCACAACTGGTTCTGGCCAATGGCGAAACGTTACCCCCGCTCCGCGCGGTCGCCGGTGCAGAGCTAGGCCATCGCATGCTTATCGACCTTGGCGAACTACAGGAACTAACGCAGACGCGAGGTGAACTTTCTTCTCTGCTGGTGTTTGAGCGCGATGCGCAGCGCTTGAGCAATCTGCTTGAGGCACTCCCGAATCAAGTGATGTATCAGGCTGAAGACTCTGGCCCGGATCCCGCGCAACTGACACGCAGTTTGCACCTTAATCTCGCGGCGATGGGTTTGCTCGCTTGCGTCGTCGGTCTGTTCCTCACGTACAACGCGATTGCGTTTAGCTACACCGATCGTCGCGAACTGCTGCGCAAGCTACGCCTCGCCGGCGTTGCACGCAGCGAGCTCGCGAGCGCCCTACTCCTGGAGCTTGCACTGTTCCTCGCTGCGGGCTGTGCTCTGGGATTCTGGCTTGGTGGTCTTCTCGCCGCGCGCCTGCTGCCGGGTCTGGGACTTACATTGGCGCAGCTGTACGATGTCTATATTGCTTACCCGGACGCGCTGTTGCCATCGGGCTACTGGTTGCCGCCACTGGTGACAGCCCTCGCCGCCATAGCCTGCGCGTGGTTCCCCTTGCGGCAAACGCTATACGCCCCAATACTCGAACGCTGGTCCGAAGGCTGGCACATGCAATCCGCGCTTGCCCGTGACCGAAAGCTGTTTTTACTGGGCGTATCGCTGCTTTTCGCTGCCCTGCTCATCGCCAGATCAGCCAGCGAGCTATGGTGGGCGCTCATGGGGATGGCCTGCTTATTGTTGGGGGCAGCGCTGTCGCTCCCCGCACTGCTGCGTTGGGTATTGCAACGGCTTTCGAACCGCATCCCGGCTCAAGCGGTCCGTTGGAGCTGGCTATCGGCAGACAGTCGCTGGCTTTTAGGTCCAGCCGCCCTGGCGCTGATGGCGATGACCCTGGCGCTGGTCGCAAACAGCGGCCTGAATACCATGATCGGCAGTTTTCGCGCGGCGACAGATAGCTGGCTGGAACAACGCCTGGCCGCTCAGCTCTTCGTGCGCCATGAAAGCCTCAACAATCCGCAGCAACTCGTAAATCTGGATGCATGGCTGGACTCTCAATGGAACTCGGGGCCCGCCACCGAGTCGGGTAGCGAGACTCGCGAAAAAAACACGCGTACTGGCTATACCGCGCGTTATCGCGTTGAAGCCGGGATTACGAGATCGGGTGGTGACGTTACGCGTATAGAAATCGCCGACCTCTCTCCCCGCGAACCCTTCCGTTCGAGCGTAAGTTTGCTCAGAGCAGCAGCAGACGCCGAAGACCAGTTGTTTGGTGACCGCGGCGTGTACATTAGCGAACGTGCATGGCGCCTGGACGGCTGGCAATTGGGCGACCGCGTGATTTTGTGCAGTGAGCAGCCCGCACTCACGGTGGTCGGCGTGTATCACGATTATGGCAACCCTCGATCCCAGTGGTTGGTAAGCCCGGCGCGGTTTCGCAGTTGTTGGCCACACCTTGCGCCCGTGGGTGTCGGTATTCACGGGCCCGAAGCGGTTGATTGGGAAAATCTCCGTGCGCAGCTTCTGACGGATTTTAACTGGCGCGATAACGCGGTGGTCGATCAGCGTGCGCTACGCGATGTCGGAATGCGAGTGTTTGATCGAACTTTCTCAGTAACTCGCGCGCTGAACCTGCTGACACTGGTGGTCGCGGGTATCGGTATCTTTTGCTCCGTAAGCGCTATCCATCATCATCGCGTAGGCCAGCAGGCCTTATTGGCCAGTCTTGGTTTGTCACGCAAAGAACGCGGCTGGATGCTCTTGTGTCAATGGGGTTTGTTGGGCGCGATCTGCATGCTACTGGTTTGGCCTTTTGGCGCAGCACTGGCCTGGTATCTGGCTGCGGTCGTAACGCCAGTCGCGTTTGGCTGGAGCTTTCCTCTGCAAATAGAGCTGGCGCCCTATGCACGCCTTGCGGTGCTGGCTACCGCCGCTCTGGTGCTGGCGGTCGCTCTCCCCTCACTGCGTTTGCTTCGCGTCTCCCCGGCCGCCATGCTCCGCGAGCAAGGAGCATGAGTAAACCGCGTCGTTTGCCGAGCAAGCTCTGCCTTGCTGCGGCAGTAAGCCTTGGCGGCTGCAATGATCCGCAGAGCCAGCAAGATACCGGAGGCCTTGCGGCGCTCGCTGCGAGTGCCGAGGGATTTACCCAAGCCGCCCCGGAGACCAAACTATCGTTTCCGTGGGACCACCAGGCACACGACGATTACCGTATCGAATGGTGGTACCTGACCGCCAACTTGAAAGACCAGTCGGGAAGCCCCTACGGCGCCCAGTGGACCCTGTTTCGGGTCGCCCAGCGTCCGCAGACTACCGAGGGCGTCGATAGCAACCCCTGGCAGGACCCGCAAGTGTACATGGCGCACTTCGCGATCAGCACATCCAACAATCACCATGCATTTCAGCGCTATGCCCGCGGCGGACGCCACGGCGGGGAAGCGCGCGCCGGTGTGTCCCTGACCCCCTTTCGCGCCTGGATCGATGACTGGTTTCTAAGAAGCTCGAACACCGCGGTAGCCAGTAACAGCATAGCGGCCAGCAACACGCAAGCCTGGCTACCCCTCGAGGTCTACGCCCGTCAGGACACGTTCTCCCTAAACCTTGTACTTTCCAGTGATCAAGCATTGGTGCTGCAGGGCGACGAGGGTTTTTCACGCAAGCATCCCAACGGTGAAGGCTCGCACTACTACAGCCAACCCTTCCTTGCCGCCGAGGGAGAACTCGTAATCGACGAAAAAGCGGTGCGCGTCAGCGGCAAGGCATGGCTGGACCGGGAATGGAGCAGCCAGTTTCTTCAGGGTGATCAGTCGGGCTGGGACTGGTTTGCATTGCACCTGGACTCTGGTGAGAAGCTGATGCTCTTTCGTTTGCGCGATGCGAACAAAGACAATGCCAACTATCGCCACGCAGTGTTGATTTCCCCACGCGGCGATAAGCGCCAGCTTAATCCCGCATTAGTTCACTTCGAGGTACTCGAACGCAGCGTTGTAAAAGAGCGAGAGTTACCCACCCACTGGCGCATACGGCTAACAGAGCTTGATCGCGAACTCCTGGTGACTGCCCTGCATCCAGACCAGTGGATGGACGTTGATTTCCCGTACTGGGAGGGCGTAGTTACTGCCACAGGAAAAAGCTCCGGCGAAACGGGACAAGGTTATCTGGAGATGGTTGGGTACCCTAAACAGGGCAACAACCCGTCGCGTTGACAAACCTCTACGCACAGGCCTGTTGATCATCTACACTGTTGCCCTGCATGAATAGTCCACTTCTATACCCCACTTCCGACGCCTGGACACAGACTGTCCTCGCGGATTTTGATCGTTTTCTTCAGGATCACGCAGCGGCGGAAAAAAAAGCCTCCGGCATGGCGGTATCCATGCTGTCGCACTACCCGGACCGCGTGGAACTGGTAGAGGCAATGGCCGACCTCGCGGTGGAAGAACTCTCCCACTATCGCGAAGTAGTCAAGTGGATACACCGCCGTGGCAGCATCACAGCCGCCGACGAAAAAGATGCCTATGTCATCCGCTTTCGTGAGTCCCTGCGCCGGGGGACGGAGGTTTATCTGCTTGATCGCCTGCTTACGGCCGGCATTATCGAAGCGCGTGGGGCCGAACGCTTTGCCCTGGTTGCCGAGGCGCTCGAGCAGGGCCCCCTGAAAAATTTCTACCGCGCGATCGCACGCTCCGAGGAGCGACACTTCGAATTGTTTGGGGAACTCGCCCGACTCTACTTCCAAGATCACGTTGTAGAGCAGCGCTGGGGCGAACTGCTAGAATACGAGGCTGAAATAGTACGCAGCTTACCGCTGCGTTCAGCGCTGCATTGAGCGTTAACGGGACATTTCTGCACAAGTACATTAAGCAGTACGCAGAGCCAGAGGCACGCGCGCTGCTAGAAGCCAAGCTCTCGTTGCGCTGGGCGAACGTGCTGGTTATCCCAGCCTACAACGAATCCCCGGCGTTGTTGCAAGGTCTGCCTGCGTGGTCAAACACGCTTCTGATCCTGGTACTGAATCGACCAGACTCTGACCCGGATACACGGTGCAACGATGCGCTGCGCCAGTACGCAATGACCCTGCCCGAGCAAGCCAGCATGTCCAATGCCAACGCAAAACTGCTGGCTCTGAAAAACGCCAACCACTTATTGCTCATCGAACGACCGACCTCGTTACCGCAGGGTGAGGGGGTGGGTTTAGCGCGAAAGATTGGCTGCGATTCGGCACTGGCCCTCGGCGCTGCACGCTGTATCGGGAGTCGCTGGATTCACTGTAGCGACGCCGATGCCACACTTCCCAACGAATACTTCCTCGCCGCCGCCCGAGTCAGCACAGCTGTCGCACTAAGCTATTCCTATAGTCACAGGCGTCCATCAGACCCACGCGAGCGAGTAGCGATCCAAGTGTACGAGCAATACTTGCAGCACTATGTTGATGGTTTGCGCAGCGCCGGGTCACCCTACGCATTCCATACTCTGGGTAGCTGCATCGCGGTAGACGCAACGGCCTACGCAAAGGTGCGGGGTTTTCCCCGCCGCGCCGCCGGCGAAGACTTTTACCTCTTGAACAAACTCGCCAAGCACGGCGCAATAGCTACACCCGACTGCAGCCCTATTCGACTCTCAGCGAGGCTTTCTCAGCGCGCGCCCTTTGGCACCGGGCCTGCCCTGGTAAAATTACTGCAGCAACAAGATCCAAAGCAGAGTGCTATGTTCTACTCAGCGCGGTGTTTCGAGGGCCTGCGCGAATTTATCAATTGCGTGGAGAAAGAGGGCCATCCGGGGATGGACATCGATAGCCTCAAAGAATCCCTGGCGCATGCTCCAGAAGCCAGGGCCGCCAGCCAAAAGCTTGGGGTCGCCAAATTTTTTTCGCATGCCAGTAGTCAATGCGCTGACCGAGCGGCCTTCCGGCGCCAATTTCACCAGTGGTTTGACGGCTTTAAGACCTTGAAATTTGTGCATGAGCTGTCTCAACAATGGGGACGGATCACCTTCCAGGCCCGTACGCGACGAGCAGTGCTGTAGATTGCATCAGAGTATCTCCGCGACGTTTAAGGCCTCAAGCGTGGTTTGGTCCGGATAGCCATCAGCCGGTAATCCCCGCTGCAGTTGAAAGGCGCGCAGCGCCGCACGCGTGCGACTTCCCAATACGCCGTCTGCCTCGCCCGCGTCGTGACCCAGCGCGCTTAGCGCAGACTGGGCAGACGCTATGTCCGCCTTGCGAAGCGAACCGGACAGCGCCGCCGGCAGGGACATTGGGCCGGCGCCAGCAATGCGATCTGCGAGCAAACCAACGGACAACCCATAAGACTGTGACTGATTCCAGCGCATGATGATCCGAAAGTTCTCGTACACAATAAAAGCGGGCCCCCGGTAACCGGCGGGCAGCAGCAGCGATGCCTCAAGATCCAGCGCCGGTAACGCGCCTCCGTCAACCCGCCGTACACCCAAGGACACCCAGTCACGCAGACTGCGCGTCTGATCCAGTCCGGCCGATTCATAAGGAAACGCTGCGGGGAGTGTCACGCGTCGTCCCCAGCGCTGGCCTGGCACCCAGCCGCGGCTGCGCAGAAAATTAGCACCAGAAGCCAATGCGTCGCGCTCACTTGCCCAGAGATCGGCCTGCCCGTCACCATCACCGTCCACAGCGTAGCGCAAATAGGATGAGGGCATGAACTGCGTTTGCCCGACAGCCCCCGCCCAGGATCCGCGCAAACGCTCAAGCGGCAGCGATTCACGCTGAACGAGTTGCAGTGCATTAACAAACTCCCCGGCAAAAAACTCGCTTCGGCGTGGGTCACACGCAAGAGTCGCGAGCGCATCGAGGGTCGACACGCTGCCCATATAGCCGCCATAGTTGGTTTCAAGCCCCCAGAAAGCGATCAGGTATCGCGGCGGCACGCCATAGCGTTCGAGCAGGTCGCCCAAAAATTCCTGATGACTCGCCAGCAGCGCACGCCCCCGCTCCACGCGGGTATCTGTAACACGTACGGCGATGTACTCGCCAAGAGTCTGCACGAACTCGGCCTGCTTTCGATCCAATGCGATAACTCGTCGCACCTCTGCGAGACCAGGCAGCACCCGTTCGACAAGAGCGCTATCAACACCCGCGCGACGCGCACGATCACCAAGCCCGGCGGTGCAGCTGGCAAAATCTTCTCCCTGAACCGAGAGTACCGGCAGCGTAAACAGCAAGCACGACACATAAACCGAAAAACGCAGCATAAGCTCCTCGAACCAGACGCACGCACGCATCATAGCGAAGATTGTCTGTGTGAATGGCAATTGTCGATAGCTTAACGCTCGATGCGTCTGCTGTGTATGCCTGTGGCGCTATCACAACCATGGCGAGCGCTTTCCTCAGCTCCGCAATGCCGCAGATTCGACTCAAGACATGGCGCACACTGCCGCTAATGTACTAGCGACCACTGCATCAACGATGCACACAGGTTTTAGATAGGACATCACCTGTGCTTACTGGTTGATACGCGCATTGGCGTCCGCGCAAGCAAGTGACGCTGGAAGACGAAAATGACCCTTGGACAGAAGACAATTGCTCTCTTTCTCGCTCTGGGTCTGGTGTTTTCTGCGAGCTGCTACGTCGCCCTAAAGCTGACGATATTCCCGGCCTTTTCAGATTTCGAACAGGAAACCTCAGCGGGAGCTGCCGAGCGTGTAAACAACACGCTGCGGGAGAATCTGAACGCTATCGGTATATTCACCAGGGAATATGCAGTGTGGGACCAGACCTATGCCTATGCGAGGGGACTCCGAGAGGAATACGCGGAAGAAAATCTTCAACCTGATTACTGGCGCGCCATCAATATTGACGTATTTATGGTCTTCGACACGCTTGGAAAACCACGTTTCTCACGCATTGGAGATCCATCCAGCGGCAACAATCTACCGCTGGCGACAACTTTCAAAAAAACCATAACGCCGGATCACCCACTACTCCGCCACAACTCCCTGACGGACCTGAAGAGCGGTCATCTCCAGACTAGCATTGGTTTGCTGCAGGTGGTGTCGCACCCAATCACCGATTCTGAAAGTGCAGGCCCCATTGGCGGAACCATTGTTGTAGGGCGATTTCTGGACGACAAGCGGTTGCGGGAAATTGCAGAACGCACCACAACAGAAATCAGGCATCACTGGGCGGATACGGGCACCTACCCTTCCCCGATATCTGCAAAAATACGTGAGTTACTGGAGTCTGGCGAGAGCCAGAGTTTTCACTCCAACACCACCACTATGTTTTCATTGTGGCTTATAACTGATCTTTTTGGCGAGCCGATATCTGTTATCGAGACAGCCACGCCCAAGCACATCACGCCCATTGGTGAGGCTACCATAGCTACCGCGGCAAGCTTCCTGGGTGTAGCAAGCATCGTTTTCCTGATGGCAGCCTGGTTGTTCATGCGACGCTTGATCGTCGAACCGATCAAGCGCCTGACTTCGCAAATACTGGATATTCGAAACTCTGGCGATCTGCGCCTCGCACCGAGCGCCAACCGGTCCGATGAAATCGGACTGCTCACCGTCGAGTTTGGCACACTGACGTCGGAACTTCGCGCGGCACAGCAGCATTCAGAAGAAGCGCAGCAGGAAGCGGAGGTCGCGCGCGACGAGGCACTGCTTATGTCGCAGGCAAAGAGTGACTTTCTTGCCACCATGAGTCACGAGATCCGCACACCGATGAATGGCGTTCTGGGTATGACAGAACTTCTGTTGTCCAGTGGCCTGGACCGACGTCAAACTCATTTGGCTGATGCGGCGCACCGCTCTGCTGAAGGGCTCTTGTCCATCATCAATGATATTCTCGATTTTTCCAAAATCGAGGCTGACCGCCTGGAATTGGATCTCCAGGGAATGGATCTTATTGAGGTATGCGAGGACGCTCTTGAGTTGGTTGCCCAGGAGGCGCACCGCAAGGGTCTTGTAATCGTCGGGGATCTCCAACCAGATACACCGCGTTTGGTGGGCGATTCCACGCGGATACGCCAGGTGCTGGTGAATCTACTGGCGAATGCCAGCAAATTTACAAATAGCGGTGAAATTCGATTGCATCAGAGTTTTACCACTGGCACCGATGGCCAGGCCAGGGTCCTGATCGAGGTGATCGATACCGGCATCGGCATGACTCCTGAGGATCTCGAGAAAATATTTGATGCATTCACTCAAGCGGACAATTCAACCAGCCGCAGCTTCGGTGGCACCGGATTAGGCTTATCAATATCTAGTCGCCTTGTCGCGCTTATGGGTGGCACCCTCACTGCAAGCAGTGAAGAAAATGAGGGTTCGCATTTCAGTTTTGAGATTCCGCTGAGTCTTGATCTTACGCAGACATCGAAATGTTCCCAGACGGATCTGCAGGGCCTGAGGGCATTGGTAGTCGATGACCATGGTGACAATCGCAAGATAATCCAGTCACAGTTAGCCAGTTGGGGCCTCCGATCAGACAGTGCCGCAGGCGGGAGCGAGGCTCTGCAATGGATGGAGCGAGCCGCAATGGATGGCGATCCCTATCGTATTGCCCTGCTTGACTGGCATATGCCCGAGATGGACGGCATTCAGCTTGCCAAGCTCGTGGGGGAAAACCCGAGAATACCCGACCTGCCGCTTATGGTCCTCAGTTCGACCCATGAGGCTACCGGGCATCAATTACACAAGAGTATCGTCACGCGCTTTCTCACTAAGCCGGTTCGCAGACGCGAGCTAAAAGCCGCTATCCGCAGCGCAATCGCCAAGCGCAGCACAGTGCCGCTCACACCAGACAATGCACCCAGAATGCAGGGGCATGTGCTGCTTGCCGAGGACAACGAAGTTAATCAGGAGGTCGCTGCGGCAGCGCTGGAGGCCGCGGGATGTCGCGTAACGATGGTTGCGAACGGCCTGGAGGCCTTACATGCGGGACAGACCCAGACCTTTGACCTGATACTCATGGATTGTCACATGCCTGAGATGGACGGAATACAAGCCGCCACAGAGCTGCGACGCTGGGAAGCGGAGCAGAATCGGCCGCGGGTCCCCATCATTGCGCTGACTGCGGATATTCGGAAAGGCATCGAGGGCGAGTGTCGCGAAGCGGGTATGGACGACTATCTGTCCAAACCTTTTAGTCAGGCTGCGCTTGCGGACACTCTCCGTGCCTGGCTACAGCCGGCAACACCGATCACTGCGGAGGCTCCACCGGATCGTCTTGAAAATCTGCAACTGCAATGCTTTGACATTGATGCCGTGCAGCAACTCGTGGACCTGGGCAAGTTAAGCGGCAAAAATCTGCTACAAAAATCACTGGCAATCTACCGGGATTTATTTCCAGAGATGCTGGGCAAGGCACGTGAGAGCCTCAAAGCCCAGCGACTGTCGGGCTGCGGGGAAGCGGCACATAGTCTCAAATCAGCGAGCGCCAATATCGGCGCGGTGGCTATTGCAGCGCTCTGCTCCGAGATCGAACGCAGCGCCCGGGAACACAAAGAAGAAGGCATTAGCGCCAAGCTCGACGCGATAGAGAATGCCTATGCGGCGGCCCAAACGGAAATGGATAGTTTGTCAGTGCTCTATAACCATGAGCTGCTCCAGCCTGTTGATCCCGGGCCTGCCAAACAGAGAATACTGATCGCCGACGATGACCCCGCCGTACGCCTAATGTTGCGCGAATCCTTGCTCGCAAACGGCTATGCCGTTGAGGTTTGCAAGAACGGTGTCGATGCCTACCGTTGCGCGAAACGGCAGCAACCCGACATCATGTTGCTCGACGCACTCATGCCCGAGATGGATGGCTTCGAGTTGTGCCAGCGGATCAATGAAGATCCAGTGCTGTGCTCTATTCCAGTGATGATGATTACCGGGCTGGACGATCTGTCAGCTATCAACCGGGCTTTTTCGGCCGGTGCAAGCTCTTTTACACCCAAGCCTATAAAACTGCCCTTGTTACTTGAAAATCTACGCTTTATTTTGCGAGCAAACAGCGATGCCGCAGGCCTTCGTCAAACCAAGGCGCAACTTGAAGCGGCGCAGCGTCTCGCGCGGATTGGGTACTGGCAGTGGAGGCTTGAGTCGGCTGAATTCCATTGCTCTGAGCAACTCGAAGCTATTCTGGGTTACGCACCCGGATCGATTGGGAATGACGAGAAGCGCTACCTCGACATCGTGCGAGACGAAGACCGCGCTGCGGTCGTAGCCGCATTCAAAACTGCTACCGCCAGCGGCGAAGGAGATTCGCTCGAATACCGTGTTCGTACCGCGTCTGGACATGAAATACTCGTGCGGCAGGAAACAGAAGCAAAGCCCGATGCAAACGGCAACAATACGGTCTTCGGTGCCGTACAGGACATATCCGTGCAGCGCGCAGCAGAAGACAAGATTCGCAAGCTTGCCTATTACGACCCGCTAACCGCACTGGCCAGCCGCAGTTACTTCATGCAGAAGATGAATGAGACAATCAAGTCTACCCATCGCCGTGGCGGCGCTTTTACTGTGTTTATGATGGATCTCGACGGTTTCAAAGACGTCAATGACTCTCTGGGCCACGACGTTGGCGATCAACTTCTCAAGGTCGTTGCGGATCGGCTCCGCGAAGCCTTTAGAGATACCGATTTTATTAGCCGCCTGGGGGGAGACGAGTTCTGCGCTGTGATCGATGGCTTTGATGATTCGCTGCAGGACGCGCAAATTGCGGAGCGTTGCCTCGAATTGGTAGATCAGCCAGTCAACCTTGGAATGAAAGTAGTTCGCCCGCGCATCAGTATTGGCATTGCGCAATTCCCAGGCGATGGCGAGGATGCTCAAACACTACTTAAGGCCGCCGACAGCGCCATGTACTCTGCCAAACGACAGGGTAAGCATCGCTTCGAATACTATGACGCGTCCATGACCGTGCAGGCAGAAAACCGCCTGGCGCTCGTAGGCGAACTGCGAAGTGCGCTTCTTAATAACGAACTCCTGTTGCACTACCAACCGCTGATTGAATTGGGCACCGGTCGCGTGACATCCCTGGAGGCGCTAGTGCGATGGCAACATCCAGAAAGAGGCCTGTTACCACCGGTCGACTTCCTGGAGGAAATGGAACGCACCGGCATGATTGGCGAACTGGGCCGCTGGGTCTTGCGCGCCGCGTGCGAGCAGGCGCGCATTTGGCGCGACGAATTTGGACCTATTGAGATATCCGTCAATATTTCGCCCAGCCACTTTCTGGAGTCTGGCACTGTAGAGAGCTTCCAGGGCATCGTATCCACAGCGGGCGTGCCCGCTGATGCTGTCGTCCTCGAAGTTACCGAGAGTATTTTCCAAGCTGGGAAGACCGTTTTACAGACTTTCGCCAAATTGCGCGAACTGGGTTTCAAAATAGCTATGGACGACTTTGGCACCGGTTTCTCCTCGTTTGAACTATTGCAGAAACTACCGGTTGATCATCTGAAAATTGATCATACTTTTATTCAGAATCTTGAGCAGCAACCCAGGGATTCGATCATGCTCGGCGGCATAGCCAACGTAGCGCGTGCGCTGGGACTGCGCGTCGTTGCAGAAGGAGTCGAGGAATTTGGTCAACTGAAAATCCTCGAGTCCCTCGGCTGCGATCAAGTTCAGGGGTTTTACTTCAGCCCCGCAGTGCCGAGCGACGAAGTTCCTCTACTACTGCAGAGGAACTTCCTCCACGACATGCAGTTCCCAGATTACAGCGAAGCGTCAGGATGAATTGTATGAAAGACGCGACCGGGTTCAAAAAGCCTATCGTGCCGGACATCTCACCTGGCGTAGTGCGCTTACTCGCGCTCCTAAGCAGCGAGGATGCCGGCGTTGTGGACGTTGCGGAAGAGCTCAAGTTGTACCCGGTTGTTGCCGCGAGGCTGATAGGCCTCGCAAATTCGGCCTGGTCGTCCCCTGTTAACCCCGTACTTAGCCTGTCAGATGCGTGCTCGCGGCTGGGCCTGGGTGTGGTTCGCAGCACGGCTATTGCCTACTCCGTGTCCGCACCGTTCAACACGATGCGTTGCCCGCCTTTTGATCCGCTCAGATTCTGGTGCGGTTCTTTGCTCGCCAGCGAAGCGGCGCGTTTACTCGCGGACGTTAACCGAGTAGATGCCGCGGTCGCGAGCACAGCCGGTATGCTGAAAAACCTGGGCCTGCTCTGGTTAACCGACATCGAGCCGCAACTGACCGAAGCCGCGCTCAATGAGGCAAAGGACACCGGAACGCCTTTGGCAATGCTGTTAACAGGGGCGGTCGGCATGACGCATTCGGAGGCGACGGTTCATCTGCTGGACGCCTGGAACTTCAGCGACGAACTGCGCGAGGCATGCCTCCCGGACAGCCATAACCCTATTGCGCAGACCGTGAGCAAAGCATCTGAGCTAGCCGACAATATCTATTTTGAACTTGAGGGAATGCCGGAAAAAGCCCTCGATGCTGCGAGCGACAACGAGCTCACACAACTGCAAGAACGGCTGAGGAAGGGACTGGCAAGAACGCTGGAGTTGGCGAAAACCATCGCTGCATAAATTGGGCGGCAAATCCTCTGCACCAAAACACGCGGAGGCTTCGGCCGAGCTACTCCATAGCGCTCTACCGCCCCTCCTGTAGCGATGAGTTGGCCTGCACGCTTAGCGCAGTCTCTCGGCAATTCTTACCAGGGTGTCTGCAAGTGCTGTCATCGTCTGTGCTATGAGGCCCTCACCTGCACCTTCAATATCTGCCGCCAACCGACTCAGCGTGCCAGCAGATAGCGCATCGCCAGTGCCATCAGCCAGCGTAGATTCTGCCTTATCAAGCGCCTGTACAAGGGCTTGATTAAGAGCATTGTCCAATGCCTCATGCCTGTTTAACTGATCAATATAGGCCCTAGCTACCACCGGCTCTGCTGGCCAGCTTACGGGAAATTGTTGCTGTGGATTAAAGACTCCACCTTGATCCGCAAGCGCGGCTGCAGCGATTTCATTGTCACTCAGAAACTCGCTCGGCTGTAGGGCAAACACGTCGAGTCCGCGCGCAATCTCGGTGCCATAAATATGGCCGTCGTACCAGTAAGTCGACCAGTAACCACCAAGCACCAAGACCTCCTCATGAATCGGGCCGCGGTCGAAATAAGCGATTTCAATCGGCGCTTTTGAATCCGTAAAGTCGATTATGGACAGACCACCTTGGTACCAGGCCTGTACAAATAGGTCTCGACCTGGCACGGGCACCACGGAGCCATTGTGCGCCACGCAGTTCTCCTGCTCGACCTGAGGCGCTGGTAGCTTGTAGTAACTGCTGAACACCAGCTTGCCATCTACTATGTCGTAGATCGCATCTGCGCCCCAATCCAGAGGGTCGTGAGTCCGGCAGCGAGGACGGCTGCCTCCGCCCCACTCATCCGTGAACAGAACTTTGGTGCCGTCATTGTTAAAGGTCGCCGAGTGCCAGTAGGCAAAACCCGAGTCACTCACCTGATCGATGCGCATAGGGTTCATGGGATCCTTGATGTCTAAAATGATCCCGTTGCCAGAGCAGGCACCCGCCGCGATGTTGGCCGAAGGAAACACGGTTATATCGTGGCATTGGTCTGTTCGCGAGGTGTCCTGCGTTTCGTCGCCATGATCACCCCCGCGCCATAGACCTGCGATCTGACCGGATTCTGGATCCGCAAACACCGTAGGACTCCGCACGATGCGCGCCTCCGCAGGCTTCTGGACGGGTATCTCGATCACATCGATACGAAACAGTGCCGTGCGGTTATCGCCAGGCGATTCATCGAAGCAACCCGCTAGCTCTTTTTCGTCGCGCACAGAGGACGTGCCAGAGTTGTAGACAATGATCCGGTCCTCGTTCGCATCCACTACCGAGTGCGTGTGCGAGCCACGACAGGTCTGCACTTGGCCTACCTGCGCGGGACGTGACAAATCGCTGATATCGAAGATGCGCAAACCGCGAAAACGCTCTACGCTGACATCCTCGGTAATGCCCTCACGCCCACAGTCGACGCGTCCACGGGTCTGCTCTACGGACATGATCAGCAAATCGCCGACGATGGACACATCGCCCTGTCCGCCAGCACACACGATAGAACTGAACAACTCAGGAACGCCATCATCCTTCAGCTTGTAAACGTTGAAACCGTGATAGCTTCCGGTAACCAGTACATCACCGGCAAAGGCCATATCGGTGTTTGAGAAACTCAACAGCGGGGAACGTTCGCCCCATTCGGTATCGTCATTGCCCTGCTCGTCAGCGATGCTGGCATCATTATCCGCATCACTATCCGCATCACTATCCGCATCATTATCATCATCGTCTTTTACCTTGGCAGGCGGTAAACCCGCGGGGTTAGCCGGGTCGAAGAACCCAGCGGGCTTGGACAGTGCGGCGACCAGGCGCAGGTTACTGATTGCCTCCTCCGCATCGGTAAATCCGGCCGCCAGCCCGGCCCGAGGGTCTGCGGACAATCCAGCGAGCATCGTGTCCATTTTCTCGATTTCGGCAGTCTGATCGTTGACGATATCGGTCGTAAAATCGAGCAGCACCGGATCGTACGCGGACCCAGGCTGTTCAAGCAGATCCTCCACCATAGTGACCGCACCTTTATGATGCTTGATCATCAGAGACAGGAACACGCGATCAAAATCCGTGCCCGAGGCACCGGCAAGCTCAGCCATCTGCTCCGGTGTCGCCATGCCTGCCATGTCATGACTCATGTGCATGGCGTGGTGCGCGTCGGGTTCCGGGGCTTTTTCGCCACGCTCTTTAAGCCAGTCCTGCATAAACGTAATTTCATCGGCCTGGGACGCGTCGATGCGTCCGGCGATTTCAACCAGCGCTGAGGTGTTAGTACGATCGGCAACCAGAGCGGCCATTTGCACAGCCTGGTTATGATGCGGAATCATGTCCTGCATAAAGCGCACGTCATCCGGCGAATAACTGCTCTGGGCTATTTCCGACGCTTCTTCGGCGGAGAGTTCGCGGGCTTCTGCCCCGGGTGCGCCGGGCTGAATAATAGGCACCTGAGCAGCGAGTGGTGGCGCCATACAGGCAATTACCAGTGGCAGAAGTCTGAGCAGAGTCGGGCGTGTCATGGTCACTATTCTCGGAGATCAAAGAGTGACGAACGATATCACGAGATTGGCTTGATCGAGAGGCCAATTCGCGACCAAAAATAAAAAGTGACTTTGCTAGCAACTCAACGGTCGCCACGGGGACTCAATCAATACTCAGAGTCTCAGCCGCGTGCGCTGCGATAGCTGCCCAGGGTGCAGTGTTCAATGCTTCCGCCTGCCAGCCGCGATTCAGATCGAGCCCCGTAAGCCACCAGCGGTGTGCAGAAATTGCAATTGGCCCGCGAACGCGCTCGTTAAAAGCGACGGGCAGTAGAATTCCTGCGCGTTCCACGAAGCTCAGAAACGTCACATCTACATGGGCGCCCTGTGTGGTTCGATAACCCTCCAGGGTAATGTCGACGCGGAAGGTGCGGTGGGTCTCAGCATCGATCCAAAGCACCAGTTCATCGCTCTCGGAAAGCCCCAACCCCGGCACAAGGCGACGATAAATACGATGATAGCGACGCCCCGCTTCCTCAACATCCGGCAAGCGAATATAGCCAAACTCATCACTCAAACCACCTGCCGCGGAATCACCGCGGGCAATAGGAGACAGTGGCCCTAGAGAAAACAGCTGAAACGAATCAGCGGTCAGCGCTGTTGAAGCAAGAACGTCCGGATCTTCTGTCTCGACGCCGTCGTACCACACTCGGATTTTGCCTGGGCCGCGGAACACCTGCTTGGTACCTGCCGGCCCTTCATAACGTGCCGCGTAGACCCCTTGCACTGGAGAGATACGCTCCTCGGATTGCACACGATAACGATGATCAGTCACAAGAGGTTGTATGCGTGTGATGAGAAACTTCCAACGGCCGTCCAGCGCTACGTTCAGATCCTCGAGCTTCGCCAGCTGCGCCCCACCGTGTGCGGTGAAGGTGAGAGAGAAGAGTTCATCCCCGCTTAGATCAGCATCGGCATCCACAGATTCTGGATTCACCATGCCGACGCCGGTCACAGGACGCGGAAAATCTACTGCGCAGCCCGCCAGCAATGCGCTTGTAAAGAGCAGCAACCAGCGCAACGTTGCCATAAACCGTAACCTCCTCAAACCAGATTGAAGCTAAAACAGCGCCGGAAAACGCTTCGTCCAAGTGTAGCGATATGGTCATGCGCTTCCCAACTATTGGCGCGGACCTATGGGCGTGGAACTATCGAAACAGAACTGTAGGCGTATCACCAGGCGTTTCTGTCATCCAACACGCCTAACGCCAGGCAAACAACGGCTGTTCGAAACGAGCAACGTGCGTCGAACGGCCAAACATCGCCAGTTCCCGGAACTGCTAGGGCATGGCACCCCTGGGTGCGAAGATTATATCGTTGTGGAAGTGCATCGCCAGCACGTCCCGATCACTTTCTTCTATGGACTGGAGCACCGGCGAGTCATCGCGCAACGTAGCAGTACGACGCCGCTCTTGCGGGGCTATCTCCCGTCGTTGGAAGTCAGATAAGTGCTTTTCGAGTAATAGACGAAGCTGTTTGCTGTGTCTGCAAAGTCACACAGTACCGCTTCTTACGCCGCGAGACATGTGGGCACGAACTTGCGAGGCGCTTGACTTCACAAGTGACCAAGAATGTGTCCCAGATCACAACGATGGCGCAAGCCCCTGCGAGATTGACTCCGGAATCTGACCTTTTAAAAGAACCTGCTAAGCTCAAGGGTGATTGCTCGTCTTTGGTTTGTACGCTCCAATCAATGACTGAAGGAAACAACAGTAGTCGCTGACAATAAAAAGTCAGCACGCATAATAAGAAAACACACGGGAGGTGAACCGTGCACAAGAATACCCTGTTAATCGCAATACTGACTCTGCTACTCGCTGCGCCGCTGCATGCGGCGGTCAAAACGATGGACAAGATTGACAAGTTGCCAGAGAAGGAGGATGAGGCCGAACTCTGGGAGCGAGCGACCAGCCACGAAGAGCGTTTGAGAAGTATTGGTACGCTGGTTTCTCACCCGAACATTGAGCGTTACCTTAAAACGCTCTCTGACCGCATGCTTGGCGATTTTCTGGACCATCTGGACGTAGAACTTACGTTTGTGGTGGTCGAAGAGCCCACTCTCAATGCCTGGGCCTACCCCTACGGCACTATCGGCATTCATACGGGACTGCTGGTGCGCATGGACAATGAGGCGCAGCTTGCGGCAATTGTTTCGCATGAGGTGTCGCACTTCCTACAGCGGCACACTTACCGTGAAATGTTGTCCAGAGATCGTCAGGGTGTGTTTGGCAAGGGTTTAGGGCTGCTGGCCGGCGCAGCGCTCGCAAGCCAGACCGGCAGCTATGACTCCGGCGTTGCCAGTTTTACCGGTGACCTCTGGTACAACCTTTCGACCAGTGGCTACTCCAAAAAAAATGAGTATGTGGCCGATGAGGAAGGCCTCATGCTCATGGCCAACGCCGGCCTGGCGCGCGACGAAGCAGTAACCGCGTTTCAAACACTGGCTGAGAACGAGGTCTATGGCGCCGGTGATCCCCGGCAGATGTGGAGCAGTCATCCACGACTCGAGGACCGTATCAAGAACCTCCGCAAAGAGATCAAGCGTGAGAAGCGCCGCAAAGATCACGTAGCGGGAGCCGTCCCGGATCCAGTCGATTACTATCGCGCGATCGCAACCGCATACCCGGTTACAGCAAGACTTGATTTTCAGGAAGGCCAGTTCGCGCGCGCGCGACAAGGACTGGAGCGCTACCAACTTGCGCGCCCCGCTGATCCCGAGGGCTATTTCTTGATGGGTGAGGCCTACCGGCGTGAGAATCCGCTCGGACCGGATTTCGAGCTGGCGATCGCATCCTATCAGACGGCGATCCAAAACGACCGACGCTATAGCGACGCGCATCGCGAAATCGGTATGGTTTACCGAATTCAGGGCAAACACCGTGAAGCCCGGAGCGCCTTTGAGCGCTATCTGAATCTTGCCAGTGATGCGCCCGACGTCGGTATTGTCCGTGGTTACCTGGAGGGACTGGAATGAGAGCGTTACTCACCTTCACTACCGTTCTGTGCATCGCAATCTCGTCGCTGGCACTTGCGGCTGATAAGTACGACCCATACTTCATCGAAAAGCGCGCTCTAAAAAAAGAATACAAGCGCATTGCGCTGGCGCCGGTTGAGTCCGGCGCGAGCCTGGCCATGCCGGAATCCGCAAAGCAAGCGATCGAAAAGCAAATCACCCAGCACCTGAAAAAGAGGGGCTACATCGTGATCCCAAGTTCAATACTCGCGGATATTCGCAAGACGATGGTCGATCAAGTCGGCGGTTTTAGGGACCCGAACACGGGCGAAATTGATGCGGCAAAGGTTTCTGCCGTTCGCGACCATTCCTGGCGTGAACTCTGGTTTCGGCACGACTTCGACGCGGTTGCGACGACCCGCGTCGCGATCATCAATGCTCCAATCGAAAACGACAAAGCTGAGTGGGACGGTGTATCGCAGAAGGTAAAGAAGAAAGGCCGCGGCCTAAAATACACGGCGACCGTGGCCGCCTCTACGGTCACCCTATCCATCTACGATGAACGTGAACGTCCGCTGTATGTCAACTATGGCGGACTTGAAGTACTGATGATGCGCGAGAAGACGGAATTCAAACCCCTGGATCCCAGCACATTCTTTCAGGATGAGAAGCGTATACGCAAAGCAGTGAGCATCGCTGTAAAGCCGATTTAAAAGCGTCTCCCTAGTGGGCAAACTCTAGACTGGCAGAGAGTCTGTCACGGAAGCACGGGCTAGCAGGACGCTATGTCCGCGAATGGCTAAACGATCAAGTGGCGAGGGTATTTCCTGGGGCGCGCATCATCATCGCTTGTTTTGCAGTAGCGAAATTACTCTTTCGACCTGGGTACAAAACGTTTCTGGTCAACGATTGCTTGGCGGCCATGGATGGCATAACAGAAAAACTTAGCCGAGGGGCATTGGTCGCGGGTATCACCGGGTTGTAGCCCTTGCTTCCCCGCTACACCCAGCTAAAGCCGTATGGGTAAATCACGCACTCTCTGACCTGACGCAGCGTACACCGCGTTGCCGATCGCGGGCGCTACGGCAATCAGGGGAGGCTCGCCCAATCCCATCGGATGCTCAGTGCTCTCCAAAAACTTGATGTCGAGCTCCGGCACGTCGGCCATGCGCAGGGGCTTATACGTATCGAGATTGACGTCTTTCACCATGCCGTTCTCAAAGGCAGTCCCTTCATGCAACGCCAGACTAATGCCCCAGAGGGTAGCGCCCTGAGCCTGGGCCTGAGCACCATCCGGATGCACCGTGGTACCGCAATCAAGGGTCTGCCATAGCTTCTTCAACGTGACTTTGCCACCCACCACCTGTACATGAGCGATACAAGCGGACCACGTCGGCATGGCGCGCTCCTGGCCATGTGCTATCGCCACACCGAGCCCCTCCCCCCGGGGCAAGGATTCACCCCAGGGCGAGCGATCACGCACATCCTTAAGCACGGCTGCAAGGCGTGCTGCACCGCTCACCTGCATGGGTCCAGCGCCCGCCTGACGCCCTTTGGCATCCAGAATCGACAGCCTGTATTCAATCGGATCGACGCCCAGCTTCTGAGCGATCTCGTCCATAAAGCACTCGACACCCCAGCCGATCCATCCAGGTCCTACCGCGCGCAGCCAGCCGGGTAGAAAGGTTTCCTGTGCCAGCGTGTTATTAATTGCGCGTACACGATGGTTCGCCAACGAGTACCAGTGATCCGCACCATTGATGGAGAAACCATCGACCTTGCCATTGCCATCAACGCCATCACCGAGAAAGCCCGGGGCCATCGACAGCGTCGGCCAGCCAGCAGCAGCCGCGTGCTCGATACCCGTCAGTTTTCCGTTTTTATCAAAGGCCGCATCCAACTGCGCGACCGAGGGTGAGCGTACGCAGTCAAACATGCTATCCGCGGGCCGAGTCATCACTAGCTTCACCGGCCTTCCCAGCTTGCGCGCAGCGTGCGCAGCAGGAATCATTTGATCGCCAAATAATCGTCGTCCGAAACCGCCACCCAGATAATACGTATGCAAATGAATGTCTGTCTCTTCTACACCCAGAGACTTCGCCAGCACCGGGATGATCAAAGACTGCCATTGATTGCCCGCGTGAACGTGGAACGCGCCATCCCGGAATTCGACCAGTGCGTTCTGTGGCTCAAGCGTAAAGTGCAGGGCCGTGTGCGTTCGGTAAGTACTGGTCAGGGTCTCCGCCGCGTCTGCAATCGCTGCAGGCGTATTCCCCTCATCCACAAACAGCGCGCCGGTATCTTTAGCTGACACCAGGCGTGCACCCTCGGCAAGAATGTCCGCTTCGCTAACATTCATGCTGGCACCCGCATCCCAGGTCACCTTTATGGCTTCGCTGGCCTTTATGGCCGCCGGAAGCGAATCGGCAATAGCGAGCACCCAGCCCTGTACAAAATTCGAGGGGTCGTCAATGATCATGCTGCTGAGGAAGCCCGGTATATTTTTTGCGGGAACCTCATCAACGCTCTTCACCGTGCTGCCATAGCGTGTCGGCGGCATGATTGGATGCGCGTAAACCATATCTGGCAGCTCCGCATCGATGCCGTAGACCGCCTCTCCCGATGACTTCTCAGGGATATCCCGCGCTGCGACAGGCTTACCAATCATCGTGCGATCGGCGGCGGACTTGATCGGCAACTCGCCAAGTTGTTCCGCCGTAAAGCTACGACTGACGTCACCGCGTTTAACAATCTCTGCAAAACTAACGGACTTACCGCCGCCAGAGACTGTGGAATTGGCAGCGGTCAGCTCACTTGCATTGATACCCAAGAGCGCTGCCGCTGCATCTACTAGCACCATACGGCCTGCAGCGCCCGCCTGCGATAGCATTGTAAAGCTGGTGACCACCGACCAGGACCCACCGGTAACCATGTAACCCCACTTGGGATCCGTATCAACATGCTCCAGGGTTACGTCATCCCAGTGCGCGCCAAGTTCATCGGCGACGATGCGCGCGAGGGCCGTGCCGACGTGCTGCCCCATTTCAGCTTTGGCAATATTCACTTTGATCGAGCCATCGCCCTGCAGCTCAAACCACACAGCGGGCGAAAACACGCCGCTGCCTCCCGAGTTCGCCATATCCTCTGCCACGGCCTTGAGAGTAGCGCCGGGCAACAGGGCGCCCAGGCTCATGACAAGTCCCGTCGCTGTGCTGCCCGCCAGGAAACTGCGGCGAGTGACGCCCTGCTCTGTGCGCTGAGATTTCATGAGGACGTCTCCCCGGTCGAAGCCGCGAGCTTGATCGCCTCATGAATACGTACGTAAGACATGCAGCGACAAAGATTGCCAGTCATGTGCTCAGTGATGTCCGCATCCGAGGGGTTAGGCTTATCGCGCAACAACGCTTCAGCCGTTACAATTTGCCCTGATTGACAATATCCACACTGCGGCACCTGCGCCGCGACCCAGGACTCCTTGAGCGCCTCTCCAGCATCACTGGCAAGCCCTTCGATCGTGGTCACGACCCTGCCCTTGACCGCTTCGAGTGGCGTGACACAGGAGCGTGTCGGGGTCCCCTCAAGCTGAATCGTGCAGGCACCGCACTGCGCAATGCCGCAGCCAAACTTGGTGCCCTTGAGTTTAAGCTCGTCGCGAATAACCCACAGCAGCGGCGTGTCGCCGGGGCTATCAGAAGAAACCATTTCGCCATTCAACGTAAATTTTATCATCGCGGTTTATCCTTATCTTGAGCGTGTTCCTAGTGTATTAGATTTGGTCGCCTGTTGTATTACTGGCATCGATGGCAAGACAGCGTCGCGAAAGAGCGCTGCAAAAACATTCCCGACTTTTGAACTACAATCGGTGCCTGTAGCGTCTGCATCCAGCGGCGCGAACACGGACACGACGCGATAAAAAATGATTGATCTTGCCAGCGACACGGTCACCAGACCCACGGCTCCGATGCTCGAAGCAATGGCCAATTCCCCTGTGGGTGACGATGTTTTTGGCCTTGACCCTACAGTGAACGCGCTACAGGAAAAAGCGGCCGATCTGTTTGGTATGCAAGCCGCTTTATTCTGTCCCAGCGGCACCATGAGCAACCAGATTGCGATCAACATCCATACCCGCCCCGGCGACGAAATCATCTGTCACAGCCTGGCGCACATCTATCTTTACGAGGGCGGCGGCCTGATGGCGAACTCGGGTGCCTCGGTTAAGCTGCTAGGTACGCCAGACGGGCTAATGACACCAGCCGATATTGAACCAGCTATCAATAACGCCGATGACCCCCATGCACCTCGATCACGCGTCGTTGCTCTGGAAAACACCAGCAACAAAGGTGGCGGCACCTGTTACGACTTCGCGACCGTCAAGGCCATTGGCGACATCGCGGCAAAGAATCATCTTGCTTACCACCTTGACGGTGCTCGGCTGTTCAACGCGCTAGTGGAGAGCGGCGACTCTCCATTACAGTACGGTAGGTGTTTCGATTCAATCTCTATCTGCCTAAGCAAAGGGCTGGGCTGCCCCGTGGGCTCCCTGCTGCTTGGCGAGCACGACTTTATTCGCGAAGCCGTGCGCGTCCGCAAGCGCCTGGGTGGCGGCTGGCGACAGGCCGGCTATCTTGCGGGTGCCGGCATTTACGCCCTCGACAATAACATCGACCGTCTAAGGGATGATCACGCGAGAGCCGCGCGCCTTGGCCGCTGTCTCGAGAGGCAGAGCTGGGTAAGTTCCGTGAATCCGGTGCAAAGTAATATTGTTATCTTCCACACGACAACTGAGGAACAGGCGCTACGTATTGCGGAGGCTTTTATGCGTAGAAACGTGCGCGTGAGTCATCTGGGGCACAAGGTACTACGCATGGTGACACACCTGGATGTTGACGACGCACAGATAGAGCAAGTTTGCGATATTGCCAACGATTTACCGGAAACTCCGGAGTGACATTTGGTCGGGACTGGCTCACGCCGCGACTGGCCCGCCTAGAGCACCCGGCTCAATCAAGCCGGCAATGGACGAGCGCGCATGACACCAACTAACTCCACTGATGTCTGCCGCCGTGGATTCATGACCTGGTGCGCCAGCGCCGGCGTCGCAACGACGCTTTTTCCCGGTGCGCTCTGGGCTGCGTCCGCTGGCGCCAGCGTTGAAATGATCGATAAAGCAGCTCGCCTTGCGGGCCTCGAATTCACTGTCGCTGAACGTGAACAGATGCTGGTTAGCCTGCATAAGATTCTGGATGACATCCGAGGGTTGCGCGCGCTGAATATTGTTCAAAGCGTCTCTCCGCCACTTTACTTTAATCCCGTTGTGCCCGGACAGCGCTTCGATACGCCAGCCAAGCCATTTGTGCTCGGTCCACAAGTACCGATGGCGTGCCCGGCGCGGTTGGAAGATGTGCATTCTGGCCTATCACCGATCTGGCGACGCTGATTAAGATCCGTCAGATCACGTCTACCGAGCTCACCAAAATGTACCTGGCGCGCATCAAACGCCTGGACGGTCTTCTGAACGCTGTGGTTACGACTACCGACGCCCGCGCACTTGATCAGGCGAAGACAGTGGACGCGGGCATTGCTACCGGGCACTACCGCGGCCCAGCTTTGGCCGCGTGAGCCGGCACGGCATCATGCCCGTTTGCTGGAGTCTGGATAAGGCTGGTCCTATGTGCCGCACGGCTGAGGACTGCGCCATTGTGCTCGATGCCATTATGGGGTCCGATGACCGGGATCTTGCGGTCACTGACAAGGCTTTCAATTGGCACGGCGGACGCTCGCGCTCGGGTTTGCGCATCTGAATGCTCAGTGCAGCCTTCGAACGCAAAGACGATGCGTCGCTGGCGAACGATCATGCGATCTTGGCGATCCTTGTCGACGAGTCGGCAGCATTCTCGGAACTGATGCAAAGTGAAGACCTGCGCTACTTCAGGCAAGATATCGACGAGCCGGAGGACATGTTAATGCGCGTTGCGCACCGGTACCCGGCGGTGGACTACGTTCAAACACAACGTCGGCGCATATTGCTGATGCAGGGTATGGCGAAGCTGTTCGACACACTAGACGTGCTTGCAGCGCCGTTCTCGGGCAGTCCGCAGCAAAGCGCAACAAGTCTCACCGGCCACCCCTCAGTCCCGGTCCAAAATGGCTTCGACGGCAGAGGCCGACCCACCGGCATCCAGTTCATCGGTCAGCTCTACGGCGAGGCCGAAGCGCTCACCGTCGCAAGACATTACCAAGCGAGAGCACCGTGGTATCGGCAGTATCCGAGCGCATTTCGGTAGGTTCGAGATTTGCTCAAAAGCGGTACGTCGCACCAACGGTGATTCTACGGTCAGTGAGTCCTTGATAGCACAACAACGCGCCCTCGTTCACACAGCTTTGCTCGACGTCTTCTTCGGTGAGGTTCACTGCTTGAACGCCTATATTGAAGTTTTCGTTGACGTCGTAGGTCACGCTGGCATTGAGCTGTGCCCTATCTTCCTGAACCACCGGGAAACCCCAGGGGAAACTGGACGTGCTGCCAAAATCAGTGGAGCGATAGGCTTCACGCCATGTGTAGCGCATCCTCGCAGAAAGACCAAATTTTTCGTAGTACACCGTAAGGTTATAAGCGCTTTCGGACAGATCAACCAGTGGCTGCCGCAAGGTCACGACATCTGTGGCGCCGAGAGCGTTAAACACGGTGGTCGGGCGACTAAAAGCCGTAAGGAATTCATCAGTACCATCAAAATCCTGCATGGTGTAGTTGGCGAAGACGCCAAAACCAGAGGCCCAGCCCAGCCTATCCTCGAACTGAGACAGGTCATACTGGAAGGCAAGTTCGACGCCTTGCTGGGTGGTTTCGCCAGAGCCATTAATGGTCTGCGATACCGGAACACACACACCTAGCGGTGTTCCGGGCGGTGCGAAAACATTGGGATCTGCAATGGGGTTGAATATACCGCCGCCTTCGCAAGGATCAGTCAGGTCTCGGAAACCATTCGCATCCTCGACTGGATCTTCATCCTGCCTGACAAACAATCCGTTACGTTCTTTGTGGAAAAATCCGATGCTAACTACGCTACCGGGTGCAAAATACCACTCAAGCGAGAGATCAAAGGACTCGACTTCTTCCGGCTCCAGACCAGGATTACCCAAGGGCACAGCGGGATTTGGGCTAGTACTAAAACTGAATGAGGTCGACAGGTCATCAAAATCCGGGCGTCGTATATCTTTGCCCCAGCCCGCGCGAACAAGCACATCGTCCCGCACATCCGCTACCACGTTGATACGTGGTAAGAAGAAGTCATAGCTGCCTTTTGTGGTGGTGGGTGTCACCACACCGTCGGTGACCCTGTTTCCCGTCGAACTCACTTCGGTATCTACATAGCGTAAACCCACATTTCCGCGGAAGATTCCGTACTCAAAATTTGCCTGCGCGTACAGAGCGCTGGTCTCTTCCTCGATATCAAAGAACGCGCTGGTGCTGGACGTTGGTTCGTCGATGAGTCCGCGAGTAGAGCCCGTGACTGCGTGGTGCGCAGCCATGGCTTCATTAAGCGTTGACAGAACCCCTTGCGGGTTCGACGCCACCTGCTCCGGATCGACCAGAAGGAAATCCGGGAAAAACAGATCCCGGCCATCCGCATCGTCGAAGTTATCGGGGCCTGCTGCGAGCACAGATGCGAACAAATCCCCCGAGGGCGCATCAACCAGGCTTCGTAAGCCCACGTTCGAACGAACCTGGTCCCGCTGACTCGCCGTTTTGTTGAAACGATAGCCAAAATCAATGGTTGTGAAGCCACTGCGATCCAGGTCGTAAGTAAAATCGAATCGGAAAGCATCTTCGCTATTTTCGGCGGTGTCTTGAGACTGATTGACATCTCGCAATCGATAATTCGCCGGGTCCAGCAATTGTGCCGTGGTCGGGGCGTTTGCCTCACCCTCTGCGATGCCAAACGTCAGCGCACCGCCGGTCAGATCGAACTCTATGGGGGTGCCATTCTCATTATTCGTGCCGACAGCCGTATTCGGGTTAATAAAGTTAAGCGTGGTGTTGAAGTTAGGCTTGCTGGAGTCCGCGTTTGAGGTTGACACTTCCACTCGTCCGGAGAACCGCCCCCTGTTCCAGTCGGCTCCCAACCGGAAAATGTCGCTCTCGGTCAATCGAGAGTTTGTATCGCTTGATAAACGCAGATTAGGATCAAAAGAACCGTCGTTTTGCGCGGGGAGCACACCGCGAACAGCCGCCTGAATGCTACCGAGATTCTGCGTCCCATTTTCGCCGCTCAATGAACCGAAATTGACCGTTTCAAACTCGGTGATATTCGCGTCAAACCGCAAATTGCTGACGCCCGATGCCTGTACTCTTGAGCTTTCTTGCCGAGTCTCTTGATCGTTGTAGATCGCATCGAAGAAAAACCTCACGCTGTCGTTGGGCTTCCATTCAAATGTCGCGGCTATATTGGTTGTTTCGTATTCGTAGTTGTCGTAATCCTGTACGAAAAACTGTATCGGCAGATGATCGAAGTCCACACTGGGGTTATCACCCGCGGCAACAAAGTTGTCACGATCAGCACGGGGACGGAAGGCCGAGACATCCTGCTCCGTGTAGCTACCGCTAACCACAAATCCAAACTCGCCTGCGTCCGTCGACCAATTGCTCCCAAAAGTACCTGAGAGCCGCGGGTTGAATGTGCTGTCAGTCGTCAGACTACTGTTCTCGCCCTCAATTCGCACAACGCCTATGGTCTCCTTGAGATCCAAGGGGCGTATCGTTTTGAGGTTGATCGTGCCACCGACAGATCCTTCAATCGTTTTTGCTTCCGATGATTTGATCACCTCAACACCGGCGATAATCGCCGCGGACACGTCCTCAAAGTTTATGCCGGATCGTCCAGATCCTGAGCCAACGGTGGAGACACCGTTGATCTCGGTGCGATTTGCGTTGGTACCGCGGATTTGAACCCCGGTGCCGACACCCGCCGTACGCGTGATCTGCACACCTGAGACGTTCTCCAGAACCTCCGCGAGGTTTTGATCGGGGAGCTTGCCGATATCCTCCGCTTGAATCACTTCGATCAAATTGTTCGAATTTCGCTTCTGTTCTAGCGCTCCGCGAAGCGATGCCTGGATGCCAACGACAATGACTTCTTCCAGCACATTGCCCCTGTCTGAAGAATCAAGTTGTGCGGCCGTTGGCACAGCAACGGCCAAAGCAAGACCAGATGCCGCAGACACTACAGCGGCACTGAGACGATTTCGGGTGAACACGGGACACGCTTTCGATTGCATATTTTTATCTCCTGCGGAAGGATTTTTATTAGGCAGTGAAAATCTGCTTAGTTGTTCAGACCAATTATTGCACCAGAGGCACCTACCTGTCCACAGCGATTCTATAATTTTGGTATGTACAATAAAACAACCTTTATGGATACCAATTTTTGACAATACATCGTCATGCCCTCCCGCGGATGCGCAACATGCCGCAGCGCTTTTCCTTGCTGAGGGACTTGAAATTGCTGCGGATTGTATGAAGAATTGGGGTAGTTAGGGGTATGATAGAAGTGACCTACCACTCCACGCAAAGCGAACACAGAATATGAAGAATAAGCGGCGCTACCTTTCAGTGGCAGACAAAATCACGCAGCTCATCAATGATGGTGTGTATCCGCCGGGCAGCCGTCTTCCTGGCGAGCGGGAGCTCGCTGAGCAGCTGGGCGTTAGCAGAGTCACGATTCGCGAAGCTGAAATCGCCCTACAGGCGCAGGGCTATCTAGCGATCAAGACCGGCTCAGGCGTTTACGTGCTGGAGCCCACCGAGCGGGTTGGCCAGCAGCTTCCCAATGTAAGCGCATTTGAACTCACAGAAGCCCGACTGTTATTCGAATCCGAGGCAGCCGCCCTGGCCGCCCGCGCGATTGACGACCGGACCCTTGACCAGTTGGCGGCATTGGTAGAAAAAATGTCGGACGATGATCCTCAGCGCGCGGAGGCAACGCAGCAGGCTGATCGCGAATTTCACCTCACTATAGCAGCGGCATCGGGTAACGCGGCCGTCCAATACATCATCGAAACGCTTTGGAAGCTGCGCACGGAACTCACGGATGTAGTGACGGTTCACGAAGCCGTCTGCTCCGAGGAAACGGCGTCAGATCGCTATACAGAGCACGCCGAGGTGCTTGAGGGACTTCGTAACCATGACTCAACGGCGGCGCGAACGGCAATGCAGCGACATTTCAGGCGCCTCTTGCAGTCCATGATTGATGTCACAGAAGAACGCGCCCTGGAAGAGCTGCGCAAAAAAGCCTCAGAGAGCCGCGAGCGATACCTGGATTCTGCGGCGCCAGATCAACCGGCCTAGTGAGCATTGCTACTCGCCCATTTCCAATCGCCGTAAAGTCAGCTGGAAGCAACGAGTAGAACTGCCAACTGATGGCGGTTCACGACTGATCAGCGAAATAATAGGGCCCCTTCCAACGATATACTTTGGAGCCTAGACTTAGCTGATGTCGGGTCGACGTCGATGCTTCCTGATTCGCGATAATGAACAACGCTAACGGCCGCCCCTTGCCCTCGATGGCAACGGCAGTGTAAGACTCATTGTCAAAGAGCACTTTAATGCCGGATACATTACTCCTAGGATTTTCGGACAATTCCGAAACCGGACTGTAGCGCCCGTGCGGTTCGATAACTGACGCAAACACCGTATCCTGCGCATCTTTTCGGCGCAAAATCAGCCCCGCATCTCTGCGTAGGTTAAACGCAGGATCGTTGGCACCCAAGCGAACAAACAGCCACTCGTCGTCCGATTTAGTCGCGGATGTCAGCGTGAAGAACCTGCCTCCAAGCAACCAGGTAAATTGCGAGCTCTCTGTCGCCGGACTACCCTTGGCTTCCAGGTACAAGTGCTGATACCCATTGGCATCGCCGAGTGTTGTTCGGCCTGATGCAGCGTCATAGGGATAGTTCGCTTCTATAACCTGACCCATAAAATAAAAGGGCAGATCATATTGATTTCTGGCCTCGGACATTACTTTCATCATGTCCAATACAAATGGCTTTTCAAGCTTTGCGAGATTGATCAGCGCCATGGTTCGCAGCATCTTTGTACCCGGATATGCGTTGTGCTCTCGTGCACTTACCACCTGCACGTTGCTGGCAGAGACGTCAAAGACATGCAGATCGGAGTGATGCCGGCTACCCTGCTCGTAGCTTCCAGAAAAATGCGACGATTGGTTCTGTACCAGCGCGTTGTGCGCAATGCTCTGCTTCGCCCAAGTTGAGTTTTCTGGCAGGTAATTGCCACCGCCTTTTTGCTCTATATTCACAAAGCGCACAAGGCCGTAGTCCTGCACCACTTCATCACCATCGTAAGAAAGTGAAAAAGACAGCTTGTCATAATGCCCGTGACTAAGACCCTGCGCGGAATACTTAAAAATGAGTGCCAGATCCTCTTTACCCTGGCGCAAAATAGCGACTCCACCCTGCTTCCCCAAAGGTCCATCACGCAAGTTGATTGATGATTTCGTAAAAGGCTTTGCTTCCCCGTCACGCACAGCCAAAGCAACTGACAGTCCCGCCTGATCGAGGAGAACCTGGCCCTGGTTGATAGCGATGTCCAGCAAGCCAGGATCGCGCTCACCGTAGTGAAAGGCAACATCAACCGCCGTAACCAGACTTTGCGAGAAGTAGGACATGCCCTTTTGTGCATCGTTCAAAGGGAAAAACTCTCCGTCCGCGTCGGACAGATTCAGTAGCGCATCAACCGCTGTGAGTAGAACGCGGTCCTTGTACTCAAGCACGCCAGCTTCCGGCTTTACGTTATGCATCGCCAAGGCAAACATGAGAAACGGATACATGGCGTAACGCTGGTAGTAAGGACCTTCCGTGTAATAGCCGTCGGGAGAGAATGGCTCTTCAAGATTGGCGAGAAAGCCGACCTTTTGCCCCTCACGTTTTATAAAGCCGCCATCGTCATCTTTCAGATCTGCCCCAAGCTGATCATCTGGAATGCCGTAAAGTGCTCGATGCACCAGATCATCATCACCCATTACCAACCCGATCATTCCCACCGCTGCGTTCCCCCATGCACTATGGTTATGCACGCGATTGAAAAACTGTGGGTTGCCCAGAGAGATGAAGTCGGCAAACGGACGAAACAGATTGTTATTTAGCCGCTCCCGCTCCTGCTCCGGCAGCCAGTCGTATATAGCGTCGTAGGCCTGCGCCATGTATAACAGCCAGTTGCTGTCGTTGAGGCACTGCCAAAAAAGCTTCCCGCGCGCGTAGGAACGCTCTTTGGGGTGCACCGGCAAATCCTGATACATGGCCTCGTATTGAAACAGCATGTCCCTCAGATACTCGGCGTATTTCTCCTGCTGGAGAATTTGAAACAACGCACCGGCCTTCTGAGCAATAACAAAGTTGCGCTTGTGTCGTTCATGCGTGTAACCACCAGAGAAATCCTTGGGAATCGGTGTATCAATGCCCATGGCGATTTCGGCATCGACCTCTCGCCGGGCCTTTTCGACCGAGGCGTCAAACAAGGGCGCCCGACCCAGATTCATCCGGATTTCCTTCACACCGATTTCCGTCAGAATGAGCTTGGGATGCGCCTGCGAGCTTGCCTCAGTGGGTATCGATAAAGACAGCAGTAGGCACAGTACGATCGGCAACTTGTTCATGTTCGTTTCCCAACTTTTTACGACCCGATGATGATGCATAAACCTGATCTGCTGCCGAGATACTCGGCATATTGCACGTCAGACCCAGTGTTCCCCAGGCATCGCATCCGCCGGAATAATTGCCCCCTGATGCTGTATAACAATCGACGCCAGATGCTGGCCAGCTCTCACCGCGGCATCTGGCGCCCGGCCGCTCATTCGCGCAGCCAGATATCCCGCATTAAAGGAATCGCCAGCAGACGTGGTGTCGACTACATCAACTTTACGGGCAGCTATGCGCTCCGGCTCGGCATCACCCACAACCAGGCAACCAGATGCACCCAGCTTTATCGCCATCTCTCTTACCCCCCAAGATCGCAAGCGCGCAATAAAAGCGCTCTGGTCCGCAAGTCCAAACAGGCCCTGCTCTTCATCCAGTGTCGGTAGTGCGATATCTGTTATCCGATACATCTGTTCGTAGCTGTGCCGGGTCGCGTCCTCGCTCTCCCAAAGTCGGGGCCGGTAATTACCGTCAAAAACAACCTTGCCCCCCTTGTGACGATAGGCGATCAGATGGTCAAACAGACGCTGCCGGGATGCCGGACTATAAATAGCGAGGGTAATCCCGGACAGACAGATATAGTGGTGATTTGCCAGCTCAGAAAAGAGTCGCTCGGCATTCTCCGGATCTTCGAGCAGGCGACGCGCTGCCGAGCTTTCGCGCCAGTAGTGGAAGGAGCGCTCACCGTCAGCGTCAGTCTCAATCAGATAAAGCCCGGGAACAGCGCTAGCGGCGTACTGAACCAGATCACACCCCACTCCCTCAGCACGCCACTCCCCAACCATCCAAGCGCTGAGGGAATCGTCGCCAAGAGCCGTTACGTAATCCACCTGCACACCCTGGCGGGCAAGATAAACAGCCGAATTAAGCGTGTCTCCACCATAGGACAGGTTCATGGGCAAACTCCCGCCTACCTGTTGTGAAGGTGGGCGAGTGAGTTCCAACATACACTCGCCAATCATAGCGATACGTTTTGCCATGTAAGGCGTCGCTCGTCAGAAAGTCAGAGTGTCAGGAGAACAGCAAGCCGCCGTTAGTATCCAGATTTATCCCTGTCAGGAAAGAAGCCTCCTCGGAGGCCAGGTATACGACAACGTCGGCGACCTCTGCAGGGCCACCTTCACGACGCAGCGGCGTGGCCGCGGCGATGTTTTTGCGTACTTCATCCTTGCTGAACGTGTCGTGGAAGGTAGTGCTAATCACGCCGGGACAGAGTGCGTTTACGCGTATATTTTTCGGGCCCAGCTCCTTGGCCATGGAGCGGGTGAATGTCATTACCGCTCCTTTTGAACACGCGTAGGCCGAAGCTCCGGGGCCACCGCCATCGCGTCCGGCCTGCGAGGCAAGGTTCACGATAGAGCCACCACTGCCCATGTAGGGAACGCAGGCCTTCGTCAGCAAAAAGGTGGAATTAAGGTTTAATGCGATGACCGTGTTAAAAAATTCCTCATCCATCTCGTCGAGAGTTTTTCGCGCAACAAGACCTCCGGCTACATTCACAAGAACATCAATCTGATCGCCGAACGCCTCGCGACCTGCATTGATCAACTTGTCGACATCATCCTTCTTTGTCATGTCACCCTGCACAAGAACAGCTTCGCCGCCCGCGTCGACAACGGCCTTCAGCGTCGCCTGCGCCGATGCCTCAGAGCCAAAGTAGTTGATCACCACCTTCGCACCTTCGGCGGCTAACTTTATCGAGACAGCTTTACCAATGTCGCGTGCACCGCCGCTTACTATGGCCACTTTGTCTTTGAGTTTCATCTTCGTTCGCTCCTTGTATTAATAAAAATTCGGTTTACCGCAAACTTTCGCGCTGGCTTCTCCACAAAAAATCGACAAGCTCATCAAACAGCCTGCAATCATCTCGGGCGTCCAAGAACCGCGTCGAAAACACGTCTTAAGCCTTCGGTCGGAAGGGTTCTATTTTTGGGCACAGTATCCAAATACTGAGCATTGCGCTCACCGCAAGCCCCGCCCCGATTACGAACGCGGGCGTGTAATTACCACCGGCGGTCAGCCATGGGACCAGAGACGTAAGCGCCGCAGCGGCGAGCTTGGCGGCCATCCCCGACAGCCCCGCCAGCATTCCGACAGACTTCCCACTGAGCAGGTCACTGGGCAAAGTTTGGACGTTGCCGATTGCGGTCTGAAAACCAAACAGGATCACGGCCATGATCAAGACGGCGATAACTGGCTGACCCGGGTTTGCCATCATTAACAAAGCGGGCAGCATAATCATGCAGCCAAGGCTGATGATCACTTTCCTGGTGCGATCGACACTCCAACCGGCATTCAGCCGATTCTTTGCGAGCAATCCGCCAAACCACGCGCCCAACATTGCTCCAACATACGGCACCCAGCCATAGATCCCGATGGTCTTTACGTCCATTGAATAGACCTCGAAGAGATAGATGGGCGTCCAGAACACGAACAACCACCAAATCGGGTCTATCGCCGCGGATGCAATGATCACGCCCCAACTTTCCTTGCGTGAGAGCATTTGCAGCGTGGTCGGCGTGTACACACCTTCATCGTCACCATCGTCCGCTCTGTCATTGCGTTGACCACTGAGAATATAGTCACGCTCCTCATCTGTGATCCACGGATGCTCCCTGGGCGGCGCCTTGACGAGTACAATCCAGGGAATCAACCAAAGCAGGCCCGCGCTACCCACGAGAATAAAGATGAGTTTCCAGCTGAAGTACACCGACAGGAATGCGATAAGCGGAATCGAAATAATGCCACCGATAGCCGCCCCGGAATTGAAAATACCCTGTGCAAGTGCCCGATCACGTGTGGGAAACCATTCGGCATTGCCTTTCGCCGCCCCGGGCCAGTTCCCCGCTTCCGCCAAACCGAGAACTCCTCGAAACAGACTGAAACTCGCCAGCCCCTGCGCAAAGGCATGCGCTACCGTTGCGAGAGACCAGATACCAATGGACACGGCAAAACCCAAACGGGTACCGATCCAATCAAACACTTTTCCGAAGATCGCCTGCCCAAAAGCATAGGAAAATACAAAGATCACAGAGATAAACGCGTAAATCTCCTTGCGTTCATCGTCCGTTTTATCGGGGTAAAGATCCGCTGATATAGCTGGCCACAGCACGTTCAGCGTTTGCCGATCGATGTAATTGATAATGGTAGCTAGTGCGATAAGGCTAATGACCCACCAGCGGAGATTTCTTATTTTCATGCCCAGCTCTCTTCGAGGAAGTCCTCACGCAGCGGGCTGAAGACATCGATTAAAACACCCGCTTTTTTGCAAATGGCACCGTGGCGAATGTTTGGTTGCATAAAAAAACAGTCTCCCCCAACCAGCACCTTCGTCTCTTCCCCTACTGTCACGTCAAACTCGCCGCTTTCTACATAGGTCACCTGGGAGTGGTAGTGGCTATGTAGATAGCCCTCTGCGCCAGCTTCAAAGCACACTTTGACCATCATTATCTGATTGTTGAATCCAAGGATCTGCCTTTTTATTCCTACTCCGATCTCTTCCTTTGGAATATCCAAACCCTTTTGAAAAGCGTTTGTTTGCATATTTTCACCCCGTTTTTCAGGCCAACGTTAAATGATCGTCAGTTCCTTTATTCAATCACTGATTTTTTTGTTATCGCTTATGATTGCCGTATTGACCTCATCACTATTGAGCTCAAACACTTCCGGCATGTCTGTGTTGGCGAACGTATTCGCCTGAATTTTTGTGATGGGCTCGCCAACGGTATGAAAAATCTTCACCGGGGCACTCGACAGAAATTCGTTGTCCTCGAGGTTTGCTACCTGTACGCCGTGGAGATGAACACTCGCTCCGGATTTGTTGCGCGCGCCATTCCCGATATCTGTTAGCGTCGAGCCTGTAAGCACGAAATGTGGCCCGAACGTACTTTCGTCGGTACCACCACGGTATATATCGACAAGCGCCCCGGCGATCTTATGGAAGCTGGAATCGGTGATCGTGATGTACTCTGCGTTGTAAATGCCGTAGTCATCGGTCTCTGGGTCCAATTTGAGGATTGCGCCGCTGATATCGCTGAATCGAGAGTTCGTAATCCGTATGTGGTCGGCCATGGTGCTCTTTGAGACGCTTAAAACGTTGAAGAAGCGGTTGACATCGAGATCGACAATATCGGTGTCTTCAATGCTGATCTCATAGTTCTTGAGCATCGAGTAGCGGCTAGTGCGTATTACCGAGTTACCGCTGTAGTCAGGCGCACTCTCTCCGGTAATGCTGAGACCTCGTAGGTGCAAACTGCCGCCGTCCGCAATTTCAAACAACGTCGAACGCTCAAAATCGATAAGCGCATCGCCATCGGCCACGATAGAGACTGGCTTGTCGACGAGGAGCACTTTAGTCACTGTGTGACGTCCGGCAGCAAGCCGCAGCACGCTCCCCGCGCTGCGACCTTTCATGGCAGCGGTCAGTGAATCCACGCCCGCCGCTACCTCTATGACTTCTCCGGAGCCAAAGCGCACTGCTGGCTCGGGCTTCGGAAACCAGCTAACGCCCGTATCTTGTTTCCTCACAGGCGCGAGAGCGCGAGGAGCGCCGACTTCTGGCAGTGCTTCAATGGTTGGGTTTTTATCAATTGGAAAGAGCAAACCGCTAGGGGCTCGTACCAGGTCGACGGCGGTGGAAACAAAACCCTCGGAAATCTGCAGATCGCTCACCATGTTCAACACGTTGTCGCTGAATCGGATACCGCTCACGTCGTCATTCACCGAGAAAATATCTCGCCCGCCATCGTTGACGATCAGGTTGCGTGCGAAGCGACTGCGAGTGGGTACGGCGCTGCGCTCCTCATCGCTGCCGGCAGCCAATTCGATGTGATCGCTGTGAATGATCGAATTGTTCTCTATTACCGCTTCTTCGACCGGGTGATAGCGATTGATCGGAGAATTCGGCACGCCATTCATAACAACCAGGGCGCCCCCAAAGCGGTAGCCCTTGAGCCCCTCTAGGTAATTGTTGCGGATGGTTTGTCGCTTGTTAATGACCCGGATACCGCCGGTGTGCTCCGTACCGTTACCCATGAAGACATTGCCTTCCACCAGGTTATCGTTACCGTGCCTCAATGTGAGCGTGCCCCGCGACTCATAAAACACGTTGCCTCGAACCTGGTTGCTACCTGACTTGATAGAAACAATCTCAACCTCACCATCACAGCGGTCAAAGAAGTTATTTTCAATAAGCGTGTAGGAATTCTCGAGGGAGTAATGACTGGTGCCGACGCGCAGCGTCTCGCCACCATTGGAGCCAAGGGTAGCCCGTGGACCGAAGTAATTGTGATCAACGCGGTGGTGGTTTTCCTGGCTCGCCACTGAATCGAGGCGTACCGCCATGGTGACACCTTTATTGCGCTTACCCGACAAATGATTGTGGTCAAAGCGATTGTGCTTGCCGTAGATGGCAACCCAGTAGTCGGCCTCAAAACGCTCAGGGTTGCTGTAGTCGTCTATGACGGTTTCTGTCACGCGGGAGTGATTGGCCAACTCGCGTTTGTTCTTTCGAAAAGAGATTACTGAGTCGGTGGGTGTGAATCCGTTTTTGAACACTAAGCCGGATACCACCAGGTAGTCACCGGCCAGCCGCAAATTCGACTGCCCGGACAGTATGACCTTTCCCTTGTCTTCAGCCGTCAGGGTAATCGGGTGCTCGGATGTCCCGGTTCCCTCAAAGACAATCTCAAAGTCTTTCCAATCGCCGTTTGTCAGCACCACAGTATCCCCAGGTGCGAGACTAGCGCCGAGCTGATGAAATTCGCTTTGATTATTAACACGATGCTCTGCCGCATTGACCGATACAGCAGTCACTATCGATGCCAGAACTATCGATGCCAGCACCGCCGATGCGCCAATTACCGGTGCAGCCGCAAAACAAAAGGCGGTCGCATAGGAGCGAAAAATCGAGTAGCGCATCTTTTTATTAGACATTTGCACTTCTACTATCACCGACTGTTGTCACCGATCATTTGCCGCTTCTGTGAAACGACAGAAAAGCCCGCTGTGTAGCGCCCCCATGCAAGCCCGTGCGAATGCCTGAATATGGATGCACGTCGCTTGATACAACGTCAGGGGTATCCACTTCTGACGCTCACGCACCGCGCATTGGATACCGCTATTGTTGATACATCGACGCGCCATCAACATAACCAATCTACAGGTTTATTGCAAACCAATAATCAGAAATTGATTATATTTTGGTATTACCAATTATCAAAAACTTCAACTTGCCCCGCACCGCTCCACACCAAAGTCCAGCCTATCGGGGCGAGATTGCAGTCTGATCTATAATTAAATTAGGGGTAATCTTTACTGGTGTGATCCTGGAGGACGTCGACAAACGCCTCAAACCCACAGAGACTCAGCAAGTTTAAATAGTGACAACAACCGTCGAGTCTATCGCAACGCGTCCAGCGCGCTTTCCGGGTTTAGCAACAACTCTCGTGCCTTTTCGATACTGACCGGTCGGCTAAACAGGTAACCCTGCGCCTCGTCGCAGCCCATACTGGTTAGAACTTTGAGTTGCGCTGGATTCTCTATACCCTCGGCAACGACAGACAGGCCCAGCGCCTTGGCCATGGCGATTATCGCTCTGACGATCGTACGATCATCATCGCTGGTATTGACGTCAGCGATGAATGAGCGATCTATCTTGAGTATGTTAACGGGCAGATTCCGCAGCGCACTTAGCCCAGAGTATCCGGTGCCAAAATCATCCATTGATATGTTCACACCGGCCATCTGCAATTTAGAGAGCGCAGCAAGCGTCACTTCAAAGTTGTTCACCAGGCAGCTTTCCGTCAGTTCCAGCTCCAGGCGATGAGCATCCGTTTCTGTCTCTTCGACGATCCGCAGTATGCGATCGACCAAGTCCTCTTGCGAAAACTGCACGGGAGAAAAGTTTACCGCGAGAGTGAGCCGCCGACCGCATTCCTCGCTCAGCGCGTTGATATGTATACACGCCTGACGTAGCACCCAGTCGCCAATCAGGTTAATGAGCCGCGTCCTTTCCGCTATGTCGATAAATTCGTTGGGCGTCAGCAGCCCTTTCTCCGGGTGATCCCAGCGCAGCAGCGCCTCAAAACCGGTAATTTCGCCGCTGGAAAGGTCGATTTTAGGCTGGTAGACGACCCGAAACTGATCCCGATCGATAGCAAAAGCCAACTCACCTTCCAGGCGCAACTGCGCGCGGGACACTCGGTTAATCTGCTCCGAAAAATATTCTACGTTGTTCCTGCCCGACTGCTGCTCTGCGAAATAGCGCGAGATGCTGGCGTGCTTTAACAGCGTACTCGCGTCGTTGCCATCGGCCGGATAAATACCGATACCCGCGTTACCTTCGATAGTAAGAAGATGGTCTTCAATGTAAAGCGGCTCCTGAAGTGCATCAAAAATACGTTTCACAATCCAGGTAATGGATTCCGGGTCGGTCAATGAAGGTAAGAGCACACCGAATTCGCCGTCGTTAAGCTTGGAAATAGTGGCCTTTCCATGCGATTTGGACATCAGCGAAACCGTATCCGTGTCGCGCAGCGCCGCCTTCAAGCGCTCCGACGCTTTCCGGACAAACTCCTGCGCGGCATCATGGCTGAGCGTGTCATTTACCCTACTGAGATTTGACAATCCAAGAGACAGCACAGCCAAGGTTTGCTTTTCGCGCTCTGCCCGCATTAAAGCTTGCTCAACCCGGTCCATAAACAAGCCTCGCACTGGAAGCTGAGTGGCTTGATCAAAAGCCGCAAAATGATCAAATTGCTCGGCACGCTCCTCGGCAATAGCCTCCAGCTTCCTGATTCGCTCACTCGGATCATCTTCGCTTGCCACAAGCGAGGCTACCGGCAACACCTCGGCGTCAGCCTTCGCATCGGACTCCGCGACGTCGCTATCCCACAAGGTCACCTTGTTGCGCCCACCCTCCTTCGACAGGTACAGCGCCTTGTCAGCTTTGTTGATGAGTTCATCGCTGCTTCCCATCTCATCATGCACTGACGCAAGGCCAAAGCTCGTCGTGACGCGCAGCGCTGCGGTAAACATCGTGGGATCGCCAGAGATGATATCTCCCCGCATGCGCTCCGCGACTTCCCGCGCCTGTTCGAGGGTCACGCCATCGAGAATAATGCAGAATTCCTCACCACCATAGCGTGCCAGCAAGTCATCTTTGCGCAGCTGGCGACGCAAAACATCAGCAACGAACTTGATAACCTTGTCACCCACACCATGCCCGTAGTTGTCATTAATGCGTTTGAAATGGTCTATGTCCGCCATAATGCAAACAAGTTCGGTCCTGTTTTCAACCGCATTGTCAAAGAGCACGCGGTAACGTTCTGTAAACGCTCGCCGGTTAAGGCTGTTGGTCAGCGGATCCTTGGTTGCGAGATGCTGTAACTCGACATTCTTGAGAGTGATGTCAGCCTGCGTCTGTTTGAGCTCAACCAGCGTTTCGCTCAATTTTTGGTTGTTCCTCTCAATTTCAGTCAAGTCATCGAACGTGACGATCGCGCCCCGTACAACATTATCGGCATCCGTGACCGGTGTGCAGTTGACCGTGTAAGACCTCTCCAGCTTGGTACCCTTGTGTATGGTCAGCCTGGAACCCGTGAGGGAGCCACCACCTTCAACCACTTTTGACCAGGGAAAGGAACCCGGCTTTGGCACTGGCTCATGCTTGTAGGCCGACCAGTTAAGTTTGTCGATCGGCATACCGATCAATTGCGGCTCTTCCAGGGACGTACTGTTAATGAATGCCGTATTAGCCAGCACTACTCGCAAATCGCTATCCAGAATGAGCACGCCTTCTGCGAGCGCATTGAAAGCGGATATAACGCGCTCCGGTATCACCTGTCGCGGATCAAGTTCACGCAGAACGCGTCTTAAAAACAGAAAGTACAGCACAAACCCGGAAACAATGAGAAACAGAATCAGGGTTACAAAGGAGTTCCAGCTTTGAATGGAATACCAGATCGTCACCGGCTCCCTGAACCGCACCTGCACCGAACCCCAGCGTTCGTCGCCGCGATAAACAGGCACAATGATCTGACTGGAGGTCGAGCCGTCGTCCGCCTCGCTTAGTGTCCACAACTCTGAGTGATTACCAACCTCAATCAGGGTGTCATTACCAACAATTCTCAAAGCCGCCGACTCTACCGCATCATCGCGTTCGACAAGTGCCGTGAGCGTAGCCCTTATGTGCTCATTCCCCCCTGCTCGCGCAAGCGACGTCAGCTGAACCGCAAGTATCTCACTGAAGCGCTTACGCTGCTCGATTTCGAGTGCTCGCTCCCGGGGAATCAGGCCGAGCCAATCCGCGACAAAGACTAAACTGAGAGTCAACATCAGCAAGCCAAAGGTAACGCGGACTGTCGGACTCACCCTAATTCGCATGAGCGGCCACCATATCGCAGCGAATTTTCATCAAAAAAGAGCTTCCGCTTCATTGGGATCTGACCCCACACCATCTTCGCCTGCTGCAGCATCGTCCCGTGTTTTATTATCTTTATCTGCGCCCAACTTGGCGCGCTTATCACGACTCAGAATAGGGAGTGGATCATACGCTGCCCATACCGGTATAGAGCCGAGCAGGCTGGCAAGGAGCGCACCGCCGCGCAGCGTGTAGGCCGCAAATGCGGCGGCAACTCCAAGACCCGATCCAGAGACTACCCGCACAACAAATTCCTCCTCAAACTGGGCACTATCGTCGATTGCCTGCTTCATTTCATCGATGTCTTTCCACATCGAATAGTTTCTAGTTACCGCATCAACATGCTCCAGCTCCAATTCTTCTTGCATGGATGGAGATATCGAAGTCAGCTCCGTCAGGCGCGCCGGGTCGGGCAAACGTCGCTCGGGTAAATCAGGCGGTTCTGGAAGTTGAAAACCGGGAGCGACTTGCGGTACTGCAGCGGGATCAAGCAGATCGTACACCACAACATCTGGCGCAACATCTGGCGCAACGTTTTGCGCAACCTCTTGCTCAGCCAGCGCAGCGCGCTCAAGCACCGTGGTCCCGGAATACCTGATGTCGGTGAAACTATCCTCGATGACCGTCGCCTGACCTATAACTGCATCGCTACCGCCACCTCCGATACCATCATCGCCGGTACCATCACCTCCGAAACCGCCTCCACTCACTGGTAAATCACGCGGACCTCCATCGGTTACTGCATTGCCGTCGGTATCCTGATCAGCAGCCGGATCGTCATCTTCCTCCGTGCTCTGTTGGCTCTCGACCACGCCGACGATGATCTCGATCGGCGCTACGCCCTGCTCGACTATGACGGTGTCACTAAAAACCTGCGCCTCGGTTGAGAAGCTGTCGAGAACGACAGCGCTCAGGCGAATCTGACCGCCCTCGTCTGCGTCATCGACACGGTATTGCATTCCAGTGCCAACCGTCACCCAGGTGTCACCGGCATCGGTAGAGCGCTCCCACTGGAGCTCTACAGAAGCAATACCGTCCTCGTCGGTAATCTGAGACGTGTTTGCTGTGAGCAATTCACCGGTCTCCGCAAGCCCCACGATAGTGGGGGTACCTTGCACTCGATCGTTGACGTTAGCGACGGGGCCAATGCCATCGCTGGCGACGCTCTCGATAGTTCCCCGATCGTCGGTATAGTTGGCGAGCACAGACATCACGCTATTTACATCCTGCTGCTCCAGCATCAGGGTGTCGCCAGTCGCACCGACGATATCCACGCCATCGCGCTGCCATTGATAGCTTAGTGATCCACTGATGCCGTCGGCGTCGACCAGCGTGTTGGAGGCGGTCAGCACCTCGTCTTCGGATGCGACACCGGTGATGATCACGTCGCCGGCAGGCACTCGGTTCCCGAGACCGACCACAGGACTAGATGCCGCACTACTAACCGTTTCAATGTTGCCATCACCATCGGTAAAGCTGGCCACGACGCTTATTCGTGATCCCACATCAATTGCGGTGGCGATGTAGTTCGACTCTGTAGCGCCGTCAATATTGCTACCGTCTCGCTGCCACTGGTAGCTGATCGGCGTCGCTATGCCATTGGGATCACTCAATGTGTTGGACGCGGAGAGCGAGTCCCCTTCCGTTGGCGTGCTGGTACTAATCAAAACCTCACCGGAGGGTGGCTGATTGGTAACGACAGCCGAACCGACCGCAATGTTAAACGTATCAACCGCCGCCGTGCCGCCGTTACCGTCACCCGCGATCACATCAATGGATATGCTGCCAACATCACCCGGCCCCGGCGTGCCGTCAAAGGCACCCGTGCCCGCCGTAAACGTTAGCCAGCTCGGCAGTGCGCCGCCACCGGCTAACTGAGCACTCAGCGTCAGCGTGTCACCTGCGTCCGCATCCGCAAACGTGCCGCCTGGCACTGTGAAGCTGAACGCTGCTTCAGCCGTCGCACCCTGATCCAACAGCGGTGTGGCGATCGTGGGATCGTCATTTACCCGTGTGATCGTG
>JBGCDU010000009.1:0-623077 GCA_045105635.1 Congregibacter sp.
CCCCAGTCCGCGCTGGTGATACTGGAAGGTTCGGATGCCGATACCCTGGCCGATGCGCTCACGTACCGCATTGTCACCTCCCCCGCCAACGGCAATCTCAGTGACCCCGATAACGGCGGCGCGGCGGTCAGCACCGGCACTATCGCTGGACAGGGCGTCACCTACACGCCCGACACGGGCTTCACCGGGACCGATACTTTCACCTATCTCGTGAATGATGGCAGCGCGAATAGCGAGGTGCGCACCGCGTTTGTCTCCGTATTCGATGTGTATCGTGATAGTGCCAAACAGATCGGAGTGGATATTGATGGCGAGGCGTTTGGTGATGAATCGGGCTATTCAGTCGCCCTGTCCAGCGACGGCCAGACCGTGGCGATTGGGGCAATTCGCAACAATGGCGCAGGCGTCTTTTCGGGGCATGTGCGCATCTATCGCTGGAATGGCAGTGCCTGGGTGCAACGGGGCAGTGATATTGATGGCGAGACGGGCGATGATCAATCGGGCTGGTCAGTCTCCCTGTCCAGCGACGGCCAGACCGTGGCGATTGGAGCAAATGTAAACAGTGGCGCAGGCGTCTTTTCGGGGCATGTGCGCATCTATCGCTGGAATGGCAGTGCCTGGGTGCAACGCGGCGGTGACATTGATGGCGAGGCGGCTGGCGATCAATCGGGCTATGCAGTCGCCCTGTCCAGCGACGGCCAGACCGTGGCGATTGGGGCGCCGTTTAACGATGGCGCAGGCTCCTTTTCGGGGCATGTGCGCATCTACCGCTGGAATGGCAGTGCCTGGGTGCAACGCGGCAGTGATATTGATGGCGAGGCGGCTGATGATCAATCAGGAATTTCAGTCGCCTTGTCCAGCGACGGTGAGACCGTGGCGATTGGGGCAATTGGCAACGATGGCGCAGCCTTCGTTGCGGGGCATGTGCGCATCTATCGATGGAATGGCAATGCCTGGGTGCAACGGGGCATTGATATTGATGGCGAGGCGGCCGATGATTTCTCGGGCATTTCAGTCGCCCTGTCCAGCGACGGCCAGACCGTGGCGATTGGGGCACGATTTAACGATGGCGCAGGCTCCTTTTCGGGGCATGTGCGCATCTACCGCTGGAATGGCAGTGCCTGGGTGCAACAGGGTAGTGATATTGATGGCGAGGCGGCCGATGATCAATCGGGCTATGCAGTCGCCCTGTCCAGCGACGGCCAGACCGTCGCGATTGGGGCACTTTTTAACGATGGCAAAGCCTTCGGTGCGGGGCATGTGCGTGTCTTCAACCTGGTCAATGTGCGACCCCGGATCAGCAATATGCCGCCGACGAGCGTGGGTGATGCGCTCAACTTCAGTTTTCAGATGCAGGCAATCGATACGGACCCGGGTGAGGTGTTGACCTGGAGTCTGTCGAACCATCCGGGCTGGCTGTCTTTGGATCCCGATACGGGATTGCTTGAAGGCACGCCCGAGAACAATGATTCGGGCACCAATACGGATATTGTCCTTATGGTCAGCGACGCCGCCGCGGCGGAAGATACGGTTGTTTTTGACCTGACCGTGCCCGACAGCGATGGTGATGGTCTGATCGATGGCCGCGATGACTGCGACGGCACGCCCGGCAGCGAAACAGGCGCGATCAATGCGGACGGCTGCGGTCCTTCCGAGCGCGACACCGATGGCGACGGGGCGAACGATGCGGTGGATGCCTTTCCCAACGACCCGAACGAGCAATTGGACTCGGATGGCGATGGTTTTGGGGATAATCGGGAAGCAGATGCGGGTAGTGATCCCAACGATGCGGGGGATATACCGGCCGCGCCTGGCCTGCCGGTGTGGCTGATTTACGGGGCAGTTAAATGACGTAAGAACGCTGCGGCTCTAGGCAGCTTAGCCACAATAGCCCTAAACAATCAGGGCACGCATCTTCAGCATGGGGTAAGAAACAGAGGTTACCCACGGGGGATTTGTAAAAATGGAGCACTGCATGCACCGCCTGTGGGACAAAACCCCTTCGCTCCGCTGACTAGGTAAAACTGTTACCTATGTCCTCGGAATAAACTGTTACCCATGTGCCAAGAAAGCACCCGCTGCGAACTGGTCGGTGTGAGAGGATTCGAACCTCCGACCCCTTCCTCCCGAAGGAAGTGCGCTACCAGGCTGCGCCACACACCGAAAAAGCGACACCTAAAAGAGTGGGTATCGCTGGGAGCGCGATCATATCAAAACCGCTCTCGTGCAAAAAGTTGAAAATTTGCTGCGCGTCCGGCCAACGGCGCACCTAAAACACACCGGCCCGGTGCGCCAGCCACTGACTAAAAACACTCATACTGATCACCACAAACACCAGAATAACCAGCAGATGCAGCGGTTTAAAGGGCTTGCGCTCGACGGAGTTAACGCCGCGCTTCAGAAAACCGTCTACGCGGGCCTGATCTTCCGGTCGAAGTCCCCGCTGAAACGCGGGGTCTTCAGACGCGGAGGACTTGGGCGGTGTTTGATCCTGCGTTTCTTCTGGTTCGTTGTGCGACATTTGCAGGCACTCGGACACTAAAAAAGGGCGCGAATTATCGCGCCCTCCGGTTGTAATTGCACCTTTATCTCTACTACTCCGTGCTCGCGGAGCCATTGAACCCGATCAGAAAGCGAACATCGCCTCCGGCATGTCCATGAGATTGTCTGAACCAGACAGCATCACCTCTTTGTGCGAGATCGCACGAGGTAGCAGGCGCTCGAAGTAGAAACGCGCGGTCATCAGCTTAGCTTCATAGAACGCCGTGTCGCCATCAGCTGCCGCCACTTTCTGCTGCGCTACTACGGCCATGCGGGCCCAGAAGTACGCCAGGACCACGTAGCCGGAGTACATCAGGTAGTCCACAGAGGCTGCGCCCGCTTCATCGGGGTTGGCCATGGCCTTCTCGCCGACCTGCAGAGAGATGGTCAGCCATTCGTCTTTGTAGTGCGCCAGCGGTGTCATGAACTCGGCCACGGCCTCATCGCTGTTCTCTTCAATGAACGTTCCAATGGTCTCGGTAAAGCCCATGAGTAACTTGCCGCCGGACCCGAGTACTTTGCGACCGAGAAGATCCAGTGCCTGAATACCCGTTGTACCCTCGTACAGCGTTGCAATGCGCGCGTCGCGTACAATCTGCTCCATGCCCCATTCACGAATAAAGCCGTGACCGCCGTAAACCTGCACGCCGTGGTTGGCGGCCTCGTAACCGGCCTCCGTCACAAAGGCCTTGCCGATAGGCGTTAACAGCGCCAGCAGATCGTCCGCTTCCTGGGCTCGCTCTTCATCGGCGCGATCCACCACGTCACCTAACTGCGCCAGGTAATACAGCATCGCCCGGCTGCCTTCCGCAATGGCTTTTTGTGTGAGCAGCATACGACGCACGTCGGGGTGCACAATGATCGGGTCTGCGGGACCATCCGGGTTCTTGGGTCCGGTCAGGCTACGCATCGCCAGTCGCTCACGCGCGTACTCCAGTGCTCCCTGGTAGGACAGCTCGGCATGTGCAAGGCCCTGTACAGCCGTGCCAATGCGCGCGGTATTCATAAAGGTAAACATCATGTTCAGACCGCGATTCGGCTCACCAATCAGGTAGCCCTTTGCACCGTCAAAGTTCATGACGCAGGTGGCCGAGCCCTTGATGCCCATTTTCTTTTCGATAGAGGCGCAATGCACACCGTTGCGATCGCCGCGGGTGCCATCCTCGTTGACGTTGTACTTAGGCACTACAAACAGCGAGATACCCTTGGTGCCTTCCGGCGCGTCGGGCATGCGCGCGATCACGATGTGCACGATATTGTCGGACATATCGTGCTCGCCGGCGGAGATAAAGATTTTGGTGCCGGTGATGGCGTAGCTGCCGTCGGCCTGAAGCTCGGCCTTCGTGCGCAGCAGCCCGAGATCAGAGCCACAATGTGATTCGGTCAGACACATGGTGCCAGTCGATTTCCCGCTGATCAGCTGCGGCAGGTACCGGGTCTTCTGCTCCACAGAGCCGTGCGCTTCGAGTGTCGCGATGCAGCCGTGAGACAGACCCGGGTACATCGCCCAGGACCAGTTGGCAGTGCCGGAGAGTTCATTGATGACAATGCCCAGCATATTGGGCATGTCCTGACCGCCAAACTCGGAATCCGCGCTCAGCGCTGGCCAACCGTTATCCACGTACTGCTCGTAGGCCTCGGCAAAGCCCTTGGGGGTTTTGACGCCGTCTTGCGACCAGGTGCAGCCCTCTTCATCGCCGCTCTGGTTGAGCGGGGCGATCACGTTCTCGGCGAACTTGGCACCTTCTTCGACGATGGCGTTTATCAGGTCCGGTGTCGCTTCCTCGTAGCCGGGCAGCGACTGGTACAACGCTTCGGTGTCCAGGACTTCATTAATAACAAACTGTATCTCGCGCAGTGGCGCTTTATACGTTGGCATGATCTTAACTCCCAGTGGTCGGCACAAATTGCCTGTAGGTCTGTGGGACAGCACCCATGTGTTCAGTGTTAACTTGCGGGACGATTATAGCTAAATCTGGAAGAAATGCAGCGAAAAATATGTGACCTGAGTGCCAATAAGCGTAGGCTTGTTCGCCAATTCAAACCGCGAGCCACGCTTGACAACAAACTTATAGTAAGCAATTACTAATCTTAAGATACCTATGATATCTGAGCCAAGAGACTGAGATTGGCCAGGAATCCGCGTTGTAAAAATGCAGGTAAATCGCGGCCCCGGGTGCATCTCGCTAACTCATACTGGCCATGCTCTCTGATACTATTTTTGCTACTTTTCGATGATCTTTGCTGCTTTTTGGTGAATTTTGATACTTTTCAGCGTTTTTAGAGGCAAGATATTCCTATACCCTAGGTGCAACATGGTCGAGCCTACCGAATATTAGTCAGCCTAAACTACAGTTATGGGTGAACAAGGGAGCGAAAAAACTCGGCACCAGCCTACTTGACCTGCTCGCGCCCCAGCAGTGCATTTTGTGCGACCAAGCCACTAATCGCGCTGAGGCCATATGCGCGTATTGTGAAGAGGCGTTACAAGCGAATACTGCGTGCTGTTCAGGTTGTGCGCTTCCTCACTGCCCCGGCGGGCTCTGCCCAGACTGCCAGAGCTGCCGCTTTCATTTTCAGCGGGCTACTGCCGCATTTGTCTACGACCGCGCAATCTCCTATCTGATTGCCCAGTGGAAATTCCAGGGACGTCGTGCGCTAGCGAGAACAGTGGCGCAACTGATGCTTCGGGCAGATCATGAGATACGTCGCCCCGACATCCTGCTGGCGACGCCTTTGCATTGGCGCCGCCAGCTAAAGCGCGGTTACAACCAGAGTGAGGATCTGCGACGCGCGCTGCTCAAACTGCGACCCGATCTCGCGCCAGTGTGCGCGCACAAAGTGCGTATCAAACGTCGCCGCAGCGGACCACCGCAGGCACAGTCATCAAGGCGCAGCAGACTCGTTAATTTGGAGGGCGCCTTTTCGGTCATCGGCGAGGTCGCCGATTGCTCGGTGACATTGATTGACGATGTATGCACAACCGGCGCCACCGCCAGCGCGGTCGCACAAGCGCTCCTTGAAGCCGGGGCGAGCGATGTTCACCTGTGGTGCTTCGCCCGAACCGCGTCGCGCTGATCTACAATGGCGGGATGTACCGCCTGCCTGCCATCGTCCTGTGTATCACTCTTGCCGGGATAACTGCATTCAAGGTGTCGGCAGAGAATGCCCGGCCGCTGCAAATCGCCGTCGCAGCAAATTTCCGCGCTGTTGCCGAACAGCTCGCCGCGGAGTTCGAGGAAGCGACGGGAATCAACAGTCGTGTCAGCTCCGCTTCAACCGGAGTGCTGAGCGCGCAGCTGCGCCGCGGCGCTCCTTTCGACCTGCTGCTGGCCGCCGACCTGGCGCGGCCCGAAGCCCTGGCCAGAGATGGCTTCAGTCATGGCGCTGCACAGTGCTACGCACAAGGCTCGCTGGTGTTACTCGGTGCCCAGTCACTCGATGAGGCGCAAAACAGCGTCGGCCGCCGCATCGCCATCGCCAACCCTCGATCGGCCCCTTATGGCAAAGCGGCCATGGGCCTGCTGGATAGCGATCGATTCCCGGGCATCAGTCGCAAAAACATCGTTATGGGCACCAACGTGCAGCAGGCGCTGCTGTTTTTTAATAGCGGCGCTGCGGACTTCGCACTCGTGGCGCGCTCTCTCAGCCCGGATAAAGGCGTGCCAGTGCCGCGAGAATGGCACGCGCCCATCGATCAGTACGCCGTGATCAGTGCGTCCACCGCGCAAACGGACTCGGCGAATCGTTTCCTGAGCTTCCTGCTCGGTGACGACGCCATCAGAACGCTCACCGCATTCGGCTATCGACCATGCTCCTGAGTCCCGAAGAATGGCAGGCCGTGTGGCTGACTTTGCGTCTTGCGCTGGTCACAACCCTGGTGCTGATGCTGCTGGGCACGCCGCTGGCCTATTGGTTGTCGCGACAGCGCGGCAGCCTCGCCGCACTCCTCGAAGCGCTTGTCGCACTGCCACTTATCTTACCGCCTACGGTGCTGGGCTTTTATCTACTCCTGGCACTCGCCCCAGACTCGCCACCGGGCCAGCTCTGGCAAGCGGCGTTTGGCATACAACTCGCATTTAGCTTCCCTGCGCTGGTCATCGGCTCGGTCATTTATTCGCTGCCGTTTGTCGTGCAGCCTTTGCAGCAGGCGTTCGCGGCGGTGCCACAAACACTTCTGCAAACAGCCGCGACCCTCGGCGCAACGCCGGTCGACCAGTTTCGCAGCGTGGTGTTGCCATTGTGTCGGCGCAGCTTTGTGGTCGCCGCAGCGTTAGGCTTTGCGCACACAGTGGGCGAATTTGGCGTTGTGCTGATGATCGGCGGCAACATTCCTGGAGAGACACAGGTACTTTCCATCGCGCTTTATGATCATGTCGAGGCTATGGACTACGGCAGTGCGCATCAATTGGCAATCGGTCTAGTCGGTTTCTCACTTCTGCTATTGTTTTTGCTGTATCGCGACCGCGGTTGGAGGCTGGGCCGATGAGTCTACTCAAGCTGCAGCTCGACCAGCCGTATGCCGACGGTTTTCGCGTGCAACTGAATACCGAGATCCCCCTGCAGGGGATAACCGCCGTGTTCGGACCCAGCGGCAGCGGTAAAACCACCTTGCTCGATTGCGTCGCAGGACTCAACAAGCACCCTGGCAGCAGCCATCTGATCTTCGACGAGCAAGTCTGGCAAGACGCCACACATCACACACCAAGCTGGCAGCGTGGTATTGCGTACGTGTTTCAGGACGCGCGGCTTTTCCCTCATCTCTCGGTCGCAGAGAATTTAGATTACGCGGCCGCGCGCGCCCGACCCGGCGGCCTCAGTCGGGAACGGGTGACGGGGCTGCTGGAGATAGAGGAGCTTCTGGGACGCTCGCCCGACGCCTTATCCGCCGGGCAGCAACAGCGCGTCGCCATTGCGCGGGCGCTGCTCAGTAATCCCCGTTTGTTGCTACTGGATGAGCCACTGGCAAATCTCGACCAGTCTACCGCCAGACGTTGCCTATACTGTCTGGAGAGGATCAGCCGGGAGACTGGACTGCCAATGCTGTATGTCAGCCATCAGATCGAAGAGATTCACGCTATCGCAGACCGCCTGCTAGTTCTGGATAACGGCCGCCTGCTCGCCTCCGGACCGCTGCTTGAGCTGGCTGGACGGCTGGACACGGCAATTGCCGAGGACGAGAGCGCTGCAGCCTTGCTCTTGGTAGAGGTCGGAGAAAAAGATGCTCGATACGGACTGACAGAACTGCGTGTCGACAAGCAGTCGCTATGGGTCGCGGCCGACGGCGCAATCGGGGATCGACGAAGACTGCGCGTGCCGGCTCGCGACGTCAGCGTCTGCCGGGATGCTCCGAGCTCAAGCAGCATTCTGAATATCCTGCCGGTTACGTTGCGCGCAGTACGCGAGGTATCCGACGCACATTGCCTCCTGCGCCTGGAGATCGCCGAACAGTATTTGTTGGCGCGTATTACACGTCGCTCCCGCGATGAACTATCCCTTGTCGAGGGTGATCGACTCTATGCTCAGATCAAGAGTACCGCTTTACTTGGAGATGCCCATTGCCCATGAGCAAGCACGCGTGAGCGAGCACCCCTTTGACGTCCTGACCCCGGACACGATCATCGACGCTGTTGAGGCCGCGGGCTATCAAAGCGATGCGCGACTGATGGCGCTCAACAGCTACGAAAACCGTGTGTATCAGGTGGGCATCGAGGATGCGGAGCCCATTATCGTCAAGTTCTATCGCCCGGATCGCTGGAGCGAGGACCAGCTCGCGGAGGAGCATGAATTCAGTCTTGAGCTGGCGGACGCCGAAATCCCGGTAGTCGCGCCGCTGGTAAACAGCGAGGGCGCCACGGTACATCGCTGGGCGGGGCTGCTTTACACACTGTTTCCGCGCCGCGGCGGGCATGCACCGGAGTTCGACAATCTCGATAATCTCCTGGTGCTTGGACGCACGCTCGGGCGCATTCACGCCATCGGCGCCACGCGCCGTTTTGCGCATCGTCCCGCACTGCAGCCCGAGGCCATCATCACCGAAAGTCGCGAGCTTCTGCCGGAACGATTTATCTCGAAAGATCTGTGCACGCCGTACCTGAGCCTACTCGCCGACATCGAAGCACAGCTGACGCCCCTGTTTGCTGAACTGGCCAAAGAGCCGGGTATTCGCGTACATGGTGACTGCCACGGAGGCAACATTTTGTGGCGGGATGACACGGCACATTTTGTGGACCTGGACGATTGCATGACGGCGCCGGCGATACAGGATCTATGGATGTTTCTGTCCGGCGAGCGGCACGAACAGGAAATGCAGCTCAGCGAAGTTATTGCAGGTTACGAGGAGTTTTTTGAGTTCTCTGCGCATCAGCTACGCTGGATAGAGTGCCTGCGCACGCTGCGCATCGTGCGCTATGCGGCCTGGCTGGCGAGACGCTGGGACGACCCTGCGTTTCCGCGCGCGTTTACCTGGTTCAACAGTCCACGCTACTGGTCAGACCATATCCTCGAACTGCGCGAGCAGTTTGCACGCCTGCAGGAACCACCTTTGCGACTGCTGTAGGTCGTTTTCACCACCTTATGCGCGGCTCAGTCGCCACGTGATGGCGGATAAAGCCAACTCCAAAGCCAGCGCCAGAATGTATTGTCTTTAAGCACTTCGCGGTCGACCGCAGCAAAGAAATCCAGCTGCCCCTGCGGGTCCGCAAAATAGTCCATGCGGGTGACTATTGCGCGCTCGGGGTCCAACTCGCGCACAACCCGCGCCGGATTCCCCGCCACGATAACCCCCGCCGCTACATCCCGAGTGACCACCGCGCGCGCGGCAACCACGCTATTGTCGCCAATAGTTACGCCCTTGAGCACCGTAGCGTGATCGCCGAGCCACACGTTGTTGCCAATCGATACTGGTGTTGCCTGCTGCGAGCGCTCCGTGCGATCGTAAACCGTGTGCCAGTCTGAGTCGGTAATGTAGACGCCATTTGCGATCATCACGCCGTCGCCTATCGTGATCTCATCCGACGCACTAACGCGAGTCCCCGGACTCATCAGTACGGCTTTACCAATACGAATACTGCCCGCGCCAGACTCTCTGCCCCAGACACCAATCTCAATACGATGCATGGGCTCCGCAATGGCCGTAAAGCAGTCGCCGATGTGTATATTGGGGCCCGCGATATGCACGTAACGCGGCTTCATGAAGGTGCTGAAGGCTCCCAGAGACGCACACTCTGGTCGCAGAAAATAATCCACGTACCAAGACCGGCAGCGCAGGTAAAAACGCTTTACCCAGTAAGGGCGCAGATCGTCACGCATGCTGATACCGTTTGTTTATGATCATGTTTGTTTTTGAAGACTTGTTTGCGAGGATAGACGCGCTCACCGTATCATTCCTGTCAGCCCAGAACTTCTATTCACCCACTCTATCGTCCGCTTGGAAAGCAGTACATGCCAGATACACGCGGCCCAGTACCTGCCAGTCCCTCACGCGAAGTTAGCAGTAGTCAGAAAGGCGTGCATCCTCGACTACCCGAACTCGTTGCGCGGCACCAGCACAGCGCCTGGCAAAAACCCGTGCAAGCGGTCGATATGCCCGCAATCAGGCAGTTGGACGAAGCCCTAGATCAACATACCGGCCCACTGTTGCTGGATTCATTTTGTGGCACGGGTTTGAGCACCCGGTTACTGGCAGCGGCTTATACAGATGCTCTGGTGATCGGCGTCGATCAGTCGGCGCAACGCTTGAGCAAAGGCGGTGACAAGCCAGATAACTGCCTGTTACTGCAGGCCCACTGCGAAGCGATCTGGCGACATCTTGTTCAACGCCGACAGCAAGTCGTCGCGCATTATTTGCTCTACCCCAACCCCTGGCCGAAGCCCGCTCACCTCGGTCGACGTCTGCATGGCCATCCGGCATTTTCGCTCCTGCCGAAGCTCGGTGGCATAATGGAACTTCGAAGCAACTGGCAGGTCTATGTCGAGGAGTGTGGTGTCGCGCTACATCTGCTGGGCATGACGGCCCGTATTTGCGCTTTACCTGAGCAGGAACATGCGCAGGAACAGAAGCATGGAAATACACTTGAATACGCGCGGGACAGCTCACAAGGTAGTACGCCCGCGTTTTCAGGACCGACTACACTGTTTGAACGCAAATACCGCAGTAGTGGCCATCGTCTTTGGCGGCTAAGCGCACGTATGCGAGAGTGACGCCCCTACATCGCTCACGTCATTACTAACGCAGGGAAAGGACAACAACCATGATGCCCGGTATCGACGACCCCATCTGGCAACGCATTAGCGAAGAAACCAGGCAGCATGCCCAGGACGAGCCGATGCTGGCGAGCTTCCTGCACGCCACAATTCTGAATCACGACCGTATGGAGCGCTCTCTGAGCTTTCTGCTCGCCAGCCAGCTTGATAGCCCTGCCGCGTCCTCGTTGCTTTTGCGTGAAGTTATTCTCGACGCTTTCGAAGCATCACCAGAGATCCTGGACCTGGTTCGCGCGGATCTGCTCGCGATTCTGGATCGCGATTCGGCGACGCATGAACTGTACATACCCTTTCTCTACTACAAGGGTTTTCATGCCCTGCAGGCGCAACGCGTATCACACTGGCTGTGGAACAAAGGCCGTCGCTCCCTGGCACTTTTTTTCCAAAACAGGGTAAGCACCAAGTTCGCCGTAGACATTCATCCTGCTGCGAGAATCGGCAGGGGCATCATGCTGGACCATGCGACGGGCCTGGTCATTGGTGAAACCGCCGTGGTGGGAAACAACGTCTCCATCTTGCAGTCGGTGACGCTGGGCGGCACCGGTAAGGAAGATGGCGATCGGCATCCAAAAATCTGCGATGGTGTATTGATCAGCGCTGGCGCCAAAATTCTCGGCAACATCTGCATCGGTGAAGGTGCAAAAGTAGGTGCCGGAAGCGTGGTTCTTGAGCCCGTCGCGCCGCATACGACGGTGGCCGGCGTGCCCGCCAAAGTAGTTGGCAAGCCATCCTCAGACCAACCGGCACTGGACATGGATCACCGCTGGCCCTGCTGTGACGATTGACGGCGCTAGCTAGAGCACAGCGGCTTGTCTGACGGGCATTGATACTCAGTGTAAGCCTCTACCGATTCCGCAAACTCCTTGCTCGTAAACACCCGGCCGCTGTGGGCAGTCACGATACGTCTGAATCCGAGCTCAAGAGGCGCAAGTGCGGCGGCCATCGCTACGGTGTTGCCGCTGGCGTCGGGAATGCCATCGGCAAAAGGACTGCCAAAGTGATCCGCGATAAAAAGCGTGCGCACCGCGGGTACATAAAAAAGCAGATTGTTGGCCGCATGGCTCGTAGACACATCAAAAATCTGCACCTCACCGTTCCCCGTCCCCAAAGTCAGCCGCTCATCAACCAGCAGGAGACTCGCATCGTCTATTTCTTGCTGACTGCTCGCGCGCAGAACGGGCGCGGTGTCCTCTTTCGTCACCAGCCTTGCCCCGAGTGCCAGCGCTTCGTCGATCCCGGCGATGTGATCTGAGTGATGATGTGTGACCACTTGATAAGCAAGGGGGAGATAGTTGCCGGTTTCCTGCCGGAACCTCGTCAGGCGATCACCCAGCCCCGCATAAGTGCCCGCAGCGACGATCTCTCTGCCTGTGTCTACAAAAATCGAATAGCCGCCATTCTGTCCCACGTGATAGACCTCATCGGACAGCCGATTAACCAACATTTCACTGTCGTCTACTCGCGCGCCTTCTGCGGCCAGTCCGTCGGGTATTGTAAAGGTGTCCGGATCGATTACCTGGTTAAAACGAATCGCGCGCTTACTTCCCATTAAATTGGGATCGCCTGCGATGGAGAAATTAACAGTCTGCGCAGCAGTGAATCCGTCTGTCACCGCATGCTCCAAAAACACGTAATCAAGCAAACCCAGCTGCGGACTCTCGCGCGTCATCCGGGTAATGAGTCCGGATTCAGCGTCGACAAACAGGGTGAGATCCGAACTCAACGGAAAGGGTATCCTGACGCGCCGGTGGTCGCGGTTCATCCATAGCGCTTCACCCAGGTACTGAGCTTCAGCCGCCGATTTAATCAGCTCCCTCGCGAGCAGAACATCGGTCGTGCGCATAATGCCACCCGCTACCGCATAGGGGTCGCCGTTGGCGGACTCGCCAAAGCGCGCGCCTCGCAGATCAACCGACCAGGCCCCGTCCGCATTAAGAATATTGATATTTGGAAAGCGCCCACTGCGCGAATTGAACCAGCTCTCCTGGTAAACATGGCCGGCTTCGAGATCGTGAACCAGACGGAAATTAAATCGCCTGATATCCGTGAGCGCAGGATGCCAGCTTTGCCCGGTGTTGGGGGACACGTAACTTTCAGTAATCTGGTAATTGCGCAGCGATAACAGGGCGTCGCCGCCATAGGCAGCGCTTACCGAGGCGATGAGTGCGCCCAGCTTGTCTTCGGTATCCGCAGAATTGTCCTGACCCGTTCCCTGGGCAAAAAGTGGCTTCACTAAAATCAGCATTGACAGTACGAGCAAGCGCAAACCGTTCATCGTTATTCTCCGGTGTGTTTGAGGCAGCTCCTGTCAGTCTGTGCTCAGGCTACCTTTTGCGCCATGCAACTCGACGCATGCCACGCACTGTTCGTCGCAAGCGGATCCGGAGGCAACTTAGTTAACGTGGTACTGCGGCGAGAGCTCGATGACCGCATCAACATACGCGGTCACATGATCCGGATTCACCCCCGGCGTAATACCATGTCCCAGATTAAAGATGTGGCCACTGCCATGCCCGAAACCCGCCAGTATATTGCCGACCTCTTCGCGTATTCGCGCGGGTGAGGCGAACAGCATCATAGGGTCCATGTTGCCCTGCAGCGCAACGCGATCACCCACCAGCTTGCGCGCTGCAGAAATATCAGTGGTCCAATCGATACCCACGGCCTGTGCGCCACAATCTGCAATCACGGGCAGCCATTGACCACCGCCTTTGGTGAACACGATCAAGGGAATCGGGCGGCCGTCGGCCTCCTTGGGCAGACGGGAGACGATGCGCTGCATGTACTTGAGCGAGAACTCCTTATAGGCCGCCGCACTCAGGCTGCCGCCCCAGGTATCAAAAATCTGCAGCACCTGGGCTCCCGCGGCAACCTGGGCGGTGAGATAATCTGCCACCGCGTCCGCGAGGATCGTCAGCAGTTCGTGCATAAATTCGGGCTGGTCATAGGCCATTGCCTTGACCCGGGCAAAATCTTTGGATGAGCCACCCTCGACCATGTAAGTCGCAAGCGTCCAGGGAGACCCGGAAAATCCAATCAGCGGTACCGATCCATTCAGTTCATTGCGAATTGTGCGGACCGCGTTCATTACATAGGACAGATCATCTTCTGCGCGAATGGTATTAAGCCCCGCGAGGTCTTCAGGCGTGCGCACCGTCTTGCGAAAACGCGGGCCCTCACCGGCCTCGAAATACAGGCCGAGTCCCAGTGCATCTGGAATTGTAAGAATGTCCGAGAACAGAATCGCGGCATCCATGGGGTAACGACGCAGGGGCTGCATCGTGACTTCACAGGCAAGTTCCGCGTTTTTGCAAAGATCCATAAATGACCCGGCCTGTTCGCGTGTCGCACGATATTCGGGCAGATAGCGGCCAGCTTGACGCATCATCCACAGCGGGGTTCGATCCACGGGTTCGCGCATGAGCGCCCGCAGAAAGCGGTCATTTTTGAGTTCGGACATTATTCCCCCTGTCGAAGCCCTCGTGGGCCAGATATTGTAGTTGCTTATGGTTAGTAGGATGTCTCTGGCGGCCAGCGGCTTTGCCGCGCTTAGACTTCCAAATAGTCAAGAATGCCTTCAGCAGCCTGCCGACCCTCCCAGATTGCCGTTACCACAAGGTCAGATCCGCGCACCATATCACCACCCGCAAAGACTTTCGGGTTAGTGGTCTGAAAGCCGAAGGCTTGATGCTCTTCGGCGATCACACCGCCCCAGTCATTCACCTCGACGTTGGCATCCCCAAACCAGACCGCGGGACTAGGTTGAAAACCAAACGCCATGATCACCGCATCTGCCTCGAGGACTTCCTCGCTACCCTGAATGGGCTCTGGCCGTCGCCGACCGTCAGCGCCGGCTTCGCCAAGCTGGGTCTGTATCAACTTCACGCCGCAGGCATCGCCAAAATACTCAACGACTTCAATCGGCTGGCGATTAAACAAAAACTCCACCCCTTCTTCCCGAGCGTTTTTCACTTCTTTGCGCGAACCGGGCATATTCTTCTCGTCCCGACGGTAGGCACAAATAACGTGCTCTGCCTGCTGCCGTACGGCCGTACGCACGCAATCCATGGCCGTGTCTCCACCGCCGAGCACTACTACACGCTTGCCCTTGAGGTTGATGTAAGCGTCCGGGTCCTGCTCAAAACCCATATTGTGATTGACGTTGCCGATCAGGAAGTCCAGCGCTTTATAAACGCCGGGCAGATTCTCTCCGGGAAAACCCCCAGTCATCGCGGTGTAAGTGCCCATACCCAGAAACACCGCGTCATATTCCGCGAGCAACGTGTCCATGCTGATATCACGACCCACTTCGGTCTGCAGACGGAACTCCATACCCATGTCGGTGAAAATTTCCCGGCGACGCATCATCACCTGCTTCTCAAGTTTAAATTCGGGAATACCAAACGTCAGTAGCCCACCGATCTCCGGATAACGATCAAAAATCACCGGCTTCACGCCCGCGCGAACCAGCACATCGGCACAACCAAGACCCGCAGGGCCGGCGCCGATGATAGCGACGCGCTTATCCGTTGGAATCACATCCGACAAGTCGGGCCGCCAACCCATGGCGAACGCAGTATCGGTAATGTACTTTTCAGCAGAGCCAATCGTCACCGCGCCAAAACCGTCATCAAGCGTGCACGCGCCCTCACAAAGGCGATCCTGCGGGCAAACGCGACCACAAACTTCAGGCAGGGTGTTGGTCTGATGACTGAGCTCCGCGGCCTCAAACAAATTCCCCTCGGCGACAAGTTTCAGCCAATTGGGGATAAAGTTGTGCACCGGGCACTTCCACTCGCAATAGGGGTTGCCGCACTCCAGACAGCGCTCGCTCTGCGACTCAACCTGGTCCTTGGTATACGGATCGTAGATCTCGACATACTCAGTCTTGCGCGCCGGCATATCTCTTTTATCCGGATCCGCGCGCCCGACATCGATGAACTGGAAATCATTACTCACGCGTCCACTCATTAGCGTCGCTCCTGCTTGTATGTACACATACGCATTAGTCCGTTTCTCGCAGACGACTGAGTAGCTGCTGGAGGTCCGCCGCCTTGGGTTTTACCAACCAGAACTTGCCTACGTAATCCTCAAAGTTCTCGTCGATTTCCGCGCCCCAGGCTGATCCTGTCTCGTGCGCATGCTCAGCGATAATTTCACGAAGATGCGTGCGATAAGCCTCCATATACTCAGAGCTCACCCGGTGTATCTCTACCAACTCGCTGTTATAGCGATCGATAAATCCGCGCTGCTGGTCCAGTACATATGCGAAACCACCGGTCATCCCAGCACCAAAATTCACGCCGGTGTCGCCCAGTACCGTCACACAGCCGCCGGTCATGTACTCGCAGCAGTGATCTCCAGCGCCCTCGACAACCGCATGCGCGCCGGAATTTCGCACTGCAAAGCGTTCGCCAGCAATGCCCGCTGCGTACAGCGCGCCACCGGTCGCGCCATACAGACAAGTATTCCCGATAATCGTAGTCTCCTGCGACGCATAGCGGCTATTCGGCGGTGGATAGATGACCAGCTTGCCCCCCGCCATTCCTTTACCCACATAGTCGTTGCTGTCGCCCTCGAGATACATATGCAGGCCGCCGGCATTCCAAACGCCAAAGCTCTGCCCCGCTGTACCGCTCAGGCGCAGCACCAGAGGTGCATGCTCCATGCCCATATTGCCGTGACGGCGTGCAATCTCACCGGATAATCGCGCGCCAATTGAGCGGTCGCAGTTCGTCAGTGCATAGCTAAACACACCGCCCGACGCGGCTTCGATGCAGGGCAGGGTGTCAATCACCATAGCCTCAGCTTTCTCACCACGATCAAAGGGATCATTAGCCTCTACCTCACAAAATTCTGGCTGGCCATCGGCATGCTTGTGCAGCAGTGGCGCGAGATCAAGGGATCGCTGACGCGCCGTGTCGCCTGGTAGTCGGTGCAGCAGATCCGTCCGCCCGATGAGCTCTTCGAGCGATCGCATCCCCAGCTTCGCAAGCCATTCGCGTGTCTCATCAGCCACGGAAGTAAAGAAATTGACCACCATGTCGACGGTACCGTTGAAGTGGTCGTCACGCAGCTGTTCGTTCTGCGTGGCAACCCCGGTTGCACAGTTGTTGAGATGGCAGATGCGCAGGTATTTACAGCCCAGTGCAACCATCGGAGCGGTACCAAAACCGAAGCTTTCCGCGCCAAGAATCGCGGCCTTGATGACATCCAGGCCGGTTTTCATGCCGCCATCAGCTTGCAGCCGCACATAGCCGCGCAGGCCGTTACCACGCAGAGTCTGTTGTACCTCGGCGATACCCAGTTCCCAGGGCGAGCCCGCGTGACGAATTGATGTAAGTGGACTTGCCGCGGTACCTCCGTCGTAGCCACTAATGGTGATCAGGTCTGCATAGGCTTTGGCAACGCCGGCCGCGATGGTACCGACACCCGGCTCGGACACCAGCTTGACCGATACCAGCGCCTGCGGATTCACCTGCTTCAGATCGAAAATCAGCTGGGCCAGGTCTTCGATCGAGTAGATATCGTGGTGCGGCGGTGGCGAAATAAGCGTGACACCGGGCACGGAGTATCGCAGTCGCGCAATGAGTTCATTCACCTTACCCCCCGGGAGCTGACCGCCCTCTCCCGGCTTGGCGCCCTGCGCTACCTTGATCTGCAAGACCTCGGCATTGACAAGATAGTGCGGTGTAACGCCAAAACGTCCCGAGGCTATCTGCTTGATTTTGGACACTCGCTCGGTGCCAAAGCGACTGGGATCTTCGCCACCCTCGCCGGAATTTGAACGGGCACCCAGGCGATTCATAGCCGCTGCGAGGGCCTCATGCGCCTCGGGACTCAGTGCGCCGAGTGACATGCCCGCAGAATCAAAACGTCGGAGAATCGCCTCCACGGGTTCAACGCTGTCCAGCGGCAATGGATCGCAATCAGCGACTGGCATCAATAGATCGCGCAGTGTGGAAACCGGTCGGTTATTGACTAGCTCGGCGTAGCGCTCATAGTCCTGGGGATCGCCACTGGCCACCGCTTTTTGCAGAGTCATCACCACATCAGGATTGAAGGCGTGGTACTCCTGTCCGTGCACATATTTGAGCAGCCCCCCCTGACTTATGTTCTTGCGCGGACTGCGTGCAAGCTTCGCCAGCGCCATCTGATCTTCCTGCAGATCAACAAAGCGGGCGCCCTGAATCCGACTGACCACCCCGCAGAAGGCCAGATCGATGACTTCGTTTGCCAGGCCAACGGCCTCAAAAAGCTGCGCACCGCGATAGGAACTGACCGCCGAGATGCCCATCTTCGACATAATTTTCAGCAGGCCCTTATTGATACCGCGCCGGTAATTTTTGTAGCAGGACCCGGGTTCACCCAACAGTTCACCGCTGCGCATTAATTCTTCGAGCACCGAGTAGGCAAGATAGGGATACACGGCTGTAGCACCAAAACCCAACAGGCAGGCGATCTGGTGAGAGTCACGCGCACTGGCGGTTTCGACAATAAGATTGGCATCGCAGCGCAAGCCGCAGCGAATAAGATGATGATGTATGGCCCCGGTAGCGAGCAAGCTGTGCAACGGTAAGCGGCCTTCCTCAATTCGGCGATCGGACAACACCAACAGCGTGTCGCCGTCGCGGACAGCACGTTCGGCCAGCGCGGTCATGCCCTCCAGGGCCGTGCGAAGGTCTGTTTGCCGAGGATCGAAACTGCAGTCGATCTCCGCCACCCGAAAACCCGGGCGCTCGAGATTCAAGAGCGTGTTGAACTTCCCCTGTGACAGCACCGGCGAGCTCAGAATCACCCGATCCGCATGGTCCGCGGCCAGCTGAAAAAGGTTTCGCTCAATGCCAAGATCCGTTTCCAGGGACATCACTATCGCTTCGCGAAGCGGGTCTATGGGCGGATTGGTCACCTGGGCAAATTTCTGCCTGAAATAATCATAGAGTGCGCGCTGCTTGCGTGACAGCACGGCCATCGGCGTGTCATCGCCCATGGAACCCACGGCTTCGTTCCCCGACTCTGCGAGCGGCCGCAACACCTGATCACGCTCCTCGAAGCTGACCTGGAACATTTTCATGTAAGTGGGCAGCGTCGCCGGGTCGATGCCGGGCGTGACTTCACCGTCGAAGCTCCCAACAATTCGCTGGGAGTACTCCTTGAGCCAGCGCTTATACGGGTGCGCAGACTTCAGACGCTGATCAATTTCGTCGGATTGCAGCAGTTCCCCGGTGTGGGTGTCGACCATAAGCAATTGCCCGGGGCCCACCCTGCCCTTCGCGATGACGTCTTCATTGCGATAGTTATGTGTGCCCACTTCCGATGCCAGCGTGATAAAGCCGTCGACCGTGCGCACCCAGCGCGCAGGACGCAGACCGTTCCGGTCGAGTAGGCACGCCGCGTAGCGGCCATCAGTGAGCACGATGCCCGCGGGTCCGTCCCAGGGCTCCATGTGCATGGAGTGATATTCGTAAAAAGCCTTCAAATCCGGGTCGATAGACTCGATATTCTGCCAGGCGGGCGGTATCAGCATGCGCAGCGCCCGGGGCATATCCATACCGCCGGTGAGCAGAACATCCAGCATGTTGTCGAGGCTAGACGAGTCCGAACCACTGCGGTTCACCAGCGGCGAAATATCCGCAATATTGGGCAGGCGCTCATTTTCGAACAGCTTGGTGCGCGCCTCTGCCCAGTTGCGATTACCGTCAATGGTGTTGATCTCGCCATTGTGAGCAAGCAGCCGAAAAGGCTGTGCGAGGGGCCAGCGTGGCGCGGTATTGGTTGAGAAGCGCTGATGGAAAACGCAGATTGCGGTAGTCAGGCGCTCATCCGACAAGTCGGTGTAGAAGCGCGGCAGATCCACAGGCATCACCAAGCCTTTGTAGGCGATCACCCGCGCAGACAGGCTGCAGATATAAAAATCCGGATCGTCGCTGCTCGCGATCTCAGCCTTACGTCTGGCGACAAACAGCGCCGCGCCAAGCTGTTCCTGCGTCAGTTCACCGGCATCCATGAACAATTGCTCGATGCGCGGCAGCGTTGCCAGGGCAATCTCACCGCAAACGTCCGTACAAACCGGGACTTCGCGCCAGCCCAATACCTTGAGACCGCAATCGCTGACTGCTTTCTCCAGGGCAGCGCGGGCAGCGCTCGCGGCGGATGGGTCCTGGCTCAGGAATATCTGACCCACCGCAAGCTTACCCGCCGCCTCATCCGCAAAGAGTTCGGCAGCCAGTGCCCGCATGAAAGATTCAGGCATCTGCAGAAGCAAGCCGCAACCGTCGCCTGTGCGACCGTCGGCGGCGATACCACCACGGTGCGTCATACAGGTCAGCGATTCGATCGCGACCTGTAAAAGACGGTGACTAGCGTCGCCTGACGTGTGTGCAATCAGGCCGAAGCCGCAATTATCACGGAACTCTTCGGGGTTGTATAAGCCTGCGCTCATGCTCAGGTTAATATCCTTAAATTTCAACTGGTTACACTCACAACCCATGACCTTAGCAAAGGGTCGTAGCAAAGAGCCGTGGCAAAGTGTCGCAGCCAATGACTGCGACGCTTAGCCTCAGCGGTCAGCCGTACACAGCAACGGCGTAACTGTTACTGCGCTCTGGCGTTGCATTCGCTTTGCATTCGCTTTGTTTTCGCTTCGCATTGGCTTTGCAGTTGCTTCGCAAAAGCCGCGCCACAAAGCGGTGAAAAACGCGCATCTATCACAGGCGGGGGGGGGCAATTCTACACAGATGGTAAAACCGGAACAAACCGTCCTATACGGCTGTTATTCGACTTGGCGCTAGCTTAAAAACGCGTGGAGTTCAGCAGCTGAAACATCGTCGACAATAACTGCTTCGCCAACGGCTTTAAGCAGTATCAGGCGAAGCTGACCATTGATCACTTTCTTATCTCTCGCCATATGCTCCAGCCAGATTTCGGCCACCATATCGGTCGGCGGTGTCGTCGGCAAAGTCATATTTTCGAGCCATGCCACCAGGGCATCAACCTCAGCGACAGCGATGTGCCCTCGCTGAGCAGATAAGCGCATGGCCATCACCATGCCGACGGCAACTGCTTCACCGTGCAGCCATCGGCCGTAACCCTGGGATGCTTCTATCGCATGACCAAAAGTGTGACCAAAATTAAGAATGGCGCGAACACCCCCTTCTTTTTCGTCAGCGGCGACTACCGCGGCCTTAATCGCGCAGCTGCGCTCTATGGCCTCGGCGAGTGTATCCGTGTCTCTCGCTGCCAGCGGATCTGCGTTGGCCAGCAACCAACGGTAAAAGTCCACATCGGCAATCAACCCATACTTGATGACCTCTGCCAGCCCAGCGGCGTACTCGCGCGCAGGCAAAGTAGTTAAGACGTCCGTGTCGATAACAACTGCCTGTGGCTGATAAAACGCCCCGATCATGTTCTTGCCCAGCGGATGATTCACCGCTGTCTTGCCGCCCACACTCGAATCGACCTGTGCCAGCAGCGTTGTCGGCACTTGCACAAAGTTCACGCCTCGCTGATAGCAAGCTGCGGCAAACCCGGCCATATCACCGACCACGCCGCCGCCCAACGCCAGGAAGGTCGTCGTCCGGTTGTGTTTGTCTGCCATTGCCACATCGAATACCCGCTCGAGGACGCGCAGGGTTTTGTGTTCTTCACCGTCCGGTAAAAGCACCTCGGACACCTGCAGGACAGGATCCAGAGCGGCCCGGAGACGAGGCAAGTACAGCGGTGCGACAGTCTCATTGCTGACGATAAGCACCTGGTTGCCGACGATGTGGCGCCGAAACAACGCTGCGTCGCCCAGAGACCCTCGCTCTATATAGATAGGGTATCCACGTTCTGCGAGATCGACTTGAAGAGTTGTCATGTATTGGATTTGTCTTAAGCTTTGCTAGCTGTGGCGACGACTGGCTACGGTAACTGTGAAGGTAACTCTGCAAGAAGTCGCTGCGCAATGACTTTAGGACTACTGCTATCGGTGTCAATGACATGGTCGGCAATGTCACGGTATAGCGGATCGCGCACGGCCATCAGATCGCGTAGCACCTGCTCCGGGTCGTCTGTATTCAGAAGCGGTCGGCCACGGTCGTTACGCGTGCGTCGCAGTTGCTCATCAAGAGTCGCATGCAGATACACGACATAGCCGCGTCCCGCGAGTAGCTTCCGATTGGCCTCGCGCATGACCACTCCACCGCCGGTTGCCAGGACAGTGTGGTTGAGCAGCGTCATCTCCTCGATAACCAGCTCCTCTCGATCTCGAAAACCCTCTTCACCCTCTACATCAAAAATCCAGGGGATGTCGGCGCCGGTGCGCTCTTCTATCTCAGTATCGCTATCGGCAAAACCCATTTTCAATGCGCGCGCCAAAAGCTTGCCGATGGTCGACTTGCCGGCCCCCATGGGACCGACCAGAAAAACGCGGTTATAGTCGTCCATAAGCCGGGTACGTTACTCGGGCTCTACAGAGCGCGGCTTGGCAAACACTAGTCGAGCAGAGTGTCAGCGAGGATCCGCGGCGTGATGAAAATCAAGGTTTCGGTCTTGGATTTCTGTGACGACTCGTTCTTGAAAAAAGCGCCGATGTAGGGAAGATCGCCAAAAAATGGAACTTTGCTGGTTGTCTCCAGATCCTCTGTACGGAACACCCCGCCCAGAACAACCGTCTCTCCATTGCCGACCAGCACCTGGGTTGTAAGCTCCGTCGTATCGATCGCGGGGATCAGTCCGCCCTGACCAGAGGGCACCAGATCACCAATAGAGTCCTGGTTGATGATCAGGTCGAGCAAGATGCGATCGTCCGGCGTGATGTTCGGCGTAACGTCGAGGGCCAGTACGGCCTCTTTGAACTGTACCGCCGTCGCGCCGCTCGCAGCCGCCTGCTGGAACGGAATTTCCGTACCCGACTTGATAGTCGCCTGCTGTTTGTCGCCGGTAATCACCTTGGGCTGTGACACGACCTCGCTCTTGCCGGCCGATTCCAGCGCGGAAAGTTCTGCGGTCAGGAACAAGTCATCGGAAGTGAAGCCGACCGCGAAGCCGCTGGTCCGGGTACCAACACCCAGGTCAACCATCAGCGCGCCTGGAAAAGCCAGATCCGGCTGAGTCCCGTTAATCACCGAATTGTTGAGGTTAACGGCATTAGTCGAGTCTCCCGCAACGGACAAAACGTTGCCATTCGCATCGGAGTTCAGGTAGCCGCCACCCCATTGAATACCCAGCTCTTTTTCCAGATCGGACTGCGCGATAACAATGCGCGCCTCAATCATCACCTGCCGAATGGGTATATCCACCCGCTCTATGAGATCACGAATCTCGGCAAGCTTGGACGAAGTTTCCGTAACAATCAGCGAATTGGTTCTGGCTTCGACAATCACCGAACCGCGGGACGAAATCAGACTTCCGCCGTCTTCGGAGCCGGCATCAAACAAGCTGACCATGTCCGCTGCACTCGCATAGCGAATACGTATGAATTCGCTGCGCAGAGGAGCCAACTCGGCAATCTGTTTGTTCGCCTCGATTTCCTGACGCTCACGCTCCGCAATTTCTGCCGCGGGCGCGACCATCAGTACATTGCCAACCTGACGCTTGTCCAGACCTTTGGTCTTAAGTACCAGTTCAAGAGCCTGATCCCACGGCACGTTCTTGAGTCGCAGAGTAATTCGTCCATCTACGGTATCGCTGGCCACCAGGTTCAGCTCGGTAAAATCTGCAATCAGCTGCAGCACCGCACGCACTTCAATGTCCTGGAAGTTCAGCGATATGCGCTCGCCAACGTAGGCAAACTCATTCCGGCGTTCTTCAACTTCCTTCGCGGTCAGCGGCTTGATGCTCACCACGTACTCGTTATCGGCCTGATAAGCGAGGTAGTCAAAATCACCCGTGGTTTTGAGCGTCAGTGATGTACCTCTCTCGGAAGTATTCACTTCGACGCTATTGACCGGCGTGGCAAAATCGGTGACGTCATAGCGACGCAGCAGTCGCTCAGGGATGTCCGTATCGAGGAACTCGACCTTCACGTCTCCGCTTTCGCTGAACACGTTGACATCCACCGAGGGATTACTCAGCTCGAGAATTAGTCGCCCTTCGCCTGCTGGCGAGCGTTGAAACTGTAGATCAGAGATTTGTGAGCGTACGCTTGCAACAGACTCAACCCCGGTCTTGAGTGCGTGTGGATCGCTCCCCTGCTTGAAATACTCAGCGTCTGCGTCCTGTCCCACAGTCAGATAAAGACTGTTGCCCTCGACGCGCGTTTCGTAGGGAACAAGCTTCACCAGGTTCAGGATGACCCGTGTACGCTGGCCAGATTCCAGAACCAGAACGCCAGTGGCGTTCCCGTAGGGGAGGTTGTATCGCTTGCTATCCAGCTCTGAGCGGGTATTTGGAAAATCGATGGCGATGCGCGCTGGCTTTTCGATCGTGTATGCCTGCAGCTCCCCGGGAGGCGCTTGGTCGAAGTCGAGACGAACTTCAAACTTGCTACCAGGTCGCGAGCTGAACTGGATGTCGGTGACAGCGGTAGCCATAGCCTGGACACTAAAAAGTGCGCCGCCGAGTAGCAGCGCCAGCATGCGCACGACCCCGAGCGCTCGCTGCGTCGGCGCCTCCCGCGTTTGACGCGAGTATCCACTCGCTATTGGCATTCCATTCATGGTCTTCACCCGGGCCGACCTACAGGCCATTCAGTTCTATTGTTCGCGGCCGTTCTACCCAGCCGTCGCTTGTACCGTCGCTAACTATCTCGACCACCGCCAGATAGGTTTCCGTCAAATCAATAATCTTGCCGTGATTTCGGCCCAGGAAGTTGCCGACCTGCACCCGGTGGATGCCGCCCTGGGGGTCCTTGACCAATGCCCAACTGCTTAGACCCCGATCCAGGGTTCCAACCATCGAGAGTGAGTCAAAGGTGTATTGCTCAAGAAACTCCTTGGCGCGATTGTCGTCAGGTTTGACCGCACTAATGGCCTGCAGCTGAGTGATTTCGCGGACTTCGATCGGCCTGTCAAACGGGCTGCGCAAGCGCGTAGCGCTGTAGGCAAACGCCTCGTAGGCCTTAAAAGTTGGTATTGGCGCAATCACTCCACCGGGACGCGCGCGCTTTTCTTCCATGTAGCCATCGAGATCCGAAAAGTCCCGGGACGAACATCCACTTAAGCCGAGCGCAATAGATGCGATCAGAGCGGTGAAAACAAGGCGTGGTAATCGTTCCATGCCTAGGTCTCCCCGTCCTTGTAGCGATAGGTCTTTGCAGTGATGTTGAGGTTGAGAGGCGCGTTGGCCTCAGAGCTCGCGCGAATCGTAAAATCGTGCAGTGTCACAATCCGGGGCAATCCCGCCATGCCGCTTATAAAGGCACCCAGGTCGTGGTACGAACCGCTCGCGGAAATTGCAATTGGCAGCTCAACGTAGAATTCTCGACTGACCTCGGGCTGTAAATCGATACTGCTGATCTCAAGACCGTTTAGCAGCCCTTTATTGGTAATGTCTTCGAGCAGTCCCGGGACCTCAGTATCAGAAGGCAACTGACTGATCAGCGCGCCGAAGGATTCTTCCATCTCAGTCATCTGGCGACGATAGGCATCCAGGTTGGCCACCTGGAATGCTTTCTTTTCGTAATCCTGCTTTAACGTCAGCTCGCTCTTTTCGACCTGCAGCAGCTGTGCCTGCAGATCTTTGATGTGGTAGTAATACCCCCCCGTCAAAATCAGTGCGAGGAGGATCACACAAAGAATAGCTTTGACCAACAGCGGCAAAGTGCCGATGTTATCGAAGTTGATATCGTTGATATCGAACTCTCGAAGCGAGCGCAGACCGTCTTCCATTGCCATGTGCTCTAGCCCCCCGAATCCGCGTCTGTCTCGGGCAAGTCCACTTGCACCGACAGATCAAAGGTGTTGGCCTGATCTCCATAGGCGGGCGCTGCACGCACCGCATCCAGGTTAGGGTTTTTTAGCCAATCAGAAGCATCGAGCCTTCTCATGAGACTGGAAACGCGGTTGTTTGACTCCGCAACTCCATCGATACTCAGATTGCTGGCTCTTGCGCTAACACTCGTATAGAAAACGCCGTCGGGCACGGTGCGTACGAGCTGGTCGAGAACACGCACGATAATCGGGCGATTGCCCTGGAGCTCCTGAATCACCCGCATACGTTCGATGAGCTGGTTACGCTTGCGCTGCAAGTCCTTGATCTCTTCAACTTGCTTATCTAGTTCGCGGATATTCTGGCTTATGTAGTCGTTGCGGGCGTTCTGATTCTCAATCTGCCCATTCACCACCCGATCGCCCATGACAAGCAGCACAACGGCAAGCGCCGCGACCAATCCAAGAATCGTCAGGAAGGCTCTTTTGAGTTCCTCGCGCCGTACTTCGCGCCACGGTAATAGGTTAATGCGTGCCATCAGTCGAAACTCCGCATAGCCAGCCCACAGGCAATCATCATGGCAGGAGCATCACTACCCAATGCGACCGCATTGACTCGAGAGGATATCGTCATCTCCGCAAACGGGTTGGCCACAATTGCCGGCGTACCAAGCTGCTGCTCCACCAACTCCGCGAGGCCCTCCATGTACGACACACCGCCGGCCATAATAAGGTAATCAACATCGTTATATTGACTGGATGAGAAAAACAACTGCAGTGATCGAGTGACCTGCTGCACTACCGCATCACGGAACGGAGTAAGCAATTCGGGCTCATAATCGTCAGGCAAACCGCCCTGCTTCTTTGCGAGCCCGGCTTCTTCGAGAGGCAATCCATAGCGGCGCATTATTTCGTCGGTCAGTTGCTTGCCGCCAAAAAGTTGCTCGCGGGTATAAATCGTACCGCCGTCTTTGAGCACGCTCAGAGTAGTCATCGTAGCGCCAATATCGACGATCGCCACGATGCTCTCGCTCTTGAGTTCGAGGTGTTCACGCACCAGGGAGTAGGCACGCTCCATGGCATAAGCTTCTACGTCGACGATTTTCGGTGTCAGTTCGGCTTTTTCCAAGGCTTCAACGCGCGTATCGATAGTTTCGCGCCGGCATGCGGCAAGCAATACCTCGACCATGTCTTCGCGGTCGGGAGACAAGCCCTGCACTTCAAAGTCCAGGGCAACCTCTTCCAGGGGGTATGGAATGTACTGGTCGGCTTCGAGTGTCAGCTGTGTTTCGAGTTCGTCGTCACTGAGGCCGGAGGGCATATCCACCAGCTTGGTAATCACCGCCGAGCCGGCGACGGCAGCCACCACATTTTTTAGTTTGCTGCGCGATTGAGCGACCACAGCGCGAATAGCGTTCGCCACGCCATCCACTTCGTTAATAGCCTTTTCGACGACCGCATCTTGCGGCAAGGAACTGACCGCGTAGCTTTCCACGCGGTACTTATCCCCCGTTTTACTGAGCTCAATCAGCTTCACCGTGGTGGAGCTGATATCTATCCCCAATAACGACGTCTGCTTACGCTTTCGCAACAAACTTAGCAAGGCGTTTTCCCGTAAATTTCAAAGACTTAGCATCACTTTATATTCTTGTACTTGAATATTAAGCGATAAGATAGCCCACAATGCAATGAAAACACAAAAAAAGCCTATAATTACCATCATCTTACATAAGGCTCAGCATCACGCTTAGTGTGGCAAAATTCAATCGAGCATGTATTGCATGCACGTGAAATATTAGCGGCAGCTGCGCGTCGAACATGAGCCAGAAACGCTACATCATCTCGGAGAGTATGTGAATTTCTTGCTATGGCCCCTAAGGCTGGCCGTGCTGGGCTTTTTTGGTGGATGCTGGTTATTAGCTGGCATCTATCTCTATCTCAGCCCGAATCTGCCCGATGTCGAAACCCTGCGTGACGTCCGACTGCAAACGCCCATGCGTGTGTATACGAGAGATGGCTTCCTGATTGGCCAGTTTGGAGAGCAGAAGCGCAATCCGCTGCGCTACGACGAAATACCCATGTCGTTTGTGCAGGCCTTGCTCTCCGCAGAAGACGATGGGTTTTTCCGGCACCGTGGCATCGATATTGGCGGTCTTCTGCGTGCGGTGTCCGAACTCGTGCTCACGGGCGAAAAAGTCTCCGGCGGAAGCACGCTAACCATGCAGGTCGCGCGCAACTATTTCCTGTCGCTCGAGCGCACGTTCATGCGCAAGTTCAACGAAATCCTTTTGGCCATCGAGATTGAACGGCGACTCTCAAAAGAAGAGATCTTTGAGCTATACGTCAATCGCGTGTTTCTTGGCCACCGGGCCTACGGCTTTGAGGCCGCAGCGCAGGTGTATTACGGCAAGAGCATCGGTGAGTTATCCCTCGCGCAACAGGCAATGCTCGCTGGCATTCCAAAGGCGCCCTCACGCAACAACCCCATTAGTGGGCCGGAAGCCGGCAAGAATCGTCGCAACTGGATTCTAGGTCGCATGCTGTCCCTGGGCTACATCCAGCGACCGGCATATGAGATCGCCACCGCAGCGCCGGTGACGGCGTCGCAGCATGGTGCCAGCATCGACTTTGACGCGCACTACGCGGCAGAAATGGCGCGCCGACAAATGATCCAGCGCTTTGGAATGTCTGCCTACACCGAGGGTTACAAGGTCTATACAACGCTGGACAGTCGGTTGCAGGCAGTCGCTAGAGAAGCTGTCGTTAACGGGCTTTTAACCTATGACGATCGGCACGGTTATCGAGGCCCGGAGCGCACCCTTTTAGAGCAACCACTGGTGGAGGACGCCGAACTCCCGATCGGCGTCTGGCGCGACATTCTACTAGCTACACCCAGCATCGCTGAGCGAGAACCGGCCGTGGTGCTGGCGGTTGACGACAACGGCGTTGATTTTCTGCTTAGCTCCAACGAGCGAGGCCGCCTGAACTGGGAGAACGACCTGAGTCGGGTTAAGCCCTATATCAGTGAGGACCGTACAGGCTCGGCGCCGAAAACACCCGCCGATGTGCTGGCAGTCGGTGATTTGATTCGCGTGATCCCGATCAAGATCGAAGATCCTGCAGCCGGGGAGCCCCCGGGACAGACAGCAAGCGAAGTAACTCTGGACAAACGTGTCGACTGGCGGCTTAGCCAAGTACCCAAAGCCCAGGCTGCCCTGGTGTCGCTTGATCCCAGAAATGGAGCGATCGTGAGTCTTGTAGGTGGTGTTGGCTTTGAGCTCAGCAAGTTTAACCGCGCCACGCAAGCCAGGCGCCAACCCGGCTCAAACCTGAAGCCCTTCCTGTACAGCGCAGCGCTGGACGCCGGCTTTACCGCCGCGACGATAATAAACGATGCACCCATCACGATTCAGGACAGCTCTCTGGAGGGACTATGGCGCCCGGAAAACGATGGCGGCCGATTCTATGGTCCAACGCGCCTGCGCTGGGCCCTGACAAAATCGCGCAATCTTGTGTCAATTCGTTTGCTGCAACAGCTGGGTGTGCCGAACTTTATCGACTATGCAACAAGGCTGGGCCTGGATACCTCCGAGTACTCCCGCGACTTGTCGCTCGCGCTGGGCACACAGACCATGACGCCTATGCGAGTGGCCACTGCCTACGCCATTTTGGCCAACGGTGGATATCGAGTTGAACCGTTTCTAATCCAGCGTATCGACGATATGACGGGGAAGCTGGTGTATGAGGAAACGCCCCCAACTGTGTGTAGCGATTGCGATGAAACGGTCGCGGGTACAGGTACAGACACAGGTACAGACACAGGTAAAACAGCGGCCGCTGAGCTCTCTATGGAAGAAATACTCAATGGCGGCGATGCCAAGATACCCTCTCAAGCACTGCCTAGCGCGCCGCGCGTCATGGATGAGCGTGTAAACTTTATCATCGACAGCATTTTGCAGGATGTCATCAAGCGCGGCACGGGCCAGCGAGCATTGGTACTGAAGAGAAACGACATAGCCGGCAAAACGGGCACCACCAACGGGCCGGTCGATGCATGGTTCTCAGGTTACAACCCCACAGTGGTCACAACCACCTGGGTGGGTATGGACAACTACGAGAAGCTTGGTCGTCGAGAGTTTGGAGGCACTGCGGCACTACCGATATGGATTGATTACATGCGCGAAGCGCTGGCGGGGCAACCGGATCTTCCCCGTCGTCTTCCCGCTGGCATTACTAACGTCCGCATTGACCCGGACACAGGTCTGCTGGCTCCTGCGGGGCAAAGAAATGCGATCTTTGAGTATTTCAGGCTGGAACAGCTACCCGAAGCCATGGATGGAACCGGCGATGGCAATCTGACAGGCACCGACGAGCTGATTCAGGAAATTTTCTGACAGAAGGCAGCTAGGGGCGATGCGCCCCCTGCTGCGACTTCCCGCTACTACTCGGCTACTACTTGGCTACTACTTGGCTACTACTCGGCTGCTTCGGCTGATTCAACGGCCTTAGCCGCAGTACCACGAGCGCCAAAACGCTTCTTGAAACGATCGACCCGACCACCGCTATCGACAATTTTCTGCTTGCCGGTGAAGAACGGGTGGCACTTGGAGCACACGTCGAGGCTCAGGTCCTGAGCCAGCGTTGAGCGGGTCTCGATTTTGTTACCGCAGCTGCACGTTGCAGTGATAGCTTCGTACTTGGGGTGTATGTTTGCTTGCATGGTATATCTCCAATTAGACGCCGCCGCCACCCGAGCTTTGTTGTCAGGTACCGCGACTGGGAGTCAGCTACCCCCGAAAGGACAGCGAAACGGGCGCGGATGTTAACAGAACCCACGAACATGGGGAACACGTCGATGCAGGCACGTCGCAAACGCTTCGCTCTCTATCTGCTGACTGCTGTCGTGCTGTCAGTCCAGCTCCTCGCAATCGCTTCAGCCAGTCAGGGCACAGCCAGGAGCGCGCTGACTCTGGACAACTTCCCAGACATCCGCGTCAAGCCCGACACCAACGGAGATTTCAGCTGGGGCCTACCCGCAGCCTTGCTGCTAGGCGACCGTCAAGATCAGGCGCTTTACGTTGCCAAGCTGGAGCAATACGCCACCGGCGTGCCGCAGTCTGAGCTGTTGCCGCCAAGGCAGCTTCGCAGCACGCTAGCGCAGGTATTGCTCGACTCTGTCGAAAATCGAAAACTCCACTACACCAGTCATGGCGTGCCGTTTGGCGACCGCCAGGAAGCCCGGGTAGCGCGAGTACTCGACGGGATGTACCGCAATCTTACCTTGCAGCAGCGCGAGTACCTCGCAAGTGCCCTGGGGGATCTCTATACGAGTCTGTACGACGGCAAAGCATCGGTTTATCGTCAACAGTTGCAGGAGTTGAAGCGGCATCTCATCGTTCAGCAGATCATGCGTCCTGAGACGCCTGCCACCCCGCTCAAAGTCATGCAGGATCAGCTCGACACGGCCACAAGACAAGGTCTTGGCAACTACCTGAACTTGCAAATCCATGCGCCGGACCTGCAGTGCAGGAAACTGAAACCATGGGAAGGTCCATCTCCGGACAAGCGCGTGGTAATAGACCCGGGGCACTTCGGTGGCGCTGGCGTGAAGGATTCGCGGGAGTATCACGGGTATCGCGAGGGCAGAGCCACACTAATTGTTGCACTTCTTCTTAAAGCTTATCTGACCCAATGCTGGGGTTTTAACGGTGAGCAAGTTCTTCTAACGCGTTACGACCTCTACTCAATGCCCGGCAACGATCGAGTGGGCTTCAGAAACAATGCGCTGATGGACTATCGCTCGGAATGGCTGGCTCTTCTGAAACCCGACCTTGCGCTTGCTCTGCATACAGATGGTGGCCCACAGCGCATCAGTCTGTATATACCCAGTACTGAACCCCTGTACTACCTGTACCGGGGCCGCGGTTTTCACGGCGCCAGCGCGACCACAGCGGCGCAATCCAGAGAACTCGCCAATGCGCTACTCTCGAGCCTGGAGTCCGCACTGCACCCGCTGCAACACAGGCCGCCATTCGCAGCGCTTTACACACCACAGCCAAGCCTGATCAGACAAGGTAGATCCAAGGTTTTTCAAAACCTGCTTCAGGAAGGGATACCCATGGTGCTAATAGAGGGCATATCCCACGCAAGTGAAGGCATGCCGGAGTTTCTCGATTCACCCACTGAGCAAGCCGAAGAAATTCACATCGCAGACCAGCGCTATAACTACAACCCGTTGCTGCGTTTTTACGCCGAGGGTGTCGCCCACGGTCTTCGCAACTTCTTTGTAACAAAACAGTGAAAAATGATGTCGTGCAAGCTTGAGATGGAGGTCTACATTGGAGGGAACGCGCTCAAAAATAATAGTCAGCGGATGATCCTGTGTCGACACTAAATGCGCGTATTCCCAGACGGGATGAGTACTAGTACCGATACAAGTAACAGGATCATTCTTTAACAGGGGAGTTTTGCCATGCAACAACCACATAAAGGTGCGATTAAAAGTCGCATCAATAGCACCTGCACCATCTCTCGCACGCCCACACACCCATTCACACCAAGGCTCTATCGCGACACTCTTCCAACGACCGTGCTGGGCGGCGCTTTCACTCTGCTTGCCCACAATGCGTCGGCGCAGCTGGTGTACGCACCCGCAGGAGCCACTGCGGTCCCAACCATGGGGGCCTACGCATTAATAGCGCTGAGCATCTTGCTTGCCGTGATGGCATTCGTGAAAGGTAAATTCAGCGCGCAAGGCGTAAACAGCCTGTTTGCGTTGTGTGTGGTCGGAGCACTGATAAGCGGGACGTCTGGCATGTCGCTAATGAACCAGGCCTTCGCAGACGGTAATGGCGGGGACAGCGGTTCCGTTAAGTTTATCGACTCACCCACCGGCGGATCAGTCCCTATCACTGGCGACGTACTCAACATATTCGAGAACACATCCGGCGTCACCCAGCGCATAGAAGCATTGGGCCTGCCGAGCGAAACCTGCGACGATCTGGATAGCGGTCTGATCGACGGCGCGCCGCAATGCGGAGTAGGAGACACCGTCTCGAGCGATAGTAACGGGATGTGCTACGTCGATTGTCGTGTCCCCAGCGATGGTCCAGTCTGACAGTGACTGCAAACAGCTAGTCGATAAAACAGCCGATCGCCACACCGCAGCGCCATGTGGAAAAACAGGCACTGGATCTACAGCGCGATAGTTTTCGCCGTTTTACTCCTTGCCGGCCTTTATTTCGCGCTGCTCGGTGCGCTGCCTTCTGCACAGGAGATAGTTGAGCAACGGCCGCCGGCAACGAGTTTGCTTCTGGATCGGCACGGCGAGTTACTTTATCGCTTTTACGCGAACCAGGACCGTATCCCCATCGAGCTTGAAGCGGTTCCACGCCATCTGATTCAGGCTGTTCTGGCAATCGAGGATCGCAAGTTTTACCAACACCGGGGCTTTTCACTGAGTGGAATGGCGCGCGCGCTGCGCAACAATTATCGGCGCGGAAGAACCGTGGAAGGCGGTTCCACCATAACCCAGCAATTGGTCAAGAACCGGGTGATTGGGTCTGAGAGAACATTTACGCGAAAATTCCGCGAGCTTGTCCTGGCCATCAAGCTTGAGCTGCTGCTCACAAAGAATCAGATTCTTGAGCTTTACCTCAATCAGATCGCCTGGGGCGGGACTTCTTATGGCATTGAAGCTGCCACACTCTCCTATTTCGGCAAATCCGCAGCGCAGTTAACTTTAAGTGAAAGTGCTTTCCTGGCCGGACTATTAAAAGCTCCCTCGAACTACAGTCCATTCCGACGCGGCAACACCAGTTATTTATTCCGCAAGCGTCTGGTGCTCAACCGCATGCTGGACGAGGGGTTCATCACCGAGGAACAACGATTCGAGGCCTTGAACGAGCGACTAGGTTTTGCGTCACAGCGCGTCAGCATCAAAGCACCGCACTTTTCGCTGTATGTAAAGCGTCTGCTCAAAGAGAAGCTGGGTGAGCATCTACTGGAAACCGGTGGGCTACGCATACGCAGTTCTCTAAACCTTGCGCTACACGAGGATGTACAGCGCCTACTCAGCACCCAGGTGCGCGAGCTGTTCCGGCACTGGGTGAGCAACGGCGCAGCGCTGATTACCAATCCCCGCAACGGTGAAATCCTGAGTATGGTCGGGAGCGTTGACTACTTTGATGCTGAAAATCACGGCGCGGTTAACACGACACTAAGCCTGCGGCAACCGGGCTCCTCAATAAAGCCGCTGACGTATGCCATGGCACTCGCAGGGGGCAAAACCGCGCGCAGCCTGTTGAGCGACAAGCAGATAGAGCTGGAGATTCCCGATGAGGGAAGCTATGTGCCGCGTAACATCGACTATAGCTTTCGCGGTGATCTTACGCTTCGCCAGGCCCTGGCCGCCTCGCGCAATGTACCGGCGGTGAATGAGCTGGTGGAAATCGGCGTCTCCACCTACGTCGCTAAAGCAGAAACGCTGGGTATTCACAGCTGGGGCGAGCAAAACGAGTTCCGCTTCGCGCTCACGCTGGGCAGTGGTGAGGTACGCATGATCGATATGGCGCAGATGTTTAGCGCCTTCCCCAATCTTGGGACAGCGGTCGCTCCCAATCCGCTGCTGAGCATCACAGATCGCGACGGGGACACCATCTACACTCGCGATTGTGCGAAAACAAGCGCTGACTGTCACACGCAGCAAGCATTTAGCCCCGGTGTCGCATTCCTCATCAACAGCATACTCTCGGACAACGAAGCCAGAGCGCCGACTTTTGGCCGCGAATCCAATCTACGGGTGCCTCGACACGAGGTCGCGGTGAAGACTGGAACGACTGATCTACTGCGCGACAACTGGGCCATTGGATATACAAGCGACCGCCTGGCCGCGGTCTGGATAGGCAATAACGATGGCTCACCAATGCGGTTCATCCATTCAGGCGAGTTGGGCGCATCCAAAATCTGGAACAGCATCATGCAGCGACTGCTCGCGACCAGACCCTCACACCGGTTTCCGATCCCCGCCGATATTGTGTCTCGACCAGTATGCTCATCAGTCTCTCGCACCGGCTGCGACGCATGTGATGAAACCGTGTGGGAGTTCTTCGTTGTCGGCACAGAAACCAGTCACACCTGCAACGATGAAGAAGAGCTGACCACCGCAATCGATGGTGAAAACAGGAGCTAGCAGCTCGAGAGGCTGCCACGCTTTGGTATGCTCAACGTATCGTGAACCCCGAAGACACCATACTCACTCTGCGCCTGGCGGTTCCAGCACCCCTGCGCACGCTGTTCGACTACCTGCCACCTGTTGATGTCGATCCGGCGTCGATCAAGCCAGGGAGTCGACTGCGCGTGCCGTTTGGTCGGCGGGAACTCACCGCCATCATGGTGGAATACAGCGAAGCCACGGCGACTGACACCAAACTTCGAGCCGCGATTGCTCACCTGGACAACGAGCCGCTACTGCCACCATCGCTGATAGCACTGTGCAAGTGGTCGGCAGACTACTACCAATATCCGATTGGCGAAGTCTTCAGTGCAACGCTTGCCAAGACACTACGGGAGGGCAAGGAATTGCCCAGAACGGCCTGGCGACTGACGCTGCGCGGACATGGTCTGGCTGACCATGCGCTGCGTCGCGCGCCCTCGCAAGCCCGCGCCCTGGCAGAGTTGCAAGGCGGTAGCCGCGAGCACCAGCATTTACGGCAGCAAAATATATCTTCTGCGGTTTTGCGTGAGCTTGAGAATAAGGCGCTCATCGAACGCTGTGAGATTGAACTACTAACGGCGCTGCCTTCCGACCCGGTTTTGCGCGAGAGTGGCCCGGCATTGGCACAGGAGCAATCGGCCGTTCTGGAAAACCTCAGTCTGCAGGGTTTTGGCTGCCATCTCCTGGAGGGGGTAACGGGCAGCGGCAAGACTGAAATCTATCTCAGGCTGATGGAAAAATGCCTGCAGCGCGGCCTGCAAACACTCCTGCTAGTCCCGGAAATCGGTCTGACGCCGCAAACGCTCGCTCGCTTTGAACGGCGCTTTAATACGCCTATCGCGGTCATGCATTCTAATCTGAGCGATGGGCAACGCCTGGCGGCATGGCAAGCGGCGCGCACAGGTCACGCCGGGATCGTTATCGGTACGCGCTCAGCGATTTTCACGCCAATGGCACAGCTGGGTCTGATTGTTGTCGATGAAGAGCACGACACGTCCTACAAACAACAGGACGGATTCCGTTATTCAGCCCGCGACCTCGCTATCAAACGCGCACAGTTGGATGACTGTCCGGTCTTGCTGGGAACCGCCACGCCCTCACTAGAGTCGCTGCACAATGTGCAGCAAGGGCGTTATCAGCATCACCGGCTGCGCGATCGGCGCGGTCAGGGTCGTCTTCCCGAGTTGCTTACCGTTGATCTGCGTGGATTGGCTCTCAATGCCGGCATAAGTGACTATCTGCTGGATGCCGTGCGCGACACCGTCGAGCGTAATCAGCAGCAGGCTCTACTATTTTTGAATCGCCGCGGCTACGCGCCCACACTGCAATGTCATCACTGCGGATGGATCGCCGGCTGTGAAAACTGTGATGCGCGCTTGACGGTGCATCTACGCAAGCGCTGCCTGCGCTGCCATCACTGCGCTGCGCGCCAGCCGCTGGCGCAGCGCTGTCCGAATTGCGAGAGCACCGCCCTGCTGACGCATGGCCTGGGTACCGAGCAAACCGAAGATTACCTGCGCAGCGCGCTTAAGTGCCCCGTGTACCGCGTCGATAGCGATGCCATGCGCGGCCGCGATGCCATGCAGTCACTGCTGGATATCGCCGAGCAAGGCGATCCCTGCGTCATTCTGGGAACACAGATGTTGACCAAGGGACATCACTTTCCCGCCGTACAGCTGGTAGGTGTTATCGACGCCGATGCGCTGCTGTACAGCGCTGATTTTCGTGGCGAAGAGCGCATGGCCCAGTTGATTACCCAGGTATCAGGACGAGCGGGCCGTGAAAGCGCCGGTGGTCGTGTGCTGGTGCAGACACACTACCCTGAGGATCCGCTGTTCACCGCGCTACAGCAGGCGGAATACAGCAGCATCGCCGCTCCGCTGCTCGAAAAGCGACGTCCCGGCGCACTGCCTCCCTTTGGCCACCTGTGCATGCTCCGCGCCGATGCCAAACAGGAGAAAGACGGGGAGAGCTTCCTGACCGCGGTGCGACGCCAGGCGCAAGCTGCAATGCCCGCCGACTGTCGCCTTATCGGGCCCCTGCCCTCATCGATGCCGCGTCGCGCAGGACGTTTCCGCTGGCAAATCTGGTGTCTTGCGCAAACTCGCAAAAGCGCTATGCAAGCTGCGCGACAGCTCGTGCAGCTTGCAAGCGATGTACCTCGACACCGCGATCTGAACTGGTTTATCGATATAGACCCGAGCGATGTGCAGTAGCGCGGCAGCGGATTCTAGCCAAGTCGCCGGCGAAGCGGGATAATGTTCACCCCGATCCCGGGGCACCTGAACCATGGAATTCATGCATGAAAGATATCGTTGCCTCACTACTTGGCGAGGCACTACAGAAGCTCATTGATGCGCGCGGCACAGAAGTCGTGCCAACGCCCATCCAGATTGAGCGGACTCGGGATCAGGCGCATGGCGATTTCGCCAGTAATGTTGCCATGGCCAACGCAAAGAAACTCGGCATGCCTCCCAGAGAACTCGCCGCAGCACTATGCGAGGCGCTGCCGGCAAACAACGCCATTGCCAGCACGGAAATCGCCGGGCCAGGCTTTATTAACTTTTTCCTCTCCAAAGACAGCATCGGCGACGTGCTCCGCGAGGTACTGCGCCACGGCACTCAGTTTGGTCAGAACGACAGTGGCGCGGGCCGCCAGGTACAGGTCGAATTTGTCTCGGCAAACCCCACAGGGCCTCTCCACGTTGGCCATGGCCGAGGCGCCGCGGTGGGCGACAGCCTTGCACGAATACTGGATGCCAATGGCTGGAAAACGACTCGAGAGTTTTACTACAACGATGCGGGCGCACAGATCAGCAATCTCGCGCTATCGGTGCAGGCCCGCTGCCGCAAGCTAACGCCGTCCGATGCTGGCTGGCCCGAGGATGGTTACATGGGTCAGTATATTGCCGAACTCGCCGAGGCCTACCTGCGCGGCGACAGCGTAAAGGCCAGCGATAAGTCCGTCACCGCCGCTGCGGACCCGAACGACCTGGATGCCATCCAGGAGTTTGCCGTTGCCTGGCTGCGGCGGGAACAGGATTTGGATCTCAAGAGCTTTGGGGTCAGCTTTGACGTGTTCTTTCTGGAATCGTCCCTCTACGAATCCGGTGAAGTCGAAACCACCGTGCAACGCCTTGTCGATAGCGGCAATACCTATGAGAAGGATGATGCGCTGTGGTTACGCACCACAGACTTTGGTGACGACAAGGACCGGGTCATGCGCAAAAAAGATGGCGGCTACACCTACTTTCTACCTGATGTTGCCTACCACCTGAACAAGTGGCGCCGCGGATTTGAGCGCGTTATCAACGAGCAAGGCGCTGATCACCACAGCACAGTGACCCGGGTTCGGGCCGGTCTGCAGGCACTTGGCGACGATATCCCGGAGGGCTGGCCCGACTATGTACTGCACCAAATGGTGACGGTGATGCGCGAGGGCCAGGAGGTCAAACTCTCAAAACGCGCGGGTAGTTATCTCACCCTTCGTGACCTGATCAGCGAAGTCGGCCGCGACGCCACCCGTTACTTCCTCATAGCACGCTCGCCAAATTCCCAGCTAACCTTTGACATAGACCTTGCGCTCTCCCAGTCCAACGACAACCCGGTGTACTACATCCAATATGCGCATGCGCGAGTGTGCAGCGTCAAACGGCGCATGCAGGAACAGGGTTTATCGGTCGCACTGGACCCGGAAACTCTCCAACTTGATGTTCTTGGCGAACCGCAGGAAGCAGAACTATTAAGGCAGCTGGCTCGCTATCCAGAGGTGGTCAGCCGTGCGGCTGTCAGCGCCGAGCCGCAGCAAATTGCCAATTATATTCGCGAGCTCGCAGGCGAGTTTCATACCTACTACAACGCACACAAGGTACTGGTAGATAACGAAGAACTACGCACCGCCCGACTTGCGTTATCCGAAAGTGTGCGCCAGGTTCTCGCCAATGGATTGGATCTCCTGGGCGTTTCAGCGCCCGAGAGCATGTAGGCCGCTTATGGCGCAGCGCGGACAAAGCAACCGCCGGGGCAACACCCGCGGCGCCAGTCGTCAGGCAGAGGCCGAGCAGGCGGGAGGCGCATTGCGCTGGTACACCGCCGGTCTTTTGACCGGGCTCATGGTCGCATTTTTACTGTATGTGGTAACGCTGCCCCCTGAGACTCCCGAGGGCGATGACGGCCCAGTCACAACGCAAATCAAGACGCAGACGCAGCCACCAGAACTTGAGTACGAGTTTTACGAGCTGCTGCCTAATCAGGAAATTACCGTCGACGTAGATCCAGCGGATATACCCAGACCGCGAAGCGATAGTAGCGCCAAACAATATCTGCTGCAGGCCGGTTCGTTTCGCCAGCAAGCAGACGCCGACAGACGCCGTGCCGAGCTGCTACTGCTTGGCCTCGAGCCGCGAATAGAGTCAACACAGGGCGATACTGGCCGCTGGCTGCGGGTTGTCATCGGCCCCTTCGAAAACCGCTCCGCGATGGCCCGGGCGCGCAGTCTGACCGCACAGCAGGACATTGACACTCTGCTGATACAACGCAAACGCGACTGATAACGCTTGAACTTGCGCGCCGCGCCCCCATTACTGGCACTTAACTGACAGGAGATGCGCGTGGAGCAATTTCGCGGCACGACCATTCTTTGCGTCCGACGCGGCAATAGTGTCGTCGTTGGAGGAGACGGGCAAGTCTCCATGGGCAATACGATCATGAAGGGCAATGCACGCAAAGTCCGCCGTCTTTACAAAGACCAGGTCCTCGCTGGATTTGCCGGCGGCACGGCAGACGCGTTCACGCTGTTTGAACTTTTCGAGGCGCAACTCGAAAAACACCAGGGACAATTGGTGCGTGCGGCAGTGGAATTGGCCAAGGCCTGGCGCACAGAGCGTTCGCTGCGCCAATTGGAGGCGCTGCTGGCGGTTGCCGACAAGGAAACTTCGCTGGTGATTTCAGGCAACGGCGACGTGATCGAACCGGAGAACAATCTCATTGCCATCGGCTCTGGCGGTTCCTTCGCCCAGGCTGCCGCCATGGCACTGCTCGACAATACCGAGCTAAATGCCCGCGAGGTGGTCGAGAAAGGCCTGGGCATCGCTGCTGATATCTGCATTTACACAAATCAACAGCGAACCATTGAGCAACTGGATTACTGAGTCGGATATCTGAATGTCAAATATGACCCCACGGGAAATAGTCCACGAATTGGACAAGCACATCATCGGCCAGCAGGATGCCAAGCGAGCCGTCGCTAACGCGCTGCGCAATCGCTGGCGCCGCATGCAGGTCAATGACGAGCTGCGTGGCGAGATAACACCGAAAAACATCCTTATGATCGGCCCCACCGGAGTAGGTAAAACAGAAATCGCTCGGCGCTTGGCAAAACTTGCGAACGCGCCCTTTGTCAAAGTGGAGGCGACTAAGTTCACGGAGGTCGGTTATGTTGGCCGGGACGTCGAATCCATCGTACGTGATCTGGTGGAAATGGCGATCAAAATGCTGCGCGAGCAGTCTGTGGAAAAAGTTCGTTTTCGCGCCGAGGAAGCCGCAGAGGAGCGGGTGCTTGATGTACTTTTGCCACCGGCCCGAGACTCGCAGTCGTCCCCTCAGGGACAAGGCAAAGAAACGCAGGGAGATAGCACGCGGCAGCTTTTGCGTAAAAAGCTCCGCGAAGGAACCCTGGATGACAAGGAAATCGACCTCGAAATAGCCATGCAATCCAGTGTAGAAATCAGTGCTCCGCCAGGCATGGAAGAAATGACCAGTCAGTTGCAAAGCATGTTTTCTAACATGTCACGGGCGCAACCGAAATCACGTCGCATGACGGTGAAAGCCGCTTTCGCTGCGCTGCGAGATGAAGAAGCCGCAAAGCTGGTCGACGAAGAAGAAATCAAGCAGAACGCGCTGCAAGCCACAGAGCAAAATGGCATTGTGTTCCTGGATGAGCTAGACAAAGTTGCGAAACGCGGCGAGACCGCAGGCGCCGACGTCTCCCGCGAAGGGGTCCAACGCGATTTGCTGCCGCTGATTGAGGGCTGCACCGTCACCACCAAGTACGGCATGATTAAAACCGACCATATTTTGTTCATTGCCTCCGGGGCTTTCCACCTCGCAAAGCCGTCGGATTTGATCCCGGAGCTGCAGGGCCGCTTGCCGATACGGGTTGAACTCGGCGCCCTCTCCCCGGAAGATTTCCGCCGGATCCTGGTCGAACCCGATGCGGCTCTGACGCTGCAGTACACGGCGTTGATGGCGACCGAAGATCTGGTACTGGAGTTTGTGGAGGATGGCATCGCGCGCATTGCAGAAATCGCCTGGCAACTGAATGAATCCACAGAGAACATTGGCGCACGTCGTTTGCATACCGTTATGGAGCGACTTCTGGAGGATGCGTCTTTTCGTGCCTCAGACGATGGACTAAGTGGAACCACTCTGATCATCGATGCCGCTTACGTCGACTCACAGCTGAACGATCTGGCCGCGAACGAAGACTTGTCGCGGTTTATTCTATAACGGAGCCCGCTCGCGCAGTGACCCGCCCAAACAGTTCTCTACCCCCGAAGAATATCCGATTGCGGAAACAGTCCCGGGTACTGGAACTGGATTTTGAGGATGGCCGAAGCTTTAGTTTGAGCTGGGAGTTTTTACGCGTGCACTCGCCTTCCGCCGAAGTGCGTGGGCACCACAGCTCCCAGGCGGTTCTGCAAACCGGCAAAAAGCAGGTGGCTGTAAACGAACTGCGCCCGGTGGGGCATTATGCCTTGCAGATCGTTTTTGACGATGGGCATGACTCCGGGCTTTACTCCTGGGAGTATCTGCTGGAGCTGTGCGAAACTCACGACACACTGTGGACGTCCTACCTGGACAAGCTGCGTGCTGCCGGCGCGTCTCGGGATCCGGATATACAAGTGCTGCACTTCGACCCCTGAAGGGTGCGCTTTACCATCGCCAGACTGCTGCTATCAGCCTTAGAGCGACTGTAAGCTATAGTTTTCCTCACCCCGACATAAAGCGATGAACGATTTACCATCCTCTGTGGCGTCTCCGGCGTCGCCATATGCAAAGCCAAAGTCAAAGCCAAGAACAGAGCGCATTCATCTGCTCGATGTGCTGCGTGGTTTCGGCGTGCTCGGCATATTGTTGATGAACATCATCGGTTTCGGCTTACTGTCGCCCGCCTACTCTTATCCCGGATTCGACGTCGACCCGGGCGGTGCCGCCAACTTGTGGGTGTGGATCGCTGGCGAGCTGTTTGCCGAGGGCAGCATGCGCGGCATGTTCTCTCTGCTATTTGGTGCCGGCGTGGTGCTGTTTACGACCGGCGCCGGAGCGAAGAGCGCCACACTGCATTACAAGCGCATGTTCTACCTGCTGCTTTTTGGACTTCTGGATGCGTACATATTGCTCTGGTTTGGGGATATTCTCGTCTGCTATGCGCTCTGCGGTGCAATGCTCTACCCGCTACGGAACTGGCGAGCGCGATCACTGCTTTTCTTATCGGCGGTCATCACGGTGCTTATGTCTCTGGGCTATTTCGCCCTGGAGTTTTCTCTCGATCAAGCGAGGATTTCCGCTGAGCTGGTAGCAAATACCGTCGATCCGACAACGCTCAATGCGAATATTCTCGCCGGGGCTGAGGGATGGGCGGAGTTCTCAAGCGACTTCAAGCTCAGCGCAGAGTCACTAGCGCTCGAGCAGTCACTGCGTACCGCCAGCTATACCAGTGCGTTCTCCTGGAACCTCTCACAGAGCAACGAAATGCTGCTGTTCGTGGTGCCGGTATTCATCCTGTGGGATGCGCTGCTGATGATGCTTTTGGGCATGGCAATGTTCAAACTGGGCGCACTGCAGGGCCGCCTCACATCGCGTAGCATATGGCTGCTGGCCGTTGTCGGACTCAGCCTCGGACTCGCCATTAACGCCTGGGAAGTCGCTAGCGCCTTGAGCCAGGGCCTGTCGCTGATGAGCGTATTCGCGCAGGCCAATTGGACCTACCACTTTGGCCGTGGAGCGATGACGCTCGGATATCTCGGCGTGCTGGCTCTGATAGTACAAAAAGCTTGGTGCACGGGAATCACCCGCCGCCTGGCGGCGGTGGGGCGCATGGCACTGAGTAACTACCTGATGCAATCAGTAATGGGGATGCTGCTTTTCACCGGTGCCGGATTGGGCCTTGTTGGGCAGCTGGAACGCGCCCAACTCTATCTGGTGGTGCTGGGCATCTGGATCTTACAGTTGTGGTTGAGCCCACTATGGCTACACCGCTACCGCTTTGGTCCGGTTGAATATTTATGGCGATGGCTCACGTATGGGCGGCAGCCCTAAGCGCTGCGCTACAATAGACCGCTCAGAATACGGATATGTATCATGGTCGATTCCAAGACAGATAACCACGGCGAAACTGGCGCCCACGTGGATGCTGAAGACACAACCCACTTCGGCTACCGCGAAGTTCGGGCGAAAGAAAAAGCTGGCTTGGTCGGAGGCGTGTTCGACTCGGTGGCGAGCCGCTACGACGTTATGAATGACATGATGTCTGCGGGCATCCACCGCATCTGGAAGCGCTTCACGCTGGAGCTTTCCGGCGTACGCCGCGGCAATCGCGTACTGGATATCGCGGGCGGCACCGGGGACCTGGCGCTCAAATTTGCGCCGCTGGTAGGTGAAGAAGGCGAGGTCGTTCTGGCAGATATCAACGCCAGTATGCTGCGCGTGGGCCGTGACCGATTGATCGATCGCGGTGTGCCCGGAAACATCAGCTACGTGCAAGCCGACGCGCAGTTCCTGCCTTTTCCCGACGACTACTTCGACTGCATCACCATTGCCTTTGGCCTACGCAACGTCACCGACAAGGATCTCGCATTGCGCTCGATGCTGCGTGTATTGAAGCCAGGTGGTCGCCTGCTGGTACTGGAATTCTCCAAACCTGGTAATCCACTGCTCAGCAAGGCCTATGACACCTATTCGTTCAGCGTAATTCCCCTGATGGGTAAGTTGATTACCGGGGATTCCGAAAGCTACCAGTATCTTGCCGAATCTATCCGTATGCATCCGGATCAGGAAACGCTCCGCGACATGATGGAAAACGCAGGTTTTCTGCGCTGTGATTACCATGATATGACCGGTGGCGTGGTCGCGGTTCATCGCGGCGTCAAATGAGCGACACGCACAACATCCGCATGCCTACACTGCATACCGCCGGGCTCACTGCGGCTGAAGCGGCTATAAACGCTGCGCTTCGCCTGTCACCACACAGCCAGCAGGCGCTCGCGGAACAGCAGGGTCAGGTTCTGGAGCTCGAGTGCACACAGCCCCCGATTCGCGTTTTTTTCGAAACTGACGCACAGGGCACTGTGCATCTACACGGTGCCCATGAAGGCCCAGTAGCCACTAGCGTGATTGGCAGTGCAGAGGATTTTAGGGCTCTGGCTCAGGCAGACGACCCTGCCGCGGCACTGATCAATGGCAATATCCAGCTCAAAGGTAGCAGTGCTGTACTCATTGATATGCAGCGCGCGTTCAACGATCTGGATATCGACTGGGAGGCGCCGTTGGCCGATGTACTCGGTGATGTCGCTGGTCACCAGCTCGCGCAAATGCTTCGCGCCGTATTCGCGTGGTCACAGGACGCCAGTGGGAGGCTACGGCGCCAACTGTCTGAATTTGCTTTGGAAGAGGCACGTTTATCGCCGCCTCGTATGGCCCTCGAAGGCTTCTTTAGCGATGTGCAGCAACTCACGGATCGCAGCGAGCGACTCGCGCAGCGCACGGAGTTGCTGCGACAGCGACTCGAGAGATTACAGGAAGCCTGATGTCCCGAGTCTCGCGCAGCCTTGAGATCATTCGAGTGATCGGTCGTTACCGTCTCGACGAGTTATTGCCACAGCGGGCGAAGCATCCGCTTCTGACGCCAATACTGCGCTGCAATCCATGGCGCCTGGGGGCCGCAGAGGCCCCGCGAGGCGAACGTCTGCGTCTTGCCCTGCAAGCGCTAGGCCCCGTATTTATCAAGTTTGGGCAGATGCTCTCCACCCGCCGCGACTTACTTCCCACCGATATCGCCGACGAACTCGCCAAGCTGCAGGACCAGGTAGCACCATTTAATGCAGAGCACGCAGTGGCTCTGGTCGAAGCCGCGCTGGGCGACAAGGTCGATACGCTGTTTCTGCGCTTCGACCGGGAGCCCCTGGCCTCGGCCTCTGTCGCACAGGTACACAGCGCGCGCACGTGCGAGAATCGAGAAGTCGTGGTCAAAGTCATACGCCCGGACATCGAGGCGGTCATTCGCAAGGATCTGGCGCTGCTCGAGTGGCTTGCGAAAATTGTTGAGCGCTGGGTTCGAGATGGCCGGCGGCTGCGTCCGGTAGACGTAGTAAACGACTACCGACACACGATTCTCGATGAGTTGGATCTTCGTCGCGAGGCCGCTAACACGTCCCAGCTACGCCGCAATTTTGCGGACGGCAGCCTGGTCTATGTGCCCGAGGTGTTTTGGGACTACACGCGTCGCAATGTAATGGTCATGGAGCGAATTCACGGTATTCCAGTCACAGACCTGGATACGCTGCGCGAACGCAAGGTCGATCTCAAAGTGCTCGGTGAGCGCGGCGTGGAGATCTTTTTTACCCAGGTATTTCGCGACAGTTTCTTTCATGCGGACATGCATCCGGGCAATATATTTATCGACGCAAGCGACCCAAAAGACCCGCGTTATATTGCTATCGACTGCGCCATCATCGGATCGCTAAGCGAGTCTGATCAATACTATCTCGCGCGCAATCTGCTGGCGATATTCCGACGTGACTACCGCGAAGTTGCGCAGCTACATGTGGAGTGTGGCTGGGTCCCGGCCGATACGCGGGTCCAGGATTTTGAATCGGCTATGCGCGCCGTTTGTGAGCCGGTGTTTGAGCGTCCGATTGCAGAGATATCCTTCGGGCAACTGCTGGTCTACTTGTTCCGCACAGCCGCACGCTTTGATATGGAAGTGCAGCCCTCACTGGTACTATTGCAAAAGACCCTCCTCAATATAGAAGGCCTCGGACGACAGCTGTATCCGGAACTGAACCTCTGGGACACGGCTATGCCCTACCTTGAAAATTGGATCGCCGAACGCTACTCACCACAGAGTATGGTCAGGCGACTGCAGCAGCAGATGCCAAACTGGCTCGAGCAGCTGCCAACGCTACCGGAAGCCGTCATTGAGAATCTTCAAGGACACCGGGGACGACAAGAGCACGCACTGCAGCAGCTTGCGCGTGAACGCACTCAACAGCGCAGCAGGGAACGGAAAGGAAAGCGACGCTATGCAGCGGCGGCCCTGTGCCTGATTGCGGCCGTAGCCAGCTTGCCGATTCTGCGCGACGCTCTGGTGCAGGCTCCGCTGATAAGCTGGGCATTCATTGCAGGGGCGGCGGTACTGGCTTGGCCTGCGTCAGAGACCTGAGGATCAGTGCTTCGGTTATGCGATAATTGATTGTTGAATATGCAGAGAAACACAGCCCGGCGACTATGGCCTATCTTGACGATGTAAAATGGAATTCCGAAGGTCTGGTCCCGGCGATAGCTCAGGACTGGAAAAGCGGCATCGTATTAATGATGGCCTGGATGAATGCTGAGGCCCTGCGTTGCACTCTAAACGAGGGCCGCGCCGTATACTGGTCACGCTCGAGGGAGCGCCTGTGGCGCAAGGGCGAAAGTTCCGGGCATACGCAGTTGCTCAAGGAGCTGCGTCTGGACTGCGACGCGGATACGTTGCTGCTGCGGGTCGAGCAGCTTGGTGGCATGGCGTGTCATACCGGGCGTGCACACTGTTTTTTTCGCAGCTTCAAGGATGATAGCTGGCAGGTAGTTGATTCGGTCCTGCGTGATCCGGTAGAGATATATGGTACAGCAGACTAATCAGAACGTACTCACGGATTTGGACAAGGTGCTGACGGAGCGGCGCAGCGCGAGCCCTGGCAGCTCCTATGTCGCAACCCTTTATGATAAAGGGCTGAACAAAATACTGGAGAAGATCGGTGAGGAAGCGACTGAAGTGATCCTGGCCGCGAAGGATCATCAGCACACTAGCGAAAACAGTGGCGAAAACAGTGGCGAAAACAGTGGCGAAAACAGTGGCGAAAACAAGAGCGAGCAGGCTCTGATAGGTGAAGTTGCAGATTTGTGGTTTCACACGATGATTTTGCTGAGCAGCAAGGGTTTATCGTCTGCGGATGTGACCGCCTGCCTGCAGGAGCGCTTTGGCTTGTCTGGACATGTAGAGAAAGCATCGAGAGATAACTCCAGCAGCGACTCTGGGCAGGCCACGAACAAGACCTCGGGAACCGGGGTAAATTAGCAATAGTTAGCGAGGCCGGCATCCGGCACGCTGCACAAACAGGAGTTAGTCATGGGATTGGGTGGAATCAGCATCTGGCAGTTGCTCATCGTTCTGGCCATTGTGGTCATGCTTTTTGGTACCAAACGCCTGCGCAACCTCGGCTCGGACCTCGGAAGCGCCGTCAAGGGTTTTCGCAGCAGCATGCAGGACGATAACAGCGCGAATGACGACGAAGCCGAGGACAGCGACGCTAGCGCCAAAACAAGTGGCGATGAGAGCATCAGCGCGCGCTCCTCGGACAGCCACACAAAGTAGACGAGAATGTTCGACATCGGCTTTGCCGAGCTGCTCATCATTGGCGTTGTAGCGCTACTTGTCATCGGTCCTGAACGGCTACCCGGGGCTATCCGCACGGCTAGCGCTTGGGTAAACCGCTTTCGGCGTGGTTTCAATGAAATCAAGCAGGAAGTACAGCAGGAGCTTCACAATGACGGCGTTATGCAGGACCTGAAACAGCTCCAAGAGGGTGGTAAAGACCTGCGTCGGCAAACTGAGTCGCTGCGGCAAGACCTAAGCAGCAAACTGCTGCCCGACACCGACACAGTAAGCAAAGCCACACAAACGCCAGACTCTGGTTCATCGGCATCGCCCTCAGCGACCCCGGCCAGCGGCAATACCCCCGCTGACCCTAACAAAAACACAGGTTCCGCGGCACCGACCAGACCGGACGCCGCGCCGCAGAGCGAACAAGCCATGAGCGACGAAACGCCAGGACCGGATAGCGCGCATCGTGAGTGAGGCTGAGCAGGATACGCCGTTACCGCTGATTGCCCACCTCAGCGAGCTGAGGGACCGCTTACTCAGGGCGATTCTGGCGGTGCTGATCGTTTTTGTCATGCTGTTCCCGTTTGCCAATGAGATCTATGGTTTCGTGTCGAAGCCATTGCGCGAGCTGTTGCCAGACAACGCCACCATGATCGCCACGGAAGTCGCCTCGCCGTTTCTTACTCCCTTCAAGCTCACGCTGTTCACGGCCCTGTTCATTGCAATCCCCTACGTCCTCTATCAAATCTGGTCTTTCATCGCACCCGGGATGTACCAAAAGGAAAAGCGCTTTGCGCTGCCCGTGCTCGCCTCGTCGGTAGCACTCTTTTATCTGGGCGCGGCATTTGCCTACTTTGTGGTGTTTCCGCTGATCTTTGCGTTTTTTACCAGCATCGGTCCCGATGACATCGCGATCATGACGGACATCAACAAGTACCTCGATTTCGTGCTGAAACTCTTCTTCGCCTTTGGCGTCGCCTTTGAAATTCCGATCGCGGCACTCCTGGCAATCTGGGCTGGAGTGACAACCGCAGACGAGCTCGCGCGCAAACGACCGTATATCGTTGTTGGCTGCTTCGTATTCGGCATGCTGCTCACACCACCCGACGTTATCTCGCAGTCATTGCTCGCGATTCCGATGTGGTTGCTGTTCGAGGTGGGAGTTATCGCCGGCCGGCTACTCACCCGAAAGAATGCGCAAAGCTAACTTCTGGCGGCTGCGCATCGGCGGGTTACTGTACCCGGCGACGCTGCTCGCACTATTTTTGTGTGTGGCGCCAATGCACTTATTCGCCCAGGAATCCGAATCATCGGCCGTCGACGATGCCGCCGAAGAAACCAACATACGCGCGCTCATCGAGAACGAGCAAAAGGCCGACGAACTCATCCGACAGCGCGCGGATGAAATCCGCGCTAACGACGACCACCCCCGCACACCGCTGCAACTGATACTGCTGCTGTCCGAGGCCAGCGACGCCGGAGACTTTGAAAAAGCGGCGCGCTATCTGGACATGCGATACCTCCCGGACGAATTCGACAACTGGAAGACCGCTGACCTACTGCGCGCTCTGCGTGTTGTGTGGGCGCAGCAGAATCTTATCGATGTCACACAGATCAGCGATCAGCCAGAAGGCGCGCTGAACGATGGGCTTCCCAGCTACCGCGACATACTGGGCATTATCCTGATGGATGATGGAGAGGAAGTACCGGTTTACCTGCAGCGCATTCCCGACGGCGAGGGAGGCCAAATCTGGAAAATCTCCAACGCAACGGTAGCCGCGATCCCCAGATTATGGGATGACCTCGGTTATGGGCCCATAGCGGTTTGGTTGCAGGAGCATCTTCCAGACGTGCGTTTTGCCGGCATGAGCAGTTGGCAACTCATCGCCAGTATCATTTTTGCGCTTGTGTCCTGGCCTCTGGCAGGGCTCATCAGTTACTTATTAATGCGCCTGGCACTGCTTACGCCCAACCGCTTCCCCCAGGGCATAGAGCGGTTCTTCAGAGCACCTATGAAGCTGTTCCTGTTTGTTGTCATTCTCAGACTTCTAATGGATCAGCTGGCGCTGTCGCTAGCTGCAAGGGTGTATCTCAATTCCTCGGGCGTCGATTACATCGCTTTTTGCATACTGCTGCTCGGGGGCATTTCGCTGCTCCGCGATTACCAGATGCGACGTCTGGAAGCGGCGGGTAACCGACAATATGTGGCGCTGCTAAAGCCATTCACGACAATCGTAAAGTTCGTTGCACTGATGATCATCGCGCTCATCTGGGCGGATCGGGCCGGTTACAATATGTCGACGATCATTGCCGGACTGGGCGTCGGCTCACTGGCTGTGGCTCTGGCTGCACAGAAAACCCTAGAAAACGTCATCGGGGCGATCACGCTTTATTCAGCGCGCCCGGTTAATCCCGGCGATCTCTGTCGCTTTGGGAACATTATCGGCGTGGTCGAGGAAATCGGTCTGCGCTCTACCATGATCCGCACGTTGAATCGCACCATGCTGGCCGTGCCTAATTCGGTATTTTCGTCAGTTGAAGTAGAGAACTTCAGCCACCGGGATCGCATACGTTTTTTTCAACAGCTCGAATTACAGATGAGCACCGCCGATCAACTGCGGCTTATCCTCGCCAATCTTCGAGAACTTTTGCTGTCGCACTCGGAGCTTATGCAGAATACCGTCAGCGTCAGACTCGAAAAGATCGCCGCGGCGACCGCGGTCATTCGCATTGACGCGCATGTAAGCACCACCGACTACCAGCATTACCTCGCCGTTGCTGAAGACCTTAATTTGCGCATTATCGAATCCGTACACGACGCTGGCGCCGTATTTAGTGGACCTGGGCAAGTGTTACAGGTACGTGATTTTCACCAGGCCTCCGAGGAGACCCTGGAAAAAGTTCGCACGCAACTGAGCGATTGGCGCCGTGACAATGCACTGCCCTTCCCGGATTTCACGGAGTCCGAGAAAGCCGAATTGCGTGACGCCATCAAATTGTCTGAGCGGAGCTAAGCCCCCTGGGTACTACAAGCAGCACCCCAAGCAGCACGACAAGCAGTGCCAGTGGCACTACGACTACCAGCACTAGTACCGCTACTCATGGTATCGCCAGTCCACTGCGAGCGCTGGTTACCCACCTGGGGCCCTATCGCTGGCGCCTGGTGGCGGCGTCTGTCGCGCTGATATTTACCGCGGGCGCTACGCTGGGACTGGGTAAGGGCCTGCAGATGCTGATCGATCGCGGCTTTAGCGGCGATGATCCGGGCGCCCTCGGTGACGCGGTTCGTCTGGTGATGCTAATCACCGTCGCTATCGCTATTGGCACGTTTTTTCGTTTTTATCTCGTGTCATGGCTGGGCGAACGGGTGAGTGCTGACCTTCGCAGCGCGGTTTTTCGCAATATCGTGCGTCTACATCCTGGTTTTTTTGAGGACAATCGCTCCGGGGAGATCATGTCTCGTCTGACCGCAGACACCACGGTCTTACAGACCATTATTGGCTCCTCCATGAGTATGGCGTTGCGCAGCTCACTGACACTAACCGGTGCAATCGTGATGATGCTCATTACCAATTTGAAGCTCTCACTGATCATCGTAGTCACTGTGCCCATCGTGCTATTGCCGGTAATGATTTTCGGTCGCCGCGTACGCAAACTATCCAGCAGTAGCCAGGATAGCGTGGCCAGTGTGGGTTCCTATGCCGGAGAGATCATTCAGAACATCCGCACGGTGCAGGGCTTCAATCGCCAGGCCGCTGAGTCCGTGGCTTTCGATACAGAAGTAGAGAAAGCATTCATGATCTCCCGCGCGCGGATAAAACAGCGCGCGCTACTGATTGCCGGCGCTATCATCATCCTCTCTGGCGGGATGATTTCGATGATGTACTCCGGCGGCCGCGACGTTATCTCGGGGGTTATGAGCGGCGGGGAACTTGCCGCATTCATGTTTTATGCCGTGATGGTCGGCACAGGCTTTGCGACGTTATCCGAGGTGTGGGGTGATCTGCAGCGCGCTGCAGGAGCAACGGAAAGACTGCTGGAATTGGTGCATACGGATAGTTTGCTAAGCGATAGCGGCGACACGCTCGAATTGATAGATAACCCGGCCATGGAGCTCATTGACGTAAGCTTTAGCTATCCGTCACGCCCGGACACGCTAGCGCTCAATCAAATATCGCTGCGCATCGAACCGGGCAAGAGTCTCGCTCTTGTCGGACCGTCTGGCGCCGGCAAGTCCACCTTCTTCGAGCTTCTGCAACGCTTTTATGATCCTCTGTCAGGCCGTATTGAGCTCGGCGGTATCGATATCCGCGAGCTATCTCTGGCGCAACTTCGCGCTGAGCTGGCCATCGTCCCGCAACAACCGACACTCTTCAGCGCTGACGTTCGTTACAACATCGCATACGGAAAGCCGCAGGCGAGTCAAGGCGAAGTAGAAGCCGCCGCGCAAAGAGCCCATGCGCACGAGTTTATACAAGCCCTGCCCGAGGGCTACGCCAGTGACCTGGGCGAGCGTGGCGTGCGCCTGTCTGGTGGACAAAGGCAGCGCATCGCATTGGCACGCGCCATGTTGATGGATCCGAAGATCCTGCTGCTGGATGAGGCCACCAGCGCACTGGATGCAGAGAGCGAGTATCAGGTGCAGCAGGCCATTGCGGAGTTAATGCGTGAACGCACCACGGTGATCATTGCACATCGGCTAGCGACTATTCGCGACGCCGACTGCATAGCCGTGCTCGACCAGGGCCGCGTTGTTGCTACCGGAACCCACGACGAGCTGCTGCAAAGCAGTGAGCTCTATGCGCGCCTGGCGCAACTGCAATTTCGCAGCGAGCAGGCCTCCTGAAAAAACACGGCGAAAACCTGCGGTAGTCAGATGCCCAGTTTGGTCTCCAACTCTCCCGGTGGTAAGGGACGACTGAAATAGTAGCCCTGCGCAAAATCGCAGCCCTGCGCTCGCAGTAGGTTCAGCTGCGCGCTGTTCTCAACACCCTCTGCAACTACGGACAGACCAAGGCCATGGCCCATGGCAATCGCGGCGTTAACCAGCTCGCAGTCCGCAGAATCGCTGGTCATGTCGCGTACAAAGCTACGATCAACCTTAAGCACGTGGAAAGGATAGGTACGCAGATAGTTAAGTGAAGAATACCCGGTGCCGAAATCGTCCATCACCAGACGAACGCCCGTGGCTTGCAGGTGATCAAGCGCGATATCCACACCCTGATTACCCTCAATAAGAATGCCTTCTGTGACTTCAAGCTCCAGACTGTGAGTCGGCAGCCCATTCTCTTCGAGCGTATCCGCAACAAACGACAGGAGATGCGCATCGCGAAACTGCCGGGGGGAGAGATTCACTGCAACGGTTAGGGTTCTGCCAAGGCGTGCATTCCAGTTAGCCACTTGTTTGATTGCCGTCTCAAGTACAAAACGACCAATCAACAGTATCTGACCACTCTGCTCCGCAATGGGAATGAACTCTGTCGGCGGCACGTGGCCAAGAATTGGGTTGTACCAGCGCACTAGCGCCTCCACCCCTTCGATCATGCTGTTCTTGAGGTTAACCTTGGGCTGATAGACCACGCTGAGCTCGTTCTTGGCCAGCGCACTCTGCAGCTGCTCCTCAAGGGAAAACCGCCGCTCTATGCCCTGATTGAGCGTGTCTGTAAAAAAAGCATAGGTATTCTTACCCAGGGACTTAGCGTGATACATAGCTGAATCTGCTTTCCGCAGCAAATCGCTCGACTTCCCACCGTCCTCGGGAAACAGCGCGATTCCACCGGATACGGTCAGCAGCATATCTCGATCGCCCACACGGAAAGGGCGCCGGAACTGCGCAATAATCGCTTCCGCAACGCGACTCGCATTTTGTCCGCGGCCAATATCACGCAGCAGCACAATAAATTCGTCGCCGCCCAGACGACCGACCGTATCGCCACCGCGCACCGCTTCGCCGATACGTCGACCGGCCTCAATCAACACCTGATCGCCTATATCGTGACCCAGACTATCGTTGACCTTTTTGAAGTCATCGACATCCAGGAATATCACGGCAATCGGCATGGCATCCCTGCGAGACGAGTCCACCATGTTCTCGAGGCGGTCCAGAACCAGCAGACGATTGGGTAGATTGGTCAGTGAGTCGTAGGTTGCCTGGTGCAGGATTTGGTCGTCCAAAGCCTTGCGGTGTGTAATATCCTCCTTGACGCCAAGGAACTTAATTACTTGACCATGTTCGTCAACAACGGGAGAGATGATTGCCTGCTCCCAATACAGCTCGCCATTTTTACGGCGATTCTGAATCTCGCCCTGCCAATCGCTGCCCGCAACGACACTGCCCCACAGCCGTTCAAAGATTGTCGACGCCATTTGCCCGGATTTGAAAATACGACTGTGCTGACCCAGTAGCTCCTCCTCAGTGTAGCCCGAGGTCTCACAGCAAGCGGTGTTTACGTACTCAATAACCCCGGCAACGTTGGTGATTACCACCGACACGGGACTTTGCTCCACTGCCTGTGACAGCTGCCGGACACGATCCTCAGCGCTACGCAACTTACTGAGATCGACACCAATACAGTACATCTCGCCCCAGGATTCCGAGCCCGTGGTCGCAACGTGGCTGCAAAGAATATTCAGCTTCTCTCCCGCCGCATTGCCCAGGCGCATTTCTTTCGCGCTTATGGACAGGCCGTTGGCGATCGCTACATTGAGCTCCTCGCGAAATCGACTCTGACCGGACTCCTCGGCAATCAGGTCTTCGAGACACTGACCGATCGCCTGATCTGAGGTGTAGCCGTAAAGACGTTCACTGGCTGCATTCCAGTAGAACACCCGCCTGTCCCGGTCATAGCCCTGTACTGCGATCGCATCGGTTTGTTCGAATATACGCCGGAAACGCGACTCGCTGTCGCGCAAACGGCGCTCACCTTCGCGTCGCTCAGTGACGTTTCGAGACAGCACCATATAGGTCCGATTGCCACCGGGCGCTTTTTTGAGAGAAATAGAAAGCTCATACCATCGCCCGCCGCTCGGGGTTTCGAGAAATACTTGATAGCCAATCGATGTGCCTTTGGAGTTCGCCTCGGCCATTGCCTCGCGCAAAGTGTCCGCAGCCTCCTCCGGCAGCATTTGCTCGATGGTGCGCCCAAGCAGCTTCGAAGCCGGCACTGCCAGCATCGACTCATTCGATGACCACACGTTGATGTACCGGCCATAAGTGTCCAGCTCAACCAGTTCGTCGGGGATCGCACGCAGTATCGACACCAGATCCTGGTTCAGAAGACCAACCTGCTGGCGATCGCGAAAACTCTCCTTGAGTGCGCTAACCTGCGCAGCAAAGACTAGGAAAGTCTGGGTCATTTCCTCAGACAGTCCCTCGAACACCTCCTTGCCGCGCTCGGTGTTTCCGGTAAGCATCAGCAGCATTGGACTTTTCCGCCGATCACTGATCAGCGCTGCGATACCATCTGCGATGTCGATACTGGAACGTAAGGGCCCAAGATCCTGCTCACTCAGACGCCGAATAGGGGGGCCTTGGGCAAGTGACTGCAGCAACTGTCGCGCAACAATCCGAAGTGAGCCCTGTGGTGGCTCAAAGCCGAGTACGCGAGGCAAGCCAGCCGGATCGCCTGCCTGATTGAGAATCCAGCAAATGCCAAACTCCAATTCGAAAATATCAACCAGCGCTTCGCTCACCAATGCCGCGAAACTCTCGGTCAGCTCCATGCGCAGCACGCGAATATTGAAAGCATTTATCCGCGTCAGGCGACCCACATCCATATCCAGCCGGTCCTGGGCATCAATGAGACGCTGCTGCAGAACCGGGTAATTGGGAAGTGTGGTTGTCTTATTCATCGAAGTAGCTTAGCGGCTCATTCGTGAAGAGAATTCAGTAAAGAAAATCAATGCTCGGTCTTGCGGTAAAGCGCTGTAAGGGTGGTCGTGTAATTGTGGAAGGTATTGCGACCCAGCAGTTGGCCGTACTCGCCAAAGCCGTACATGCCGAGCCAGGGGGGCGCTCCTTCACTATCGCGAAATGGATACTGCATACGTTCGACCAGTTTTTCTTTCATGATACGGTTAAAAAGACGACGTCCACGCGCCAGGCAATCGGCCTGAAAAATCGCCACTGCCTTCCTCCCGGCTGCAAATTCCTGCATCTCGACGGTCATGCGCTCCAGATCACTGAATATACGATCTTCATCGCGCTCTGTAATCCATAGTTTCATGCCGGGCTCTATGCGCGTTGGATAGACTATTACGCCATCACCCTCTACCCGATTAACTAACCCCAGCTTATGTGAATTTCCAAACGAGCGACCGGCCTCGGGAGAAATCTCCTGCGCCATCGCGCCAATCGGAATGACGTCTTCAATCGCCGCTTCTGCAGGCAATCCCAACCGTTGGAGGTAGCGTGGCCACGCCGGCTCATCATCCAGACTGATCAGGCGGTTACCCTCTGCGGCCGTGACTGTCATGGGCTCCCCAACGGCTTTAAAACCATGCGTCGAACGGGTGTCAATCTCGAGGCTAGCGTCAGAGAATCCCACCGCTACCGCACCGTCCTCAAACAGAAGTTCATTGACCGCCTGAAATGACTTGATGCCACGCATATTGTCCGAGGTGGTCGCACCGAAAAGCTTGATATCGCTGCCAAAGACTCGTTCAAAGCCAAGAATAATGTCGTCATTGGCAACGTCAATACCCGACAACAGCAGATACACAATACTGATTGCCGGGTCTTTGGCATGCAGCGTACGGGCGAGTTCCTCGGCTTTTTCCAGGGAGTTGTGACCCGAAATTCCGTCGATATGTGCCTCGGCAAAATCCTGACCGGTAACGGTCATAAGTGCCACATCCTTCAGCGTTTCACTCACCCCCTCGCTACCCACAATACCTGCGCAGGAGCCGCCCACAACGACCGCGTCGCGACACAGGCGGCGAACGCGTTCAACAAGCGTATCGAGCGAATGGCCAATGGAGGCGTTAACGATAACCAAGTCGCAATCACCGGCTTCTGAGCACCCGCAGGCATCCAGCAACTCGTCTATGGCTCTGAGCGGATTTGCCATGCGTACACTGGCGGAACGAAACTCCAACACGGGTAGGACCCTCTTGAATGATCGGCCCGATACTTCCACTGAGAAAAATCGGCTTCCAACAACGGTCTTAAATGTCGATTCTCAAGGTAATCGCCTCGCTGCCAGACGGCTGTCACCCAACAACAAGACGGCTGTCATCCAACAACAATACGGTTTTTGCACAGTATAGGGCAGCTTTTTGGGAATGGGATAATCAGTGAGCCAGACAATCCGTCGAAACGCGATACTCAGGGGCGACCTGATCGGCGAAGCAGTCGCAAGCGATCCCGGCGCTCCCGATTTACCCGGAGCAGGTCTGCGCCCGCATCGCGATACACAGCCTGCATTTCCTCGAACCATTCCAGTGAGAGTCGCGCGTTGTTCACCGCACAGATAAATGGTGAGCGTAACGGCTTGTCGAGCACGATGTAGCTCGACTCACGCACGCTGGCCAATAGCTGGTCACGGGTGATTCCGCGTCCACTTTGCACGGCCATGCTGACGACTTCGTAGGCTTCAAGCAGAGATTCAATACCCACCCATTCCGCGACGGCGCGACGTTCGACACCACGCCGAAGATTGCGTCTTAACTTACGCGCCATACTGCGAAACTCGCGCTGCACCCGTCGGCCAAATACCGGGTCGCCAATGGGTTTTAGCTGATCATCTGCAGAGAGTTCGAGCCAGTCAGAACGTTCCAGCTGCGCATCAATCGCAGGAAAAACCTCCTGCTCTTCAAAACTCATATGCGCATAAGAGTTTTGCACGTACTCCCTTCCGCGACGCACCAATTCAGTCCCACCCGCCTCACCGGTCCGCCAGTCATCGATCATTTGCAGCAGGGCCTTGCCGTTTCTCGCCATCCGATCATGTTCGGTTTCCAGTACGCGACGGCTCTCGGCGATGCCTTCGTTCAAGTCCGCGGCGTAACTGTAAATCAGGTCTTCTCTGGGATGATGATTGCGATCCAGCCAGGTCACCATGTAATTCATAATTTCACGGATGACGTGTGGATCGACAAGTTCACTGCGCTCAATTGCGTTCAGGTGATCCGACAGTAACGCGAGAACACTGGCGATGTGCCTGTGTTCCGCGCGAAGCGACGCCAGCATCGGCGCCTCGGGAAGGTCGCTCCGATACTGTTCAGCAAATGCCTGTAAATCCATCGGCCGTTTCCTGGCGGAAGCGGCGCGTTTAGCGGCACTAGTTTTTGCGCCTGTTCTGATGCCTTTTTGCGCACGTGCTTTGGATTTTACGCGGGCTTTCGCATTGGATTTAGTCGCTGCCATAGCTCTGGATCAATGCCTATTTACAGTTTTGCAGAAGCAAAAGCAGGGCTGCGCTACCGATGACACGCACCTTAACTATTGCCCAATTCTCTTACCAAACCACTGATCGACTCTTTCGCATCGCCAAACAACATCCGCGTGTTGTCTTTGTAGAACAGCGGATTCTCAATACCGGCGAACCCGGATGCCATCGACCGCTTGAGTACAAAAACAGTGCGTGCGTGATCGACATTGATCACCGGCATCCCGTAAATAGGCGACGACTCACTTTCGCGCGCGGCAGGATTCACCACATCATTCGCGCCGATGACAATAGCAACATCGACGTTTTCCATACGCGGGTTAATATCGTCCATCTCCAGAAGCTGATCGTAGGGCACATCGGCCTCAGCCAGCAGTACGTTCATGTGTCCGGGCATGCGACCCGCCACCGGATGAATGCCAAAGTTGACCTCCGCCCCGTTTTTCTCAAGCAATTCGCAGAGTTCTTTCACGACATGCTGAGCCTGCGCTACCGCCATTCCATATCCCGGGATAATCGCTACGTTAGATGCAGCTTCGAGTATGTAGTAGGCATCCTCGACAGAGATGGGCTTGATTTCTCCCTCTACCGCGGTCTCGTCAGCGCCTGCGGCTGCAAAACCACTAAACAACACGTTCGAGAGCGAACGATTCATGGCCTTACACATAATCTGGGTCAGAATAATGCCCGAGGCACCCACCAGAGAACCGGCAACAATAAGGATGTTGTTGTTGATTGCGAAGCCGGCGGCACAGGCCGCGAGCCCGGAATACGAGTTCAACAGGGATATCACTACCGGCATATCCGCACCGCCAATGGGAATGACCGCCATAATGCCAAACGCCAGTGACAGCACAATCATGATGATCAGCCAAGCCGGCACGTCCGGCGAAAGACAGAAGAGCCAAGCGCAAACGAAGATCGCAAATACGATAACGCTGTTAACCAGCTGCTGGTTCTTGAACTTGATTGCTGCACTCGAGATGGTCTCGCTCAGCTTGCCGTAAGCGACCAGCGAACCGGTAAAAGTCACGCCACCGATGAGTATGGAAAGCACGATGGTGATCAGCGTAAACACACCTGCGTCAGCGCTGATAGCGGCTGCGCCGACCAGCAGACTGGCCAGCCCGCCGAAGCCGTTAAACAACGCTACCATCTCTGGCATTGACGTCATTTGTACGAGCCGCGCAACACCCGCACCAATTACACCGCCGACCAGAAATCCACCAACGATGAACCGGTAGTCAACTATGCCCTGATCCAGCAGAGCAGCGACGACCGCCACCAGCATACCCGCGGCGGAAATACTGTTGCCACGCCGCGCGGTGGACGCCGAACCTAATTGCTTCAGACCATAGATGAACAGCGCTGCAGAAACGACATAGGCAAGCTGTATCAAAAGAGAGGTACCTTCCACGATCAGTTCCCCCGCTTCTTGAACATGGCCAGCATCCGGTCGGTAACCATATAGCCACCCACCACGTTGATGGAGGCGAGCGCAACAGCGCCGGCTCCCAGCCAATTCGCAAGATCTTGCCTGCCCGTGCCTGCCAGTGCGACGGCTCCCACCACAGTAATCCCGGAAATGGCGTTCGCCCCGGACATCAGCGGGGTATGCAGCGTAGCCGGGACTTTATTGATGAGTTCGAAGCCGAGGAAAATCGACAACATAAGAATAAAGGTCAGGAAAACAGCATCCATGATCAGGCTTCTCCCGCCAGAATATTTTTGATTGTCTCATTGACGATACCGCCGTCATGAGTAATGACACAGCCCGGCAAAATGTCGTTCTCCATATCTAGAACAAAACTCCCTGCGTCCTTGTCCCAGGTATCTTCCACCAAATTGAACAGGTTGTTCGCGTACATAACTGATGCGTCGCGGCACACGTAGTTGGGCAGATTCCCGAGGCCTATGACGGTCACGCCGTTGATATCGACTATCTCGTTGGGCGTCGAACCCTCGACATTGCCGCCTGTCTCTGCAGCCATATCCACTACCACAGAACCGCTCTGCATGGCTTCTACCATTTCCCTCGGTACAATAACCGGAGGCTTGCGGCCAAAAACCTGAGCCGTGGTTATCACCACATCAGAGTCAGCGATAACCGCCGCCTGAGCATCTCGCTGCATCTGAATCTGCTCGGGGGTCAACTCCTTGGCGTAACCATCGGCGGTTTGCCCCGTGTCGCCAAGATCAATCTCGAGGAAGGTCGCGCCCAAAGACTGAACCTGCTCGGCAACCACGGCGCGGGTATCAAAAGCAGTTACTTTAGCGCCGAGCCGCTTGGCAGTGGCAATAGCCTGCAAACCCGCGACACCAGCGCCAATGATGAATACCTTTGCAGGCTTTAGCGTGCCGGCAGGTGTCATCATCATCGGGAAAATACGCGGCAAATGGGTCGCCGCCAGCATAACCATAATGTATCCGGCCAGATTGGCCTGGGAACTCAGCGCATCCATTTTCTGACTACGAGTGGACCGGGGAATCATTTCCATGCTAACCGAGGTGACGCCAGCCTCCGCAAAGGCGCGCACCAGATCATGCTCATTAAACGGATCCAGGTAGCTGATATGGATGCAGCCGCGCTTCATTTTTGGAATGTCGTCCAGCGCCGGTTTGCGCAGTCGAAGCAGCATGTCCGCGGACGCTATCATTGCATCGCGGTCACTGACGATATCTGCTCCCGCCTCTACGTACTCTGTGTCGGTATACCCGCTACCGAGACCCATGCCTGATTCGATTTGAATGCTGGCGCCCAAACGCACGAGCTTTTTTGCGGTATCCGGGGTCATCGCCACGCGATTCTCACCCGGATGCAGCTCCTTAGGAACGGCTAACTGCATGTATCCTCACCCTGTCGCAAATAAATTATCTGTGGTCTTTTTTAGTGTGCTTTGACTGCTGTCCCTGCCCGCTTTCACGACCTGCTTTCACGGCCTGGCACTACTACCCGGCTGCAAGCGCTTGTTTGTGGACACGCCGGTATCATTCAGTGCTAACTGCGCAGCGTGCGCGCAAGTCTCCGACTCCCGCTTTGCGGGGCGCAGACTTTAGCACAGCAACAGAAAGCTTAAAAAGTCATCTATCCGTCGTTCAATCTCCCGCATCGCGGCTGACAGCGCTCCCGGTAGTTGCTCTATCAGCGGCTATGCGGGAGTTTGCTTAGGTTTGCGAATACTCAGCGACGGCGAACTTGCTTACCGCTGAGGCAGCGGCTGCATACATTGTCGCCGTGCCGTGGGGTCGCGGTGCCGTGGGGTCGCAGGAAAGAGAGCACAGCCGCAGGTTTGACGTTTGGGACTGACTTGATGCCTAACTCGTCGAAGCTGGACTGCGTTGCTACGTCGCGTGCGCGACCGATCAGGCCACGCTTATCCGGTCTGCAACGTCACAAACGGATTCATCCAGCGGTATTTCCAGTCAGTAAACCGCAGGGGCGCATCAAGCACGGCAAGGCAAATACAATCTTCGTCGGCAAAAGCACGCGGAGCGTGGACCTCGGTATTCCTGCGATAGGTAAAGTCTCCCGCGGAGTAGCTTCCTCGATTATCGCTAAAGCCACCCTGAAGTACCAAGGTCATCTCTGATCCATGATGATCATGCGCAGGGATTTCTCCCCCCGCTTTAATGTGTAGCAGGGAAAACTCGAATTTCGGATCTCCGGTCTTAATCTGCGTCGTGCGCAGTGAATCAGTCACTTTTTTCCAGGCCAAATCACTGAAGTCCCCGGCCATCAGTCGACGCAGCAACGACGGAGTTGCGTCCTGCTCACTGCGTTTGGGAAGCTGGTAGCTGAGCGGCGCATCTTCGTCCAGCCTGGCCAGCACGCGGTTCAGCATTACATCGCCCACTGGCACGGGATCGAGGCTTTCAAATATTGAAGCACCCACGCTCTGCAGCTGTGTATGTGTTCTCGAGCAACTTTGACAGTAGTTGATGTGAGCCGCCACGCAGGCAGCCTGCGCCAGTGGCAAACTGCCCGACGCATGCTCAGTAAGAATATCCAGATCTGGATGATGTTTTGCCATTGCGGACGACTCTTTATCCTGTAAATTTCAAGCTCGGTCTCACTATTTTTGTTAAGACGCGACTCAAGACCTATACGCTGGTTACCAATCTCACCGTGAGATTCATGATGTGTGTGGGTATCTACGCAGCAAAACCGCTTCTATCTCAAAAAAATATTGCTCAAACTCAAAAAAAGCGTGATCTAACGCTCACTTCCGCCGCCCGGCAGCTTGTCGAAATGCACCTGCATCTTCTGTACCGCCAGTCTGACCCGTGATTTCACGGTGCCCAAAGGCAAATCCAGCTCGGCAGCAGCCTCCGCATGTGACTTACCTTCCATGTAGACTTTCGCCAGAATTTGCGTCTGATCGGCCGGCAATTTGGCCATCATCTCCTTGATGCGATCAGCGCTGCGTCGATGCTGAAGCTGCACAAACGGCTCCTCATCGCTTTGGTCCAGACTAAAGTCTTCTGCGGCCAGGGGGGTGTCGAACTTTTGTAAGCGCCTGAACATATCCGTGCGGCAATTCCGGGCTATGGTGTACACCCAGGTGCTCGCTGCGGCTTTTTCAGGATTAAAAGCAGAAGCTTTTTGCCATATTTTGAGCATCACCTCTTGGACCAGCTCGTCGGCATGCGTTGCCGATAACGCCGAGCCCGACAACGCAAACGCTTTGATAAGCGGTGCAAAATGGCGAAACAGACGCGTATAAGCCGCGCGATCCTGCTTCTCGGCAATCTCTACCAGGCACTCACTCCACTCATCGGTACGTCGCCCTGTGGGCACCACCCAGGCAGCGGACTCTTTTTTGCCCACTTCGCCGGCACTGCTTTGCGTCTCGTCCAACGGTATCTTCTCCCTAAATCGAAGCACTCACCTGAGCACCTTCTTAACGCATTCTTTACGCATTCTTTACGCATACTTTACGCATACTTTCATACAATCTGTTTATCTGCGCCCTGCTTCAAGCACACTTTTCGTGCAGCCTATAACAACTCTCGAGCTATTTCGGTCTTGGCCGAAAGCTGATCAGTCCTATACTGTCGCACACATTTGCGCACGGAGGCTGATCCATGTCCCGCACAAGCGCGTAATTTCGAGACAACAATTCGACAAGCAAGCCAGAACAATAAATCACAAATGTCGAACCAAGCCGGGTATCTCGGGATATCCTGGCATCGAGCCGGTAGGCAACTAACACATGGGAGACCGTCTGCGGTGCAGATAGCGGTAATAGGTTCCGGTATATCCGGGTTAGCGTGCGCTCACTATCTCAGCGCGTCTCACACAGTTTCGGTGTTTGAAGCCAATAAAAGGCTTGGCGGCCATACGGCAACGATGGATGTGCAACTGGGCACGCGACGCTTTGCGATCGATACTGGGTTCATCGTCTTCAACGACTGGACATACCCCAACTTCATCGCTTTGATGGACGAATTGGGCGTTCACAGCAAGAATACCGAGATGGGCTTCAGCGTCCGCGACGAGGAAAGTGGATTGGAATACTCGGGGGGCAGCCTCGACGCACTTTTTGCGCAGCGCAAAAATCTCGTTTCACCACGATTTATCCGCATGGTTCGCGATATCCTGCGCTTTAATCGTGAGAGTCTGGCCGATCTCGAGGCTGGCACCTTGGCCGATGACGAAACGCTCGGTCACTATCTGCAGCGCAAAAGCTACAGCGAAGGCTTCAAACGCGACTACCTGATCGCTATGGGCTCGGCGATTTGGTCATCAGACTGCACGAGCATGCTTAACTTCCCGATCCAGTTCTTTGTGCGCTTTTTCAAAAATCACGGGCTTCTATCAGTCAAGAACCGACCGCAGTGGCGTGTAATCGAGGGAGGATCGCGAGAATACATCGCACCACTGTGCCAGCGCTTCGAGCAACGCATCTTTACTGGTACCAAAGTTATATCAGTCCAGCGTGATGCCCGCGGTGTCACACTGGTTTTTGAGAATGGGAACGAGCAACGTTTTGATCAGGTGGTGCTGGCAACCCACTCCGATCAAGCGCTGAGCTTGCTGGCGGCGCCGAGCGATCGCGAGCGCGAAGTACTCGGCGATCTGCCCTACCAAAGCAATGAAGTCGTTCTGCATACCGACATTCGGCTATTGCCCAACAACCGCAAGACTTGGTCCAGCTGGAACTACCGCCTCGGCGTGGACGACTCCAAAGCGGTACTCACCTACAATATGAATATTCTGCAAGGCATTGAAGCGCCCGAAACATTCTGTGTGACGATGAACGACACGGCGTCAATCAATCCGCACAAGGTGCTCGGCCGCTTTACTTACGATCACCCGGTGTTCAGTCTGGAGGGAATGGCCGCGCAGCAAAGATGGAGCGACATCAACGGTCAGCAGCACACATGGTATTGCGGTGCCTATTGGCGAAACGGCTTCCACGAGGACGGAGTAGTGAGCGCACTGCGTGTGGCTGATGCACTCAGCGCCTCGCGACGCGCTGCTGCGTGAAGTCCCGCCTATACACCGGCACACTTCGGCATCGACGACACATGCCACGAGCGCACGCCTTTCGCTACCGCGTCTTTATGCCCTATATCCGCCTTGATGAAATCGATGAAGTTCTGGCAGCAAGCCGCCTGTGGTCACGCAAACGCTTTGCACCCGCTCGTTTTCGTCGCGAGGACTTTCTGGGCGACCCTGCGCTGCCGCTGGAAGACGAGGTTCGCCGGCGCATACGCGAAGAGACCGGCCAAGTGCATAGCGGCCCGATTTATCTGTTGGCCAACATGCGTTACTTCGGTCTGCAGATGAACCCGTTAGCGTGCTACTACTGCTTTGATGAAAGCGACACGCAACTTGAGTATCTTGTCGCCGAGGTGACTAATACACCTTGGAATGAGAGACACAGTTACGTGCTTCCCGCGCGTTCGGGAGACCGGGTACTGCGACAGGAGTTTGAGAAGCGCTTCCATGTATCGCCGTTTAATCCAATGGACATGCGCTATGCATGGCGCAGCAATATGCCGGGCAAGCGTCTGGCTATCCACATGGAAAATCATTCAGAGCGCGGCTGTGAATTCGACGCGACGCTGGCATTGGAAGCGCAGGCAATGACCGCACCAGCAATGAATCGGGTCCTGCGTCAGTTTCCGCTCATGACCGCAAAAGTAGCGATTGCCATCTATTGGCAGGCGTTAAAACTCTTCTTGAAACGTATTCCCCTGCATCCGCACCCGGGAACAAAATTACAATCTGGAGCTCGATAATGGACGACGGTGGTGTCAGCAGGATTCGCCTGCTACCTCAGGCGCGGAGCCTACAACCTGGCGGAAACTTCGGGCGGCATTTCATGCTGCGCGTACTTTCGCACATCAGGGTTGGCAGCCTGACGCTACATGATGGGGATGACACGCATCACGTTGGGAACGCGGATGATTCCACGGAGCCGCACGCCGAGATAGTCATCCACAACCGCGATGCCTTTGGAAAAGTACTGATGGGCGGCACCATCGCTGCGGGAGAGGCTTATATCGACGGCGACTGGTCCTCGCCAGACCTCACCGAGGTGACGCGATTGTTCAGCGCCAACATGGAAAGCATGAACTCCATGGAGGCCAACCAGCACTGGTACACCAAGATTGCGCTGCGTATCGCACACGCAATGAATCGAAACACCCACACCGGCTCCAAACGCAATATTTCGGCACACTACGACCTGGGGAATGATTTTTTCTCGCTGTTCCTCGATCCGACCATGATGTATTCCGCCGCTGTATTTGAGCAGGCGGACAGTACGCTGAACGAAGCAGCGGTCGCCAAGCTGGATGAAATTTGTAGACAGCTCGAGCTCACGCCCTCGGATCATCTACTCGAAATCGGCACCGGTTGGGGCGGGATGGCAATACACGCGGCCACTCATTACGGCTGCAAGGTGACCACAACCACCATCTCCCAGGAGCAGTTTGATTACGCGTCAGCGCGGGTAAAGGAGCTGGGGTTGCAAGACCAAGTCACGCTCCTTTGCGAGGATTACCGCGCACTTACTGGTGAGTACGACAAGTTGGTCTCGATTGAGATGATCGAGGCGGTAGGCCACAACTTTTACAGTAGCTACTTCCAGTGTTGCAGCAAGCTGCTAAAACCGCACGGTAAAATGGTTATCCAGGCGATAACTATCACCGACAGCCGCTATGAATCTGCGCGACGCGACGTCGACTTCATTAAGCGCTACATCTTCCCCGGTGGATGTCTTCCCTCTCTCGGCGTGATTGCCAAACACATCTCCAGGGACACCAATTTACAGATGGTACATTTACGCGACATCACGCAGGACTACGCGCAGACGCTGGCGCAGTGGCGTGAACGCTTCGAGAACAAACTCGACACCGTTCGCGAGATGGGCTTCGATGATCGCTTCATCCGCATGTGGGAGTTCTATTTTTGCTACTGCGAGGGCGGTTTCCGCGAGCGCATCATCGGCACGGTGCAGCTGGCGTTCGCCAAGCCTGGCTATCGCCCGGGCTATTCGCCTGCTGAGTAGCAGTCGCACTGTGCCAGCCTTAGCCGAGAAGTTGACGTCGCCAGCCGCAAATTGCGCCGTCGCTCAGACCGCACCGCTGTACCGGCGCCAACTTTTGCGGCATGCTCGCAGACCTTCCCCGTCCTTTCCCAAAACGGTAGCCCAGTCTTGAGTAATACCCGGAACGTCAACGAACAACTCACGCCGGCACTGGCTGCCACCCCCATTATCCTGCTGATCGCCCTCCTTGCCGCCTCGGTGTACCTGTTTGGATCCGATGCGTCCTACGGCGCAAATCAGATCGCACTGGTAATGGCTACCGCCGTCGCCGCTTTGGTAGGTCAGCGCACCGGCATCATCTGGCGGCACTGCCAGGACGGAATCATTGACGGTATCGGCGTGGGCCTGGGTCCGACGCTTATCCTGCTGTCTGTGGGCATGCTGATCGGAACCTGGATACTCTCAGGTACGGTTCCCACCATGATTTACTATGGTGTCCAAATTCTTGATCCCGATATCTTCTACGCGGCCAGTGCGCTTATCTGCGCCATTGTAGCTATCAGCGTCGGCAGCTCCTGGACCGTCGCCGGCACGTTGGGCATAGGCCTTATGGGTATCGCCGGCAGTTTCGATCTGTCCCCAGCCATCGCGGCAGGCGCGATTATTTCTGGCGCCTATTTCGGCGACAAGCTGTCACCGATGTCAGATACAACCAACCTCGCTGCTGCTTCGACTGGCGTGGATCTCTTTGACCACATCAGGCACATGCTCTGGACAACCGTGCCGAGTTTTCTGATTGCCCTATTGGTTTTTTACTTCATTGGCGGTGGAGACGCCTCGACACCCGCCGAGATTGAAGCCCTGCAATCCAGCCTCTCACAGCAGTTCAACATTGGCCTGCATCTTTTGATACCTCTGCTGGTCATGCTGTTCCTGGTCTACAAACGGTTCCCGGCTTATCCGGCAATTATCATCAGTGCTCTGATGGGTGCAGTGTTTGCGCTGCTTTTTCAGCCGGAGGCAGTGCAGGGTCTGGCGGCAGACGCCTCTCTGCCTGGCTATCAGTCCCTTGCAAAGGGCGTTTGGATTGCGCTGTTCAATGGCTATGTTGCTAACAGTGGCAACGAATTCCTGGACGCTCTGCTCAGCAAGGGTGGCATGAGCAGCATGCTGAACACCGTCTGGTTGATTATCTGCGCGCTGGGTTTTGGCGGGATTCTCGAGCGCACCGGCATTCTCGACTACTGGCTGCGGGTGGCCCTGCGGCTTGTGCACGGAACCGGCTCGCTGGTCGCGACGACCGTTGCCACCTGCGTTTCGACCAATGTTCTGGCCGCCGATCAGTTTATGGCAGTCGCACTACCGGGCCGCATGTATCGCGATGCCTACGAGGAGTACGGACTGTCGCGACTGAATCTCTCACGCACCCTAGAGGATGCGGCAACGCTCACCTCTGCGCTCATACCGTGGAACACCTGCGGCGCCTACATGTCAGCAACGCTTGGTGTAGCTACCGTTGTTTACGCACCCTTTGCGATTTTCAATATTTTGTGCCCACTCATTGCCATTGCCTATGGATTTGCGGGCATCGCGCAGAAACCTCTCGAAGACACGGTGATGACCGGCGCGCCGGCCTAGGCCGATCAACATGGATGACTGGGACTATACAAACCCATTCCTGCGCCGCACCCGGGTAGCACCTGACGACGTCGATGCGCTGCGACACACCAACAATACGATTTATGTACGCTGGTGCGAGGAAGCAGCCTGGGAACACTCCGCAGCCCTCGGTCTGAGTATAGACAGTTATCTCCGCCTCGACCGCGCCATGGCCGTTGTTGAGGGACATTACAAGTACCTCCGGGCGTCCTACCTGAACGATGAGATAGACACCGCAACGTGGATCGTCCACTGGGACAAGCGTCTTACCATGACACGGCACTTTCAGGTTCGGCGAGTCGCCGACGGCCTAACCTTGCTGCGGGGCGAAACACGCTTTGCCTGCATTGAAATCAGCAGCGGCAAACCCCGCCGCTTGCCCAAAGAATTCATCGACGGCTACGGTCACGCCGTGCTGGATGTTGCCGCACAACAACGCCAAAACTAGCAGCGTGACCAATCAAAAGGCATCACGTCACTCAGCTGGGCCGCTCCGAGGCTGAGCATAAGCAAGCGGTCAACCCCAAGGGCCACGCCGCTGCAGTCTGGTAGTCCCGTGCGCATAGCCGCAAGGAGCATAGGATCAAGCACGCGGGCCTGCTGCCCGGTATCGCGACGACGCCGATTGTCCGTCTCTGCGCGGCGCTCCAACTCATCCGCATCACGCAGTTCACGATAGCCATTCGCGAGCTCGATACCGTCGACATAAAGTTCGAAGCGCTCTGCAACACTGCGCTGCCCGCGCTGCACGCATCGCGCCAGGGCGGCCTGCGTGGGCGGATAATCAAAGACAAACAGCGGCCCTCGGTCCTTCAGTGAGGGCTCGATGCAATGACTCATCAGCAGGTCAAGCCAGCCGTCGCGATCCAGTTCAAGCTCGCCAAGACCCAGTCGTTCGCGAGCCAATGCCTCAAGCTGCCCGGCGCTGCTCTCCCAGGGATCAACAGAAAGTTCCGTGACAAACAGCTCCTGGTAACTGATCTGACCTAGATCCGTTCGGCCAAGCACCTCGCTAACGAGTGAACCGACCTCACGCATCATTGCCTGCAGGTCAAATCCCGGCTGATACCACTCCAGCAGTGTGAACTCGGGGTTATGTCGACTGCCAAATTCTCCGTCTCGAAACGCCTTCCCCAATTGGTAGATCGGGCCAACACCTGCGCAGAGCAGACGCTTCATGGCATATTCGGGGGAGCTTTGCAGATACAGTGGTTCAGGGCTCGCCTGGGAAGCGTTGACTGGCAAGGGCTCTATGGAGGGATCTGTGACGGCAAATCGTGCGAGCAACGGCGTATCAACTTCTAAAAGCTCGCGTTCGGCAAAAAATCTGCGCAGCTGCGCAAACAGTGCCGCCCTCGCCTCCAGTGCCGCCCGGGAAGCACCCGGCCGCCATTGACTCATTTCAGCTCTTGCTGGCGCGCGCTACGTACTCGCCAGAGCGCGTATCTACCCGTATCACCTCACCCTGCGAAATAAACAGAGGCACACGCACGATGGCTCCGGTACTCAGGGTTGCAGGCTTACTACCTCCCTGCGCGGTATCGCCTTTTAACCCGGGGTCAGTCTCAGTGATCTCCAGCTCAACAAAGTTCGCCGGTGTGACTGACAGAGGCGTGCCGTTATACAGTGTAACCTCGACCGAGTCCTGCTCTTTGAGCCATTTACCCGCCTCGCCCACAGCGGCTGCGTCGGCCTGGTGCTGCTCGTAAGTATTGGGCTCCATAAAGAACCAGAACTCATTGTCGTTGTAGAGATACTGCATCGTTATATCCATGACATCCGCCCCTTCGAGCGTGTCGCCGGACTTAAATGTGCGATCCCAGACACGGCCGCTTTTGAGATTGCGCAAGCGAACCCGGTTAAAAGCCTGACCCTTACCCGGTTTAACAAATTCGTTATCAAGAATGCTGCATGGATCACCGTCGAGCATCACCTTCAGCCCGGATCGAAACTCATTGGTAGAAAAATTGCCCATACCTTGAACATCCGCGTTTTTTCACGGGCGCGATCATACCGTACCGAGTTCTCAAAATCAGGACCTTGTGTTGGCTTGAAGCCTTACTGTTAGGATATGCTCGACTCATCTCAACCCCGGAGAACCGAGGGGACATTTCACGTTGACTGTCAATGAACAAGCGGCGCATCACACGTCACTGCGCCTGCCACAACAGGATCTGGATTCCTGCAGCCTCTTCGCGTGCGAAGAAGCTGGGGTAGCTCAATGGGTGGAGCAATTGCCCCTGGGCAGTCCGCATCGGGCGGGCCTCGAATTGCGCACCGCCTTATCCGAGCTAAGCAGGGTCAAGTTACCGCCCTTACGGCGCTTCCGTCTGCTGGAACTGTTGCGCGAACCCGGCCATTCCGTGGTTACGACACTGACAAAAGCCTGCCTCAATCAGCCGATTGTTCTCGACGACGACATCCAGCTTCAGGCCGAGTTGATCGCGGACCTGCACGAGTTGAGTGCCGCTGCCTACACCCTGACCGCGGTAGAAACCATCAGGGATAAGGATTCGGTCCGCGAAACCAACCCGGCGAAACTCGCTTGCGAATCGCTGCATCGGGCTACCGTGTTTTCCGGTCAACGCATTCTTCTGGCCTATCTTCTTTATCAACTTGTAGAGCCAGACTCCTGGGCGAGTCTGCACAAGCTCTATGCGCTTAGCGAGCGTCAGCAGCTTGCGCAACTTCCTGTGGATGACGAACTGCGCGGATTCCGCAGTAGCATTGCGCAGGAGTATCTGGCGCCGCTGCTGCTTGCCTGTGCCAAGCCCAACCAGTTGAGACAAAACGACATCACCGGCGCCTATCGCGCATTCCAGGAATGGCGAGAATTCGCAGAGCTGCAGGACCCCGATCTAGGCGACGGTTTGTTTGCGGTCGATATGCAGAGTGATCGGCCCCCGGCTTTTGCTGAGTTGCTCGTACGCAAGGGAACGCGGTTGTTTCGCTTTATCAACACTAAACCGCTAATCGCGCATCTCGAGGAGCTAAAACGCACTCGCGGTACCCTCGGTGTGCATATTATCGAGTTCGACAAAGACACACGCCTCGATACGAATCTGCTGGAGCACCTCATACGGTCACTGGGTGAAATCAGCCAGCGCAACTTTACTCGCTCGCAGTCTCGCAGCAGCCTGTTTATCGCTGCGGGTCTGAGCAACGTACATTTCTACGTGGCAGGCGAACTGAGCCTCGAGCAGGTTTACCACGGCTCAGGCTACAGACCCACGGGCGATACCTACGAGCAGGGCAATCCCTTCATGGCAGCCGCGACCAAAGACGATGGCTGGGAAGAGCGTCACGCAAGCGACAGCGATTCTCCCGCAAAACAGGCCGAGAATGCGGTCGGCGTGGACGTCGATAGAATCACTCGTGCAGCCTTGGCGCAACAGGAGCTATCGCGGAAGCCTGTTCGACACATCGTGAACTCCGTGAAGACCACCAATACCAGTCCCGGTGGATATTGCGTTGAATGGGAGGAGCCGCCTGAGGGTATTCATATTGGTGACCTGGTGTGCGTGCGCGACGCAAAAGTAGACGAAGCCGAGTGGACTATTGCGGTCATTCGCTGGGTCAGCCGCGTGAAAAATTCACCAACCCTGCTCGGCCTGGAACTCATAAGCCCGCGAGGGGCAGCCTACTCCGCACAGATCAAGATGCCATCGGGCGAGTATTCCAAACCTATTCGCGTGATCTTACTGCCCGAAATACCGCTGGTGGGTAAACCGCATACGCTGGTGGTCCCGCGCATGGTATTCAAGGAAGGCCAACGCATCACCCTCACCAGAGCGGAAGACGCATTCCTGGTGAAACTGAAAAGACAGGTTTCTTCTACCGGGTATTTCAGTCGTCTCGATTTCGACTATCTGCGGCAACTGGATGATGACGGGGATAACACGCGCGAGAAGTTGCCGACCGCCGCTTTCGAGTCAATCTGGAGCGAGATTTAGCCAGCTGTGCTGCGAGGCACACCCAAAACATACAGCAGGCTGGTCAGGTCAGCATGCTCTACAGAGCAGCCGGCTTTTTCACGCACCAGCGGCTTGGGGTGAAACGCAACACCCAGTCCGGCCGCTGCGAGCATCGGCAAATCATTGGCGCCATCGCCCACGGCGACCGTGTCGCGCATCTCAATACCCTGGGCGGCCGCAATCTCTTGCAGCAATGCTACCTTGCGTTCACCGTCGACTATTACGCCTATAACATCGCCAGTTAAGACATCATTGTTCAACTGCAAGGTATTGGCGTGCACTTCATCAAAGCCCAGCTGCTGTTGCAAACACTTGGCAAAGTAGTCGAAGCCTCCGGACAGAATCACTGTGTAATGCCCCTGCGCCTTGAGCGTGCGCAATAACGAAACCACTCCCGGCATTAGCGGGAGCGACTCGGCAACACTGGCAAGCGTTGCCGAGGGAAGACCTTCCAGCGAAGCCAGACGCTCGCGGAAGCTACTGCAAAAATCAAGCTCACCGCGCATCGCCCGTGCCGTCACAGCCGCGACCGCCTCGCCAACGCCAGCCCGCGCCGCGAGCTCGTCAATGACCTCGCAGCGAATAAGTGTGGAGTCCATATCAAAGGCCAGCATACGTCTCCTCGGGCGCTTGCTGTCGCTCGCTGCCAGGACAAGGTCGACGCCGTGGTGCTGCGATAGCGCGGGCAAGACTTTGCGCAGTCGCGCGCCGTTGTCTGCACTGTCGAGATACAACTCAAGCGCGAGTTCATCTTGCGCGCCCGCTGGACTCAGACGTCGCATCGCACGTAATTCAACATCCCATTCAACCAGGCCAGCCAGTAGTTCATGAGGGAGCATGTTTGAGTCAGACGACAAAATCGTGAGCACCAGGGCGCTCAGCTCATACAGCGGTATATCACCTGAATCGTTTGTTTCAGGCGTAGCGCTGTGTGACTCCCAGTCTATCTGCAAGGATTTGAGTTCAGCTGCAAGCTGCACTTCTACCTGTTCGAGCTGCCCTGAGGTTCCACGACAGAGCAACTGCGAGGCAGCGCCGTCAAACACCACAGATTCTGCTTGGAGCAACGCCGGCAGTAAACGCGTAAGTGTTGGCTGAGAAAAAGTACTGATCAGCGAGAAGCTGACGTCCATAGCCAAATCCCCAATCTATGTGGCTGTTTGTAGCGATCAAGTGTAACTCAAGCATGCATGTGCGAGACGCAGCGGGGATCACACGCTTATACTTTGCTGCCACACCGATTGGTTACTGTCGCAATGCTGCGCTTTAGAGAACAGAGCGTCTCCCTCCAACTAGCGCTTATTGGCGCAGCAAGCGCTTTGCTGGTCGGTCTTTGCGTACTCTGGCTGGCGACCCGGTCCAGCGCTTACCTGCAGCTCGAGCGCGAGCAGCTCTATGGCGAATCTCTCGCACAACAAATTGCCGTGAGCCTGAGCGACCCTCTACAACGCGGGGATCTACTGAGCGCCCGAGCCTCTTTACAACGCTTCGTTGACAGCTCGCTTGCGGTTGCCGTAGAGGTACGTGATATCGAGGGAATGCCCATGGGTGCTGCGGGTTCCCGGGACGCAGTTACCGGCCGACAGCACGAAGCTGACATTCTCATCGGCGATGATGTCGCAGGACGGGTTTTTGTGTCTTTGGATAACCGTGTGGACCAGGAGAATCGCTGGCGATTCCTGTTCAGCCTTATCGCATTGGTAGCCGCGCTTAGCCTGCTAGTGTTTTTAACTTCTCGGGCGCTGGCGCAGCGTCTGTCAGCGAGGCTTATAGCTGTGAATTCACAGCTTCAATTGCACGACGGAGATACGCACAGCTCCTTGGACCATCCGGTGCACAATGAGCTCGACGCACTGCAGCAAAGCGTGGAGCGCCTGCCTTTAGAGATGCTGCGAGGCCACGCTGCAGTGCCCGTCGCGGCGACGGACTTTTATCAGGGAAGTATTATCTTTGTGCACCTTGTAAGCCTCGTACGCTACGTCGAGACTTTGAGCGAAAACAATCTGCACCGCTATTCCCGTCGCGTACAGCAAATCATCCAGGCGGCGGCGCAGTGCTATCGCGGGGAGTTCTCTGTCACGCGCCCCTTTGGTCTGCTCATTAGCTTCAGCCCGCAAGCAAGTGCGGGCAGTGAGGCGTTGCGCGCGGCGAGTTGTGCTCGTCTTATTGCGCTAGTAGCACAGGGCCTGGAGGCCCGTACAAGTCTGTCACTTGAGTTTGCAATGGCAATGGGCCCCTGTGAGCAAGGGGTCGAGGGCGTCGACGATATATACCCGCAACTGCACTTGCACGGTGCCATCGATGAACTGCGGGAGATATGCCTGCATCACACGGAATTTCCGGCGATTTCGCTTGCGCAGGAGCTACTCAACGATCCTCAGCTTGGAGAATCAGCCTCCTGTGCAGATGTTGATACGCTCAGCTCCGGCGACACAATTGGCGTTACAGCTGATACAAACACCGGTTTCCTCGAGCTAAGGGCCTTATCGCAGGAGCAGGAGACGCTGTTGGCCCACCAGGCGTCAATCATCGTCGAGCGTATTAAACCGCAAGCGTAAAACGCCTAGTCCGACACACTCATGCTATCTACCCGCTGAAATCCCCGCGGCAGTTTGTTTCCGCGCCGGCCGCGCTCACCCCGATAATGTTCGAGCTCAGCAGGCTTGAGCGTCAGATGCCGCTTTCCTGCCCACAGGGTGAGACCATCGCTGTCTGCCAGCACCGCAACCGCAACCACATACTCCTCTCGGGATTTAGCGCGTGCACTGGGAATCGACAGCAGCTTGTTACCTTTGCCTCTCGACAAACTGGGTAACTCGGCGAGGGCAAACACCAACAGGCGGCCCTCATTGCTCGTGACCCCCACCCAGCTGGCCTGTTCCGATACCAGCACGGGGCGTACAACGCGCGCGCCGGCGGGCATTGTGAGCGCTGCTTTGCCAGCGCGGTTCTTTGTTTGCAGATCACCCAGCGTGGTCACAAAGCCATAGCCAGCATCTGAAGCCAATAGGCAGCGTTGACTTGGGTCGCCGAAGAGCAAGCCATCAAAACTCGCGCCGGACGGAGGGTTAATACGGCCGGTGAGCGGTTCACCCTGCCCCCGGGCAGACGGCAAATTATGCGTCGCGACGGTATAGGCACGTCCGGTCGAATCGAGAATAATCGCCGACTGGTTGCTGCGACCCAGCGCCGCTAGCTTGAAGGCATCCCCGGATTTGTAACTGAGGGTCGACGCATCCACCTCGTGCCCTTTCGCGGCGCGAATCCAACCCTTTTCTGACAGCACTACGGTAATCGGGTCAGCTGACATCAGTTCCAGCTCGCTGAATGCGTGAGCTTCCTCCCGGGCAACCAGCGGCGAGCGCCGGTCATCACCGAACTTTTCACTAATGCCCGTGAGCTCTTTTTTAATCAGCGTCTTCAGTCGCGTCTCGGAGCCAAGCGTTTTCTCGAGCCAGTCGCGCTCTTTTGCCAGCTCGTCCTGTTCTGCGCGAATGCTCATCTCTTCGAGCTTGGCAAGATTGCGCAGTTTCAAGTCGAGAATCGCCTCAGCCTGCACATCGCTAATATCAAAACGCGTCATCAGCGCGGGCTTGGGCTTGTCCTCAGTGCGGATGATGTGGATCACCTCGTCGATGTTGAGGAAAGCCACCAGGTAGCCCGCAAGGATGTGCAATCTGCGCAACACTCGCTCTAGCCGATAGTCAAGACGTCGTCGCACGGTCTCGCGACGGAACTTCAACCACTGCCGCAAGATCGCATCGAGTGAACGCACACCGGGACGTCCATCGATACCTATCATATTCAAGTTAACGCGGTAACTTCGCTCAAGGTCTGTCGACGCAAACAGGTGACTCATGAGCGCCTCCCGATCGACACGATTGGATCGCGGAATAATGACCAGGCGCGTCGGATTTTCGTGGTCAGACTCATCGCGCAGATCTGCGACCATAGGAAGTTTCTTTGCCTGCATCTGCTGCGCGATCTGCTCCAGCACGCGCGAACCGGAAGTTTGATGCGGCAGCGCATGCACAACGATATCGCCCTGCTCCACCTCCCAGACCGCGCGCATGCGCAGGCCGCCACGACCACTCGCATAAATTTGTGCGATATCGTCGGCGGGAGTAATAATTTCAGCATCCGTGGGGAAGTCCGGTCCCTTCACAATCTCACAGAGTTCCGCGAGCGTCGTCTTCGGTGCGTCCAGCAGACGAATCGCCGCAGTCACGACTTCGCGCAGGTTGTGCGGGGGTATATCCGTCGCCATACCAACGGCTATGCCGGTCGTGCCATTCAGTAATACGTTGGGCACCTGCGCCGGTAGCAGAGAAGGCTCGTCCAGAGTGCCGTCGAAATTGGGCACCCAATCCACCGTGCCTTGACCCAGCTCAGCCAACAGAACGTCAGCGTACGCGGTCAGTCTTGACTCGGTGTAGCGCATCGCCGCGAAGGACTTCGGATCATCTGGCGAGCCCCAGTTGCCCTGGCCATCGACGAGTGGGTAGCGATAGCTGAAGCTCTGTGCCATGAGCACCATCGCCTCGTAGGCAGCACTGTCCCCATGCGGATGGAACTTGCCGATGACATCACCCACGGTGCGTGCTGACTTTTTGAATTTAGCACTGGCCTTAAGACCCAGCTCACTCATCGCATAAATAATGCGACGCTGGACCGGCTTTAAGCCATCGCCGATATGCGGCAGCGCGCGGTCGAGGATGACGTACATCGAGTAGTCGAGATAGGCTTTTTCGGCATATTGCCTCAGGGAAACGCCCTCTATCCCATCCTCGTCGATGGTGTTGGCATCACTCATTCTTTAACTCTCTAAATTTGCTTTGAACCGAAACTGGACCAATACCTGGGTAGCTCCCGCTCAGTAAAAAAGGGGCCGCAAACGGTTATCTCGAACAGCGGCCTGAAACGCTGACCACGAACACATGTACGAGCGCGCAGTATAAGGCGCGCAAGCGGTCAGATCTTACCCAACTCCTTGACCGGCACCGCAGTAATGCTCTGCTGCACCAATTGCTCGTTTAGACTAACGATGGAGTTGGCCATATCTGTCAGCAAAGCATGAATTGTTGCGGGATTACTCTTAATAAGATCTGTGAATTGACTGGTTGGCACCTTGACGACACTGCAACGGCTGCGAGCGCGCACCGTGGCGCTGCGATCCGCATGCGTAAGCGCCGCCATCGCGCCAAATATTTCTCCGGGGCTTATGATGCCAACGGCGACGCCATCGACCACCACATCCGCCAGTCCCCCGGTCATATTAAACACGTATTGCGCACGCTCGCCCTGGGTAATAATGATTTCGCCCGGCTCGTAAACGGCAAAACCAGGCGTAGTCACAATGTCTGCCTGCGTGTGCATCGCGCTCAGGCGCAGCATCATCCCGCAATAAGTGACCAGCAAACGTGTCCAAAGCTTGGTCGTGGACGGTCTGGACAAAACCTGCTGCATGAACTCCAGCGCACTAAAAGCACCGAGACTAGCGCCGGCCTCACTGCCATAGTAAGCGGCAACATCCGCGTCGCGGACCCCCGCGATATCAGGCAGCAGTATGTCGCCCTCCTCCAGTAGATAAACCGAGCGATCCGAGTAACGCACAGTGATCGTGCCGCTCTCGACCAGGTAAAATTTAGCCGCGTCAAAACCGCGGAAATTTCCAGACACCGTGGGTGCGACCTCGACCCGGGCTGGAGTAAGTTCCAACTCATCCAGCAGGGCCTGGAGCAATCCCCGGTACTGTTGATTCAGCAGCTTAAAGTCTTCGGGTAATTCTATACTCGCTAGCATGCTCGATGTGGGTACCAACTCGGTTAGGCGCTGAACAAAGCGCAGTGGTCTCGATAATAACAAGTTCTCTGCGCAGCGAGAACAACTGCGCTGGTGGACTACCAGACAAATCGCTAGCATCGCCGATTACAACATCTATCAACGGTCTCAGGAACATGCAAAGCGCTAATCAGGTCGAAATTAACAAGGGCGACTGGCTGTGCCTGCCCTTTGACAAGCTATCGACCACCGATGTCTACGATATGCTGCATCTGCGAAGCATGATATTTGTGGTAGAGCAAGCCTGTGCCTATCTCGACCCGGACGGACTCGACCAGGCAGCCTGGCACATGCTGTACCGCGAGCACGGTGCACTCCTTGCCTATCAGCGCTGCCTCCCACCGGGCACGGCACACCGCGACTCCAGCTGCCTGGGCCGTGTGGCAGTGGCATCTTCAAAGCGAGGCGTCGCCCTTGGACGAGAGCTGGTTAAGAACGGCATTGCCTTTAATTTTCGAACCTGGCCCGGCCAGCCGATTCAAATTGGCGCCCAAACATACCTGCAAGGCTTTTATGCCTCTTTGGGATTTGAGGTCTGTTCTGACCCCTACCTGGAAGATGGCATAGGGCATGTGGATATGCGCCTCGACGAGGCGCCGGACGCCACTTTGTAGTTACAATGCCGAAATTACTGCGCGGTACTTGCTAGATTTGCAGAAGAAAAGTTACCGGGCCGTCGTTGGTAAGCGATACCTGCATATCTGCGCCAAAGCGTCCACCGGCAAGCGGTACATGCTGCGACAAAGCGAAGTCAAAAAGGCGCGCAAATAAGACCTCGGCCTCGGCCGGCGCCATTGCGGTCGAAAAGCCCGGACGTAAGCCCCGTCGCGTATCAGCGGCGAGAGTGAACTGAGATATCAACATTAGGCCCCCAGCTGCATCGCGCAGACTGCGATTCATGCGACCGTCTGAATCGGCAAATATCCGGTAGTTCAGGACTCGCTCAAGCAAAATCTGCCCCTGGGCGAAGTTGTCCTCGGGCTCAAGCCCCAAAAACACCAGCAGACCCGCGTCAATTTCTCCGATGAGATCGCCATCAACACGGACTTGAGCATCACGCACACGCTGCAAAAGAGCTTGCACTAGCCGGCCTCGAGCCAGTCACACTGACGTTTGCAGAGCCTCAGCCCACCCATCGCACTGCCTTAACCCTTGCTTTAGCCTTTGCTTCAACCACGAGCCGCGCGCTTGCGCTCGTATTCCAGCAGAAGCTTTTTGCGCAGACGGATGCTTTCTGGCGTCACTTCCACCAGCTCGTCGTCCTCGATAAACTCCAGCGCCTGCTCCAGGCTGTGCTTCACAGGCGGCGTTAGCACCAGAGCTTCGTCGGTACCTGAAGCGCGCACGTTGGTGAGTTGCTTTGCCTTGGTGGGGTTGACGGTCAGATCGTTACCCCGACTGTGCAGCCCAACAATCTGCCCCTCGTAAACCTGAATGTTTGGATCAACAAAAAGTCTGCCGCGCTCCTGCAGGTTAAACAGGCCGAAAGCCAGCGTCTTGCCCTTGACCATGGACACCAGAACGCCGTTGTTACGATGACTAATCTCCTGATCCTTAACGGGTCCGTAGTGATCAAAAACATGGGTCAAGGTACCGCTGCCCGAGGTCAGCGTCAGAAACAATGAACGGAATCCAATCAAGCCGCGTGCTGGCACGATAAACTCCAGACGCACCCAGCCCTTGCCATCCGGGCTCATGTTCTTGAGATCCGCACGCCGCGCGCCCAATTCTTCCATCAACGAACCCTGGTGCTGGTCCTCGCAGTCGATGACCAGTTCCTCGAAGGGCTCGTGCATGACGCCATCGACTTCTTTGCGGATCACCTCCGGGCGAGATACCCCCATCTCGAAACCTTCGCGGCGCATGGTCTCGATCAGCACCGAAAGATGCAGCTCGCCACGACCGGACACTTTGAACTTGTCCGGCGTATCGCCAGGCTCTACGCGCAGCGCAACGTTATGAATCAGCTCGCGCTCAAGACGTTCGGCAATGTTGCGAGAGGTAACATATTTGCCCTCTTTACCCGCAAAAGGTGAGTCATTGACCTGGAAAGTCATGCTGACCGTCGGCTCATCAACACTGAGCGGCGGCAAAGGGTCAGGCGTCAGGGGATCGCAAAGCGTATCGGAGATATTCAGCGCCTCGATGCCCGTCACACAGACAATATCGCCCGCGCGGGCTTCGCTTGTCTCTATACGCTCAAGACCCATATACCCCATCACCTGGAGCACGCGTCCCTTGCGTTGTTTACCCTCGTGGTCGACCACCACCACTTGCGTATTTGGGGTCAGGACACCGCGACTGATGCGGCCCACACCAATAACACCGACGTAGCTGTTGTAATCGAGCGCGCTGATTTGAAGCTGCAGCGGGCCGCTCACATCGACGTCGGGAGCTGGCACATTGCTGATAATCGAATCAAACAACGGCGTCATATCCGTCGCCATGTCTTCATGATCGAGACCCGATATCCCCTCCAGCGCCGACGCAAAAATAATCGGGAAGTCGAGCTGCTCCTCGCTGGCACCGAGTGAGTCGAACAGGTCGAATACCTGATCTACAACCCAGTCGGGCCGCGCCCCCGGTCGATCAACTTTATTAACTACCAGGATGGGCTTCAGCCCTTGGGCAAATGCCTTGGACGTGACAAAGCGAGTTTGTGGCATCGGACCATCCACCGCATCAACCAGCAGTAACACGGAATCCACCATGGACAACACGCGCTCTACCTCACCGCCAAAGTCCGCGTGCCCTGGTGTATCTACAATGTTAATTCGGTAGTCGCCGTAATTAATGGCGGTGTTTTTGGCGAGAATCGTGATGCCACGCTCGCGCTCCTGATCGTTAGAGTCCATGATGCGCTCCGACTCCGCATTACGACGGTCCAGGGTGCCCGATTGACGTAACAGGCAGTCGACCAGCGTGGTCTTGCCATGGTCTACGTGGGCAATGATGGCGATGTTGCGGAGTTGTTCGATCACAGCGATAGTCCGGCCCCGGCGCAGTCAGCGTAATCCGGCGACTCATAAATGGTTGAGGGTGCAAAAGAGGGGTCGCGATTATAACGACGGATCGGCACGCTGCACAGCGCTACAAGGCCATGAAATCTGGCACAATTCCGGCCCCAGGCGAAAAGCCAGCTTAAAACGCACTGTTTTAGTGCGCTGACGCACCAACGCACAGCAAAAGCGCACCATGCGCCACAAAGACGCAATTAAACCACCCTACTTTCATGCACTTGGAATCCGTTAAGGCATGGCACAGCTCTTGCTGTTTTTATGACCTCTTTTACTGATAAGGTGCACACCCCCGGCTTTCTCAGCCCGGGCGGCGAGCACTGAACAGCCAAGACACCCCAAGACCCCCCTGAGGAGGACACATACATGTCAGAGAAGACTCTGAACCTGATTAAAGAAAGCGAAGCCAGCTGGATAGATCTGCGATTCACCGACAGCCGCGGCAAGGAACAGCACGTTTCTATCCCATCGAGTGAGATAGACGAGGACTTTTTCGACGGTGGAAAGATGTTCGACGGCTCTTCGATCGCCGGTTGGAAAGGTATCAACGAGTCCGACATGATCCTCATGCCCGATGACAGCACCTGCGTACTGGACCCATTCACCGACGACACCACGGTGATTCTGCGCTGCGACATCGTCGAGCCCACCACGATGCAAGGTTATGAGCGTGATCCGCGCTCCGTGGCTCATCGCGCCGAAGAATATCTTAAGTCCACCGGCATCGGCGACACCGCCTACTTTGGTCCCGAGCCGGAATTCTTCGTTTTTGACGACGTAAAATGGCATGCAGATATGTCTGGTGCCGGCTACGCAATCAGCTCCGACGAGGCAGCCTGGGCGTCCAACCACAGCTTTGAAGACGGCAATATTGGCCACCGCCCAGGCGTCAAAGGCGGCTACTTCCCGGTGCCGCCGGTTGACTCTCTGCATGACATCCGGGCCGCCATGTGCGGAGCAATGGAGCAAATGGGTCTGCCGATCGAGGTACACCACCACGAAGTGGGCACAGCTGGCCAGTGCGAAATAGGGGTTAAATTCAACACCTTGATTGCCAAGGCCGACGAAGTACAGATCCTCAAGTATTGTGTCCACAACGTGGCGCATGCCTACGGCAAGACTGCTACATTCATGCCCAAGCCTCTGGTCGGTGACAACGGTTCTGGCATGCACGTGCACCAGTCCATCAGCAAAGATGGCGACAATATCTTTGCCGGCGACGGCTACGCGGGTCTCTCCGAGACAGCGCTCTACTACATCGGTGGCATCATCAAGCACGCGCGCGCGCTCAATGCGTTCACCAACGCTTCTACCAATAGCTACAAGCGCCTGGTGCCAGGTTTTGAAGCACCGGTCATGCTGGCCTACTCAGCGCGCAACCGCTCCGCATCAATCCGTATTCCCTACGAGCCGAGCCCCAAGGGCAAGCGCGTTGAGGTTCGTTTCCCAGATCCAACGGCCAACCCTTACCTCTCCTTCGCTGCCATGTTGATGGCGGGACTGGACGGCATCCAGAACAAGATCCACCCTGGCGATGCGGCGGACAAAGATCTGTACGATCTCCCCGCCGAGGAAGCAAAGGCGATCCCGACCGTAGCCTCCAGCCTGACGATGGCCCTTGATGCCCTAAATGCTGACCGCGACTTCCTAACCGCCGGCGGCGTGTTCACCGACGACATGATCGACGGTTACATCGCACTGAAAGCGGAAGAGATCGAGCGTCTGGACATGACGACCCATCCAGTCGAGTTCGACATGTACTACTCGGTCTAGCACTGGCTGGAAGCAGCAGAGCCCGCTAACTTAGCGGGCTTTTTTTTGGCCATCGTATTTCGCGAACTGCGGAACGGTCATCCCGAGTTTTCAAACGCACCACACAGCCTAGGTTTCATCCTTAACAGACCGATACTGGGATGGATCGAGATCGTGTTTTTTGAGCAGTTTGTAAAACTCAGAGCGGTTGCGCTGCGCCAGCCTGGCTGCCTGAGCGACATTCCCGTGGGTTGTATGCAGCAAGCTGCTGATGTAATCGAATTCGAAGCGCTCGCGCGCTACCGCGAGTGGCGTAAACGTCGCGGGCTTACCCTTCAGTGCTCGCTCTACGAGACCCGCGGGAACAATCCGGGATTGCCCCATCACCATACACTGATGTACGACGTTCGCGAGTTGGCGCACGTTACCCGGCCAGTTCGCCGCCATCAGCCGCTCCATCGCGTCCCCGCTAAAACTGCGCGACACCCCATCCTCGCGGAAATGCTGCATGAAATACTGAGCGAGTAAGGGGATATCCTCGCGCCTGTCTGCGAGGGGCGGTAGATGCAGCGTTACGACCGCAAGTCGATAGTAGAGGTCCTCACGAAACTCATCGCTTTGAATGGCCTCGTCGAGATTTCGATGTGTTGCGGAGATTATCCGCACATCCACTTCCACCAGCCGATCGGAGCCCAGCGGCTCTATCGCCTGCTCCTGGAGGGCCCGCAGCAGCTTGGCCTGAAAGGCGAGGGGCATTTCACCCAGCTCATCCAGAAACAGAGTGCCAAGATGAGCACGCTGAAAATAACCCTCCCGATCACGCGCCGCGCCGGTAAAAGCTCCCCGTTTGTGACCGAACATTTCACTTTCAAACAGACTGTCGGGGATGGCCGTACAATTCACCGCAACGAACGGCTTGGCTGCACGCGGGCTGGCGGCGTGAATCGCGCGCGCGAGGACTTCTTTGCCGGTACCGCTTTCACTTTGAATAATAATGCTGGCTTTGCTGACCGCGGCGAGCTTCGCTTCCTGCAGTATGGACTCCATCGCAGCACTTCGGGACACGATGCTCGAGCGCCAATTATCGGAATCTCTGTTGCCTGATTTGTCGTTACTACATGGATTGCGCGATACCGCGCGGCGTAAAGTATCGAGTAACTCGTCTCCGTCCAGAGGCTTGGTCAGGAAGGCAAAGGCGCCGTTGTTGGTGGCCTCGACCGCATCGGGAATCGAGCCATGTGCCGTCAAGACGATAACGGGTAACAGCGGGTACTGGGCCTCGATTTCTGAGAGCAAGGCGAGGCCGTCCATGCCCTTCATTTTAAGGTCAGTCACCACGACGGCGGTTTGTTGGCGACGCAACAAGCCGAGTGCACTTTGCGCGCTCCGAGCGGTAAGAACGTCGAAGCCCGCGCGCCGCAGTCGAATACTAAGAAGGCTGAGAAGGTCGATGTCGTCGTCGACCAGCAGTATCGGCGCGCTCATGGATTCTGATCCGCTCAAGGCTTTAACGCACCGGGCTTGCCAACCGGTTCAGAGATAGTGTTCTCGATGCTTTTCATGGCCTCGAGCTGATCTTGGCATGTGGCTATTTCATTATGCATTTCGGCATTTTGCAGTCGCAGCGCAAGGAGGCTTTCGCGGGATTGCTCGCATTCAAGGGTCAGGGCGTCGAATTGCTCCTGCGCATCGAGGAGCCGTTGCCGCAGGCGCACCTCTAGCAGCATTGCATCGCGCACAGGGGCCAGTGGGTACTCGTCAGCGACGACCGCTAGCGCCTTATGCACCTCGGCCAAAGTCGCGCTTGGCGAGGTGTTCAAAGCAGAGCCGCGCAAGAGGAGATATGCCAATTGCAACCAGTACATATCTTCTGACTCGTTTGCTTGCCGATCGACGAGCTGCGCATAGCGCTCCGACAAGTCATGCTGCGAAGCAGCCTCTGCGGACGCCAGAAAGACGCGCCACTGATCGTAGGTCGTTGCGTGGCTTGTGCACGCCGGTAAAAACAGCACACAGCACGACATTGCAATTGCCGCGATTGTTTTTCTCATTCTTCGCCCCCACCGACGGCTATGCATAGGCGGAAATGTGCGCCGCGGCTGGAGGGCAAAAGCTCCAACGACCCGCCGTGCTGTCGGGCGTATTCGCAGGCAATAGCAAGACCCATGCCTGTTCCCGCCACCAGCGTGTCCGTGTCTGGACTGCCGCGAAAAAACCATTCGAAAATATCGTGCTTATGTTCGGAGGCAACACCTGGCCCATCGTCACAAACATCCACATGAACATCGGCGTCGTGGCGCGCAAGGCTTATGCGTATCTCACCGCCCGGTACCGTAAACTTGATAGCGTTGGACAAAAGATTGTCGACGATTATCTCGAGCTGCCGGGCGTTACCGTCCAGTTCGACTGCCGCCAGCTGCGTTCGCAGCCGAATCTCGCGTGCTCGCGCTGCGATTGACTGTTTGTGCACTGTCTCTGCCACCAGTTGCTGCATGTCCACGCGTTCACTCCAGCTTTGCGAATAGCTGTTTTCCGCAGCACCAAAGCGCAACAGCTCCTCGATCAGAGCCTGCAAACGCAGACCATTGTCATGCAGGATGCGCGTCACCGTACTCACCTCCACAGGGTCGAGCGCTTGTGGGCCGTCCAGCAGTAATACCGATGCCTCACGGATGTTGGTGAGCGGTGTTTTCAATTCATGCGACACATTGCGCAAGAAGAGCGTCTTTTGCTCCTCAAGTGCAATCAGGCGTGTTCTCAGCCAGTCAAGGCGTTCGCCAAGTTCAACCAGATCCCGAGCACCGTGTATCTCAATCGGGCTCTGCAGAGAGCCGCGCCCAAGTGCTCGAATTCCGCTATTGAGCTGCCGCAGCGGACGACTGGCCAGCGCGAGAAAAATCGCCGCGAGCGCCAGCGAGAGCGGAATCACCATCGCAGCCAACAACACCAACAAAGTGCGCAGATCTGCGGCCCGCTCGGGCACCTGCCTGGCCAGTTCCTGGCCGCGTAGCGAATACACCGACAACAACTCACTAGCGCTCTCTCTAAGACGTCCGAAAGCCTCATCAAGTTCATTTTCGTCGGCGGCGTATTCGACAGCCGTGTGTAAGAGTTCTTCGGCCGCGGTTACTTCTTCCAAGGTAGGCGTGATCGCAACGCTCGAGCTCACGTTCGCAAGTACCGCCAATAGTGCACGCACTTCGCGACGCCTCTCACGGTACAAGCTCAGAAACTCAGGGTCGTTTAGAGCAATGTATTGCCGAGCTGAACGCTCCAAGTCACGCACGCGACCGGCCAGCTGACGACTGGTATCAGTGCTGGTCTGTACCAGCACCATGGCCCCCCGGGTGGCATTGGCGAGATTTTCAGACTGTACGATGGCCACGATAATCGCCACTGCGAGGGGCAGCATCACGGCCAGAAACCCAAGCAGAATAAGCTGTAACAGCGTGCGCGATTCAAACACCCGTCGCATGTTTCCTCCGTGCCAGCCAATGCCTTGCGCAACCAGTCTGGGTGGCACAAGTGGCTGTTGCTAAAAAGCGACAGCTGAGCAAACTTAGTAAAAAGCCGCTGCGTAAAAGGTAGTAGCTCATTTAACAGTCAGAACCATGTGTCGCTCGGGTCCATGCGTTGCCAGCAGGCAACACTTTGCCCGGACCAAAGAGCGACAGGATCGCTCTCAAAGTCGTCAAATATCTGTTTTTAAATGTTTTTCCGAGCATGGCACTCCAATTGCGATATGCCTTTGTGAGCGTCAAGGGGACGCTTTATCAATCAGTTAACGTTTCTGTTAAGCCCCTGATTCAGGAGAGTGAGTTATGAACATGAAGACTTTGGTACTGACAATTGGCGCAACCGGCGTAATCTCTGCAGCCGCTGTGGCACAGCTCCCCAGCATGGACAGTGCGATCGCCCAAGGAGAGGCGCCATCATTCGAGCAGATCGATGCCAACATGGATGGCAATATCACCACGCGGGAGGCGGAGGGCACCTGGCTCGCGGGCTCCTTCGCGACCGTAGACGCCAACAAGGACGGACTCGTTGACGAGAAGGAGTACACACAAGCGATCAGTTAAGCCCATCGACTAACCCTGCCCGTTCGGCGCGCCTCTGGCGCGCCTTTTTTTGCCTCACCTTTCTGCACTCACTTCGTGCGGTCGCAGTGCTACAGTGCCTTGCGTGATAAAACTCACCGGCGGTGTCTATAATGATCACCATGAAAAATCATCTTCTGCACGAAAGTTTTCAAAAACATGCCTGCGAAAGCGCGGGGTCACGCCTTCGCCGCAAGTATTTGTCCGCACTATGCGCGGGCCTGCTTGTCGTCCTAGGCCTTGGTTCTGCGAATGCCCAGATCTACAAAGTTACGGATGACGAAAATGGGGTCGTGTTTACAGATCGTCCGGAAACTGTGAGCAATGACGGTACGGCTGGTGGTGAAGGTCACGACAAAAGCACTGTCGAACGCATTGAAATTCCAGAAACAAATACCGTAACGCCAGTACAGGTCAAACCACGCAGAGCGCGCTCGTCTGCTCCGTCAGATGCAGGCGCGGATGCCGACGCACAATCACCCAAGGTTGTGATTACCTCCCCCGCTAACGAGGCGACTATCGCAATGGGCCCGGGAAACTTTACGGTCAGCGCCAGCGCGACTCCTCCACTTGCGCGGGGTGAGAGCTTGCTGCTGACCATGGACGGGCAACCGGTAGGTAGCGCCCAGCAATCCTCCAGTTGGTCTGTACAGGGTGCTCTGCGAGGTCCGCATGATCTGGTTGTGCTGCGCACGGCGCGCGCCGGCAAGACAATCAGCTCCTCAGAGCCTGTGAGGATCTACGTTTTGAGGCCATCACTGATAGGACGCTAAGCGTCTACCTGTATGGCTCACGCTCCCGGTTGGCGCCTCATCTAGCTTCAGACTCGCCGCTATCTGGGCACCAATTTGGTGCATACGTACCGATGGGTAGCGTTTATCGAAAAAAGGTGTGTCACTGCATAATGCAGCAACACTCTATAGTAAGCACTAACTATCATTAAGCCGCTGTCTTAGTATTGGATAGAATAATATAAAGCGCAGGCATCAGACATGGCTCTGATTTTGCTTCATCATCACGCACCGTGGTCCAGTTCGGTGTCGAAGCGTCGCTTGATGCTACAGCAAGACATTATTGACAACATCAGCAGCGGCATCATTGGCGTCGATGCAGACTATCGCGTGCAGCTTATCAATCCAGCCGCCGAGGCCTTGCTGCAGCTTTCTGAAGCGCGGCTTCTCGGCCAGGCGATCTGTGAGGTGGCACCCCCCGATATACCCTGGCGGAAAACTCTCGATCAAGCCGCACGTGAGGGCCGCGCCATTGTCCGACGAGGCCTGGAACTCGACGGCAGAGACGGCACAAGTTCGCTAGCCGATCTCATCATCACGCCGCTACACGAGGTAGCAGTGATCAGTTTCCTGATAGAACTGTTGCCCATGGACCGAATGCTTCGAATCAGTCGTGAAGAAAACCTGCTGGCTGCGCAGCAGACAACGCGCACGGTGGTGCGCGGTCTGGCGCATGAGATCAAAAACCCCCTGGGTGGTCTTCGTGGTGCCGCGCAGTTGCTGGAGCGCGAGCTACCCTCCGAGCACTTGCGCGAGTACACCGGCATTATCATTCAGGAAGCCGACCGACTGCGTAACCTGGTGGATCGACTGCTGGGTCCCAACAAACAGCCGGCCATGTTGGACCTGAATATTCACGAGGTGCTTGAGCATGTTCTGCAATTAATTACCGTGGAGGCGGGCGAGCGCCTGGCGATTCAGAGGGACTACGACCCGAGCCTGCCCGGACTGCGCGGCGACCGAGGCCTGTTGATTCAGGCCCTGCTCAATATTTTAGGCAATGCGCTACAGGCCACAGAAGCTCAACCGCAATGCGCTTTAACGCTGCGCACACGCTCGCAGCGTCAGCACACCATTGGCGACGTTCGTCATCGGCTCGTCTGTCGTATAGACATTGTCGATAACGGACCCGGCATCCCCGACGAACTTCGGGAAACGCTGTTTGTGCCGATGATCAGCGGTAGAGCTGAAGGCACGGGACTGGGACTTTCAATCTCGCAATCGATCGTGCACCGGCACGGTGGCCTGCTTAACTTCACCAGTCAGCCGGGCGACACCTGTTTCTCCATCTACTTACCAATGGATCACTGATATGCAGAACAGCGGCACCGTCTGGGTTGTCGATGACGACCAATCAATACGCTGGGTTCTTGAGCGCGCACTGGAACAGGCCGGTATCGAACAGCAAAGTTTTGAAGACGCAGAGTCCATACTGCTGCAGTTGAGTCAAGAACGACCAGACGTCATCATCAGCGATATTCGCATGCCCGGTATGGATGGCCTGGAACTGCTGCAGCGAATTCGTGAGGACTATGGCGACCTGCCCGTCATTATTACCACGGCGCACTCCGACCTCGACAGCGCCGTGGCCTCCTACCAAAAGGGCGCCTTTGAATATCTGCCGAAACCCTTTGATATAGATGAAGTAGTTGCAGTTACGGAGCGGGCACTGGCCCAGGTTCGCGAGCGGTCGTCACGCGGCGTCAGGAAACCCATCTCGAGCACTCCCACACCGGAAATCATCGGTAAGGCACCGGCGATGCAGGAGGTTTTTCGTGCTATTGGTCGGCTGGCAAACAGCAATATCACCGTATTGATCAACGGCGAATCTGGCACCGGTAAGGAACTGGTTGCGCGAGCGCTGCACCGACATAGTCCGCGCGCTGCTGCCCCGTTTATCGCGCTGAATATGGCGGCAATACCCCGCGATCTCCTGGAGTCTGAGCTGTTTGGTCATGAGAAAGGCGCGTTCACTGGCGCCAACAATCGCCGCGAAGGTCGTTTTGAGCAAGCTGACGAGGGCACACTGTTCCTCGACGAAATTGGTGATATGCCCGCCGAAACGCAAACGCGGCTGCTGCGGGTGCTGGCTGACGGCGAGTTCTATCGCGTTGGAGGGCATACCTCTTTGCGCACCGACGTCAGAATTATCGCAGCGACCCACCAGGACTTGGAAGGACTAGTGCGTCGTGGAGATTTCCGTGAAGACCTTTTCCACCGCCTCAACGTGATCCGCATCCGCATCCCCAAACTATCTGAGCGTCGCGAAGACATTCCAAGACTCATGGAGTTTTTCTTCGACAAAGCGACCAAAGAGCTCGGTGGAGAACCAAAAGTACTGCTTCCCGAGACCGAAAAGTTTCTGATATCCGTTGATTGGCCCGGAAATGTCAGGCAGCTTGAAAACACCTGTCGCTGGCTCACGGTGATGGCCTCCGGCCGTGAAATTCACGTCTCCGATCTGCCGCCGGAATTGGGACAGGGCCCGGAAGCAGGTGCTTCCGATATGGACGCCAACTGGCAGACGATGCTCTGTCAGTGGGCGCGCAATGAACTGGTCAGCGGTAAACAACATATCCTTCGAGAGGCGGTACCCGATTTCGAACGGGCGCTCATCGACGTAGCATTGGCCCATACCCGCGGGCGCAAGCGTGACGCGGCCGAGCTACTGGGCTGGGGTCGAAATACCCTTACGCGTAAAATGAAAGAACTCGAAATGAACGGCGGATAAACCCATGCGTATCGCGCTCTATGAGCCTGAAATACCGCCGAACACCGGGAATATCATGCGCCTGTGCGCCAACACAGGGTGCGAGCTGCATCTGATACGGCCGCTGGGATTTTCCCTCGACGATAAGCAACTGCGCCGCGCAGGCCTGGATTATCACGAATTCGCTGAGGTTGCAGTGCACGACAACTTAGAGCAAATGCTGGCCGCTTTGCATGAACCACGTGTGTGGACTATCAGCACGCGCGGCTCACGCAGCTACAGCGATGTGCGCTTTAAAGCCAACGACGTACTTCTGTTCGGGCCGGAAACGCGCGGTTTACCCCAGCTACTTATCGATGAGCTCGGGGTGCAGCATTGCCTGCGAATCCCGATGCAGGCCAATAGTCGCAGCCTGAACCTGAGCAATGCGGCCGCGCTGGTGCTTTACGAAGGACTTCGTCAACAGGGCTTTCCGAGTATCGCCTAGGCTGAGGCTAGTCGAAAAAAAACCAGGACACCAAGGCATCCTGGTATTGAGCACGCTTACAAGCGCCTAGTGAGTCGCCGGCTCGCTAGCTTCTGCGGCTTGCTGCGCCTGCTGAGCCAGAGCCTGCTCAAAAAGACTGTCAAAATTAACCGGCGCGAGCATTATCGCGGGGAAGCCGCCTTTCACGACGAGAGAATCGATATTCTCGCGCGCGTAAGGAAAGAGAATATTGGGCGCGGCTGTACCCAGTACACGACGCAGCTGCTCCTCATCAAAGCCAGTAATAAAGAAGATACCGGCCTGCTTTACCTCCACCAAAAACGCGGTTTCTTCTTCCAGCTTGGCGGTGAGGGTGATGCTCAGCACCACTTCGTAGTTGCCCTCTTCGTCAACAGGATTGCTTCGGGTATTCAGATCGACATTTACCTTTGGCGAGTACTGCTGCTTGAACACGTTAGGCGTACCGGGTGACTCATAGGACACATCCTTCACGTAGATTCGCTGCATCGCAAACTGCTGCTGCGGCTGTTCCTGACTTGCTGCTGCCTGTTCTTCGGCCATCTTGCTGTTTCTCCTACTATTGAGGCACCCTGCTACTTTAGGCTGCAGCGCACCGTTGTGTTAGCGGTTGTGTTAGTGGTTGTGTCAATCGTTGTGTCAATCGTCGTCTTAATTGCTGTATTGGTTGCGGTTGCTGTTTCCGCTCAGTTGGGCCCTACAAGGCGATCCAACTGACCGCTATTTTCGAGGGCGGCCAGTTCGGTGTATCCGCCCACATGCTTATCACCGATCCAAATCTGCGGCACAGTATGCTGGCCAGCACGCTGGGACATTTGCTCGCGCAGTTCAGGATCCCCATCTACCGGAACATCTTCGTAATCAAGCCCTTTGGCCTTCAGCAACTGCCGGGCAGCCATGCAGTAGGGGCAAAAGCGCGTCGTATAAAGGGTAACCGGCGGATTCATCGACTAGCGCGTTACGGTCGGCAGCTGAAGATTAGACCATTCCGTCATGCCGCCGGACATCTTGTACACCTGATTGAATCCCGCCGCTCGAAGCTGCTTGCCCGCTGTAGATGACTGCTGCCCTAAATTACAAACCAGCACCAGGGGCTTGTCCGTATGGGCTTTCAGCTCTGTGCTGCGCTCTTCCAGCTTCGCTGCGGGAATGTGCACCGCGTCTACAATGTGGCCTTTTTTATACGCTGCCGCATCGCGCAGATCGACAAAAATGCCGTCTTGGCTGTTGATGAGGTTGATCGCCTGCTGCGGAGACAGCGACGGGCCGGACTTACGACCCTCATGCGCGATCAGCATGCCGATGGTAGCGAGCAGTGCAGCTACGAGTATCCATTGCTGCGCGGCAAATTCTAGTATGAGTTCCATGAGTTCACGAGTCGCCGAGTGTGCTGGCAGGCTTGAAAAGGTCGCGAAGTATACAGTTTGCTTTCCGCATGCTCCACCCCACAAAGTTTCCAGGCTTAACGAAAGCGGCGGTTCGCCATGCGCCAAATCCACGCAGGCGTTAGAATCGCCCTGCCATTGACTCACACCGTCTGAGTTGCGCCTGACCCGTGCGCGAGCATCCATCACCCAACACTGGAAGAATGCCGTATGCAAGAGCCGCAAAAAAGTCCGATCGTTCTGATTATTCTGGATGGCTGGGGCCACCGGGAAGACACCCGGGATAACGCCATTGCCAACGCCACAACGCCGACCTGGGACCGCCTTTGGCGGGATGCACCGCACACGCTGCTCTCCGGGTCTGGATTAGATGTCGGCTTGCCCGAGGGTCAATTCGGAAATTCGGAGGTAGGTCACATGAGCCTCGGCTCCGGGCGCGTGGTGTACCAGAGTATTTCGCGCATCGACCAGGCTATTCGTGACGGAAGCTTCCATAGCAATCCCGTTTACTGCGCAGCAATAGATGCAGCCGTTGCCGCCGACAAAGCGGTGCATCTGATTGGCTTGCTCTCGGATGGGGGTGTGCACAGCCATCAACGGCAGATCTTCGCGGCTATCAGGCTAGCTGCGAGCCGCGGCGCTAAAGCAATCTATCTGCACGCCTTCCTGGATGGGCGAGACACCCCGCCGCGCAGTGCCGCTGAGTCTCTGCAAGCCGCCGAGGAAGTCTTTGCCGAGGTTGGTGTCGGGCGTATCGCCACGGTATGCGGTCGCTACTACGCAATGGATCGCGATCAGCGCTGGGATCGTGTAGAACCCGCCTACATACTCCTCACCGAGGGAGAAGCCGAGCATAGTGCCGAGAGTGCTGCCGAGGCACTATCCGCGGCGTATGCGCGCGATGAAAGCGACGAATTTGTGCTGCCAACACGGCTTGGCGCGGCCGCTGCCATTAGCGATGGCGACAGCCTCATTTTCATGAACTTCAGGGCTGACCGCGCCCGCCAGCTCAGCCGCGCATTGACTGAGCAAAACTTCGATGGCTTTGCACGTCGGCAACAACCCGCGCTATCGCATTTTGTAACAACGACGGAATACGCCGCTGATATCAACGCGACGGTGGCATTCCCGCCGGGCTCGCTAGATAACGTACTCGGTGACTGGGTCGCATCTCGAGGTCTGACTCAGCTGCGCATCGCAGAAACCGAAAAGTACGCGCATGTGACCTTCTTTTTTAGCGGCGGACGAGAAGATCCGTTCGACGGTGAATCCCGAGTGCTGGTGCCATCACCGGATGTAGCAACTTACGACCTGCAACCAGCCATGAGCGCCGTTGAGCTGACTGACAAGCTGGTGGAGGCCATCGAGTCACGCGCCTTTGATCTGATCATCTGCAACTATGCGAATGGCGATATGGTCGGCCATACCGGCAATTACACCGCTGCAATGCAGGCCGTAGAAACGCTGGATAGTTGCCTAACTCGCATAGAAGCGGCGCTGGCAACGGTCAAGGGTCAAGGACTGATCACTGCGGATCATGGCAATTGTGAGCAGATGCAGGATTATGACTCCGGGCAACTACACACGCAGCACACCACGCAGATGGTGCCGCTGGTCTATCTGGGAAACCAGGCACTGACACTCGATCCTGCCGGCGGGATTCTCGCAGACGTAGCACCGACGCTACTATCGCTGATGAATGTAGAGCCGCCACCGCAGATGAGCGGACGAAGCCTGATCGATCCGGCCGTGTGATCCCGCCGTGTCTCGAGTTTTGCCTGTGTCACTCAACCCAGCCCCGAGACACACGAGACTCCGAGTCTGGATATGCTTCTGTCTGCTCACCAGCTTATGTCTATCGGCCAGCGCGAGACAGGACAGTAGCGAAAGTGCTGAAAAAACACGCACTCAACTTGAGCAAGTTAAGGAAGAAATAAGCCGCATAACTCAGGAGCAGCGTTCCCGCGAAGCGGAGCGCGGCAAGCTCGAACGCGAATTGCGCAGGAGCGAAATATCCCTGAGTAACCTGCGTCGCGAAAAACAGTCCAGCGCACGCGCTATTGAGACAACACAAAGCAAAATCTCCAAGCTGAGCGCCGAGCAGAAAGATCTCGCCAACGCGGCCGCACAGCAACGGGATGCCGTAGCCGCCGAGGTGCGCGAGGCGTTCAAACGTGGCGATGACAATCAGCTACGCCTGTTGCTGAGCGAAGACAACCCGCAGGAGATTGCCCGGCTACTGGCCTACTACCGATACGTGCTCGAGGCGCGCAGCGAACGGCTCGAGGAATATCGCCGCACGATCGCTCAAACCATAACGGTGCAAAAAGATCTGCAAGAACAACAACGGTCTCTCGAAACACAGCGCGAGGCGCTTGCCCGGCAGGAAACAGCGCTAGAGAAAACTCGCACACAGCGCCAGGGGGTACTAGCAGACATTGAGATTGCTCTGCAGAGCAATGCAGAGACACTCGCCGCTCGACAAGGCGATAGACAGGAACTTGAGCTGCTGCTTGGCAAATTGGAAGAAGCCCTGGCGCAACTTATCCCCGACGAGGATGTCGAAGCTTTTGAGACTGCTCGCGGCGCGATGCGTTGGCCCGTTGACGGGCGCATCACGCAGCGTTTTGGACGTCCACGCAATCAGGGCAAGATGCGCTGGCAGGGCGTGCGACTTAAGGCGAAGGCCGGAACCCCGGTGGCGGCGATCCATCATGGCCGCGTTGTCTACGCTGACTGGTTTCGCGGTATGGGACTGCTGATCGTTATCGATCATAGCGATGGCTACCTCAGCCTTTATGCTCACAATCAGAGCCTGCTTAGAGAGGTGGGTGATTGGGTTGGCGAGGGCGTGGCCATAGCCACGGTCGGCGACAGCGGCGGTCAGGGCGAGGCTGCCCTGTATTTTGAAATCCGCAAGGATGGCAAACCAACCGACCCGCAGCGCTGGTGCCGCAGTTAATAGTACCCTTTCGATTACGCTACACTGGGAGACCAAGAGGCTTGAACACTACACTTATGCCAATATTTAAACGCCGAGCTATTGCCAGTGCCGCTGCCAGCCTTGTTCTTGCGCTGGCGTTAAACCCGGTGAACGCACAGGAGGCCACCGAAGCCCCTCCGCAGAGTGCAGAAGGCGCGGACGACTCACAAACCGGCGGCGAGCTACCATTGGCTGAACTTCGAACCTTCGCCGATGTGTTCAATCAGATTCGCACAGGGTATGTCGAAGAAATCGACGACAGCACGCTGCTCGAGTATGCCATTGAGGGCATGCTGTCTGGCCTCGACCCACATTCGATGTATCTCGCCAAGGAAGCCTATTCGAGCCTGCAGACGTCAACCACCGGTGAATTTTCCGGGCTTGGGCTAGAAGTGGGAATGGACAACGGTTTTCTGAAAGTTATCTCGCCGATTGACGGCTCGCCCGCTTTGAAGGCCGGCGTTCAGCCGGGTGACGTGATCCTGAAACTCGACGGTGTGCCGATTAGAGATACGAGTCTGAGCGACGCCGTGGAGCAAATGCGCGGTCCCAAAGGCAGCGAAATCGTCATTACCATTGGTCGGGCGGGAGAAAGCCAGCCGTTTGATCTGACCCTGGTGCGAGACACGATTCAGGTAGCAAGTGTACGAGAACGCTGGCTCGAGCCCGGCTTTGGCTACGTAAGAATCTCGCAGTTCCAGAAAAATACCGGTGACGACGTTAAAAAAGCGCTCGAACGCCTGCAAACCGAAGAGCCGATAAAAGGCCTTGTTGTTGACCTGCGCAACAACCCGGGCGGTGTACTCGGCGCCAGCGTCGATGTGGCGGGACTCTTTATGGAAGGCGGTACCGTGGTCTATACCGAAGGCCGCCTGCGCAATGCCGGGCGTAACTACGATGCAAGTGGCGCCGATATCACCGATGGCGCCCCGCTGGTAATACTCGTCAACGGTGGCTCTGCCAGCGCCTCGGAGATTGTGGCAGGGGCGCTGCAGGATCATTCGCGCGCAGTCATCATGGGCACACAGAGCTTTGGCAAAGGCTCCGTGCAGACCGTATTGCCGATATCGGAATCGCGGGCCGTGAAGCTGACAACCGCGTTGTACTTCACGCCCAATGGTCGCTCGATTCAAGCGGAGGGGATTCAGCCGGACGTGTTTATTGAACGCGCCAAGGTAGAAACCTTCGATGAATCCGGACGCGTCAGCGAGAAAGACCTTGCAGGGCACCTCGACAACACAAAAAGCCAGGCGGCGGTGGATGCAGCGGCCAGTCGTGGACTGATTACTCGTGACAATCAGCTCTACGAAGCGCTCACCCTGCTAAAGGGCATCAATATTCTCAGCCCGAAGCGCGCTGCGGGACAACAAACAGCGGCAGTTACAGAGCCCAAAGGCTAGGCATACGCAGCGCTTAAACGCATGGCAATCGTGCTGCTGTGCCTGCTCTTGTTATTGCTGGCGCTCGCCGGCTGGGCAAGCCGTCCCTCTTCGCTGTGCGCCGACAGCGCATCACTGTCACCGATAGCCGACCCCGCCGCCTACCTGAAAGCGTCTGAGCGTCAAACCGCGAGGAATTTTGGCATTATTGATGGCGCTGAGAAACGCGTTCTCTGGGCCGGCGATACCGGTGTTCGGACTGAATACTCATTTGTTTATGTGCATGGGTTCTCTGCAACACGGCAGGAGATCGCGCCAGTTCCGCAGCTGGTTGCCGAAGCACTGGGTGCCAACCTCTTCGAAACTCGTCTTACTGGACATGGGCAGAAGCGATCCTGCCTGAGTGACGTGACAGCCGAAGACTGGTTACGCGATGGCGCTGAAGCTCTGGCTATTGGCAAGGCGCTCGGCGACAAAATCGTACTGATGGGAACGTCCACCGGTGCAACTCTGGCGCTGGCAATGGCGGAACACGCCGATTTCGACGCGGTCGATTCCTTGGTGTTTATGTCGCCAAACTTTGGTCCGGCCGCCAGGGGAGCCCACTTTGCGACCGGTCCGTTCGGCCCTCAGCTCCTGCGTCTGTATGCCGGCGAATACTACGCATGGGAGCCGAACAGCGATGCGCACGCCCGGTACTGGACCACACGCTATCCGACACGCTCAATCATAGAAATGCTTCGACTGGTCAAACTCGCGAAAGCCCTGACGCCAGAACTCAAGGTGCCGAACGCGCTGCTGATTTACTCGCCGAAAGACAATGTCGTATCAGTCGACAAATTGCTCAAAGGTTTTGACCAGTTGCGCGCCCAACGCAAAAAGACACACCAGGTAGATCAGGCAGACAGTCGGAGTGCGCATGTCCTTGCGGGCGATATTCTTGCTCCCGGGGCCACGCTTGAGACCGCAACGCGCATTAGCGAGTTCTTACGGGGTGAACCTCACAGAAAAAGCGGAGGGGAGAATTAACGACGCACTTCGATACCGGCCTCAGACATGTAATCCTTGGCCTGCCCTACTGTGTACTCACCGAAGTGAAAAATACTCGCAGCCAGCACCGCATCCGCACCGCCGCGCACTACGCCGTCGACCAGGTGCTGCAGATTGCCGACACCCCCTGAAGCAATGACCGGAATATCCACCGCATCGGTAATAGCCCGGGTAACGCCCAACTCAAAACCGTCGCGCGTGCCGTCGCGATCCATACTGGTCAGCAACAGCTCTCCGGCGCCGAACTCAGCCATGCGCCGCGCCCACTCAACGGCATCAATGCCTGTGGGTTTACGACCACCATGGGTAAAGATCTCGTAGCGCGGCGCACCATTTACATCCGCAACGCGTTTTGCGTCGATGGCCACTACGATGCACTGGGCGCCAAACCGCTGCGCGGCGCGACGCACTAGATCCGGCTCGTGTATCGCCGCGGTGTTGATACTGACCTTGTCCGCACCGGCATTCAGCATCGCACGAATATCGTCGGTGCTGCGAATGCCGCCACCCACGGTCAGCGGAATAAACACCTCCCGCGCGATCGCCTCTACGGTATGTACCGTGGTGTCGCGGGCCTCATGGCTGGCGGTGATATCCAGAAAGGTAATCTCATCGGCACCCTGCTGGTTGTAGCGCGCTGCGATCTCAACGGGATCGCCCGCATCCCGAATGTCTACAAAATTCACGCCCTTGACCACGCGTCCGTTGTCCACATCCAGGCAAGGGATAATGCGACGGGCGAGCCCCATCAGTCGCGCCCCGTATCGCAGTAGCGCTGAGCCTCGGCCATGTCGAGCGTGCCCTCGTAAATAGCACGACCGGTGATAGCACCGCTAATGCCCGCATCGGCAGCCGCGTGTAGCGCGCGAATATCACGCATGTCCGTAATACCGCCGGAAGCAATCACCGGGATACCACCCACTTTGGCCAGTGCGACCGTGGCGTCAACATTCACACCCTGCATCATGCCGTCGCGAGCAATATCCGTGTAAACAATCGCTGCTACGCCATCGTCTGCAAAGCGTAGGGCGAGATCCGTGGCCTGGAGTGTCGACACTTCAGCCCAGCCATCGGTCGCCACGAGACCGTCCCGTGCATCCAGTCCGACGATCACCTTGCCCGGAAAAGCGCGACAGGCTTCACCGACAAACGCAGGCTGCTTAACGGCCTGAGTACCAATAATCACGTAGCTCACGCCCGCTTTTACATAGCGATCTATGGTCTGCAGATTGCGGATTCCGCCACCGATCTGGATCGGTAGCTTTGGAAACGCGGCGGCTATCGCGGTGATTGCCTCACCGTTGACCGGCTCACCGGCAAATGCGCCGTTCAGATCTACCAAGTGCAGCCTGCGACAGCCAGCCTCAACCCAGCGCGCCGCGGTGGCGACCGGGTCGTCGGAAAACACCGTGCTGTCGTCCATTTCGCCCTGGCGTAAACGTACGCATTGGCCGTCTTTAAGGTCAATGGCAGGAATAATCAGCATGTTCCATCCCAGTTCAGAAAATTGCGCAGTAACTGCAGACCGGCCTTGTGGCTCTTCTCCGGGTGGAACTGCACTGCAAAGAGATTGTCTTTAGCCAAAGCCGCATCCGCCTGCACGCCATAGTCGACGCTACCGGCAAGCAATGAGCGGTCGTCGGCATGTACGTAATAGCTATGTACGAAATAAAATCTCTCGCCGTCGGCTATATCCCGCCAAAGCGGGTGGGAACGGGCTTGATGCACCTGATTCCAGCCCATATGAGGCACCTTCAGGCGATTGCCATCGGCATCGGCGAGCGGCGATCCAAAAAAGCGTACGTCACCATCCAGCAGACCCAGACACTCGACGCCGTCGTTCTCTTCTGAACGTTGCATCAAAGCCTGCATGCCCACGCAAATAGCCAGCACTGGCTTCTGCTGCTCCCGCAGCGCGGTATCGAGCAGCGCATCGCAATGCTGGCGCCGAATCTCTGACATGCAGTCACGTATGGCACCGACGCCGGGAAAGACAACCCGGTCCGCCTCGCGCAGCAGCTGCGCATCGTGCGTGACCAGCACTTTATCTGCGCCGACATGCTGCAGGGCGCTCTCCACCGAATGAAGATTGCCCATACCGTAATCGATCACGGCAACAGTACCGCTCACAAGCGCACTCCAGTATCAGGAAGGATGAAGGACCTTAAAATACCCCAAACTTCAGAGCACACCCTTGGTCGATGGCATGATGCCCGCCATTGCGGGGTCGGGCGTTATCGCCATGCGCAGCGCGCGGCCAAACGCCTTGAACACGGTTTCTATCTGATGGTGGCTGTTGGCACCACGCAGATTGTCGACATGCAGCGTAACCAGCGCGTGATTCACAAAACCCTGAAAAAACTCGTAAAATAAATCGACATCGAAGCCGCCCACAGCAGCGCGCGTAAAGGGCACGTGGAACTCCACGCCGGGCCGACCTGAAAAATCCACAACCACGCGGGAAAGCGCTTCGTCGAGCGGCACATAGGCATGTCCATAACGCTGGATGCCTTTTTTATCACCCACTGCCTGCGCAAATGCCTGCCCAAGGGTAATGCCGATGTCTTCAACTGTATGGTGCGCATCGATATGCAGGTCGCCATTGGCCTTGATACTCAGATCCATCATCCCATGCCGGGCTATCTGGTCCAGCATATGCTCAAGGAATGGCAGGCCGGTATCAAAATCGACCTTGCCGCTGCCGTCCAGATTTACCGACACGGTAATCTGCGTCTCGAGGGTATCGCGGCTGACTGTTGCGCTGCGCTGTGACATGCGGTTCTCCGGGAACAGGTTCCATTAGCAGGGACTCGGTAATGGCGCCGGGCATTATAGGTGAGCTGGCTATGCAATTCATGAGCAATTGATTGGCAATTCTGCCACCACGCAGCTAGGCTCTCAGCCGCTTATGGATGCCTTTGCCCACCGACTACTCGACTGGTTTGACCAACACGGACGTCACGACCTGCCCTGGCAGCGGGATGCTACGCCTTACCATGTGTGGCTTTCGGAGATCATGCTGCAGCAAACGCAGGTCACTACCGTTATTCCTTACTATGCCAGCTTCGTCGCGTCATTCCCCACGATCTATGTCTTGGCAGAAGCGCATGAAGATGCTGTTCTGCACCTGTGGAGCGGTCTCGGGTATTACGCGCGAGCGCGCAATCTCCACAAAACGGCGAAGCTCGTCGTTGCAGAGCACGATGGACTGTTTCCGGCAAATCTGGACGCCTTACAGGCCTTGCCGGGCATTGGCCGCTCCACCGCAGGGGCCATTCTGTCTAGCGCCCTGGGGGGACGCGCGCCGATTCTCGACGGGAACGTCAAACGAGTGCTTGCTCGCTTTCACGCCGTCGAGGGTTGGCCGGGCAAAACCGTTATCGCAGACGCGCTCTGGACATTGGCAGAAGCGCATACCCCACGGGAGCGGGTAGCTGACTACACGCAGGCGATCATGGATCTTGGAGCCACCCTCTGCACACGGAGCTCTCCGGACTGTGAACACTGTCCTGTCGAGGCTGACTGCGACGCTAATAGCCTGGGTCGTCAAGCAGATTTCCCCGGCAGAAAACCCAAAAAGACAATCCCAACGCATGCGACCGTATTTGCCATGGCACTTACCCCGAGCGGCGAACTGTTTCTGCAACGCCGACCAGCGCGCGGGATATGGGGTGGCCTGTGGTGTTTCCCTGAGGCTGGCACTACAGATGACGCCGTCGCCGATTGCGAACAACGTCTGTCGGTTGAAGTAAGCAATTGCCAGGAATTGGCCATGGTCCGCCACAGCTTCAGTCACTATCATCTTGAGATTAAACCGGTGTTGCTGACACTGGCGCGAACGCCAACCATGATCGGCGAAACCGATGACCTGCGCTCCTGGCCGGCGCAAAGCCTGCCTGCAGTGGGCATTGCCGCACCGGTCAAACGCATCTGGCGCGAAGCCGCGAAGCAAATCGGCAGCAGCTCGGCAAACAAGCGCAAAGACGCGCCACAATAGTTTTCAAAGGAGAAAAAGAACAATGAGTCGAATGGTGATGTGCCGCAAGTATAAAGAAGAGCTACCGGGTCTCGAGGCCCCTCCCTACCCGGGACCCAAGGGCCAGGACCTGTTTGAGAGCGTGTCGAAAAAAGCCTGGGAGGAATGGAAGTCTCTGCAGACCATGCTGATTAACGAAAAACACCTGAGTCTGGTGGACGCGCAGTCGCGCAAATACCTGCAACAGGAGATGGACAAGTTTTTATCCGGGGAAGACCACGACACGGCCGAGGGCTATGTGCCGCCAGAAAGCTAAGTCCAGAATATCGCTCAGTAGGTAGTCAGCGTCTTCGTCGGCAGGTTCTCTGCAATCTCGTCAGGCACAAAGAAATCGCGAAACAGCTCTGAGCCCGGAGCCACCGCGTACTGATCGAAGTCGGTCACGCCCGCGTCGCGGAGCAGCACTTCGTCAATAAAGAAGTTACCCGTGCATTCCCTGGAGGGCCGCGTGAGGATCTCGTAGGCGGCGTCCGCCATTATTTCCACTGTGCGACTGCCCTTGCTCATGGAATCACCGCCGAGCACGTTGCGCACGGCCGCCGTGTCGATTGCGGTCAATGGCCAAAGCGAATTTACCGCAACCCCATCGTCAGCCAGTTCTTTGCTCATACCCAGGGTACACAGGCTCATACCCATTTTGGCTATGGTGTAGGCGACGTGCGGAGCAAACCATTTGGCCTGCATATCCAGCGGCGGCGCCAAGTTCATTATGTGCGGATTATTGCCCCGCTTCAGATGTGGAAGACAGGTCTTTGAGGTCAGAAAAGTCCCACGCGTGTTGATCTCATTCATCAAATCGTAGCGCTTCATATCGGTGCCGAGAGTTGGCGTAGGACTAATCGCACTGGCATTGTTGATACAAACATCGAGGCCGCCAAAAGTCTCCACGGCTTTGGCAACGGCGGCCTGCACCTGATCTTCGAAGCGAATGTCACACACCAGGGGCAAGGCCTTGCCACCGGCCGCCTCGATTTCTTCGGCCGCTGTGTAAATAGTGCCGGGGAGCTTGGGGTGCGGCTCGGTGGTCTTGGCCGCGATAGCGATGCAGGCGCCGTCTGCCGCGGCACGCTTGGCAATAGCGAGGCCGATACCTCGACTGGCACCCGTGATAAAAATCCTGCGGTTCTTGAGGCTCATGGCCATCTCCATCGCGGTTAAGCGTAACAACTGTCAATCAAACTATAGCGAGACCCGACACTATTGCAAAAACCATCACTATTAAACACAGTGTTTCGCATATTTTTAGTTTAGGAGTCGCTCTGCGCCTTCGTTAAAATCTATTTGCCGCTTGCGGCTTCATCCTACTCAGCGGAGACTCACTTACGTTTTCCGTGCTGTTTGACGGCGCGCCTCTGGCGGAGCAGGCTGTTGGGTCCATCCGAGAGAGGGATGATGCGAATTGGGAAAGCGATTTTGTGACCCTGACCCTAAACGTGAGGGAGGCATAACGCTAAAAATTAGCCCTGCAATCTAAACAACAGAGAATAAAGCTATGTTCGCACTGCCAAATCGTCTCTTGCACATCCGCGGCACGCTACTGGCTGCCATAGGCACTTTGCTGCTTCTGGGGCTTAGCGGCTGTGCCGCGGTGGGCATGTCTGACTTTGACGAACCCCAGGTAGAACTCGTCGGGCTAACACCAATAGCCGGGAGCGGCATGGAGGCCCGGTTTCTGGTATCCCTGCGCATTGTGAATCCCAATTCCATCGCACTGGACGTAGATGGCATGGCTTACGATGTGTTCATCCGCGGCAACAAGGTATTAAATGGTGTCAGTAATGAGCCGCTGCTTGTCGACGCCTACAGCGAAAAAACGGCGGAACTGGAAGTATCGGTGGGCATGTTCAGCTCATTTGCCCTGCTTAGAGATCTCTTGAGCAATCCGCCCGACGGCGGCCTGCCTTATAAGCTCAATGCCAAAATATCCCGTAGGGGGCTGATCGGTGCAATACGCGTCACGCGAGAGGGAACCATCAATCTTGAAAACGCGCTGCGCGGCAATGCCACGATGTAGCAATCAGCGCCGTTGCCCTTGACTGAGAGCAAGGCTGTAGGTTTAATACGCGGCCCTTGCGTTGCGGTAATCAGGCTTCAGCGTTTCGGTTTGTGCCCAGATAGCTCAGTCGGTAGAGCAGGGGATTGAAAATCCCCGTGTCGGCAGTTCGATTCTGTCTCTGGGCACCATTTTCCAGTTCCAGTTCCAGCTCCAGCTCCAGTTCCGGTTCCGGTTCCGGTTCCAGTTAATTCGGCTCTACCTGCCTAGCCCCCGAAGCTCTCAAATCCCTCAAACCGTTGGTTTCTTTGGCGCATTGGTCTCTACTCGGATACGCCCCCAACTGAGACAAGCTGGGGCGTATCCCGGGGCACGCTAACGCATTGTTGCGTGGCCATTCAGAATGGCGACATCGCGCTGACCAATGCAGCCGCGAAACCTCAAGGCAACGTCCACCGGGGCTCAGATGGAAAGGTTCAATACCGGGAAATGCCGCGCTCGCGACGCAAAAGTAGTGTCTTTTGAGCCAGATTGTTAACGCTTCTTTCTCTTAAATTACAGCGTGAACGGCAGTATTTCTATTACCGACCACTTTCCCGTTGACTTTCGAATTTCAGATAGCACTTTGTATTCTTCGTCGTTCCAGAATGCCCTGAGAGCGTCAGCGCTCGGGAACTCTACCACCACAATACTCTCACTTGGGTGGTCCCCCTCAAGTAATTCCGTAGCCCATTGCGCAGAGCTCACTAAAAATTTCCCGCCATAGCGAGCCACGATCTTTGGAGCTTTCGGGACATACTGGTCCATTAGCTTTTCGCGGTCACTGATATCGACCAAGAAAACCAAAAGCGCCGAATGCGCGTCCATCGTCGGTTTGGTTCCAAAAGCGGCGCCTACCTTAAGTACATCTAAAGCCGACTGCCCTTCCCGGATAGGCTTGACGTTCATTTGATAGTCAGTGCTCGTCCAAAACTGCTTTACTGCTTTTTCTGACGAAAACTGCATGAAGGAAAAACCGCGAGGAACCCAGCTACCTTCTAGAACGTTCAGATTCTTACCGGGCATGCCTATTTTTGCAGTAACGAATCCGTATTTTCGGATAACGGGAGCTACTTTTTCGACATACGCTTTCGAAACTGCTGTGTCCTTGTACCAGCCCGTAACGATAAGATAGCCGGGCTCAACTTCTTCGTCCCCGCTTACTGCTGGTGACTGCTGTGCACCGGCTTGAAAACAGGCGAATGCGCCTATCAAGAAAAAAATCGATTGCAGACTTGGTTTGATCATCGCGGCAGCTCACATTGGCCAAATTGAGAGCTGAATTTATACATCTCGTGAGCGACCTACCTTGCGATTTGTCAAAGTGGGATGCAAACCTCCTGTCGTTGGCCTGCGCTCGACCAGCAAACCCTGCGTTGGCCTCGACAGTCCCATTTCCCGCCCTTTATACTTCTGCGCTGTCGAGAAACGGGCCGTCGCGTCCGCTGGTGACACGGACACCTCAGCGCTCATGCCCACCAAGCTGCGAAAAAATCACCTTGGAGCCCTGCTCCCGGCACCTCGGCTGCAGGCGCCAGTAGCGCTTGTGCACATAGGCAGCCCACTGGCGCTGGTACTGTGTCTCGCGATTGGCAGCGATGCCAGCGCGCAGCGCGCCGCCGAAAACGTGGTGCGCTCCGTGTCCGATGCTTTCGGCGCGAGCGTGGGCAACGAACAGATTGGCCTTTACAGCGTCACCAACGTGCGCGGATTCAGCCCGGCGGCGGCCGGCAACGTGCGGATCGAAGGGCTTTTTATAGATCGCGCCACCCGGGACTTCAGCAACCGCCTGATTGACGGCTCCACTATCCGCGCCGGCCTGGCCGCACAGGGCTACCCGCTGCCCGCGCCCACGGGCATCGCAGACTTTTCACTGCGCCGCGTCGCCGACGATCCCACCCAAAGCCTGATCATCGAGCGCAGTGCCTACGGCGGTATGCTTATGGCCGCCGATTTCCAGACGCGCGCGAGCAATGGCCTGGAGGCAGCCTTTGGCGTCGGCTATCGAGAGCGTGAGCCCGGCGATGGCAGCACGGATAAGGCGGCCAGCGCGGGCGGCAACCTCCGCTATGCCCCCAATGACGCTGCCGAGGTCACGGTGTTTGTCGACTACGTCGAGGAGATTGCGAATCAGTTTTCGCAGCGCTACTTTACAGCCGGACCCTTTCTGCCGCCGCGCGTGACTCCGCTCAAGTTTGTAGGCCAGCCGTGGGTTGAGTTCAAAGGGCCGCGCTACAACGCCGGAGTCCTCGCCGGCTATCGCCCCGGCAACTGGGAATACAGGCTGGGGATTTTTCGCTCCAGCCGTGAACGTGACATCCAGTCCGCTCAGTTTTACTCAGATGTGCAGCCGGACGGATCGGCACGCCGACGCTCGGCACTCGGACCCCCAGCGTCGTTGCAATCGGACTCCCTTGAAGCGCGCGCGACTCGCTATGTGTTGGAAGGCACGCGTCAGCACAGCATCACTTTGAATCTGCGCGCCCTGCAACGGCAGCGGGCATACGGTGGCACCGTCGCTATCGACCTCGGTGAGGCCAACATCGACGAGCCCGTGTACTTCGAACGGCCCGAGGTAGAGTTGGGGGAACTCACCCGCGAGTCCGTGGAGCAGGTAGCCCTGGGGCTCAGCTACGACCTGCAGTGGCAGAACGTGGGGCAACTCAATGTCGGCGTGCAGCAGGCCGATTACTCTCGCGACGTGCGGTCGCCCGACAGCGAGGCACTGGCCATTGAAGAGAACCCGCTTCTCTTTAATGTCACGGCCAATGCGCCCCTGGGCCATAGCCTGGTGGCCTATGGCGGGTTCGTCCGTGGGTTCGAGGAAAGCCCCGTCGCGCCATCCACCGCTATGAACCAGAACGAAGCGCCACCGGCGGCGCAGACGCAGCAGATTGATGCCGGCCTGCGCGTGGCCTTTGGCAATCTGACTGCCGTCGCCGGTGTCTTTGAGATTGAAAAACCCTTTTTTGGCCTTAACGAGGATCGATTCTTCGGCGAGCAGGGAATGCAGATCAATCGCGGTGTGGAACTCTCATTGGCTGGCCCGGTAACCGACGCATTACAGTTGGTCGTGGGCACCGTACTCTACGACGTTAGCCTCAGCGGTGAGGCGGTGGACGCGGGCCTACTGGCAGACAGCCCGGTGGGTGCGATCAGCCGGTCTACCACGCTCAACCTCGACTACCGGCCGCCCTGGGCACCGGGCTGGTCCTTCGACCTCGGCCTGACCAGCCGCGGCGAGCAGAACGGCGACGCGCAGGGTCTCATCGAGATCAAGCCGCGTACGCTCCTCGACCTGGGCCTGCGTCGACAGTTTTCCGTCGCTGCCAACGATGTGGTTATCCGCGGCCGCCTGACCAACGTGTTCGACGAATTTGCATGGAATGCCAGCTCGACGGGCGACTTTCGCTATATCCCGCCCCGGGCATTCACGCTATCGCTGCGCATGGACATCTGAGCCTGGCGGAAATAGAGCCGACGGCGCTCACTCAGTGCTAATAGAAGAATTTATGGGCGTGGCTGTGGCTGTCATCGGCAGGATAGTGAACTCCGCGCAGTCGCGACCGGCCTCCTTGGCCCGATACAGGGCGCTATCAGCGGATGCTACCAGCGCCGTGCCCGTGCCCGTACCTTCCGAATCCACCATCAGCGCCGCCGGGGCGGTCGCAGCACCCACGCTAACGGTAATTGGCCGAGCAAGACCGCTCAGCGTCGCGACAGCGCTGCGTACCCGGTCTGCCATACGTTGGCAGCCAGATGCGTCGGTCGTCGGCAGGATGAGCGCAAACTCTTCACCGCCGTAGCGCGCCACGGAATCACTGCCGCGGCAGCAGGTCAGAAGCGCTGCCGCCGTTTGCTCCAGCGCTACGTCGCCGGCCGGATGACCGAACTCGTCGTTGTAGGCCTTGAAGTTATCCACATCGAGAAGCAGCACCGAAAGCGGCTCGCCACCTCGCCCCGCACCGGCAAGCTCGGCTGCCAGGCGGTCGTCGAAACCGCGCCGGTTTAGTGTTCCGGTCAGCGAATCGGTGATGGACAGATTGCGGAGCTGTTGATTGACTTGTTCAAGCTGGTACTGATCCCGTGCCACCCGCTCCCGGAGTTCCTCTACGCTGCGGATCGCACTGCGACGGGACAGGTGGATGATCGCCACCACCATGAGCACGAGGACAGGAGCCACGAGCGCCGATAGCCCGGACGCGCCAATGAAGACAGTCTGCGCGTACGCATACAGGACAGTCGTCGTGCCAATGGCAAGGAGTGCAGCCAGCGCTGGCATGATCAAGGTGGCGCTGCCGACAGTCGCAACCGCCAGCATCACCAGCGTACTGGCAGCGGTATGCTCCTGCATAGACGGCAAGTGCTGCGCGATGCACCACATCACCAGCAACAACAGCGTCAGCAGGATCAGCTCCGGATAGCGGACTCGACGCAGCAGGGAGCGACCTCGAACCACAACGCCGCCACACACAAAAGCCGAGAGCAGCGGCTGCAGGAGCATGCTCGCCTGCGGATCTGCCATATGGCTGGCCGCCTCCAGCGAAAAACCTGCTGTAAACAGCGGGGCCGCAATCATAACCACACGGCGGGCATCGTCGCGACAGGCTGCCGCCAGGCGCGCAGGGCTGATCGAAACGGAATCGGTCATGCAGGAATTTACGTCTGTCTCGTTGCGTAGCTTTGAGAGTCGATAATATAACGTGAGCGGCAGCCGCCTGCGACCTTCCCAAAATGTATCCCGAGTTGCGTCATCTGCAGTGGATTCATCGCTGTGCCCTGAAGGTAGCGTTTCGCTGAGAGCCCCGCGGCGCGAGGGCTCAGAAATAAACGTTGAGCATTAACTTTGCCTCTGTCTCTGTATATTCGGTAAAGCCTGCCCGCGATGCCGCCGCATTGACCGCTTGTTCCTCGTGCTTCAGTCGAAATTCAACATTCAGTTGTCGATTAAACCTGTGCCCTAGACGCGCACTGAGACCAGGCACCCTGAACGCAAAATCGGTGTCAAAGACCTCAATGTGCGGATACTCAAGGCGCAGCGACATATAGGTATTAGGCGTCACCGAATACTGCAGGTGTGCGACGGCATCGGTAACCAGTTGCCCAGTGACAACCGCAATAGGGTCCACAGAAACCTGGCGGTTAACCGTCGCAAAGAAACGCAGAGCCGATGTAAAGTCATGTTCGATGCTTACCTGACCGAGCACCGCAGACTGCTGACTGGCAGATCCGTTACTCGGCGTAAACTGGTCTGTATCGGCCTCTCCGTAGCCGAGTTCGAACTGGTACTTGGTAGCGCCTTTTAAGTGCCGCAGTCCGAATCCCAACGCATAAGATCGCTGGTCCAGCGCTGCCAGAGTCGCGGCACCGCCCGTACTGTGTGTAAGCTGAGCAAGGCCGTAAAACTCGCTATCGGCCCCCACCTCCCGAACAAGCTGTGTGCGCAGCGCATAGTTTTCACGCTCGAATTCTTCGCGCTGCTCAGCTGCCGAAGCCGATGCAGAATCCAGCCTCTCGGTCTCTTCATACTGCTCGAAGCGGGCGTAGCCGGTAAGCTCCGCGCGCCAGGCGGGCGCGAGACCGAACTGCAGCGTGTCTTCAATCGTCTGGCTAGTCACAGTGCCGCTGGAACGAACAAGGTAGATCGTTTCACTGGTGTTGGCGAAATCCTGCTCTACGCCGACGCTGAGCAGATTGACCAGCTTGCTATTTAAGGCCGAGCGAAGCTTAAGGTCGGCAATCAGGTTGAGGCTCGCATTGTCGTTGTCCCGGCTGAAATCCGACTGCGTAATGTACTGGACACCGACCGAGCCTTTCAGCTGCGATCCCAGCAGTTTTCCCGTCACGCTCGCTTTTACATTGCCCGTGTAGGCCCAACCTGATTCAGCGGCGGCATCGGGTAACAGGTTGATATTGTCCGACAGTTCAAGCGCGGACTGATGACTAAAGCCGACACTGTAGTCTCCCAGAGTGTGCGTGTCTGGCGTAGCAAATCCAGCCGGCTGGTCAAACTCGAACAAGGATTCCTGCGCCAGCAAACCCGTAGCCGGGAGCGCTAACAAAAAGCATCGCAAAATTGATTTCGTCATAGTCAGCTTAAACATTGCCCTGAAAGAATGTTAAAAAAAACTTATGGTGCTAAGACGCGCGGTAATTGCACTGAGCGAGCGCGCGGCGAGTCTTGAGCACACGCTCACACTTCTTCAAAATAGTGGCGGAACGCGTTGAATTGCCACTTGCCAAGCGTAGCCAACGCTTTACACTAGTTATCGACCCCCAGTCTCAAACCTTGAGTGGGTTAAAACTCAAGAGATCGAAAAAACGGAGAGTCTTGACATGACAACAGCAACAGCAGATGCAACAGAAGTTGAAGAATACGATGTGCATCATGAAGCCGCGAAGATAATCGCATCATCGGTAAAATGGTCTGCAGCCGCTGCCGTCATACCCGTACCTTTTCTAGATCTGGCCGCCCTGGGCGCAGTGCAGGTAAAGATGGTCCGCAGTTTGGCAACGGCCTATGACAAGGACCCCAACAGCCAGTCCTTGCAGGGTGTGATTTCCGCACTGCTGGGCACGCTCGTTCCAACGGTCGCCAGTGGCGCGCTGGTCGGACCCTCGCTGAAGTGGGCTATGCCCGGCGTTGGCTCCCTGCTCGGTAGCGTAAGTATCGCCGCATTTGGCTCAGCCTCCACCTACGCGATTGGTAAAGTTTTCGTTAAGCACTTTGACAATGGCGGCACGCTGGACGACTTCAGTGCAGAATCAGTTGAAGCCGATCTCAAAGGTGAGTTCGACTCGGCTAAAGCCCGCGCCGGCGCCAAAAAGTAGGGTAGCCGGTCATGCCAGCAGTGCCCGCTCTGCTCATCGTCTACGTTGTTTTAGCTCTGATGGTGGGGTTTGCGGGTCGCAATCGAATGGTAGGTTTCGCCGGGTTCTTTATTCTATCCCTGGTACTGACTCCAATTATCACAGCACTGATTGTGTTATTGGGATCTCCCAAAACCGAGTACTAAGGGGTGCGGATTGTCCCAAGAAAGCCAACGTGGGGGTCTGGGAGAGAGGCTGCTTAATCTCTTCCCGGGCGGCCGAACCCGTGCCGACAAGAGTCCACTGCCGTGGAAAAGACTGAATCTCGAAATACCCTCTGAGACACCCTCCCAGCTATTGCTGATTGCGGCGATCGCGGCGCTGTGCGGCACCGGCGTGCTGTACATCCTGAACGCGGAAGCCAAGGAAATCGAGCAGCAGGGCTACTCTGTACTCCGGGCTGCCCTGTTTCCGGCGCTTCTGGTTATTTATCGTATTTCTCAACTCACGCTGATTCGCCGCGCATCCTCCGCCGTCGAGGCGGCATTGGACAACAAACGACGACGCGGCGTGGAACTCCTGCTTTCTCTGTCACTGCGCGATATGGAAGGCCTGGACCGACAGACCATCCGGGATGGATTATCCGCTCATTACGGCGCCCTCTCGCAGTCACTCGTCCCCCTAGTGTCTGGCGTAGAATCCCTGATCCTGCTGGTCTTCATGTTCGGCTACTTGCTGACCCTGTCCATGGCGGCGGGAGGCATAACCATCGTCGTCATGTCGGTGACCATCCTGGGCTATCTCAATCATCACGAGAAGATGCAGTCGGCGCTGAATGCGGCAGCGACATCGGAAACGCTGTTCAGAAGCCAGACCGAAGGCATTATTGGAGGGGCGAAGGAACTGCAGCTTAACCTGCAACGACGCTCCGACTTACAGGTAGCCATGGAAAAAAGCTCATCTGGGCTCAGCGAATCGAGAGAAAACGCCGCCTGGTTTTTTGCTGACCTTATCGCAACGGGGACTTCAATCTCCTACTTTCTGGCGGGGGTGATCGTTTTTGTGTTGCCAATACTCAGCACCGAAGACACCGAGAACCTCTCCCAGGTGGTTATCGCGATCATATTTATTCTCGGCCCTATCGGCTCGCTGGTGCAAACACTACAGCACGCTTCAACCGCGCAGTTTTCTCTAACGGAGATCAACAACTTCGAAGATAAACTGCAGGGGCTTGCACTGTATGGCGAAGCCACCAACGGCGAGCACACCGAGGATTTCTCACATTTTAAAACCCTGAGTCTGGATCGGGTCGAATATCGACACGATGGAGAAAAGAGCTTCGCGATTTCCGATATCAGTCTCGTACTCAAACGCGGCGAAATCACATTTCTCACCGGTGGAAACGGTTCCGGCAAAACCACCTTGCTGCGCGTAATGACAGGGCTTTACCCAAGGAGCCAGGGTGCCATTGCGGTGGATGACACAGTGTTGCCAAACGCCGTGCCACAGTCTTACCGGGATTTGTTTGCCAGCGTTTTTTCTGATTTTTATCTTTTTGATGGTCCCTATGGTCTCTCGGAAAGTCAGCTGCCAATTCTGGACAAGTGGCTCACCACTTTGCGCGTTCGGGAAAAGCTCGGTGGCGACCTGACCGCGATTCAGGGCGATCAGCTCTCTACGGGGCAGCGAAAACGAGTCGCACTGGGCCTTGCATTAACAGAGAATCGACCGGTTCTCGTGCTCGATGAGTGGGCCGCCGACCAGGATCCGGAAACACGTCAGTGGTTCTACGAAACGCTGCTGCCTGAATTGAAAGAAAATGGAATAACGCTGTTTGTGATCACTCACGATGAACATTATTTTGACTGCTGTGACCGGCGCCTCCATATGGTCGAAGGACGGCTCACAGAGGAGGCATTGTCGTGACCAAGGTCAAGGCCGTAAGAACCCGAGGACAGAGAATCTATCGTCACTTCAGTTTGTGGCTTGTGTGGGTAGCGCTCCTTTGCACCTTTCTCTTCGTCGTTATGTACGACCATATTGTCTACACAACGCCGGTCGGCTCTACCAGCATCCATTGGCAACGTATCGATCAAGACGGTCAAGGTAACTCCATCGGCCCCTTGGGAGAGGGCCTGCACCTGATACCGCCCTGGGACGTCTTCTACACCTACGAGATTCGCCTGCAGGAGCATAAAGAGGAGTATCAGGTTTTATCCAAGGATGGACTGCACTTCAACATAAGCGTGAGATTTCGCTGGCGTGCCCTGAAGTCGAATATCATCGGTCTTAATCAGCGAATCGGCACGGACTATGTCAACCGTCTCCTGATTCCCGAGATTGGATCTGTCACTCGAGAGATTGTTGCTAACTACAAGGCAACGGCCCTGTATTCGGAAAAGCGCAACGATGTGCAGGACGAAATCTACAACGATCTTACGGATGACACTCTTTACAACCATATAGTCGCCAGAGACGTCACTCCGACCAGTGAGGATGATTTCATAGCTTTGCAGGATCTGCTGATTACGCATGTATCGCTACCGGAAAAAATGCAGGCGGCCATTGAAGCCAAGCTGATGGAGGCCGAGAAAGTCGAGGAATTCAGTTACCGGGTAGAACGAGAACGACTCGAGTCGGATCGAAAGCGAGTCGAGGCCGAGGGCATCGCAACTTTTCAGGAGATCGTGACGCCCGCGATTTCAGAGAGTTATCTGCGCTGGCGTGGTATTGAGGCCACGCTGTCGCTGGCTGAGTCGAACAACACCAAGATCGTTGTCATCGGCAATAGCGAAACAGGGCTGCCGCTTATTTTTGATACGCGCACAGACCTCGGCAACGAACCCACGGCACAGAATTCTTCGATCGATGCACAGCAAGAAGCGCCAGAGAGAGTCGGAGAAGCGATGGGAACTGACTCTAGTGCACAATCCGACCAAGCCGTCTCAGCCCCCACTGTAAAAGCGGAAAACGCAGGAGGTCAGGGCGGCGACTAGTACCCTGCACTCGTCTGTTTTTCGGGCACCGCCAGAACTGCTGAGACAGGTGCTCCGACGCCTGCGAAAAAAATCTACTAGGCGTCTGTGTCGTTCATCAGCGCCTCGACCTCTTCCTCGCTAAGAGACTCCAGTTGCTCCAGCTCTGCCTCCAGGTCGCTAAGGTCGTGTTCGGCAAGCTTTGTTTCCAGCACGAGCTTGGCCAGGTTGCCAATTGTCGGCGCAGCAAACAAGCTCGATAGATCAAGCCCAAGTACACAAGCCTGATTGATTTCAGCCACCAGTTGCGCTCCCAGCAGAGAATTGCCTCCGAGGGCAAAAAAGTCGTCATTGATGCCGATCTGCTCGATACCAAGAAACTGCTCCCATATACCGGCAATCTGAACCTCCAGTGCCGACTCCGGGGCGCTGTACTTCGTCCCCAGTTCGGGTCGGTCATGCTGTGCACGAGTGTCACCGCCAGCGCCGCTCTGGGTTCCCTTTACACCATCGTTCTTATCGAGGAACTCCGCCCGCCTGAGCTCCGGGGGAGCAAGAGCAACAATCAGATTTGCCGGCTCGGCCAGATTGAAGAGATCTTGTAGTAGCTTCTTCCCCTTGTCAGGGGTAATGGACTTCTGATCCTGCGATTCTGCCGACCACTTGTCCCAGAAAACAACGTACCAGGGCACGCGGCCAGACTGGTTTTCCTGCTGGGCCAGGGATTGCAGGTATAGCCCCTGTGCCGTGCTTGCCAGCTGACCCGCGGCCCCTGTCTGCGTTGCGAGCGAGGACATGACCATGCAGAAATCCGGGTCCAGGCGCTCACCGGCTGCGCGTAGGGCCTCCAACCACGCGCGCTGTGTTTGCCAATAGCCGTGCAGTACTGTTGTTTCCAGTGTCTGCAGCAATCCGAAAGGCTTCTCCTGATGAAAATCGGTGACATCCACAATGCCAGAGATACCGGACAGCGAATCCAACAAGCCTGCCAAACCCTGCGAATCGCCGCTGGACAGTGGCTTTGTCACGATTTCGCAGGTATCCGGCCACGCCGACTCGCCCTCCACATCCAATGTGATGTCTTCACCCGGGGCTGCCGTCAGTATCAATTCGCCTGCCCCGGACGCGGCGAGCGCTCTGGCCACGATAAGCCCGATTGCGCTCGCTCCTCCAATAACAAGGTAACTGCCCGCAGCTCTAAGCAGACCTGAATCCGCTAACGGCCCAACGGTCTGGGCGACAAAACGTGGCGCCCAGCGCTCGCCGCGACGCAGCACTACAGATTCCGGCATTCGCTCCAACAGTGATTCTCCCAGCAGCCGCTGCGCAGTAAGTGCAAGATCGTGCTCGCGCTCTGGGCGTTTAATATCAGCCGCGAGACAGCGGATCTCTGCGTATTCATGCGGCAGTGTCCGCAGCACACCCAACAGCGCAGTGCGCTTCGGATCCGCCACGCTACCGGAATAAGCGAGAAGCTGTTCACCAACCAGAATGAAGCGAACCGGCTTGTCCGTGGGCTTTGAGAGCACGCGTCGTGTGAGAGTGAGCAGAGTCTCCAGTGCCTCGACCTGACCGTCCCCGGTGGCAGACACGGGAAGGATGTGCACAAGCAGGTCGGGCAGATCCTGCGAATCCTCCGGGGATATTACGCGGTGCCCCTTTGCCTCGTAAGCCGAGACCAGAGACAGCAGCAAAGGGTCTTCTTTGTCTCCGGATACTTGTACAGATTTGGCGCCGTCAAGCAGTTGTCCAGAAAATCCGGCCAAGGCCCAGTCGGCTTTGTAAAAACAGGCATCGCTCTCCCCGGGCACTGACGACTCGGCAGCGCCGGCATCGCGGTTACCGGGATCAATCCAATGCCGCCGAGACTCAAAAGGATACAAGGGCAGCGGAATTCTGCGGGCATCCTTGTCTGAGCCAAGCGCCTGCCAGTCAATTTCCATGCCCCGCTCCCACAGCTTGCCGAGGGTACCGAGGAAGAACTTCTGGTCGGCCAGCGCATTTTGTGCGGGCGGTAGCGTAGGAAGATTTGCACCGGGACCGACCGCGCGCTTGCGCATTCCCGCCAGACCAGTCAGCGCTCTGCCCGGGCCCAGCTCAAGCCATATCGCCCGCTCATCACGCTCGGCGAGCGTTTCCAGACACTGGGCGAATCGCACCGGTTGACGCAAATGTCTGCACCAGTAATCGGCACTGGCTAACTGTTCGTAGTCGACCACTTCACCGCTCAGATTAGACAATATATCGATGTTTGGTCGCTGCCAGGTGACCTTTTCCAGGCAAGCGGAGAACTCATCGAGCATGGGCTCCATCATCCTCGAGTGGAACGCGTGGGAGGTCTCCAATTCGCGGACGATAACGCCTTTGGCAACCAGCTGATCCCGCGCTATTGCGATGTTTTTGTCGGCACCGGAAATCACGCACTGCCCCATTCCGTTAACCGCGGCCAGATCGATATCCATGTCAAGCGCAGCAATCGCGGCTTCGAGATCGGACTCCGACAATGACACCGCCAGCATGCTACCCGTCGGCATGGCCTGCATCAGCTGGCCGCGAATCGCAACAAGATCCAGGGCATCTTCGATGCTCATGAGGCCCGCCACGCAGCAGGCGACATACTCGCCAAGACTGTGTCCAAGCACCGTCGAGGGTGTAAGACCCAGTGATATCAGAAGCTGTGCAAGCGCGTATTCCAGGGTAAACAGCGCAGGTTGCGCTAGCGCAGTCTGACGCAGCTGCGCTTCAGATGCGCTTTCTTTGAACAGAACGTCACGGATATCCACGCGCATTTTTGGCAGGAGACGATTCGCGCAGTAATCAACGGTCGTCTTGAAAACATCGTACGCGCCATAAAGTCCGGCACCCATTCCGACATACTGAGTGCCCTGACCACTGAACAAAAAGGCCAGCGACTGGTTTTCCGACAGCCCGTCCTGGTCGGGTAGCCTGTCGAGATGTTCGAGCAATTCAGCAATGTCATCGCAGACCATTGAGGTGCGTATATCCAGCCGACGCCTGCCGATCTGCAAGGTGTTTGCGATGTCAGATAGAGGCGCGTCACAGTTGGGAAGGAAGTTCTTCAAAAGCAGTGCCTGAGCCTGCAGCGCCTTCTGCGTTTTGGCCGACAGAACGAGGAGCTGTGGCTCGCTGCTCCCCTTTCGCGGTAAGGACTCGGGCGCCTCCGCGAGAATGGCATGCGCGTTGGTGCCACCCACGCCGAAAGAGCTTACCCCCGCGATGCGCGGGCTGCCCTCGAGCCGGGGCCAAGGTGTGCTTTCTCCCGACAGATAAAACGGCGAGTTTTCCAGATCCAGCCGGGGATTCGGTGCCTGCCAGTGCACCGTGGCGGGGATGCTTTCGTGCTTCAGAGCGAGCAGTGTCTTTACCACGCCGGCGAGTCCTGCGGCCTTGTCGACATGCCCGATATTGGATTTGACCGCCCCCAGTGCACAGTAACGTCGCTTGTCGGTGGTCTCCCGAAAAGCCTGTGTCAAACCAGCCAACTCAATAGGATCTCCAAGGGAAGTCGCGGTTCCATGCGCTTCGATGTAGGAGATCTGATCTGCCTCGACGCCGGCGAGAGCCTGTGCCTCAAGTATTACCTCGGCCTGGCCGTCGATACTGGGCGCCGAGTAGCCAACCTTGTCAGATCCATCGTTATTGACCGCCGACGCCAGGATGACCCCGTGGATGGTGTCGCCGTCGGCCTGTGCATCTTCAAGTCTTTTCAGGACCACCGCGACCGCTCCGTTGCCGTCAACCAAACCACTGGAAGTCGCATCGAACGGCCGGCAATGACCGTCCGGGGAGTAAGCAGAACCCACCTGCGGCATCTCACCGCTTTCCTGCGGCAGGTGGATGGTTATACCGCCCACCAGTGCGGCATCACACTGCATGCCGGTCAGTGAACTGCACGCAATGTTCAGACCCACCAACGACGAAGAACAGGCAGTGCCAATGTCCACTGCCGGCCCCCGGGAATCCAATGCATAGGCGATCCGCGTGGGCACAAAATCCTTGTCGTTGTAGATCGACAGTTGAAAACCGCCCACCTCTTCGATCAGACCCGAGTTGGTGAACAGGTTAAACGGTAAGTAGGTATTCATACCGGCACTGGTGTAGATCCCGGTGCGTCCCTCCCACCGCGCGGGGTCATAGCCCGCGTGCTCCATCGCATGCCAGGCGACTTCCATCATCACACGATGTTGCGGATCCATCAGTGCGGCTTCGCGCGGCGAGATGCCAAAGAAGTTCGCATCAAACAGATCCACATCGGGCAGATGGCCGCGAGCCGCTACTAGTTCAGGATCACCCGCCATCGAGGGCGGCATCCCGGCGCTCACCAGTTCTTCGGCAGTATAGAACTTGATCGCCTCATCGCCGTTTTCCAACAGTGACCAGAATGCATCGAGATTCGGGGCACCCGGTAAACGGACGGCCATGCCGACAACCGCTATGGCATCCTGCGCAATGGTTGATTCCTGCGAATCACGCATCGTGTAGATTCCTTGAAGGTATTACGTGATGAATTTCAGCGTTTTCGGCGCTGCCGTGCATTCAGTTGCCGCTCCGCCCGGGCTTGCGCACCCGTGCGCTTTGCTTTGATGTTGTTCTGGGGACCACCGGCGGCATAACGAGCCAGCCCCGCAATCGTGGGGTGTCGGAACAATTCAATGACCTCGCACCCGGGAGGCAAAATATCGGACAGTTGGCGGTGGGCTTCAAGAAGTGTCAGCGACGAACCGCCCAGGTCGAAGAAATTGTCTCTGCTGCCCACATCATCCCGGGACAGCAGCGCGCACCAGACCTCAGCTATGCGCTGCTCTATCCCACTCTTTGGCGCATGCTGCTGATTGCGATCACCGCTACCGCTAGCGCGTGTCAGTTCGAGTTCGCAGAGCGCTGCATGGTCAATTTTCCCATGACTGCTTAATGGCATTTCCTCAAGCTGGATCACTCGCGATGGCACCATGTGAGCCGGCAGGTAGCGCCGCAACCAGGACTTGATCGACATTTCGTCGACGGGAAGCTCGCTGTTACAGCTGACAAACGCTATCAGACTGCGGCCGGCGGACGCATCGCTGTGCACAAGCACCGCCACCTGAGACACCGCCGGATGCTCAAGGGCAGCCGCCTCAATCTCTCCCGGCTCAATACGGAAACCATGCAGTTTTATCTGCGCATCCGCGCGACCCAGAAACTCCAGGTTACCGTCCCTGCCCAACCTCACCACATCGCCGGTGCGATAAAGCCGGCTTCCCGCATCGTGGGTTTCGATAGCAAAGGGGTCGGGTATAAAAGCCTGCGCAGTCTGCTGCGGACGATTCACGTACCCCTGCGCCACGCCCACGCCACCGATGAACAGCTCGCCGCGCATCCCGGGCAGAACGGGATTCATTTCTTCGTCCAGAATATAAAGACGGGTGCCACGAATAGGTTTGCCAATGGGTACGCTCCCATGCCCGGCCCCGCTGGCCCGGTAGACGCAGCAGCCCACTACGGCTTCCGTCGGTCCGTATTCGTTAACCGCCACAGCGTCGGTGTTCGCAAACCACGGGGCAAGAAACGCCGCGGGTAGAGCCTCACCGCCCAGCACAAGAAAGCTGGCAAGCTCATGGTTCGGGCTGTCCTGTAATTCGCGATAGCGATTGAGTACCTCAAGGTGTGCCGGTGTTAGTTTGAGGAAACTGTATTTCTCGTCTGTCTCCGCAAGTTGCCGCAGTGCGTCAAGCTCGTTTTCCCCTTGCAGGAGAACAGTAGGCTTACCGGATACCAGCGGCGCGAACAGGCTGGTTACTGCCGCGTCGAAACCAACCGAGCACAGCAGCGGTGCACCAGCCCCGGTTCCCGCCGCGTAGGCATCTGCCGCCCAGGTGACGTAGTTACTCAGGCCCTGATGAGATACGGCAACCCCCTTGGGCAGCCCGGTGGAGCCAGAGGTATAGATGACATAGGCGCACTGTGCCGGCAGGGGATTGATATCGAGATTTACGGCTCCATCACCCATCGATGACAGCTCATCGATCAGACACCTGGGACAACCCGCATCGGCAAGCGTGTGTATCCGCGCACTATCGGTTATGAGCATGCCGACGTCCGCATCCTTACACAGGAAGGCCAGACGCTGCTCAGGATAAGCGGGGTCCAGTGGAACGTAGGCGGTACCAGCCTTCAAACAGGCGAGCAAAGCGACCATCAGATTTGGCGACTGATCCAGACAGATCGCAGTGCGCTCCGGAACGCCACCTTCTAGCATCGCGAGGTGAGCCGCGAGGGCATTGGCACGCCGATTCAGCGTCGCGAAGTCCATGGTGCTGTCCGGGGAATTCAACACGCGGACCGCAGGCGCCGCTGGCGTCGCCTCCGCCTGCGCCTCGATAAGACGGTGAATGGGTATAAATGCCGGGGCTTCCCCGGATTCGTTGAAGCGATGAATCGCGGCAAGACACTCGCCGTCCCCAGCCCCACCCTCTTCCATTAGCGGCAATTCTGCCAACCTGCAATCCGGCGTTTCCTGAAACCCGACGATGTGCAGTCTCAGAGCAGTCAGCAGTCGCTCAATGGTCGCCGCATCAAAAAGGTCCGTATTGAAGTCGGCAACCCATTCCATGTGGTCGCCGATATGATTCACGGTAAGGGTTAGATCAACCCTTACCTGCGATACCGGCGGCAGTGCGGGGCGCATCTCCAGATCACCGACAGGCTGCAACACCGGCAGGCGTTCATAGTTGAAGATAACATTCACCAGAGACGGGCGACCGGGGTCGTGAGGGAGATCAAGGTCGTCCAGCAACCAGGCAAATGGATACAGCTGATGATCGTAGGCATTGAGCAGCATTGCCCGGACGGCAGTAAGATGATCCCTAACGCGAGTAGCCGGGGTAACTTGCGTCCGCAAGGCCATCAGATGTACGGCATAGCCGACCATGTTTTCGCTGCCCGGAATAGCCCGGCCGGAAGACGCCGCACCCATCACGATATCTGACGTGCCTGACCAGCGGTGCAGTAGCGCGGTGAACGCCGCATGCAGAAACATGTAAACGGTAACACCGGCAGCGCGCGCAGCACGTTCAATATCCCGGGTAAAAGGCGCATCAATTTCCCGACACAAGCGCCGCCCTGCCCAGGTTCTCAGCGCCGGCCGAGGTTTATCCCAGGGAAGTTCCAGAGAGCTTCCTGGCAGTGCAGTCAGCGACTCCTGCCAGTACTTCCTGTGCTCGCTCATCGCCTCGCCATTTCGAGCATCGCTCTGCCAGGCAACGAATTCGCGATACTGATAGGGCGTCTCCAGCACCGGCCCCGGCGCCCCGTCTACCCGGGCTGTGTACAAAGCGGCAATTTCTCGAATCAGGATCCCCATTGAGGGCCCATCGGAAACTATGTGATGCGCCAGCAGGAGCATGCGGTGTCTTTCATCGGTCAGACGCAGAAGGAAAGGTTTGAACAGCGGTCCTGCACTGAGCGAAAGAGGTGCCGCGACAATCTCTTGAATGCGGGCAGTCGCCGCTTCATCAGGCTGTTCGGCACCGCTGCAGTCAATGCATTCCAGCATCGACAGCGGTTCAACATGAATCTGCAGCTGTCGACCGTCGTCACTGAGTGTGCTGCGCAGGGACTCATGCCGCCGGCTTATCTCATCGAGAACGCCAGCAAGAACCTGCTCATCCAGCGCACCTCGCCATTCAACAAGGGCCGGGTCGTTATACGCGACGTTGCCACTCTCCCCCAACTGCGCCAGCAGCCAGAGTTGGCGCTGAGCATCAGATGTCGGCACCGGTTCTACCGCGGCGGCGGCGTGTGAGTGCGCCGCGTAGGAAATCGACCGCAGCGCATCCAGGTGCGGCAGTCCGGCCATGACGCGCTCCCCATCCACACCGAAATCCAGGAAACAGGCGATCTCCGTCACGCCGAGAGCCAGCAAGCGCTCAAGCATCGGCTGGCAGGATTCTGGAGAACCAATCAATGCGCGCTCGGCCACGTAACGCTCATAGGCTTTGCCAATGACGTAGGCTTTATCGGCCTCACTGACATTTTTAATATCGCGCATACCCGCGGGAAGCGTGTCGGCCATTTTCTGAAACAGCGAGAGGCTCGACGTCAGATAGTCACTCATAGGCTGACGCGCCGTCTCGATGGCGCTTGCGGCATCCGCCTCGAGGTAAGTGTGCACCAGTATGGCAACACTCATCGCATCGGGATCGTGACCGCACTCCCGCCAGGTCTCCCGGTAGATCTTAAGATTTTTCTCGAGATCCTCCAGAGACTGACCCAGCAGGTTGGTGAGAATGCCCGCTCCCAGCTCCGCTGCTTTACGGTAGGTGTCGGGGTTGCCAACGACTGTCAGCCAGCAGGGCAGGCGCTCCTGCTTGGGTCTGGGGAAAATAGCGAGATCAACGGGTTCGCCACTGCCGCCGGTGAAGGAAACCGAGTCACCCTCCCAGAGCTTTCTGACCACCTCAATATTCTTGAAGGTGACGTCCCGATTGTGTTCAAAGTTCTCCGGTGCCAAAGCGAAATCGTTGGGATGCCAGCCGGTCGCAAAGGCAATACCCACACGACCATCTGACAGATTGTCGACCAGGGACCATTCTTCTGCGACCCGAACCGGATGATGCAGCGGCAACACAACGCTACCCGCCTTGATTTTTATATGACTTGTTTCACGCGCGAGAGCAGCGGCGAGCACTGACGGATTGGGTGAGAAGCCACCGAATTTGTCAAAGTGGCGCTCGGGTAACCAGATTGCCTCGTATCCCCGCGTATCGGCATAGCGGCAGGAATCGACCAGCAGGTCGTACTTCCCCTGCGCGTAACCCGCGTCATAGTTGCCGAAGAAATACAGACTGAACGCGGTTTTGGATGCGGCGTTCCGCGAGGATCCTTGGGAGCCTTCGCTTTCTCTGTGCGCGTGGGCGTTTTTCGCTTGGTCTGCCCGGGAAGTACCCTCTGAGATCGCGGCGGGGATAGCAGCCGGGAGTTTCGAGCGGGCTTCGGTCCGTGTGGGAGGTAGAAAACCACCCTCGCGCATCTCGGCAACCGCTTCCTTCACCGCGCGAATCACATGTTCGAGATCATCATCCGTGTGTGCGAGGGAGAGAAAACACGCTCGCCACTCCCAGATATACACGCCCTTCTCAAGCAGATGGTAGAAAAATATTTCAAGGTTTCCAGGAAAGCGGAAAGTGAACAGCGAGCCAAAGTGGATGACCTGCACATCCAGTCCCTGCGCTTTGAAGAACTCATTCAGGGTCTCCGCGAAAAGCGCGGTGCGTTGATTCAGACCTTCCTGCAGGGCCGGCCCGTGTTCCTTCAATGCTCTGAGCGTCGCCAGGCAACCCGCCATGGCCAGCGGATGCTGGCAGAACGTGCCGCCGAAATACGTGCGCCGTGCGGCGGGATAGGAATTGTCACCGTACTGCCAGGCACCGCCGTCTATGCCATCCATGAAGCGCGCTGCACCGGCCACCGCGCCTATGGCAATACCGCCGCCGAGAATCTTGCCGTAAGTCGCGAGGTCAGCCTTTATCCCCCACAGTCCCTGAATGCCTCCAGGGTGAACGCGAAAACCGGTGATCATCTCGTCAAAAATCAGCGCAACATCCAGCTCGGTGGTCAGTGCGCGGAGTTTCTTCAGAAAATCCACCGGCTGTAAATCGAGGCGGCGGCTCTGCACCGGCTCGACCAGTACGGCACCCAGTTCGTGCGCATGCTTCCTGATGATCGCAAGGCTGTCGTCGGATCCGTACTCGACCACAATGCAGTCGTCGGCCACGCTCTGTGGAATACCGGGTGAGACCGGCTCGGCGTGCACAGTGCCATCTGCGCCGACCACACGCTTGGCCAGCGTACCGTCTGAGTGGCCGTTATAGGCGCCCTCAAAGATAATGATCTTGTCCCTGCCCGTAGCAGCCCGGGCCAAACGCAGCGCGGTCATAACCGCCTCCGTACCAGAGTTGGTAAACGCTACTCGATCATGACCCGTGAGATCGCTGAAATGCTGGCCGATCTCCTCCATGTGAGCGCTTCTCGGTCCAAGCTGAAAGCCGCGCTTGAGCTCCGCTTCCAGAACCCCCTGCATATGCTCGGGCCTACTGCCGAACAGCAGCACACCAAAGCCCATGGTGAGATCCACGTAGTCGTTGCCATCCACATCACGAATATGCGATCCGGAGGATTCAACGCCGGTAATGGGGTACAGAATCTCCTTGGTCGAGAAACGGAATCCAACACTGGCGCGACTGTCCGCAAGCACCGGCCTGTTGGCCTGGGCCAAACGTTTGGACTCGGCTGTCTTGCGCGTATAACGCTCGATCAACGCATCCATATGCGCCTGCTGCTGATCGCTCAGCGTGGACTTTATTGGCTGTATTGGCTGGTTCAGGGCGCGCAGCGGCGACGAGCGATCACCGACCGTGTTCGATCCAGGGGCATCGGCTTGCCGGCTTACTGCGCCAGGGGCATGGCCAGCTTTACCCGCAACCGGCTGCGGTGGAGACGAAGCCGCATCGCTGACGCCAGCTCCCTGCAAGAGATCCAGATGCCTAGCCATGAGCTGCGTTTGCGCAGCAATCAGCTGGCTGAGGTCATCGCCGGAATTAAACTGCACGGAGTGCGTGTTTATCGCGGCTGTGGCGCTTGAAGGATGCGCCGCCGCAGCCTGCTGTACGCTGACCTGTGTCGGAGTGCCTATAGGAGATGAGCTGGCCGGCATAGCCTGCCCAACCGCGCTGTTTGCTGCGAGGTATCCGGCGATCGCATCCAGGGTGGTCACCTCCTCGAAGAGCTGCCGTATTTCAAGCTTGACGCCAAAGGTGTTCTCGATCGCGTTCACCCCGGAGACCAGCACCAGTGAATCCGCACCGGCCTCAATCAGCTGTGCGTGCGGATCTATAGACCCGGCGGGCAAGCGCAGCAGTTCGGAAAAAATATCCACCAGCGTGGAAAGAATGGCTGTGTGATCGGGCTTGGGCGATTGGCTTGAATTCATCTCTGTGACTACCTTGTTTTCTGTGTGAGCGTCAGAATCTGACGCTCTGATCCAGTACCGTTGTCGATGAAAAGGATAATGTGGCAGTGATACCCGGGGAGCGCTGCCGTAGCCGGGGATACCCTGCCAGTTCACCGACTGTCCATCGCACCAGAGCTTGGCGACCGCCGTGTGGAAGGGCTCAGCACCCGGGTTTCCTAGGCTGCTGGTGCTATTGCGGCCTTGAATGTGCTCTGGCGCAATCTGCTGCATCAACGCTGTTGCGGTCGCCGCCGGGCCGATTTCCAAAAAGCGACGGTAGCCATCACCGGTAAGCGCCAGAATGGCATCGGAGAAGCGCACCGCCTCGCGGCTATGCCGCCGCCAGTAATCGCCGTCAACCCGTTCATCAGCACTGAGGCGCCGACCTTCGAGCGAAGAAAAATACGGCACGCTGCAAGCGCTAGCATCGACCCTGGCAAACTGCTCTCCAAGCTCTTCGAGGATTGGGTCCATCACGCGGGAGTGAAATCCATGCGTCACAGAGAGTGGGATTGCCCGGATGTTCTGCTCAGTAAAGACCGCCTGAAGTTGCTTGAGAGCCTGCGCCCTTCCCGCCAGCACCACGTTGCCAGGGCCATTGATGACCGCGACATCCACGGATTCGAGTGCCGACGAACGCAGAATGTCCGTCACCGTCTCTACATCCGACAACACGGCGGTCATAGCGCCGGGCTCAGGCAGGCTTTCCATGAGTCGGGCCCGGCCGATTACTGCCGTCATGCCATCTTCCAATGACAGCGCACCGGCCGTCACCGCCGCCGCAAATTCCCCGAGGCTATGTCCCACTACAGCGGATGGTCGGACACCCAATGATTCCCACAATTGCACCAGCGCATACTGCAGCGAGAACAGTGCAGGCTGCGCCCAGCTGGCACGCTCGCACAACAACAGATTGTCGGCACTCAGAATCTGCTGCAGTCCTAAACCGACTCGATCGCCCAGCAGTTCGGCGCAGCGTTGCAATGCGGCGCGGTAGACCGGGAACCCCTCGTAAAGGCACTGTCCCATCGCGGGGCTCACGTCACCCTGGCCGCTAAAAACGAAAACTGTGCGCTCATCCGCGGTGCTTTCAAGCGGGCCCAGCAACATTGGATGGGGTTGGCCCGAAGACAGCGCATGCAAGGCTGCCTGCGCGTCCGCCGGTGAGCCGGCAACAACGGCAGCCCTGAGCTCCAGCGCCTCGCGCAGGCAGGCAGCGCCCGCTGCAATGCTTGAAAGATTCTCCGGCCTGGCCAGACCAATGTGGGTGGCATAGTCCCGAGCCAGTGCATGCAAAGAGGGTTGCCCCTTCGCGGACAGCGGCAACAAGGCGATTGCTGCTGCTTCTCCGAGTTCCAAAGCAGGCGGCGCTGGCGGCTCCTCGATGACCAGATGAGCATTGCTACCCGAGGCACCAAAAGCGCTGACGCCGGCCCTTCTGGGTCTTTCAGGCACAGCCTTCCACGGCACTGACTCCAGTACCGGCATCACGTTTAGAGCGGCCCAATCTATTTCGGGATTGAGCGCATCCACCACGCGAGTGGCCGGCAGCTGTTCATGCTTCAGAGCCAGTAGCACTTTGATGACACTGAGTACGCCAGCAGCGGACTCGAGATGTCCAATATTGGATTTAATCGAACCGATACGCAGAGGTTCATCGCGTCCATCCACCTGGCCAAGTACCCGACCAAGCGCTCTAACCTCGATGGGATCCCCCAGCGGTGTCCCGGTGCCGTGGGCTTCCACGTAATCAATGTCGCTGGGTGTAATACCGCTGCTCTCAAGACTTGCGCGAATCAACTTTTGCTGGGCGACGCCGTTAGGCACGGTCAAACCGCTACTCGCGCCATCCTGGTTCAGCGTCGATCCACGTAGCAAACCAATAATGTGATCCCCATCGCGCTGCGCGTCCGCCAGTCGCTTGAGCACGATCAGTCCGCAGCCCTCACCGCGGGCATAACCGTTGGCGCTGCTGTCAAAGGATTTGCACTGGCCGTCCACGGCTAGCATGCCGGCCGCCGACAGCGTGGCATACAGCAGCGGCGTCAGGGTCAGATTGACGCCACCGGCGATCGAGACGTCGGATTCACCCTGACGGAGACTCTGACACGCCAGGTGAATAGCAGTAAGGGATGACGAGCAGGCGGTGTCCACCGCCATGCTGGGCCCTTGCAGACCAAAAAGGTAGGAGATGCGGCCGGCACAGACGTTTTGTGGGGTGCCCGTATTGAAGTAAGGATTGACGTCGTACTGGCTATCTGGATTGCACTGCAACATACCGTAGTCGGTCGCAGTAACGCCCACAAAAACCCCAGCTTTTCTTCCCTTGAGCGTCGATGGACGGATACCCGCATCCTCGAGAGAATGCCAGGCGCACTCCAGCAGGATTCGCTGCTGCGGGTCCATGCCCTCGGCTTCACGGGCCGAGATACCGAAGAAACTGGCGTCAAACTGGTCCACGCCATCGATAAAGCCGCCTCTACGAGTACAGGACTTTCCGGCAACGCCGGGCCGTGGGTCGAAGTAACGGTTCACATCCCAGCGCTCGGGTGGCACTTCTCGCATCGCCGAACGTCCGTCGCTAAGCAGCTCCCAAAGCGCCTCGGCGCTGTCTGCCCCCGGCGCCCGGCAAGCCAGGCCAACAACGGCAACAGGCTGCAGGGCTTCGCTTTTCCCCGCGGCGGCTTCGAGCGCGTGTACACGACTCTTCAGTCTGGCAATGGTGGTTGCCGCCTTCTGCAGGGGCGTGAGTGAACTTGAATCAGTTTTCCCGGAACTCATTGGGCGTCCTCCGCCAGCGTCGAATCGAACTCGTCGTCTATGAGTCGCGCGAGCTCGTCTTCCGTCAATTCAGCGATGCCGTTCTCCACCTCGGTCGATACGGCCACCGTCGACGCCGGGCTATCAAAGGCCGTGCCGGACGAGTGCAAGCCGGGTCTGGGGAGGCTATCGACCGACTTTGCCTCACTGAGAGCGAGACCCTCCAACAGGTAATTAGAGAGGGTCTCCAGGGTCGGGTAATCAAATACATCCGCCGCGTCCAGACGGAGTCCGAACTGGACTTCGATGCTCTCCCGGAACTCAAGTGCTTTCAGGGAGTCCATGCCAAGATCAAAAAAGCCGCGATCGATTCCCGGGATTTCATCCTCTGTCAGGCCGAGTGCCTGTATGAGGCATCGGCTGAGGTGGCGGACAATTGCAGGCTCCCGCTCCGCCTGGGACAGGGCCTTGAGCGTTGCCAGCGCCTCGGGGACATCAGCCGCGGGCGATCCAAGTTCGCTATCTCGTGCCGACGTCGCATGCTCCGGGGTCTTTTGCGTAATGCTAGAAAGCAAGTCAAGGCGCCGACGCAGCGCAAAGCTTTCGGCGACTCGGTGCCAGTCGGCACTGGCAATGCAGGGATAGTCGGGTACATCGGGATGTCTGCTCTCAAGCTGAAGCACAGCTTCGAGCGCAATCGGTGACGACACGGCAAAAAAACCGCTGCGGTCTGTCTGTGACCGATGCCCGGCTTGCATAATGCCGCCCTCCTCCCAGGGCCCCCAATTGACGCAGCTGGCAGTACCGCCCTGCTGCCGGTACCAGCGCGCGACGGCTGACAGTGCCGCATTTGCCGCGCTGTAAGCCGACAGGCCAGGCGTGCCAAGAACGGCGGAAATAGAACCGAGCAATACCAGATCAATCGCATCGAACCCGCGCAATGCGGTCAGCAAATTGACCGCACCGCCGACCTTGGCGGCCAGTGCACTGACATAGTCGCGCCCGGGGTCGCTGGGCATGACGCCCGCAGCATGCACCACCATGCACTGCGGCAGTTGCGCAAAATAGTGCTGCAGCACTTCGCTCGCGTCCGGGCTGGCAATATCGCAGGCGACGGTTTCTACTAAGACGCCGCGCTCCCGGAGGTCCGCCAGGGTCTCTTGAGCCTCTGTCGAGGGCGCGCTTCGCCCGAGAAGGACCAGACGGCGCGTGCCACCTGCGGCCAATTCCCGTGCTAACGCAAGACCGATGCCGCCCAGGCCGCCGGTAATAAGCGCGCACTGTGGGATTCGTACATGCTTGACCGCTTCCTGCCAATCCCTCTCGACCAGGCGCGCGACAGAAATCCCCGACGCATTCAGGCGTAGCCAAGTGGAATCACTGCGGTGATTGAGCAGCGAGACGACGGCCTCGGGCGCACGCGTATCTAACTCAATTACGCCGCCGCGAACCATCGGGTAGTCAAGCAGGAGGCTCGAGAGCGAGCCCCGGTACAGGTCCAGTGCAGAAGGCCCTTCCGGTGAGGAGCCGCTGCCCACAATCCAGACACAGCCGGATGCAGAGCGAGTGCTGATAGCAGCCACCAAATCCGCGACATAGCGCAGTCGTTCCGGTAATGCAGCCACATCCAGCAGCAGATGTTCAACGCAGACTATTGTCGTTGTTGTGTCAGACAGCGCTGCCTCTGGAAGACGCTCCCAGCCAGGCGCATTCACCGTCGTTAAGCCAAATCTTTTAAGGGATAGACTCAGCGCCGGGTTATCGTCACCCAGGAGAAGCCATGGCCCAACACCATCGCACGGATTGTGATCCTCTCTGACCCATTCAACATCCAGAAGCGAAAGCGCTACGGACGGTGCTGATGCAGGCGTCGATTCGCGCGCTCCTGCTGTGCTCAAAGCGCTGCGATAGCCGGCATCGTGCCAGTAGCGCTCGCCGTCAAAAGCATACAGCGGCAGGTCAACAAACCGGTAATTCGGATATCGATCACCCCACTCGGGCTCGACGGAGAGGCTTACCAACTGCTCGTGCGCACGACCAAGACAGCTTCTGGCAGACCGGTCGCGGCGCAGGCTGTACACCACAGGCAGCGACTCGCGGAAATTCTCCGAAGCCGCATTATCTGGGTCAGCACTTGGAACAGCGCTGAGATTGGCATTTAAAATGGCGCTGAGAATAGGGTGCGGGCCTAGCTCAAGACAGCATCCGATATTCGTTTCAGCCAGCATATCCACCAGGGTTTCCACGCAGGCTTGAAACCGCACCGTGCTAACGATCTGTCTCACCCAGTAGTCCGCGGCAACCCGCCCCCCCGGCGCCAGCTGTCCCGTCGTGTTGAGTATTATCGGCATGCGGGCCGGATGCATCTGCACGCACTCCACGGCCGCTGCAAACTCCGGAAGAATCGATGCCATCATGCGGCTGTGAAACGCGTGGGACACCTTCAGGCTGCTACACCGCAGGCCCTGCTTTTCGCAGGCTGCCACGCAGTTGTCTACGGCAGCGGAAGGACCGGATATAACGGTCTCCCGAGGCGCATTCGACGCCGCGATATCAATCTCATCCGCACCGATAACCGCACTGATTACCTCTCGCAGCTCAGCCTGTCCCGCCGACACCGCAGCCATCGCTCCTCCGGCGGGAAGCGCCCCCATTAGACGCCCTCGCAGGGATACCAGGGTCAGCGCATCCTCAAGACTCAAGACACCGGCAACGCAGGCGGCAACGTATTCGCCAATGCTGTGGCCGAGCACCACCGCCGGGCGAAATCCCCAGGCGAGCCAACGCTGTGCAAGCGCGTATTCCAGTGCGAAGAGCGCCGGCTGCGTATGCGCCGTATGGTGTATGCGGTCCGTGTCGTCGCTAAACAGGATATCCGTCAGCTTGGTTTCACCGAGGGAATCGAGGATGAGCGCACACTGGTCAATGGCGACGCGAAAAATGGCGTCGCTGGCGTACAGATCTCGACCCATGCCCGGATACTGCGCGCCCTGACCCGTGAACAGCCATGCAGCCTCCCGGGGATCACCTCCCGTGCCGGTTGCCGGTGCATTAGTACCGCTCTCAAGGAAGCGCCCCAGGCGCTCGGCTAACTCACGCGGCGATGTACCTGCGACGGCGACTTGCACCTTGAAGCGCGTCCGATGCGCCAGCGCCGAGGCGCAGATGTCTCCCGCGCTGTGCGGTGTTTCACTGAGAAACTCCTGATAGCGCGAAGCCAACGCCCGCAGGCTGCCCGTTGAACGCGCCGACAGGCGTAGCAGATGTGTGGGCTGCCCCTCGTTTGCTTCGGACTGGCCCTGCACTTCCTCAGCCGGGGGCTCCGCTAGAATTACGTGAGCGTTGGTCCCACTGAAACCAAAGGCACTCAGACCAGCGCGTCGAGGCCGCCCGGGAGTGCGGGGCCAGGGCGTCGTAGTATCGACAACGCGGACAGCGCCGCTCTGCCAGTTAAAGTTGGGGTTGGGATGGGTAAAATGCAGATTCGCCGGAATGCGTTCGTGTTGCAGCGCGAGCAGTATCTTGATCAAGCCGCCCAATCCGGCGACCGGCTCCATGTGGCCAATGTTGGATTTCGCACTACCCACCAGCAGCGCTTCGCCATCTCCTCGACCAGGAACAGACGCCAGGGCCTCCAGCTCTATGGGGTCGCCCAGCACCGTGCCGGTGCCGTGAGCCTCGACATAATCGATGTCGCCCAAATTCAACCGAGCATCCGCCAACGCCGCCTGAATGACATCCCGCTGCGCATTGCCATTGGGCGCCGATAGACCTGCTGTCCTGCCGTCCTGATTGATTGCTGTGCCTGAGACCACTCCATGAATACGACGGCCTTGGCTGCGCGCCTCATCGAGCTTCTGCAGCACGATAAAGCCCACCCCTTCGCTGCGAACATAGCCATTCGCGCCGGCATCGAAGGTCCTGCACTGTCCATCCGGGGACAGCGCACCCATTTTGCAAAACGCGATGTGGTTTTCCGGCATCAGAATCAGATTGCTGGCACCGACCAGCGCGCGCTCACACTCGCCGTCTCGAATGCTCTTCACCGCCAGATGCAGCGCTACCAGGGATGAGGAACAGGCGGTGTCGAGCGTGAAGCACGGTCCCCGCAAGCCATAGTGGTAGGCAAGCCTGCCGGACGCCGTGCTCATGGTGGTGCCCGTCAGGCTGTAGGCATCCACGTTATCCGGATCACCGCTGTGCCGGTGCATACGCGCATAGTCGTCGCCGGAAAGACCGACAAAAACACCGGTCCGTGTTCCCTCGAGCTCTCCCGGGGGTATTCCGGCATCCTCCAGAGCCTGCCAGCTCAACTCCATCAGCAGCCTCTGCTGCGGGTCCAGACTGCCGGCCTCTTTCTGGGAAACACCGAAAAACCGTGCATCGAAGCGATCAATCGGTCCGGACAGAAGCCCCGCCTTACAGGTGTACATCTTTCCTGGAACATCGCGATCATGGCTCAGATATCTTGCGGTCGGCCAGCGCTCATCACCGACGTCTGAAATGCCGTCCGTGCCTTCGTCCAGGAGACGCCAGTACGCGTTCAGGTCGCTGGCATCCCCGGGAAATCGACATGCCATGCCGATAATGCCGACCGTGTCGCGCGTCTTTAGCGCGGCGTTTTGTTGCATCAGATCGGCGATGGTGTCGCGCGCGCGCAGCAATGCCGCCCGGTAGTCCTGGCCTGTGCGTGTCTGCTCATCAGTCATAGCAAACTGTCCGTCATGGCGTTTGGTCCGCAGTCATACACAGTCAGACCATCACTTGCCGCGCGAAGCGTCTAATTACCGAGATCAGGGATTCACTGTGGGTCTTGATAAAAAAGTGACCTGCATCCAGGGTAATGTGCTGCACCGGGTGCCGCGTGTGCTCTTGCCATGCACCCATATCCTCTGGTGGCACCTCCGGATCGTGCGCACCAGAAATCGCGACGATTGGACAATCAATCGGATCGCCGCCCGCATACTCATACCCATCGCAGATGGAGAAATCGGCGCGCAATGTCGGCAGGATGAAATTGAGCAGCTCTTCGCTCTCCAGCACCTCTTTCTGAAATCCGCCAAAGGCACTGATCCTGGCGATGAACTCGGCGTCGTCCAGCTCCAGCATTGACTGTCGCCGGGGTTTCAAGTGCGCTGCCCGATGAGCGCCAAGGAATGCAATCTGTGGCAGTGCCTGTCCAGACTCCTGCAGAGCGCGGATCGCCTCAAATGCGAGCAGGGCGCCCATACTGTGCCCGTAAATAAAGTAGGGTCGATCGAGGTAGAGGCTCAACTGGTTGGCCAGAGCACTGGCGAGAACGCTGAAATCATGATGAGCGGGCTCCCCAACCCGCGATTCGCGTCCGGGAAGCTGGATCGGACAGACTTCGATATCGGCTCCCAGTTCTTCTCCCCACGACCGGTAGAGGGAAGCGCCACCACCAGCAAAAGGCAGACAGAACATCCGGAATGTGGCATCGGGCTCGGGCCGAGGACAGCTTACCCAGGCATTGAACTTCACGACTCTAATCCATCGAGCAGCGCATCCAGGTCATCTAGCACCGCCGCTGCGTCTTCAGACGTTTGAACAGATTCATAGCTTGAATTATCCGCTGCGTCGACATGCGGCGCGTCGAACAGCGATGCAAGGTAGCCGATCAGCGTCTCCAATGTTGGATAGGTAAACGCCATACCAACAGGCAGTGTCTGCTCCACGTGACGGCCCAGATGATTGCGCAGCTGAACCGACATCAGTGAATCCAGCCCCATTTCACTCATGGGCTGATCCCTGGGTATGTCGACTGCGCTGGAGATACCCAGGGTGGCTGCCAGCGCTCCGGGCACCAATGTCTGCAACAGCGTCAAGCGCTCTGCAGCGTCCAGATCAGCCAGCTTGATGTCAGATTCCGCTGGTGCTGCGCGTCCAGCGTCGGCGAGGAGCGCCTCGTCCAGCAGACAGCGATTGACCGGGGCGCCCAGCGTATGCTCCGCCCAATCACAGTCGACCACGCAAATTTGCGGACTGCCATTTGCAATCAGTGACGCGAGCGACTTGAGCGCGCGTCGGGGCTCAAGCGGCGTGAAGCCCAGGGCGGCCAGCTGACGTCCGGCCTTGCTGTCGTCGGCCATGCCATTCCCGGCCCAGGGTCCCCAGTTTATCGACACTGCAGCAAGCCCCTTTGCAACCCGGTATCGGGCGAGGCCGTCAAGATAGGCATTCGCAGCCGCGTAAGCAGTCTGACCTGCATTCCCCAACACCGCCGCGGCCGAAGAAAACAACGCGAAATAATCCAGCGCCTCGCGTCGCAAGCTGGCCTCGTGAAGATTGCGCGCCCCAAGCGCCTTGCCGGCGAGAACAAGAGCGAGGTTCTCTTTGGAAGATTCACTGATCGGACGATCATGTAGGGCACCAGCACAGTGAAAAACACCTGCCAGTGGCTTGCCGTCTTTGTCCGGTAGCGCGAACAGTTTTTCCACCTCCGCCTTGTCTTCGAGGTCGCAGACAACGCTCTCGATACTGACCCCCCGAGACTCCAGCGCCGCAAGCGACACCTGTCGTTGCAAAGTCAGTGCCGAGCGCCCTGCAAGGAGCAGATGCTCAACGCCCGAGTCGACAAGCCACTCGACCACTGCCGTGCCCAACGCGCCGTGCGCGCCAGTCACCAGGTAGCTTCGATCCTTGCGGAATCGGGGCTGCAGCGTCAGGTCCGATGTTGTCACCGGGCTAAGTCTTCGGCGCCACAGCTGATCGCCGTCAATCGCCAGAACGGGAATATCCTCGTCCTTCCCAAGCGCCCGGAGAATCGCCGACTCAACGTCGGATGACTGCAGGTCCAGCAGCGTTACCGACAACTCCGGGTGTTCATGGCGGATACTCAGACACAGGCCCTGCAGGCTCGCCTGCTCAGGGTTGATCGTCCCGGAACCCGAAGCGCTATCGCCGTTTTCCGAGATCACCCAGACACCCCGGGTAAGGGCATGCTCCGCATTAACGATATCTTTCAGCAAGGCCTGATTGCGATACAAAGCGTCAAAAGGCGCCTCCGCCACAGCAAGCCCCAGCAGACTGATCACACCGTCGACATCATCCGGCGCACCCTCAAAGGAGTCAGCCAGCGTAACCCGATGTCCGTCATCGGCCAGCGCCGTGGCCAGCACGCGAGCAGATGTTTTTTCGCCGACCAGAAGCCAATGCGAAGACACGCCAGAGTCCTCAGGGAAATCCACTTGTTGCCAGCAATGCTCAAACAACGCCTCCGCATCAGACGCACGGTCCGCGGCCAGCTGCGCGGCCTCAAAGGGTCGCGCCTGAAGACCGACGATCTCAACCAGCACCTCGCCCTGTTCATCAAGAATCTGCCCGTCACCAATTACCAGGCGGTCACTGGACGCATCGCGCAGCGTAAAGAGCGCATACGCCGCTCGGCTAGTGTCTCCGGGCAGCCAGCGCACCGCTTCAATGGCAAAGGGAAGCCAGGTGCTGTCTTCGGGCAGTTCAGCCGTCTGCAGCAGAAGACCAAAACAGGTATCGAGCATGCCTGGGTGGGGAGCAAGTGCCGCATCCACCCCGCCGAGACGCCCGGGGACCTTGAGGCTTGCCAGCGCCACCGCATCCCCGGTGTGCAGCGCACTCATCCAACGGTAACTTGGACCCAGGGAAAACTTGCGCCGGCTAATCTGAGCGAGATACTGGCCAATGCCGATGCGTTTGCTGCAGTCTTGCTTGCGCGCAGTCAAATCAATCCTGGCCGGAGGCGCCGTCGCCTCGACGTCGAGCTGGGCCGAAACATGAGTCAGCGAGTCATCCAGAGATTCGCCGGTCATGCTGATAATCTGGATCCTGCTTGAGTCTGCATTCAGAACCGTTTGGACACGGGTCGTTTGAGACTCCTGCACCAGCATCGGCCGCTCGAACATGATGTCCCTGAGCGTGAGCGTGTTATGTGCGCCCTGACGCTCACGACCCAGCTGCAACATCATGCTGAGCAAACCCGCCGCGGAGACCACGATCCGCTCAGCGACAAGATGGTCACGCAGTACGGGTAGCTTGAGCGGATCAAACTCATTTTCATACACGAGATCGCGAACGGTGGGTAAGGGCAGACGACAGCCCAGAAGCGAGCCAGTGTCTACACCCCCGCTTCGAGCCTGTGGTTTGGGTGGTTCCATCCAGAACTGCGTTTTTGCAAAAGGATACGTCGGCAGTGGCAGCCTGCGCCGGGGGTATGCGGTATCAAAGGCAGCCAGATCCAGCCGATCAAGCTGCGCAAGCTGTAATGCGGCGTCCAACAATGTCGACCAGGCAGGTTGTCCCTTGACAAGTGAACTAAGCCATCGGTGATCGCCCGACAGGGTCTGCATGGCCAGTGCCGTGAGCGTAGGCAGCGGACCGACTTCGAGAAATGTCCGCACGCCCAGGGTATCGAGCTCCTGCATGGACTGGCGAAAATGCACGGTGCGCAGCATATGCTGGCACCAGTAATCGGCGCTCAACATCTCGTCGGAGGCAATGCAGCCGGTTAAATTCGAAACTAAAGGAATAGTCGGGGACGAGTAGCTCACCTCTGCGGCTATTACCGCAAAACTTTTGCAGGCCTCTGCCATCAACGGACTGTGAAATGCGTGCGAGGTGGCCAGTGGCTGGCAGTGAATATCCATGGACTGCAGCAGTCTTAGCACCGGCGCGATGGCGTCGCTATGTCCTGCGATGACCACGCTCTCCGGCGCATTATCGGCGGCCAGCGCCACTGCTTGCCCCGCTTCAGAGATGCCCGCGCGAGCGGTTTTCGCATCACAAGCCACGGACCACATTTCCCCGACTTCAGGCAGCGCCTGCATCGCTTCAGCGCGGGCTGCCACCAACTTGACAGCATCCTCAAGAGAGAAAACGCCGGCCACACAGGCCGCGGCGTATTCACCGAGACTGTGTCCGGCCAAATAATCGGGCACAACACCCCACGCCTGCCAGAGTCTGGCCAGCGCATAGTCGACGGTGAAAATTACCGGCTGTGCAATGCGTGTCGGTCGCAGTTCGGACTCGGTCACGGCGCTGTCGGTCAACAGCGCGACCAGATCGATGTCCATAGCGGCAGCGAACAATTGGGCGCACTGATCAACGTAGGTCGTGAACACGGGATCGCAGCCATACAGCGACTGCGCTATACCGGCATATTGTGAACCCTGACCCGTGAACAACATCGCCATGGGACCGCCCTTGGCAGATACCAGAGACGAGTCAGCCTCCGCATCCGTTAACAACGGATGCTGATCCAGGCGCTCGGCCATCTCACGGCTGTCGCTGGCGTGAACAAGTAAGCGCTGGTCAAAGTGCTTGCGGCCGACGTTAGCGGTAAAACAAACATCACCCAGCGACTGTTCGGGGTGTGCCAAAAGATGCTCGCGGTAGCGTTCGGCCAGGGTGCGCAATGCATCATCGGACCGGGCTGTCAGCATCAAAAGATGTCGGGGACGATCCTGGGAGTGTTCCTGCAGAGAATCCCGGGGCGTCGGCTCCGGTGCCTGTTCCAGGATCACATGCGCATTGGTACCGCCAATACCCAGGGAGTTCACGGCAGCGCGTCGCACACCGGGCAGCGGCCAATCGACGGCCTCGCTGTTGATAAAAAATGGCGAGGCTTCCAGGTCGAGCGCCGGATTGGGCGTTTCGAAATTAACCACGGGAGGTACTATGCCGTGCTTAATCGACTGCACAGTTTTTATAAAACCGGCGGTGCCAGAGCTAATCTGCAGGTGCCCGACATTCGTCTTGACCGATCCCAGAGCACAAAAGCCCGCAAGGGCCGTGCCCTCGCGAAAAGCCTGCACCAGACCATCGAATTCAATTGGATCCCCTACGACGGTACCGGTGCCATGCGCCTCGACTAGGCCGATGGTCTCGGTAGGAATTCCCGCGACCGAGAGTGCCTCTGCCACCGCCTGCGCCTGCCCGTCGCTGCTGGGCGCCATGTAGCCGACTTTCGCGCCCGCGTCGTTGTTGACTGCACTGCCTTTGATCACCGCGTGAATGTGATCGCGATCCTCAATCGCCCTGTCCAGGCGTTTAAGCAGCACGGCACCCACGCCGCTGCCGAAGATGGTGCCACTAGCCTTCGCATCGAAAGAGCGCACGTGCCCATCAGCGGTAACGATCATCCCCGGCTGATAGAGATGCCCCGCGTGCTCCGGTGACTGAATCGAACTGCATCCGGCAAGGAACATATCCGCCTCGCCAGACAGCAGAGACTGGCAGGCCATATGAATACACACCAGACCAGTAGAACAGGCCGTCTGCACGTTGACGCTGGGACCCGACAGATTGAGCTTGTAGGAAACACGGGTAGTGATGTAATCCTTGTCATTCCCGACCATGGCCATAAAGCCACCCATTGAATCCAGAGTTGCAACGGCCAGGTCATCATTCGGGTCCAGCGCCTGACGATTGGGCAGGACATTGTTGAGAAGATAGGTATTCATCGCCGCACCGGCATAGACACCAACAGATCCCGCGTAACTCGTGGGATCGTAGCCCGCGTTCTCAAACGCCTCCCAGGAACACTCCAGAAACTGTCGCTGCTGCGGGTCCATCAGCTCGGCGTCGTGTCTCGAGTAGCCGAAAAACTCCGCGTCAAAGCGGCGCGCGTCGTTCAGGATTGGGCTGGCTTTAACGTACTGGGGCCGATCGTAGACACCCTTGCTGAAGCCGCTGCGAGCCATTGCCTGATCGTCGAAAGTAGTGATCGACTCAACACCGTCAACAAGGTTTTGCCAGAACGTGTCCGGATCGTCCGCACCGGGGAAACGACAGGCCAATCCGATCACCGCCACGTCGCGAGATCCGTCGGCATCTACGCGACGGCGTCTGGCCGCACGCTGGGTCGCCGCTATCATTGCCGATCGATCATTCGCACCCGCCATCGCTCCAGCGAGCGCACTCACGGACGTGTATTTAAAAAGGTCAACCAGAGTCAGTGACGCTCCGCACACATCGTTAATGCGTTCCAGCGCCTGCGTCAGTGCCAGCGAGTCGCCGCCCAGCTCAAAGAAATTATCGTCAAGACCTACCGGGGAGACCTGCAACACGTCTGCCCAAATTTCCGCCACGCGTATTTCCAGCTCAGTAGCGCCCGTGTTTGCAGGGACCGAGGACTGCGCACCGCGCATATCGGCAATAGCATCACTGAACTCACCCGCCTGGAAGCGCTTGATCAGCTGTTTGTGCTGAATTTTGCCAATCGCTGTCTTTGGAATTTCAGCGCGATCAACGGCGATGCAATAGTCGGCACGAACACCGAGCCGCTGCGTCAATTGCGCCTGAATCAAACGCGGCAATGCCTGGACTTCCTGCGTCGAAAGCCCGCTCTTTGGGTGAAAAAATATCGCCAGCTTCAACTGGTCGCTATAGGGTGGAAAAACCGTGCAGGCGGCGGTAAACGAAGGCTCGACACCCTCGACTTCTTCGACCGCTGTCTCCACCTCGAGGTTCGAGAGATTAGCGCCATTGATGACGATGCCCAGACCTGCCCGTCCGACCAGGTATATTTCGTCTTCCCAGATAAAGGCGGCGTCACCGGTGTCAAACCAGCCATCGGCGGTAAACGCCTGGTTCGCCTCCGGATTCTGGTAGTAGCCCTGCATCAGCGCCTCGCCGCGCAGCTGGAAATAGCCGATCTGGCCGTCTTCGAGAATCTCCTCCTTGTCAGACACGATACGCATAGCCATTCCCGGTACCACAGGTCCCAGGCTCGCAAAAGAAATGCAGTTCGGATCCTCCGGTGACATGAGTATCGCTTTGCTGTCGAGTTCCCGCCGGTCCAGATGGAGGAAGCGTATGCCATGCCCTGGTTCAGGCAGGTGGTAATTGACCCCGGAGCAAACTTCCGCCATACCGAATGCAGAAATAACCGCCTCAGGCTTTAAACCGTAAGGGGCGGTGGCTTTCAGAAAGGCTTGCACCGTGTGGTAAGAAACCAGCTCGCCGGCGCTGAGCAAACCCTTAACGCTGGACAGATCCCAGGACCGGTCATCGTTTTGCAAAGCCTTGACGATAAGCCCAAAGGCAAAGTTCGGCGCCCAGCCGTGTGTGACCTTATAACGGTCAATAAGACCCAGCCAACGCAGCGGTCTGGCCAGCACATACTCTTTTGGCGCGTAAACCAGCGTGCTGCTACTCAGGATTGGACTGATATGGTAGGCCGAGATATTGCCGATATGATCAAAGGGCAGCCAGCTGAGAATCACATCGGATGACGCATTGCGACAGAGGGCGTTTGCACCGCGACCTCGGGCGATCATGTTGTTGTGGGTCAAGGTCACAGCCTTGGGCAGCCCTGTGCTACCGGAAGACAGGACAAAGAACGCTATATCGTCCGGCGCTGCAACATGCACCTGGCCATCGTCAGCTGTCTGTGCGAGTTCTGACAGCTCCAGCATGGACGCATCATGGAGTAGTGTGAGCAGAGGCGAACGGGCGATTGCATCGGCGTATTCGCGGTTGGTGATCAATGCGGGCAGATCCAATAATTCGTAGAGGTGCTCGAGCTGTTCCAGCTGACGACTTTGCATGTCATAGCTGACGGGCACGGGCACGATCGTGGGCACCAGGCCCGCTAATAACGCCCCCCAAAAGGCGGGCAGAATTTCATCGTTGCCCAGCAGTTGCAGCAACACGCGGGTGCCCGGCAGCATTCCCCTGGCACGGCATCCAGAGGCCACCTGGCGTGCGGATACCACGAGCGCACCATAGCTTGAGCGAGTCTCGCGCCCCTGTTGATCGATGTAAATAATCGGGGTGTCAGGATCTGCGGCGAGCAGCACCTCAACCAGGGTCCTAGGCAGCGTGTCCCACGCCTCTGGCCGCGGATTCATGCGCACATTCTGATTACTGTTCATGGACTACCACCGCCGATGTATGGAAAGACTGTTGAATGACCGATGTGAGTGCGGCCGCGTTTAGCGGCGAAACCATGCTGAGATGATTACCGGGCGTTGCGCGCAGCGCCACATCGGTAATCGAAAACTCACCCCAGCCCCAGGCCGTGTCGCTTACTATCGATTGAGGCACCCCCTCGAGATATTCGTCGAGCGAATCCGCCGCGCGTATCAGCGTAATGTCGGCGACCGGCTCTATCGGGGGCGCGTAACTGATCAGCGCCTGGGTACGAAAAACGGAGGCGATCCCCGCCACCAGCCGCGTGTCGCTCTCGGCAGGTAATACGCCCCCGGTCACAAGTTGCCCGTGTAACCAGGCAATCATGTCGCTCCATACCAGACCATCGAGCTCGCGCTTGTCCGCCTGTACCTGCAGGCCCCAGGCCTGCGTCACGTTCTCAGTGATCGAGGTCATCCAGTCCGCATCGCTCCAGTGTTGCATCGCGTTGTTCTCTCGTGTCGCCGGCCTTGCGGTGTCGAGCACGAACAGCTGTGGTACCCGCCGCTTTTCTGTGCTGAGCTGGCGCGCCATCTCGAGGCCAACCCAACTTCCGAGCGAGTGGCCGATCAAAATAACGTCTTCATCATCTCGTAGCTTTAAGGCGGCCAGGTTGTCCGCCGCTATGTCCTCGATACTCGCCCTGGCCGGAGTCATTGCATCGAGCCCCGCCGCCTGAAGACCCATAACGCTATAGCCGGCATCCCCAAGATGGCGGGCAAGCGGCGCGAGATAGGTAACACTGCCGCCGGTGCCGGGCATCAACAGCACCCGCTGCGCACGACTGCCCTGCGCCATGGGCACCAATATCGACAGCTCCTCGTTCAGACTACTTTCTATGGCTGCCGCCAAACTACGTATGCTGGGGTTCTGCACCAGGGCCGACAGATGCACCGGGCGATTCAGCCGTACACGCAGGCTTTCTACAATCCTGATAGCCAGCATTGAGTCGCCACCGAGAGCAAAGTAATCATCATCGAGACCGATTGCGGCATGACCCAGTAGCTGTCCCCATACCGCGGCAATGGTCGCCTGCGTGGTCGACATGCCTTCACCGGCCTCGACACGCCCAAGGTTCGGTTCTGCAGCGGGCGTGAGCACAGGTTGTCTCAAACGCGATTCGGGAGATTGAGTGCTTACCATCACCTGCTGCAGCGGCAAGTTAGCCAAAATACGATCCAGGGCCTCGATCCCCTCCACGGCGTTAATCCACGCGGACGGCTGCGCATCGTCGAAGCGCCACGCATCCCAGTTAACGCTGATCCAGGCCGTACCGGCCGTTGCATTGAGCTCCCATGCCAGCGCATCTAGCGTCGCATTCGCGGCGGCGTATTCGAGATAACCCAGCCCGCCGTACAGCGATGAAAGTGACGACATCAGTACGCAGAAATCCATGTGGCCGTTGATATGCCGCGCCATATGTCGCGCACCGTCGAGCTTGGGCCGCAACACCGGCCAGGGCCAGTGCCGGGGACAATCTTGAATCGGTACGGAGTGCGATGGATCACCGGCCGCGTGGAAAACCCCGGCAATCTCGATATCGCGAGCAGACAGCTGCGCAAACAGCTGGTCAACCTGTACCTCATCACCGATATCTGCCGAGATCCATTCAATGCTGGCCTGGATGTCATCCGGCATGGCTGCGGGTGCAGTTCGGGATGTCAGGATCACCCGCGCATGACAGCGCTCCACCAGGTATCGCGCGATGCTTCGACCAATACGACCGCTACCTCCCGTCACCAGGTAGGCGCCGCCCTCGCGCAGGCACTGAGGCGGCTTATCCGCTACCGGGAGCTTCACCGGTGCGGCGTCGGGCAAGTAGCGCTGGCCGCGGCGAAAAGCGACGAACTGAGGAGTTTCAGCGGAGCCCATCTCAGCGGCAATAGCCCTCGCTTCTACCTCGCCATAATCCGCTGTATCGCTGTCAATACAGCGGATATCAATCGACGGGTACTCCTGGGCAATAACCGGCAGCACCCCGCGCAGGGCGGCCGTCTCCGCATCGGGCCGTTCGCCCGGGAACACCGTCAACAGCTGCCGGGTGAGAATGCGTATCCGCAGCGGCTTCCCCGGATAGGCCTGGGTCCACGCACCAAGCAGACCGGTTATTCTCTGACAGGGATGTTCCGCCCAGCCCTCTTCTGCAAGCAACAGGACACCGGTGGAATCCGGGGAACTTGCAAGAGCTGGCAGGTCCCATCCGCTGTGCCAATGCAGAACCTGACCCAGACGCGATGGGGGCTCAGCAGTGCCCTCTTCGATGTGCCAGCAGATTGCTGACCCGGCGGATCGCGCCCAGGGCGCAGGCCGCCAGCTCGGGATAAAAAACCAGTCCTCAAGGGCAAGACGGGGCGGATGATGATCGCGTCGACCTTTCTCGATCCAATGTCGCTCGCGGCGGAAGGGGTAGGAAGGCAGTGCAACACGCCGTCGCAGCTCCGGCTCGTCACCGCAGCATGCAGAGAGTTGCACGGGTAGACCATGACACCATAAATCGGCGGCCGCGCTCAGCATCCCGCGCTCGGACACGGTTCCGGCAACCGCCCGTGGCGGCGAGTCGAGGCTTGCCCGCGCGAGCTCGGTGAGCACCTGACCGGGGCCAATTTCAAGAAACTTCAGCTGCTTATCCTCTGCCAGACAAGTCAGGCCACGTTCAAACTGCACGGTCGTGGTGAGTTGATCGGCCCAGTACGCTGCACTGGTGGCTTCCTGATCAGTAAGCCAGCCCCCGTGCACGCTCGATACCATGGGAATCGTCGGTGGGTTCAGAGTCTTGGTGTCGAGGAATGCCTCAAAATCGATCTGGGCTTGTGCCATTTGCCGGGAGTGAAACGCGTGCGAGACATGCAGTTTTTTACAATTGATATCCGCGGCCTGCAGCACTTGTTCAAGCTGGGCGATCGCCGCAGGCGGGCCGCTGAGGACGGTGGCGTTTGGCGCATTGATCGCCGCGATATCGATGTCTGCCCCAATCAGGGGTGTCACCCGACTCGCGGGCGCGGCGGCGGCCAGCATGGCACCTGCGGGCTGCTGCCAACACAGTTCGGCCCGGTGGCAGACCACGTCGATAGCGGTTGTCAGATCAAACACCCCTGCGGTGAAGGCTGCTGATAACTCTCCCAAGCTGTGACCCATGACCTTATGCGCGCGAATTCCCCATGCCTGCCACAGTCGGGTAAGCGCGAACTGCACCGCAAACAGCGCAGGTTGGGTGATCCGCGTCTCTGACAGTCTGGCAGCCAAAGCCTGCTGCCCGGGCGGGTCCTGCTGCTCGCAGAGTAGTTCGACGATATCTACCGCCAGCCGCTCCTGAACTAGCGCCGCAACTTCATCCAGCGCAACCCTGAAAACCGCATAGCGGCGATAGAGATCCGCTGCCATGCCAAGGGATTGAGTGCCCTGCCCGGAGTAAAGAAACGCGGTTTTAAATATCTCGCCAACTGCCGCACCGCTCGCGGTCTGAAACTTGTTGTTCGCCAGGATATCGCCGGCAATCGCAATATCCTCGGACACGACTGCCAGACGATAGCGGCGGTGCACGGCGCCATTCGCGAGTGTCCAGGCAAGGCTGTTTACATCACCGCCTCGCTCCATCCACAGCTGCCCCGCCTGTTGGCGTAAATCAGCCAGTGCCTGCTCACTGTTCGCAGATAAGGCAAGAATTTGTGGACGCGCTGGCTGCGCGGCGACCTCCTCCAAGCCAGCCGCGCCGGCCACCACCAGATGCGCATTGGTGCCGCCTATCCCGAAGCTACTAACGCCGGCGATCCGAGCCCCCTCCTCCTCCGGCCACTCGACCGGCTCTTGAGGCCAGGTCAGGGCGACGCCGCTGGTGTCCAAACGAGCATTCGGATTCTGAAAACCATGTAGCTTGGGAATCCGCCCATGCTGGATGGCCAGGATGGCCTTAATCAAGCCGGCCACTCCGGCTGCACTATTGAGATGTCCTATCTGCGATTTCACCGCTCCCAGATAGCAGGGCGCCTCGCAGTCCCGAAAGACATCCTTAAGCGCACCGTATTCAATCAAATCGCCAAGAGCCGTGGCGGTACCGTGGGTTTCGATCATGCGCAGCTGTCGCGGCTCGACACCCGCATTTTGTAGGGCGCCGCGAATCACCGCGGCTTGCCCATCAACGCTGGGGGCGGTGAAGCCGACCTTGGATGAGCCATCATTATTAATAGCGCTCCCCTTGATCACCGCAAGGATCTGGTCGCCGTCGGCCGCTGCACGATCCATGGGTTTCAGCACAAGAGTACCCACACCGCTGCCCCAAACCGTGCCGGCGGCGTTTTCGTCAAAGGGCCGGCAATCGCCATCCGGAGAAACAATCGAGCCTTCCTGGTAAAGATGCCCATTGGCCTGCGGAACTCTAATGGCCACCGCACCGGCCAGCGCCATATCGCACTCGCCCTGGCGCAGCGCCTGGCAGGCGACATGCACGGCGACCAGACCCGTGGAACAGGCTGTCTGGATGTCCAGACTGGGGCCGGTGAGATTCAGCAGGTAGGAAACCCGGGTAGTCAGGAAGTCTTTTTCGGACCCGATAATTGAGTCGTAAGCGTCCTGATCCGCATTGCGATCAAGAAACGGCAATACGTGGTCCAGAAGATAATCGTTCTGACCACATCCGCCATACACGCCGACGTTCTGTGCCTGGTCAAACCCCGCATACCCGGCATTTTCCAGCGCGTGTACCGCCGTCTGTAAAAACAGCCTGTGTTGCGGATCCATCAGCCGCGCTTCACTGGGACGCAAACCAAAGTACTCGGCATCAAACAGTTCGATGTCGTCTATGGCGCCGTGTACAGGCACAAAATCCGGGGAGGCAAGCAGCTCCACCTCGATACCCGCCTTGCGCAGCGCTTCCTCTGAGAAGCGCTGGATACCGCTTGAACCCGAGATAATAAGCTCCCAGAAATCCTCGATATTCGCTGCACCGGGAAACTGTCCTGCGAGGCCAATCACTGCGACATCTGCCGACTCGAGCTGCGCTTTATCCCGCGACCCTGAGCGATCTGCAAGACCCGGACTGTCCTGATACTTTTCCGGGTGCTGTTCCAGGTGCAGGGACAGCGATCTAATCGTGGGATGTCTGAACAGCTCAATGAGGTCGATGGAACGCGCCAGCGCCTGCTCAAGCTCGCGCTGCACTTTGGCCAACATCAACGAGTGGGCACCGAGCTCAAAAATATTCGTATCGACATCCGGGTTGTCGACATACAGCTCCGCGGACCAGATATCGGCGATCGTGCGCTGGAGATGTCCCTCAGCGCGAACTGCTGCGCGCTTTTCCTCCCGAGAGCTGGCCTGGGAAGCCAGCGCGCGCCGATCAACCTTGCCATTAGGCGTCATGGGCAGAAAATCCAGGGAAACAACGCGGCTAGGCACCATATAAGCCGGGAGACTCTCTCTCAGCACAGCCTTCAGATCGATGCCTGCATCACCCAATTGGCCATCGGTCGCATGAACAAAGGCCACCAGATGCCGCGTTTCCAGCTCCTCCCCAACGGCCATGGCCACGGCCGCCGAAACCCCGGGCAACTTGAGTAACGCCGACTCGATCTCACCGAGTTCGATTCTGAACCCGCGCAGTTTCACTTGATTGTCGATACGACCCAGAAAATCAATCTGTCCATCCACCCGGGCGCGTACCAGATCGCCGGTGCCGTACATTCGTGCACCGGGAATCTTGCTAAACGGGTCCGGTCGATAACGCTCGGCAGTCTGGCCCGGGCGCTGCCAGTAACCCCTGGCTAGCCCCGAGCCGCCGATCCAGAGCTCGCCCACGGCGCCGGCAGCGACGAGTTCACCGCGATGATCGAGCACATACAGAGCCGTGTTATCGATACCGAAACCGATCGCTTCATTACCGGATGCGGAAGGTCGGCATTCAGTTAGCGAGTCCACGCGACGCACCGCTGACCAGATCGTTGTCTCTGTGGGGCCATACATATTCCACAGTTCCGCCCCGGTGTCGCACACCGCCCGGGCCAAAGAAACCGGTAAGGCCTCACCGCCGCACAGGGCCTTCAGACCTTTGCCCTCCCGCCAGCCAGCGTCGATCAGCAGTCGCCAGGTGCTGGGTGTCGCCTGCAGGCAGGTGATCGCGTGTTGCTTCATTGCGGCTCGCAACGCGCGGCCGTCCACCGCTGTCAGGCGATCGGCGATCACCAGTTCTGCGCCGACCATCAAAGGCAACAACAGTTCAAGCGCGGCAATATCAAAGGACACGGTGGTTACCGCGAGCAAAACATCCTCAGGCGCTAGCCCGGGCTGTAGCGCCATGGATTGCAGAAAATTACTCAGGGCCCCGTGCTCGATCTGTACACCCTTGGGCCGCCCGGTGGAGCCAGAGGTAAAAATGATGTAGGCCAGATCAGCGAATTGCGGTCCCGGTAGGGACACCTCCGTGGTCAGCGGCTCGATCGACTCAACAGTGGCGGTCGCGAATGCCTCAAGCGCGGGCAAGTGTTGATAGGCCATTTCTGTGAGCACGATCGACGGGGCCGCGTCTTCAAGAACCCAGCGTAACCGCTCCTCGGGATAGCCCGGATCAACGGGCACATACACTGCACCGGCGTAGTGGACAGCCAGCAGGGCCGCCAGCAGCTCACTGTGCCGATCAAGCAGAACAAGCACTCGGTCCCCGGGCTGCACCTGCCGCTGCAGCAGATCCGCAGCTATCGAGCGTGCCCGCTGGCGCAAACCGGCATAGCTGAGCGACCGTTCACCGCAACTCACGGCGCGGCGATCGGGTATCTTCAGCGCCAACGCATCGAAGACCTCGAGCCAACTCTGTTCGGGTGCTTCTGTGAACGACTGCTGCTGTTGTTCAAGCCAGCGATCGGCAAGTACGCGAGGCGTCGAACGGATAGACTCCAGAGGCTGTTCGAGACCTTCGCTAAAACCGCGCAATACCTCCAGGTAACCGAGCATCCAGCTTTCAACCGTATCGCGGGTCAGGACGTCGCTATTCCAAACGCAGTGCAGTTTGGACTCACCGGCATTCGCCTCGACAGAAACCGAAAGATCAAACTTTGCGTGCTGAACCGGAGGTGCCACTGGCTCAAACTCGCAGTTGCCCAACTTCAACTCGACATCGGGATGGTTCTGCAGATCGAAGACAATCTGAAAAATCGGTGACCGGTTCAGCACTCGCGGTGGATTAAGGGTCTCTACGATGCGTTCAAAAGCGACGTTACGATGCGCGTGGGCGGCGAGGTACTGGCTCTTGATCAGATCAATAAGCTGGCTCACGGTCACGCAGGTCGCCGGAGCCAGACGCAGGGGCAGCATGTTGGTAAACAGGCCAATCAGGGGTTCCAGCTCCGGCAGATCCCGGTTGGCAACCGTGGAACCAATCACCAGATCATCGGACTCCTGCTCGCCACTCAGTCGCTGGATCAGCAAAGAGAAGGCGGCGAGCAACACCATGTAGGTCGTCGCGCCACGGGCCCGGGCCAGATCCTCAACCGCCGCGAACGTGTCGGACGGCAATGCAAGGGAAAGTTCCTCGCCCGCATAACTGGGTGTAGCCTGCCTGGAAAAATCCATTGGCAGAGGCGTATGGTCGGGCGCTCCCGATAAATACTCGCGCCACCAGTGGATATCGGATTCGCTGCGCTCACGCTGGCTCGCCGCCCAGCACACATAATCTGCGTACTGAACCTCGAGTGCCGGCGGCTGCTCCCCCGGCGCCTCATAGGTCCAACTTAACTCGGCAATGAAATTCGTCAGCGACCAGCCATCGCAAATAATGTGGTGAAAAGTAACCAGCAGTAAATGACTGGCATCGCTGAGTTCGATCAGGCGCGCCCGGATCAGATGGTCATTGGCGAGATCAAAACAAATGCTGCTGGCGGCGTCACTGGCACACTGGATCTGCTCAGCGGGAGTGAGATCGGAAGATTCAAGCGCGCTGCGATCGAGTACCAGCTGAGGATCCGCATCGATCACCGCCAGGGGCTGTGAAGCCCGCTCTACAAAGCGCGTACGCAGTGTCTCGTGCCGCGCGGCAATGCCCTGCAGGGCCGCTTCCAGCCTATCTCCGTCAAGCTCCCCGCGGATGCGCACCACCAGCGGCATGTTGTAGGTTGGGCTTGGGCCCTCCAGCTGGTAAAGAAACCACAGCCGCTGCTGAGCCTCACAGAGACCGCCGCGCAGCTCCGGATCAGCGGGAACCACCCTGGACGCCTGTCGCTCGCGCGATTCATGAGCCTTTTGCAGGAACGCCAGCAGATCGGCTTTACTGGCCCTCAACGCGGCGGCCAGCGGGGCGGTCATGGCGCCCTTCGGCGCCCGCACGATCAGCTCATCGCCATCCGCACGCACCGTAATACCGGCAGCCCTGAGATCGGCAATAAGTGTGGCGAGTTCGCTCACAAAACAAACTCTTCTTCGTCGTGAGCCAGCTCACCGAGATCCGCTTGCGCCCACTGCTGGTTGTCGATGTAGCTGGCCAACGAGGCGACGGAGCTGTGTTCGAAAACTGATGCAATAGGGACATCAATAGTCCAATGCAGCGAAAGCCGACTTGCAACCCGGCCCGCGATCAGGGAGTGCCCACCCAGATCGAAGAAATCATCATGGCGACCCACATCTGCAGGCTCGAGCTCGAGCACCGCTGCGTAGGTATCGGCGATAAACTGCTCACTGTCGTTGGCGGGCTTCGCATAGGTCTCGCGAGACGCGGCGCTGTCCAGCACAAGCTGTTCACGGTGCAGATCCGGTCGCCCGGGACGCAGAGCGGCAAGCTCCGCAGTGAGCTTCGACAGCGTGGCCCCATCCTCCGCGCAGACCGCTGCTCCGGCGCGCTCAGGCAGCGTCGTCAGTAACTCCACCAACGTATCGAGCAGGCTATCGGCCGCGCTGGCTTCGAACCATTTGCGCGCTAGCGACAATCCCAGCTTGATCGTTTCGCCGGGCTGCACGGTCAGGGTCGCGGGAAAGTTCGTCTGTTCCAGCACATCGACATCGCGTACCTGCAAATCACTGCGGCCACTGCCCAGCGACGCGTCCAGCGGGTAGTTTTCGAACACGCAAAGACAGTCAAACAACTGCTGACGGGCGCCGAGACCGGCTAGCTCATTGATCGACACAAAGGGTAAATGCTCGTGGGCCAGCCGCTTGCCATGCTGCGCCTGAAGCTGCGCGAGCAGCTCACTGAATGTCGTGCTCGAACCACTCCATCGCAGACGCACGGGCACGGTGTTAATGAACATACCCACCATATCCTCGACACCGGACACCTCCGCCGGACGTCCGGAAACCGTGGCGCCAAATACCACGTCCTGACCCTCTGTCCAGCTGGCAATGACGACACCCAGGGCTAGCTCCACCAACCGATTAATAGTTGTATTGTGCTCACGCGCCATGGCGTACAGGGCGCTCGCCGAATCCCGGGGAATGATCTGCTGGCGCGATGCATACGCAAGGCTGTCGCTTTCTGGCTGCCGCCACCCCAGTCTTGTGGGCCCGGGCAGCGAATCGAGGTACTGCGACCAGAAATCCCTGGCCGCACCCATGTCCCGCGCCTGCAGCCAGCGAATGTAGGGCTCCAGCCCCGACGCCGTCGGCGCTGTCAGCGCCGCAGTACCCTCCACGCGATCATATTCGCGGAGCACATCCGCAAGAATAATCGGCAGGCTCCAGCCATCACTTACCACGTGATGCTGGGACCAGAGAAATTGCCAGCAGTCCGGCGTTAAACGCACAAGTTGGCAGCGCATCATGGGGGCACAATCGGGCTCAAAACCTCGCGCCCGATCCTCGCGCAAAAGGGCATCCCAGCGCGCATCCCGCCGCGCTGCATCCAGGTCTCGCCAGTCCTGTTCAGACCAGGGCAGAATGACCTCATCGAACACCACCTGCAGCGGATCAGTATTGTCACGGGTCAACACGCAGGTACGCAGTGCCTCGTGGCGCTGCAAGACTCGCTCCCAGGCAGCGTGAAATTGCTCGGGATTCAGCACACCGTCCAGCGTGCAGGCATACTGGATCACGTAAGCGCCGCCGTCCCGATCGATCTGGCTGTGAAACAGCATGCCCTGCTGCATACGATTGAGCGGATAAACCTTGCTGACCTGGCGACCGGCCAGTTTGAACAGGGTCTCGCAATCATCCCAGTGCGCATCCACCAGGGGAAAGTCCGAGGGCACATAGGGGGTGGCAACCACGGGCTGCATTGACTGCTCTACCAGATCGCCCAGCGCATCGATCATCCCGCCGGCAAGATGCGAGATGGTGTCCGGCGCATGTAGCTCCGGGCAAAAGGTCCAGAAGAATTTTAGCTCGCCTTCACTGAAGTAGCCGTTTATGTCGATAAGATGTGGACGCGGGCCATCGAGGTCATGCTCGCGGCCCACACTTTCCCGGGCCTCACCCAGGATTTCCCCCGAACCACTCTGCTGATGAAACTGTCCGAGATAGTTAAAGCTGATCGGCTGGAATTCGCCGGCGGCGAGTTGCCGCCTGACGGCGGGGTCCGCATCCTGGTAACGCAACAATCCAAACTCCACGCCTCCCAGCGGAATACGCTGTCGGGCATCACGGATAACGCGCAATCGCTCGAGGCTACTTGAATTGGAATCAGCGCGAAGAATCATCGGGTAAGACGCTGTGAACCACCCTACCGTGCGACCGAGATCAATACCCGGCAACAGTACTTGCCGACCGTGACCTTCGAGAGTGAGGCCGACTGTATTCTCACCCGACCACGCACTGATCGTCGCGTGCAAGGCGCTCAGCAAGAGATCCTGGATGCCGCAAAAGAGCGCGGATGGCGCTGCGCCCAGCAGTGCGTCGGCGATCTTCCCGGGCACGCTAAAACTCACAGTCTGTTCGGTCCCATGTCGATTAACGGCATCTACATCGGCGACAGAATTCAGTGGCAGCGTTGTCGGCTGCGCCGTCTCCAGCCAGTATTGCCGGGAAGCCGCAGACACCACATATTCGGTCAAGGCCTGCGCCCAGCGGCCAAAACTATAGCCCGGAACTAGGTCCGCACGGTCATCGGAGGCAATTAGCTGCTGGAGATCGTCCATAAGGATTCGCCAGGACACGCCATCGACGGCCATGTGGTGTATGACCAGCAACAGCCTGTCGTCATCACCGGCGGTTACAATGCGCCGCGCGCACCATATGGGACCCCGGGCAATATCGAGAGCTGCCTGGGCACGCTCGGCATGCGCAGTTAGCGTGTCTGAGTCAACGTCGGACACATCCAGGGATTCAAAGTCGAGCTCAGATTCAGATTTGGGCTTATCGCAACCCAGCTGCCAATCCTTCTCAACTGCCGATAGCAATCGCACCCGCAGCATGGGATGCGTCCGCTGCAACGCGGCGAGAGCCCCTCGAATTCGCTCATCTGAAAGCTGCTTGTCGATGCGCAGCATCAGCGACTGGTTGAAGTGATTGGGTGCCTTGCCGTAGCGGCTCAGAAACCACTGCTGAATCGGCGTCGCGGGGAATTGCTCAGGCTCGGTGGAGAGAATAACTGGCTGTGCAGCGGCGACGCCGATACGAGGCACAAGCTCGGAGATTGTCTGATGTTCAAACAGCTGCGCGGCTGACAGCGCCATCCCAGCCTGCCGCGCACGACTGACCACCTGGATACAGAGAATCGAATCGCCGCCGAGCGCAAAAAAATTTTCATGGCTGGCGACATGCGCTTTACCCAGCACATCACACCAGATTTTTGCCAACTCGCCTTCCAGACCGCTCTGATCGACAGCATCGGTCGCCGAGGCTTCCTGCCCGGCATCGACCGACGGCAAGGCACGATGATCCACCTTGCCATTCGCGGTTCTTGGCAGGGCTTCGAGCGAGACGACAAACTGCGGGACCATATAAACCGGTAGTTTTTGTGCCAATGTGTCCCTGAAAAGCTGCGGGGACTCGAAACCTTCCTGGGATCCTGCGAGATAGGCGACGAGCTGCTTGCTGGCACCCACATCAATCACCAGGACGGCTACCTCCCGCACACGAATGACTTCGGTAATAGCGCTCTCGACCTCACCCAGCTCAATGCGATGGCCGCGGATTTTCACCTGCCGGTCATCGCGCCCGAGAAGCTCTACGAGACCGGCTCGGCTTACACGTGCGAGGTCGCCGGTGCGATAGAGACGTGCACCCGCGCATCCATCAAAGGGGTCCGGCACAAAAGAGGCTGCGGTGGCTGCCGGGTTACCGATGTAGCCTGCGGCAACCTGCGGACCACCCACGCAAAGTTCTCCCGTCACACCAAATGGCACCGGCACCAGGTCGTCGTCTAATACATACAGCCTGCTCTGACCAAGCGCCCGACCGATCGGTTGCCGTGCCAGGAAGACGTCGGGATCGACGGGATGCGCCGCGCACATCACCGTCGCCTCGGTGGGACCATACTCGTTGTACAAATTTGCCTGTGCGGCCACCGCTGCATGCTGCCGAGGTAGGTCCGGCGGCATTTGTTCGCCGCCGATGATGACGCAGCGAAGCGCATCACACTGACCCGGACCCGCCATGGCAAGCAGCGGCTTATACAGCAGCGGAAGCAAGACGAGATGCGATGCACGCGTCGACACCAGTCGTTGCAACAATCGCTCTGGGTCTTGGACGCTCTCGCGTCGCTCCAGGTGCAGGCAGCCGCCGGCGCTGAGTGCCCAGAGGATGTTGCCGCTGGCCACGTCGAAATTGAATGGCTGGAGCAATAGCAAACCCGTCATCGATTCGCGGTAGTACGACAGACGCGCACTCAGACTCGCATGCAGATTGCCGTAGCTCACTGCGACGGCCTTGGGCTCGCCGGTAGAACCCGAGGTAAATATGATGCAGGCCGTGGCGGCACCGGGCGGTAATGGAAATTCCGGCGGTGCCCTGTCGATAGTCGTGTCGCTATTTGTATCGCTATGGCTATCGTGCGGCGATACCAGCACCGTCTCAATTCGCTCCAGCGGAAACTCACCGACCCCATCAAGAACCAACCCACAACCGGTTTGCCCGAGCATAGTGGCAAGTCGGGCTGCCGGTGTATCCGGCATCAGCGGCATGTAGGACGCACCCAACTTCAACACACCGAGCATGCAGGCAATCATGGAAGGCGACGGATGTGCGTAGATACCCACGGTATCACCCCAGCCCACACCTCGACCGCGCAGGTCCAGAGCGACGCGGCAAGCCCAGCGATCCAGTGCGTCTCGGGCAACAGGCTCTCCATCGGCTTCCAGAGCCGCTGCGACTGGATCGGCCCCACACTGGAGTCGCCACTGCGATAGCAGGTCAACAACCGGGAGCTGCGTCGCTTCAGTCGGGGGATTCGCAGCCATGAGCACACGCTGGGCCGTCGCGGTCTCCATTAGCGGCAGCTTATGAATGCCCTCTCCGGATGAGCATTCGCCCATTGCCGACCAGAGCATCGTGAGCTCTGACATCATGGCGCGAATCGTGTCCTCGTCAAACAAGTCGGTGCTGTATTCCAGGGAGCATTCAAGCCCCTGCGCAGACTCCTCAACGGAGAGCGTCACATCAAATTTGGAAACCCGGTTGTTACCGGGCAGCAATTCAAGATCAAGACCCCCAAAGCTCAGCTCCGCGCCAGGGGCGTTCTGCAAGACGAAAACCGCCTGATAGATCGGCGTATGACTGAGGCTGCGCTCCGGATTGACCGCCTCGAGGATCTTTTCGAAGGGGACCAGCTGATGAGACAGCATGTCGAGTGTGGCGGCTTTTACCCGCTGTATAAATTCATCGACACTTGGTCGGCCGCTCAAGTCCAGGCGAAGTGGCAAGGTATTCACAAAAAACCCGACAAGCTGCTCAAGCTCGGGCTGCACGCGATCACTGACTGGAACGCCGATCACTAGGTCATCGGTTCGGGCGCGCCGCCCAAGTAAAATCGCCCAACCCGAGAGCAGGGTCATAAACAGCGTTACGCCAGTACGGGCTGAGAGTGCTTTGAGCGCCGTCGCAAGTGAGGCGGAGAGAGTTTCCACGTAAAGGGCGCCGGCTTCAGTGCGCCGCGCCGGTCTGGGTCGATCCGTAGGCAATGCCAGAAATTGCGGCGCATTGGCCAGTCGGTCGCGCCAGGCACCGAGCTGCGTTAGTAGCGCTGCAGAATCCTTCAGATCGTTACGCCAGTAGGCGTAATCGGCGTACTGCAGGGGCAGTGTTGGCAGCTCAGGCCTCCTGCCCTCTGCAAATGCCGGGTAGGCCGCAGCGAGTTCCTGCTGCAATAGTGCCAGTGACCATTGGTCAGCAATAATGTGATGCACGACCAGCACCATCACGTGGGTATTGTTTGACCGCTCGATTACATGACAGCGCAGCAGCGGAGCGGATGCCAGGGAAAACGGCTTGCTTAAGGCCTCATCAATGGCGTGCTGCTCGTCGTCGCCGCTTGCTCTATGTACCAGCCAGTCAAACTGTGTCTGATCAGACACGCGCGCCTCGGGTTCGCCGTCCAGCGCTTCAAAATGCGTGCGCAGCGCGTCGTGGCGGGCCACGATGAATTCGATACTCTGCTTCAGGGCCTGCGGCTGCAGCGTCCCGTCGATCTCGGCAACGCAGCTGACATGGTAGGTGCATGAAGGGCCGTTGAGCTGATCGAGGAACCAGAGTTGCCGCTGCTGATGGGTGAGCGGCGCGCTGCGTCGCTGCCCGGAGTCAAGCACCGGGATCTCATGGGCTTCCAGTCCGGAGCTCCCGCCGTTTTCAAGCTCAAGCGCAAGCTCTGCCACCGTCGGCGCGTCAAACAGCGACTGCAGGGCAATATCGACACCCAGCCGTTTTCTCAGATGCGCAATCACGCGCACTGCCAACAGGGAATGCCCACCGAGTTCGAAAAAATTGTCGCGCACGCCAAGATGCGTGAGACCGAGAATGTCACACCAAACGTCACAGATCTGCTGCTCGAGTTCCGTCGATGGCGCGACAAACACTGTCTGCTGTTTGCCAAAGTCGGGTTTGGGCAAAGCTGCACGGTCAATTTTGCCGTTCGGCGTCAACGGCAGCCGAGCAAGAAGAACGATGCTGGATGGCAACATGAAGGCCGGCAGGCTTGCGCGCAAATGCTCCATCAGCACGCGGGTCAAGGCCGTTTCCGCGCCACTGCCGGCGGGACGGTTGCTCAGCTCACCAGACGCGGACTCCGCACACAGACTGATCCCGGCACAATTTGGGGTCACCGGGGACGGCAGGACCAGCGCCTGCAGTCGTGTCGGGTTTCCAGAATCCCAGCCTAGGGCAAGATTCACCCCTTTAACACCAGCCCAATCTACATATGCTGACAGCGAGCCAGCAGCGTGAGTCGTATCCCCCACAACTACACTCCCAGTAGGACCAGGGAGAAATTCGTCGGGGACAATCTCGGCCGCCTCGGGCAGCTCGCGCAAGTTTTCTACAAAGGCCGCGGTCGCCTGCAGCCGGGGATTGTTCAATCCGAAAATCCAGAAACCCTGCGGATGACTTTTCAGCGCCGTCTCAAGGCTCGCTAGATCGTCGCTGCCGCCTGCCTCCACTCGAGGGAGCAAGCGTGTTGATTCGTGGAATTCCGTGTCATCACAATCCAGGGTCAAAACCACGTCGTAACGAAAGTCGCCAAGCTCAGGATCCAGGTCTTCCGGTTTGAGATAAAGTCTGCTGGATGTTGACCGGCCTCCCAAAGACAGATCGTAAAATGCGCCAGGGCTGAACAGCAGTTCTCTCTCCGCCGCGATCGCATCGTGAATCACCCGGCGCAAATCGCCTGCGCTGGTCCCTGGGTGGGCGGTCGTGCCCGCTATCGCTCCCGCTTTTGCCGCCGCAATCCGCGCATGAAAACACTCCTGCAAGCCCAGGTGACGCAGATCGCCCAGAAAAATTTGCGCGCCCTTGGCCAGCGCGGGCTCCAAGCGCTCAAGCACCGATTGGAGGTAGTCGAGCGACGGAAAATATTGCGCCACGGAGTTGATGACGAGCGTATCAATCTTGCCCAGCGCCGAGATCGGCACCGTATCTGCCGAGGCGTGAATAACCGAAAAATTCGCGTGCCCGGCCTGTCGCAATCGCCCGGCAGTTGTCGCCAGCACATCGCTCGAGAAATCGACACCGAGATAATGATCCACACGCCCGATGATGCGGCGCGCGATGATACCCGTACCACAGCCTATTTCCAGCACCCGACCCGGCCGCAGAGACAGAATGCTCTCTGCGGTCGCATCCGCCCAGCGGCACATGGTCGCTGGGCCCATAGCCTGTCCGTCAAGGGTACGCGCCCAGCCGCTGAAGTCATCGGGAACGTCAACGTCTTCACCCTGTTTATAGGCTTCATCCCAGACCAGCTGCCAGTTTGACGTTGCCTCGCTCTCCTTAGTGAAGGCAGCCTGCCAACCCTGTACGGTCTCTGCGTACGCCACGAGCTGCTCGTCCGCGCCCAGCTCAAGAGCGATCGCTACCGCGCGCTGAATCTGCGGATGCTCAATCAGCACGGACTCCACTTCCCCAAGCTCTATGCGATAGCCGCGCAGCTTGACCTGGAAATCAGCGCGTCCGAGGTAGTCGAGGCGACCGTCCGGCCGTCTGACCACAAGGTCGCCGGTCCGATACATGCGACTACCGGGGCGCTCAGTGAAAGGGTCCGGCTGAAAACGCTCTGCCGTCAGTCCCGGCTGACCGGCGTATCCGCGACTGATGCCCAGACCACCGATATGCAGCTCCCCGGGCACCCCGATACCACAGAGCATTCCACAATCGTCCAGCACATACAGACTGGTCGAACTGATTGGGAACCCGAGATCAACAGCCGGCACCGTTTCCGGCGGCTCTGTCACGCGCCGCACCGTCGACCAGATGGTCGTCTCCGTGGGTCCATACAGATTCCACAGCTCAACGCCGGCATCCAGAAGATCGCGGGCCAGAGCAGCATCCAGCGCCTCCCCGCCGCAGAACGCGCGTTTCACCGGTAATTTTTTAACGCCCGTTGCGAGGAGCAGCCGCCAGGTGGAGGGCGTCGCCTGCATGACCGTGGCGGCGCTCGCCTGCAGCTGTTCCAGCAAGGCATAACCGTCGGCCGCTACCTGGCGTTCCACCAACTCAACGCTAGCACCGACCATCAGTGGCAGAAACAGCTCAAGGCCTGCAATATCGAAAGAGACCGTGGTGACCGCGACCAGGGTATCCGAGCTACTCAGGCCGGGGGTCTCGGACATGGACAACAGAAAGTTTGTCAGCGCAGCATGTGAAATCTGCACACCCTTGGGCCTGCCGGTCGAGCCCGAGGTAAAGATCACGTAGGCCAGTTGCTCAGGATGGGGCTCCTCGAACGTCACAATGCCCTGAGCGGCCGACGCTGTAAAACCTGCATCCGCGAACAGCATCGGGATCGCTGTCTGCGGTAAATTGCCCGTCGACTCCTGGTCGGTGACGATCAGGGCGAGCTCGCCCTGCTCTACCATGCTGGCAATGCGCTCCGCTGGATACTCCGGGTCGATAGGAACGTAGGCAAGGCCCGCTCTGAGCACACCCAGAAGTACCGGCATGAGGTAGGCCCGACGCTGCAGGCACACACCCACACGCGCCTCTGCACCCAGGTTCAACGCTACCAGCGAGGCTGCAAACAGCTCGCTCTGTTCGCTGAGTCCACCGTAAGAGAGACATCCGGAAGCGCAGCTGATGGCGGTAGCATTCGGAGCGCGATGTGCCTGCGCCAGAATCCGCTCGCAAAGCGACGCCGATGGATCGATCCAGTGATCACTGCGAAGCGCCGAGCTAGTTACCGCAAGCTCTGCTGAATCCAGTAGCGGAATCTCTCCGATCGACATACTCGGATTTTCGACCATGGCTTCCCATATCGCGAGCAAGTACTTCGCCATTTGCGCCATGGAGGCCGCGTCAAAAAGATCGGTGTTGTACTCCAGCTCTCCTTCTAACGCCCCGCCCTGCTCCTCCAGTTTGAGAGTCAGATCAAACATTGCGCTGGCAGCATCGGTGGGCAGGCTGCTCATTTCGACACCGCCGCTGCGCAAACCCTCGCGCTGTGCATTCTGGTTTTGGAGGATAAACATGACCTGAAACAGCGGCGAAAAGCTGGTGGTGCGCTCCGGGCTCAGCAACTCGACCAGGCGTTCAAAGGGCATGTCCTGATGGCCAAACGCCCCGAGGCACGTCGCGCGAACCTCCTCGATCCAATCGGCAATGCTTGTCTGCGGCGCTGGGCGCATGCGTAACACCAGTGAGCTGACAAACAGGCCTATCAGTGACTCCAGCTCTTTTCGGTCCCGACCTGCGACGGGAGAACCTATGGCAAAATCCTCTTGCCGAGAGTAGCGGCCAAGCAGACAGGCAAAGCCTGCCAACAACACCATAAATAGCGTTGCACCGTGCTGTGATCCAAGATGTTTGAGCGCATCGAGAAGCGGACCGGGGATAGAAAAATGATGCACAGCTCCGCTGTGAGTCTGCACTGCCGGGCGGGACCGGTCCGTAGGTAGTTCAAGGGCCGGCGGAAGGCCATGCAACTGTTCTTGCCAGAACGTTTCGAGCGCGCGCAGGCGCTCGTCGCCCAAACGCTGTTGCTGCCAGAGCACGTAGTCAGGATATTGCACTGTAAGCTCGGGAAGATTCGGTTGCCTGCCTGCGACAGCGGCGTCAAAAGCCTCCGTGAACTCCTCAAGAAACACCCGCCCAATCGACCAGCCGTCCGCGACGATGTGGTGCACGGTGATCAGGAGTACATGCTGCTCAGGCGCAAGCGCCAACAGCTGCGCTCTGATCAGTGGATCATTCGCAAGATCAAACGGCGTTGCGGCTTCCCGGGCCATGCGCTGCTGCAGTGCAGAGTCTCTATGCGTCGCTGCCGGTGCCAGTTGATCGAGTTCCACCTCCGTGAGCTGCACCTGAAGTTCCGGCCGCGTGAACTGCTTTGCTATGCCATTCTCTTCCAGCACGCGAATTCTCAGTGCTTCGTGCCGATCAACAACGGTTTGCAGTGCGATGCACAGCGCGCGCCGATCAAGTTGCCCATCCAGGCGCACGGCGATCGGCATGTTATACGTGGCGGACGGGCCCGCAAGCTGGTCCAGAAACCAGAGGCGCTGCTGTGTCGTTGACAATGGCACCGGCAGATCGGGGTTAGCTCTGGGCTGAACAGCGTTCTCGACCCTTGGTCCGACCGGACTCTTTGCTTCAAGTCGGCGAAGCAGCAATGCCCGCTTCTCAGGCGAAAGAGAAGCCAGCCGGTGCGTGAGGGACGTCATGGAGATGGAGTTACGATCAATTCAGTTCGGGGAGTAGCCATTCTCCGTTGCTGCAGAAAAACTGCTCAAAAAATCCGTTCCCCAGGCGGTCAATCTTCTGCTGAAACTCACCCACCGGGTCCTGACCACCCTCAGGGTGCGGAAAGTCACTGCTATAGCAGTAACATTCGGCCATGCCGTAGCGCTCGACATAGTCCGCCACGTTTTCGACCCGAAAGGGCGTCACCCGGACATTTCTGCGGATGTACTCTGATGGCTTCATGCTCAGGACATCCTTGAAGCGTCGACCGAAGATCAACGCCGTGTTGTCCATGTGCACGGACATGGGCGCCAACCAATGGGCCCCGAGCTCGATCACACCAAACCTCAGGTTCGGATGCCGTTCAAAAACGCCGCCCAGCGTCATCACAGTCAGAAAATTTTGTGGCGCCAGGGACATGGAGGCAAACTGATAAGTTCCGATCTGCTCACCTTCGGCGCTGTAGTCAATGGACTCGAATTTGAGATGATCAACGCCATCGTCCCAGTGATTGCTTGCCAGAAAGCCCTCCTCGCCGCCCGCATGCAAGGTCACCGCAGCATTGGCCTCGGCAATCATCGCCCACAGCGGATCCATCTCGGGGCATGCCGGTGATCGTCCACCGGGCGCGGTGCTGCTGGGAATCACAAAAGCCGCACCACCGGCCTTGAGCACCCGCTCTGCCTCACCGATTGCCGTGCTAATGTCGTTGGTGTTAAGTACTGCAACGCCACGCAGGCGATCCCGATCAACGCTGTTGAAGTCCAGAATAAAATCATTCCAGTGGCGCATGGTCGCCAGGGCAAGTTCCTGCGCACCCATAGCGGTTGACTGAACCCCTGGATCCGAAAAAATCAGAGAACGACGCACACCCATATGATCGAGGGTCTTCAGACGCCCCTCGGGGGAAACCGCGCCCGGCGCGGTAGAACCTTTGACCGTCCAAACCGTGTCATCGGTCCATTCCTGCTTTTCATCTCCTGTCCAGGCCACTAATCGGTCTGCCTGATCCGCCGGCAACGACGACAACAGCTCCTCGAACATGCGTTGATAGTGAAGACCGATTTCCCCGGCTACGAGCGGATAGGTGTCAGGCGATGGCTGAATATGGGAGTCGAGATCAAGCCGGAGGGCTGACGAGGGGACAGGAGCATTCATAGTCGGGTATCGCCTTAAAGGGTTAGCATCGGATCGCCACAGAACGTCGCGTCATTCGTTTTGATGAACAATGAAGTCGCAGGAAAAACCGCCTCTGGAGAAGATAATGTAGCCTCCAGCAATCATACTGACGGCCCCGTCGGGTTGCTCCGCGGGATTCGGGGGAATAATCAGGGTCATCTGCGACGCGCTATTCTCTATGGCGTTTATCTGGTCAACACCGACGGGGATTGGCAACCCCGCTTCCCTGATAACGACCTCGGGATCAGCGAGAAGACGGGCCTTGAAATCAGGATCCTCCCAACACTGTTTTATGAGGGCTTCGTAGGGCTTCTGCGGTGTAGATGATTTACTGGACACGGGAATCTCTTTGTTCATTTGCCGGTAGCCTGTCTCAGGCCGTGTTATCAATCGCCTGCCTGAGGCTAAGTGGGCGCATGTCGGTCCAGACCTTCTCGACGTGCTCGAGACACTCCTCTTTTGTTCCGCTGAAATCGGCACGCGACCATCCCAGTGGCAAGGCTTTGTTTGCTGCCCAGAGGGAGTATTGCTCCTCCTGATTTACAACTACCAGATATTCACTTGGATCCGACCCCATCTTGCTTCCCCGACCGATCTAAAACTATCAATTAGAACTCGTCGACCAGCACTGCGCGCTAAACCCATCCACAGCACCAACGCCAACGCCAACGCCAACGCCAACCAGTACACACGTTTTTCTTCCAATCATAACGGCTTAATCAGTCTTTGACACCGTTGTTTTAGCAAAAGATGGTGTGCGAATCGGGCCTTACTCGTTAAGCATACGAAAAAGGTTTAAACCGGCAGTACCAGCAAACTCGCGACCGTATCATCAGTTGGTCTATCGAAACTTCCGCGATAGCAGTCTGTCATGCCCGGCAGAGCCTTACTGATCGCGATCGTGAATTCACGGTCATCGAGCAACTCGACTTCCGCATCTTGAAACCCGACCCATTGACCAGTCAGTGGGTACTGGAGCTTGTAAAAACTCTCTTTGGCGCAGAACAGGCTGGTCGCGGCAATGGCACGTGCCGTTTCGCCAAGCGCGCGCAAATTCAGGATCTCGCGGTCGGTGAACACCTGGGGCCAGAGCTGTGGAGTGACTCGACCGACGGTCTCGATATCAAGGCCAACAGACCGTATATGTCGACGCGCTCCGATCGCCACACCGCAGATGTCGTTGGTATGGGAAATGCTGCCGCAAACCGCAGTGGGCCAGCGCGGCGCCCGGTCCCCGCCGTTAATCAGCGGGCTTACCGCAAAGCCACGGCGTTCCTGCATCTGCCGGGCGAGTACGCGACCCGCGATGAACTCGCGCTGGCGCTTGGGAGCGGAGCTCCCGACCATGACCCACTCTTCACAGAAGAGCGGCTTCTGCAACGCGGGAATCGCGGCCCAGGCTACCGTCAGACCCTCGGGTAGCGCCGCGCCGAACAAGTTTTTTTCCAGCGGGCCTGCTTCTCCCGAGGGCATTGCATCTACTCTCATCGATCAGCCCCATCCTCCAGTTCATCCTCAGCACCCAGGTTCGATTCGCGGGTATTCACGATCGCCATGGTGATAAGCCCTGTGGGAACCGCAAACACGCCCAAACCAATCATCAGGGTGAAAAATGTGAACACTTTGCCGCCAGCAGTCACCGGGTATACATCGCCGTAACCCACGGTGGTAAGGGTAGCCAGCGCCCACCAAAACGAGTGAATGATAGACGCAAAGGTTTCTGGTTGTGCATCGCGCTCAAAAAAATAGATGCCGACAGCTGCGAGATAAAACACGAAGAATGCGCCAATGCCGAACACCGCGAGATCCACGCGCACCATGCGAAACGCGTCGCCAATTCGCTTGGCGGCATCGAAGTATCGAACCAGCTTGAAAAGCCTGAACAACCGAAACAACCAGAATATCCGCAGGCCACGAAGATCGAGACCCAGCTTGAGATAAAACGGAAGGATTACCGCTAGATCGATAAGTCCATTGAAACTAAAGAAAAAGCGCAGACGCTTCTCAGAAGACCAGAGCAGCAACAGGTATTCCACGGTAAAGATCGCGATTACAAGTACTTCGAACTGGCGCAGAAGTCTGAGCTGCCCAGCGCTCAGATCCGGCAAGGTCTCGAAGGTAAAGCCAACAATCGACAGTACGATCAGCACCTGTATGACACCGAGAAAATATCGGCTGGCATTGGATCCATCACCGCGCAGGAATTCCCGAACCCGCTCTCGAAGTGTCGGTTCTTCAGCCGACATAAAAACCTCCCTTGCTTAAGCTGCCGTCGTGTTTACGCGCGACCAGAACGCTTAGTGGCGCACATAATCAAAACGCTGCACATCTGACTGGCTGGCATCTTTATAAGTAATTTGTACTGTAACGTAACGGGTACTGCGCGGCACCGTGATGTAGGTCGGTGTCGTCTCATCGATCGGTGCCAGTCCGGAGCTGCGCCAGACCGGAAAGCGGAATTGCTTGATCGGATCGCTGTTATTCACAGCATAGTGGATGCTCTCTATGCTTCCGCGATAGCTCATAAGGTGCGTGAAGTACAACAGTCGCTTGCCATCATAGTCGCGAAAGCTCAGCCAACTGCTGGTCGTGGCTTCGAGAACGCGGCGATTGGCATCTTCACTTTGCTTGCCCCCGGCAAAGGCAAAGTTAAAAGGCCCCTGCAGTTCATTATTCGCATCGCGATACCGCAGCTCAAGCGTGGCATCGGGCTGGCTAGCTGGCAAGCTGATAAACAGCTGCGGCGCCGGCTTCCCGGTTTGTGGACTCATTGCGCCACTCTCACCGGTACTGCGTGGCTCACCCTCATCGCGGATGTTCCACAGCAGCTCAAGAGCCGGCTCCGCGATCGTTACCGTCCCCGTGTAACCGGAATTGTTAACGCCCCAGGTCATCGACACCGGCTTATCCAGAACCCCGTCACCCATGGCGTTGATGCTCTGCAATCGCATCGAGGCATCATTTCTCCATTCGTCGACCAGGGACTGATCGATCACATGCTTTAAGAGGTCTCCGGCATCGTCTGCTGCCTGAAACTTGGTTAGCCAGGCTTTTTCTGCGCGTCGTGCTGCCAAAGTTTGCGAGCCAAGCCGCGCAAGCGAATACTCCAGACTGAGATGATAGTAGGCCGGTGCATAGTCGGGATTATTGTCCGCATAAGCAGCAATTCCGGCGATGCGCTGCGGTGTCTCCAACAGCAGATTCCTCACGTACTCCTGAACGCCGCCAACTTTTCCCTGCATCAGCGCGTAGTAGGTTTCTCGCGCCCCGGCCGTGCCCTCCTGCACTTTCAGGAAAGCCAGAAAGCGCAGGTGCGGATCCAGTAGCGGTAAATCAGCCCTGAAATACTCAAGATACGATCGGCGGGCCGCTGAGTAGTCCCCCGCAAGTTCGTGCAGGCGCGCATTCTGATAAAAATCTTCGGGTGAACGGGGTCTGTCGATCACGCCGCCACTGGCAAAACTGGAACGCATTTCTTCCAAGGTCCGCAGCACTCGTTCAGAGTTGTCTTCGAGGCGTTTGGCGCTTACCTTGAGACTGGCGGTGTCATCTGCAATCGCATCGAGCTTCGCATCAATAATGCCAAGGCTGATTTGCAAGCTGGCGACCACAGGCACCGTCGTCGCAACGAACCCCACTTCCCCGGAGTCATCGCCAGACTGAAACAACACAATCAGTCCAAAAATACCGCTGGCCACACCGGCAAAAGCGACCGCGCCCAAGAGGTCTTCTTTGCCGCGTTGATAAAGTACAAGCAGCACGGCAAACGCAAAAAATGCGAGGTAAAACAGATAAGACGCAAACGGCGCAATCGGTTGCAGCACGTCGGCGACCAAACCACCGATGGTGCATGCTGAACCGGTCACGGCCAGCGTTGTATTGCGCAGGCTTTGAAAAACGCTGCGGTTGCCTAGTGCTTGAAGAATGGACATCTCAGCTTGGACCTCCACTCAGGTCTGCACGGCAAATCACGGGTAGGCGCGCACAACCATTGACTGAAGCCTTGCGTATCATTGTTATCCTCACCCCATCCCGATGAGGCAATGCTACACGAAGAGAGGGCCACAGCATGGCGCGCAGCGGCGATCGGCCATACACACTTACACGCAGGCCAGAACCCAGCGCGAACACTGAAGACTGGGTAATCTGGGCCGCCTGGGCAGACCGTGTCAGTTTCGACGAGATAGAGGCGCGCAGCGGTTACCGGGAGAAGGACGTCATCAAACTGATGCGCCGCGAGCTCAAACCCTCAAGCTTCCGTCTTTGGCGCAAACGCGTCAGCGGTAAGACCACCAAACACCGCAAACGCTTCGAGCAGGAGCGGCGAACCTACTCTGGATTATGAGTAGAATCTTGGGTAAGGGTTAGGCGTAGCGGCCGAAATTTAGCCCTCAGGCAGCGTCGGGAGCCGGATCGATGTCGTCTCCGTAAGCGAGGAAGTTGAACGCACGACCCCGCTCCTCCACGGCAAAAGCGCGCAGATCGATGCCGCGAAAAATCCGGTTCTCCCAATCAATTACGCGCTTTACCCAGCGTTTATCGGTCACTACGGCGATACGCCGGAATGCGCTGATGCCAACGCTCGCCAGAAACTCCAGTTTCTCCAGGATGGCATCAAACTCAACGCCGCCAAGACTGCCAATTTCCTGATAAACGCAAACGTGGCCGTAGGTGTCGATTTTGCGCTTCACAGCGTCGAGTGCCGCGTGCATATCCTCCTCGGTGACTTTCCCGTCGATCCGCCAGGCAACAGCGTCCTCCTGATAGCAGTCTATAAAATCGAGCATCGTAAGACCCTCCGTTCTGACCAGACAGCAGCACTTAGCTACAGCATAGACGAGGTCAGGCCTGTGTGAAGAAAATCATCTCGCGCGCTCGGCGAAAACGCACAGCATATTGAGTGCCAGGGTCGCCCCGGCGAGCGCCGTAATCTCGGATACATCGTAAGCGGGTGCAACTTCGACCAGATCCATGCCCACCAGGTTCAGGCCGCGCAGGCCGCGCATAATTCGCAGTGCCTGCAGGGTAGATAAGCCACCCACAACCGGCGTTCCGGTGCCCGGCGCGCAGGAAGGGTCCAGGCAGTCGATATCAAAAGTCAGGTAGCACGGTCTATTTCCGACGACTTCCAGAATTCGCGCAACGACCTCCGCAGCGCTGCGATCGTGAACCCAATCCGCATCGTAAACTTGGTAGCCGTGCGTATCCTCATTGTGAGTACGCATTCCCAGTTGTATCGAGTGAGCTGGATCAACGGTGCCATCCTTTGCCGCGTGCCACAACATGGTGCCGTGATCTATGCGCCCGGCGTCGTCTTCCCAAGTGTCCGAGTGCGCATCGAAGTGAATCAGTGACAGCGGGCCGTATTTTGCCGCGCAGGCTTTTAGCAGTGGATAGGTAATAAAGTGATCGCCACCGAAGGCGAGCATGCTGGTGCCCGTCGTCAGCACGGCCGATGCCTGAGCTTCCAGTTCCGCCGGCACCCCCGCTGGCAGGCCCGGATCGAAGCCAAAATCGCCGTAGTCGACGACAGAAATGCGCTCAAAAGGGTCAAAACCCCAGCCATTGACGGCGGTTTCCCAAGCCAGGCTCGAGGATACGCTGCGTATCGCGCGCGGACCAAGCCGAGCACCGGAGCGATTGGTAGTGGCCAGATCATAGGGGATACCGACGACCGCTACATCGGCTGTCTCGAGATCCCTGGTGTAGCGACGGCGCATAAAACTTGTGGCACCACCGTAGCTGGGTTCCAAGAGCGTGCCGCGATCGCTGCTGCGGGTAAATGCCAGGTCTCCACCAAGCTCCATATTCGTCTCCTTGCTGCGGGCTTTCCTCTTCGATCAGATCACAGTGCACGGTATCGGACAAGTGCAGCGCCACGATGCGCAGTCAAGGCTTTCGCCAGCCTGGCCTGAACCTTAGAATGAAACTTCGCAAACGGTTGAGAGACCATGCTAAAAGTCTTCGTCATCAACACGCTGATCGTGTCTCTGGTCGTTGGTATTCACTATGAAGTGCTGTATCGATCAACATCGTGGTTGCCAAAACTACCTGTACGACCGCGCTTTCGAACCCTGTTCGGCGTCGTAGTGGCGATGCTTGCGCATGTGATCGAAGTCTGGGTTTTTGCACTTGCCTACTACCAGATGGACAAACAGCCGGGCTGGGGGACGCTCGATGGCAGCTATGATGGCAGCCTGTACAGCAGCGTTTATTTTTCCTTCGCCACGTTCACTACGCTTGGCATGGGGGATATTGTGCCACTGGGCGATATCCGCTTCCTTGTGGCTCTGGAGTCGCTGGCCGGTTTTGTACTGATTACCTGGACCGCGTCATTCCTGTATCTGGAGATGACACGGAACTGGACTTCCAGCGACGGACAGGACAGTTTGCGGAAGGCATCACAGGACAATGCACAGGACAATGCACAGGACAAAACAGCTTGAGCCTAATTCGAGAAGCACGAGTAGCCGACGCCGCGATCATTTTACAGTTCATCACCGAACTTGCCGTGTACGAACGAGAACCCGAGGCGGTGCTGGCGACAGAAGCCGATATTGCGACGGCGCTTTTCTGTGAAGCCCCCAGGGCATTTTGCCTGATTTGCGAACATACGTTACCCGGATCGACAGAGGCATCACCGATCGGCTTCGCGCTCTATTTCTTTAACTATTCGACCTGGCTTGGCAAGCATGGCATCTATCTCGAGGACCTTTACGTCACGCCAGCAGCGCGCGGACTTGGCGCTGGCAAGGCATTACTCAAAGCCGTCGGTAAAGTCGCCCTGGCTAATGACTGCGGCCGCTATGAGTGGAATGTGCTGCGCTGGAATACGCCCGCAATAGAGTTCTATCAGGCTTGCGGTGCAAAGCCTCTCGACGAGTGGGTGGGCTATCGCATGGATCGCGCTGCGCTGGAAGCTTTTGTTGATGCGGGCGGTGGCGCGAAGGGTGGCGAAGGGCATCACGCAACGGCCAGATCAGCCGATAACCCCGAGCGCTAGTCCAAGGCGGACCCGGGGTCCGTGAGCGCGGCTACAAATTCAAACCGCCGCAACTGCTGGCCGTCGACTGTCACAATTTCGACAAACATCGTCAGTGGTCGCACCCACAATGACCGCTCGGTATTGCCGGGCTTCAGATACAGAGGCCGATACAGCACCATCCATTCCTCTGTCTCAGAGTGGCGCGCCGCTCCCAACACTTCGTACTCACCACCCTTATAGTGACGATACAGGCCCGCCTCAATCTCCATATAAGCTGCTCTCAATACGCCAGAATGTAGTCATTTTGCGATAAATCCCCAGATAGCTGGGCAAACTGCGCCATCGCGTCCCTATAATAAGCTGTATGCCCATCGAGAATGTCATTGAGGATAAACGGCGTCTGTTCTGGCTCCTTCAAATAGGAGGCTGGGGCAGCTGGGCGGCGACCTTTTATCTGGGAATTCTGGTCTGGGGTCGGCCACCGGAAAACTACTTCATCTATCTACCCATCATTGCGGGAATCGGCATGCTGCTGACGCTGGCTCTGCGCTGGGTGTACCGAGTGACCTGGGACCGAGCCCTCGGCATACGGGCATTTGCTATTCTGGGTGCGTCCTACTGTGCAGGCGTGTTGTGGATGCTCTGCCGTTCGGTGATCTTCTACAACATCTTCCCGCAGGAGCAGGCGAAGTACGACGCCATGGGTGGCAAACAGCTCTCCGCCTACTTCGATAACTCCATCTCCGCCGTGTGGGTCATGCTCTCCTGGAGCGCCCTCTACTTCGGGATCAAGTACTACCTTTTGAGTCAGGAGGAAAAAGAGCGCTATCTCAAGGCGATCTCCATGGCTCACGAAGCGCAGCTGAAGATGTTGCGCTACCAACTCAATCCGCATTTTTTGTTCAACACGCTAAACGCGATTTCGACGCTGGTGCTGGACAAGGATACGGAGCTGGCAAACAGCATGGTAATGAAGCTCTCACGCTTTCTCCGCTACTCTCTGGATAACGATCCCATGCAGCAGGTGACGGTGGCAGAGGAAATCGAATCCTTAAAACTCTATCTGGATATAGAGAAAGTGCGATTTGCCGAGCGACTGACCCTGCACTTCTCCGTATCGGAGGACGCCGAGGCTGCCTTGATGCCGTCGCTGTTATTGCAGCCTCTGGTAGAGAATTCCATCAAGTACGCCGTCTCGCAGTCGATTTCAGGTGGCTCCATCGCGGTATCGGCGACCATCGAAAACGGATGCCTGCAGCTGATTGTGGCCGACGACGGACCCGGACTGGATCTGAGACAGGGGCGCCTGCCCAAGGGAGGTGGAGTCGGCCTGGCAAACACTCGCGAAAGGCTGCTTGAGCTTTACAACGAGGAACAACGCTTTCGATTGAGCAGCACCGAGCCGCACGGCCTGACCATCACAATTTCGATACCCGTAAGCTACAGCAAGGAAGATCCCGCATGAAAGCCCTGTCTGCAATTATTGTCGACGACGAACACCTGGCCCGGCGAGGGCTGTCAGTCCGACTGCAGCAACTCCCGGAGGTCGATGTCATCGCCGAATGCAGTAACGGAATCGAAGCGCTGCACGCCGTCGCAAAGCACACCCCTGACCTACTGTTTCTGGACATTCAGATGCCGGGCATGGACGGGTTTGAAGTCGTCGAAAAACTCCAGGGCGACGCCATGCCCATGGTGATTTTTGTCACCGCATACAACGAATTTGCTGTGGATGCATTTAAAGTTCACGCCATCGACTATGTCCTCAAACCGATTGAAGACGACCGCCTGCATGAATCCGTGCAGCGCGCGTTGCAGCACCGCGAACAGGAGTTCAGTTCCGCAGGTAAGGAGAAGCTCATGAAGCTGATAATGAGCATGACCGGGGAGAGCGCTGCCGGCATCGAAGCTCTGGCAGAAACCGGCAAGACTGATAGCTGGCCCGAAAAAATCACGGTGAAAGATGGCAGCGACATTCAGTTTATTCGCGTTGTCGACATATCCTGGATTGATGCAGCCGGTGACTACATGTGCATCCAGGCCTCGGGCAAAACACATATCATGCGCATCACGATGAAGCAGCTGGAGGCGATGCTCAACCCGGCGGTTTTTCTGCGTGTGCATCGCTCCACCATCGTGAACAGCCGACATATCACCGGTGCACAAACGCTTAGTAACGGCGAGTATCTGCTCAACCTTGAGGGCGGTTCACAGCTCAAGGTGAGCCGTAGTTACAAGGATCGTATCCGCGAGTTCCTGGTCAGGTAAACCGCAGGCGGGGCTGCAAGGCCTCTGCATCGACCAAATGTCCTATAACCTCTGCCTCGTAAGCGTTTTTACGCAATGCCTGCAACGCCAACTGGACGTTTTCTGCCGGCAGCGCCATGAGCAGGCCACCACTGGTCTGCGGGTCAAACAGTAGCTGCGCCTCCGGGACGTGCAGCGCTCCCGCCGAACACCGGCCAGCGGCGGCATTGCGATTGACCGCATGCATGGTGCTGAAGATCCCGCAGCGCATTGCCTCCTCGGCACCGGGCAAGCGCGGCAGTGCATCCAGCATCAAGCTCGCCGACAGATCATCTGTGAGCATTTCGAGCAGATGAACCGCCAAACCAAAACCCGTTACGTCCGTGACCGCCCTCGCACCCTGCTCACGCGCGACCCGCGATGCGGCGGCATTGCTGCGCAGCATGCTAGCGACAGCAACGGCGATATTGCGGCCATCGGCACGCAACTGCATGTGCGCCGCGAATAAGGCTCCAGTGCCCAGTGCCTTCGTTAGTACCAGAACATCGCCGCTTTTCCCGCCTTTTTTTGGCAGCAAATCGCCGGTATCGAGCACTCCATTAACGGCAAACCCGATCTGAAGCTCCGGACCCTGCATGCTATGCCCACCGAGCAGTCGACAGCCGTTTTCGCTAAACACCGCAAGGGCACCGGCAAGTGTTTGTGCGAGATCGCGTCGCAACAGGGCTGCGTCGGCAAAGGGCAGCGTGATCAAGGCCTGCGCCGAGTGCGGCTTGGCGCCACAGGCATACAAATCCGACAGCGCGTGCTGCGCCGCAATGCGACCCATCATCCAGGGATCATCTACCAGCGCCCGCAACGCATCCAGAGACTGCACCAGAGACTCGCGAACGTCGAGGACGGCGGCGTCGTCCAGCGCCTCCGCGGGCGGCGTCACATCCGGATATCGAGCGCGCATCTCGTCCAATACCGCGTGCAAAACATTCGCATCAATTTTTGCACCACAGCCACCACAGAGAGCCTGCTCAGGATTAGTGGAGGGAACAGAGCCGGCCGCGGTCGAGGCAGTCCCCGGTGGCGGTAGCTCCACAAAACGCCGCATGAACGTTTGATCAATATGGTCTTTCCAGCGCCACACCCAGTTGCCAGCAACACTCAGACCATTGCGCTGCGCCACCGCGCGCCTGGGGCCGAGCGCGAGCATCGAAAGAAACCGCGTCTGTGGGAGGTGGACACGAAGCGCCTCTTTGGCAACTATAGCCATCAGATTGTGCGCAAGAACCGGCGCCTGGCGGACCGCATACACCCCCGCTTTTGGCCTGAGGTGGCCATGCTGCGCGGCGATATCGCCCGCACCGAAAATGTCGGGATGAGAGCTGCTTTGCAGCGTGTCTTCAACTCGCATGAAGCCACGCTCGTCTGTCGACAATCCACTGCTTACAATCCAGGGCGCCGCCGCAGCCCCGGTACACCAAACAAGACTGTCAAATCCGGTGCTGTCGCTGCTGGCAAAATGCAACGTCTCTGCCTCCACGCGAACAACGCGATGACCGCAATGCACGTCAACACCCAGCTCGGCAAACGCCGCGTCGACCCTGCGTCGAACGGCTGACGAATAGCCGGGCAAAATACGTTCCCCGCCACAGTAAAGCGCAATCTGCGGCTGCCGCTGCGCCAGTCGAAAGGCCACGGCAAGCGCGATCTCCACACTGCCTGCGCCACCGCCAACAACTGCGATACGCTGTCCCGGCGGACTGTCACGGGTTGACAGTTTTTCCCAGCGCGCCCAAAGCCCTGCCACGGGCTTGACCGGTACCGCATGTTCTCGGGCACCGGGAACAGAGTCGATCTCTGGCTGCGAGCCAATATCAATCGATAAATAATCGTAAGTGAGCTCACCGCGCTCCCGGCACTGCAGGCGACGACGCTCGGGATCAAGACTCACCACCGTATCCGCGTAGAACCGCACGCCGGCCCACTGGCAAAGCCGCGCGAGATCGATGTGCGCCTGCTCGAACGTATAGTGGCCGGCGATAAGTCCAGGGAGCATTCCCGAGTAGGGCGTAAAAGGATCCGGTGATATCAGCGTTACGCGCAGCGTCGCCGGTGCCTGCATTGCAAGCTGTCGCAGCACCAGGGCATGCGCGTGACCCCCGCCCACCAACACCAGATCGTGCTGCGGAGGGGTGTCAGCCCGCATGCCCGATCCGTTGTTCGCGCATGTAATCAGCGATTGCTTCCCGACTGCCGATACACAAACTCTTACCCTTCCGCTGCGAGAGCTGATAGCGATACATGGGGTCGTAATAGTCTGCCAGCAGTGAACCAATCCAATCGCGGTGGCCGTCGATATCACCGCTGCGCGACTGCGCGTCAAACGCTGCCTGCATGCGCGCATCAACTTGCTGGTGGCGTTCTCTGCCCAGGCGCTTGCGCGTGCGCGCCAAATCGGCGACCAGCCGTTCACGATGCGCGATCATTGCCTCCTCGGGATCCTCGTGCTGCTCTCGATAGCGTCGACCCAGATCAATAATGTAGTCCTCCAGCACGACCTGCACGCGCTCATCCAGCGAATACTCGAGCTGGAGCAATGGGGCATTGACCATGCGCTCAAGTAAAGTGGCGGGCAGAGACAGACTCCCGATAAGTCGGCCCTCGTCTTCAAGAGCGATAGGCCCCGGTTTCTGCGCGAGTTTGAGAAGAGCAATAGACAGCGCGTTCTCAAAGTCGATCTGAGTCGGCTGCGGCTCCAGCAAACGTCCGAATGCCGAGCCCCGATGTCGAGCCAAACCCTCAAGATCGATCGATCGTGGGAGTGACTTGATAAGACGGGTCTTCCCACTGCCGGTAGCGCCGGCCACCAGCCAGAACTGAGCCTGCTTTGAACGTTCCTCAAGAGACTCGATCAAAAAACGCCGCATGGCTTTGTACCCGCCACCAATACGTGGATAGGCAATACCCGTCTCCAGCAGCCACTGCTGCGCAATCTGCGAGCGAAGACCACCACGAAAACAGTACAAGTAACCATGTGGATTTGCTTCGGCAAAGTCTGCCCAGCCAGCGACGCGCGCGGCGCGCACCTCGCCAGATACCTTCTTATGGCCCAGAGCGATAGCGGCATCCTGACCCTGTCGCTTGTAGCAGGTGCCCACCGCCGCGCGCTCTTCGTCGCTCATGAGCGGCAGGTTGACCGCACCGGGAAAAGCGCCGCGCTGAAACTCAAGCGGAGCACGAGTATCAAGCAGCGGCGCACCGGCCAGAAAGAGGCCTGCGTAATCTAAGGTGTCTGCGCGGCGTTTTTTCATTGTTCGCCCAGTGTTATGTGTCAGCTGAGGTTCTGACCAACGTTCTCGCCAGACTCCTCGCCAATGTCAAAAGCAATGTCGCAGCCAATGCCCTAGCCAGTGTCCTCACCGCCAAACAGCGCCATGAGTCGATCCTGAAGCATCACCAGGGCCGGAGCCATAAGCGCGAAATCCGCATCGAGACGCGCGAGCTTGTCCTCGGCCACCACCTCGTCATTTTCTTTTACCAGTGCATCCGCAAACTTCATGCGTCGCACCACCAGATCATCACCGAGCACAAAACGCAGCTGTTCTTTCCAACCCAGCGCCAGGCGCACCACCTGCATAGTGCCCTGCACGTGCTGACGCACTTCGTCGCTGTACAGATCGACGCCTTTGCACCGCACTACCGCCGCGGCTTCGCCCATGTCGCGCAACTCGCACTCGTCCCGCGCCTCGAAGTCATCCGGCAGCGTCGATTGGGTCACCCAGCTACTCATTGCAGCGGCTGGCGCCTGCATGGTCTGTGCGGGCAGCACCGGGAAGGTCCCGACACATTCGCGAAGTATGTTCAGTGCCTCCTCCGCACGCGAGGCGCTGGCAGAGTCGACCAGTACCCAGCGAGAACGGTCATCGATGATCATACGCAGTTCGGAATGGCGACTGAACGCGCGGGGCAGACAGTCCTGCACAACCTCGTCTTTCAGCGTGAGACGCTCCTTGCGGTACACCTTCCGACCCTGCTGCGCCTCTATACCCTCCACGCGCTCGTCGAGCAAATCGCGAACAACCGATGACGGCAGTATTTTCTCCTCGCGTCGCAGGCATAGCATGATGCGACCATCTGCCGCGTGCACCAGCGTCTGCGCGCCCTCACCCAGCGCCGGCACCCAACCCACCGAGAGTGGCTGTGCGGGGGTGCAGGCACGAAAAATCCGGCTGGAGAGCTTTTCTTCAAGCTCATCGGCTGAGGTCTCAAGGCCACGGGTCATGCGATAGGCGCGCAGGTTTTTAAACCACATAGGAAGACTTGTCCGGCGAGAGGGCGGGACATTCTACACAAGCACACCCGCAATACCACGGTCCGCCTTATAACTAGCATGCAGGCGCTTGCTGTGCGGCGGGGCGGCCCCTAATATCTTGCTCGGCCTTAATCAAAAATTCTGAAACCTGCCCAAAATTCTCACAGGACATTCGCCATGCAGTACCTGCACACTATGATTCGAGCGCACAACCTGGACGATACGCTCAGCTTCTATTGCGACAAACTTGGCCTTGTCGAGGTTAATCGCTACGACAGCGAAAAAGGCCGATTCACGCTGGTCTTCCTGGCCGCACCCGATGACGTTGAGCGCGCAAAGACTAGCAGTGCCCCGCTGGTGGAAATCACCTACAACTGGGACGCCGAAGACCTGTCTGGCGGGCGCAACTTCGGCCACCTTGCCTACCGGGTGAACGATATTTACGCGACCTGTCAGGACCTGATGGACAAGGGCGTGACGATCAACCGGCCACCGCGCGATGGCCATATGGCGTTTATCCGCTCGCCGGATGGGGTCTCTATAGAGCTGCTGCAAGCCGGTGAGTCGCTGGTACCACAGGAACCCTGGGCCTCGATGGAAAACACCGGCATCTGGTAGTCAGCTAGCCGTCAGCTGGCTGTCGCTCAGTCGACTGCGGTATTGTCCGAGTCATCGACCGAAGCATTGACCGGCTGTCGACTGTACTACTAGGCACGCAGGAAAGAGAGCAGCCAGCCAGCCATCCGCTCGCGCGCAGGGGGTTCGTCCAGAGAAGCGAGCGCCGTCTGGTAGCAGGCCTCGCCGATAATCTCCCGACGAAAATTCATGATCTCACGAGAATAATCGCTGACGAATTCCGGATGACCCTGGAAAGTGAGGATATGACTCCCCAGCTGGCATATCCCATTGGGGCAGAAATCACTGCCACCCAGGACCTCGCAACCCGTCGCCGGGGTCACTACCTGATCCTGATGCGAGACCAATATCGGGAATTCAAGATCTCCATCATCAAGCCATGCAGGCCTGTTTACAAAACGATGCTTGTGCACGCCCATACCCCAGCCTGTCGCCACTTTCTCGGCTTTGCCACCGAGAGCTTCGGCGATAGCCTGATGGCCAAAACAAATGCCAAGCAGCTTCTTGCGGCGCTGGTGCAGCTCGCGAATAAACGTCAGCAAGGTCGGTATCCAGGGCAGGTCCTCATACACACCGTGTCGGCTGCCGGTAATCAGGTAGGCATCCATGTCGTCAATGGCATCGGGATACTCACCTACACGCACATCGAAAACAGCGAACTGCAAGGTCGGGTCCCGATCACTCAGAAGCGCACGGAACATGTCCGGATACTCCCCAAAGCGTTCAATCCACTCGTCGCGGACCGCGTCGGTCTTCAGGATCCCAATTTTCACCACTGCTGCTCCTTTTAACAAACGCTGCCGAGTCTACGTAGGCCACTGGCTGGCTGTCCATAACCCTGCGGTGGAGGCAACAGATTAGGTTAATATCCCGCTATGCCGCTACTCTTTCAACACGCCCTGCGAGGCCTCCTTGCACTGCTACTTCTCCTCGCTCTGGGAACAAAGGCCAGCGCCGCGGAATTTGTTGGCACCCCGAGCTGCGCAAGCTGTCATAGCGACGAACATGCGCTGTGGAGCGGGTCGCATCACGACCTGGCAATGCAGAAACCAACGGCGGAAACCGTGCTCGGTGATTTTGACAACGCGCTCTTTGAGCACTTCGGCACGCAGACACAATTTCTGAGGCGTGACGAGCGCTTTGTCGTTCGCACCGATGGTCCCGATGGCACGATGACCGATTACGACGTCGCCTGGGTTTTTGGTGTTTACCCGCTGCAGCAATATCTGCTGCCCTTGGAGGACGGCCGCCTGCAGGCACTGTCCGTGGCCTGGGATAGTCGGTCCAATGAAGACGGTGGTCAGCGCTGGTATCACCTTTACCCCGACGAGCGCATAGCGCACGATGATCCGCTGCACTGGACCGGGCCCTATCAGAACTGGAACACCCGCTGCGCCGAGTGTCACAGCACCGATCTGCAGAAAAATTACGATGCCAGCACGCGCAGCTTTAGCACCACTTTCTTCGAAGAAGATGTGGGCTGCGAGGCCTGTCATGGGCCGGGAAGCCGGCATGTACAACTGGCAAAAGAAAACGCACTCGGGCTGGATACGCTGCAGGGGTTTGTCACCAATCTCGCGGCGCAAGGCGAGTGGGTCTATGCCGAGGGCGAATCGATTGCCAAACGGCAGCAGGCATTGCCTGATCGACAGCAGATCGACAGCTGTGGTCGCTGCCATGCCCGCCGCGGAACTCTGGGCGATTACCAGCATGGCCAACCACTGGCGGATACTCACCGTCTATCGTTACTCGGGGATCCGCTCTATCACCACGACGGGCAAATCCTGGATGAAGTCTACGTGTACGGTTCGTTTGTGCAGAGCAAGATGCATCAGGCCGGGGTGGTGTGCTCAAATTGTCACGAGCCGCATTCCAACCAACTGCGCGCGGAGGGCAACGGTGTCTGCGCGCAGTGCCATAAGCCCGCGGTTTACGCCGCACCTGCCCATCACAGACACGCGGTAACGTCGAGCGGCGCGCAGTGCGTGAATTGCCACATGCCCACACAAACCTACATGGGCGTCGACGCGCGCCGAGATCACTCCATGCGCATTCCGCGGCCGGACCTCAGCGTTATGGTCGGCACGCCTAACGCCTGCAATCAGTGTCACTCGGACAAGAATGCCGAGTGGGCACTCGAAGCCTCGCGTCAATGGGGCGTTCAGTACAACGATACCGGCGCTCATCCAGCGGTCGCCATGGCTGCGCTGCAAAAAGGCGATCTTAGAGCGGTCCCCCGTCTCCTGTCGCTTGCCAGCGACACTAGCGCTGCACCGATCTGGCGGGCCTCAGCGCTGGAGCGAACCGCAAATGCCGGAAGCCGAGAGGCGACGGCCCTGGCGCGCTCCTTACTGGATTCCCCGGACCCACTGCTGCGCGTAAGCGCCGTGCGGGCACTGCAGCAACTACCCGCCAATCAGCGCTACGCGGACTTGGCTCCGCTTTTACACGACCCGGTCAGCGGAGTCCGGCTCGAAGTGGCGTTTGGCCTGACTTCCACACCGCTGGAACAGCTTTCCGAGAAGCCACGTGCGGATCTGTTAGCCCTGTTCAGTGAATATCTCAGCGTGCAGCGTCAGCATGCCGATATGCCCTCAGCACAGATGCAGATGGCCTTGTTCCACGCCGGGCGCAGGGACCTTCCAGCGGCCGAGGCAGCTTATCGCGAGGCGTTGCGACTCAACCCCCAGCTTGTAGCCGCCTATCTCAATCTCGCGGACCTGATGCGCACGAGCGGGAGAGAGGAGGAAGCACGCACCCAGCTAAGCGGAGCATTGGCCATAGCGCCGCAAAGCGGTGACGCCATGCACGCACTGGGCCTTCTGGAGGCGCGCACTGGCAACAGCAGTGATGCGCTTCGGTGGCTTGCACAGGCCGCCGAACGGGAAGAATACGGCTCCAGGCACCGCTTTGTTTACGCAATCGCACAGCATGATTTTGGAGACAGCGCGGGAGCCATCAAAACCCTCCGCCGCCTGCACAACAGCGTACCGGGGGATGAAAACACGCTGCTCGCGCTGGTTAATTACACAGCAGAAACAGACAATCTGGACAGCGCTCGACGCTATGCAGAAAAGCTGCTGGATCTCGCGCCGACCAACCCGGCCTACCGGCGGCTGGCTGCGTCTTTGGTCACAGGCAAAGGGCGATAACAGCTCTCAAGAATACTGCGTTCGAGCAGGTCGGCTGACTGGAGATTCAGACAACGAATCTGTTGCGCGGTCAGCAAACCCGAGGCCAATAAAGTCACTAGCACGCTCTTTGGAAGTTCACATTGGACTCTGGAGTCGGCGGCAGCAGGCATACTTTGACGTGTCATCGATATATCCATCAAACTCACGCTGTAGGGCCGATACATGTCAATGGACCCTCACGCTGGTGCGCCCGGCAGCCAGCACACGCGAATCCGTAGCGCTGTCTGCTCGAGCATCGCCGCCGGCCGCAACGGGATCGCATAAACTGTGCAGCTTTCGCGATTGCGCCAAGGCAACGGAGGTGTTCGCGCCTCGCAGAGCGAACTGCTGCAGCATATCCCCGGCGCCAGATACCACCGTGGTTGCCAAACCGCTCTCGCCCAACTGTTCCAGCATACCGATCAAGAGCAGCGCGGTTTCAGTAAAACACTCGAGATCCTCGCCTGCGCAGACAGGCTCAGCGAGCAGGTAAATCGTGGCGGCTTCCAGCGCTGTGCCGGCGAGGTTGACTTGATAGGGAGTCGGGGTGCAGGGGGACTTTGTTATTCGCGGATAATAATCCTGCCAGACGGATCTGGCGTCACGGGGCGACGCCAGCAGCGACCGGCGGTGATGTCGGCACAGGAAGTTCAAGCGCACGGTTTTGTTCCTCGTCAGATATGTCTGAGGAAACGTTAATGCAAAACATTCCTATATGCAAATAATTATCATCTAGATCTTCTTGCGAATCACTTTGTGCTGGCCGAAAACATCAGCTGACCTGAAATCGGCACGTTCGGGTTAATACTCTTCAAGCCCGCAACCTCACGCAGCGCCGTAAGCCCAGCATCAAGACCAAAGTCAGCCGCTTTCACCACCAGTGGCTCGCTGAGCACCACCATCAAGTCCTCGCCAAGCAGTCGGGTTACCTGCAGCTTTGCAGCATAGGCAAGCGTTGCGCCATGCAGGCTAACCATCACATTCGTCTGCACAAGCATGCTCTGCCCGGGTACCAGTGCGTTAACCGCCTCTGGCACATCCGCAGTGAGACGTGCCGCCGGGAACTGCGCGGTTTCAAAAAGCATCTCTCGCAGACGCTGATTGCGAATAGGTACCAGCGTCTCGACGCTATCCAAATCCAGGATGATGTCTGCTTTACCCGCCGTTATCGACCCGCTGATCGACTGAAAATAATGCAGCTCGGTTACGCTGCCGTTTTTCACCGACATAAACTGAACGGTCGATCGACTGCCGTCGAGCTCCCAGTCTGCAAGTGCGCCAACGCTGGCAACTACGCCCAGCAACAATAGCGCTGCGCGCACAAAACCTGTCCGTAAAAAACTCATGCTGATTCTCCCTCGTCTTGCTTTAGAACAACGCTCAACCCGCAACCCGCCTGGAATGACTCATCAGGATCTCCAGGCGGCAAACTCCGCGGTCGTTGCGTACGCCGTTTGCGTGCCTTTACCGGTCACACTGTGTGATGCGTAATGCACCGCCTCACCTATGGCGTCGGCTATATCTTGACCGTTTGCGAGCTGCGCAGCAAAACAGCCGATAAATGCATCACCCGCACCGGTGGTATCCACCGCTTTTACACCTGGCGCATCGACGTGAACACGCTCATCGCCATGCATCCACAGCGCTCCTTTATCACCCAGGGTTACAATCAGGTTCTTGAGACCCTTCGCAAGCAGCGAGCTTGCCGCAGCCGCAATCTCCTGTTCGTCGCCCACCGGCATGCCGGTAAGAATTTCCAGCTCTGTCTCGTTGGGCACAAAAAAGTCGCAACGACAGGCGTAGTCCAGATCCAGTTCGCTACTCGCTGGTGCCGGGTTCAACAGCACGGGAATACCATTTGCATTCCCAAAGTCGATCGCGGCATAAACCGTTGCCAGTGGGATTTCCAGCTGCAAAATAATCATCTGACACTGCTGCAGGCTATCGCTGGCGGCGGCTATATCTTCGGGCAACAAATGCATGTTCGCACCGGGGATGATCAATATGCGATTTTGCGAATCCGCATCCACCCAAATCGGCGCCACGCCACTGGAAACACCCGGGACCTTGTTTACAAACTCCGTACTGACACCGAACTGCTCGAAATTGGCCAGGGTGTTATCAGCAAAAGCGTCGTCACCGACGCGGCCCATCATCAGCACGTCGCTACCCAACTTGGAAGCGGCTATCGCCTGATTCGCGCCCTTACCGCCACAGCCCATGGCAAATTCATTGGCAACAAGCGTTTCGCCGGCTTTGGGAATGGTGTCTGTGTAGGCGATAAGATCAACCATGCAGGAGCCAATAACCGCAATTTTCATAGGGGGAGTTCCGTTTTTATTCGATGCGCGACAGTGTAGCCTACCTCGCTAATCAGGTAAGCCAGTTGGTCCAAAATGAGCACGCTCTACAACACGGCCGCCATCGCTGCGGCGATCGACCACACATTGTTAAAGCCCGAAGCCGAAGCCGCCGATATCGACAGAATCTGTGATGAGGCCATCGCGCACAATTTTGCCGCGGTTTGCGTCAACAGCGTATGGATTGACCGTGTCGCGTCACGCCTCGCCGGCAGCGCAGTGCGTCCCTGCTCGGTAGTCGGCTTTCCTCTCGGGGCATCGCTCACCGCCGCGACAGAGGCCGCGGCCGCTATCGACGCCGGGGCACAGGAAATCGACATGGTGCTTTCAATAGGCCACGCGCTCGCTGGGGATTGGGACGCGGTGCGCGACGGAATCACGGCAGTTTTCAATGTCTGTCACGGCACGCCACTCAAAGTGATTTTGGAGACCTGCCTGCTCAGCGATGCACAGAAACGCACTGCCTGCCAGATATGTGTAGACGTCGGTGTCGCATTCGTAAAAACCTCCACGGGTTTCAGCACCGGGGGAGCCACCATCGAAGATGTGGCCTTGATGCGCAGCGTCGTTGGACCGCACATGGGTGTGAAGGCATCGGGAGGCATCCGCGACCGGGCAACCGCCACAGCCATGCTGGCAGCCGGTGCGACACGCCTCGGTTGCAGTGCCGGTGTGGCGATCGTTAGTGGTGAAGTAGGGCTAGACGCTTACTAGCCGATGAAGCGCGCCAAGTGCTTACGCCCCTGGAACCTCAGTCTTCTGCGCCACGGACTATCGGGAGTACACAATTAGGCCAAGACCAAAGAAGAAGAGCGCAAACATCGCGGTAATCATCCCGGATGTGCCGGCAGGCGCGTCTTTGAACTCTTTCCAGATAAACACGCCCCAGAAGGCCGCTACCATCGTTGCGCCCTGCCCGAGACCGTAAGAGATCGCGGGGCCAGCGGCGCCTGAGGCGATGAAGCTGAAGGAGAAACCGACGCACCAGATCGCGCCGCCGAGAATACCCACGAGATGCAGACGCGGCGTGCCTTTGCTGAAGTACTCACCAATCGGCGCCACTTCACCGGACAGGGGTTTGTACATGAGTGGGATGAGCCAGATGATATTGGATACCAGGAGCCCGACCGCGAAGACCACGCCCGCGCTATACGGCGTCATGAGCCCGGCTTCCGGGTTGGCAAAATCCATTGAAATAGACGAGGCGACAAAGCGGTAGAAAAAGCCCATAGCGATACCGGCTATGACAGAAATCGCCAGCCCCTTGCCTACCGAACGGCCTTCGTCCTGAGGCAAGCGCGCGTATATCATCGCGCAGACGATAATTGCCGCAGTGACCAGTCCCACTCCTGCGAACAGGTACATAGCCACACCCACGGGCTCAGCGAGATAGTTGGTGACCACGCCAATCACCAGAGCCAGGCCAATGGCTACGGGAAAGGCCACAGCCATACCCGCAATATCGATGGCCACCACCAGCAGGATATTCGCAAGGTTGAAGACCACACCACCGATCAAAGCGGAGCGTATTGCTTCGCTGCTCGCTTGCGAGATATCCGGCATAAACGCTCGGCCCTCTTCGCCGGAAGAACCTACTGTGAACGCAAACAGTAAGGTCAGCAGCAGCACGCCGAGCGAATAATCCCAGTAAAAGAGTTGAAACTGCCATTCGCTACTGGCGAGCTTCTGGGTGTTCGCCCAGGAACCCCAGCAGAGCATGGTGATGAAACACATGGCAACGGCGACGGTATACGACTCAACAATGAGCATCTTGAACTCTCGTTATTATCAATTTCACGGGCGCCATCATCAGTCGCGGAGCGACAAGTTTCAAGTTCGCGCTGATTCGACCCAATTTCGCAGGTAATCCAGCTCATGTTCTTCGTAGTCCAGGCTTTCGGCCAGATTCCCCCATACGGGCTGCGGCCAGCAACCATCGCCCTCGCGTCGGCCAATGACATGCAGGTGTAACTGCGGAACCAGCAGGCCCAGAGCCCCCACATTGACCCGCGGGTAGGCGAAGCGTTGCTTGAGCAACGAGGAGACCGCCTTCGCCTCCCGCATTAGCTCGGCCGTTTCCGCTGCTGGGAGGTCCAGAAGATCGAGAAGAGGGGTCTGAGGCACCAGAATGAACCAGTGTAGCCGCGCGTTGCGATGCAAAAGCAGTCGCGCGCTGCCAAGCCGACCCAGCCTGTGGCAGTCGGCTTTAAGCACCGGGTGCAAGTCAAACGATTCGCTGCTCACAAGCTAGGTTCCTTCTCTTAACCTCGACGAGTAGCGCGAGATTGTGCTTTGAGACTGCCGTCAGGTCAAAACGATAGCGTCGCGCTGACGCACATTCCTCGCGGATGCCAGTCTCCCCTGCGCCAGTCCTGCGTGATCGCGGTCACATTCTGCACCGTGACTGACGGTAAAACTTGATCCCTGTCTCACTAAGCCCGCGCACGTAGTGAAGCGACGCCCGGCTTGTGAATAAATGCGCGCAATACAAAACGAAGAAAAAATGTCCCATGCAGCACTACAGATTTGCACAACTGGGCCGCCAACTGGGTATAGCACTCACATTGGCGTCCTGTAGCAGCCTGGCCAACGCCGGACTGATGATCGATTCGATCAACGTGAAGATGACCAACACCACGTTTTCAGCTCGCTCCAGTGAAGAGCGCAGGGAGATAGATAATGCACGTGCCTTCGATAATGCGAGATCCGCCTTTGACAGCAGCTTTAGTGAGCAAGGCTTCTGCGATCTGTCGCTCGACGCCCTCGTCAACGTCACGGCGCAGCAAACCTGCGGCGGCACCAAGCGCAACTACGGCGCGCAATACACGATCACCGGAACCAACATCGGCGTAACCGAATTCGAGTTCGGGCTGGACTGGGGACGTGGAGGCTTTATCAGCTTCGCCAGCGAGTCAGGTACGGACATTGTGCGCCGCACGGACGACGTATGGTGGTCACGGAACTGGAACAATTCCGACGTGATCGGCTACAGCTTCGCTGAGCAAGGTGATTTCACACTGACTCTGCTGGGTTTTGAGGGCTGCTGCGATGGCATTAATAGCGTGCAGTACCGCTCAGCTGCCCCAAGGTCACAACGCGCTTTTTCGAACCGGAGCTTGGTGGGGCCTCAGATTGAGCCGCTTGAATGGCAAGCTCTTTCGGTTAACTCATCCAGCACTTCACAGGTACCCGTACCGGGTTCGCTGTCGCTCCTGGCATTGGGTGCAGGCCTGCTCCTGCGACGTCGGCGCGGCTGAACAATTGATCATGGGATGACGGTGGTTTTGCAGACTGCTATGCAGACTGCAGCTCCCCTTCATCCACAGCCTCGAGCATCAGTTGATTACCACCAATACCTGCGAACGATTGCTCTCGACAAGTCAGCAGTAGTATCTGTACGTTTCTGGCGGCGAGGGTGAGCACATCAAACAGACGCGCCATGCGCGCATCGTCTGAATAGGCAAGCGCATCATCTAATACCAGCATGGCCGGCCTACCCTGCTCTGCCATCAGCTCCGCGAAGGCGATGCGTGTCAGCACTGTGATCTGCTCCTGCGTACCCATGCTCAACAGCGCGAAATCCTGCGCCTCACTGCCCGGCCTCAGAATCCCACTGACCTGCATAGTCGCATCGAGATCAATTTTGGCGCCCGGAAAAACCACGTTCAAATACGGTTGGACCTTGGCAATTACCGGCGCCATAAAGCGATCGTGAGCCTGCTGCTCTGCGGTACGAAGCGTGTCCGCAAGCAAACTTAAAACCGCGGCTTCTTTTTTATATCGCGCGACGTCCTGCTGTGCGAAACCCAGAGCACGCTCCGTTTCTGCCAGTTTTTCGTCCAAGCCGGCACCCTCGGCACTCGCGATGGAGCCCTGTACACGCGCTTGCTCCTTTTCCATATCCACTTTTTTCTGCGTCTGCGCCTGCAACGCCTCCTGAAGACGCTGAATACGCGCCGCGACGGCCTCTGCTGTGTCGCCCTCGGCAAGCGCTTCAAGCGCTGCGATCGCCGCGATCTGCTGAGTGAGCCGTCGCGATGCATCGCGGACTGTGTCCTGTAAAGTGTCAGGTGCCTGCGCGTGCTGCAATTCGTCTCGCAGTCGGTCCAGCTCTTGCGCCTGCACCACGGCCTCGCCGCGGCGCTGCTCCCAGTCATCAATATGTGCGGCCAAACTTACGGCAGTGCTATCGACGCGATCTCGGGTCTGCTGCAGCACCGCATCGGCGTGTTCCGCCATCTCTTGTGCAGCGTCTAATGCACGCTGACTCTCACTCACAGCCGGGAAAAGACCGCCTGTCGTCTCGTCCTGTAGCGCAGCAAGCATGCGGCCTGTCTGCTCGCTTTCATCCCGCAATGCAGGCAAGCCTCCGGCACTTGCTGCGAGCGTCTCCAGCCGCAATTGCGCATCGCGTGCGTCAGTCGCAAGCACTGTGCGTCGACGCGCCTGCTCTCTCGCCTCAGCAAGTGACGCCACGCCGACCTCTGCCAGAACCTCTTGTAACTCCTGATCTGCCTCATCAAGAGCGGTTTGCAATACCTGCGCGTCTTTAATGGTTGGGCTCACCACGATCGAGCCCACATTTTTTATGTCAATAGACGTGCTCTCAAAAGCTTCCAGCGTACTTTGACCCGCGGCCACGGGCTGGCCTGCGATGCTCACCGCGCCCTGCGCCGCGCTATCAATGGTAAAGCTGATCTGCGTGGCCGCCGCCGATATCCTGGATTGTGCAGACTGCAAGCGCAGAGACGCATCATTAATTGCGTGCATGGCGGTATCTGTCACTCTGTTGAGCTCCAGGGCAGAGGCGTGTTCTCGCTGCGCTAGCGCCAGTTCCTCTGCCTGTTCCAGGCGTTGCGTCAGGACCTGGTGCGACACCGTCAGTTGCGCGCCGCGATGCGCCTGGGTAGCTGCGTGACGGGCGACATCGGCTTCACGCTTTGCCCCAGCCGCGGACGCCTGCGCGGCACGCGCCTCATCCAGCGTTCGCTTCAAACGCGCACGCTCCTCATTGGCAACGCTCAATTCCTGTTCAAGGGCGATATAACGATGATTGGCTGCCTCGACCATTTGCGCTAGACCCAAGCGCTCCGCCAGGCGCTCCCCGGCCTGCTGAGCCGTCATTTCAAGGTGGGACAGTTCCGCGCGTGCCGCATCTGTCTTTGCATTGAGTTCGCCCAGTTCCATGCGCCGGATTTGCGCCTGTTCCAGCTCCATCCTAAGCGCGCTGTCCTGGTTCTCGGTCTGGTGTCGGAGCAGCGATTCACGCAAAGACTCCAAAGCGTCCAGATCCCGCTGCAGGGCATCGCGGCGATTCCGCAACTCGTCTCGCATGCTCTCAAGCTCGGTCACGGACTCCAACGCGACCTTGTAAGGTCCGCGCACCTTGCCCGTTAAGGTCATATGCTCACCGAGGGCCTTGGCGATGACAGCCGGCAATCGCTGGCTCTGCTCGCCCCCGAGTATTTGACCCACGGATGTCTCCAGCGCGTTGCGCAGGGTGCTCCGGGCCAACTCCGGCACTTCAACCGATCCCAGCGCCGCACCCTGAGAAATCCAGAGCATGCTCCATACGCCGAGATCGTCCGCTTTCGCGCCCTGGTTGCCGGGGCGCGCAAAAGACAGAAGCTCGCGGAGGGTGTCTTCCGCGCGTTCGCCTTCGAGTATCGAGCCATTGGGCATTTGCAACTTGGCATACGGTTTACGCAGGAAGCGCTTACGAATGAGGTAGCTAGCGCCGTCCAGCTCAAAGCAGGCTTCGACGACCGGCGCAGCTTCGGACTCTTTATTACACAGTGCTTTGATGGGGGCGGCCGAGGAGCCGTGACGCTCAAACATTACCGCGTGCAGCGCACGCAGCAGGGTGCTTTTGCCGAACTCATTCGGACCCGTAAGCACGTTCAAACCGTCTTGCAATCCCTGCAACGCCACGGGTGTCGTAAACTTACGGAACTGATTGAGACGCAACGCGCGCAGCTTCACGACTCAGCCCCGGCGAGTTTCCGATACTCGATATACAGGCGTTGCAGCGCCAGTGCCGCGATCTCTTGCTGTGGATTTGCCGGGTCCGCTGCAAGCTCGGCCAGCTGATCGGCCGCTGCACGCACAAAGCCCCCCGTCTCAATGCGATCAAGATCCTCCTGGCGCGGTTGTGGCAGCAGTGACTGGTCATCAATGCGCAGAACACACAATGCCGCTGCCAACGCCTGACGAATACACGCATCAAAATACTCAAAGTCATCAAGGGACAGCGCACCTTCGACCGTGAGATACACCAGATGCTGTCCCAGCGGTTCAGGCAACGCGCGCAGTCGACTGTCGAGCGCATTGATATCTGCCCTGGCGCTTAGCTGCACAGTCTCGCGGTGCCAACGATATCTTCCAACCTGTAAGGGCTCCACGCGCGGCATCGTCCCCGGCGCATCGAAACTCACCAGCAGTGCCTGCCCGCCGTCCACGACATCAAAGGCATCTATCTCGTGCGTGCCGCTGTACCAAACGCGATCGCTTATGCGTTTCTGGCCATGCCAGTCACCCAGGGCAAGGTAGTCCAGGCGCGCAGATGTAGCCCGGCCGGGGTCAATATAGTTCGCATTCGCCGAATCGTCAGAGCCAAAACGCGTTACAGAGCCATGCGCCAGACCGATCCGGTAAAAAGAATCCGGCGTCTCGGCGCTGTCCATATGCTCGGTCGGGTCTGACAACGTCGATCGATACTTCAGAGGCGCTGGTAACACGGCTAGGCGGTCCGATTCCGCAAGGTAAGGCGCATTGCCAGTGTGCAGCACAATGTTTGCCGGAAGCTCATTTCGCGCCAGGCGATCCCACAGCCCAAACAGACGCTGCGGGTCATGGTTGCCTGGCAATAAATGCCAGGTAATCTGTGGGTAGGCGCGCATTCGTTCGATCGGCTGACGCAGCGCAAGATCACTCAGTGCTTCGACGTCGTAGACATCGCCCGCTACGAGAACATGTGACGCTGCATGCTCGATCGCCAGCTCACCGAGCCGCGAAATGGCGTCGAGTCTGGCGTTCTGCAACAGACCCATAGTGTCGTCGTCCACGAACCTAAAGACCTTGCGGATCTGCCAGTCAGATGTGTGAATAATGCGAAGTGGCATGCGTGCCTGTTGGTTCTCTATTTTGTGTAATCCCTAACCGTGCGGGGCTCTGCCTGCGAAGTCAACGCAGAATCAGGATTAACGCCCGCACAAGGGTTTGCGTTGTGTTTGAGCGTGGGCTTTTGTATTCTTTTTGCCTAGGCAATAAAGGACTTTCGCATGACTCTTAATCATAGTGTTTCGATCTGTACGGCGCTGGTTTTTGCAGCTCGTTCATGTTCGCTGGCGAGTAGAAAAACGCGCTCTGCGATATTCACGCTACTGCTTGCGACCGGTCTGGTCGGCGGTTTTGCTACTACCAGCCAGGCGGCGCCGGAGGTTGGCGGCACCTATTACACCCAGTACAACTTCTGGGCAGAAAAAGAGAAAAGCGCGACGACGAACTATTCTCGCGGCGAGCTGATTCCGTTCAACACCCAGGTTGAGCTCGTATCCATGGATAAGAAAAAGTTTGTTATCAGCGCGAATGGCCGACAGCTACAGATTATCAACAAACCCAAGTACACCATGCGTAGTAGCCCTGAGGTCGCGGCGGAAATGCTCAAGAAGCAACAGGTAAATCTTGCCGGTGTGGGAAAAGACCGGCAATCCGATATGCGCAACGGTATTCTCCGCCTCGGCATGACCAAGGAGCAGACGATCATCACCAGGGGCTATCCGCCACGCCACAAGACACCATCGACAGAAGCCAATCGCTGGATCTACTGGGCCAGCCGCTTCGTGCAGCTTACGCTGGTGTTTGAGAACGGCAAACTGTCACAGGGGCGAGGGCTATACTAGAACTCGTTCTGAGCAAGTCCTGCTTCCGGTCTAAAACAAGTTAAAGCCGGGCGTTAGTTCGGTCCACGGCAAGGCGCTCGTTGCGCGCATTCCAGCGCTGCCCGGCAAATTTACGCATCAGCCCATCTACAGTCCGCGTAAAGAGAATGTTCTTGGCAACGGCGAGTTGCCGGCTGGGGTTAGTGGGCATAGAGCGCAGCGTCATGGAGAACCCAATTTCCTCATACACAATGAAGTGCCAATACCCGGACGGTATGTAGAGCACGTCGCCATGTTCCAGCTCTGCTTCGTAGGCCCGCAGCTTTGCCAGCGCCGGGTAACGTGTGAAGTCCGGGTTCTCAAAATTGACGTCATACAGCGCACTGAACGAATAGGGTACGCGATACATGTAACGCATTTGCTCGGGTGGCACGAGCAATACACGCTTCTTACCGCCGAAATGACAGAGCATCAGGTTCGCGTAATCGATGTCAAAGTGCATCTGCACTCTTGCGCCTTTCCCTCCTACAAACAACACCGGAAGACGCTTAAAGAATTTGAGACCCACCTCGGGGTACGAGAAATCGTCAATGAGCTCGGGGACATTCTCGAGAATATTGTAGAAGAACATTCTGAGGTCCTGCTCACCGAGCGTTAGCCGCTGCAGGTAATCGGCTAGAGGCATGCTGGCGTCTGCCGCATGCTGATGCTGGTGCCCTTTTGCTGGTTTGCTGCTGTACAGAGGCACTATCCGGTCGCCCGCCACCCTGGACAGATAGTCGATATCCCATTTTGCCCGCGCGGGCCATTCCCGACTGAGTTCTTTAAGTACCAGTGGCTTCGCCGGTTTCACGTAGTTCGCAAGAAACTCCTCGCGATCTATGCGAGCGCGCGTATCGACCGCAGTGCTACTGATGCGGTCCTTGCCGACGTCACTCATCGCTTGCTGTGCCTGCTTCATTCACCCGCTTGTTCTCGTAAGCAGATACCAATATGAGCCCTGTAGCGATCAGCACATACCGCCGTTAACACTGATGACCTGACGCGTGATGTAGCCTGCTGCGTCCGAGAGCAGAAAATTCACCGTAGCGGCAACATCATCGGCCGTGCCAAACTGCCCGAGTGGTATCGCATTCTTCACTTCCGCCGGCACTACGCCATCGGTCATGTCCGTTGCGATAACCCCCGGGGCGACGCAGTTGACCGTTATCTTGCGTTTCGCAAGCTCCATCGCCAGCGCCTTGGTGGCGCCGATAATGCCTGACTTGGCAGCGCTATAATTCACCTGCCCACGGTTGCCAACGAGACCGGAGACGGATGAAAGTGTCACAATACGCCCCCCCTTGCGCAGACGAATCATCGGCATTACCAAGGGGTGGAGAACATTGTAAAACCCGTCCAGATTCGTGCGCAGCACAGAATCCCACTGTTCGCCCGTCAAAGCCGGAAACGCGCCATCACTCGCAATCCCCGCGTTACACACGACGGCATAAAAAGCACCGTGCTCTTCTATCGCTGCAGTTATCGCTTGTGCGGTCGCGTCTCTATCGCTGATGTCAAACTGCAGTAGTTCGCCGCTAACACCAGAATCCTGAATCGTATCCAGCACCGTCTGCGCTGCAGCCACGTCGCGGTTGTAATGCACCGTTACCTCAAAACCACTGGCAGCCGCCTGTTTCGCGATTGCCGCACCGATGCCCCGGCTTGCCCCTGTTACCAGTACTCGTCTTGCCGCCATAACGTTTCCCTTACTCCTGTTGCACGCCAGACCGGGTTTGCGATCGTGCTCTAATCGCCCGATAAACGAGAACGCCAATGAGATTGCACGAATTCCCAAGGAACAAGGCCTCGCCAAAGCTCGACACAATGCCAATATTGCTCAGACCCAGCAAGCCAAAAGACAGCTGACTGGTAATCCACGACAAGCTGATGGCCTGCATCGTGGTATCGCTGTCGCTCTCCATCTGCCGGGCAAAAATCACATAATCCATACCAAAACCCAGGATCAGAAAACAGGCCATGATGTGAAACAAATTAAGCTCACGCCCGCTCAGAATAAGCGTGCTCACGGCTACAAGGCAGGCTAGAACCGGTACGGATATCAGCGCAAATGCACGTAGTTCCCGGTAGAACACGGCCAGCAGCAGACCCGCCAGTGCAAAGGCGAGGCAGAGCAGGCGCGTACTCGATTGTCGCTGCTTACGCAGCGCCTCGCTGGTTCTCTCGAGCATGTTCACATAGGTGAATTCATCGTGCCCGCGCAGCAGTTCATCAAGCGCATCGACGTGCTCACCCTTCCTTACCAGCGCCAAACTGACAACACCCTGAGCATCCTGCCACCAGCTGGTTGGAAGACTTGGGCCCAGGAATTCAAGCAGCTTCTCGGGAGTTAAATATCTACCCTCAGCGCTTGCGTAGTCGGCGCGCACGTTCTCTGCACCCGCAATACTGAGCTGTTCATACAGCAAACCAACGGCACCGGACTCACCGTACAGCGTCCCTTGTTGCTGGTAGTTTTCGGCCTGTTCGCGGATCTCTGGCACCCAGGAAAGCAGGCTGACGATAGCTGACGGGTTCTGCCCAGTGGCCTCTCTTGCCACCTCCAGCAAGGCCCTTTGGCTTTTGTAGAGCGACGCGACATCCTCGCCGGTAACCACCACAAAGCGCCCCGGTTCGACATCGTTTGTATAGGCACTGGCGCGCTGATCACTGCGCAGAATTTCGGGGTCGGGCGTAAAGAAAACGCTGGCACTGTCGGTAAACCGATAGGTTCCGATCACCGTCGCGGTGAGCATCGTAATCGTGGTCACGGCCAGGACTATCGCGATGGACGGAATAGATTCCATACCCGCGGCGACACGACGGTTGAGAGCCTCAACAAAAAGCAGCCTGCGCGGTTCAGCGACCTCAAAATAGGCGCCCAGACTCACCACTGTCAGCCAGGACAGGGTGATCCCGGATACGGCAAATACTGCCACGGATTGCAACACTGCGAGACTTGAGAAATACAATGCTCCGTAACCGATAGTCGAGGTCACGGCGCTGAGAGTTAACGCGCTGAGTAAGCGCGACCGCTCCTTCGAATGCCGCGCTGCTGGGCTGTGGTAGAGGTAGTGCAACGAGTAATCGATAACGACACCAATCAATCCGACGCCGAAGATAATCGCGAAGATATGTACACCACCAAAGACCGTATGCGTGACAATAAACCCACAACCGATACCAAGTGCGATGGAAAGCACAGGTAGGAATGTCGCTTTAAAACGACGGAAAACGCTCAGTAATAGAATAAAAATCGCAGCGCTTGAGATTGCGCTGATACCACTAATATCGGCTTTTGAGCGCTGGGCGGCGTCCACAGCAAAGAAAAACACGCCTGAGCGATCCACGACCAGTTCCTGTCCCAGCGCCCGCGCCTTGGCACGCGCGGCGGCCAGCGCACTGTCCAGCTTCTGCTCAAGGCCCGATTGCCCACTCGCTTGCAGCGCTTTTCCATACAAAACGGCGCTCACAACCTCGTAAGGCGTATCGCCTGCATTGTGCTGCGGCATTTGCAGCGCTAGATCTATCAGCGTCTGCTGATGCAGCGAGAACGGGTCTTTCTCAAAGTCCAGCAAGCGCGGCGTAGTCACCCGATACAGCGAGCGCACACCCGCATCCACAAGCTGCTGCGGGTGAGCGCTCGCCAGAAACTCCTTCTGCGACGGCGCAAGCAAATGAAATCGGTAAGGGACCAGTGCCGGAAGCAGGCTTGTCGAGAGTGCCTCGGCCGAGGGCAGTACTAGCAGTCCATCAATAGCCGCAAGACCCTCGCGGAAGGTCGCGACCGATTCGCTCAAGGCGGGCTCATCCGAAGACAGGACAAAGCTAATCCGCGCCTGCACGTCAGCGTTGAGTGTGTCGAGCGCACGTTTAACCCGGGGCGGAAAACCATTCTCAGGCAGCACCGCTGTCATATCCGTGTCGATATTTAAACGCGACACGAATTGGCTCGCAGCCACGATCAACAACAATACCGCCAGCATAAAAAAGGCGAGCGCAACTCGCCGGGCATCAACCCCCATCGGCTACGGGCGCTCTGGAGTTCCCAAACAACAAGTCGCAGGCGAAGACACCCAATCGCGCAGACTGCATACAGGACTGCGTATCGGGATTAATCAGCGCATTATCGATCAGCGAGATCTGCGTAGTTTGCCCCTGTCGATCGAGCATGCGAATCCTTACCTTGGTCTGCGCACTGCTTTGCTCTGTATCGAACCGCTTCTCAGGCACTCTTTCGGGCACTCTTTCAGGCACTCTTTCAGGCATTCTCTCAGCCGATGCTTCAGCCGTTGCCTCAGCCATAAGCGCAACGACGCTCATGTCATATACCGGCTCTACCGTAAGCTCGATACGCTCCAGGGCACGTCGAAGCCTTTTTGTACGTGGTAACAATAGAAATTGTTGTGCGGCACCTTTCGACAGTGAGCCACGCGTATCCGGACCAGCCGCATCCGCTACAAGGCTGATATCAAAACTCCCGGCAAGCTGCTCGAGATCACCGTTCATCAATGCGTGTACGAGGCGCGACATCATCTGGCCTGCAAGCCCTTTCATCGGACGGTGACCGTTCGTATCAATCAGGTACGAGCGCCCCTCGCCGCGAATCACCAGGGTCTCGTCGACCGGCTGACGCGTTGACCAGATAACACCGTACTCACAATGGTTGAAAAAAACGCCGCGCGATTCTAACGGCACAGGCAGACCTTTTACGTCGCGAACTTGTACAAAACTACCCTGAGACTGACAGTGCGTACGCGACCACAAAGGTGCGTCGGATGGTTCTTCTGCGCCGGCTCCGTGCGCACCGCAAAGCACAAGAAGGAGGCATAGCCGTAGCGGGCACCGAAGGAGCGCGGCCAGCCAGGCAGGGTAAGCCGCTTTACTACGCATCATTGAGCGTCCAGGTACGCCTGAACAGCACTCCTCAATACATCCGGACTTCTGAACTGAGTCACACGATCAGGCATGGCAATCGCAACCTGCTGGGTCCTTCCCCGAGTCAGGCGCTCACCAGTCTCGACATCGGTGATCAGGTACTTGAATTCCAGCTTGTTTTCCCATGCGATCAGCTTCGCCTCAACGTCTACAAGCTGTTTGAACACCATTGGACGAACATACTTCACCTGCACATCGATCACCGGAAAAAGAAAGCCCGAGGCCTCCATTTCCGGGTAGCCGTAGCCGATTGTATCCAGCAGCTTGCAACGTGCCAGTTCAAAGTACTTGGTGTAGTTACCGTGCCAGACGATGCGGTAGGAGTCGACATCGTAGAAGGGAACCTCAAAACGCAGGCTGGTTTTAATCACGATAGCTAAGAGCTAGGTAAAGCTGCGCGGTGCGAATGCAAAAGCTACATTTTGGCGATGATTTCTGCGACATCGCCAATCGTTTTGCACTCCAGAAGAGCCATTTCATCGATTTCTTTATCAACGTGCTTTTTGAGTTCGATAATCAGGTCGATCGTATCGATGCTATCGATATCCAGATCTTCATACAGGTTGGAGTCCGCCGTGATCTGTGACGCATCCAACTCAAAATAGTCGACCATGACGGTCCTGATATGGCTAATGATCTCTTCTTTGCTGTCGGACACACTATTTTCCAGAATGAGAAAAGACGGATACGCGAGTATATCAACCGCGCTGCACATGTGAAATTGCGCTGTGATAGAGCTCTCGCAGATAACGGGTCAGGAACCGATACTGCAGCGGGCGCGGTAGGCTGATATCGATCACCTCTGGCACCCTGACCTCAGGCAAAAACCGCATGCTGACGCGCAGGCGCTGCGGAGGTAGCTGATACCAGCTTTGATCCTTCCCAAGGGCACGCGGAACGCACAGCAGCAGGACCGGCAGAATCGGTGCCTCCGAGATAATAGCCAGATTCGCAGCGCCGCGTTTGAACGTTAGTTCGAGATCACTGGAATTTCGTGTCCCCTCTGGAAAAATCAGTATATTCTCGCCAAGGCTGAGCTTTTGCCGGGCAACATCCAACAATCTGGGGTCGTCATTTTCTATGTAGCCGGCCAACCGCACGGGAACACGCGTAAACGGGTTCCTCGCAAGAGATGCTTTGACCACACAACAGACGTCATCCACGTACCCCAGTACGAAAAGCGCATCGATGAGCATGCTGTGGTTGGCGATAACTACATGGCCACGGAGCTTCCCGGTGGGCATCCCCTCAATGGAGTAGGCAATCAATCCCAGCAACCGCATGGCCCACAGATAGAACCGGCACAAACCGCCAATCACACTGCGCAGCTTTTTCTGCTTTCGCGCGGCATCCATCGGTGCAAGAGAGAGCACAATGGCATACACCCCGGGCAGCAAGCCGCCAAGACCAAACATGACATAGCTGATCGCGGCCGCGGTAATGCGCCAGCCCTGTTTAAGCGACATACGCCTCAAGATTGGTTAGAAAGCAGCGATGCGTCTAGTTCTTGCTGCAGATACATTCTATTTCGACCAGTAGTTCAGCCCGGCAAACATCGGCGTGCAGATACAGCGTCTCTACCCGGGGAAAAAGACCGTCGAGAACCCTCGCACACTCCGCCTTATCCTGAACATTGCGTAGGTAAACACGCAGAAGGTTAATGTCGCTTATGGCAAAGCCGGCCTCGTCCAACAGGCAGCGGATGTTGTCGGCGGTAGTTTCAAGCTGCGGTTCCAGTTCATCTATATGCACCGAGTTATGCCCGACGATGCTCGCCGTCCCGGATACGAAGTACAAACTGCTGCTACCCAACTGCAACAGCGATGCACGGGCGAAGGATGGGCTACTGGGCCCGTACTGGCGCGGATACTTGTACGCGTCAACCTGCCTTGGGTTATGAAAGTGCCTGGCAGCACGATGCGAGCTCAGCACCGCAATCGTCATACCGGCCTGATAGTGCCCCAATGCCGAGGCCGCCGGATACTTTGCTTCGGACACATTGCAGGTATTGAATGCATCCAGGCGACCCGTGCAGAAGCGTTTGTAGAGCTCCCGATCGCCATTACCCTGATTGATGTGCGGCAAGAAATTCCAGAAGCGCACGAGCTCGGGAAATCCTGAGCTATGCACCTGTTCAAGCAGCTTGAGATAACTGTCTCTGGATAGATCCTCTACCTCATCGACCGCCACTTCTGGTACATACACCCAGCTCAGCTGCAGGTTCTCGGCGCTTACCCAATACACGCCATCGCGGTTGCCGCGACCGGTAACCGGCCTGTCCAGCTGCAGCACCTCTATCGCATTCTCGGGACCCTCAAGTCGTGCGAGCTGTGTATACACCGGCTCGACCGGCGTTGCGGCGCTCTCTCCAAGGAAAGAAAACAAGCCGAGACAAAGCTCAAGATCTTCGTCGCCGGGCAAACGGTCGAGTAACTTATTTTTCAGTGCTGGCACACGGATATCCTGGCGCGGGGGCATGGAGCGGCAAGGGGCTTTCAGGGCCTGCTTCTTACTGGCTGCATAGTTTAGACTAGCGCCCCTTACAAATAAACGAAACACCATACAGGAGGGGCTCTGTGTCAACGCAATCTGCCGCTGAAGCGGCACTCGCCGTACTACTCGTCGACGTTCTCAATCTTGAGGACATGAGTCCCGAGTCGCTCAATCCCGAAGAACCGCTTTTCGGCGACGATGGTCTGGGTCTTGATTCCATTGATGCGCTTGAAATTGCCCTCGCGGTCGCAGAAGCACACGGCATTGAAATGAAGGCCGAGGACGAATCCACGCGTCAGGCCTTCGCGAGCCTGCGATCACTCAGCGAATTTATTGAACAGAACAAATAGCGCTCGGCAGCAGCATTAGCAGAGATCCAAAGACACAAGCCATGGCGCAAAGCCCGCTGCTGGAGCGCAATCTCACAAGCCCACTGGGATTACTGACGCGGGATTGCTGTGACTTCCCGCTTCAGAACGGGCCCCTGCACATCACCGCGAACCAATTTCTTGCGCAGGCACACTTCCTGTCCGCTCAGTTGCCGGAGCGTAAGTACTTTGTCAACCTCGTCGATAACCGCTATCTCTTCCTGCTGGCGATGTGTGCTGCGCTGCTCCGCGGTAGCACCTGTTTGCTACCGCAGAATCGAACACCCAAGTTGCGAGAGTTCATTGCGTCACACTATCCGGACGCCGTGACACTACACGATGACGCGCGGGCAACGAGGGAAGGCATGGATCTATCGATGCTACCGCTGCTCGCGCAAAGCCCGAGTTTCGGCGGTGAAGATATCCCCCAGATCGCGGATTCCCAACTGGCTGTGATCTGCTTCACGTCCGGATCAACCGGGGATCCAAAGCCCATCCGCAAAACCTGGCGAGCGCTGCGAGAGAGCTCGCGCATCAATCGTCGGTATTTTTGCTCAGCCCGGGGCGAAACACCGGTTTTTCACTATGCCGGTGTGCCCCAGCAGCACATGTGGGGCCTGGAAACGACGGTCTTCCTGCCTCTGTTTAGCGAGGTATGTACCGTTGATGCGCACGCAGCGCTGCCCGGCGATATCATGCATCAACTCGCTCAGCTGCCGCGCCCCTTGACGTTCATTGGCACACCGCTGCACTTGAAGTCCTTACAAGCTTTGCAGCGAAACTCCCGGCAAACTGGCGAACGCGATTCGATTCGTCTCGACCGCATTCTCTGCGCCACGTCGCCCCTGGACGAGCGGCTTGCGGCCGACGTCGAAGAACAGTTTGCTACAGAGGTACACGAAATATACGGCTGCAGTGAAATTGGCTCAATGGCCCATAGACGCACTGCCAGAACAGCAATGTGGACGCGTTTTCACGGAATCAACTTTGAAGACAATGCCTCGGGCAGCACCATCGCCAGTACTGCGCACCTGGATGACAGCGTCGAATTAGGCGATCGCCTGGAGCTATTGGACGGTGAGCAGTTCAAACTACTTGGCCGCGGCGATGATTTAATTAAAGTAGCGGGGAAACGCGGTTCGCTGGGCGACGTGAACAAGACCTTGCAGCGCTACGAAGGCCTTGTCGATGGCGTGATATTTCTGCCGGAGTTTCAACATGACGCTGCCAGGCTCACAGCGATAGTGAGCCTCAACAGCGCCGGTAACCGCGAGGGACTCATGCGTCACCTGAGAGAGAATCTCGATAGCACCTTTGTACCCAGACCCGTTTATATCGTTGACAAGTTGCCGAGGCAGGCGAACGGCAAGCTGCCAAAAGATACGCTGCTCAGCCTGCACAATGCGCTGAAAGCAAAGGCCAAAACGCGCAACTGAGGGCGTTAGCTACTGGTCGTTCTAGCGGTTTACCGTAGCCTTGGAGCGCCAGAACAAACGACTGTATATAAAGCCAATGGTGACGCCGCCGGTTGTTTCTACCAGCGGCGAGTCGCTAAAAGTCGCCTCGGCTACATCATCGTAGCGCAAAAAGCCCACCCACAGCCTTTTACGGTTCAAGGAGCGCATCGACACCTGCGCTCGCAGTCCCGAAAAACCTTCATCTGCTCGATATTGCCGACGCTCGGTCGTTGCAAAACGCTCGCTGACGCCATAGTAAAGATTGTTGTACCCACTGCTGGCAACCGCGGCGCCGAGAGAAAACCGGCTCTGCCATCTCTCGTTGCCGATATCAAGATAACGCGTGTAGTAGAGCGTTGGTGCGAAGGTGAAACCATTTTCTTCGACGCCGTCACTCGAGAACTCCAGGTTCACGCGCAGGGGCAATACGACAGACCAGTTGGATCGCTCAGTTTCCTTGAGATTGATCTCCATGGATGGACCAATCTGGAGCATGCTCCCAATATCATCCATGCCCTCGCGAATATCGACATCCTCACTCGCGACCGGGAAGTTAAAATCGGCGCTGATGCTCACCTTGTACAGCGAGTTCTGCAGCAGGTCCGCGCGGGTGCCCTGATCGTCCGACTTAAAAATGTCGCCACGATAAATAGGTAGCGGCACCGGGAACGCAACCGTGCGCTGTTCAGAACTGCCGGGATAGTAGGGTTGGTGGACACCACCAACACCAAAACCCATCTCCCAGAGAGGCAGCTCTTCGGCGGCGACGAATTTAAATGACAGTGGTAACAAAGCGGCGGAAATCAGCAGGGCATAAACCCGTTTGAAAGTACGACGATCTAACTTTGATTGCACAGTGCGTTGCTCTATCCTTCGGAGCACGCTATGGACATCCGCATACTCACCTACCAATCGACGTCAGCTGCCGGCCAAAACATGGAACGGCTGCGTGAATCCATTGATGCACAGGCCTCTGGACTTTGCAAGAACGACATGCCCGGGTCGGACGTAGACACGTGGATTGGCAAGGTCCCGGGACTGGATGACATGGACCTGGGCGAGTGGCAAAGCCGCAACAATGCGCTTGCCGAGCTGGGATTTCGCCAAGGCGATATCGAAAGCCAGATCGAAGACCTCAAATCGCGTTACGGAGCACATAGGCTCGGCCTTGTAGTTGGCTCAAGCACCTCCAGCATTGATCGTACCGAGGAGGCGTACTGTCATCTCGCAAACGGTGAACTGGCTGAAAACTTCCGCCAGGCCAGGGTGCACAACCCCAACGGTCCCGCGCTCTATCTCGCACATCGCTCCGGCATCAGCGGTCCAGCCGTGACGATTAACACAGCCTGCTCCTCGAGCGCCAAGGCGTTCGCCACTGGCGCGCGCTGGCTGAATGCGGGTCTCGTGGACGCGGTGCTGGTAGGAGGTGTGGACACGCTATGCCTGAGCGTCATACATGGCTTTCATTCGCTGCAACTGGTATCACCGAACCCCTGTAAACCGCTGGACAAGCACCGCAACGGTATCAACCTGGGCGAGGCCGCGGGCTTCGCCATTCTGGTGCGTGCGAATGAGCAACATGCAGACAGCGGTATTACCCTGCGTGGCTTTGGCGAAAGCTCCGATGCACACCATATGTCGCACCCACACCCCGACGGACTGGGCGCGCGGCATTCGATGCTCGATGCGCTCAGGATGGCGGATTTTAATCCCTCTGCTGTGGACTATATCAACCTCCACGGCACCTCGAGCCGAGCCAATGACCTGATAGAAGGCACACTTATCGCTGAGCTATTTCCTACCAGCCGGGTGTCATCTACCAAAGCCTGGACAGGACATACACTTGGCGCGGCCGGCATAACCGAGGCGCTGCTGACGGTGGATGCATTACTTCGCAACATTGCCCCCGGCACATTGAACCTCACCGAGCTAGACGATGGCATCGTGCTGAACACTTCCAGCGAGAATTGCGCCATGCCCCTACAGCTTGGTATGACAAATTCCTTTGGATTTGGTGGCAATAATTGCAGTTTAGTCTTCGAAAAACATGCGTAAGATTCGCTCTGCATTTTTGGTAAGCCCTGAAAAATGACCGAATTTCCAGTAACCGAGCGGCCAAGCGAAATATCCGGCGCGCCACGCAACGACACGGTGGCCGAGTTCTCCGTGCTAGGTTGCGGCGCGTGGTCGCCCTGGTTCGAGAACTGGGAGGGCCTCGTTGCTGCCATGTCGACCGGCGACCTGCAGGAACACGCGAGCAAAGGGCCCGCAGCTGCGGTGATACCAGGGACCGAGCGCCGCCGAGCACCGCTACCGGTAAAACTGGCGGTGGAGGCCTCTATGCAGGCTTGTACAACTGCGGGTATCGATCCACAGTCGCTACCCAGCGTGTTTGTATCGGGTCTGGGTGACACACAGCTGACCGACTACATGTGCAAGGCGCTTGCGTCCGACAACAAAGCCTTGTCACCCACGCGCTTTCATAATTCGGTGCACAATGCCGCCGCCGGGTACTGGACTATTAGCGTGGGCTGTGAAAAAGCCTCCAGCTCCCTGGCAGCCTTTGAAGAATCCATCTCCATGGCGCTACTCGAAGCGGCAATACAGCTTGAGGCTGAACAAGCGCCGGTGCTGCTCACGTTCTACGATGCACCCGTGGCGGCCATCCTCGAACCGCTACTAAAAAACACACACGCATTTGCTTTGTCCATGGTACTGGCGCCTGGAACACAGTTTCGACTCAGTACACACTCCGGCGACGTAGAGTGGCCCACACTCAAACTGCCCGGAGCACTCAGCGAGTGCTATGCGACCAACCCCGCCGGGCGCAGCCTCTTACTGGCGCAGTTGCTGACCCAAACTGAAGGTGGCGCGCGGCTGCCGCTCAGCACCGGCATGACCATGGAGCTCGCGATTCAATGACGGTTAAGGCAATAGCCCTGAAAAGCGATGTGGTGATCATCGGTGGCGGACTCGCTGGCCTGACACTCGCCCTGCAAATCAAGCAGGCGAACAGCGATATGGACATCAGCGTCATCGAGCGCAAGCTCTTTCCGGTTCCCGAGAAAACCGCCAAGGTCGGCGAATCCACGGTGGAAATCGGCTCGCGCTATCTCAAGACTACCCTGGGACTGGAAAAGCACTTTTCGGACCGGCATCTGCGCAAACACGGCCTGCGCTGTTTTTTTGGCGCCCCGCAGGATGATTTTTCCGCGCAGGATGAGCTGGGCGTCAGCCAACTGTTCGGCATCCCCACCTACCAGATCGATCGCGGCGCGATCGAAAATCATCTGCAAGCCCAACTGCGCTCTATGGATGTATCCATCATTGACGGCGCGCAGGTCGCTGACATCGATATCAGCGGTGAACAGAAAACCGTCGATGTTGATCGCGACGGCCAGCGTATCAGGATCCAGGGACAGTGGCTGGTCGATTCCGCCGGGCGCTGCAACTTCCTGAAGTCCGCTCTGGATCTGTCCAAGGACAATAACCATAAAGGAAACGCAGTCTGGTTCCGGGTCGACAAGCAGATAAAGCTCGACACCTGGTCATCCAATCCCGAGTGGCAACAGCGTGTGGTAGAGAAGGACACTCGCTGGCTCAGCACCAATCACCTGATGGGACCGGGGTACTGGGTATGGATCATTCCGCTGGATAACGGTGCCACCAGTTTCGGGATCGTTATGGATGACGAAGCTTTCTCAAGCGCTGATTTCTCGAACTATGCGGGCACCATCGCATGGCTGCGGGAGCATCACCCACGCTGTGCGGCGGAAGTAGAAAGCGCTGAATTGCTCGACTTCGTCTGCCTGCAAGACTACTCGCATAGCTGTAAGCAGCTGTTCAGCGACCAGGGTTGGGGCGTCACCGGCGAGGCCGGCGTTTTCGCAGATCCCTTTTATTCCCCAGGGAGCGACTTCATCGCGTTCGGTAACAGCTTTATGACCGACCTGATCGGGCGCTGGAAAAGTGGCAACGACATACGCCTGCACAGCCGGGTTTATGATCAGATGTATCAATCGTTCTTCGCGAGCACCCTGTCTCTGTACGAGGGCAACTACGGCGGCTTTGGTGATCGCCGCATGATGTCGCTTAAACTGGTCTGGGACTACGCCTACTACTGGGGCGTACTCAGCGTGCTGTACTTCCGCGGTTCGCTGACGGATATCGGCCTGTTGCGCGAACTGGCACCGCAAATGCGCAAAGTACAGGCATTGAATTCCAGCGTGCAGGATCAGTTCCGCGAACGCGCAAAGATGCGCGCCGTGCTCCCAGCGCAAGGCTTATTCATCAATCAGTATCTGGTGCCCTGCCTGAAGCGCTTTAGCAGTCAACTCGACAAGCCCACGGCCTCCACTCGCGAGGAGCTACTGGAAAACATTGTGGTGCTGGAGAGACTTGCCGGGCACATAGGCAACTTGCTTAGCACCAACCCAGGTCCGCGCATCGGCGATGATGAACGTGAGCTGCTTGGCGAATATCGGCACGCCGTCCTTGCGTGAATACCGTCAGAATCCGTTGGCGGTATGAAGTCAAAGCACTTACTGCTGCTGCTTATCGGTGCGCTTACGATCGCCTATCCCTTTATCGTTTACGCTAGCTTACAACGCTTTGGCCCCAGTCTGCTCAGCCTGGCGCTGCTTATACTGCTGGTTGGCCGGGTGGTAATTCGTGGCGATTTTAATCAGCCTGAGCAGCGCATACAGCTTCTCCTTGTAGGCTCTCTGTGTGTGTTTGCAGCGGTATTCACCAGCCAGACGCTGCTCAGATACTATCCAGTGGCAATGAGCTTATGTTTTGCGGCGTTCTTTCTAACTTCGTTGAACGGTGAAAAGACGCTGGTGGAGCGTTTTGCGAGCGCGATTTCCTCAGATTTTGAACCCTACCAGATCCGCTACATGCGGCGCTTAACCGTGGCCTGGGCGATCCTGCTCATAGCCAATGCGGGCGTCGCAAGTTACACCGCGTGCTGCACTGATCTGGCGACATGGACCCTATACAATGGTGCGATCGCCTATGCCGTGCTTATCGGGTTTATGCTCTTGGAACTGATCTTTCGCCATTTTTATAAAAAGCGCTACGACGCCGCGCACAGTGACGAATCCGGCCTGGGCGGGTAGATCTTGTCAGCCTCGTCGACGGAAGCAATCCTGGTCGCACTGTTCAATCGTCAGGGCGATTGGCCACAGTACACGGCGATCGACGAGCACGCAGACAATCACCTCGAGTTGCACCTGCATGTCCCCGCATCCCTGGCATGCTTTGCCGGGCACTTCCCGCCGCAGCCAGTATTACCCGGCGTACTCCAACTGCACTGGGTATGCCAGATCGCCGAGGCCGTATTGGGCTACGTCGATTTCTCCGGCGTCGGGAATATTAAGTACAACAGTATGCTGATGCCAAATTCCGAGTGCCGATTATTGATAAAGCCTGGCGATACGAGTGTGCGATTCCGTATTGAAGCGGGAGACACTCTCATCACCACGGGATCGATCAGCTACCGGTCGCGTTCGCAACCACCACAATCAAAACCCCAAGCTCTCGCATGAGTTACTGCATAGCCGTCCCGCACTTCGATCACCTGGAACAGTTCCGGCGGTTTTTGCCCAGCTTACTCGACAGCGGTTTGCCCATTGTCGTGGTAGACGACGGAAGCAGCGACGAGCAGCAGCGGGGCCTTGAAAACCTGATAAAGGACGCCGGGGATATCAGTCTGCTTGTGCACCGCAACAATCGCGGTAAGGGCGCTGCGATAATCACCGCAGCGCGACATGCGCGGTCGCTTGGGCACACGCATATTCTGCAGATCGATGCGGACGGGCAGCACGACGCCACGCAGATACAGCGGTTTGTCCTCGAAAGCCAGCGCAGCCCGCAGGCGCTGATTTCAGGAGCGCCTGTGTTCTCTGCGAACGCGCCGCGAGCCAGAGTACAAGGGCGCAGAGTCACAAACTTTTTCGTGGCTATTGAGACGCTGTCTCTAGGCGTTCGTGACTCGCTATGCGGTTTCCGGGTGTATCCCCTCGGGGGCTTGGAACGCGTGCTGGAGCGACATCACATCGCTCATGGCATGGGCGTAGACACAGACCTAATGGTGAAATCAGCCTGGGAGAACATTGAATTGCGCTTCCTCGATGTCGATGTGCAATACCTGCAGGATGGTCTCTCGCACTTCGACTATCTACGCGACAACCTCCAGCTGATCAAACTCCACTGCCTACTGCTGGCGGGTTCTTTGCTGCAATTGCCGCGTCGCGGTCTCGCGCGCTTTAGACGCATTGAACAGCAGTCGCTATGACACCTTTTGAATGACACGCTGCAAGTGATGCCGGGCAAATGACCGCGTCCTCGGAAAAACACTGGGCCGATATGCGAGAGGCAGGCACGCTGTTTGGGCTGCAGTTTCTGCGCTTCATCGATGCCGTGTTCGGGCGCTGGTTGCTATCACTGTTTCTGATACCCACGGTGGCTTATTTCTGGCTGTTTCGATCCGAGACTCGAACACAATCGCGGCGGTATCTGGAACAGCACGCACGCTGCTACCCGGAGCGTTGGGATAGCAAACCGGGAGCGCTTTCCTCCATCAGGCATCTATACGTATTTGCCGAGTCGGTCGTGGACAAGTTGTTGTCCTGGTGTGTCGATATCGACGAGGATCGATTTGTACTGGACGACGCCGCGATGGTCGAGAGAATTCTCGATGACTCACGCGGCCAACTCATCATCGGTTCGCACTTTGGCAATCTGGAGTATTGCCGGGGATTTATGCAACGCTACAAACACAAAGTCATCAACATATTGGTGCACGACAAGCATTCGGGTAACTTTAACAGCATGATGGCCAAGCTGAACCCGGACTCAAGAATGAATGTGTATCAGGTCTCGGATTTTGATGCGCCAACGGTGCTGGCCATGAAACGCAAAATTGAAGCAGGTGAATGGCTGTTTATTGCCGGGGACCGCGTGCCCCTGTCGGGTCAGGAACGCACGGTTGCGGTAGAATTTCTTGGAAAAACAGCGCACCTGCCCATAGGGCCTTACCTGCTGGCCAAGGGCCTGAAGTGCCCCGTTAAGCTCATGTTCTCTTACTGCGATTACTCCAGCAAAAGCCGACCGGTGCATTTTAAGATCGTCGACTTTGCTGAGCAGATCGAGTTACCTCGGGGAAATAGAGATCAGTGCTTGCTGGACTACGCGCAACACTTTGCCAGCGAATTGGCGGCGCAGTGCAAGGAATCGCCCTACCACTGGTTTAATTTCTATGATTTCTGGGCCGGTGACGGAGGCGACCGGAATGCCAAACATTGATCCAGCTATCCTGGAGCTAATCCCGCATCGCGAGCCGATGCTCCTTATTCACGAGCTGATCGATGTGAATGCGTCGCACAGCGTAGCTGTGGTGCACATCGACGAATCTTTGCCGTTTTACCGATCGTCTCTGGGGATTCCCGCCGCTATTGGTATGGAGTACATGGGGCAGGCTGCAGCACTGATTGCAGGCTTTCAGGAGCAGCAGGGACAGCTTACGGAACATCTGGGCTTTTTGCTGGGTGCGCGTGACTACAAGGTCAGCGCACCCTACTTTAAGAGCGGCACATCGCTGCGCGTGCACTGCCAGGAGACCGCGGTAGTCGGCGAGGGCCTCGCTCGCTTTGACTGCTCGATCACGCAGATTGATACCGATCAGATACTGGCGACTGGTAAACTCTCGGTCTTCCGACAAGCACTACAGTCCAAAGAACCAAGAGAGCATTCACGGCATGGCTGATCAACGCGTCGTCATAACTGGCGCTGGAAATATCTCCCCACTGGGAAACGACTGGGCTGACGTCGCCGCTCGACTCAAGGCAGGATCAAGCGCAGTTCGGTATATGCACGAGTGGGATGAGTACACGGACCTTCGCGCCCGCATAGCGGCACCGATTGAGGATTTTGTACTTCCTCCACACTACCGCGCCAAGCGCAAACGCAGCATGGGCCGAGGTGCGCAACTGGCGGTACTTGCAACGGAATATGCGCTCACCGATGCCGGCCTGCTGGATGATCCGATACTGCAAAGCGGAGATGTGGGGATTGCCTATGGCTCGGCCACCGGCAGTCCGGAAGCCACCATGGAATTTCTCAAGATGCTCTCCGAGAAATCCATCGAAGACATCACCACAAGTACTTACATCCGCATGATGAGCCACACCGCGCCGGTGAACATCGGTGTGCAGTTCGGTCTGCGCGGGCGCATGTACACGACATCCAGCGCCTGCACCGCAGGCAGTCAGGGTATAGGTTTTGCCTACGAGGCTATCCGCGCCGGCTTACAGACGATCATGGTCGCCGGGGGCTCAGAGGAACTCTGTGTAGCGCAGGCAGGGATGTTCGACACGATCATGGCGGCGAGTACTGCCAACGATAAGCCAACCAGCTCACCGCGACCCTTCGATCGCGATCGAGACGGGCTGGTACTGGGCGAGGGCGCAACAACGCTTATCCTCGAATCCCTGGAACATGCGCAGGCACGCGGCGCGACGATCATGGCAGAGGTCATCGGCTTTGGTACCAACTCCGATGGGGAGCATATGATCCGGCCGAACCAGGCCAACATGCAGCGGGTGATGGAACTGGCCGTCAAGGACGCCGGCATCGACCCGGCAGAAATTGGCTATGTCAGCGCGCACGCCACCGCGACGGACCAGGGCGATATCTTTGAAAGCCATGCCACGTTTGACGTCGTCGGCCACAAACCGATTAGCTCGCTTAAGAGTTTCAGCGGCCACGGGCTCGGCGCCTGCGCTTCGTTTGAGCTTTGGGCTGCCATTCACATGATGAACGAGGGATGGTTTGCACCCACACTGAATCTCGATAACGTCGATGAGCGCTGCGCGGATCTGGACTATCTCGCGGGCGGCCCTCGCCAGCTAAAAACGCACACAATCATGAGTAACAATCTTGCGTTTGGGGGGATCAACACCTCGTTGATCGTACGTTCTCCGGATACGATTTAGGAGCGGGCTGGGGGTTAAGCTTGGAAAAAGGCTTAGAAAAAGGCTGAGAGATCGGCTGAGACCAAAGCCGAGGCATATGCCCATAGAAAGGAACAGCAGAGAGAGACAACCATGGCGAACGACGAACAAGAACCTTCGAAAAACCAACCTCAAGACAGTCAACATGAAGTAGCGCAGGCGCACGTCCTCACACGTCGCGATGCTTTAAGCGCCGGCGCAAGTCTTGCGATTGGAGTGGCGGCGGTGAGCATGAGCGGGCCCTTGCTCACGCCAGCAGCGCGCGCCGAAGAGAACAATCTCAGCGTAGCAATACTGGTTTTCGACGGCATCACACAGCTCGACGCGACAGCACCGCTGGAAGTGTTTGCAAAAGCCGGACTCTCGACGTTTACCGTAGCACCAGAGAATCGTCTGATCACCGCCGGTTCCGGTCTCAAAATCATGCCCGATTACGACTATGCCTCAGCGCCTCACGCAGACATCTTGTGTGTGCCCGGCGGCGGCGGCGTAAACCCCCTGTTAACAGACGAAGCAACTCTTGCTTACATCAGAGGCGCAGCGGGGGAGGCCAGCTATGTGACATCGGTCTGTACCGGCGCACTGCTGCTCGGTGCGGCCGGTCTTCTTAAAGGCAAGCGCGCAACGACACATTGGGCATCACATCAATTTCTTGAGCCCTTTGGAGCAATTCCCGTAGAAAGCCGGGTCGTTATCGACGGCAATGTAATCACCGGTGGCGGCGTTACCGCGGGTATCGACTTTGCGTTTGCGGTACTCGACAAGGTGCTCGGTCGGGATGCCGCGGCGCTGACGATGCTGGCTCTGGAGTACGATCCGGCGCCGCCCTTTGCGGGTGGATCACCCAGAATGGCGCCCGCGGATATTGTTTCGACTTACACGGAGGCGGCACGTAGCGGGCTGGCGAAACGCGGTGCGCAGGTGGTTCTGGCGGCGGCTAAGCTCTAGCTTCCGGGCTGCACGTCGATTTAGACGATCTCCGCCAGATCCCCTTTCTCCTCCAGCCAGGACTTACGATCCCCGGCGCGCTTTTTAGCCAGCAGCATATCGAGCAATTCATTGGTGCCATCCCCGGCATCCAGGCGCAGCTGCACAAGGCGGCGCGTGTCAGGGCTCATCGTGGTTTCGCGCAGCTGCAGCGGATTCATTTCACCAAGACCCTTAAAACGCTGCACATTAACTTTGCCGCGTTTTTTCTCGGCCTCAATGCGATCCAGCACGCCTTGTTTTTCCGCCTCATCTAGTGCGTAGTAAACATCCTTACCGATATCGATACGATACAACGGCGGCATCGCAACATAGACATGCCCCGCCAACACCAGCGGACGAAAGTGACGCACAAACAGCGCGCAGATAAGCGTGGCGATATGCAGACCGTCAGAGTCGGCGTCGGCGAGGATGCAGACCTTGCCGTAGCGCAGCTCGGAGAGATCATCGCTGGCCGGATCAATCCCCAGGGCAATCGAAATATTGTGCACTTCCTGGGAAGCGAGGATCTCCTGGGAATCCACTTCCCAGGTGTTCAGTATCTTGCCACGCAGGGGCAGAATCGCCTGAAACACTCGATCCCGAGCCTGTTTGGCACTGCCTCCGGCGGAGTCCCCCTCGACCAAAAACAGCTCCGAGCGTGCGGTGTCTTCACCAGAGCAGTCAGCGAGCTTCCCAGGCAATGCCGGACCCGCACTAACGCGCTTGCGCACGACTTTTTTCGCGCTCCGCAGTCGGCTTTGCGCGTTACTGATGCACAGCTCCGCAAGCGCTTCGGCATCGGCGGTATGCTGGTTGAGCCAGAGACTGAAGGCGTCTTTGGCCACACCCGCCACAAAGGGTGCGGCCTCGCGGGAGCTCAAACGCTCCTTGGTCTGACCGGAGAACTGCGGGTCTTCAAGTTTGGAGGAGAGCACGTAACTACAGCGCTCCCAGATATCGTCCGGGGTCAGCTTCACGCCGCGCGGCAACAGTGAGCGCAGATCGCAGAAATCGCGCATGGCGTCCAGCAAACCCGTGCGCAGACCGTTTACATGCGTGCCTCCCTGGGCGGTGGGGATCAGATTGACATAAGACTCCGCAATCAGCTCACCCCCTTCCGGGAGCCACTGTACGGCCCAGTCGACCGCCTCGGTGCTGCCGCTAAAGCTACCCGTGAACGGCTCCACCGGCAGCGTTGTATAACCCTCAGTTGCTGCCAGCAGGTAATCGGTGAGGCCGTCCTCGTAGTACCACTCTTCTTTCTCGCTCTTTTTTTCATCCAGGAAACTGACCCGTAGGCCCGGGCAAAGAACCGCTTTGGCGCGCAGTACGTGCTGCAGACGTGGTACCGAGAAGTTGATGGAATCGAAGTACTGTGGGTCCGGCACAAAATGCACCTGCGTACCGGTATTGCGCTTACCGCAGCTGTCGATCACCTTGAGTTCCGTGGTCTTTTCACCACCGGCAAAACTCATCTGATGCACCTGTGCATCGCGGCGAATAGTCACTGTCAGCTGTTTCGACAGCGCATTCACGACCGACACGCCAACCCCATGCAAACCACCGCTGAACTGATAGTTTTTGCTCGAGAATTTACCGCCCGCATGCAAGGTAGAAAGAATCACTTCCACCCCGGGTTTTTGCTGCTCTTTATGCATATCGACCGGCATGCCGCGGCCATCATCACTTACCGATACTGAGCCGTCAGCATGCAGGATCACGTCAATTTGCCGGGCAAATCCGGCCAACGCCTCGTCGACGCTGTTGTCGATAACTTCCTGCGCAAGATGATTGGGGCGGGTGGTGTCCGTGTACATGCCAGGGCGTTTTCGCACTGGCTCAAGGCCGGTCAGGACTTCAATAGATTCTGAGGAATAGTCGCTCACGACGCTGCAAACTGCCTGCTGGAAAAGACCGCGGCATTGTACACGCTGATCGAGTTACAGGTAGCCGCCGGCCTCGCGGTCGACGGTGAATTCCTCTGAGTCGGCACGAACAACGGCTGTGCCAATGCGGCCGTCCGGGTGCAGTTCCATCCAGCGGTACCCGGGCGCGACAGTGTCAACGGCAAAGTCGACCTGCTCGGGAAGAAACTGTACGCAGGTAGAGGGCGTGCACATTAGCTGCATGTCTCCATGCGGTCGGTCCAGCTGCTGGTGCACGTGACCCCAAAGTACGCCACGCACCTGTGGATAACGCTCTACAACGGCAAAAAAATCACGAGCATCAGACACCATTTGCTCATCCAGCCAATCGCAGCCTACGGGTACGGGCTGGTGATGCATGCAAACCAATGTGTGAAGACCAGCCTCCTGTCCAGCAGCGAGACACTTATCCAGCTCCTCAAGCTCTACGCTGCCAAGATGCCCACCCACCTCACCGGGAATCTGCGAATCAAGCATGATGATCTGCCAGTTACCCGCACGCAATTCACGCGGCAAGCGTTCGTTCCCGGCGACGTCGATCATCACATCTCGCAGGTCGTGGTTGCCCGGTAGCCAGTAGTGATGTGGAGTGAGTTGATCAAAATAACTGATCAGTCGCTGATAAGCGTCGCCGGAACCGGAGTCCGCTAAATCGCCAGTGCCCAGCAGTAAATCCGGCTCAGGAAACTGCGATTGTGCAATGTCAATTACCGCGCGCAGCGAGTAATCGGTGTCAAGGCCAAGCAACGTGCCGCCGGAGTGTGCTTTGAGATGCGTGTCGGTTAACTGGAGTACTCGTATAGTCTCTCCCCGCACACTCAGTTGACAGTAACTGTTCCCGGAATTGGTCATGTTCTAGCCGCGCGCTCAGGCGTGCTCGGCACCGGGTTTTAACAACCCCGGAAGCTCGGTTTCGCCGTTATGCAGACAATGCGAAAACCAGTCGGCCAGGAATGTATTCTGTTGAAACTTCTCGTCCCGCTGATGCATGGCAGGATTTGGATAGGTGTAGCGCCCCTGCAACCTGCTCACGCTTTGGAAACCAATCACTTCGAGCATGCTGGCATCGTGGTAGGCGCGGACCTCCAAATTTAGCGGGGGGAGCCAGTGAACATTGTTAGAGGCGAGTTTGTTCGCGCTTACTGGCGCGTCGCTGGGTTCGCTGGGCTGAGACGGATGGAAGCACTGCAAGCGGAACAAAGTTGTGTAACGACTGCGCTCAATGACCTCGACGTGGACCTGGGCGCCCGCTACGGAAAATTGTTGAACGTTGCGGCTCTCGTAGTCCGGGAACAAGCGCAGCAATCGCGCATAGTTGGCCTCGCACAATGCATGCAATGCGCGTAAATCAACTTTGTAGCCGCTCTTGATCACGTCCGAAAAAACCCTTTACTGTGAACCCGTGTGGTGCCTTATTTGATGCCTTGTTTGATGCCTTGTTTGATGCCTAGCTGCACCGAACCTGATACTCAGCCCTGTTTCAGGTGGTCACCACGCACCAAACTGCGTCGGACATAGAACTAATGTAGCCTCCATCACGTATGCAATCTACGCTACCTGCTATATCTCTGTTTTATACTCAATCTCGCCCAAGTGCCTTGCTGATGAGACCAAACGCCAACCAAGCACTAGCCATTCAGCGAGTGTACCACCTAAGATTGAGAGCAAGTGTGACACAGGTCTCATGTGAGTCCAGCGCTGCGAAGCAGTGCTTAATACTGGTAGAATTCGCAGGATTTTTATTCGTCTTTCTCAAGGATTCCGATATGCAGCCTTACGGCAAGGTTTTCGCAGCCACTCTGCTTACCCTCATGGTCAATACAATAGTGTCCACGGGCGTTCGAGCGGAATCTCTAAGAGATATTTATGAGCTCGCGCTTGAAAACGACGCTACGCTCCGGGCACAGGAGGCGCAGTATCTTGCGGGCCTGGAGGACGAAAAGGTCGCGCGCGCGGGGTTGCTACCGCAGGCGAGCGCCAGCTACGGGTTATCTAACTCTGACACCGATACCACCAGCCCCGGTGTAGTCAGCTTCGTCAATGGCATTCCGGTTATCGGGCCAACTTTCGACAATACTGATATAGACGTGAATACGTTCCAAGTTTCGCTGCAGCAGGCTATTTTCGATTTACCGGCCTGGTTTTCCTTCAAGTCAGGCAAGGAGCTGTCGAAACAAGTAGAAGCAACATTCGCTGCCAATCAACAGAATCTGATCGTCCGTGTGGTCGAGGCTTATCTTGCGGTGCTACGTGCCCAGGACAACCTCAAAGCATCCCGCGCTCGGGAAGAGGCTTTTGGACGGCAGCTGGAACAGAATCAGCAGCGCTTTGAAGTTGGTCTTATTGCAATCACCGATGTCTATGAGTCTCAGGCGGCTTTCGATCTCGCGCGGGTAGACCGTATCGCCGACGAAAACAGTGTAGCTGTGGCCCTCGAAAACCTGACGGTGCTAACTGGCAAGCGCCACGACAACCTCGACGTCTTGGTCGAAGGCTTCGCGGTCAAGCAGCCAGAACCGGCTGATCGCAGCGCGTGGGTAGAATTTGCACTGGCTAACAACTTCAATCTGAAAGCCGCCCAATATTTCGAGGAAGCCGCCCGGCAAACCGCGAAAGCGCGCCGCCTGGCCCACGCACCGACGATTTCCGGGAGTGTCGATTACACGGACAGCGAAACAGACGGCACACGCTTTCAGGATCCGGCCGGTATTTTCAACTTCCCGCCGGACCAGGAACGCGAGTCAACCGTATGGGGCGTGTCGCTTGTCATGCCACTCTCCAGCGGTGGAGCCGTCAGCGCCGAGCGCCGTCGCGCTGCGCAGCAATTCAATGCGGCACGCGAGCAGCGGATAAACCTGACCCGCCAAACCGTCACCGACGCGCGCTCCCTGCACATGACCGTTATCAATGACGTGGAACGTGTTGCGGCGCGCAGGCAGAGCATCAAGTCGTCCAAGAGCGCGCTCGATGCGACTCAGGCAGGCTACGAAGTAGGTACACGCAACATTGTGGATGTGCTCAACGCGCAGAACACGCTGTTTGCCGCGGCACGTGACTATGCAAACAGCCGCTACGACTACATCGTCAACACACTGCTCCTCAAGGAACAGGCTGGTCTGCTCAGCCCCGAGGACATAATCCTGCTGAACAGCTTTCTGGAGCCGCCCCCGCCGCCCACAAGCTCATCGATCAGCCAGTAGCGGATCCAAGGCGGTAAAAAGCGCGTCCAGCGCACCGCGATTAGCCTCTATAACGCGCATCGCGGCGCGACCTCGACGTTCTCGCTCACCCGGGTTTTCCAGTAGTTGTGACAACTGCGCAGCCAGTTGCAGTGCGACGTCGGGGCTATTTTGAAGCTGTACAAGCGCGCCCGCATCCAAAAGATGCTGAGTTAGCTGGGCAAAGTTAAACATGGATTCACCACATAGCATCGGCTTGCTCCATACCGCTGCCTCCAGCGCATTATGCCCACCGTGCGCGATAAAACTGCCGCCGATCACAGCGACGTCTACCAGACCATAGAACAACGAGAGCTCGCCGAGGGTGTCGACGAGCAATACATCTGTCTGCGATGACACCGGCAAATCACTGGAACGCCGCTCGACGCTCCAGCCCGCTGCATAGATCAGCGCATACACCTGCTCAAAACGCTCCGGATGGCGGGGCACCAGCACCAGCAACAAATCCGGAAACCGTTCACGCAGGACTACAAATGCCGCAAGCGCCACTTCATCCTCGCCCCGATGCGTGCTGGCCATAATAAACGATGGCCGGAAGTCCAACTGCCAGTCACTCCGCAGGCTGAGGGCCTCTTCGCGTGTGGCCTCGTCCAACTCGCTGTCGAACTTGATACTACCGCTTACCGCAATACGGCCGGGATCCGTCCCAAGCTGCAAAAATCGATCCGCATCGGCGGCGCTCTGCGCCGCTACCCAGTGGAGCTGGTTAAGCATGCGCCGCACTGTGGCAGGAAAACGTGCGTAGCCCGCGGCGGAACGTGCAGACAAGCGCGCGTTCGCCAGCATTATTCGACACCCGCCCACCGCGCTGTAATGCAGCATATTGGGCCACAGCTCGGTCTCCATGAGTACCAGCACATCGGGACGTGCCTGACGCAGGAAGCGCTTGACCGCAAAGGGCGCATCCCAGGGCGCATAGACGTGAACGACTCGATCACCGAACAGCTGCTGTACCTGTTCGGAGCCCGTGGGCGTCGTGGTAGTAATCAGCAGACGATAATCAGGACGCTGGAGAAGCAGCCTCTCAATCAGTGGCTTTGCAGCGATAGTCTCGCCCAGCGATACCGCATGAATCCACAGGGTGGGTCGCGAGTCCACGGGCAGCGTGACATACCCCAGGCGCTCCCAAAGTCGTCGTCGATAGGCCGGTGCCAGACGCGACCGCCAGAGCATACGCAACATCAGTATCGGCACCAGCAAGGTGAACAGCAGGCTGTAAAGAAGCCGCATAGACAATCTCGATCTCCGACGACAGACAGCTGCAGCATAACGGGCTGCAGGGCTGCAGACCACGACTTGCGGCAGTGAGTGCGGACAAGTACCTTCTTCGCCTTTATCAGAACAGGTCGTAGACAGTTGTCACTCACACTGCCGATTGATATCGATGCCGTAAAGGGCTTTCTTTCACGCGCCGAAGGCGAGGCGCTGTACGAGAGCGCAGCGCACGCGGAAAGCGGCGCGCCAGCGCTGGAAATAGGAAGTTACTGCGGTAAATCCACCGTGTATCTGGGTCTGGGCTGCCAACAGGCCGGCCGCGCTCTGTTGGCACTGGATCATCATCGCGGATCCGAGGAGCATCAGCCGGGCGAAATGTTCCATGATCCAGAGCTGACCGACGAACAGGGCGCGGTGGATACGCTGCGCAGTTTTCGTGCGACGCTGACCCGCGCCGGTCTAAATGAAACAGTTGTTCCCGTGCTTGCCAGCTCAGCACAATTTGCTCAGGTCTGGCAGGGAGGACTAAGCCTGGTTTTTATTGATGGCGGGCACAGTTTAGCGGCGGCGCTCAAGGACTATCGCGGCTGGACTGGGTTCATTCAGCCAGGCGGCTTACTGGCCATTCACGACGTCTACCCCAAGCCGGAGGACGGGGGCCAGGCGCCTATCACCGTCTATCGACTTGCGCAGGCGTCTGGACTGTTTAGGGAAGTAACCGCCGTGGACAGCTTACGCGTTCTGCAAAAACTGACCTAAACCCGACGCAAGGCCGAAGACCGATCTGCAGCAAGAGCGGCGTCCAACAGTTCAACGCGAACAAACAGATTCGCAGCCGCCGTGTGCTGCGTCAAAGCATCTGCCGCCAAAAGAACGGCGCCCGCGGTCCAGCTCGGTTTTTCGTCTGGCCAGAGCAATTCTTCGACAAACTGATACCCGGTCCAGTAATCACCGTTATCGCTGCGCCACTGGTGCAGCCAGCTGTACAACTCGACGGCACGCGCATGGTCACCCACCGCAAGGAGCGCCATCACCAGCTCGCAGGACTCCGCCACGGTCACCCAGGGCTCCTCGACCACGCAGCGACATCCCTTACCAGGCTCAACAAACTGATCCCAGCGCGCGGCTAATCGCTCGCTGGCAGAGGCTCCCGATACAACGCCCGTCAGGACCGGATAAAACCAGTCCATGGAATAACGCGACTTACTCTCCCAGGTTCGATCAAAACGCTCCGGACGCAAACGCAGCGCGTCACCCAGCGCAGCGCGCGCCTCGGTCCAGGCCGGTCGATGCTCGCGCAGGGTAACGCTGATGTTGTGCGCGCACTCCAGACTCTTGTAAATCGAACTACACCCGGTGATCAATGCATCGCCCTTCGGCACGCCGTGAGCATCGACGGCCCAGTCGACATCGCCATGCTCTGATTGCAGAGACAGCACAAATCCCATGGCGGCATCCACCACTGGCCACATCTCGGCAAGAAAAGCCTGATCGGCGGTCACGAGGTAATGGTGCCAGATGCCTGTGGCGATATAAGCGACAAAATTGCTTTCACGCCGCTCGCAATTGTCGGGCTCATTATTGCGATACGCCGCCCACCAGCTACCGTCGCCAAGCTGACGCGAAGCCAACCAGCGATAGGCTTTTTCAGCCGCCGCCCATTCACCTCCGACAGAGAGACCCATCGCGGCTTCTACATGGTCCCAGGGATCGGAGTGTTTACCCGGTTCCCAGGCGATTTCGCCGCTGTCCCGTTGGCAACCGAGTATAGATACCACCGTCGGCGCGAGGAAATCCCTCGGAAACAAACCCGTGGTGAAATAAGGGCCGCTCATCAGTTAGGGCCGCACATCAGGTGGGTTTACTAAAATACATGACGACACTTTTTCCGAGCACCGGGTTGAGCGCGCGCTCAAGGGCACGAGTAAAGGCTGGAGCACGCATCATATCCCAGACCAGAAAGCGATGATATTGACGCACCAGCACGTTACGCTCGCGTGACTTCCAAAACAGGCACTGCAACCACCAGTAAATGCTATGCAGCGCATGCGCGCCGTGCTCAAAGTAGAACTCAAAGCCGGCGCTGCTTATTTCGGCACGCAGCGCGCCGGCATTGAATATACGTAGATGCCCACCCGGCACCTGGTGATAGTCCCGGGACAAGGCCCAGCAAATTCGCTCACACCAGGCCCTGGGGACAGTGGCGCAAAGGCGACCTCCAGGTTTAAGCACGCGATGAATTTCATTCAGAACCCTGCGGTAATCCGGAATATGTTCCAACACCTCGCTACAAATCACCGCGTCAAAGCTGGCGTCCGCAAAGGGTAAACGCAGCGCATCGCCAGCCAGCAAGGCAAACAGGGCCGGATCGTCAGCGGCCTCCTTCCGAAATTCCGCCATGCGCTGCTGTGCCGTGGTCAGATCATCCAGCGAAAGATCAAGTCCCACCGCGTCCACATGCTCGAGAGCGCAGGCCGCAATCACGTGGCGCCCTTCTCCACACCCCAGATCGAGCACGCACTGACCAGGCTGCATCGGCAAGAAGTTGGGGTCAACGGTCTGCATGCGCAGCCACATGTCGGTAATACTCGAGCATCTGCCTAGCGCAGACCTCCCAGCTAAAGCTGTCAAGAATTCGTTGACGACCCTGATTTCCCAGGCTCTGTCGCAAATCCGGGTCATCAAGCAGTCGCGCAATCGCCTCGACCAGCGCCTCTGTGTTGGCTTTGGGCACGAGGATTCCGGCGTCGCCAACAATTTCTGGCAACGCGCCCCCGTTCGAGGAAACCACCGGCACTGCGCAGGCCATCGCCTCACCGGCGGGTAGTCCAAAGCCCTCGTAAACTGATGGCACCACGGCCACCGTAGCCTCGGCGTAGTAACGCACCATCTGTCCCGTACTAATGCCCGAGACAAAGCGCACGCGATCGCGAAGTTCAAGTCGATCCAATAGCTGCTCGGTTTTGCCCCCCGGCTCCAGCCTGCCCACAACAAGTAGCTCTAATTCTGGGTAAGACATAAGCAGGACTTTATACGCCTCAAGCAGGTAGCGCAGGCCTTTCAGAGGGGCGTCGGCGGACGCGGTGGTCATCAGCTGCAGTGGTTTACGCGATATCTCAGCATGCGGGCGAAAAATAGCTGTATCGATACCATTGTAGACCAACTGTATATTCTTCTCGGGCAGACCAAAATCCCGCGCTATGTCTGCGCGCGACTGCCGCGACACGGTGATAACGTGGCGTAGTTGCCGCACCACTTTGGTCTGCATATGCAGGAACGAATGCCAGCGACGAACCAATAGCCTCTCACGCCAGTTTTTTGCGGCCTGTAAAGCGATGCGCCGGTCGTGCGTAATAGGATGATGCACGGTAGTAACCAGCGCAAAGCCCTCATCCTGAAGCTTTAGCACGCCGTAGCTCAGGCTTTGGTTGTCATGAATAAGGTCGTAGTGCCGTCCCTCCCTGTGGAGGTACCGGCGCACACGACGCCCGAAGGTGTATGGCTCAGCGAAACCGCCGGTAAGCTTGCTAAACCATTCGATCATATCGGTCAGTGACCGCAAGTGCCGCGGACGCAGGGAGCCCAGACCATGCACAAACAGGTCGAGACTAGGTATGTGTATGAGCCGTACTCGCGGGTCCAGTTCCGGGTAGGGCGGACCGGAAATCACGTCCACCTGATGACCCGCGTCCAGCAGCGCTTTGCTCAGATAATGGAGATACACACCCTGGCCACCACCGTGAGGCTGGCTTCGATAGCCGAGCAAGGCAATGTGCAAAGGACCTGGCATGTCGCTCCGATGAGATGTTCGGTGTGTAGTTAAAAACGGGAAGGCGCGCATTGTATACATCGCGCGACCGGGCACAAGCACTGCCCGACACGACAGTGATTGCATTACGTCGATATAATAGCTGTCTATTTTCCACGGCGAGTCCAAGAATATGAACAGCAAGCCAAGCCACAAAGGGATAATCCTTGCCGGAGGCTCAGGCACTCGCTTGCACCCTCTGACCAGTACGGTCAGCAAGCAGCTCATGCCGATCTACGACAAGCCAATGATCTACTATCCGCTCGCCACGCTGATGGACGCCGGCATTCAAGACATTCTGATCATAACCACACCGCGCGATCAGCTGTCTTTTGCAGATCTTCTGGGCGATGGCGAACAGTGGGGAATCAGCATCAACTATGCAGTCCAGCCAAGTCCGGACGGCCTGGCACAGGCTTTTATTCTGGGTGAGGAGTTCGTGGGTTCATCGCCGGTGAGCCTGATCCTGGGAGACAACATCTTTTATGGCGATGGTTTCTCCAAGAGCTTGCGACACGCCGCGCAGCAGGAGAGTGGCGCCTGCGTATTTGCGTACTACGTGAATGATCCAGAACGCTACGGCGTTGTGGAGTTTGACCAGAACGGCGTGGCTAAGAACATAGAGGAGAAACCCGAGAATCCTCGCTCGCATTACGCGGTTACTGGACTGTACTTCTATGACAACGACGTTATCAACATCGCAAAGGGTATAGCCCCGTCTCCTCGCGGAGAACTCGAAATCACCGATGTAAACCTGGCCTATTTACGCCGCGGCGATCTGCAGGTAGAGGTCATGAGCCGCGGCACCGCATGGCTGGATACCGGGACGCACAATTCCCTGCTCGACGCAGCGAACTTCATCCGCGTAGTCGAAGAGCGCCAGGGACTGAAGATCGCCTGCCCCGAAGAGATTGCTTATCGTAAATCCTACATCGATGCCGAGGCGCTGGAGCGCTTGGCAGCGCCGCTGAAAAAAAGCGGCTACGGTGAATATTTATTGGGACTATTGCGTGAAGAGGGTGCCGTCCGCGATGCAGTTTGAAGCGACCAGCCTCCCCGGCGTATACCTGCTCACGCCCACGGTTTTCGGTGACGAGCGTGGCTTTTTCCTCGAAAGCTGGAGCGCTAACAAATTCCGCGACGAGGGCTTTGACGTCCAGTTCGTGCAGGATAACCACAGTCGATCCGCACAGGGGATTCTTCGTGGTCTGCATTATCAAACCGCGCATACTCAGGGAAAGCTGGTGCGGGTCACATCAGGCAGCGTGTTTGACGTCGCTGTAGATATGCGCCGGGATTCCCCAACGCTGGGACAGTGGTTCGGGGTGACACTGGATGCACTATCCAAACAAATGCTCTGGGTACCGCCGGGATTTGCACACGGCTTCTATGTGACCTCGGAGTCTGCGGACTTCCTGTATAAATGCACGGACAGTTACGATCCTGGCAGTGAAATATCCGTTGCCTGGGATGACCCGGAACTGGGTATAGACTGGCCTCTGATCGAGGGACAGTTACCTGCGCTCTCGGCGAAAGATGCGCAGGGCATGAGCTTTGCCGATGCTCCGCGACTTGCTTAACCTGGCTTAAACCCTTTGGCTTAGATCCTTGCTTGAACCTGAATCAGGACTTAAGCAGCGGTCGCCACCAGCTTTCATTCTGTAAAAACCAGTCAATCGTTCTGTCGATGCCAGTCTCGAAGGTCTCTTTGGGCTGGTAGCCTAATTCGCGGCTTATGCGATTTGCATCAATCGCGTAGCGCCAGTCATGCCCCGCCCGATCGCTGACAAACTCGATCAGCGTGGACGCCAGCTCATCTCGCGCTTGAGGTGCGTCCGGGTAGACGCGGGATAAATCAGAACTCGCCGCGAAGCGTGCGTCCAGGCGCTCGCAAAGCAACTGCACAATGGCCAGATTATTCCATTCGTTGTTGCCGCCGATGTTGTAGCTCTCTCCAACCTGTCCCTGATTGAGCACCATCTCGATACCCCGGCAATGATCCTCAACATATAGCCAATCGCGAATATTACTGCCGTCGCCATACACCGGCAGCTTGTGGCCACAAAGAATGTTCGTAATACATAGCGGAATCAGTTTTTCCGGGAAATGATACGGGCCATAGTTGTTTGAACAATTGCTGGTCGTGACCTGCAGTCCATAGGTGTGATGATAGGCGCGCACCAGGTGATCGGACGCCGCCTTGCTCGCTGAGTAGGGCGAGTTGGGCTGGTATTGCTGGCCTTCATAAAACCCGGGATCGTCGGCGCTCAGAGAACCGTAGACCTCATCAGTCGACACGTGATGAAAACGATGATCCTGGCCATCGCCCTGCAGCCACACGCTCCGGGCCGCCTTGAGCAGCGCATGCGTGCCAATAATATTGGTATCGATGAAGGCATCAGGACCACTAATTGAACGGTCAACATGGCTCTCAGCAGCAAAGTGAACAAGTGTGTCTACCTGTTCTTCGCGCAGCAATGCGGCCACGCGGTCTTCGTCACGTATATCGGCCTGCACAAATCGGAACGTCTCGTGCGTCTCAAGACTGGCAATGCTCGCGCGGTTGCCCGCATAAGTCAGTGCATCGTAGGCTATCACGCGATCCTGCGGCCGCGTGCGCTGCCAATAGTGCACAAAGTTGGCACCGATAAATCCCGCTGCACCCGTAACCAGTATGGTCTTAGCCACCGTCTGTCTCCCTGTAGGCCATAAGTGTACGCTGCAGCCCATCGCGCCAATGCATGGGAGTTATCTCAAGATCGTGCCAGCTTCGCGTTTTGTCCAACACACTGTAACTTGGCCTGTGCGCAGGGGTTGGATAGTCCTCACTCCGAATTGGCAGCACTTGTGCAGCGCTCCTTAGTACACCGGTGCGTACGGCTTCTTCGCCAATGGCCTGGGCAAAATCGTACCAACTGCAAACCCCGGCGTCGCTCCAGTGATAAACACCAGAGAGTCGCGGCAGCGCCGCGGCTGACCACAGTGCCTGTGCCAGAGACTCAGCACGAGTGGGCGTACCTACCTGATCCGCCACCACGGACAGGATGTCGCGATCGCTGTGAAGTCCAAGCATAGTGCGAAAGAAATTTTTCCCCCTATGCGAATACACCCAGCCCGTGCGCATAATCAGGTAATCGACCCCCGAAGCTGCGACGGCGCGCTCGCCCGCAAGCTTACTCTCGCCATACACGCCGAGCGGCTTCGGGGTAGCATCGACTGCGTAGGGCCGACTTGCGGCGCCATCAAACACAAAGTCCGTCGACACATGCAGCATTCTCACGCCGCGCTCAGCGCAGGCTCGTGCCAGTATTTCCGGGGCATGCGCATTCGCGGCAAACGCCGCGTCGCGTTCTTTTTCTGCCTTATCCACCGCGGTGTAAGCGGCGGCATTGATCAGTAAATCCGGACGCACCTCATCCAGCACTCTCAGCACCGCCGGGCGATCGCTGATGTCGCAATCCTGACGGCTCACACCGCGCACTGAGGCCTGCGCGGGCGCACTGTCTACCAGCGCCATTCCGAGTTGCCCGGCAGCGCCGGTAATCACTACACGCAGCGAAGTATCAGCCATGGGATTATCCGTCTCCGGACAAGTGCGCATTGACCCAATCGCAGAGCTCACCGAGGACCTGCGCCCGCTCGGGCTCATTAAAAATCTCGTGGTACAAGCCTGGATACAATCGCAGCGTCTTGTCGCTACTGCCAATACCGTCGAAAAAATGCTGTGAGCCCATGGGCGCGGTCATCACATCGCCCTCTCCGTGCATGATAAGCGTCGGCAAGCTAATCTCGCCACGCCGCCGCCGCAGGGTTTCCATTGCAGCAAAAAGTTCAACCACCAGGCGCGCACTGGATTTTCCGTCGTGTACCAGGGGATCTTCAAGATAGCGGCTCACCACCGCGGCATCACGGCTGACCTGGCTGGCGTCCAGCTGCAGTACACCGAGTCGCGGTAACACCGAGGCAATCAGTTTGTTAATGAACATTGCGGTAGCGCTCGGCGCCTCCGGAGCTTCAAAGGCTGCAGCAGAAAAAGCCGCGCCGGAGAATTGCTGCTGCTGTGTGAGCAGATAGTTGCCAACAATGAGACCACCGAGACTATGGCCCACAATAAAACAGGGAAGACCCGGGTGCGCGACGCCAATCTCATCGCGCAAGGCATTGAGGGCGGCAAAATACTCATCAAACGCATCGATATGGCATCGATGTCCCGGGGACCGTCCATGCCCCGGGTGATCCGGTGCCCAGCATTCCAATCCGCGTGTTGCGAGCTTGTCAGCAACGTGCTGGTAACGTCCACTGTGTTCGCCCAGACCATGCACCAGCAGTACCGCTGCCCGCGGCGCGCCGATTGCCCAGCGGCGGTAAAAAATGCCGGTATCCAGCGTGCGCTCCTCGGGCACCAGTTGCGCTTCGCTCATAGCAAGACCTCCTTGTCGCAACGCATTTTTTTCTTCAGGCTACGGGTGTCAGCCAGTCGCTGTTTTGTGGCCGGTTGCCGCGCACCGCATCAAAATACATCGACTGTAGCTTCTCGGTAACGGGTCCGCGACTGCCGCTGCCGATTTCGCGTCCGTCGAGCATTCGGATTGGCACGACTTCGGCGGCAGTCCCGGTGAAAAAGGCCTCGTCCGCCACGTACACCTCGTCCCGCGTTATTCGTCGTTCCACAATCTCCAGCTCCAGCTCCTCGGCCAGAGAGAAGATAGATGCACGGGTAATACCATCAAGGCAGGAGGTCAACTCGGGAGTGTGCAGCTTGTTGCGGCGCACCAGGAACACGTTCTCCCCGCTACCTTCGGCAACGTAACCCTCGTTATCCAGCAGCAGTGCTTCTTCAGCTCCACTATCGAGAGCCTCGCGCAGCGCCAGCATGGAGTTAATGTAATTGCCATTGGCCTTGGCTTTACACATGGTGATGTTGACGTGATGCCGGGTAAAAGAAGATGTACGGACCTTGATGCCGCGACTCTTGGCTTCCGGATCCATATACGAAGGCCAGTCCCAGGCGGCAATCATTACATGCGTCTTCAGACCATCGGCGCGCAGACCCATTCCCTCGGAGCCGTAAAAACACATAGGCCGCAGATAGGCCTCCTCAAGATTATTTTCGCGCACGACATCACATTGAGCCTGCAGGAGCGTGGCCTTATCGAAGGGCATGTCCATGGAAAGAATCTTGGCCGAGTTAAACAGCCGATCCGTATGCTCATCGAGACGGAAAATGCAGGTGCCGCGATCCGGCGTATTGTAAGCTCGCACTCCCTCGAACACGCCCAGTCCGTAGTGAAGCGTATGCGTCAGCACGTGCACCTTCGCCTCTCTCCAGGGGATCATTTCTCCATCCACCCAGATGGTGCCGTCGCGATCCGCGAAATTCATGCTGTTCTCCTGATTATTAAGTGGCCGCCTGGACGCCTGAAAAAAGCTGCTCCCAGCAGTTTCGAACCTTTTCACTGTGCAGCGCATACCGCTGCGCGGGTACTCGACCGGGCTGCTGCTGTAACGCTAGCTGGTGATTCGCACTGCGCAAATCAAGATAGGCCTCGATCAAATCGCCACACTGCGCCTGTGATAACCGGCCAGTAGCGGCGAGAGTTTCGAGAACACGCACGTTGTCGGACCAGTCGGCAAGCGACGGATCTTCTGATGCCCAGGCGAGGACGGCGTATTGCACCATAAATTCGATGTCCACGATAGCGCCGACGCCCTGCTTCAGATCCAATTCGCCGTCGTCGTGCTGTGTTTCAACCTGCGCTCGCATCTTTTCACGCATAGACACAACCTCTCCTGCCAGATCAGTGACTACACGTTTCTGACAGAGCACGTCGCGACGCAGTGCAAGGACACGCTCGGCCAACCCGGCATCACCGGCAACTGTTCGGACGCGCACCAGCGCCTGATGCTCCCAGGTCCAGGCGTCCTCACGCTGATAATGTTCGAAAGCCGTAAAACTGCTGACCAGCATCCCCGAAGCACCGGAGGGACGCAGACGCATATCAACCTCGTAAAGTTGACCAAGGCCCATCCGTGTCTCGAGAATGTGGATGATGCGTTGTCCCAGACGGGTATAAAATGTAGCGTTGTCGATCGATCGCTCACCATCGGTAACGCCGCTGGATACCGCGTCGTACACGAACACCAGGTCAAGATCCGAGGCATAGCTGAGCTCTATGCCACCGAGCTTGCCGTAGGCGAGCACAACAAAGCCGCTGCTCTTCGAGTCACGCGCGGGCTCACCATGACGCGCCGCGAGTTGCGCCCAGGCAACCGTCAGCACCTGCTCAAGACAGACCTCTGCTATAAAACTGAGCTTGTCGCTGACTTGCATCAGCGGCAATCTGCCGGATAACTCGCTAGCGGCAACCCGCAGTACCTGAGATGCCTTGAAGTAGCGCAAGGCATCCATGTAGCCTTCGAGATCATCGACGGCAAGGCGTGTGAGTTGCTGGCGTAACTCATCCTGCAGCGCAGAGCGCTCCGGTGCGCTGTACAGACTCGCCCGATCGAGCAGCTCATCCAGCAGTGCGGGCCGTGTCGCCAACTGCTCACCAATCCAGGGACTGGCAGCGCACAGCGCCGCAAGGTCTGCGCGTGCCGGCGGATTCTCGATCAACAGAAGCAAGTATGCGGAGCGTCTGAGTACTGCACTCACCAGCGGTAGCGCACGCATGATGGACAGGTCCGGATGCTCAGACTCCGCACAGCTTTCGAGCAGCAGGGGCATAAATCGATCAAGACGCTCACGACCCTCAGCTTGCAGGGTTTGCACCCGCCGGGATTTAAACAACGCCGTAATCTTGTCGGCTATGTTCTCGGAATTTTTGAACCCAAGTTGACTGAGCAGTGCAGCATCACACTGCGCGCTCCAGGCCGCACTTTGCGGGTGCTTCTCCTGCTGATTATCGGAACCGGCAATGAGGTTCGCAAAGTGCTCGGAAACCGCAGCGCGGTGCCCATCAAGAGCGCCGAGAAATGCCGGGTAGTCGGGAAAGCCAAGGCAATGCGCCAGTGCCTGCTGCTGCAAAGTGTCCCCCGGCAGTTCCTGTGTCTGTCTGTCGTCCCAAGCCTGCAGCGCGTGCTCCACATCACGCAGGAACAGATACGCCGCCTGTAACTGTTCGACTACGGGTTCTGGCAGACAACCCAGGCCGGCGCATTCGTAGAGTACCGGCATCAACCCGCGTTGCTGCAAAGACCTGTCACGGCCTCCGCGTATCAGCTGGAAACACTGAGCAATAAACTCTATTTCGCGAATACCGCCACTGCCCAGTTTGACGTTGCCCTGCAATCCACGGCGGCGAACCTCGGTCACAATAAGTTGCTTCATGGCGCGCAGACTTTCGATGGCGCTGTAATCCACATAGCCCCGGTATACAAACGGCCGCAGGCAGCGCATCAGAGCTCTGCGATTGCGCCCGGAGCCGGTGATGGGTCGCGCCTTTACCAGCGCGTAGCGCTCCCAGTCGCGCCCCTGCTCTTGGTAATAGGACTCAAGCGCCGCGAAGCTGTGCACCAGGGCTCCGCTATCTCCATAAGGTCGAAGCCGCATATCCATGCGAAACACAAAGCCCTCGGCAGTTTGAGGGTCAAGCAGGGCAATGAGCTGACGCCCCACGCGGGTAAAAAACTCCTCATTACCCAGGCTACGCTCTCCACCGTGCGTGGATCCGCCCTGTGGATAACAAAAAATCAAATCTACATCTGATGAGAGATTGAGTTCCCAGGCACCGAGCTTACCCATGGCTAGCACCACGAGCTCTTGTTCATCGCCCATCGTGTCAGATAGGGGTTTCCCGAAACGGGCGCTGGTGTCACGCATGGCGATGGCTAGCGCATGTTCGATACAGGCCTCGGCCAACCAGGACATATCGCGAGTTGTTTCCAGCGTCGGTGAAAGCCGATTCAGATCGCGCCAAATAATGCGCAAAATATGACGCTGACGAAAACGGCGTAAAACGACGCCTGCTTCCTCCTCACCCGCACTGAGCGCGTCGCCAAGCTCTGTGTGTAGTTCGCCTTCGCGAAGCGGCCGTTGAATCACGCCACTGGCAAGCATCTGCAACAACAACCAGGGTCGGCGACGAATAGTGTCAGCGACATAGCGGGAGCAAGCCAACACCCGGGCCAACTGCTGATGCTCTAGATCGAGATTGTTGTCAGCGCCCAGGGCCTCGAGCTGCGCTCGTTCGCCTGCTGAGGCACCTTCAAGTATGGACGTCCAAACTGACGTTACGGCCTCGGACAGAGACTCCGGAAGCTCGCGGGTATCAATCATCTTGTGGTCCGTGCATCGCGATGCGAGCGGGGTTCAGGCATGACTGATTGCGGGAGCGACCCTCATAACTTCTTCGACGGTGGTCTGTCCCCGAAGGATACGCGCCGCGCCGCTGACGCGCAGGGACTGCATACCCTCGGAGATCGCCAGATCTCGAAGCCGCGCGGTATTAATGCGCGTCACAATTTCCTCCTGCACCGCAGGCGAATTTACCAACACCTCGTAGATGCCCTGGCGCCCGCGGTATCCCGTGCCGCGACAGGTCTTACAGCCTACCGATTCGTGAATCTGTGCCGGCATGGGCACGTCGTAAGGACCTATCAGTTCATCCCAAACATGCTGCGGGGTCTCCACCGGTCGTCGGCAATCCTCACACAGGATGCGCACCAGACGCTGGGACATAATCCCGCGCAATGTCGCCTTGACCAGATAGGCAGGCGCACCGAGCTCGAGTAGACGGGACACGGAGCTGGGAGAGTCGTTAGTGTGCAGGGTCGATAGCACCAGGTGACCGGTAAGCGCTGCCTGAATCGCCATATTTGCGGTTTCGAGATCTCGAATCTCGCCGATCATGATGATGTCCGGATCCTGACGCATCAAGGTACGTACGCCGGTAGAAAAATCCAGTTCAATGGAATTGTTCACCTGCATCTGATTGAACGCGCCCTCGACCATTTCGATCGGATCTTCGATTGTGCAAACGTTCACGGTCTCGGTAGCAAGCTGTCGTAAGGTAGAGTACAGCGTGGTGGTTTTGCCAGAGCCGGTGGGTCCCGTCACCAGCACGATACCGTTGCCCATACCGGTCATTTGATGCCAGCGTGCAAGGTCATCATCCGCCAGACCAAGTTCTTCGAAACTTTTTTGCAGCACCTCGGGATCGAAAATCCGCATGACGAGTTTCTCGCCAAAGGCCGTCGGCAAGGTAGACAGGCGCAATTCGACTTCCGTACCGCCGGGGCTGCGCGTCTTTAGGCGGCCGTCCTGCGGTCGGCGTTTCTCTGCTACGTCCATACGCCCAAGAATTTTGATGCGGCTGGTTACCGCCGCACACACCTGCGCCGGTAGCTCGTAAACCGTGTTCAGTACGCCATCAATGCGAAAGCGCACTTTGCCCACTTCGCGCCGCGGTTCTATATGTATGTCACTGGCGCGCTGTTCAAACGCGTACTGCAGCAACCAGTCCACAACGCTGACAATGTGTTGATCATTGGCATCGGGCTCGCGCATGGAGCCCAGCTCAAGCATTTGCTCGAGGTTGCCGATATTGCTTCCCGGGGCCCCTTTTCCGGCCACGCGCGCGCCGCGAACTGAACCCGCCATGGTGTAGAACTCGGCGGTGAAGCGCGCCAGATCACGTGGATCGGTAAGTACCCGCCGTATGCGCTTGCGCAGTGCGTGCTCGAGATTACTCTGCCACGCCAGCAAGTAGGGCTCCGCGCTGGCAATAGTGACTTCGTCTTCCTCTACGTCGACCGCGAGAATTCGATGACGCTCAGCAAAGGCGCGCGACATAACCTCCGAAACGGCGGCAACGTTGATTTTGAGGGGATCAATTTCTACTACCGGCTGCGAGCAGTGAGCGCCCAGCCAGAGCAAAAGTTCAGCCATATCTAGGGTTTGTCCAGGATTGCCCAGATCCTGCAGCTTCTGTTCCGCAAGAAAAACCAGCACGTGCACCGCGCCAGGCGACAGGTGCTGCAGACGGCGTAAGTCCGCTGCGCTGATCCGACCGTCGGTCATGAGCGCTTCCAGCAGTTCCTTGAGCGTCAATTTACGCTCAATGTGCTGTCGATTTTCTGGCTGAAGCATGCGAAACCTCAAATAATGCCGCGAAAGGCGCGTCGAAATGCTAACACAGGCAGTCCCTTTGACCGCTTTTCCGTGGTTTTGACATGATTAAATATCATATCGACACGCAAGACAGCTCAAATGTCAGGCTCTATACTGCGCGCGCGCGTCACGAGAGAAGTTAGGTTAATGGTTATACCGTTGAGCAGACTGTTGGGCGGCTCCCTGATCGCGCCGATTCAGGAGCATATGCAACTCGCGGGAGAAGCCGTGCAGAATCTCTGCCAGCTTTTCTCTGCAAGCAATGACGGAGAATGGGCGAGAGCGAAAGAATTGCTTAGCGCGATCGAAAATACGGTGAGCGCTTCGAGGACTGTGCGTCGCGAAATCCGGCGGCATCTACCCAGAGGGCTGCTGCTGGCCATGCCACGCCCGGATCTGATTACGCTCCTGGATATTCAGAATCGCATGGCTGACGAGGCACAGCAGATCGCGCGTATTGTGGTGCATCGTGAGATGTCGTTTACACCCGGGCTCCAAAAACCCCTGGACCGCGTTTGCAGCCTGTTGGCAGACGCATCAGGACAAAGCCTGGCGGCGATTCGTGAACTGGATGAAATGCTTGCGCAAGGCTTTGGCAAGCACGAGCGTGTACACATGGAAAAACGACTCAAGGCACTGGATAAAACCATGCTGCGGAGTGACACCGAGTCTCAAAAGCTGTTCCAAAAGCTGTGTAAGGCCGAGAGTTCACTTGCAGAACTGGATGCAGTGTTCTGTTTCCAGATTGTCGCTTCGCTTGGACGCATCGCAAAGACCTGCGGCGAAGTCGGCGAACAACTCGAACTACTTTGCGCTTCCTAGGATAAATCGTGGACATCATCGTTGCCTACGGACCCCAGTTTCTGGGTCTCGCATGTTTTGCGGGTTTCTTTATGGCCTGGGGTATTGGTGCCAATGACGTGGCCAATGCAATGGGCACCTCCGTCGGGTCAGGAGCGCTCACCGTTCGCCAGGCGATTCTTATTGCCATCGTCTTCGAATTTCTGGGTGCCTACCTCGCGGGCGGGGAAGTCACCGCCACTATCCGGAAAGGCATTATTGATCCCGAGCTGCTGGCGGATACCCCTGAGTTACTTGTCTACGGCATGATGTCCGCGCTGTTCGCAGCAGGAACCTGGCTGATGATTGCCAGCGTGCGTGGCTGGCCGGTCTCAACCACACACTCCATCGTCGGCGCGATTGTCGGATTCGCCGCGGTGGGTATCTCCGTTGATTCGGTGAACTGGAGCCAGGTGGGCACCATCGCCGTGAGCTGGGTAGTCTCGCCGGTGCTTGCTGGCACAATCTCCTTCGCCTTGTTTATGAGTGTGAAGTACCTGATTCTTGATCGCGACAATCCATTTGAAAGCGCAAGAAGAGTAATACCTTTTTACCTTTGGATCGTTGGCTTCATGATCTCCATGGTGACCTTGGTCAAGGGCCTTAAACACCTGGGCCTGAGTCTGGACTTCGGCCTCGGCTCCAAATTTGCCAACGCACTACCGCTATCGTTTTTATTAGGGCTAATAGTCGCCGTCGCCGGTGCTTTCGTCGTGCGTCGCATCCAGTACGAGGCCAATGAAAAGAACCGCTACGCTAGTGTCGAGCGGGTGTTTGGCGTACTAATGATGGTCACCGCCTGCTCCATGGCATTCGCGCATGGCTCCAACGACGTCGCAAACGCCGTGGGCCCTCTCGCCGCCGTCGCCAGCACGGTGCAATCCGGTGGGTTGGTTTCCTCGACAGCGTCGATGCCGACCTGGATTCTCCTCACAGGTGCTCTGGGTATTGTAGTCGGCCTCTCGACTTATGGCTGGAAAGTAATCGCCACCGTCGGCAGCAAAATTACCGAGCTCACGCCATCCAGAGGTTTTGCGGCAACGCTTGCCGCAGCCTCAACTGTGGTGATCGCCTCGGGCACAGGGCTGCCGATTTCGACAACGCATACGCTGGTTGGCGCGGTACTCGGCGTCGGCCTGGCACGCGGTCTCGCCGCCGTTGATCTCCGGGTTGTCGGATCGATTTTTCTAAGCTGGCTAATCACACTTCCGGCCGGCGCCGTGCTTGCGATCATTTTCTTTTATACGCTTCGCGGCATTTTCGGCTAGCTGGGAGGGGTTCGGACGTGATCGATCGTGATAAAGCGCCTATCGCATGGTTTAGAAATACCGCGCCGTACATCAATCTGCACCGCGGCGCGACGTTTGTTGTCACGCTCCCGGGTGATGTGGCCGCAAGCGGTGCGCTCCCGGGCGTGCTGCAGGACATTGCGCTGCTCAGCAGTTTGGGCATTCGCCTTATATTGGTGCATGGCAGTCGTCCGCAAATAGAGGAACGCTTTGCGCAGGCAGAGATGCACAGCACATTAGTGGAGGGCCGGCGCATCACTGACGCGCAGAGCATGCCGCTAGTACAACAAGTGGTTGGCGCGCAGCGTATCGAAATCGAAGCACAGCTCTCCACCAGTCTGCCCAATTCACCCATGGCCGGCGCCAAACTGCGGGTCGGCTCTGGCAACTTCGTGATCGCCAGGCCGCTCGGCGTCGTTGAGGGTGTGGACTATCAGCTTACCGGTTGCGTGAGACGTATCGACAAGAAAGGCGTTCGCACGCTGCTAGATAGCGGTGCTCTAGTACTGCTCTCAACGATGGGTTACTCACCCACGGGTGAGACTTTCAATCTGACTCTAAGCGATGTGGCGGTCAGCGCCGCCCGGGAACTGCGCGCTGACAAGCTTATTCTCCTGTCCAACGAAGAGGGCATTCACGGCGCAGATGGGCAGGTGATACGTCAGTGTGTAGCCAGTGATAGTGCAGACATCAGCACCTCAACCGCGCAGGAGCGTCATCTGCTTAAGGCGGCCACTACAGCCTGCCAGGCCGGTGTCCCACGCGCTCATATCGTAAGCTACCAGAATCGAGATGCGCTGCTGACAGAGCTGTTCACCACGGATGGCAGCGGCACGATGGTGTCCGGGGAGCAGTTTGAGCTCTCCCGATGGGCCACCATCGGCGATGTTGGCGGCGTCATTGACCTTATCCAGCCACTCGAGTCATCTGGCGTATTGCTGAAACGCTCCCGGGAGCTGCTGGAAGCCGAGATCGGACGATTTCGCGTGCTCGAAAGAGATGGTCGGGTTATCGCCTGCGCGGCGCTCTATCCCTTCCCGGCACAAGCTAGTGCTGAACTAGCCTGCATTGTCACGCATCCGGATTATCGCGGAGAACAAAGGGCGCAGCGCTTGTTGCAGGAGCTGGAGAGCGAGGCGCTCGCTCAGGGGCTTGACGAGGTATTCGTACTCAGCACGCAGACAGCGCACTGGTTCATTGAGCAGGGCTTTGCCGAGGGCAATCTTGAGCAGCTACCGCCGGGGCGACAGGCGCTGTATAACCTGCAACGCAATTCCAAAGTGTTTCAAAAACGCCTGTCTGCCAACTGCTAGGCGGCCCGCCGCTGATCAACGCGCTGCCGGACGACCGGCGTCTAAGACGTTTATTCGCGGCGGTTAGGACCTCAGTTCGTGCGCTGCTCAGTAAGCACTTCGAGATCGTCGATAAACCCCGCCACCTTGCGTCGTAATCTTTTTTCCTGGCGTTCACTGCGCGTATTGAACAGATCCACAACAAGCGCCTCCACTACCGCCGTATTGTGCTCGTAGAGCGCTAATATCTCTGGATCCAATCGCTCCTCCCAGTTGATAACCCGCTCGCGTATACGTTGCTGCCAACCAGGCTCACGCTCAAGGTCCCGAGCGGTCTGCTCTATCCATTGCGCGCGCTCCTCAAGCCAGATCGAATCCGAACGTTTCAAGCGGTCCGCCGTCAACTGTACCCGTGCGCGCTGCTCGTCACTGAGCCGACCGAGGAAATCCTTGAACACATCATTAAGCTCGTCCACGGCATCCTTCCGAAACTCCTTTTCATCGCGGTCCAGATATTTGCGTTCGTACTTGCGCTGTTTCTTTTCCAGCTCCGCAATGAAGTCGGCCAGCTGCTCGTCGCTAAGGTTCTCACCCATTTGCAGCATGTCTTCAAGCACGCGATCACGCAGGCGATACCAATCCTCTTCGATGAGTCCGGAGTAGAAATCCACAGTGTCGAGCGAGATGGTGGTTTTATCCAGTTCCTGCTGCACGGCGGCGAGAACCTTTGCGTAGCGGGGTAATTCCTCGCTGCGATGCCATTCGAGGGTATCGTTGAGCAGGACTTTAAACGCCTCGTTCTGATTTCGGTCAAAGTCGACGTAACGACCGACATACCAGGGCACAATGAAATCCAGCCGATTGTAGACAAAGGTTGTGCTACTACAGGCAGAAAGAAAGAGCAGCGACAGGAGTAAGTAGAAACGCCAGCGCGGCGATTTACGCGTAGTCGAGATCATCGTTTGCGAACAGCATGTCGGGATTGCGGAAACACTTGAACTCCAGGTAATTGCCCGCGGGATCGCGTAAAAAACAGGTCTTCTGTTCGCCGCGGCGACCTTCGAAGCGCGTTTTTGGCGCAAGGGTGTACTCGATGCCAGATGACCGCAGGCGTGCCTGCAGTTGCGCCCAATCGTCCCAGGAAAGGATCGGGCCGAAATGACTCGCGGGCACTGCGTCGCCATCGACCGCATTCCGCGCGACGGCTGGCAGATCATCCGCTTTGACCTTGTGCACCGTTAGCTGGTGACCAAAGAAGTCGTAGTCAATCCATTTCGGGGAGGAGCGGCTGCGTGAACAGCCCAATACCTCGCCGTAAAAAACCGCGGCCGCCTCAAGATCATCCACGGGCAGTGCGAGATGAAAGGGCACAGGTGATGGCAGGGAAGGCATAGGTTCTCCAGCTATTAATGCTTTCCGTGATGATAGCGCGACTGCGGGTGTTGATCGCAAGCGTCCGAAAAAAGTCGCGGCTATGCTAAGGTTTCGCGCTTTCAGGCAACAGCGCGGCAACAATGGACCTAGAAACACTGTCTCAGCAATTTGTGGACCTCGTCTGGGGCACGCCCTTGGTCGCTCTGTTGCTCGGGGGTGGCATTTTCTTCCTGTTTTATTCTCGCGCTCTTCCCTATCGTCATTTTGGTCATGCGGTGGGGATTATGCTCGGCCGCTACGACAACAACGACGGGCCAGGCGAACTGTCGCATGGTCAAGCACTGGCAGCGGCTCTGGCCGGCACCATGGGCCTTGGAAACATCGCTGGCGTCGCACTGGCGATCGTAGCGGGTGGGCCGGGCGCCGTATTCTGGATGTGGGTGTCAGCACTTGTCGGCATTGCGACCAAGTTTTTCACCTGCTCGCTGGGGGTTATGTATCGAGGTACAGACGGCCTCGGTCAGCTGCAGGGCGGACCGATGTATATCATCCGCGAAGCGCTACCAAAGCGCTTCTACCCTCTGGCGGTGTTTTTCTCCATAGCCGGGCTGATCGGTACGCTACCTCTTTTTCAGGCCAACCAGCTCACGGCGCTGGTGGGTGACACGATCTTCGCCGGCAACATGCCGGACTGGGGTGGGCCTGCCATTGGCTGCGCGGTCGCCGCCGTGGTTGCCAGCGTGATTTTTGGCGGCCTGCCGCGCATTGCCGCCGTCGCGGTAGCCGTACTGCCAGGCATGGTTACTGTTTATTTGCTGATGACCCTGTTTGTGATCGTCAACAATATATCCGAGGTCCCCGCCGTGTTCGCCAGTATCGTAAGTGAGGCCTTCACCGCACAGGCTGCCAGTGGTGGATTCATCGGCGTCATGCTAATTGGGATTAGTCGCGGCGCTTTTTCCAATGAAGCAGGGGTGGGCACAGAGGTGATGGCCCACGGCGCTGCGCGCACTAAGGAGCCGATCCGGGAAGGCCTGGTCGCCATGCTCGGGCCGGTAGTCGATACACTGGTCGTGTGTACCTGTACCGCATTGGTGATATTGCTGAGCGGGCAGTGGCAAACACCCGGAGCCCTGTCGGGCATTACCTTGACGGCGAACGCCTTCGTCGGAGAGATGGGATTCTTCGGGCTGATACCGCTGGGCATCGTGGCATTGATTCTGAGTACCACCACCATGTTTACCGGCTGGTATTACGGCGCCAAATGCGTGGGTTTCCTGATTGGCGCCCAGTGGCAGCATCATTTTCGCTGGGTTTTTGTGGCCGCCGTCGTAGTCGGTTCCAGCGTCAGCATCGACGTGGTATTCAACATTATCTCCGGGTGCTACGGGCTTATGGCAATCCCGACGATGGTCAGTACTTTAATGCTTGCGCCCAAAGTGATGGCGGCTGCCCGGGACTATTTCGAGCGTCATCCGTACTAGATCGGGACAGGCTTACTCGCGTCAGGCCGCTGCGTTTGCTCGTTCCTGTGCGAGGCTACTCGCTCGACCGATAGCACCCAGAATGGCAAACATAGAGGCCTGAACGATATCGTGGCTGCGTCCCACGCCACAGCAGCGCTCGCCATCGACATTCAGCTGAATGTAACAAACTGCCTCGGCATCGGCGCTTTGCGACAGCGCATGCTCGCTGTATTCCACTAACACGATCGACTTACCCACGAAGTTTTCCATCGCGTTTACAAAAGCGGCCACAACCCCGTTACCGGTGCCAGCCAGTTGATGGGTATGCGACTCTTCGCGCACCGTCAGCTGCAGACTGTCTACTCCGTCGGCACGCTTGATCTGGTAGTCGCTCAGACTCCAACGCGGGTCTTCGGGAAGGTACGTCTGCTGGAATAGTTCATAAATGGCAGCAGACCCGACCTCGGCCTCGGTATCTTCCGCATAGGCTTGCACGGTGGTGCTAAAGTCGATTTGTAGCCAGCGCGGCAGATCGAAGCCATGATCCGCCTGCATGACATAGGCAACACCGCCTTTGCCCGACTGGCTGTTGATACGAATAACTTCCTGGTAAGAGCGCCCGATATCTGCCGGATCGATAGGCAGATACGCCACCTCCCAGGTGGCATTCTCATCGTCGCCGCGGCGCGTAAGACACTTTTTGATCGCATCCTGGTGACTGCCAGAAAAAGCGGTAAACACCAGCTCGCCTGCATACGGGTGACGCGGGTGAACGGGCAACTGCGTGCAGGCCTTGACGGTCTGGATAATCTCATCCATGCCGGCGAGTTTGAGCCGTGGGTCCACGCCCTGGCTATAGAGGTTCATGGCCATGGTGACGATATCCATGTTGCCGGTGCGCTCGCCATTGCCCAGGAGCGTGCCCTCAACGCGGTCAGCTCCTGCCATAACACCCAGCTCAGACGCTGCGACGCCACAACCTCGATCGTTATGCGTGTGCAGTGAAATTATGAGGCTATCGCGACGCGCAATGCGGTCACAGAACCATTCGATCTGATCGGCATAAATATTCGGCGTGCTCATCTCTACAGTGGCAGGGAGATTAAGAATCGCCTTGTGGTCCGGAGTAGGTTGCCAGACATCGATCACCGCATCGCACACCTCGATAGCAAAATCGAGTTCTGTACCGGTAAAACTCTCCGGGGAATACTGGAAGGTCCACGCGGTGTCCGGGTAACGCAGCGCATAGTCTTTAACGAGTTGCGCACCGTTAACCGCAATTGCCTTGATGCCCTCGCGATCAAGTTGGAACACCTGCTCGCGCTGAACGATAGAGGTAGAGTTGTAAACGTGGACGATAGCCCGAGGAGCACCCGCAAGCGCGTCGTAGGTCCGCGCAATCAAATCCTCACGTGCCTGCGTAAGGACCTGAATAGTCACGTCCTCAGGAATACGGTCGTTCTCAATCAAGTCGCGGACAAAAGCAAAATCCTGCGCCGAGGCCGAGGGGAAGCCCACCTCTATTTCCTTGAAGCCCAGTTTGACGAGCAGCTCCCACATACGGGTTTTTTGCCCGAGGGTCATCGGCTCGATAAGCGCCTGGTTACCATCCCGTAAATCTACGCTACACCAGCGTGGAGCGCGTCGAATCTGCTTATCTGCCCAGCGCCGAGCCGTCATCGGCACGGGGGCAAAGCTGGCATAGCGGCGGTGGTCAAATCGACTCATGGGTCCTGTCCTGCCTGTAAATGCAATAAAAATGCTATGTGAAAGGCTGGCGCTGCTGCCCGATAAAAGTACCTTGTGGGCTTTAGCAACACAAATCAGGGTAGATGATCTGCGCTGGGGCAGCATATGCGCCAGTGCGGCTAGTATACGGCGGAACATGGAGGGAAAAACTGCAAGTTGTTGGCCTCAAGGCGTTTTTAATGGGGTTTTTAGCTAATATTTTGTTATTTTATAGTTATAATTACTACTTATGTTTGCTTTAGTGGTTCGTAGAATGGCTACCATACCGAAGCTTGATCGCCTTGACCGACGCATCCTTGAGCATTTACAGCGCGATGCACGTGGCAGCAATCTCGAACTCGCGGAGTCTGTTGGCCTCTCCCCTACGCCCTGCGCGCGTCGCGTTCGGCGTCTTGAGGACAGTGGGCTGATCCGCGGCCAGGTCGCGCTACTCGACCAGCAGCAGCTCGGTCTTACACTCACCGCATTTATCAGCATAAGCATGGACCGGCATACACCGGACCGCTTTGAGGCATTTGAAGAGGCCTTACAGGACTACCCGGAGGTTATCGAATGCAGCGTTGTCACCGGACAGGACTCTGACTACCTAATCAAGGCGGTGCTTCCGGACATGGCCTACTATGAGCGTTTCCTGCTTGGCCGCCTCACCCGCATACCCGGGGTCACAGGCGTGCACTCCAGCTTTGTGTTGCGTCCGGTCATTCAGCGCACCTCTCTGCCACTGGAGCACACGGCGCCAGAGGGATGAGGAGATTAGCGCGACAAGCCAGCGAGTGACCAGGAAGGAAACTGTCCGCATCCCAACGCCTGGTATTCGCGGGAGTTAAAGAGCTCGCTGAGACCGTTGTTATCCAGGTACAGGTCGACGTACAGCGCACAGCGCAAACTGGGTGGAAGCACCTCATCCTCGCTAAGCCTTAGCTTCACCTGGTCTACCGTTACCGACAGGCGCTCGGCTCGCACTCCTCCGCCGGCAGGCTCGTCCAGCAGCATCAGCAGCGGCTCACCGGCACTCCACCTTGGCCAACGCGCCTGGGCCGCGCTGCGCCCGCTACCTGGGTCCCCGGTATACGCAAACCCCGCCCAGTAGTCGCGCATGCGTCTGCCAAGAGCCGCTCTATTATCCGCATTACCCGCGTAAAAGACGCCCGGTACCCGCTGGGAAATCAATGGCCCAAACAGAAAATCAAGTTCCAGCGCATGCGCCGCACCCAGTAGCTCTGGCAAATCTACCAGCCAATTGCGGCGCATATCATCCCAGTCAAATCGATAGGCATACAAATTCAGATCAGGACTAGCCGCGCTGATTATCCCGAGCGGCAGATCTACGCCAATGGCCTTCCACGCATCGCTGTGATATCGACTGAGCACCTCGTAGCGCTGCGAGTCCCGGGGGGCGGGTATCAAACCAAAGCGCTTTTCCGTGTGCCGCGGCGACAAGGCCATAAACAGCTTCATCTCATCGCGGTTGCTACCAATCATCAATGGCACGCGATTCCAGCGCGAAGGAGTGGCAAAAACGTCGGTCAGAGGTTCCGCCGGAATCACTGTTCCATCGCGAAAAAGAGCCGGTGCCCGGTACATGCCCGTGTCGCTATACAGCGGAGCCATCAATTGCTCTGGGCTAAGATCGCGTAAAAAGCGCATGGTATCCGCGGCAGACAGGCTGGCCAGCACCTTCCTGGCTTCTTCCGGGGTCCTGGACTCACCGCGTTGCAGCCACCGGACCAGCAGTTCATGCGAGCTGTTCTGGTGCCCCGGCTGCGGATCATCTCTGGGATTCTCCGCGCGTTGGCGAGTAAAGCTTCCAGGAAAACCACTTTGAATGATCGCGCCATGAAAGAGACCCGCGGCGAGTTTTGAGGCAAGCAGGGCATAGATATTTCGCCCGCCCGCCGATTCACCGAACAAGGTGACACGCGTCGGGTCTCCACCGAACGCAGCGATGTTGCTCTGCACCCATGCAAGCGCCGCCACCATGTCCAGGAGCGCAAAGTTACCCGAGGCATCCTGAGCATTCTGGGCGCCTGCGCGGAGGGCAGAATGACTGAACCAGCCCAAAGGACCGAGTCGATAGTTAAAACTGACGATAACCACACCCTGTTCTTGCGCGAAGGCCGATGCGTTGTAGGGAATCGCCGAGCCGAATGTGTTGCCACCACCGTGAATAAACACCATCACCGGAAGCGCGGCCTTACTGTCCACCCGAGCGGGGGCAAACACGTTGAGCGAAAGACAGTCCTCGCTGCCAATCAAGCTGCCCAGATCCTTATCGCTTGAGGAAAGTGGACTCACGAACTGTAGACAGATGTCGCCGAAAGTCGTCGCATCCAGAGGCATATCCCAGCGCGGCGGGGGTGCCGGCGCGCGCCAGCGACCCTGGCCCGTGGCGGCAGCTGCATAGGGAATACCCAGCCAAACCTGCGCACCGTTGGGGCTCGTGCCTCCGACAACAAGCCCAGAATTGGTCTCGCGCTGTGTAGCCGCATCGGCGACAAGGCTTAAAAGTCGCTCAGATGATGTCGATGGCTCCCAGAAATATCCTCCGAGCACCAACAACACCCCAACAATCAGCACTAACACGCGCATGACACCGCCCTCCATAAGGGCAATGTACCTCTGGCTGGCCGACATGAACAACGTTTACAGAGAACCGCTGGTCGCCCTGGCGCGTACGGTGAAACACGCTTATATCGTGCCGTGACCATGTCAGAGCCCAAAGCTCCGCTAGTAAACAGGAAACTACTGGACCCCAACTCCCGATGGATGTTGGCTTTTTTAGCCGCCGTAGTGGCTCTAGGGCCGTTGAGTGTCGATATGTATTTACCAGCGATGCCGGCAATGCAGCACGCTTTCGACACCGACATCATGAGCATGCATTTTACGTTGAGTGCGTATTTATGGGGTTTCGCGGTGTTTCATCTGGCCTGTGGACCGCTGGCGGATCGCTTCGGGCGCAAGCCTCTGCTAATGCTCGGTACCGCACTTTTCGTTCTGGCATCGGCCGGCTGCGCGTTAGCATCGAGCGTCGAAGAACTCACTGCGTGGCGATTCATACAGGGAATCGGTGCCTGCGTGGGCCCCACGCTGGCGCGCACAATTACCCGCGATGTTTTTGGCCCTCGTCGCGCGGCGCGCGCGCTGTCCTTAATCGCGATGCTGATGGCACTCGCTCCGGCGGTGGCGCCGGGACTGGGTGGACTCATGCTGCGCTACGTAGAGTGGCCGAGCGTTTTTATGTTTCTGGCCGTTTACGGGCTACTGGTCCTATGGCTTGTCGCCGTGCACCTACCCGAAACCCTGCCAGCGCCGCAAAGCCTGCGGCCACGTAAAATCGCCGAAAACTACTTATTGCTGCTGCGTGATCCGGTCTTTCTGCCCGTGGCTGGCGCGAGTGCTCTCGTATATTCGGGTCTGATGGCCTATCTGGCCTGCTCCGGCTTTGTATTTATTAGTATGCTCGGCGTGCCTGTGGAATACTTTGGGCTTATTTTTCTGACGTCCGTACTCGGTTACATCAGCGGTAGTGGTCTGAGTGCGAAACTGGCGGTTAACTATGCATCGGCCACAGTGATGCTGGGAGCCAGCATATTGGCAGTAATTGCGATGCTGTGTATGTTGATCCTGCACATGCTTGCTCCGACGTCTGTAATAGCCATCATCCTGCCGGTGACTTTTTACGCTGCAGCCATGGGCTTGTTCATGCCGCATGCCCAGGTACTAGCTATGCAACACCACCCGCAAATAGCGGCAACCACATCGGCGTTGTTTGGATTTCTGCAAATGAGTTTGTCGGCGCTCCTGACAGCCGGTGTAGGTGCCGTGCTCACGAATTCGCCCCTACCCATGATCGTAACCATGCTGCTGGCAGTACTTCTAGCTTTGGGCCTGGTGTTGGCAGCGCGATCTCAGCAGCAGCTTAGACAAACGCGCGTATCAATCATTGACCTCGAAAAGCGAGTAGACGTATGAAAATCGGGATTATCAGCGGCAGTCACAGGAACGCGTCACAAAGCGAGAAAGTCTCGCGCTATGCCGCTACACAGTTGGCAAAAGCCGGGCTCTTTGACGATGTTTTTGTGTTCACACTGGCGGACAATCCGCTGCCTTTGTGGGATGAAGGCTTGTGGTCAGGCGACCCCGTCTGGGAAGACGCAATAGGTTCGCTGCGGGATGAGCTGATTAGTTGCGACGCGTTCATTGTTGTCTGCCCCGAGTGGCACGGGATGGTGCCGGCAGGTCTAAAAAATCTGTTCTTGCTGTTCCCGGGGACCGGGGAGCTGGCGCACAAGCCCGCGTTAATCGTGACCGTGTCCGGCGGCGCGGGTGGAGGTGCTTACCCCATCGCAGAGCTGCGTATGAGCAGCTACAAGAACAGCCGCATAGCCTACTTGCCTGAACACCTAATCGTGCGCGATGCGGGAAGCGTGTTTAATGAGGATGAAAAGAACAACGACCCTTCCAAGCAAACTTATTTACACGAGCGGCTGATGTATTGCCTGGAAATGCTACGCGAATACAGCCTGGCCTTCCGACAGATTCGCGCTAGCGGTAAGACTTCTTTGGAGAAATATCCGAACGGAATGTAAATCTACCAGAGGTGAAAGAGTGGCTTCAGGACTCCGAAGCCATTGCAGCTCGTTCTTTCTCAATCAGGTAGTTGGCCACCTTGATCATGTTTGGCTGGCTCCCAGCCTTGCGCGTTGTGATGCGGTATTTTCCCGCTACCATCAACTCTGGCGTTCCGCTGATCTTTGCCGCGCGCGCCCGCGCATCGGCTTGACGTACCTGGCTACCAACGCCGAATGATTTGAAGGCTTTGCTGAAGTCTGCTCTAGCGACGCCGTTCGCCGCGAAAAGGTCTTCAAGCTCATCTTCTGTAGCGAGACGCCGGCGATCGACATTAATGGCCTGAAACAGGGGCATGTGCATACGGTCGAGGACACCGAGTACGTCTGCAACATAGAACGCCTGCGCGTGGACTTTCATCACGCCATTCCACATAGCGGGAGAGCCTTTCACTACAACATCGTCGGGCAATGACTTCGCCCACTGCACGACCTGTGGTTCAAAATTGTAGCAATGCCCACAGCCGTACCAGAAAAATTCAGTGACTTCGATTTTGTCTGAGGATACCCGAATAGCCGGCGAAATAACGTCGTAATGCTCCCCTTCGACATATTCCTGGGAAAAAGACGGCACGCTGAATTGCAGGGCAATCAGGGTTAAGAGCCCGACAGGTAGCGCAAGGTAAAAACGCTTGAGCATGTTGATCTCCAGTTTTTACAGGATTTCTAATATGTGGTTCTTTAGAGACAACTCACTGCTGTTTCTATAGTCACTTCGGATACAGTAATGCTACAACTACATCAGCTAAGACTGACATCCTAGCTGAAAGTTCACCACCCCGGGCTTACTGAAGCCCCGAGACATAGGCCGCAACTGCCGCGATCTCCATGTCTGACATCCCGAAGGCATTGCTGCGCATGACCATAGTATCTCCACCAGTCACTCTTCCGGTCGGATCCTCGTAGCCCTTTCGATAGGCCTTGAGCTGAGCCACCACATAATCGGCGTGCTGGCCGCCCAGCGCCGGGAAGCCTGCTGGTCCGTTTCCGGCACCGCGGGGCCCGTGGCAAGCGATACAGGCTGCGACGTTGCGCTCAGCTACACCCGAGCGATAGACCTTTTCGCCGAGTGCCAGCTGCGCCGGATCGGCTTTTTCGACACTACGAGGCTTCTGGTCATAGAACGCGGCAATATCCGCAAGATCCTGGTCCGTCAGATTATCAACCTGACCTGCCATCTGCGCAACCGGACGCAAACCCGAGCGAATATGCTGCAACTGCTTGAGAAGGTATTTCTCGCCAAGTCCGGCGAGTTTAGGGAACATGGGCACCATGCTGTTGCCGTCTCCACCGTGGCAGGCACCGCAAACAGCAATTTTTTGTGCGCCCGCTTCCGGGTCACCCTTCACCATATCAGCACTGTTCACGCTGGCCGCGCCAAGCAGGAGCGCGCCGATAACAAGCATCTTTTTCATAATTATTCCGCCGGCGCCGACATGAACTTGATGAGTTCACGGTACTCGTCGTCGCTGCAGTCAAAGCACATGCCCATGGGCGGCATTGCATTCAGTCCGCCTTTGACGGAGGCCAACAATGCATCAGCACCTTTTGCCACACGTGGCTCCCAGGCCTGCGCATCACCAATTTTCGGAGCGCCTGCGACACCCGCACCATGGCACACAACACAGCTCTTGTTGTACTTGTCCATGTTCGGCTCAGCTTGAGCAGACAGGGCAAACGCTGTTACGGCAGCGGCTAAAAAAACGTTCTTCACGTTAAAAACCTCCAGTGATCTGATCGACAACTCACACTCGCTTTATACTATGTTAGCTTCACTATCTTCACTATCTTCACGATTAGCGTCTGATAGTAGAAACTCTTTAATCTCAGTCTTGCACCCCCGCCAAGCTTCCATTCCCAGCAGCCACGAGTTGTGTTCGTCTGTGCGTCGGGCAAAGGCCTGCGACTTATTCCAAGACAAAAGGCAGCGAGATGCCGTTTGCAATGACCCCGAGTACTGGGGCGCGGTATTATACTCAAGATGAGTGCTCCTACAAATGAAGAAAATAGCCAGTATTTGGACCCCCAGCCGTCCAAGCCCAGCTACCGCAGCGCCGCCTTTTTAACCAGCGCCGCGCGCTTTAACCAATGCCCCGCCGACGAAGGCTGGGAAGTTGCCTTTGCGGGTCGCTCGAATGCGGGCAAGAGCAGCGCAATAAACAGTCTGACCGGTAACAAGAAGTTGGCGCGTACCTCACGTACTCCAGGCCGAACACAGCTGATTAACTTCTTTAGCCTTACAGACATGCAACGTCTAGTCGACCTGCCGGGCTACGGCTATGCCAAGGTGCCGCAAAAAATCAAGGATGCCTGGAACCGCCAGCTGGAGGCCTATCTGCGCGAACGTCAGAGCCTGCGTGGTTTGATTCTGCTGATGGACTCCCGTCATCCCCTGCAGGCTTACGATCAGCAGATGATCGGTTGGGCAACTCAGGCCAGCATGCCCGTTCATGTATTGCTCACCAAAGCCGACAAGCTCTCCAAGGGTGCCGGCAAGCAGTCGCTCATGCAGGTAAAAAACAAATTGGCCCACCTCGGCGAGCTGATGAGTTGCCAGTTGTTTTCGTCGCTAAAACATCAGGGACATGGCGAGCTGATAGCGGTGCTCGATCGCTGGCTCACCGATGCGTCCGTGCTGGAAGATGACATCGAAAACTGATGCTGGAACACTGCTGCGCAGCAATGGGATAACGGAATTTGCAATAGCTCAAGTGAAAAACCGCGGGCGAAAAAAAGCCCGGTATGCATAACGAGGGGAAAGGCAAGCCGGGCAGTCAGGGTCTCTCAGGGGTTTAGGTGATGGAACCATGCAAACCATCACCCGGTGAAGAAGATGCTCCCACCGTCTTCATGTAAGGTTTGAGGGGGCTCGGCGCGAAAAGTTCCAGAACGAACAAAAAAAAATAAAAATCAGTATCTCTCCCAGCGTTAGTGAGCCTCATCCCAGTTTGCACCGCGCCCCGCCTCTACCAGCAGAGGGACAGCGAGGTCGGCCGCGCCCGACATACGCTCACAGAGCTGTGCGCAGACCTCATCCAGCTGAGGCACCGCAACCTCGAGCACGAGTTCGTCATGCACCTGCATAATCATGCGCGCATCCACCGCCGCATCAGACAGCCAGTTATCCACAGACAGCATGGCCTTCTTGATGATGTCCGCAGCGCTGCCCTGCATGGGCGCGTTAATAGCCGTACGCTCGGCTGCTTGCTGACGATTCTTGTTGCGTACGTTTATTTCCGGGAGATAAAGCCTGCGGCCGAACAGTGTTTCTACATAACCTTGCTCGTGAGCGAGCGCTCGTGTCCTGTCCATATATTCGCGCACGCCAGGGTAGCGCTCAAAATAGACATCGATATAGCGCTGCGCTTCCGCTCTATCAAGATGTAGCTGGCGCCCGAGGCCGAACGCGGACATGCCATAAATAAGGCCAAAATTAATCGCCTTTGCCTTGCGTCGCTGATCTCCTGACACAGAATCAAGACCCACACCGAATACCTCGGCCGCGGTCGCGCTGTGCACGTCGAGATTTTGCCTGAAAGCCTCAAGAAGCCCCGCGTCCTCGGACAAATGCGCCATGATACGCAGCTCGATCTGTGAATAGTCTGCCGCGACAATCTGATACCCCGGCGCCGCGACAAAAGCCTGGCGGATCCGCCTCCCTTCCTCTGTTCGAATCGGAATATTCTGTAAATTCGGATCTGAAGACGACAACCGACCAGTTGCGGTCACGGCCTGATGATACGAGGTATGGATTCGCCCGGTGACCGGATTGATCATACCCGGCAGCTTGTCCGTGTAGGTCGATTTGAGCTTGGCAAGACTTCTGTGCTCTAGCAGCAAGCGTGGCAATGGGTAATCAAGCGCCAGCTCCTGAAGAACTTCTTCGGCGGTGGAGGCGGCGCCCTTGGGAGTTTTTTTCAGTACCGGCAACTCGAGTTTTTTAAACAGGATCTCGCCGAGTTGTTTAGGCGATCCTAGATTGAATACCTGCCCCGCGAGATTGTGCGCCTCTTCCTCAAGCCCCTGCAGTCTCTGGCCGAGTTCGCGGCTCTGCTCCCAGAGCAGATCTTCGTCCAGCAAGGCCCCACAGCGCTCCATGCGTGAGAGCACAGACACCAGCGGCAGCTCAATCTCATCGAATACACGCCGCAGAGACGGCTCAGCCTCAAGCTTTGGCCATAAAGTTTCATGCAGCGCCAAAGTCACTTCGGCATCCTCCGCCGCGTAAGGTGCCGCTTCTTCGATACCCACCTGATCAAAGGTGATTTGCTTGGCGCCCTTGCCAGCTACATCTTCGAAGTGCGTAGTGCTGCGCCCCAGATACTTCAATGCGAGACTGTCCATGTCATGCCTCGACCCCGTAGAGTCCAGCACATAGGACTGCAGCATGGTGTCAAAGGCAATGCCGCGAAGGGTGATGCCGGCGCGCGCCAGCACACTAGCGTCATACTTCAGGTTCTGCCCCACTTTGGCACGCGCGGGGTCCTCAAGTAATGGTTTCAGTGCGTTCAGAACCATGTCGCGATCCAATTGTGGCGGGGCACCGGGATAGCTATGCGCCAGAGGTACATAAGCTGCCTCACCGGTTTGCACGGCAAAAGAAACGCCGACGATGTCTGCCTGCATGTAATCGAGGCTGGTGGTCTCGGTATCAAACGCCCACAGTTCGGCGGTTCCTAGACGCTCCAGCCACTGGTCGAACACGGCTTGATCGAGAACGGTGTCATAAGCCCGCGCTACCGTATCCTCTACTACGTGTTCCGAACCTGGGGAACCGGCCCCCGCTGCAGAACCTGCGCTTACACCCTGCGCCGGGCCTCGCTCCAAATCGTCGACCCAGCTCTTAAACTCAAGATCGAGAAACAGTGCCAGTAACGCCGCCGGATCGGGCTCCGCGTTAGCGAGATCCGCAAATTCGAGCGAGAGCTGAAGATCGGTCGCAATGGTGGCTAATTTATAGGACAGGTAAGCATTGTCGCGTTCTTTCTCGAGCTTGGCCGCCATGGTTTTTGCGCCACGAAACGCGAGGGTCTCCACGTGCTCCAGCGAAGCATAAATCGCATCGACACCGCCGATTCCCTGTAGCAGACCCAGCGCAGTTTTTTCACCAACGCCCGGCACACCGGGAATGTTGTCGACTTTGTCACCCATCAGGGCAAGCAGGTCGATAATCAGCTCCGGGGGTATGCCAAATTTGTCGACTACGCCCTGCGGGTCCATCACCGTGTCAGTCATCGTATTGACGAGAGTGACGTGCTGGTTGACCAACTGCGCCATATCCTTGTCGCCGGTGGACACAACAACCTGACAGTTTGCCTCACTGGCCTGACGCGCCAGCGTGCCAATCACATCGTCTGCCTCCACACCCGGCTCGCATAGCAGTGGCAAACCCATAGCGCGGACGATACTGTGAATCGGCTCTACCTGCTCACGCAGATCGTCAGGCATAGGTGGGCGATTCGCCTTGTAGTCGGGATAAATATCGTCGCGAAATGTCTTGCCTTTGGCATCGAAGACCACAGCAATTGTGCTGCCGGCGTAGTCCTTTTGCAGACGACGCAGCATGTTGATAACACCCTTGACTGCGCCCGTGGCCGCGCCTTTGGAGTTCGTTAAGGGCGGCAGTGCGTGATACGCGCGATAGAGATAAGAAGAGCCATCGACCAACACCAACGGCTGTGCTGAGACCGGGGCAGCCAGAGAAGCTTCGGCTTTTTCAGTCATATCAGTTTTCCCAGAGATAACGTGCCGCGCGGTAGGTGACCTTCATTTTTGCCAGATCCAGCGGCGCCTTGAAAAAGCCATGATAATGACCGCGCGGATTGATGAGTACCACGTTAGCGCTGTGATCGACCTGGTATTGCTCATCCTGACCGGGGGCTTTCCGAAAGGGGGAGTTAAGTCCCGTGGCGAGGCGAAACAAGTCCAGAAACTCGCCGGTAACGCCGGTAAAGTCCGGGTTGAAGTAAGGTACATAACTCGCCAGCTGCTCTACCGTATCTCGAGCAGGATCAACGGAGATCATTACAACTGAAGTGTTTTCGGCCTCAGTTCCCTCCAATTCGGCGACAAGATTATCCAAAAAAGCCATCGTCGTAGGACATACATCCGGACATTGCGTAAAACCGAAGAAGATCAGTGTCCATTGATTCTCCAGGGACGTCGGCGTAAACGCCCCACCTCGGTGATCAAGAAGTGCAAATTCACCAAAATCACGCGGCGGGTCCATAAGATACAGGCCGTTTGCCTGCAACTCGCCGTTCGACATTAACCTCGGCTGACCCACGCGGTGAATAAATCCCGCCACAATCACCATGATGAATACCAGAACCCCGGCCACGGTCAGTAAAACGCGACGACGTTGCTGGCTTTCTGCGGGATGCTGGGTGCTCGCGGGGTTGCTCATAACGGGTAGGGCGGCAATGGGAGAAGGTAGTGGTCAAGCAACATGACAATAAACAACACCATAAGGTAAGTGATTGAGTACTTGAACATCAGTATCGGTGCCTTTGGATTCTTTTCGCGCAGTATCTCTATAGCCCAATAAAAAAATCTCAATCCCAGTGCCACAGCGCCCGCCAGATACAACCAATTGCTCATGCGCGTAACGAACGGCAGCAAAGTGATGAGAAACATAATGATCGTATACAAAAGAATATGCAGCTGCGTGAAGCGCACGCCGTGCGTTACAGGCAGCATGGGTATATCAACCAGGGCATACTCTTCGCGACGATGAATGGCCAGGGCCCAGAAATGCGGCGGCGTCCAGGCGAAAATAATCAGGACCAGCAGTAGTGCGTGACCATGCACCTCACCGGTTACGGCTGTCCAACCCAAGAGAGGTGGGGCCGCACCCGCCAAACCGCCAATTACAATATTCTGTGGCGTAGCGCGCTTGAGAAACAGCGTATAAATGAAGGCGTAACCCACCAGCGACGCCAGAGTAAGCCAGGCGGTAATAGCGTTAACCCAGATCAGGAGAATCGCCATACCGACGACCGCAAGAGTCGTCGCGAACACGATCGCCTGGGTGTTGCTCACGCGGCCCTTGGCCAGCGGTCGATTGCGCGTGCGCGCCATGCGCTGATCGATCTGCTGGTCAACAACATGATTGACTGCGGCAGCGGCGCCGGCACACATGGCAATACCCAGATTCCCAAGGATCAACGCATCCAGCGGCACCCAACCGGGTACAGCCATGCACATACCAATAACCGAGGTAAGAATCATCAGCGCAACGACGCCGGGCTTGGTCAGCTCTCGATAATCGCGCCAACTCGCCCGAGTATCAGCGCTGTCGTTGGCGAGGGAAGCAGAATCAGCCATTAGAGTTCTTAATCAGGAATTTAAGGTCGGAAATCACGTCTTTGTAGTCCACTGCTGGATCGTAGCGCATCATTACAAAACCGTTGGGATCCATCAGATACCAGCTCTCGGGCACGTCACCAAGCTCGGGGAACAAGCGACCAAAGGCAGTACTCTCGCTGCGAATGGTCGCGAGGCCTCGCTGCTCGGTATTCAGGTAGTTAGCAAAATCGGCGGGCATTGGCCGCTCGTCACTTAAGGTGTCGACCGCCAAAGTCAGCCCAGCAATATCCTTGTCCGTCACCAACACGCGCTGAACGCGGGCAAGTTCTTTACCCAGGGACATATGAATCTGTCGGGTGGCATACAAACGCTGCTCACAGGACGCGTCACAAACATTGCCCAGCTGCGGAATGACGAGCGTCCATTTTGGCGGTGTAGACAATGCGAATGGCACGCCGGCAAGATCGGTCCAACCCGCTGTTTGCGCTTGTCTTGGTGGCTGCACCAGCTCGCCATTGTTCGAGGTGCCTAGCGCTCCAATCAGATCGATCTTCCCGCTGGCGACATAAAACCACATCCAGGTGGACGCCAGAATGACGATCACAGGAATGCCGGCGATCAACAATAGCGTCATGCGTCCAGCATTAGCCGCCTTGCGCGCCGCCGCATCTGCCGACGCATCATCAAGCGGCTCTTTTTCCGGGTCCGATGACGCTGTATTGCTTACACGTTCCAAGCCCTGGTTGCTCCTATGCTGCAGTAAATTTTCTCGAGCGCGAGCTCAATGTGACGAGGTGTTAACCGGAGTCCGCTGTTTTCTTACCACGCAGGAGCGCCATCAAATTACTGCTGCGTAGTGCAAAAAACAGTAGCAGCGCAGCCGCCATGGTAAACCATTGCACTGCATACCCCTGGTGTTTTTGCGGTGAAACGTTAATCAACGGCCAGTCTCGCCGATATCCGCCGGCTTGATCAGGCAACAGGCGAAGTTCAGCAGCGAATACTGGCTTATCAAACTGTGCTTCGATCGCACTGCGAAGCGGTGCCGTAGTGGCGCTCTGAACCAGAAGCGGCCACCTCAGCGTGTCGAATTGCTCCTCGGCCAGCAGATAAGGCTCGCCCGGCGATACGTAAATCGTGGCCTGCAGCGTTTGCCGCTGCGTGGGCACCGTCACATCCGGCACACTGCGCCGCGAAGGATCGCCTGGTACCCAGCCGCGATTCAGCAACACCAGCTGGGCACTCTGCTCATCGAGAAACAGGCTGTAAACGTCATGTCCGTAGCGACCATCGCGTATCTGATTGTCGAGAAGAATCACTGAATCCGCTAAAAAGTAACCACTAACTATCACTTGCCTGTAGGCAAGCTCTGTATCGGCCATAGGTAGTAAGGCCGCCAGAGGCAGCGGACTCGCGGACTCGCGCAAGGTATTCTGTGCGGCGATGGCGACTTTCTCGTCGGCACGCTCCAATTGCCAAAAACCCAGAAGCACAAGCGTTGGGACAAGTAGCGCAGTGAGAAGCGTTGTGCGCCACTCAAGATCCAGAACCAGCTTGCTCACGTCTGCATCGCCGAAAGATCACACGCGGCCCTTGCCCGCAGGGAAACTGCGGTGCTTTGGTTATACTTGACGTCTTCTGGTTTACCGAGTCTCTGCACTGTGTTGAAGTTCCTGATTATCCTGTTCATGTTCCTGCTGGTGGTCAGCCTGGGAAGTAGCCTGTTCTTCCTGATGATCGATCAGGGGGACAAGTCAAAGCGGCGTACCATGCAGTCTCTCGGTGTACGACTGGGGCTGGGCGTGGGCTTGATGGGATTGATTATTTACGGCGTGGCGTCCGGGCAACTAGGGCACCAAAACCCCTGGGACGCCGGCCCCCGCGGAGGTCAGGTCGAGTCTCGCTGAGCAATTACTCACTGCCCGACAACAAGACCAACAGTAGCGGCAGTTCATCCACTGAAAACTAAAAGGCCCGGTGAATAGTCATCCGGGCCCCTCGCAAGACCTCTTCCTTTTACAGAATATAGACGAAAAGGAAAAGAAACACCCAAACGACATCTACAAAGTGCCAGTACCAGCTGGATGCCTCAAAGCCAAAATGGTCGTCGGCAGTAAAGTGCCCGGCACGCAGCGAGCGAACCAACTGAATCGCCAGCATGGTCATGCCCATAAAAACGTGAAAACCGTGGAAGCCAGTCAACATAAAGAACGTCGAGCCGTAGATACCTGAATTAAGCGTCAGGCCAAAGTGCGCGTAGGCTTCGTAGTACTCAGCGACCTGCAAACAGACAAAAGCGATGCCAAGCGCCACAGAAATTCCAAGCCAAAGGTTAAACTTCTTTTTGTCGCCATCGAGCAATCCTACGTGTGCTACGTGAACAGTCGCTGAAGAGGACAACAGAAATAGCGTGTTCCACAAGGGCAGCCAGGCATACCAGGCATGCGCCTCGGCGAAGGACATGCTCTGATTCGCGCTGGTAAATGAACCGTTATTGGCGATCACCTGGCTCGCGGCGCCGCCCACAGCTTCCTGCGGTGTCTGCATCATGGGCCAGCTGAACTGAAAGCCTTCCCAGAGCAGGTAATTCATGCGCCCACCGTCGCCTTCCCCGCCCAACCAGGGGCCCGCCAAATTACGCACGTAAAACAGTGCGCCGAAAAAACAGGCAAAGAACATGACCTCCGAGAAAATGAACCAGTACATACCGAGTACGTAGGACTTTTTCAGCTGCCCACTGTTCAGGCCAGCGAGATTCTCGCGAATTGCCATGCGAAACCAGAAGAACAACGTTGCCGCGAAAACTGCCAGACCCGTGTACATAATCGACGGTGACGCTTCACCAGGCTCACCAAAAGTGAGGCCGTTCATAAAATTGGCGGCGCCATAAACGCTGAGCACCAGCCCGATAGTCGCCATAACCGCCATAGCGCTCTTTTCAGGAACGTAGTACTTCTCGTACCCGTTACTACTTTGCGTACTGTCATGATGGCCATCATGATGTGTGTCGTGTCCGACAGCGATTTCGCTAGTCATCAAATTTTCTCCAGTTAAACCGCCGGTCCCCCTGACCGACAGCTGTCAACGTGTTGCTACGGCGTCCTGCGCCATGGCCGTCACGTCAAACAGGGTATAGGACAGCGTGATCGTAGATATATCCGCGGGTAAATCGCGATCAATGATGAACTGCAGAGGCATCTCGGCCGCAGTGCGTCCATCCAGAGGCTGCTGATTAAAACAGAAGCACTCTGTTTTGTGAAAATACTCCGCCGCACGCGCCGGCGATACGCTGGGAATCGCCTGGGCCACCATGGCTTCTGGCATCGGGTTTCGGGCGAAAAAGACGGTGTCGTTAGACGCCCCCGGATTCACGCGCATCATAGTTTGCGACGGACGAAAATCCCAGGGCATTCCATTATTGTTCGTGGCAATAAACTGAATGGTGATCTCCCGGGACTCGTCAACCCCAGCCTCCACTGCGGTGTACACCTCTCCAGAGGTTTTACCGTTGATCCCCAAAGCATCGCACAACACATTGTATAAAGGGACCATCACCACGAACACGAAAGCAAACATAGCCACCGCAAGCACCACTAGTTTGAGAGCGGTGTCGATGGCCGGGTTAGCGCTGACGCGAAGCATTCTGCTGGTTCGCTTTTTAACTTAGGAGTGCACGGGCGTCGGGTCAATCTGTGGCGGTGTCTCGAAGGTGTGGTACGGCGCCGGCGTCGCAACCGTCCACTCAAGACCTTCTGCACCTTCCCAGACTTTCTCATCGCTCACTGGCTTTCCTGCCACAATCGTGGCAACCACGTTGTAGAGGAACAAGATTTGCGACAGGCCATACACAAACGCGCCAATTGAAGACATCATATTGAAGTCTGCAAACTGCAAGGCGTAGTCAGGGATACGACGCGGCATTCCGGCCAGGCCCACAAAGTGCTGCGGGAAGAAAGTGACGTTAAACGCGATAAACGATACCCAGAAATGGGTTTTGCCCATGGTTTCGTTGTACATCTTGCCGCACCACTTGGGCAACCAGTAGTACACGGCAGCCGTCATCGAGAACACCGCACCTGCGACCATGACGTAGTGGAAGTGAGCGACCACAAAATAGCTGTCGTGATACTGGAAGTCCGCCGGAGCAATAGACAGCATCAGACCAGTAAATCCACCGATTGTGAACAGCACCAGAAAGCCTATGCAGAAAAGCATCGGCGTCTCAAACGTTAACGCACCCCGCCACATAGTGGAAATCCAGTTGAATACCTTCACTCCGGTCGGCACCGCAATCAGCATCGTCGCATACATAAAGAACAGCTCACCGGCTACCGGCATGCCGACTGTGTACATGTGGTGCGCCCACACGATGAACGACAGGAAGGCAATAGCTGCCGTCGCGTAGACCATCGAATCGTAGCCGAACAATGGCTTGCGACTAAAGGCCGGAATGATCTGCGAGACCACTCCAAACGCCGGCAAGATAATGATGTATACCTCAGGGTGCCCAAAGAACCAGAAAATATGCTGAAACAGCACCGGATCGCCGCCACCTGCGGCGGAGAAGAAGCTGGTGCCAAAGTGCACATCCATCAGCATCATTGTCACCGCTCCTGCAAGTACCGGCATCACCGCAACCAGCAGAAACGCTGTGATCAGCCAGGTCCACACAAACAGCGGCATCTTCATGTAGCTCATGCCAGGCGCGCGCATGTTCATCACCGTGGCGATGATGTTAATCGAGCCCATTATGGAGGACAGGCCCAGAATATGGATCGCGAAGATAAAGAATGTGACTGAAGGCGCCGCGTAGGTTGTAGACAACGGGGCGTAGAAGGTCCAGCCAAACGCCGGAGCGCCACCTTCCATAAAAAGTGTGGAAGCGAGCATCAGGAATGCCGGGGGCAAAATCCAGAAACTCCAGTTGTTCATGCGCGGCAAAGCCATGTCCGGCGCACCGATCATCATCGGGATCAACCAGTTCGCCAAGCCCACAAACGAGGGCATGATCGCGCCAAAAACCATTACCAGGCCGTGCAGGGTGGTCATCTGGTTGAAGAAAGCGGGTTCCACCAGTTGCATACCGGGCTGGAACAACTCCGCGCGAATAATCATCGCAAAAGCGCCACCCAGGATAAACATAGCGAAGGAAAACCACAGATACATCGTGCCGATGTCTTTGTGGTTCGTGGTAAAGAGCCAGCGGCCGATACCTTTTGCGGGTCCGTGTGCCATCGTCAAATCTCCCCTCAACCCTTCTTGTAATTGAAAACGTCAATCGGCTGGACCATATCGCCCATATTGTTGCCGAACGCATTGCGTTGGTAGGTAATCACCGCCGCCATCTCGACGTCATTGATAATGACGCCAAAGGCTTGCATCGCACTGCCGGGGACACCGTTGATACCGATATTCAAGTGGCCACCAAGCTCACCCAGGGCAACAGCGGACCCTTTAATAGCCGGGCCCACGCCGCCCTCACCATTGCCACCGTGGCAGGCAAGGCAGTTGCGTTGATACACCGTCTTGCCTCGGTCCATGAGTTCGTCCATGGAGAAAGTCTGCGCCATTAATTCGCGAACCTGTGCGGCTTCGGTTTTCTTGTCTTCGATCCAGGCTGCGTAGTCTTCCTGACTAACGACCTTGACTACGATGGGCATGAAGCCGTGGTCCTTGCCACAAAGCTCAGCACACTGACCTCGGTAAATGCCTATTTCTGTTGCTTTCGTCCAAGTTTCGTTAATGAAGCCTGGGATCGCGTCTTTTTTCACTGCCAACTCTGGCACCCAGAACGCATGAATCACGTCATTAGCGGTGACCAGAAAGCGCACTTTAGTGTCCACGGGAATTACGATTGGCTCATCAACTTCGAGAAGATAGTTCTCGTTCTTGTCCGCGGTGTTATAAATCTCGGATTGCGGAGTGGAAAGACTGCTGAAGAAAGCCACGTTTTCTCCCTCTTCAGCGAGATATTCGTACTTCCACTTCCACTGATAACCGGTAACGAGGATGTCCATCTCCGCATCATCGAAATCATAAATATCCAGCAACGTCGAGGTTGCCGGAAACGCCATAGCCAGCAGAATCACCATAGGAACAACGGTCCAGGCGATTTCAATCTTGGTGCTCTCATGAAACTGAGCAGGAACCACTCCGCGAGATTTGCGGTGGTAAATGATCGAGTAAAACATCACACCGAAAACGGCAACACCGATAATCACGCAGATCCACAGGATCAGCATATGCAGGTCAAAAATAGACTGACCTATCTCGGTGACTCCAGGCATCATGTTAACCGTGCTGGCGCCTTCTTTTGCTGCCTGCGCGGTCCCTGTGACTGCCCCCAGTGCCACAGCAGCGGCTAAAGCTCCGCTTTTGTGTACCTTGTTGATAACTCCCTGCATTCCCGGGTCTCCATCGATCGAATCAATTACGCCTTGATAGCGTTGCTCTTGCAGCCTTGCGTCGGCGCGTCGGTCTGTGCATTCCAACCGCACAACACCTGAGCGATGCACGCTCGTGACGCGTCGGGCGCAAACGTGACAGCACCCCCCCCCTCAATGACAGGCCAGCTACTAGGCTGGCATGATTGCGGGACTCTGTTCACTGTTATTCGCGTGTGTTCGCGTGTTGTTCACGTTTTAATCATGCCACCCTCACAGACGACGTTTCCCCCGAGTCTGTGACGCTGACGGCGACAGGGTGCCAGACGCACAATTCGAACACTTCCTATGGCATCGGCCATAAGCGTGATCGGTTTTTCTGTTAGCGACACACTGGGCTCTATATTGAGCACCGTCGTGTGTGCGACAGTAGCGACGCAGCTGCGCAATAAGTTGCAAAGTAAGTTGCAAAGTGAGTTGCAACGCAAGTTACGACAGCGGCGACGCCAAGGCGTCTCGTCCTGAGCCGGCGCGATTATAGCGAAAGCACACCCATAAACCTACTAACACGCTGATTTACAAGCTCTTTAATAATCGGCATTCGGAGCATCGGTGAAACTGGTTAAAACCCCCATATATAGCGATGCATAGTGCTCTGGATGCCAAGATATGGTCCATCGCCTGGCCTGCGATCCTCGCGAACATCTCAATACCGTTGCTTGGTCTGGTCGATGCCGCATTGCTAGGGCACCTCGATAGCTCATTGCACCTTGCCGCAGTCGCGGTCGGTGGTGCCGTGCTGTCGTTTTTGTACTGGGGATTCGGCTTTCTGCGTATGGGAACCACCGGCGAAGTAGCGCGGGCCAGCGGCGCGGGGGATGAAGGTCGGGCGTTCCTTAGCCTGGGAAGAGCTTCGGCCCTGGCACTGGCCATCGCGCTGATGCTGCTATTGTTTCGGGACCCGCTTCTCAGCCTTGGCCTTACCGCTATGGGCCCTGAGCCCGAGGTGGGCGCGGTCGCCGAGCGCTACGCAACCCTGCGCATGTTCAGCGCACCTGCGGTACTGCTAACTTACACTTTGACCGGATGGTTTATCGGGCATCGCAACACGCTCTGGCCCATGCGCATTGTCATTGTCACGAACCTGCTGAACATCGCTCTGGACGCATTGTTTATTCTGGGTTTTGAGATGGCTAGCGGCGGCGCTGCGCTCGCTACAGTGATTGCCGAATACTGCGGTCTTGCGATCGCTGTTTACGGCCTCGCACAACAAACACCTCAGCGGCCTGACGCGAAGTTCTGGCAGGCACTGCGCGTAGTATCCGCCTATATGCGGCTGCTCCGCAGCAACCTGCAATTGTTTTTCCGCACACTCTCACTGATCTTTGCGTTCGCTTTTTTTACCGCTGCCGGCGAGAAGCTTGGCTCCGACGTGGTCGCCGCGAACGCAGTAATGATTCAGTTCCTGATGTTTGCGGCGTTCGCTCTCGACGGCTTTGCCTATGCAGCAGAGGGATTGGCAGGGCAGGCGCTGGGTGGGCGTGACACCAACAGGTTCTTTGCCATAAGCCGGCGTTGCGCTTTATGGACAGCCTTGGCGACGCTTGTCGTGAGTGTGACTATCCTGATCTCCCGGAATTGGTTGTTCCCAGTCCTCACTGACATTCCACAGGTGCTCGCTGTAATGCATGCTCAGGGCTTATGGCTGGTTCTGCTGCCTCTAGTGGCCGCACCAAGTTATCTGCTGGATGGTCTGTTTATCGGCGCGGGCGCCACCGGTGCGATGATGTCCACCATGTTTTTCAGCACGTTTTTGGTCTATCTGCCTTGCTGGTACCTGACAACTGAAATGGGAAACAATGGCTTGTGGCTCGCGTTTACACTATTCAATCTGGCTCGCAGCGTCAGCCTGGGACTGATCTTCTGGCAGCTCAGTCGTCGTCAGCACTGGCTGCGCTGGGAGTCGGATCCATCAGCCTGACTACCTCTGCAGGCGTTTCGACGCGGCGCGCGGAAGCGCGGCTTACACGGGTTTTGAGCTCCTTGGGAGCGGGCGCATCCGGACGTGCCTCGCTGAACCCGCAGGCAATACATTCGCGATGATCGGTGCCGAGATCCACAACGATTTTGTCCATTTCAGCACAGCGTGGGCAAACGGCCCCGGCAATGAAACGTCGCTGGCTCTTAAAGCCGCCCATACCTAATTCCTCTTGGTTAACTTACGGGTTGATAACTGGCCCGAGGACCATTTTACAGCCACAATGAAAAACGTATTCTCACAACAGCGACACAGGCCGCTCTGCCTTGCAACGCTCGAACTAGCACCGCTCTAACTAGCACCGCTCTAACTGATAAGGGAGTAACGGAATCTTGCATCCACACTATACAAGCATGAGCTTACGCAGCTTTCGGGGACATACGCCGGAGCTGGGCTATCGGGTTCTTATCGATCCGGCCGCTGTCGTTCTCGGAGATGTGGTTCTGGGTGATGATGTCTCGGTGTGGCCCGGCGCTATTGTTCGAGGTGATATGCACCGTATCCAGGTTGGCGCGCGCACCAGTATCCAGGACGGAAGCGTACTGCACATTACCCACGCAAGCACCTTCAACCCGGATGGATGGCCGCTGACCATCGGTTCTGAAGTGACGATCGGACACAACGCGACGCTGCACGGCTGCACGCTGGGCGATCGAATTCTTGTGGGTATGGGTGCAGTCGTCATGGACGGCGCCGTGGTGCACGACGATGTTGTGATCGCCGCCGGTGCACTGGTCACGCCCAGAAAAGTGCTGGAAAGTGGCTACCTTTACGCGGGTTCACCGGCAAAGCAAGTGCGCGCATTGAGCGAAAAGGAAATGGCGTTCTTTAGCTATAGCGCAGGCAATTATGTCAAATTGAAAGACGAGCACATTGCGGAATTGGACGACAGGGCCCACCTGGACTAGCCCGATCGCTATATCAGGCACTGGCTCAAATGCTGTCTCAGGCAGCCGCTGCTAGCACGCCGCGCAGCTGCTGAATGACCACCTGCGTCTCCGGTCTCTTACGATGCCAGACATAAAAAGCTTCTGCGGCCTGCTCTACCAGCATGCCAAGGCCATCACTCACTGCCCAGGCAGCGTTGTGCGCAGCCCAGCGCATAAATGGCGTCGGTTCAGCGCCGTACAACAGGTCGTAACAGCAGCAACGCTCGGTCAGTATTCCCGCAGGTAGCGCCGGCGCCACTCCGTCAAGACCCGCACTGCTCGCATTAATCACCACGTCAAACTGCGTGTCTCCCAGCGCATCGTAAGCCCCGGCCGTCACGTCTCCGAGCGATCCAAACTCATGTGCCAACTGCTCGGCCCGCTCGACGCTTCGGTTCACGATATGTACCGACGCAGGCAGTTCGCGAAGCAGTGGCTCAAGTACACCGCGCACCGCACCCCCCGCACCTACGATCAGAACCCGCGCGGACTGCAGAGTCCAACCAAGATTGGCCACCATATCGCGCACAAGACCCACACCGTCGGTGGTGTCGCCGTGCAGCACACCGTCAACGTCTTGCCAGAGCGTGTTTACCGCTCCGGCGCGACTCGCTCTGGGCGTGGGCAAAACCGCCATTGCCGCCGCCTCTTCCTTAAAAGGGACAGTCACATTGAGGCCCGTACCGCCGGCAGCAAAAAACGCCGTGACCGCCCGGTGAAAATCCCCGCGCTCTACACGCACTGCGCGATAACTCAGAGAGAGGCCGCACTCCGCAGCAAAGGCCGAATGAATCAAGGGCGACCGGCTGTGTTTGATCGGATTTCCAAACACAGCAAAACTCCTGCTATCGCCCATCTTTTCGACCACTTTTTCATTAACCGGCTTACTCATGATCAGGCTCCCGCGCTGGCCAACCAATCGCGATTGGTAAGGTAGTACTCTGTCAAGCGCTCTTCTTCGGAGCCAGGCTCCGGTCGGAATTCATACTCCCAACGCACCAGGGGTGGCAGAGACATCAGTATGGCTTCGGTGCGCCCGTTGGATTGCAGTCCAAACAAAGTCCCGCGATCAAAGACCAGATTGAATTCCACATAGCGTCCCCTTCGATAAAGCTGAAAGTCTCTTTCTCGCTCACCGTAGGCCATGTCTTTTCGGCGATTTAAAATCGGTCGATAGGCCGACAGGAATGAGTCGCCGATAGCGCGCATAAACGCAAAGCAGGTTTCAAAATCCCAGGAGTTCAGATCGTCGTAAAACAGGCCACCGATACCACGCGGCTCACCGCGATGCTTGAGATGAAAGTACTCGTCGCACCACTGCTTATACCGCGGATAAATGTCGACACCGAAGGGCGCGCAAGCATCCGAAGCGGTTTTGTGCCAGTGCACGCAGTCCTCGTCAAAACCATAATAGGGCGTGAGGTCATACCCACCACCAAACCACCACACCGGCTTCTCGCCTTCCTTTTCTGCCACAAAGAGGCGCACGTTGGCGTGCGACGTGGGCGCATAAGGATTACGTGGGTGAATGACCAATGATACGCCGAGCGCCTGCCAGCTGCGTCCTGCCAACTCCGGCCGCGCAGCCGTTGCTGAGGGCGGCAGTACGTCTCCCATAACATGCGAGAAATTCACGCCCGCCTTCTCGAGCACCGACCCGCCACTGAGAACGCGACTGCGTCCACCGCCACCTTCCTCACGGTCCCAGCTGTCAGTGAGGAAGCTGGCTGTGCCATCCTCGGCGGCCACGCCATCGCAAATACTGTTTTGCAGATGCAGAAGATAGTCTTTTACTTCTCTGATAATCTCACTCACGATCTGGCTCCTGCATACAATATGACTCAGGCTCTGGCATACGATCTATCTCCTGCACAATTGCCTGCTGTTGCCTTCTCTGTGGCGCTTTCTGTGGCGCTTTCTGTAGCGCTTTCCGTAGCGCTTTCTGTGGCGCGTTCTGTGACAGTAAGAAGCACATCAGGCGCGGAATACTTCGTCGCTGTACACATCGCGAATCGTCGATGGTCTAGCCACACCGCCCAGCGCGCCTGGCAATACAGCATCCAGACAATCGCCGAAGTATCGACGCACCGCAAACAGCGTTTTCGGTGCCGGCGCACCCGCCCGGTTCGCAGATGTCGACACCAGCGGCGAGCCGTAGGCTTTACACAAATGCCGCACCAGGGGATGGCCGCTAACCCGAACCGCAACGCTGTCGAAGCGACCGTGCACCAGCGGCGGTACTCGTCCGTGATGCGGCACCAACCACGTATTAGGTCCAGGCCAGGACACGCTGATTTTACAACGCAAAGTGTCTGGTAAATCTTTCAGTAGGAATTCCAGCTGCGATTCGTCTGCCGCAACCAGTATGAGTCCTTTTTCTGCCGGACGATCTTTTAAGGCCAGAACGCGTTCCACTGCCGAATCGGAATAGGGGTCGCAGCTCAAACCCCATACGGCTTCGGTTGGGCAGGCAACCACGCCATCGCCTATCAAGGCGTTGACACACTGGCGCATGCGAAAGGGAATCGCGGCAGACATACATACCCTGCGGAATAGAAGGGCGCCGATTCTAGCAACTGACCCGGGACTAGCAAGGGTCAACTGGCACGCGCTGATACAAGCCGTTCACGCGACTGAGCCATCCAGCTACTTCCAGCTCGCCAAGAAGCACCAATAATTTTCCTATATCCCGACCGGTTTCACGCTGTAAGGCATTCAAGGACATAGGCGTATCTCCGATGAGGGCAATCAGTTCTCCCGTATCCCCGGATGGAAGTTGGCGCTTACTGTTAGAGGTTTTCCGCGCCGCTACTCCGGGAAACAGTGCGCACAGGTCGTCGATGCCGGTAATGGGTATCGCGCCATCACGAAGAAGCCGGAGGCATCCCGCACCCTGGGTATGGAATATTGACCAGGGCAAGGTGTAGACCTCACGCCCCTGCTCTAGGGCCGCCGCGGCCGTATGCAGGGAACCGCTAGGTAACGCAGCCTCGATGATTATCGTTGCGGATGCCAAACCGCTGATGATCCGGTTGCGGCGCGGGAACTGGTACTTGCTGGGGGGCGTGCCGGGTGGTAGCTCCGTCAACACGCACCCCTGGCCACTGATCTCCTGCGCTAAATTTCGATGCCTGTAAGGCGATGCCCGGTCCAGGCCGGAAGCCAGCACCGCCGCCGTGAAACCTGCCTGCAGGGCACCGCGATGCGCAGCCGCGTCGATCCCGAGCGCCAGTCCCGAGCACACGGTATAGCCAGCAGCGGCCAGCGTTTTACTGATGCTCGCAGCCGCCCGTAAACCGGCCTCGCTGGCCCGCCGACTACCGACGATCGCAACCGCAGGACTGGCCAGGCAGTGCAGATTACCTCGCGCAAAAAACCAGGGGGGAGGGTCGGGTATACAGCGGAGGCGAGGCGGGTACGCCGGAGCATGAAAGGGAACGAACTCAGCGTCCTGCATCTGGTGATCGAAGGCGTCGGGTCGCCGCCCTGGCCAGGCGTTTCGCGCTTGCTGAAGCGCCCGCAGCGTCGACCGCGGCAGCTCCGCCAGGCGCTGCTCGCTAGCGCGAAGTACCGCCGCAGGACTCCCGCAGTCACGCAAAAGAATGCCCAGGCCATCGGTCTGTGCGCCCATCCAGGTTAAAAGAGTGCGGTAGTCCGCTAGCGTTGCTTTATCGATCACCCACCCAGTCTAGGTGTCATCGCCGCCGTACCAGACATCACTTTCGGCAGGAGAGCGGTTTTGATGGTGCGCCGGCGCCCAGGAAGATCAGGGGCTTTTGACTTTATCCATCACCTTAAGCGGACGATTGGACTTCAAAACAAGCGCATAGCTTGCTTTTTCTGCAACCTCAAAAATCATCGCAAGGCCAGCGCGCTCATCCGGAAGCTTCACATTGTCGCGCGCTACCTGATCAAAAACGATTTCACCGGTTTGGTAAATCGCCAGCACGTAACCCGGTTGCATTCCTTCACGCGCACCTTTGTTAATCACTACGATATCGGTGGTGCCAATCTGGCTAACACCCCCATCGACGGCGATCATAAAAGCGTCGTCAAGCTCCTCGTCCGGCGCCCGGGGTTGGAAACTGGCATCGATGATGCGCTCCTCAATTGGCAGCAGGCGGTCCGTAATCCGAACCTCTTCCGTGATTCGAGTAATCTCCAATTCGACGATCGGGTCGTCCAGAGCACTCGTAGCCTGCGCATTGCCAATGTCCGCAGCTTGATAACCCAGCACCTCGAGGCTGATCGGATCGCGGTAAATGTCTCCCGACCGATAAATGCCGTACGCGCGTTCGTCATCGGGGAAATAACCCCGACCAAAAATCGTGTCGCCATTGGCAGTGATCAGATGCTGTTGACCACCCGCTACAACGTAGGCTGAGTTCTGAAGATCGTCGACACCGAGAATACGGTGTCGCAAAAGAAACGCCCCTATTTGATCGAGCGGTATCACCGGAATCGCAAAATCTAATTCCGACACGCGCATGCTGGGTGTCAGTTTGACGTCTTTACCGCGGCTGAGAGACAGGCGCGGCTTACCATCAACATAGCTCAAGTAAATGCTGTCGCCCGGATAAATAAGGTGCGGGTTATCGATCTGCGGGTTCACATCCCAGACCTCGGGCCACAGCCACGGCTCCTCCAGGAACATATCGGAAATACCCCAGAGCGTATCGCCTTTCCTGACCAAATAAATATCCGGAGCGTCATCGCGTACCGACGCACCTTGTGCAAAGACGTTGGCAGATGTGAGTGCGGCAATAAATAGCGCCAGTGTTAACCAGGCGAAGAACGCACGATGAACACCGGAGGCCTCGTGGCTGGTCACAACGCTGACATCTGCAAGACCGCCGCCCATGCGCCTTGCGCAATCTGCGCGGCTTACGCCATTAATACACCGCTTGTCAGTAAATCGCATTCTCAAACCTGCATCCTCGCGCCTATTCATAACGTAGCGGCTGTGAATCCCCCATTCTTTAATTGCAATGAATCCATGGCTTCTCACGCCTACGCTGTTTTCGCACATTCTACTGCGCTGTATACTACCGCAGTCTACGGTAGAAGCTTGTTTGATGGCAGTCCTCGAAATACTCGAATTTCCCGATCCGCGCCTGCGTGAAATCGCACAAGCTGTCTCTACAGTAGACGATGCCCTGCGCGTGCTTATCGATAATATGCTCGAAACAATGTACGCCGCTTCAGGAATCGGTCTGGCTGCAACGCAGGTAAACGTGCAGAAACGCGTTCTGGTTATGGATGTGTCAGAAGAACGCGACCAACCGCAGATTTTTATCAATCCAATAATCACCGTCATCGACGACACGCTAGGCAGCTATGACGAAGGCTGCCTCTCCGTGCCGGGTTTCTTTGAGGAAGTTAACCGCCCGCGCCTTGTGCGTGTGGACGCTACGGATCGCGACGGTGCAGCGTTTTCTGAAGAACTGGAGGGCTTGGCATCCATTTGCCTGCAGCACGAAATCGACCATCTTGACGGTAAGCTCTTCGTCGATTACATCTCTCCTCTCAAACGGCAACGTATTCGCCACAAGCTCGAAAAAGCACACCGGCTACAAGCCTGAAAACCTCCGTGATACCGCTTCGCTTGGGATTCGCAGGCACACCTGACTTCGCGTCGCAGCATCTTGCCGCGATTATCGACTCCCCGCACCAGGTTGTCGCTGTACTCACGCAGCCTGACCGGCGTGCAGGACGCGGAAAAAAAGCGCGTCCATCCGCGGTAAAAGTACTCGCGCAGGCGCACGACTTACCAGTGCTGCAGCCCGCTACACTGCGCAGCCCCGAAGCCCTTGCTCAGATACAACAACTCGATCTGGACGCGCTGGTGGTGGTTGCTTACGGCCTGATACTCCCGCAAGCCGTGCTGGACACCCCGCGTCTTGGCTGTCTGAACGTACATGGATCTTTGTTACCACTTTGGCGCGGTGCAGCGCCAATTCAGCGTGCCATAGAGGCCGGTGACTCACATAGCGGTGTCACCATCATGCGAATGGACGCGGGTCTGGATACCGGCCCAATGCTCCGGAGCACCCCCTGCGCTATTTCGCCGCTGGCAAGCAGTGCTGATTTGTATGCGCAGCTGGCGGTCATTGGCCCCAAATCACTCCTCGATGTTCTCTTCGATCTGCCCGCTGCGCTTGCTGCGGCAAAACCACAAGATGATTCGCTGGCGACCCATGCGGCCAAAATCACCAAAGAAGAGGCTCTGGTTGACTGGCACTTACCGGCAAGAACCATAGCGCGCCGAATTCGGGCGTTTAATCCGGCACCCGGTTGCTACAGCTTTCTAGATGGACAGCGTGTCAAAATTTGGGCCGCGCTGCCCGCGCCAGGTTCTGGTGATCAGCCACCAGGCAGCATCATCGCGGCCAGTGAGCGCGCTATCGCCGTCCGATGTGGCGAGGGCGAGTTGCACCTGCAGCGTCTGCAACTGCCGGGAGCGAAAAGCATGTCGGTCTCCGATGTCTTTCGTGGTCGTGGGGATTTATTCGGCCCGGGCAAACAATTTCGCAACACCGACAACTCGTGAAACCCGGCGTAGCACCCCGAGCCGCCGCTGCGAGGGCTCTGGCTGCGGTATTGCAGGGACAGTCACTGGATCGGGCGTTACAGGCGCAGCTACCGGCACTTGGGCAAAAAGATAAAGCACTGTGCCAGGAGCTCTGCTACGGGACTCTGCGTTTCTATCCACAGCTCGATGCATTGCTCGGCGTCATGCTAGATCGCCCGATACGCGCCAAAGATCGGGAGATAAAAGCCTTGGCATTGATCGGCTTGTATCAACTCGCACAAATGCGCACACCGGCGCATGCCGCTGTTGCCGCTACCGTAGAGACAGCCTCAGCACTGCGCAAACGTCAGATGTCCGGCATGCTGAACGCCGTTTTACGCCGTTTTCAGCGCGAGGGCGATAGCTTGCTGTCGGGTATCCCGGAAGCCGCGGCACAGGCACACCCGGAATGGCTGTGGGATGCGCTTGGTGAACACTGGCCAGCGCAGCGCATGGATATCGCAGCTGCAAACAACGCTCGCCCGCCTATGACGCTGCGCGTTAACTTATCCCGGATCAGCCGCGACGCTTATCTTGAACGACTCGCAGACGAGGGTATTGCTGCGCAGCCTGGGACTCTGAGTCCATCGGCGATTACGCTTAAAGAGCCGCTTGATGTAGATCGGCTACCCGATTTTTCGCAGGGCTTTTGTAGTGTCCAGGATGAAGCCGCGCAGATGGCGGCACCACTGTTGGGCGTGCTGCCGGGCGAACATGTGTTGGATGCCTGCGCGGCACCCGGCGGAAAAAGCGGCCATCTGTCCGAATGCGAAGACAATCTGGGTTCTCTCACGGCAGCAGATATCAGCGCGGAACGATTGAAAAGGGTCGCAGAGAACCATACCCGACTCGGCGTCCAGTCGCGGCTGCTCTGTGCCGATGGCGCGGCTCCCAGTGCGGAACTCCTCAGCCTTGCACCCTTTGACGCCATCTTGCTGGACGTGCCTTGCGGGGCATCGGGCGTCATCCGCCGCCACCCGGACATCAAGACCTTGCGTCGGCCAGAGGACGCCAGCGGTTTTGCACTGCAACAAAAAGCACTGCTAGCCGGCGTCTGGCCGCTGCTGGCGCCCGGTGGCCGGCTTCTTTACGTGACCTGCTCCGTGCTACCGGAAGAAAACAGCGACGTTATCAACGCGTTTCTCACGCAGGAAAAAAGCGCGACTGAGCGACCAGTGCAAGTCGCCGGCGCGCATCGCTGCGCAAATGGAGCGCAGCTACTACCTACAATGTCTGCCTGGGATGGCCTCTACTTCTGCCTGCTGCAGAGAGATGTCTGACACTGAACAGCGCAGAATTGCCAACCAGGGCGCTGTTTTGCTGCAGACGAATGCATTACTGTGCAGCCACCGCTATGGCAGGGCAGGCGCAGGATGAAAATCATCATCTTGGGGGCAGGGCAGGTGGGCGGTACGCTCGCCGAACACCTGGCCGATGAAAGCAATGATATTACCGTCGTCGATACGAACAGCGAGCGACTGCGCGCGCTGAAAGATCGTCTGGATATTGGCACCGTAACCGGCGGGGCATCGCATCCGGATACGTTACTGGAGGCCGGTGCTGAAGATGCAGAGATGCTAATCGCCGTAACCAATAGTGATGAGATCAACATGATGGCCTGCCAGGTCGCGCATACTTTTTTCCGTACGCCGCAAAAAATATCGCGGGTCAGGTCTCAGGACTATCTGAACTATCAGGAGCAGCTGTTCTCACCAGACCATATCCCGGTGGATGTGATCATCGGTCCCGAACAGCTGATTACCGAATCGATCCGGCAACTCATTATCAATCCTGGTGCACTACAGGTGATGGACTTTGCTGAGGGGCGGGCGCAACTAGTCGCCGTCCGCGCGGTACACGGCGGCCCTATCGTTGGTAAGCAGCTCAGCACAATTCGCGAGCATATGCCCAAGGTAGATACCCGCGTCGCTGCAATCTTCCGGAAAGACCGCGCCATCATTCCAGAAGGCGACACGGTTGTAGAAGCGAACGATGAAGTGTTTTTCATTGCTGCGCGAAAACACATCCGCCAGGTGATGTCGGAGATGCGGCGTGTCGACAAACCGTACAAGCGGGTCATGATCGCGGGCGGAGGAAACATCGGAGCGCGACTCGCGCAAAGTCTCGAAAACGACTTTTCCGTCAAGGTGATCGAAAACAGCAGCAAACGCTGCCGGACGCTTTCAGAAAACCTTCAACATACGCTCGTAATTGGCGGCAGCGCTGCGGAGCCAAAGCTGCTCGCAGAAGAAAATATTGAAGACACGGATGTTTTCTGCGCCCTGACCAACAACGATGAATCAAACATCATGATGTCCATGCTTGCAAAGCGTATGGGCGCGTCGAAGGTCATCACCCTAATTACCAATTCGGCGTACGCCGAGCTAGTGGGCGACGAAATCGACATTGCGATATCGCCACAGGAAATCACCATTGGCAGCCTGCTCACGCACGTTCGCAAGGGTGATATCAGCGCCGTACACGCGCTGCGCCGGGGGGCCGCCGAAGCGATAGAAGTCATCGCCCGAGGAGACAAAAAATCATCCAAGGTAGTGGGTCGCCAGCTCGATCAGCTCACGCTTCCCGAGGGTGTGACCATAGGGGCAGTGGTGCGCGATGATCAGGTCTTGATAGCCCATCACGACCTCATGATTGAGACAGACGACCATGTCATCCTGTTTTTGGTGGATAAACGCAAAATCGGTGCGATAGAAAAGCTGTTTACCGTTGGCTTTGGGTTCTTTTCCTAGGCCACTCCTATGCATTTGACTATCAGCCTGCGAATTCTTGGAGTGTTGCTGGCGCTATTTAGCGTCACGATGCTGCCGCCGCTTGCAATGGGCTATCTTGCCCAGGACGACACCGTCAGAGGGTTCCTGTCTGCGTTTCTGATTACCCTGCTGTCCGGACTCACCCTGTGGCTTCCGCTGCGCAAAGCGCGTCGCGACCTGCAGATTCGCGATGGATTTTTGATCACGGCCCTGTTCTGGATTGTCTTGGGACTGTTCGGTTCGCTGCCCTTCGCACTGACAAACTCGCTCAATATTGACGCAGTGGACGCGGTGTTTGAGTCCGTATCGGGTCTCACCACGACGGGCGCAACGGTACTCATCGGTCTGGACGACCTGCCTCGCTCGATCCTGCTGTATCGACAAATGCTGCAATGGATGGGTGGTATCGGGATTATCGTGGTCGCGGTCGCGGTTTTGCCCATGCTGGGTATTGGCGGTATGCAGCTGTACCGGGCAGAAACACCCGGCCCCAGTAAAGACAGCAAACTTACACCGCGGATTACCGGTACGGCCAAAGCCCTGTTTAGCGTGTATCTGGCATTAACTGTGCTGTGCGCACTGGCTTACGCCGTAGCCGGAATGTCTGGCTTTGATGCTATCTGCCACGCCTTTTCTACCATTGCGATCGGAGGTTTTAGTACCCACGACGCGAGCATGGGGTTTTTCCAGAGCAATGAAATCTACCTCATCAGCTCCCTGTTTATGCTGATTTCTGCACTGAACATCGGCCTGCATTACACCGCCTTTCAACGGCGCAGTCTGGGTGGGTATCTCGAGGATTCAGAAGCGCGATTTTTTGCCGGAGCTATGCTGGTGTGCGTGTTGATCACCTGCGCCTACCTCATTTTTTCCCGCACCCTCGAACTGGAAGACAGCATCGTGCACGGTATATTTCAGGCCGTGTCGATCACCACAACGGCTGGGTTTTCGACCCAGGACTTCTCGCTTTGGCCGGGCTTTCTGCCGATGATGTTGCTGATGTTTTCGTTTATGGGTGGATGCGCAGGTTCAACCGGTGGGGGCATTAAGGCCATGCGTCTGATGTTGATTTACAAGCAGGGTATTCGCGAACTGAAACAACTCGTGCACCCTCATGCGATTATCCCTCTCAAGGTGGGTAACCGCCGCGTAGAGGCCACTATCGTCAGTGCGGTTTGGAGCTTTTTTGCGGTCTACACCTTTGCATTTATTGTCATCATGCTGACCCTAATGGCAACAGGACTGGACTTTCTTACCGCGTTTTCGGCGGTGGCAGCCGCAATGAATAATCTTGGCCCTGGCCTGGGTGACGTGGCCGCGAATTATGGGGCGATCAGTAACTTCGCAAAATTGGTGCTGTGTTTTGCCATGCTTCTCGGGCGTCTGGAGGTGTTCACCCTGCTGGTGTTATTCACTCCGATGTTCTGGCGGCACTAGGCCCTCTTGGACAGTCTCAGGCATCCGTCGCGGCACCTGAGCAAACTCCAGTAATCTGCTCGAGTCTGCGTCATCAGGACCGGCTGCTCTTGGACATACCGCGGGTTTGGCGCACCAGCTCGTAAGCAGCCTGAATATCCTGTGCGCGTTCCGTGGCGAGTTTTAGCATGTCCTCCGGGACACCTCGCGCAGACAGTTTGTCCGGATGATTTTCACTCATCAGCTTTCGGTACGCTCGCTTCACCTCCTTGTCCGGAGCCTCGGCGCTCACGCCGAGCGCCGCATAGGCATCGCTCAGGGTAGGGGCATTGCTGGATGCGGCCGCACCCTGATGAAATTGACCCTGCGCCGTTGCCATACGCAGCAATTCATCCACTGCGCCGTCGCTATATCCCAGCAATTCACCAATACGCTGCAGGCATGCACGCTCGGCCGCATCGACTTGCTGATCGGCCAGCGCAAGGGCGATAAGGAAAACCAGCAGGGTTTGTTTCAGTGCCGGGTGTGCGCCACCCGTCTGCAAGAAAACCCGCACGGTGCTCTCTACGGAAAACTCGGGTTCGGTCCCTTGCTTGAACAATAAAATAGCTTCGTGTCTCTGCTCATCACCCAGTCCCAACTGGCGGAACACCTGTTCTGTGTGCGCGATCTCTTCTTTTGATACGCGACCATCGGCCTTGGCCAGGTGTCCCATTAGCAGAAACGTCGTGCGAAAAAAGCGCTGCTTGATATCACCAAGCCCCGCTCCGCCAAAACCCAGAACAGAGGAGACTCCAGCGTCGAATAGATGGCCCACTACCAAACCAAAGATCAGACCAGGAAATCCTGCGACGACGAGGCCAAGACACGCCGCAACCAACTTGCCTATAAACATTTTTTCTCCGTTAGTTGCTTGTCTTTGTGGGGTCGCGATCTACAGCGTAATAATCAATGTTACCGCGTGGACGCTCCTTGAAGCGTTTGTACTCCCATTGGTACTGGTGTGGACACAGACGCAGACAACGCTCTACACCGTAATTGAGCGCACGCAAGGAAACCGTCAGCTCATCGCTGTAAATATCCGGTTCCGCAGGGATGTAATGCACGCGAAACCCACCCTTTATGCGCTCAGCAAAAGCAAAGTAAGCGATGGCCTTACTGCGCTTGAGCAGTTTACTGGCGAGTGTCATGGTAAAGCAGGAGATGCCCATAAACGGGCTGTTTTCTCCCGACTCAAGCACTGGGGGCACCTGGTCCGGAAGAATGCCGGCAATCGAACCTCGCTTGAGGGCGCGCACAAGCGCCACAATACCCTTCGCATCCGTAGGTACCAGCGTTGATCCCGCGCGCTGTCTGGCGGAACGCACCATGCTATCCAGTAGCTGCAAATGTGGGGGCTCGTAAAGCGACACTGCGTCGCCTAACTCCGACAAGTGCAGTCCGACTACCTCCCAATTACCCAGATGCGGCCCCAGCAGCATTACACCGTGGCCTTCTGCTAAGGATGCCCGCACCGCGTCTTCACCGACAACCTCAAGAATATGCTCGCGCACCGATGTCCACGGCCTATTCCATACGAAGCCCATCTCAGCCGCGAGCTCGCCAGTGGATTGCAGGGAACGCTTTGCGAGTTGTTGCCGTGCGCCAGGCGAAAGCTCAGGAAAGGCGAGTTCAATATTGCGTTCTGTGACGCGGCGCGCGCTGCCACCGAGCCACCAGGCAATGCGACCCAAAGTTCGCCCCGCCGCACGGCTTAGCCAAAGTGGCAAGCATGCGGAGAGCTTCAGGAGAAAATAGATTAAGCGGGCTTTCACGACTCTTTGGATTTGGTTGAAGCTAAGCGCTGCAATGGAAGACCTTGCGCAGCAGCAAGCATGTGTACGATAAAGCCCGGCGTCGGGAGCGTCGCTATTGTAAAAGAAGCTCGCTGTATTGGGTAATTTCGCCAGCCCGACGCATATTGTGCCGGGGACACTGACGGTATACTACGCGCCTTTTGCGCAGCGCAAAGGAAAGCATGTGAACCAGGATAACGCCGCCACACATTCCACGTCGATTAGTTTTCAGGATCTTATCCTGAGGCTGCAGCAGTTCTGGGGAGGTCACGGCTGCGTGCTGTTGCAACCTCTGGATATGGAAGTCGGGGCGGGCACTTTTCATCCTGCAACGTTCCTGCGCGCAATCGGGCCTGAAACCTGGAACGCCGCTTACGTGCAGCCGAGTCGCCGACCTACGGACGGTCGCTATGGCGAGAATCCAAACAGGCTGCAGCATTACTATCAGTTCCAGGTTGTTATGAAGCCATCTCCTGCCGATTTTCAGGAGCTGTATTTGCAGTCCCTGCACGCTCTTGGAATCGACACGCTGATTCACGATGTGCGGTTTGTAGAAGATAACTGGGAATCTCCCACACTCGGCGCCTGGGGACTCGGCTGGGAGGTGTGGCTGAATGGCATGGAAGTGACGCAATTTACCTACTTCCAACAAGCGGGGGGTATCGAATGCTACCCGGTGACCGGCGAGATAACCTATGGCTTGGAGCGCATCGCCATGTACCTACAGGGCGTAGACAGCATCTATGATCTTGTATGGACGCAAAGCCCGCAGGGACCAGTTAGCTACGGTGATGTGTTCCTGCAAAATGAGAAAGAAATGTCGCGCTTCAATTTTGAAGAAGCGGATGTGGACTTTTTATTGACGCAGTTCGATCACTACGAGAAAGAGGCCATGCGCCTGGTGGACCTCGCCCTGCCGCTGCCCGCCTACGAAATGGTCATGAAAGCATCGCACGTTTTTAACCTGCTCGATGCGCGCCACGCGGTTTCCGTTACCGAGCGCCAGCGTTTTATCCTGCGCGTGCGCAGCATGGCTAGGGCATCCGCGAAGGCCTACCTCAACGCACGGGCGACCCTCGGCTTTCCTTTGGCCGAGACAGACTTACGCGATGAGGTCCTTGCGAGTCTGAAGGAGTCCGCCGCATGAATCAGCGTCCCTTGTTACTGGAGTTGGGCTGCGAGGAACTTCCCTCGAGCAGTCTGCGCCTGTTGGGCGAGTCGCTGGGAACCCTGCTCGCTGAAAAACTGCTGTCGCATGGCTTGAGCCACGACCCCGCGCAGTGGTTTGCCTCCCCGCGACGCCTCGCTGTGCTGATAGATAATGTCATCGAACAGGCGCCCGACGAATCCCGGGAAGCATTGGGGCCGCCGCTTGCGCAGGCCAAAGATGACGATGACAACTGGACCCGAGCGGCACAGGGGTTTGCGGCAAAACAGGGCCTGAGTGCCGACGAGTTGTCGATAATTGATACGCCAAAGGGGCCGCGGCTGGGTATTCAACGCGTGGTAGCCGGAGAGAAAACGGTAAATTGCCTGCTCGATCTGGTGAACGAAGCGATAACAGATCTGCCCATAGCGAAACGCATGCGCTGGGGACGCTCGCGCAGAGAATTTGTTCGCCCAGTACATTGGGTAGTGCTGATGTACGGCGAACAAAGTGGGTTTGGCGATGTTCTGGGTGTTCCCAGCGGTAACGTCAGTCGCGGACACCGCTTCCACGCCCCCGACAATATAAACCTTGAGCATCCGCGGCAGTACACGGAAGCGCTGCGTAAGGCCTGGGTTATCGCAGACTTTGCACAGCGCAGCGAGCTTATTCGGTCTCAGGTCGACGAGGCCGCCAAAAAAGCGGGCGGTAGAGCGCTCATCGACGAAGAACTGCTTGAGGAGGTAAGCAGTCTGGTGGAGTGGCCCTGTGCCCTGTCGGGAAGTTTTGATCAGGAATTTCTCGACGTCCCCGCGGAGGCGTTGATTTCCTCTATGCAAAAGCATCAGAAATACTTTCCTGTTGTGAACGCAGACGGCGCCTTGCTCCCTCTGTTTGTAACGGTGAGCAACATCGAAAGCCGCGACCCCGCACAAGTGGTCGCAGGAAATGAGCGCGTCATTCGTCCGAGACTGGCCGATGCCGCGTTCTTCTATCAGCAGGATCTCCAGCAAAGCTCGGATGAACGACTAAAAAAACTTGGCGCGGTGGTTTTTCAAAAACAGTTAGGCAGCGTGCTCGACAAAACGCGACGAGTACAAAAGCTGGCGGGCGCACTCGCCAAAGAGCTCGATACTGATGTGGCCGCTACGGAACGCGCCGCGGAATTATGCAAGACCGACCTGGTGTCAGAAATGGTGTTGGAATTCGCGGACATGCAGGGCATTGCCGGCGCCTATTACGCGCGCAATGACGGGGAGTCTGTGCTGGTCTCGGACGCCGTTGGCCAACACTATTGGCCCACGCAGGCCGGCAGTGAGCTGCCGCAAAGCGCGGTTGCTTTAGCGGTAGCGCTGGCAGACCGCTTCGACACTCTGGTGGGTATCTTCGGTATCGGCCAAACGCCCAGCGGATCCAAAGATCCTTTTGCACTGCGTCGGGCATCGATCGCTGTCCTGCGGATACTGATTGAGAAACAGCTCGATCTCGATTTGCGAGACTGTCTGCAGCTAGCTCAAACCGGCTTTACAGCGGAGCAGATAACGAACGACACAGCAAACAACGTTCTTGAATACATTCTGGATAGACTACCAGCGCTCTACGAGGGCGAAGAAATACCCGTCGAAATATTCCGAGCGGTGCGACTCACGCAGTGTACAAGGCCATTGGATTTTGATCGACGGGTGCGCGCGGTGCAGTTGTTTCTTGGGCAGAGCGATGCGGCCGCACTGGCCGCCGCCAACAAGCGGGTGGGCAATATTCTGGCGAAGGCATCCGGCAATATACAATCATCGGAAGTAAGTGCTGACTTACTCCAAGAGACAGCCGAAAAAGCACTTTTTCATGCCATTGAAGAATTGTCGACAGCCAATGCCAGCAGCCTGGCAGCCGGTGACTACGCGTCAGCGCTGGGTCGGCTGGCAGCCCTGCGTGCGCCGGTAGACGCTTTTTTCGATGATGTCATGGTCAATGCGGAAGACCCCGCGCTAAAGGAAAATCGACTCGCTTTACTGTCCAGACTGCGCGCTGAATTCCTGGCGATCGCGGACATCTCACAGCTCGCGACGTAGTTGCACTACCTGTCGCCGAACACGACAGGGCAAGCTAGTCACAGCGCGGCAAAGGACGTCACCAATGCCGGCTACGTTACACTGTGATAAGCCCATCGGTGCCCAAACATGATCGAAGATAGCCTTTTTTACGCACTCGCCGCCCTGTTTGCCGGTGCGGCCATCGCCTGGCTATGGCGAGGCGCCGAACTCGCAGAGGCGCGCGGCAGGTCGACAACGGATCGCGAAACGATTCAGGAATTGGAGATCGAGCACGCAAGTCTGCTCAGCGAGCGCGACATGGTCAGCCAACACCTCGATACACTTACCCAGCGAGTGAGCTCTCTTCAGGACGAACGCAACGCGCTGGCGAACTCACTCGCGGCGCAAACCGCGCGGCAGTCCGCGGAAAAGGCAAAACACCGGGAGCAACTCGCCTTACTCGATGAAAGTCGTAAGTTACTACGCGTCGAATTTGAGAATCTGGCGAATCGGATTTTTGAGGAACGAGGCAAGCAATTCAGCCATCAGAATCAGCAAAGCATGGAATCGCTACTCAAGCCCTTCGGGGAGCAGATTCGCAGTTTCCAATCACGCATCAACGAAGTACATGCGCAGTCTATTCGCGGCAACGAAAACCTGGCCGGCGAACTGCGCAACATGATGGGCGTGGGGCTCAAAATGAGCGACCAGGCAGAAAACCTGGCGACAGCGCTTAAGGGTGACAAAAAAACCACGGGAAACTGGGGTGAGATGCAGCTGGAGCGCACGCTGCAACTCGCAGGCCTCGAAAACGGCCTGCACTACGAAACCCAGGCTGATTTCCGGGATTCGAGTGGTCGTCTGCGATTACCCGATTTTGTCATCAAACTCCCCGACGGTAAGCACCTCATTATTGACAGCAAAGTTTCTCTGGTCGATTACGAACGCGCGGTTTGCGCAGAGACAGAAGAAGAGCGCGGTGCAGCATTAAAAGCGCATTGCCTGGCCCTCAGGCGACACATCGACGACCTGGCCTCAAAAGACTATGCGGCGCTCGGCGGTATCGACAGCCCGGACCTGGTGTTTATGTTTATGCCGATTGAGGCCGCTTATATTGAGGCGCTCAAATACAACCGCGAGCTTTTCAACGACGGCTTTCGACAAAACATTATTTTGACCTCGCACACCACGCTACTGCCTATGCTGCGCACAGTAGCGGGCCTGTGGATCAGTTATCGCAGCAACGAGGAAGCGCGGGAAATTAGCGCGCTCGCGGGTGATATCTATAACAAGGTTCGCATCGTCGCAGAACGACTTGAAGATATGGGTAAAACACTAAGCGCAGCCACGGTGAAATATAATCGAACCGTGACCGCGCTGGTCGGCAATCAGGGATTGGTCACAAGAGTAGAGCGCTTTAAAAGCAGCGCCGCAAACGCCCGCGGAGATCTGCCCAAGCCAGATACGCTGCACCCGTCGATCGACCACGATCGCCTCGCATCGCTCGCTCACGATGACGAAGATGCCTGTGTGGACCTCTTAAATAAAAAATAATAGCGTTCTGCGCAAAACTTTTTGGCGGCTATAAGTCGCAATTTAGCCTCGATTTAGCGGTTAACTTGCGCTAATTCCACCGTTGTCGAAGGAGATATTGCATAGGAGCGGGAGTTATACGCGAGCGCTGAGCGCTCTCTTTGTGTATGGTGTGCGTCCTTAAAGCAATCTGAAAGAAGATCTATGACTAGTAAACCTCTCAGAACACCCGGCAAAAAGAAGCAGCCAGCAGCCGTAGAAACCTCAACATCTCTCGAAAACAAGGTCCAAGCCTTTCTGAAAGCAGGCGGCCAAATAGAGCAAATAAAGTCTGGCATCAGTGGCCAGGTCAATAAAAAGCCCTAGGGCGTTGCACGCTGTTGGGCGTCTAGACGTACAGATTTAGCGCTTTAAACGTCAAGGTTCGCCACAAAGAGGGCATTATTCTCAATAAACTCTCTTCGTGGCTCCACTTGGTCGCCCATAAGCGTGGTAAATATCTCATCGGCCTGCATGGCGTCGTCAATCGTAACTTGCAGCATGCGCCGTTGCTCCGGGTCCATTGTGGTTTCCCATAGCTGGTCTGGATTCATTTCACCCAGACCCTTGTAACGCTGAATGTTGTATCCGCGCCGCGCCTCCGACATCAGCCAGTCGAGACCCTCAGGGAAACTCCGTGTCAGCAGCGTTTTCTCACCGCGCTGAAAATAGCCGTTCTCTTCAATTAAGCCTTGCAAGGTGTGGCTCAACTCACTCATCGCCGCGTAATCGTTAGAACCGAAGAAATCAGGCTTCAGTGGGATTGACCGCTCGACCCCGTGCGCCAACATGCTCACCAAGGGATACCAGTGTCCAGAGTCATCTGTTAAAGGCGCTACAGAGTAAGTTTTTCCCTGAACCTTGAGGCGAAGTAAGCGCTCACTTAGCTGCTGACAGAACTGCTCAACGATCGCTTCGTCTTTAAGCCCGTCTTCACTCAGGGTCTCACCAAACACCAGTTCCCAGAGTAATTCTTGGGGGTAATGCCGGGACCGTCGGGTAATAATTGCTTCTACCGATTGGTACTTCGACACAATCGTCGCCAGGCCTTCGCCAGCAATGGGCGGCGCCTCAGCGTTAACGTAGAGCGCTGCATTTTCAAGTGCAGCTGCTGTCAGATATTCGTTCAGCGCAGCATCGTCTTTCAAATACTGATGCTGTTTACCCTTGGCAATCTTGTAGAGCGGCGGCTGCGCGATATAAACGTAACCGCGATCAATCAACTCTCGCATCTGGCGGAAAAAGAAAGTTAACAACAAGGTGCGAATGTGCGAGCCATCCACATCGGCGTCGGTCATGATGATGATGCGGTGATAACGCAACTTGTCAGGGTCAAACTCTTCTTTACCGATACCACAGCCGAGGGCAGTAACCAAGGTTCCAACTTCCGCTGAACCCAGCATTTTGTCAAAACGCGCCTTCTCTACATTAAGAATTTTACCTTTGAGCGGCAATATCGCCTGAAAACGTCGGTTGCGGCCCTGCTTGGCCGACCCCCCTGCAGAATCACCCTCGACTAGATATAACTCAGATAAAGACGCATCTTTTTCCTGACAGTCCGCCAGTTTGCCCGGCAGCCCCGCAATGTCCAGCGCACCCTTGCGCCGGGTAATTTCACGCGCTTTACGCGCGGCCTCTCGAGCTCGTGCTGCGTCGAGCATCTTTGTGACGACCGTACGAGCCTCGCCAGGGTTCTCCAAAAGAAAATCGCCGAAGCGGGCATTCATAGCCTGTTCTACAGCTGTTTTCACTTCAGAGGACACCAGTTTGTCTTTTGTTTGGGACGAAAACTTGGGATCCGGCACTTTGACCGAGACTATCGCCGTCAAACCTTCACGCGCGTCATCACCCGTGGTGTTGACCTTGGCCTTCTTTGCCAGACCTTCGCGCTCAATATAGCTATTCAGCGAGCGCGTAAGCGCTGAGCGAAAGCCCGCCAGGTGCGTGCCGCCATCGCGTTGCGGAATGTTATTGGTGTAGCAAAAGAGATTCTCCTGGTAAGAATCGTTCCATTGCAGCGCCACTTCGACGCCCGTGCCATCCTCACCATCGACCTGAAAGTGAAACGCTTTGTGAATCGGCGTTTTATTGCGATTCAAGTACGCTACAAAAGCTTCTAACCCACCTTCGTAGTAGTAAGTTTCTACGCGCTCAGTGCGCTCGTCCTGCAGAACAATTTCCACCCCGGAGTTCAGGAACGCCAACTCCCGCAACCGCTTGGCTAAAATATCGTAATCAAACTCAATGTTAGTGAAAGTCTCGGCGGAGGGCTTAAAGCGTATCATCGTGCCTGTTTTATCCGCTGCGCCAGTCTTCGCTAGCGGTGCTTGCGGTACACCGTGCTTGTAGTGCTGTTGATGACACTCTTCCCCTCGCCAAATGGTCAGCCAAAGTTCTACCGAAAGCGCGTTAACCACCGAAACACCAACGCCGTGCAGACCTCCGGACACTTTGTAAGTGTTGTCATCAAACTTTCCGCCGGCATGCAGCACAGTAAGGATAATTTCCGCCGCGGAAGCACCCTCTTCGTGCATTTCCGTAGGAATACCCCGGCCATCGTCTTTCACTGATACGGATTCATCCGGGTGAATCGTAATATCTATGCGCTTACAGTGACCCGCAAGCGCTTCATCTATTGAGTTATCAACAACCTCAAACACCATGTGATGCAGGCCGGTTCCATCGTCCGTGTCGCCGATATACATTCCTGGGCGCTTACGGACTGCATCCAGGCCCTTAAGGACCTTGATATTCGATCCATCATAGTTGTCAGATGCATCGCTCATTCTTGTCTCCAATACGTCGCGGCATTTTGCCGTCAGTTAACTGCTTTTTGTTGCTACTTCCGCCCGCGAGTGACGCCGTTTTTTTGCGAATATCGCGCTTGCTGACCGTGTCAGCTACCAATGCCAGACTCCGAGACCACCTGACCATGTTCCACGTGGAACATCGACACCGTTGACAGTCCGCCAAGCCAATCCAGCGGCAATGCCGTTTTATCTACGCAAGTGATCAACGATTGCACGGCCATTCTCGCCAAAGCGCGACAAACTCGCTCACAGCGCTCGCGATCAAGCTCGGACGGCAAATCGTCGATCAGATATAGAACCTCAGCATGTTCACGCGCCGAAAAAATCGTACCTTGAGCAAGCTTCAATGCACACACGAGTAGCTTTTGCTGTCCTCGCGAAAGCGTTTCAGCGGCTGGATAGCCGTCCACGGTAACACGTATGTCTGCGCGCTGAGGTCCGGACTGCGTATAACCTTGCTCATGATCTGACAGAGCCGCCTTCTCAAGCGCATCAGCGTAACTAAGACTCGAATCCCAGCCCTGTCGATAAGCAAGACGAACCTTCCCAACCTCCGGAACCAACTCTTGAATCAAAGGCTCAAACGCTTCGTTAAGTGCAGCCAGAAAACTACCACGCGCGACAGAGACTTGCTCTCCCTGCTCCGCGAGGTCCCTTGTCCAAACCGCGAGTTCATTCAGGTCAAGTTTATCACGTCGCAGGAGATGGTTTCTTTGTTCGAGAGACCGCTGAAAGCGCCGTCGGCCCTCTCGCGCCTCATGTTCCACGTGAAACAATCCCCAATCCAAAAAGCGGCGCCTATTCACAGGAGCCCCTGCCAATAGATCAAAACTGTCGGCATTAATCAGTAAAAGCGGTAACTCATCTGCAAGCCGTGCGACAGACTCCGCCTTGGCCCCAGCCACCCTCAAACTTAGCTCACCCTTAAACGCGCGCTGAACACCTACAGAGCGAACACTACCTTGCGTAACCCGTGTTTCTCCGTGCACTACAAAGGCCTGCTCGCCATGGCTAATCAGTGAAGAAGGGCCTCCGGAGCGGAAGGATTTAGCTGTTCCAAGGATATGAGCGGCTTCAAGCAGACTGGTTTTACCACTGCCATTGTCGCCAAACACCACGTTATGGCGAGATAAGGGACCTAACCGGACTAACCGTAGGTTACGAAAGGCCTGAATGTTTAGCGAGGAGAGCAGAAAAGCACACTTCGGTCGAGACCGCCCGACGGGGAATGCAACAAGCGCTAGAGACGCATTGGCATAACGACGTACTGGGAATCCCCGCCATCACTTTCCTCAAGCAGCGCGCTGCTGTTGGAGTCGGATAGTGAAAACCGAATCTCTTCCCCCGTCAGAACACCCAGTACATCCAGCAGATAGCCGACGTTGAAGCCTATTTCGAGCGACTCGCCTTTGTAAGCAATAGACAGCTGTTCTTCTGCTTCTTCTTGCTCAGGGTTGTTGGCCACGATTTCCAGGCTATCAGTCCCGAGCTTCAAGCGAACACCACGGTACTTTTCGTTGGACAGAATGGCTGTGCGGGTGAAAGCCTGGCGCAACTCCATGCGCGAGCCTTGCAATACCTTATCGGCAGAGCGCGGCAATACGCGCTCATAGTCAGGAAACTTTCCATCAACCAGCTTGGAAGTAAAGGTAAAGTCCGTGGTAGTGGCTCGCAAATGATTACTCCCGAGAATAATCGTGACCTCGTCCTCATCTCGCTGCATGAGCCGCGCCAATTCCAGTACACCCTTGCGCGGGAGAATTACCTGCGTATCTTCGAGATCTTTGAGCGTGCCTGGGAAAGTGCAAATGGCAAGACGGTGGCCATCTGTCGCCACCGCGCGTAAACGACCTGAACGTAGCTCCCAATACATACCATTTAGGTAATAGCGAACATCTTGCTGCGCCATTGCAAAGCCGGTGCGCTCTATGAGTCGACGAAGCTGCCCCTGCTGCAAGGAAAACTGATGTGTGCCAATACTGTCTTCTATGTTGGGAAACTCGCGGGCCGGCAATGTAGCCAAGGTGAACCGACTGCGTCCACTCCGCACCGTGGCTTTACCATCAGCAACGGAAACCTCGAGGTCAGCACCATCGGGTAGACTCTTACAAATATCCGCGAGCTTGCGAGCTGGTACCGTAATCTCTCCGGAGGTACCGTCTTCTTCCAGCGTTACTCGACCAACAAGCTCGACTTCAAGATCCGTGCCCGTAATAGATAAACGGTTCCCATCCAGGTTCAACAACACGTTGGATAAAACCGGCAAGGTCTGGCGTCGCTCAACTACCCCAGCAACAAGGTTTAATGGCTTTAACAGGGCATCACGAGAAACACGGAACTTCATCGAAAATCCTTTCAAGAGTAGCGGTCGAGGGAAAAACGCTGCGACAGTTTAACCCATGATTAGCGACTCGGGCGCTGCATAGTAAGCGCCCTTCTGATCACAATCCAGACATGTGGCGGGACATTGTTCAGGCGCTGACTATCCGCGTCAAAAACCCTCGAAAGCATCGCCAATCAGGTTGTTAGCAAACGCAGTAAATTCTTATAGTCTTCATGGATATCAGAGCTCGTTTCTCGCAGCTCTTTAATTTTACGACAGCCATGTAATACGGTGGTGTGGTCGCGGCCCCCGAAACTATCGCCGATTTCTGGCAGGCTGTGATTTGTCAGCTCCTTCGCCAGAGACATGGCAACCTGTCGCGGCCGAGCCACCGAGCGGTTGCGTCTTCGGCTATTCAAGTCAGAGACTTTTATCTTGAAGTACTCCGCGACCGTACGCTGAATATTGTCCATGCTCACTTGTTTGTCTTGCAGTGCGAGCAGATCTTTCAAGCTTTCCTTGACCAGGTCCACATCAATCTCACAACGCATGAAGTTAGCGCTAGCTATCACTCGCTTAAGCGCTCCCTCTAGCTCTCGCACATTAGAGCGTATCCTTTGGGCAATAAAAAACGCAGCGTCAGGGGGTAAATTCAGCTTGGCCTGGGTCGCCTTGTTCATCAGAATGGCGACGCGGGTTTCGAGATCAGGCGGCTCCACCGCCACAGTCAGACCCCAACCAAAACGGGATTTCAAACGCTCTTCCAGGCCGTCGATCTCTTTTGGATATCGGTCGCATGTGAGGATCATCTGTTGCCCACCTTCCAGCAATGCATTAAAGGTGTGGAAAAACTCTTCCTGGGAACGATCCTTCTTTGCAAAGAACTGGATGTCATCGATCAGTAGCGCGTCGACAGACCGGTAATATCGTTTGAAGTCAGAAATAGCATTGATCTGCAGCGCCTTCACCATATCTGCCACGAAGCGCTCGGAATGCAGATACACAATGCGTGCGTTAGGTTTATTTATTTTTAGCGCATTTCCCACAGCGTGCATCAAATGCGTTTTGCCCAGGCCAACTCCTCCGTAGAGAAACAGCGGGTTATAGGACCCGCCGGGATTTTCCGCAACCTGTTTTGCCGCTGCAAGAGCGAGTTGATTCGACTTGCCTTCAACAAAGGTAGTGAAGTTGTAGCCGTTGACCAAATTATGCTGATGTTGCAGTGCCTCATGCACCTGTGACTCGGAGGCGCGCCCGTAGTGCAAAATCGTATCCTTTAGCGAAGACGACTTGGGGACAGCCTGGGATCTCGAATCACCGCTTGTACTTGTCGCTTGCGCAGGACCAGTACTGTGGAAGATGCCAGGAGCAAAACCCTGTCCCCGACTGTCCAGCGAACGCTCAAATTGATGGTTCTCCATCGAATTCATCCGTGCAGGGGAACTTAAATTTGCGCCAGTATCATTGACGGGGCTTGCCGAATCGAAAGCACCATGCACTTCTAAAGCGGTGCCACCAACAATCGACAGTTCAGGGCCACGAGACACGGGAGGGCTTGCATGCTCGGCCAGCGCATGTCGATCAGCATCCGCGGCCAGCAAAACCGGCGCCGAGTAATTGGAGCCTGTACCAATCTCCAGCCGTATTTCACCGTTCTGGCCTTCACTTGCGTAACTACCGCGCAGGTCACGCAGCAAGCTGCAAATCAAGCTCGCATACTTATCGACTACGAAATCGCATATAAATCTGTTCGGCGCCGTCAACATCAATGAATCGCAAGATTCATTGGCCTGCAGTGGCATTATCCATGTGTTGTACTGCTGCGCGGGTAGTTCATGTTGTAAACGGGACTTGCACTGAGTCCAAATAGGATCTGACAAAATTTCTCTCTCTTAAGTGGTCGAACACGCCTTGGAACCTTGTCTGCTTGCATTGCGCTTGCGCTCATGCACACCGATCGCATCCTGGTCTTAAACGCCTTCTCGCGCCACTCGGTCATTTTTTCTCTAAACGGATGCCCGGACTGACTACACTGTCTGGACTTCTAGTTATTGATCTTTTTATTCGTCTATTTTTTGTGTGTATACCTACCATCACAACCATGATTGCCCGACTCCGCACGCTCAAACGAGTCGTATGAGCCCATTTCGCACCATCGATAAACTTTCGCTAAGCCTTCGCTAAGCCTTCGCCGAGGCATCTCGACGATTTTTTTCAGACACAAAAGCGCCGCCACTTATGCTACGTCGACCCGAATCGAGGGCACCCGCGCGCAAGTTTATGTATATGTTGATATCCTTAGCAGTGGACAACAGCGAAGATGGATCATAACCCCAGACAGCGCGCTAATCTACAATTTAAATTAAATTTAAAAATGATTAAAATCAATATGTTGCAATATAACAAGGGGTTTTTCGAAAATTTTTTTACTACGTTAGTCTAGGCCCAAGGCTGTGTATAACTTGTGTATATCTTTTGAGGAAAGTGTTGGTGGATTGATCTATGCAGCATAAACACTGACTTGTTGGACCTTGTGCAAAACCCAAAAATCAAGCGAACAACCACCGTCCAAAAACAGCGCATCAATGGACGTTGAATACTGCTAGCTGATTAACTACAATGCGCGGCCGAATTTTAGTGACCGCAACCACCGGGTCGCCCGGAAGCACTTTCACCAAGCCGCGGGACAGCAGTGTTGCTGTTCCTGTCGGACAGTTAAAAGCTTCTACCTTTTATATATGCATATGTACGCACATATGCAGAGCGAGTCAGAGCGAGTAAAGATATGAAAAGGACTTTCCAACCCAGCGTTCTCAAGCGCAAGCGAACCCACGGTTTCCGATCACGTATGGCGACCAAGAGTGGCCGAGCCGTTATCTCACGACGCAGGGCAAAAGGGCGCAAGCGCCTGGCAGCCTGATCGTAGCGGACCAGCATTATCCGTGACAGACGCGTCGTCGGCGTGGGACGTGATCTCGCAACAGTTTTGGGAGAGCGTTTCCAACCGTACCAACGTCTACTCACCGCAAGCGACTACCGACGGGTGTTCGAAGCGCCAGACCATAAGGCCGGCCAACGCGAATTACTCATGCTGGCCCGAGGCAATGACCTTGGGCGTCACAGACTCGGCCTGGCTATAGCCAAAAAGCACGTGCCGCTAGCGGTGAAACGCAACCTCATAAAACGGCTGACTCGAGAGCGTTTTCGTGTTCTGCCAGCAAGACAAAATTGCCTCGATATCATAGTGCTTACCCGACCCGGAGCCGATAAAGCAGACAATTCAGAGCTCAACAAAGCGATTGAGCGGCAATTCGAACGCTTGGGGATTCTCGGCGAACCGCAATGAAATGGCTAGTCACATTCCTGATTCAAAGTTACCAGCTGTTGCTCAGCCCTTGGCTGGGGCACCACTGTCGCTATTACCCAAGCTGCTCCCAGTATGCAATCGAAGCTGTTGCTGAGCATGGTGCAATAAAGGGCTGCATTTACGCTGTCCGTCGCCTACTTCGCTGTCACCCTTGGCATGAAGGAGGAGCAGACCCCGTTCCTCCCGCCTGTCACCACCAGGACTAATCAAGCAATGGACATCCAACGCACGCTTTTGATCGGTGCAACCGTGTTGCTCTCATTCATGCTGCTTACAGAATGGGTGAATTTTCGTGCAGACAAAGAGTCTTCGGTGGCGCAAGAAGCGCGACTGACAGGATTGTCGAATTCAACGGCCAACGATGCTCTTTCAGGCAGTGAAAACACGCCCTCTCCCGCGGATACCGATCTACCCACAGCACCTGTTTTTTCTGATCCCGCGTCTGCACGCGGTGACGCGGACACCGCTAGCGATTTGCCACGCCTGATCACTTCTTCTGAGCCTGACCCGGCGGTAACTAACGCCGGCCAATCGGCGGCGATAGTCCAGGTCTACACGGATACTCTGCAGCTCGCTATTACCCTGGACGGCGGCGACATCGTAGAAGTCGCGCTCCCTAAATTCCTGGCGCGCAAAGAAGACCCCACCACGCCATTCATACTACTTGAGAACAATACGCAACGTGTTTATGTAGCGCAGAGCGGCCTGATCGGTGAGAACGGAATCGACAGTGAAGGTCGCGCTCGCTTCCAAAGCACCGCATCACGCTTTGACATGGGTACTGATGACACCCTGCAAGTTGACCTCACCTACACCGACGGTGAAGGCCTGAAGGTCATTAAGCGCTTCAGCTTCGAGAAGGACAGCTACGTTGTCGACATCGACTATATCGTAAGCAACGGTAGTGCTAATCGCTGGCAGGGTAATTTGTTCGGACAGATCAAACGTGACAGCAGCGCCGCACCGCAAGGCGATAGCAGCGGTATGGGGATGCAGCCCTTTCTCGGAGCCGCTACAACAAGCAGCGATGACCGATTCAAGAAGTTCGACTTTGGCGACATGCAGGACGAGCCATTCAGCGCCAAGCTGGACGGAGGCTGGATCGCAATGATTCAACACTACTTTCTGAGCGCCTGGATTCCAAACACCGATCAAACGCACAACTACAGCACGCGTGTGACACGTGACGGTTTTAATATCGCAGGCTTTACCAGCCCCGCCCTTGTTGTAAATCCAGGCTCCACAGGTGAAGTAAGTGCTCGCTTCTATGCAGGCCCCAAGGACCAGTATAGCCTGCAGGAGATTTCGCCTTTCCTCGAATTAAGCGTCGATTACGGATGGTTGTGGTGGATTGCTCAACCACTCTTTTGGTTGCTGACTAAAATCCATTCACTGGTAGGAAACTGGGGCGCCTCGATCATATTGCTGACGGTGTTAATTAAGGCGGTGTTCTTCAAACTGTCCGCTACCAGCTACCGTTCCATGGCAAATATGCGCCGCGTGCAACCCAAGCTGCAGAACATACGCGCGGAGTACGCAGACGATAAAGCCAAGCAGTCCCAAGCCATGATGGAGCTGTACAAGAAAGAAAAGATCAATCCGATGGGAGGATGCCTGCCCATTCTTGTGCAAATGCCTGTCTTCATCGCGTTGTACTGGGTGCTCATGGAAAGCGTTGAACTACGCCACGCTCCATTTATGTTGTGGATTGATGATCTGTCTGTCATGGATCCGTACTACGTGCTCCCGCTAATGATGGGCGCCAGCATGTTCTTCATGCAAAAACTGAATCCACCGCCGCCAGACCCCATGCAGGCAAAAATAATGCAGTGGTTACCTGTCATCTTTACGTTCTTTTTCCTGTGGTTTCCCGCTGGTCTGGTTTTGTACTGGGTGGTCAACAACCTTCTGTCCATGGCGCAGCAGTACGTGATCACCAAACAAATAGAGAAATCAGGCTCAAAAGCCTGAGCTAAACGCGATGAACCACCTGGTAGATGACAGCGATACCATCGCAGCCATCGCTACTGGTTCAGGCGCAGGCGGTATTGGCATTGTGCGTCTATCTGGGCCACAGGCCTTTACGATTGCGACAGCGTTAACGCAGATCGCGCCGGCACCACGCCACGCTCAATTCGCGAAAATACACGACCATCACGGCGCGGTTCTTGATCATGGACTGCTTATCCTTTTCCAAGGCCCGAACTCTTTTACCGGAGAAGACGTCGCTGAACTGCAGTGTCATGGTGGCCCGGTATTGCTGCGCACTGTCTTACGCGAGTGTCTACACCGGGGTGCCAGGCAGGCCGAAGCGGGAGAGTTCAGTCAACGCGCATTCCTCAACGACAAAATTGACCTGATACAGGCTGAAGCCATTGCGGACCTGATCAATAGCGGTACCGAGGCCGCGGCACGCAGTGCGAGCCGTTCACTTAGCGGTACGTTTTCCAGGCGCGTTGATGAGGTATTGGAACAGCTTGTCCGTCTGCGTGTATTTATTGAAGCGGCGATCGACTTCCCCGAAGAGGAAATCGATTTTATCGCCGACAGTGATGTACTCCAACGCCTGGATGAAGTGGATGACACACTGCAACGGCTTCTTTTGTCGGCACAACGCGGACGAACCTTGCGCGATGGTATAAAACTGGTCATCGCCGGTGCGCCAAACGCCGGAAAATCTAGTTTACTGAACCAGTTGGCGGAGCAAGACACTGCTATCGTTACCGCTATTCCGGGAACCACCCGTGATGTCTTGCGCGAGCACATTCAGATCGAGGGGCTACCGCTACATATTGTGGACACTGCAGGTCTACGCCAGTCAGAAAACCCAGTTGAGCAAGAAGGAATACGCCGCGCAAAAACGGAGATGCAAAGCGCTGACCGTGTTTTGCTGGTTGTTGACAGTAGCACTCGATCCAAACCCCTGGCAGTCAACAATGTGATTGCGGAGCACGCGGACGACTTACCAATCGGTACCAACGTCACCGTTATCTGGAACAAATGTGATCTGAGCAATGAGGCACCGTCTGTAAGCAACAAGGCGCTGATCACGGAGATACATCTGAGCGCGCAAACGGGCGCGGGCATCGAATTACTACGTCAGCACTTACTGCAGAGTGCGGGAATGACCGAGATCGACGGATCTGACTTCAGTGCCCGCGAGCGACACGTGCAAGCACTTAAAGAGTGTAACGACCACCTGAAACAAGGTAAGAATCAGCTTCTGGAACACGGCGCAGCTGAGCTTATCGCCGAAGACCTGCGCTATGCACAGGAAAGTCTTGGCAAAATCACCGGGAAATTCAGCAGCGATGCCTTGCTCGGTGAAATATTCAGTAGTTTTTGTATCGGCAAATAAGTGTTCCTCAAACATTGCGCGGAGATTTTTGCCCGGGTTTCGTTTTTTGTTAGTCCCTTCCAAGCTGTTCGGCACACAGCTGCACTGCGTTATGCCGCGTCAATACATGTGATTGCACAGCTTTTCCCCAACTTCGTCTCCAGTCGCTTCCCTGCCACGAGTCTATTGCTTCTTGGAAACTTCAGATTACGTGGCATACATGAGTAATCACAGCCTACGCAATGTCTATACACAGGTAATGCCCGAGACGTTCAAGTTGGATGCGCAGGAGGCTAGAACCTTGCACGCAAAAAATATTTGCAGGAACAAGTAGCCTATAAAGGTAGTGACAGATTGTGGGTAAGGATCGTATTTCACAAAAGCGTGATTTGATCCCCAAAGCACCAATCGCTTAATACGAGGATCAGCAGGCTTTTTTAACAGGGCTGTACTTGTTATAAGGTTTTGATTAATAGGGATTTTATGGACTAATACAGAAAAACATAGGCCCTTAGTAACTATAGTAATAAATAAACATACCTACATACATATCATTTAATACTTAAATAATTACTCAACAATAAAGCGACTTGCCAAGCAGAATCTCAGCTCTATAATTCACGACCCTTCCACCACAGGCTGCCCATGGACTATCCGACACAGTACGACGTGATCGTTATCGGTGGAGGCCATGCTGGTACCGAAGCTGCCCTGGCATCCGCCAGGATGGGTTGTTCCACACTGCTACTGACCCATTCCGTAGATACGCTGGGCCAGATGTCCTGTAATCCGGCCATTGGCGGGATCGGCAAAAGTCACCTTGTCCGTGAAATTGACGCTCTCGGTGGAGCGATGGGCCTTGCCACCGACGAAGCCGGCATCCAGTTCCGGGTCCTGAATGGTCGAAAGGGCCCTGCCGTGCGCGCAACCCGGGCGCAGGCTGATCGCGTGCTGTATCGAAATGCGATTCGCAAAAGGATCGAACAGCAAGAAAATCTGCAAGTGTTTCAGCAGGCAGTCGACGATTTAATCATCACTGGAGAAACCGTACAGGGTGTGGTGACACAGACGGGCCTGCGATTCCTCGCAAAGCGGGTTGTTCTCACCACAGGTACTTTTCTCGGCGGGCAAATGCACATTGGTCTGACACAATCGTCCGGCGGACGTGCGGGTGATCCTCCGTCCAATACGCTTGCGTCCCGGCTGCGTGAATTGCCACTGCGCGTTGAACGACTGAAAACCGGCACGCCTCCACGCGTCGATGCTCGTAGCGTCAGGCTCGATCAGCTAGAACAGCAATGGGGCGATGATCCGTGTCCCGTAATGTCGTTCCTCGGCAAAACGGAGGATCACCCCGAACAACGTTGTTGCTGGGTTGCCTATACGAACACGCGAACCCATGACGTTATACGTGCTGGCCTCGATCGTTCACCGTTGTATACCGGGGTAATCGAGGGAGAAGGGCCGCGCTACTGTCCAAGTATCGAGGACAAAGTGCAGCGCTTTGCCGATAAAAACTCGCATCAGATATTTGTCGAGCCGGAAGGTTTGAGCACCAGTGAGCTCTATCCCAACGGCATATCCACAAGCCTGCCTTTCGATGTGCAAATAGAATTAGTCCGAAGTATCGCCGGTTTCGAGAACGCGCACATTACGCGACCGGGCTACGCGATCGAATATGACTTCTTCGACCCGCGCGATTTACGCAGCTCCCTCGAAACCAAACATATTGCCGGGCTGTATTTTGCAGGGCAGATCAATGGCACCACGGGGTACGAAGAGGCTGCAGCGCAAGGCTTGCTCGCGGGATTGAACGCAGCGCGCGCTGTACAGGAATTGGATAGCTGGTGCCCGCGGAGAGACGAGGCGTATATCGGCGTGCTGGTTGATGATTTGACCACTCTGGGCACAAAAGAGCCGTACCGCATGTTCACCTCGCGTGCGGAACATCGTTTGCTATTGCGCGAAGACAACGCGGACCTGCGCTTGACCGAAACTGGCCGGAATCTGGGGTTGGTCGATGACGCTCGCTGGGAGCAGTTCTCGCGTAAGCGCACACTGATAGAGTCTGAGCAAACGCGTTTGCAAAAAAGTTTTGTTCATCCTGGTAGTGCGGCAGCGGCGAGTCTTGAAGACACATTAGGCAAGCCTTTGTCTCGCGAGTACAGCTATGCCGAGTTACTCAAACGGCCGGAACTGCAATACTCGGATATTGCCGCCTTAGATGGGCAGGGAATCGAACATGAGCAGGCATCGCTACAAATAAGTATTCAGGCAAAATACGCGGGATACATCGATCGGCAAAAGCTTGAAATCGCTCGCTTGCATCGCTACGAGAATATGCGCCTACCGAGGGATTTCGATTATCACCATGTGGCAGGTCTCTCACATGAGATGCTGGAAAAGCTGTCTGCACAACAACCAGAAACCCTGGCGGCGGCGGGTAGGATTCCCGGTGTGACGCCGGCTGCTGTGTCCCTGCTTCTAGTGCATTTCAAGCGTCGGAGCGGTGATACCACGTTTGCTGATGCGGACAATACCGATAGCGCGTATCGAGCAGAAAAAATACCAGACAAAGATATCGAACAGCAGGCCGTATAGCGCGTGCTGGAAGCGAAATTGCGCAACGGGCTAGCGGGGCTGAATATCTCCCTGAATGATCATCAGCAGCAACAACTTTTAGACTTCCTGGCTCTCCTGGAGCGCTGGAACAGGCGGATTAATCTCACAGCAGTTCGCAAGCCATCGGACATGGTGACCCGACATCTACTGGATAGTTTGTCATTGATGCCCTACCTGCAAGGCGCTCGATACATTGATGTCGGTACAGGCGGTGGCCTGCCTGGTCTTCCATTGGCTATTGCTAATCCGTCCAAACACTTCACCTTGTTGGATAGTAACGGTAAGAAGACGCGCTTCCTGATTCACGTCAAGACACAACTGAAACTCGACAATGTAGATGTCGTGCAAGCGCGGGTGGAGACTTATGAGGCGGATCCACTTTTCGACGCTGTGCTGTCGAGGGCCTTTACGTCGCTGGATGCTATGATCGACCAGTGCGAGCATTTGATCAGTGAGTGCGGCGAGTTGTTGGCGATGAAAGCGCAGCAGTCGCAGGCAGAGCTGGACGCGCTGAAGAAGCGTGTGAAAGACCTTGCTGTAATACCGCTCTCCGTACCCTATTTGGAAGAGAAACGTTGTCTGGTGCGTCTACGTTTGTAATGAGACGTGCATGTCGAGGCAGTATTAACACAGACGTATAACCAAGCGCGTTTGGTACCAGGCGCATTAGCAACATAACCATCCAGCGAGAGGAGATGCACTGGTCGTGGCACGCATATTGGCGATCGCAAATCAGAAAGGCGGGGTCGGAAAAACAACCACCACTGTCAATCTCGCAGCGTCACTGGCGGCTATGCAAAAGCGCGTCTTGCTGGTCGATCTTGACCCCCAGGGGAATGCCAGCATGGGGTCTGGCATTGATAAATATAAGCTCGAGTGCAGCATCTACGATGTTTTGGTGGACGACTTATCCATTCGCGACGCTATTCAAACCACGGCGGAAGCTGGTTTCCATGTGCTTCCGGCAAACGGTGATTTAACGGCGGCTGAAGTGCAACTGATTAGCCTCGATGGACGCGAGCGTCGCTTGCGTGCGGCGCTGGGACAAGCTCAGTCAGACTATGACTTTATCCTGATTGATTGCCCACCTTCACTGAACCTGTTGACCCTCAATGGTCTGGTCGCCTCTGACGGTGTCATCATTGCCATGCAGTGTGAGTACTTTGCGCTCGAGGGATTGTCAGCACTACTGGACACTATCGAGCAAGTTCGCGGCAGTGTGAATACAGGCTTACAGCTAGAAGGTATTTTGCGCACTATGTACGACCCCAGAAATAGCCTGACTAATGCGGTGTCCTCGCAGTTGCATGAGCACTTTGGAGACAAGGTGTATCGCACAGTGATTCCCCGCAATATTCGTTTGGCCGAGGCACCGAGTCACGGTATCCCGGCGATGCACTACGATAAATATTCAAGCGGCTCACGCGCGTACATGGCATTGGCTGGTGAAATGATGCGCCGCTATGAACGCGAGTCTTCCCCTGCAACGTTTGGAGGTTAAGTAATGGCAGCGAAAAGGCGCAGCCTGGGCAAAGGCTTGGATGCTCTACTGGCAGGAAGCGCCAGACCACAAACCCTGGATGAATCGCAGGCAGTAAGCGCGGTTGTCGACAGCAATGAAAAAGGGCTTCTGCGCGAAATGCCGGTGGACTTGATTCAGCGTGGTCAGTACCAGCCGCGTCGAGACTTTGATCCCGATACATTGCAAGAGTTGGCAGACAGCATAAAAGCACAGGGGGTGATGCAGCCGATTGTGGTGCGCGCCGTCGGTGAAGAAAAATTTGAAATTATCGCCGGGGAGCGACGCTGGAGAGCTGCGCAGCAAGCCGGCCTCGACACCATTCCAGTACTGATTCGCAACGTTCCCGACGAAGCAGCGGTGGCCATGTCGCTGATCGAGAATATACAGCGTGAAGATCTCAACCCGATAGAAGAAGCGATAGCACTATCCAGACTACAGTCAGAGTTTGAAATGACGCAGCAGCAGGTTGCCGACGCGGTGGGTAAGTCTCGCTCAGCAGTTGCTAACCTCTTACGCCTGGTTGCTCTGGAACCTGAAGTGCGCACCTTTTTGGAACGACGCGACATAGATATGGGGCATGCGCGTTGTCTACTGGCACTCGATACAGCTCAGCAGATACAGACGGCGCGTCTGGTGGTGGCGAAAGAGCTGTCCGTGCGTCAGACAGAAGCCTTGGTGCGCAAATTACAAAACATCGAGGCATCTCCTGTGGACAAGCAAGCGGCGCTTGATCCAGATATCCGTAGCCTGCAGGATGAACTGTCACAAAAACTAGGCAATACGGTCACCATTCAGCACGCGAGTAGCGGTAAAGGTAAGCTGGTTTTAAGTTATAACAGCCTGGATGAACTGGATGGCATTCTCGCTCATCTACGTTAGGCTTTTGCCCACGGCACGACGCTTTTACTAGATGTAGCACGAATATTAGTAAACTTGCCTATATGTAGTAGTAGAAGCCCGTATTTCTCACGGATCACGCGATGTGGGAAGCGTCAATTTCTCTATCTTTCGCCGCCTGCGCGTTTATCTCACTCGGTTATCCATGAAGGCTGCTTCGCGATCGAATTCGCAAGTCAATGGCAGATAAGGATTTTTCGACCCAGGGAGCGCTGCGCTGGTTGAATGGTGTGGCCGTAAACCCTATACTGCGCGCCGCCTAAATTAGGATGCATTCCAGTGGCGCAAAAAAGGGTGCGAGCACAGGCTCGGCAGTCTGCGCAACAGATGCCCCCCAGATTTCAATATCTGCGGACCACCCTGAGCCAACTGCTTGTCGTGGTAATCGGTTTGCCGGTTGCTTACTTTTTGGCGGGGACACCCACAATGGTGTCGTTGTTGTGCGGGGCGGCCTGTGCGGTGATACCGCACGCTTATTTCGCGTTGCGTATGGCGCGAGCGGCGCGGGTTAGCGCGCAGCGCGCAGCCCGTCTGGGTCTAGCAGCGGAAGGCGGTAAGTTTTTACTCAGTGCGGCAGCGTTTGCCGTGGTGTTTGCAGTTGTGAAGCCAGAGCAGCCCGGGTTGGTGTTTCTGAGTTTTGCAGTGCTTTGGTTGGTACAGATCATTGATGCTATGCGTTTTATGGCTCGCGCATAGGCACATAATAGGCATAGTCATAATAGGCATAGTAGTAGGAAGCTCTGTAAGAAAAGAACACAGCAAAAGTAACGGCACAAGCAATAGGGAAAGTACCAGGACATATGGCAGGCGATACCCAAACAATATCCGAGTACATTGTTCACCATCTGACGAACCTCACCTACGGTAAGTTGCCCGGCGGTTTCCATCGTCACGATGGCAGCACCGTGCCAGACGGTGGAATGTGGACAATGGCCCACGGTGGTGACGAAGCCACAGCGATGGGCTTCAATGCTATCCACGTAGATTCGATGATCTGGTCCATCGCGTTGGGGTTGTTTTTCTGTTGGTTCTTCCGGGGAGTCGCCAAAAAAGCCAGTGCCGGCGTACCCAGCGGAGCGGTAAACGCGGTAGAAATGGTTGTCAGCTTTGTGGACAACACGGTGCGCGATACCTTTCATGGTCGCAATCCATTGATCGCGCCTTTGGCTCTGACAATTTTTGTCTGGGTCTTTCTAATGAACCTGATGGATCTCGTGCCGGTCGACCTGATTCCACACACGCTTATGCTTATGGGCGTCGAGTACCAGAAAATAGTCCCCTCAACCGACCCCAACATTACGATGGGTATGGCCTTGGGCGTATTTATCCTGATGCTGTTTTATTCGATTAAAGTTAAAGGCTTTGGTTTTGTTAAAGAACTGACTATGAACCCGTTCAATCACTGGTTATTTATTCCGGTGAATCTGTTTATGGAAGTAGTCGGTTTTCTCGCCAAACCATTTTCACTTGGTTTGCGACTGTTCGGCAACATGTACGCTGGCGAGATGATTTTTATTCTAATTGCAGCGCTGTTCAGCGCGGGTGTGATGTGGCTTTTGCCCGCGGCACTGATGCAGGTTGGATGGGCGATTTTCCATATTCTGGTCATCACCTTACAAGCGTTTATCTTCATGGTGCTGACGATCGTATATCTCAGCATGGCGCATGAAGATCACTAATTTATTAATCACACACAACGTTCGATTTTCGAAATAGTTAGGAGAAAACCATGGAACTGATTTTTGTAGCAGCAGCAATCATGATGGGCCTTGGCGGCCTGGGTGCTGCCATCGGTGTTGGCTTGCTGGGCGGCAAATTGATTGAGGGTTCAGCGCGTCAGCCAGAGCTCGCCCCCAAGCTGCAAACAACGTTCTTTCTCGGCGCAGGCCTGGTAGACGCTATCCCCATTATTGGTGTGGGCATCGCGATGTACCTCATCTTCGTGGTCGCGCCGAGCGCTGGCGCTTAATTCGCTACGTTGAATCCAGGGACGGCGTAAGTCGACCGCGATTTATCGCAAGGAGCAGCTTGTGAATCTAAACCTTACCCTGATTGGGCAAATGGTGGCTTTTGTTGCCTTCGTTGTCTTCTGTATGAAATACGTGTGGCCGCCCATTCTGGCGGCTATGCACGAGCGTGAACAGAAGATTGCTGACGGTCTTTCTGCGGCTGACAGGGCGAGCCACGATCTCGAACTGGCTCAGGAAAAAGCCGTCGAGCGTCTCACCGAGGCCAAGCACGAAGCGTCCGGCATCATCGAGGCAGCTAATCGGCGTGCGAGCCAGATTGTAGACGAGGCCAAAGACGCCGCGGTCGGCGAAGCTGATCGCATTAAACATGCGGCGCAGGCCGAGATCGAGCAGGAAAGTAATCGCGCCCGGGAGCAACTGCGCAGTCAGGTAGCGGTGCTCTCGCTCGTCGGTGCTGAGAAAGTGCTTGGTGCGTCTATTGATGCAGAAAAGCACGCCGATATTCTCGACAAGCTCGCAGCAGAGCTCTAGGGACTGGCAATGGCAGAATTAAGCACTCTCGCACGACCCTACGCCAAGGCTGCTTTTGAGTACGCCCGCAGCGAGACCGCGAGCAACGCCAATGCACTGAGCGAATGGTTAACGGAACTGCAACTGATTGCGGCTGTAGTGTCGGATCCCGCCGTGCAAAACATGCTTGCGGATCCCGCTATGACCACCGAGGCGCAGTCGCGCGCATTTGTGGACATTTGCGGTGACGAGCTGGCCGAAACGCGTCAGCGCTTCGTGCACGTTCTTGCCGATAACCGTCGCCTTGGCCTTGCCCCACAGATCTTGCTGCAGTTTGCGCAGCTTAAAGCACTACGCGAGCAGAGCGTGGATGTGGAAATGGTGTCTGCATTTGACGTTCCCGATGCTATCCGCGATCGCATCGCTGCGGCCCTGGGTAAGCGTCTCGAGCGGGAAGTCGTGGTGACAACCAACACAGACAGCAGCTTGCTCGGTGGCGTACTTATTCGCGCCGGTGACCTTGTTATTGATGGCAGTGTTCGCGGGCGGCTTAACAAGCTTGCCGAAACACTGACAAACTAGTTTTTGAGGAACAGATCATGCAGCAACTGAACCCGTCCGAAATCAGCGATCTGATTCGCCAGCGGATCGACCAGCTCGACGTCACAAGCGAAGCAAGGAATGTCGGCACCATTGTCTCTGTCACAGACGGCATCATCCGTATTCACGGTCTTACTGAGGTCATGTATGGTGAAATGATCGACTTTGACGGCGGTGTCTACGGTATGGCGCTGAACCTCGAGCGAGATTCTGTCGGCGCGGTGGTGTTGGGTGACTACAAAGGTCTCGCCGAAGGTCAAACTTGCCGATGCACGGGCCGCATTCTCGAAGTACCTGTCGGCCCTGAGTTACTTGGACGTGTTGTCGATGCACTGGGTAATCCCATTGACGGTAAAGGCCCGGTTAACGCGGCCGAGACCGATGCACTTGAAAAAGTAGCGCCTGGCGTCATCGCGCGCCAATCCGTAGACCAACCGGTGCAAATTGGACTCAAAGCTATCGACGCGATGGTGCCGATCGGTCGCGGTCAACGTGAGTTAATCATTGGCGATCGTCAGATTGGTAAAACGGCGATTGCCGTCGATGCCATCATCAACCAGAAAAACACCGGCATTAAGTGTGTCTACGTAGCGGTTGGTCAGAAGGCATCGTCCGTGGCCTCTGTGGTGCGCAAGCTCGAAGAACACGGTGCAATGGACCACACCATCGTTGTGGCCGCCAATGCATCTGACCCTGCTGCAATGCAGTACCTGGCGCCGTTCGCAGGCTGCACAATGGGTGAGTATTACCGCGATCGTGGCGAAGACGCGTTGATCATTTATGATGACTTGACCAAGCAGGCTTGGGCTTACCGCCAGATCTCCCTGCTGTTACGTCGTCCACCGGGCCGTGAGGCCTATCCTGGCGACGTGTTCTATTTGCACTCACGTTTGCTTGAGCGCGCGGCCCGGGTCAACGCGGATTACGTAGAGAACTTCACTAAAGGCGCCGTTAAAGGTAAGACCGGTTCCCTGACCGCCCTGCCGGTCATTGAGACCCAGGCCGGCGACGTATCAGCATTCGTTCCGACTAACGTCATCTCGATTACCGACGGACAGATATTCCTCGAAAGCGACATGTTTAACGCGGGTGTACGTCCAGCTATGAACGCGGGTATTTCCGTGTCGCGAGTGGGTGGTGCTGCGCAAACCAAAATCATGAAGAAGCTGTCCGGTGGTATCCGAACAGCACTGGCGCAGTACCGGGAACTGGCCGCGTTCTCACAGTTTGCCTCGGATCTTGATGAAGCAACTAAATCGCAACTCGATCACGGAGAGCGGGTTACCGAGCTGATGAAGCAACGTCAGTACTCACCGCAAAGTGTTGCGGAAATGGGACTGGTGCTTTACGCCGCGAACGAAGGCCACCTCAAGGATGTAGCGGTAGAGAAAATCGGCGATTTCGAAGACGCCCTACTCTCCTTTGCGCATGCTGAGTACGGTGAACTGATGTCCAAAATAGTCGAGACCGGCGCTTACAATGACGAGATTGCGGGCAGCTTTGCTGAGCTAATCGAGAAGTTCAAGTCCACGCAGACCTACTGAGTCCGGAGAGACACTGATGGCAGCCGGCAAGGAAATCCGCACCAAGATAGCCAGTATTGGCAGCACGCAGAAAATCACCAGCGCTATGGAAATGGTGGCTGCGAGCAAGATGCGCAAGGCACAGGACCGCATGGAGTTGGGGAAACCCTATGCGCGACGTATACGTTCTGTGGTGGGGCACATTGCCAACTCTGAGCCTGAGTACAAGCACGTGTATATGCGGTCACGGGAGGTCAAGCGTGTCGGTTTCATCGTTGTATCAACGGATCGTGGACTTTGTGGGGGACTGAATACCAACCTCTTCAAAGCGACTATTCGTTCGATGCAGGAATGGGCGGACCAGGACGTAGAAATCGACTTGTCCCTTATCGGCAGCAAAGCGGTGGCGTTCTTCAAGAGCTATGGCGGCAATGTAGTTGCGGCTTCGCGTGATATTGGAGAGGCACCGACACTGGACGATTTAATCGGCGGCGTGAAAACGATGCTCGATGCTTATGAAGACGGCAAGATCGATCGCTTGTTTTTGGTAAGCAACCAGTTTGTAAACACCATGACCCAAAATCCGACGGTCGAGCAAGTGCTTCCGCTGCAGGCCGAGGACAGTGATGACATGAAGCATCACTGGGATTACATCTACGAGCCCGAAGCCCGGGAACTACTGGAAGGCCTCCTGACTCGCTACATTGAGTCTCAGGTATATCAGGCCGTGGTAGAAAACGCCGCCTGTGAACAGGCGGCGCGGATGTTGGCGATGAAGGCCGCCACTGATAACGCGGGTGATCTTATTGATGAGCTACAGCTCGTCTACAACAAGGCGAGGCAGTCTTCGATCACCCAGGAATTGTCGGAGATTGTGAGCGGGGCAGCGGCTATTAGCTAGCCTTTGCAGCAAATTTCGTTATGGATACTTTATTGGGCGATCAACTTGGACGCCCAACGAATTGAGAGAAAGAGGAACAGACATGAGTAGCGGACGAGTCGTACAGATCATCGGCGCGGTTATCGATGTAGAGTTTCCCCGTGAAACTGTGCCGCGGATTTATGACGCGCTGAAAATCACCGAAAAGGACATCACGCTTGAAGTGCAGCAACAGCTGGGCGACGGCGTGGTTCGCACGATTGCCATGGGTTCTTCAGAGGGATTGTCCCGAGGCTTGTCGGTGGAAAACACCGGCGCGCCCATCTCCGTGCCCGTCGGTAACGAGACGCTCGGCCGGATTATGGACGTGTTGGGAAATCCCATTGACGAACGTGGTCCGATTGGTGAGCAGGAGCGCGCTGCAATTCACCGCGATGCGCCCAGTTACGAAGAACTGTCCGCCTCTGACGAGTTGCTTGAGACTGGCATCAAGGTTATTGATCTGGTGTGTCCCTTTGCCAAGGGAGGCAAGGTAGGGCTGTTCGGTGGTGCCGGCGTTGGCAAGACCGTCAACATGATGGAGTTGATTAATAACATCGCCTTGCAGCACTCGGGCTTGTCGGTGTTCGCCGGGGTTGGTGAGCGAACGCGCGAGGGTAACGACTTCTACTACGAGATGCAGGAGTCCAAGGTTGTCGATATCGAGAATCTGCCAAACTCAAAAGTGGCTATGGTCTACGGCCAGATGAACGAGCCGCCCGGTAACCGTTTGCGCGTTGCCCTGACAGGTCTGACCATGGCGGAAAAGTTCCGTGATGAAGGCCGAGATGTGCTGTTGTTCATTGATAACATTTACCGCTACACGTTGGCGGGAACGGAAGTGTCGGCGCTGTTGGGACGTATGCCGTCTGCGGTGGGTTATCAGCCTACGCTCGCAGAGGAGATGGGTGTCCTCCAGGAACGCATCACCTCAACCAAACTTGGTTCGATTACGTCTATCCAGGCGGTATATGTCCCTGCCGATGACTTGACGGACCCCTCACCTGCAACGACGTTTGCGCACCTGGATTCCACGGTTGTGCTGTCGCGGGATATTGCTGCAAAAGGTATTTACCCTGCGGTAGATCCTCTGGACTCAACGTCGCGGCAGCTCGATCCATTGCTGATTGGTAATGAGCATTATGAGGTCGCGCGCGGTGTACAAAACGTATTGCAGCGGTACAAAGAGCTCAAGGACATCATTGCGATTCTCGGCATGGACGAACTGTCCGAGGAAGACAAGCAAACAGTTAACCGCTCGCGTAAAATTGAGCGTTTCCTTTCCCAGCCATTTCACGTGGCAGAGATCTTCACCGGTGCTCCCGGTAAGTATGTGTCTTTGAAAGACACTATCTCCGGATTTAAAGGAATTCTGGCAGGTGAATATGACCATCTTCCAGAGCAGGCGTTTTATATGGTTGGCAGCATCGACGAAGCCGTTGAAAAAGCCAAGAACCTGTAACAACGATCCATCGTCCGAGAAAGAACGGCAACAGCAAGCCACCATCGGCTCAGTGAGTTGATGGCAGCCCCCCTGAGGTGGTTCTTCGACTGACGAGCTAGATGATCCTGGAAACTGCCTATCAGATAGGATGCGTTAGACGGGATGCGAGAGAGTAGCTTATGGCCATGACTATACATTGCGACATTGTTAGCGCCGAGGAAGAGATTTTCTCTGGACTCGTCGAAGCTCTGGTTGCGACGGGCGCAGAGGGAGAGCTGGGTGTGAACTATGGTCACGCCCCACTCCTTACATCACTAGTTCCAGGCCCGGTGCGCGTTGTGCTGCAAAATGGTGACGAGGAGGTCTACTACGTATCTGGTGGTTTTCTGGAAGTGCAGCCAGGTGTCGTTTCTATTCTTGCAGACACAGCATTGCGAGCCCACGATGTGGATGAAGCTGCCGCAGAGGAAGCGCGTCGCGAAGCCGAAAGCGCTCTCGCCAATCAATCCGGTGATTTTGATTATGGACGTGCGTCATCGCAACTCGCCGAAGCTGCGGCACAGCTCGCGACCTTGCGTAAATTGAAGAACCGCGCGGGTCGCGGCAGCTAAGCGTTGTTTTTAGTGCATCGCTTCTATTGGGCGTTGTGGAACAAAAGCGGCCCTACCCCTAGCTATTGTCTACGGCCTTTTTTCTACTAGCGTTCGCTACTTTCTCTACTTTCTCTACTTTCTCTACTTTCTCTACTTTCTCTACTACCTCTAGGACGCTTCGATGTCCTTAGTGTCGCGCAACATTTGTACGACGTTTTTCCACTGCTTGTCTGCGGCGCTAAGAGGTGTCGTCTTTCTTGCGGTCGATCTGCTTGCTGTCTCCAGACCTTTGTCTGAATTCTGCATAGATGCTGAAACTGAACTCATCACTGCGCCCTGTTCGGTATTTTCTGCTACAGCACCTTGGGTATTTCCGGTGAGGCGTATCCAATCGTCGCTTCTCGCTTGATTGAGCAAAAAGTACTGCGCGACCACTATTGCGCCCAAACCCAGTGGCGCGCTAAACACGGATAGCACCCACACCCACCCCAGACACTCGACAAACTTCCACCAGCATGCCGATGTTCGCTGCGTGCTTCGTTCCAGAGTAAAACGCAGCGCTATGGCCGTCGCACTACTCAGATAAAACAACAACACAGCTATGAGACTGAGGTTGCGAAGCAGTAGCAGAAGGGCGCTAAGTGCCTCACCCAGGCTGTTCCCGCTATTCGTTTCAATTCCCTGCTTTAACGTAGCAAGCTCTGCTTTCGAATTTTGTATCTCCGTATCGAGCTGTTCCAGCCTTGCTTCGCGGTTACTGACTTCTTCTGCGCGCCGGGACCGAATACCCTCGAGGGCTAGCTGCTCTAGATGAACAAGGATATTGTCTAACTGCGTCAGTTCCGCTGCGTCCTCTTTTTCGTCGAGAACGCTGCCTAAAAGCGACAGGTGATTGATCATCTCGGGTACATAAAGCCCACTACTATCGATGACGCTTTCTATCAGCCGACGACTTTCTGTCTCAAAGCGCTGCCGCGCTGCGCCGTTCCGGCCCTGTTTTTCATATAGAAGGCCTAAATACAGCGGCGCAACCAGTCGGTCCGGCTCCGGTACACGAATAGGATCAAGGTCTCCAACCGGTACTGGCATGAGTAGGGCGCGTCTTTCTGCACTCGACAGTGGTTTGATAGCGGCAATAGCCGCCTGTTCAGCAATGCTCAGAAAGCCTCTTTCAAAGCTCTGGTAGGAGATGTATTTGAGCGCCTCGGTTGAAGAGAGTAGTTCACCGCCCACGATACTCGAAGCTTGCGAACTGGCGCGGTTCACGGCGGTTTGCAACAGTGCGGTTGATTCCTCACGCCATCCGCCTGCCCGCAGTTTTTCAGCAATAAGGAAAATGGTAGCCGGATCTGTGACTGCTTCCTGTGCTTTTGCACTGGCGTTGGCAATGATCTCAGCGGCGTCGAGGGACAGCCCGATATCGATGACTGCCATAAGTACGTCGGGCGATGTGGCAATTTCGAGCGCTTTGTTGAGCGACGTGGTCGCTTCAAAAACCGATTCACTTTGCAGCAATACGCTGGCGTAGCCGACCAGTTCGTCTGCATTTGTTGACTGCGCCATAACCCGGCTGGCAAGTTCAGCCGCTGTAGCGCTATAACCGCTGCGCAGAAGCTCTGGATACAAGCGATTGAAACTCTCAATACTGCGCAATTCATCCATATGCAGCTGCACGATGTCGCGCGCTAACTGAGGGTCATTTGAACTCAGAAGATACGCCGCGCTCTTGGATAGCAGCGCTTCGTAACTGGCTTGGTCCCTGGACTTGCTGGCGTAACGCGTGTCTGCAAATGCCAGAGGGCGTAGTTGTTTGACCGCCGCTAGAGGATTGCCATCTGCAATGTATAGCGCGGCCAGGGTCGTATGATATTCGCCAGAACCGACGACAAAGCTCTCAAAATACTGGATCGGTACATCGCCAAAATCTACGTCACTGATGCGCACACGTCTCCCTCGCGTATCATCGGCAGAAAGCAATTTTATATAGCGCTGCACGCGGCTTAACCGCAGTAAGCCATCAGCCTCCAGTAGTTTTGTGGTCAAGGACTCCGGTGACTCCTGGACCGGCGTCGAGGGAGCGGTCTGTTCCTGGGCAAACGACGACAACGGAAAAATCAGTATTAAAAAGGCCGCCAGAGGTTTGAGGTAGTGGCGGTGCTCTTCGTAAAAATCCCGGCGCTTATTTTTGATCAGGAGCAGCGTCAGCAGCACCATTACGGGGAGTACCAAATTAACGTAACCGCTTTGGCCAGTGACTTTGCTCCGTGGCTGATCCAAAGATGACGCGGCTTCGGCACTCAGACCAAACACACCTGGCAGGTAGTGTATTAAAGGGTTGATTACGCTAACGACGGCGCTCTCAACGGTGTGAGTGAACGACCGTAATACGCCCGGTTCGTTGCTGGGCTGCTCGAGCGATGCTGCCGAGATTTTCGACTTTTCGTCAGCCAGCGTTTGCAGTGCCTGCTCTCGAAGCTGGATCTTTGCATCCAGGCGTTGAACCTCCGTTTGGACTGCGGCCCTCTGCTGTTGAAAAGATTCTCGATTGCGGTTGTAAGAGGTCTTGTTTGCCAGTGGGGAGGCAGCTACCAAGACAGCGCCAGCATCACTCTCCACACGGATTTCGTCCGCGTCCTGCGCAGACGCCACAGATGCGCCGGCAAGGAAACAGAACGTCAGGCCGATCAAAATCCAGATCGGATGCAGAGTAAATATCGGCCGCATAGCTTGCCCGCGATTATTAGGACTCCAGACACTACTACTGCAAGTTATCAGTGTAAACGTAACCGATTCTGTCCTCGTAGGAAATCTCGGACCACTCGTCACCACGGTTAATGATGGTTACCCAGGCACCCTGTTGCAAAATCACCACAACTTCAGCAAACGGATCAGCAGCTGTTAAGAGTTCGATTTCGATTTTAACCCTTGTACGCTCGCCTTTGAGGAGGTTTTCTGTGTTCAAGCTCCGCTCGGGTTGAGTTGCTGCCGCCGCAGCAACAGGCGCGACGCTACCGAGTTCCGTAACCGCACTACCGGGCACAGCTACAGGGGTTTTTACCGGTATTTTTTCCGCAGCTTGTTGCACAATTATTTCCGGTTCTGGTTCCTGCTCCTGTGTAATCTCCGGTTCCGGTTTGAGTTCCGGTTTGAGGAGCGGCGCTTCCTGGAGCGCTTCCGTCGCGATGTTTATAGAGCTAGCCTGATTGATTCCCGGCGAGCTTTTTGTCTTGAACAATGCGAGTAAGGTCTCGGGTGTAAGCGTGCCTGTTTCCTCAAGACCATTTGCAGTTTGAAACTGTGTTACCGCGGCGGCGGTACGCGGACCGGGTAGACCATCGACGACCGCTGTATAGAGACCTAACTGGTTCAGTTTGCTTTGTGCTTCTTCCAGTGTCATGTCGAGGCTGGCGGCAATGGCGATTTTGTCGGCACTCTCCTCGCTGCGCTTCGCGGCTTCGTCTGCAATGGAGATACCATTGCAGCGATTGTAGATCCCGTCACTGCATCGATCGAAAGCGCTGTTAGCACGATCAAAGTACGCTTGGGCTGCGGTATGGGCATCCATTTCTTGCGCCGCGCGCCCTAGATAAAAGTACGCCAGGTCGTTATCGTATTGGAGATTGGTGACTGTAGCCGCCAGCTCTTCCCAGGCCAGGGATTCGTAAAGACCTTTTACTGCGCGGCGCCTGGTCCCCCAAGTGTTGGCGCAGGCCGAGCTGTCGCAGGCAAGCACCACCTCTCCATCAAGAAACGTTTCTTTGTTATATACGTTCTGTGGTGGTGCGGTGGCGCAAGCACTGAGCACGATAAGCACCAGAACAGGTATCACACACGCATTCAGTGGGTCTTTATTTACCGGCATTTTTCCTGCTCTTTTAAACTGCGCCGCTGCGCCTGGAAATTCGACCTAAACGAGTTGCAGCCTAGTGTAAAAGCCCAGGTGGTAAAATACATAGGCCTTCACGGTATTGTTTTGTGTCATTTTGCCACGCGCGATTCACGGCTGAGTACCTTGTCCTAGACGTTATCGGTATCCTCGATCTGGGACGCGGGTAAATCCTGCACCGTGGGACGGCGTTTGCGTCGTGTTCTTACGGGGATCATTCCTCGCATCGATTCCAGCTTCCCGAAGCAAAGCAGCTTGTCTTCTGCTTGCAGGACACGACCGTCACGCGGATTGGGATACACCTTGCCGTCGCGGTACAGGGTGAGCACGTTGATGTCTTTGTCTTCCAGCTGCGTTTCGCCCAAGTTTTGCCCGACGAATTCCGAGCCTTCCGGGACATAGATTTCTGATACCCCGTATCCCTTACTCACGGTGAGGCGTTGACGTACGTCTATCTCTGGAAAGTCCACTTGCGCCGCAATATAGTCAATAACGGCTCCGGCAACGTCCAGCTCTGTCGCGGTCTCGATGCCCTCAAGGCCGGGTGAGGAATTCACTTCCATAACCTGCGGCCCGTCCTTACCTTCGAGCATGTCTACACCCGCTACGCTAAGCCCCATGATTTGCGTACAGCGTACCGCAGTTTCCCGGTACCGTTCGTCGAGCTCGACGAGCTCGGCAATACCGCCGCGATGCACGTTACTGCGAAATTCCTGTCCCTGCGCAACTCGTCGCATCGCTGCAACAACGCGATCACCCACCACAAAGGCGCGTATGTCTTTGCCCTTGCTTTCGGCCACAAATTTTTGAATCAGGACGTTTTGTTTCTGACTTTGTAAAAGCTCAATTATCGATTCTGCCTGCTTCACCGTATCTGCCAGCAACACGCCGATTCCCTGCGTGCCTTCGATGAGCTTGATCACCACGGGCGCACCGCCGACTCGCTGTATCGCTGGCAGCACATCTTTTTTGTCGCGCACGAATGTCGTCCGGGGAATACCGATATGGTGTCGGCTGAGAATTTGCAGGCTGCGCAACTTGTCGCGGGAGTTGAGGATTCCGTGGGAAGTATTCGCACAGTAGACGTTCATTTCCTGAAACTGCCTCACCACCGCAGTCCCGTAATAAGTAATTGATGCGCCAATTCGCGGTAGCACCGCGTCGTATTCACTGAGATGCTTCTGACGATAGTAGAGATCTGGAGAGCCTTGATCGAGGTCGATGGAGAACTTGAGAGTGTTCAAAATCTTAACCTGATGACCCCGATCCTCAGCGGCCTCGCGCAGTCGACGGGTGCTGTAGGCATTGGGACTGCAAGACAGTATTCCGAGCTTCATTGTGACGCCTTAGTTTGTTTTGAGAGACAATTTAATCCAGTGTTCTGACTAATACACTGCGAAGAGTGTTTTCCCGCCGGGGACGCGGAATCGGGAACACAAAAACGCGTCGCCCATTAGATCACGATCGCGTACTCTTCGCGCTCCGGACTTATGTATCGCAATGAACCCGAGCTTCGGGATTAGAAGAAGAGTATAGCTGTGGCGAAACGACCCAAAATACCCAAATGCATCATCGGGTGGCGCGAGTGGTGCGCACTGCCTGATTTTGCGTTGCCCGGGGTGCTGGCAAAGATAGATACCGGCGCCAAAACCTCGGCCTTGCACGCCTTTGACATCAAGCCGAGTAGTCGGGGTGGTGATTGGTTGCAGTTTTCTGTGCATCCGATACAGCGTCGCAAACACCCTGTTTATGTGTGCGAGGCCGAGTGTATCGACATGCGCGCGATTACGAGTTCAAACGGCACCAGCGAAGAGCGTCCGGTTGTTCAGACCGAGCTGGTGATTGGCGAGCGTCGCTTCGCCACAGAGATAACCCTCACCAATCGGGACGAAATGGGCTTCAGAATGCTCATTGGTCGCCAGTCACTCAATCACCGGTTTATTGTTGATCCGGCTCTTTCTTACTGCTGTGGTGATCAGGACGAGCGCTTGCTTTACCCGGCGGCCTGACTCAGGACGCAATTCGCAATGACCCGAGAAGCTTTTTCTATTGGCGGCTACTCCATCGATCCGGGAAGTCGGGAGACACTGTCGCTGAGCCTGCCGGGCCAGTCGCCGTATACGCCGATGTCTTTGCCGGTGCACGTGATTCACGGTAAGCAGGACGGCCCCGTGCTGTTCCTGAGCGCGGCCATACATGGTGATGAGATCAACGGAATCGAAATCATTCGGCGTATACGCCACACCAAGGCGATCAATCGTCTGCGAGGCACATTAATCTGCGTGCCGATAGTCAATGTGTTTGGCTTTTTCAACCATACCCGTTATTTGCCGGATCGTCGGGATCTGAATCGCTCTTTTCCCGGTAGCGAACATGGCTCCCTGGCGTCACGATTGGCGCGTCTTTTTGCGACCGAGGTTGTGGACCGATCCACGCATGGGATCGATTTGCACACAGGCTCCAATCACAGGGTAAACCTACCGCATATCAGGGCCAATCTGGATGACCCGGAATCGGCACGATTGGCCCGCGCCTTCGCCGCTCCTGTGGTAGTTGACTCGAAGTCCCGGGACGGCTCCTTGCGCGAATACGGTATGGCTCGTGGGGCTCCGATGTTGCTGTACGAGGCAGGCGAAGGTTTGCGCTTTGACGCCTTGTCCATACGCGGAGGCGTTCGCGGTGTGCTCAACGTGATGCGTGAGTTGAACATGTTGACCCATCGTCCACAGAAAAACCCCACCAAGGTTCTTGAGTCACGCGCATCGCAATGGGTTCGCGCTTCGATCGCCGGACTCCTGCGTATTGAGGCGGCGCTGGGCGCTCGGGTTGTAAAGGGCCAGGTTATTGGCAGAATTGCCGATGCGATTGGTGATAACGAAACGACTGTGGATTCGCCGGTAACCGGTATTATCATCGGCCGAACCAACAATCCGGTCGTCAACGAAGGCGATGCACTATTTCATATCGCCACCTTTGTGAATTCATCCAAGGCAGAACAGGCGATTGGCTCCTTCCAGGAGCTGCATATCGAAGCCTTGGGAGAGGGCGATTATCCCGATCAGGCGGTTGTCTGATCCTACGGTCCAGCGCAATACTGAGTACTACTCCTCGACATTCTTCGATTCTTCGCAGAAAAACGTCCTGCCTGTGACGCAGTTGGTATTTGTCACGTTGTAAAGCGATAGTCAGCGGGTACCATCTCCAAACCGTATTTCAGATCATAGGGCTCGGCTTCCGGGCGACCGCCATAATCATGTTAGAAGTCATCATTCTCGCCGCTGGCAAAGGAACGCGTATGCGCTCCGAGCTGCCAAAAGTACTACATCCTCTGGCCAGTCGATCGCTGCTCGCGCATGTACTGAACACGGCGCGCCAGCTGTCACCGAGCCGTTTACATGTTGTCGTTGGGCATGGTGCCGATCAGGTTCGTGAGGAGCTGGATGCACCTGACATAAACTGGATACTACAGAAGGAGCAGCTCGGTACCGGACACGCTGTTTTACAGGCGGTACCGTCCGTAGATATCGGCTCCAATGTGCTGGTTCTTTATGGCGATGTGCCTTTGCTGAAGGTCGATACCTTATCTGCTCTGGTGGATAATTCGCCGGCGCTGCTGACCGCCGAGCTAGATGATCCCTCGGGTTACGGCCGTGTGATTCGCGATTCAGCTGGGCAATTAGAGGGCGTTGTTGAGCACAAGGATGCCAGCGACGAACAGCGCGCGGTGACCGAGATCAATACCGGTGTGCTTGTCTATCCCGCTGCTTTACTTGCCGACTTTCTTCCGCGCGTCGGAAATGCCAATGCTCAGGGCGAGTATTATTTGCCCGACATTTTGGCGATGGCCGTTACCGAGGGTCACTGTGTTGCCGCTTTGCGCGCGGGTGAATCCAGCGAAGTGATGGGCATCAATGACCGGGCGCAGTTGGCCGAGGCCGAGTCGATTTACCGCCGGCGCATGGCCGAGTCGCTGATGTTGGCCGGTGTATCCCTGATAGATCCAGCGCGTATTGACGTGCGCGGCGTGCTGCATTGCGACCAAGATGTGCGAATTGATGTGAACTGTGTGTTTGAGGGCGATGTGTCGCTCGGTGCCGGGGTAAGTATCGGGCCGAACTGTGTGCTCAAAGACTGTGTTATTGCGGCCGGTACCGCCGTGCACGCCATGAGCCATATCGAAGGCGCAGAAGTAGGCCAGGATTGCAGCATCGGTCCTTACGCTCGCTTGCGTCCGGGCACGATGCTCGCCGCCGGGGCACGGATTGGTAACTTCGTTGAGACCAAGAAAGCCAGAATTGGTGCTGGCAGTAAGGTCAATCATCTCAGTTATATCGGCGATGCCGATATGGGCGCGGGGGTGAATATCGGCGCGGGAACTATTACCTGTAACTACGATGGTGTTAACAAACATATTACGCAGTTCGGTGATGGCGTTTTTGTTGGTTCCAACAGCACGCTAGTCGCGCCACTGACTCTTGGGAACGGCGGCTTCGTGGCTGCCGGCTCCACGGTGACGGTTAATGTACCCCCCCAGGCACTCGGTGTCTCTCGTGCCAAGCAACGTAATATTGATTCCTGGAAAACGCCCAAACAACGCGTCCAGGGCGACACTGCCGATTAAAGGAAGAGTCCAATGTGTGGAATTGTGGCCGCAACTGCGCGGCGCGAAGTATCAGAGATTCTCCTCGAGGGTCTGCGACGTCTTGAATACCGCGGCTATGATTCCGCGGGTATGGCGCTTATCGACAATGAGCACCGGCTGCAGCTACACAAGCAGCAGGGCAAGGTTGCGGCGCTGGAATCAGCACAAACGCTCAATCCCATACTGGGATGTACCGGTATAGCGCATACGCGATGGGCGACGCATGGCAAGCCCTCCGCAGCAAACGCACACCCGCATATTTCGGGTCAGCGTATTGCCGTTGTGCACAACGGGATTATCGAAAATCATAATGAACTCCGCGAGGAGCTGCGCGCCGACGGCTACGAGTTTGTATCCGCCACGGATACCGAGGTGATTGTGCATCTGCTACACAGACAAGTGGAGCAGGGAGTCAGTCTTCTGGAAGCCATGCGCTTGACTGTGGATCGATTGTCCGGCGCCTATGCGCTCGCCGCCGTGGATGTTGAGTCTCCTCATCAGGTCGTTGCTGCGCGATCCGGTAGTCCGCTGGTTGTTGGTGTGGGTATCGGAGAGAACTTCCTTGCCTCAGACACCCTGGCTTTGCGTCAGGTTACAGATCGTTTTATCTATCTTGAAGAAGGAGACCTTGTTCTTTGTTCCGCATCTGAGCTGTCTGTGTACGACGTCACAGGAGCGCCGGTCGAACGCGAAATGAAGCGCGTGTCCGGGGATGTAGAGGATGCCGATCTGGGTGAATTTGAGCACTACATGCTCAAGGAGATCTATGAGCAGCCGCACGCCTTGGCGGCGACATTTGCAAAAGCCGCGGGCGGTGACATCGACGAAAGTATTTTTGGGGAAGGAGCCTTAGAGGCCTTTGCAAAAACCAAGGCCGTACAAATAGTCGCCTGCGGCACCAGCTACCACGCGGGACTGGTTGCGCGTTACTGGCTTGAGGACATTGCAGGTATTCCCTGCCAGGTGGAAGTTGCTTCGGAGTTTCGCTATCGCAAACGTGTATCGCATCCCGGCACGCTGTTGGTCACTGTGTCGCAAAGTGGTGAGACCGCCGACACCCTGGCGGCGCTGCGCTTTGCTGAGCCAGATGAGTTTGTCGCCAGTCTGGTCATCGCTAACGTAGACAACAGCTCTTTGGTACGCGAAAGCGATATGGCCTTTTTGACTCGTGCTGGTACCGAGATCGGCGTTGCCTCAACAAAAGCTTTTACCACTCAGCTTGTGGGATTTTTGATGCTTGCACTCGTGCTCGGACGTCGCCGAAATCTCAGTGCTGAGCGCGAGCAGCAGCTGATTGAGGGTTTGCTGGCTCTGCCAAACCTGGTCAAGGAAACGCTGAAGATCGATCCGCAAATCGAGGCGATGTCCAGCGCATTTATTCAAAAGCACCATGCCTTGTTTCTCGGTCGTGGTATCCAGTACCCCATTGCCATGGAAGGGGCGCTCAAGCTTAAGGAGATATCCTATATCCATGCGGAGGCTTATCCCGCAGGTGAGCTCAAGCATGGACCCTTGGCACTTGTCGACGCAGACATGCCGATTGTAGCCGTGGCACCGAATGACGAGCTTCTGGATAAACTTAAATCCAATCTCGAAGAAGTGCGTTCCCGAGGCGGAGAGCTGTATGTCTTTGCCGATAAAGATGCCGGCTTCAAAGATGAGCCGGGTGTACACGTGCTCGCTATGCCGCATGCGCCAGACGTACTGCAACCGGTGATTTACACGGTTGCACTGCAACTACTTTCTTATCATGTTGCACTGCAAAAGGGCACGGATGTGGACAAGCCACGGAACCTGGCGAAGTCAGTAACGGTGGAGTGATAGCTCTACAGTTGGGAAAGGAATTGCCTCATGCTCAGGGGAGAGCGCAACTCCGCTCCCTAAAAGTGCGTAATTCAATGCACCCAGATTCCGCTTTTGCAGCCGCTGTATCGAGGTAAACACTGAGCCCTCAACAAGGCGGAAAGTAAGCCACAAACTGACCCCAGCAAACAGGCGCCTGTCCACGGTTTGGCAAAAACCCCCCGAACTAGTATCCGAGCTCCATGACCGGTAATCTCCGGGAATGGTGGTCGCCGTCATGGCGTGCTTCAGGAGTCTCAACTATGAGTATCTTTATTCTGTCTTATGCAGGCATTGGCTTGTTGTTTGGTCTGTGGTTTTTAGTCAGCGGGCATACACGCCTGGATGCCAGTTCCGTCGATGCGGCCTGGTACACGCGACTTATGTGGTTGCCCGGTACGGTTCTGTTATGGCCACTGCTTGCAGGCAAGCTAGTTCGTGGCGAGGCGGCGTGATTTTATGAAGAGATCACATCGCCGAGTTCATGCGCTGATCTGGCTGCTCCTTGCGCCCATACTGGTCGTGGTCGTGTACTGGGCAGATCACACGCGACAGCCACCCATTCGAACAGAACAGAATTTAGTGAGCCCCAGCGCCGCAGGGAAACTGCCATGAGTCATGGTTATGTTCCGGTACAGTGGAATCACAGCAAGCTCGTATATGACGCCATTCTGTGGGCAGGCATTGTTGTCTATCTTGCGGTATTCATGGTGATTAGCGGCGCGACGCTGACCGGTGCCGACGCATTGTCGCCGCTGATTGTTCTTATGCGCGCGCTCGCCAGTTGTGCGTTTGTGCTCCTGACGCTGATTTTATGCGTAGGTCCGCTGGCGCGTTTAAGTCCGCGCTTCCTCCCGTTGTTGTACAACCGGCGTCACCTCGGTGTCTCGATGTTCCTGGTTGCCTTTATTCACGGCTTGTTGGCTATCGTGTGGTATCACAGCTTTGGTGTGGCAAATCCGCTGGTGTCGGTATTCACCTCGCCAGGCAGCTTTGAGTCCGTGTCTGATTTTCCCTTCCAACCGTTCGGGGTGGTCGCGCTGCTGATTTTTCTGCTGATGGCCGCGACCAGCCACGACTTCTGGAATACCAATCTCAGCGCGCCGGTCTGGAAGGCACTGCATATGCTGGTTTACCCGGCCTACGGTTTGATCGTGGTGCACGTGGCAACCGGGGCTATGCAGAACGCCAATACGGGCTTTAGTTCGGTAATGCTGTTTTCCAGTGTTGTACTGGTGGGCAGCCTCCACCTAGCCGGCTTACTCAAAAGCCGCGGTGCGGATGTAGCCGGCAACGCCGGCGACTGGATCCGCGTGGGCCTATGGGAGGATATCCCGGATAATACGGGTCTAACAGTGCACATAAGCGGCCAGGAGCGAGCGGCAGTGTTTCGCTACGACGGCAATAAGCTCGCTGCAGTGTCCAATGTGTGCAAACACCAGGCCGGGCCGCTGGGCGAAGGGCGCGTCATCGACGGCTGCATTACCTGTCCATGGCACGGTTTCCAGTACCGACCGGAAGATGGCCGCGCCCCGGCGCCATTCAACGAGAAACTCGCCACCTATGAACTGCGCGTTACCGATGACGTGGTATTCATCAACCCCAAAGCCCTGCCCGAAGGCACGGCGCGTCCCGTGATAGAGGTCTGAGCATGGCAAGTGGAGATTTCTTTGTTGGGTATCTGCCTACGCCCAGGAGCCTGCGTATTTTCTATCGCGTGTTGCTGCCATTGCTGATTGTGGCTGGCGGGCTGCTTGCGTACCGTTTTGCCACGCAACAGCAAAGTGCCGGTGAAGGGCAGTGGAATCCCGCGGAGTTTGCCAGCATGGAGGGCTTGCTGCTTGCGGACCCGTACCCGGTACTGCATCTGGCCGACGGGCAATCGGTGTTGCTGGTGCGTGCGGGCAAGGCTTCCGCCATGCAGCACGTGGAACCTTTTGTTGATCAACACGTCCGCATTCGCGGTGTGCCGATTGAGCGCGGTGGCTGGATGATGCTGGAGGTGTACAGCGCGGACGACGTGCAGAAATGGTCGCCCGAACAGCTGCTGCTACCACCAGCGGCGCAGTCTGCGCAGGAGGTGAGCTACGCCGGCGAAATCGTGGATTCCAAGTGTTTTCTTGGTGTGATGAAGCCGGGGTCCGGGAAGGTTCATCGAGCCTGCGCGGCAATGTGCCTTACCGGTGGTTTGCCGCCGATGCTGGTGGTGAGTGACCCAGAGGGCAACAAGTATGGGTATATGCTGCTGAACGCCGAGGGGGGATCCGCGTCGCGGGAACTGGTGCCCGATGTGGCGATACCGGTCACCGTGAGTGGAACTCTGGAGGTTCGCGGTGATCTTACCTACCTACGAATGCATCCTGGTGGTGTAACTCGCTTATAGGTCAGCACAGATCGCGGCTTAGGACACGGCACAGGTCGCTACAAGCCACGCGATCAAATCCGCAGTAAAGCGCGCGGCAGTCCGCGGCTAACGATCCCCGGCAGTGTGTGACAACATAAACGCAACGATAACTAATAATAAGCGTAGAGGGCCTATGTCTACTGATCAAATTGAATGGTTCAAGGTTGCCGAAGCGAACGAGCTCGCAAGTGATCGCGTCAAGTCCGTCACCGCCGGCACGCGCAACATCTGTCTGGTTCACTTCAAGGGACAGTACGCCGCTATGGACAATCACTGTCCGCACCAGGGTGGCCCTCTTGGCGAGGGTAGTATTGAAGTCGGTGCCGACGATGCCTGCTGGTTGCGTTGTCCCTGGCACGGCTGGGATTTTGACCCTCTGACGGGCAAGCCACCGGGTGGACACGAAGACAGTGGCCAGGAAATGTTTCCGGTCGAGACTCGGGACGACGGTGTGTTTGTCGGCGTTAAAACAGAGAGTACAGCGATCACTACTGTCTCCGATGTGATGGCGCAAACCATGACGAATTGGGGCGTGAAGTACGTTTTTGGCATTGTCGGCCATTCCAATCTCGGCCTCTCGGAAGCCCTGCGACTGGAGGAAGAGCAGGGACGCCTGACGTTCATCGGTGTCCGCCATGAAGGTGCGGCAGCTTTTGCCTGTTCGGGCTACGCCAAGCTTACGGGCAAGCCCGCAGCCTGTTTGTCCATCGCAGGCCCCGGCGCGACCAATTTATTGACGGGTCTCTGGGATGCCAAGGTTGATCGCGCACCGGTCTTGGCTCTCACAGGCCAGGTAGACACCCAGGTACTGGGCCCGGGCGCATTTCAGGAAATCGACCTTGTCAGTGCGTTTGATGCGGTCAGCAGTTTTACGCAAACGGTGTTACACAGTTCCAGGCACGCGGAACTGATGACACTGGCAATGAAAACCGCGGTCGTCGATAGAGATGTGGCACATCTTATCTTTCCCGACGAAGTGCAGGTTCTTGAAGTGGCCGAAGGAGAGCCTTCCGGGCCGGCGGGGCGTCTATCATCTCCGCTGATTCTCGCGGACCCGCAGGATGTGCAAGCCGCCGCCGCCAGAATCGCAGAGGCAAAGCGACCCCTCATTATTGTCGGCTACGGTGCCGTGAGTGATATGCCGGCGATAATCGAGCTGGCGGAGCGCCTTAATTGTCCCGTGGTCACCACCTTTAAAGCCAAGGGTCAGATGCCCGATCAGCACCCGCTCGCTGCGGGTGTGCTCGGGCGATCTGGCACCCCGATTGCCAGTTGGTTTATGAACGAATGCGATTTGCAGATTGTGCTGGGCGCATCGTTCTCGAATCACACAGGTATAGAAAAGAAAAAGCCCACGATTCAAGTGGATGCCGATCGCAAAACGCTGGGTAAATTTCATGCGGTCGACCTGCCGATCTGGGGACGCATCGGCGCAACGATTGCCGACGTAAAAGCGCTGCTGCCGGCCACGCATGCGGCCGTCGATCAACGGGCTGAGCTTGAACAGCGCTGGTCTATCTGGCGCGAAGAAAAGACCAGCCGACAGAAGGACGATCGCGGGCAGGGCATTAATTCCGCCGCGGTTTTTGCGGCGCTATCTGAATTGGTCCCGGAACACGCTGTGATCGCCGTTGACGTGGGTAACAATACCTACAGCTTCGGACGTTACTTTGAGACCCGTGAGGGCCAGCGCGTGCTGATGTCCGGTTATCTTGGCTCTATTGGGTTCTCGTTCCCCGCCGCCATGGGCGCCTGGGCGGCTACGCAGGCTGAGCAGGAGTACCGCGGACGACCGGTGTTCTCCGTGTCTGGAGACGGTGGTTTCGGTCAGTACCTTGCGGACTTTACTACCGCCGTGAAGTACCGCATGAAAATCGTGCATGTGCTGCTGAACAACTGCGAGCTTGGCAAAATATCCAAAGAACAGATGGCCGGCGAGTGGCAGGTGTGGCAAACCTCACTGCACAACCCCTCTTTTGCCGAGTTTGCGACCCTCTGCGGCGGTTACGGAGTGCGGGTGACCGACACGTCGGAGCTGCATAGCGCTATTCAAGCGGCGATGGCGCAGGACGGCCCGGCGCTGGTGGAAATCATGACAGATGTGCAGTTGGTATAGCGTATGGAACATTTAACCCCACCGCTGGAAATCATCGCAGGCTACATCGATCTTTTTGGTATCAGCATCATTCTCTACGGTTTTGTGGTGTCTGCCATTGGATTGATTCGAGCTGAATTTGATCGCCTGCGCTTGCGTTGCTCCGCAGCCCGTTTCCTTGAGGTGCGCACACAGCTCGGTGGTTATATCCTGGCAGGCATCGAGTTCATGATCGCCTCAGACATTATTAACACCGTGTTGTCTCGGGAGTTGATGGACCTGGCATTTGTATCCGCACTTGTCCTGATACGCACGGCTATCAGTTTCTTTCTTGGTCGCGAAATTCGCGAGTTGGAGGAACTGAGTCGAAGCAATCAACCAAAACTGGAGAATCCATAATGCTACGCATGCTGAACCCAAGCTTTATGTTACTTGTGACAATGAGCCTGGCTCTGGTCACGCCGCAGCTGGCGCAAGCCAAGGAAGAAATTAACACCACATTTTTTGGCAAGCTCGCTATCGAGGGCTACGATACGGTGGCTTATTTTACTGAGCAAAAAGCCGTAGAAGGATCCAAGGACTACGAGTTCGCCTGGCGCGATGCAAACTGGCGCTTCAGCAGTGCGGCCAACAAGAGCCTGTTTGTCGCTGACCCCGAGCGCTATGCGCCCAGTTACGGTGGGTACTGTGCCTACGCGGTATCTCAAGGTAAAACCGCGAGCATAGACCCTGAGCAATGGACGATCGTAGACGGCCGCCTGTTCCTCAACTACAACGCAGACATCCAGCAGCGCTGGTTGGGCAATCGCGACGCCTATATCAAAGCCGCTGATGACAACTGGCCGGACGTTGTCAATTAGGTGTAGCGCATACTGATGCCAAGCAGCGGGGCATTTGTTGGAGATCTGAGCAATCGCGGTGACACGCGGGTGCGGCCATCGCGCATCAAAACTAGCGTCGTTGTCATTCTTTTGAGTGTCTGGTGCGTTGTTTTACCGCTGCTGTATTTTTTTGCCAGGGCATTCCGATTGCCTTTTACGGCAACGATTTATAAGAGTTTTCACGGTGGTGTACGACGCCTTTTTAACTTGCGCACGCAGCTTGTCGGCTTTTCGCATGCGGGCAGTCCTACGCTGTATGTTTGCAACCACGTGTCTTACCTCGACGTTTTTGTGCTCGGTGAAGTTCTGGATATAAAGTTTGTTGCCAAGGCGGAAGTGGCTAATTGGCCGGTGCTTGGCAAACTGGCTGCTTTGCAGAACACACTGTTTTTTGAGCGCGATCCGCGTCGTGCTCGAGAGCAACTACAGGCGCTCCAGAGTCAGTTACAACAGGGACATAGCCTGATGCTTTTCCCCGAGGGGACCAGCACACCGGGTGATCGCGTCGAGCCCTTTCACGCCAGTCTTTTTGAGGCGGGTATGGGAGATGATTCAAAGGCGGTGATTCAGCCGGTGAGTATCGCCTACGTCGACTACGATGGCGTGCCCATGTCACCCGCAGATCGAGATCACTATGCGTGGTACTTACCCATGAGCTTTCTCGGGCATTTCCTGACCGCCATGGGCCTGAGACAGGCGACAGTTGTCGTGGAGTTCCATCAGGCGGTGGATGGACGCTCATTTAGCAATCGCAAAGCGGCCGCTGCGTACTGTGAAGAACAGGTTCGCCACGGACTTATGCGCGCTCTGGGTCAAGGCGTCGAAGGCTCGTGAACTGCTCCGGGTGACTGGCTTATTCAAAAAAGCCTGGCTTAGAAGTGCGATAGCAGGTTTGTTCGCGTTTCTCGTTTACGGCGGCTGGGCGTTCTGGGTAAACACGCAGGACGGCTTGGCGATGGGCGTCCGCGCGGGCTTGCTGCAGGGCAGTTACAGTCTGGCACTCACCTTTAGTTCTACGCTGCTCATGGAGCGCCTGTATGCACGTCTGTGCCATCTCTCGGGAGGTCTGTGGTTGTCAATGCTGGTGATGGCTATGGTGCTATGGACAATACCCTGGACGATTCATCTGCTTGCGGGTACGCCATATATTCTGATGACCGTACTGCCGGGGTTTTTGATCGGCTGTCTTTACTCTCTGATATATCTGTTGTCCCTGCGCCGGCTCGCCAAATCCATTCGGTGAGGTGTTAGCTCGAGATTACCGTGTGGTGAACGGCGTTCAGCAGCGTGGCGTTGTGTCTCGTTTTTCGTAGAATCTCACGCCAGGGCAGTAAGTTCATCGGTTGTTCCCGATTTTCTGCGGCAACGCGTACCAGCCATCCCGCGTGCTCCAAAAATATTTGATAGGCGCGGCCAAGGCGGTGCGCCGGATCAAACATGTGCGTGGGAATCGACGCGACACCGTTGGCTTCCATGAGCGTGATGTCGCCATCCTGCAGAGCTTCTGTGTTGTCTGTTCTGACATCCAGTCTGCCGAAGTTAAACCCGGGCTGGCTGTCGCACACGGCTGACACGGCGTCGAGGAGCGCAGGGGTAGCCAGATGAGAGTCGTTACTGAAACGACAGCCCATGGTATGCGAGCCCACAAACGAAAGTCGAAACGCTTCGCCTTTTGCCGGTACGTAGCCGGTATCAAGTTTGCGTAGAAACAGTTGCCAGTGCGGCGTGTGGCGTTCATGGGCCTTAGCGAGCGCCGCGAGATCATCGCGTCCATTGCCTATAACCGTTGGGAAATGCTTTTCGTTAATGCCCGTGATGCGATTGCGACCTTTATAGCGCACAAAAAACACGCCGAACTCACTCGGCTTGTCGCAGTAGGCTTGAGCAATATAATTGCATGACAGGGCGTCCAGCGCTTCACTCAACTCGGATTCGTCGTTTATCTTTAGCAGGCCTTTTCCAACAGCTCCGATGTCAGGTTTGAGCACAAAGGGGAAGCCATGCAGCGCGGCGAACTCAAGTAGTGCAGCTCGCTTTTGCTCGACACTGAGCTCGACGTCAATCAGACCCGTAGCGGGGAAGCGGCTTTGCTCGAAGGCCATTTGTGTCGCGTACTTGGAACCGATGCCGATCTCGCCGTGATCCAGCGCGTAGTTGGCTTTAGCGAGATATTTAAACGGCAGCCCATGGCGTGCGCACAGTCCGATTAGCGCCAGATAATAGGGTGTCTCGAACACTCGGGGATGCCAAAATTCCCAGCCTGTGGAGGTTCTGGACAAGTTTGTTGTCATAGTAGGTAGCATACCGATAAATAAGTAACAGGAGAGTTGAAAAAATGCGCACAAAGACAGGCCTTACGCTGCTTCTGTTGCTGTTCTCGCTTGCCGCAAGCGCGGAGGACAAACCGCCAGAGACTGACTGGCGGCTTGAGAAAAAAGAAGATGGCATTGAGGTCTATACCCGCGCCGTGGAGGGGGCGAAGCACCGCGCCGTTAAAGCTACCATGGTCGTAGAAGCGGGTCCCGCGGCACTTGTGGCCCTGGTCCGCGATACCTCGGCTTGCGCGAAGTGGGCGGCCTTCTGCAAGAGTTCGAGCGAACACGAAGTGCTCAGCGAAACGGAAATGTATGTATATACACTCAACGATATGCCCTGGCCTGTTAAGGATCGCGATGCCCTGAGTCACGTGTTTTGGACCCTGGACGCAGACACCGGCACCGTCGTTATGCGCGCCACGGCAGTGACCGGCGTGATGAAAGAAAAGAAGGGCACCCTGCGGCTGACAGATGCCGTTACATCCTGGACGTTTATCCCCGAGCCTGATGAGCGCACTACGGTGATCTCTGAGGCGCACGTGAATCCAGGTGGCCCCATACCCGCATGGATTACCAACAGGCTGCTCGTAGATGCACCCTTCGAGACACTCTCACAAATGCGCAAACTCATTTCCAGCGGACGTTACGACGATGCGGCTTTTGACTTTATGCGCCAATAAGCCGGTTGAATTATTCCGAGGGTTGACCCGGCTCAAGACCTCTCAGCAGAGTGCTCCCGTGGCCGGAAAAGTGGAGCACCGCCCGCGAGAAGCGCGTTGGTATCGGCGTATACGCAAACAAACGTCGTGTTGAAGACCGGATCAATGATCGCTGTTCTACTGACTTTGGCGCCAAGCTTAATATAACCGCGCAATAACGTTGGCAGGCCGCGAAGTGGTGATCTATCGCTGGGGTGATAATTGGGCCTAATTTCGACGCTATTTTCGATGCTATTTTCGATGCTATTGCCAGACACCGGCCTGCAAAAGTCTTCTAACGCACAATGATTGTCTACAATCGGAGTGGGGCTGAGCGCACTGGGCGCCAGGTGGGCGCTGTGCAGGTACGCAAGGCTGGCCCGGTGCTGCTGCGGGTCTATTCCGGGAAAGCTCGCGCAGCCAAGCAACAGGTCAATCTGGTTCTCAATAATTAACTGCGAGGTGTATTTCCAAATCAGGCGGAGAATCCCGCCTTGACGATGATCGGGTGCAATGCAGAAGCGGCTGAGCTCCAGTAGCCGGCTGTAACTCTGGCGTAGAAGCGAGATATCAAACGCATGCTCTGTGTAAAAGCGTTGCAAAGGATACAGACTCTGCGCAGGCGTGAGCCGCAGGGTTCCGACAATTGTGTGTGGCGCGGCGCGGCAAACAACGATCACGTGGTTCGCCCGCTCGTCCCATTCATCGATGTCGGCGGCCGCCAATGCTTGCTCGGAGCTGGGGTGGGCACCCTGCTCCAGAAACAGAGATTGGTGACGAAGCTGCTGAGCTGCCCGAATTTCAGCCTTTGTCTCGGCCAACCGGGCTTCGTAGTCGTTGGTCAGCAGTGTTGCGGTGGCGTTTAAGCAGTGTTCGTCGGCCTTTCTGAAGGAGTCTCTAAAAGGCTCCACAAAAGGATCTGCGCCGGCGTCGGCGCTGGTTGCAACACTCGGCTCCGCGCTCGACTGTGGCTGTGGGCTCTCATTCATCCTGAATCGACTCTGCGGTGAAACCGGTTTTGTTAATGTTATCTTGAACTGTTACCTAGGAACTGTTATCCGGGATCTATAGCCGCTTTCGACCACCTTACGCGAGCTATTCTCCCTGACGTTACAAGAAATTTTCGGGAACTTTACATCTTGAGTCGGCTCCTAATGAACGCTGATAATGCAAGGTGAAGGCGTCTTTATGCAAGACGGTTAATGTGCTTGGAGGCGCAGTGCATAATTTTAACGGTGTTTACCAGGGTGTTGTGGGCGAGAATGTTCGCCTGCTCAACGAGTGTCACGCGTTGCTCGAGCCAGTGACCGAGGCACAATATCGCCAGTCTACGCGTCACGCGCCGGAAAATTCCCTCGGCCGCCAGGTGCGTCATTGCATCGATCACTACCACTGTTTACTCAGTAACCTTGACGGCGGGGCCGTTGATTACGATGACAGATCGCGCGATAAATCTCTGGAACTGCATCCATCCATTGCGCGTGATGCGCTGGAGAGCGTAATTGCACGTCTCGCCAGCTTGACGCCGGAAGAGCATCGCGCTTCAGTGGAGCTGAAACTCGATGACGGTGGTACAGCGCGGAGCTCTGTTGCGCGGGAGCTGGCATTCCTGGCCAGTCATACCACTCATCACTTTGCTTTGATTGCCGAGTTGGGGCGGCAGCTTGGATTGTGCCTGGATGCAGATCTTGGTGTTTCTACCTCTACGCGACGGGTGCGAGAGCATTCGCAGGCGTAATGCCGTCTCGCAGTTTTGCGGGCTATGCCAAATCCGGGATGTCAGCAGCCCCAGAAACAGCGGCTTTCAGGGCCGGTTATCCTCGTAGCGAAAGCGCGCAATAAACTCCCCATCGATATGGTAGCGATCGCCGCCTCTTTCATAGCAGTAATCCAGGTAACGCTTCGAGCGTCGAAACACCTGTCGCATCACGCGTTCGTCACCATTGAGCATTACCGCAATGAGTGTAAAAGGCGCATCTGTCATACGCTCGTGTAAGTCCTCTGCCTTGGAGCGGCCCGTGGCTTTTGGTCGTGCGCCCAGGGATGCCGCAGCCATGCGCCAGCGCACATTGTGTTTTTGCCGGATGCCCACAATCAAATGCGCAAATTCGTGGCGCACCGTATCGACCAGATCCTCGCTCGCGCAGGTGCCGATAAAGCTGTTTGAGAGCACCACCTTGCCATCCTGATGCGCCTGCCCAAAGGTGCGACGCGAATTATTGAATTCAAGGCTGCTAAACGGGTGCACCCAGTTTGGGAAAAGGCTTAGCGCGCGTTGCAGTTCTTCTCCTACGATACGTTCGATCTCGTTTTTACTCAGCGACGACAGAGGTTCTAAATCCAACGGCGGACCTGCTTCTTGTAACTCTCGAATTCCGCGCCGAACAGCCGCTGCATAGCACGCTCTTCCGGGCCGATCTGGAACATATTCATGTAGAGCACGAAGCCTATAACCGCCAGTAGTAGCAATGGACTGCCGAGATAAATCATCCAGGCGGTAAGGAACAGCGCCATGCCCAGATACATAGGGTTGCGAGAAAAGCGGTAGATACCGGTTATGACCAGAGAAGATGCGCGCTCGGGCTTCAATGGATTTACCGTTGTTCTCGCCTCTCGAAATGCCAGCACACCACCCAGCGCGGCTTTTACGCCAAGGAGTACTAACACGAGAATTAGCAGGCCTTTGGCGCGATAAGGCATGTTGATCACTGGCAGGTAGGGCGTGGCAGCCCACATCGCCAGCGCAAACAAGCCGCTCACTAGAGGCGGTGGAACCTTGTTCTGAAGCATCAAGATACCTATCAGGTGACGATTATGGGTCAGCCACAGCTTACTTAAAACGCTGTGTCGTGAGCATTTTATGCAGAGGGGCTCAGTGTGTTGCAAGTCTCAAAAGGGGAGTTTTGAGCGCAAGATCAGGCATTGTGTGACACAGAGTCCGGGTTTGCTGGCATATTAAACAGCGATGGAGATACCGTTCATAGTAGTTTTCGTTTTGACCGGCGGCGCGCTTTGCGGGGTGGTAGCGCTTTTTCATGCCCGACGTTTGCGCACTGAGCTGAGTGAGCTTAGGCGCGTCGTCGCGTCTCAGTCTGGGTCGATGTCCGGTTCCTTCTCTGGGCAAGCGTCTGGGCAAATACCGGGACATGTGTCGGGTCAAGCAAAGTCGCCCCCGGAGCCAATGACTGAGTCCCTGCAGCGCATTGAGCCAGAATTGCTTTCGCGACAACAACTTCGTGCACCCCAGACGGCCAACACGATCAATAAACAAGCGGCGCCAGGCGAAACAACAGGCTCGCAGTGGTTTCCACGATTTGTGGATAACCTGCATGACAACTGGATGATCTGGCTCGGGGGCGCTTGCGTGACCCTTGCGGGCGTTTTTCTGGTGCGCTACTCCGTTGAACAGGGGCTGTTGGGGCCATTGGCGCGGATACTGATGGCCTTGCTGTTTGGTGTGGCGTTCCATGTCCTCGCGGAGTGGTTGCGCAGACGCAGCGGGGCGCCGCACGGAGCGCTGGCCGCACTGGCGGGTGCTGGCAGCATAACCCTGTATGCAGGGCTGTTTGCTGCGCTACGGCTCTACCAGCTTATCCAGCCAGGATCAGCATTTATGCTGATGGCCGGTGTCGCTGTGGCTACGATGACCATGGCTCGCGTACATGGCCCGGTACTCGCGGCTTTCGGTATTCTGGGCGCCTATCTCGTACCGATACTTGTGTCGGATGGTAGTGGCGACATTCTCATCGCACTGATCTATGCGGTTGTGGTGTCGGCGAGTGCCTTGCTGCTTATGCGCTATGTCTATCGCCGCTGGCTTTGGTGGGGGTTTGCCGCCGGTGCTCTGGGCTGGTGGTTGATTACGCTCTCGAGTAGCGGAGCCGACGGATACCGCACGTTGTACCTGACGGCGATCGCCTATTTGATGAGCGCCATTCCCGACTTTGACTGGCCGTTAGGTCGCAGGACTACAGCCACCGACGACAATGCCATTCTCTGGCCTCCACATCGTATTGCGAATACGCATCTCAGAGATCGGGCGTTGCTTCTCCTGGGTATGGTTGGCGCCACTGCGGTCAACATTCTTGTTAACCCGGTTGTTCACGCGCCCTGGCTTGTAGGCTTACCGTTTTTTGTCCTCAGCGTTCTTCTCGCCCGTCGAGATGAAGCACTGTCGTGGCTGCCATGGTTTGTACTGGTATGTGGCTTGGCGGCCTGGATGTTTGCTTTGATCGACTTTTCCGCGGTCACCCCGGCACTCGCGTTGATCCCCGCCGCTGAGCGGCAAATTTTCTTGAGTTTCCTGTTTGTGCAGGCTCTGCTGGCGGCCGGGTTTTCACTTTTCACGATAGCTGGCGCACAACGCCCCGCTTTCTGGGCATCGCTTGCCGCATTGGCACCGGTGCTCTCGCTCGCGGTTGCCTACCTTCTGGCCGCGCGGCCGGAGGCCTCCTCACAGTGGGCGCTCGTGACGCTAATTGCTGCTCTGGCCTACCTGGCACTCGCGGCCTCTGTCTCCAGGCGCGCGACCCAGGCTTCGCTAGTGGTCTGGTTGTTCGTTGCGGGGCACTTTGCACTGGCGTTGGCGGCGGCGATGGCCTTTAAGTCGGCCAGCCTTACGCTGGCGCTGGCTGCCCAGTTCGTTTCTTTAGCGTGGGTGATTCAACATTTTCGCCTTCCCGAACTGGGCTGGCTGATTAAGCTGCTGGGCGCGATCGTGATTGCACGGCTGACGCTGAACCCCTGGTTACCCGCGTACCCAAGCGATGTGCATTGGTCCCTTTGGACTTACGGTGGTGCCACGATATTCGCGGGTATTGGCGCATATATCTTGCGTGGGAGCCCGCGCTTGTCCGCCTGGCTGGAGGCTGCAGCGCTGCATTTACTGGTACTCACGGCGTGGGCCGAGTTGCGCTATCAGATGTACGATGGCTTCGTGTTTGCGCGGCAGTACAACTTTAGCGAAGCCGTTGTGAGCATGCTCCTGTTTGCCAGTCTGGCTCTGGTTTATCATCGGCGCGCCAGCCTGAGTCGCATTCTTGGTCGCTTTATGCGTATTTATTCCTACGCTCTGTTGGCATTGGCAGTGTGTATCTACGGCGGGGTGTTGGTGCGGACGCTGTCTAGTGAGGCCTGGGTGTACCTATCGGTTGGCCGCACACCGATCCTCAATATTCTTCTTGCGGGCTTCGGCATGCCCGTGGTCCTGGGGGTTCTATACGCGCTGTTCTTCAGGGCTGTGTCCCCGCGCTTGCCGATGATGTTTTCAGCTGCGGCAGCCTTTGTATTTGTGTCCCTGGAGATACGTCATCTCTGGACAGGCACAGTGCGTCTCAACTTCCCCGCTGTTTCAGACCCAGAGCTGTACACCTATTCGGTGGTTTGGTTGCTCATTGCTATCGTGGCGTTACTGCTTGGGAGTTGGAAGCTGGGCAAAGATTGCTATCGCGGTGGCATGCTGCTCTTGGCGCTGGTAATCGCAAAGCTGTTTCTGTTGGATTTATCGGATCTTGAAGGCTTATTGAGAGTCGCCTCATTTATGGGACTCGGTTTGAGTCTTCTGGCGGTCTCATTCCTGCATCAGCGACTAAGCGCTGGAGCGCAAGAGAGGCCTGAGATTCCTGGCCCCGGTGCGTAAGCAAAAAAGCTGCGGACCACTTTCATGATCCGCAGCTTCGTTAGCGACTAGGCGAACACGTCAGCTGTGACGTTTACTCGCCAAAGTTATAGGTGAATTCAACACCCCAGGTGCGCGGCTGACGCGGAATTGCGTAGGCCCACAATCCGGAGACGTTCAAGCCGTGTGCCCAGCCGTCTTCGGCGGTCAGGTTGCGACCGAAAAGAGCAACCGTGTACTGGTTTGTCGCGTAATTGAGTGACAGATCAACCATATGCTGCGCGTCGTTTGCCAGCTCCGCTCGATTGGTCTGCTCGATAAAGTGCTCACCGATAAAACGGTAAGAGCCCCGCACCCATGCCTGGCCATCGCCCATATCCCACTCGTAGGTGGCATCCAGAGATCCGGTAAAGTCGGGAGCGCGTCGGAATTCAAGCCCGCTGTTGTCGACGATTCCAAAGCCGGAATCAAAGGTGAAATCATCGTATTCTGAATCCAGATAGCCGATGTTCCCGCGCAGGCTTAGAGACTCGGTCACAACAGCTTGCATTTCGAGTTCGAAGCCCTGCATGGTAGCTGTCGCCGCATTAAAAACCGAGATCCGCTGGCCCGTGGCACCTTCGGACGGCAGGCCAATCTCTTCCTGTTTGTCCTGGTAGTCCATATAGAAAACGGCGCCGTTCAGTCTCAGCCGACCGTCGGACCACTCGCTCTTGAAACCCAGCTCATAGTTGTCAACGGTCTCCGGGTCGTAGGGTATGGTCGCGGATGCCAGCTCATCGACGCGGCCGTTGAAGCCGCCGCTGCGATAACCGCGCGAATAGGTGGCGTAGATCATTGCGTCGTCGTTGACCCGGTAACGCACGCCGACCTTGGGCGTGAACTCGTCCCAGGATTCACTCGGGTCCATCCCCTCTGTCGTTAGGTTGCCGCGCTGCTCTGACAGCTTTTCATCCTCTGTATAGCGACCACCCAGTGTGAGAGTCCAGGCGTCGTTAAGTGCGTAGTCGGCCTCGAAGAACAGCGCTGTAGACTCTGTTTCCTGATGCGTGTTTTGTGGGATATCAAAAACGGTCCCGGGTGCAATAAACGTAATCCAACTACGCAGACGTATGTCGTACTCGGAATCCCAAAGATAGGCGCCCGCAACCAGCTTCAAGGACCCACCCGCGTCGTAGGTAAAACGCAGTTCATGGCTTGACTGCTCATATTCCGCAGGTCGATCGGTACCAAACAGCATTGGAGCTTCGGCCGTGAAGTTCGTGACTACGGTCTCTTCGGTTTCAAACGTTCCGTAGATATAGTTCATGGTCAGCGCTTCGCTTATATCCCATCGCGCTTCAAAGATGTGTGTTTCCGCATCGAATGTGGCGTCATCGTCATTCGGTATCAGGTCAGATTCCGCTGAGAACTGAATAGAGGTCGGCGCTGGTGAGAGCGAAGCGGTGGTGGGTTCAAACTTGAGCGTCGTCGTCTTGTATCGGTCACCTGAGCTCGGTGTCGTCAAGGACTGCGCGCACAATCCAAAGCTGGCACAAAACACCGTGTCCGGTTGGGCCATGTTGGTCAGGGGTGGCGTGTCTTGTGTGGTTTCCTCATTCTGGTAGGTGTATTCAAGCTCCAGAGTCTCGGTGGGATTCCACAGTACGTTGAGGCCGTAGGACTGATAATCCACCATGCCGTCATCATCTTGCGTGCTGACGTTGAAGAAGTAACCTTCCTGCTGGTCATTCTTTGCGGCGCTCAGCTTTACGGCCAGGTCATCGGTAATGCCGAAATTGATGACGGCGTCCAGCCAGCGCGTGTCGTAAGCGCCATATCCGGCACGTACCTTGCCGCCGAACTCGCCCGTCGGCCTTGTTCTTTCTATGTTTATTGTTCCGCCGATGGTGTTTCGCCCAAACAGGGTTCCCTGAGGCCCGCGAAGTACTTCCAAGGACGCGATGTCAATGCTTCGTAAAAGCGCACCACTATTTGCACCAATAAACAGACCGTCGATCTGTACACCAACTGCGGGCTCGAAGTTCTTTTCTACGTCGGCGACACCGATGCCGCGGATGTACATTGCGGCGTTGCCGCCGGGGCCCTGCGAGGTATCGTCGATAATGAGGTTGGGTGATATGAACGCGAGATCTTTGATATCTCTGGCGAATGTGCGGTCTATTTCAGTGGCAGACATCGCACTGACAGATAGCCCGACATCCTGCATGTCTTCCGCTCGTTTACGCGCGGTCACCACAATTTCTTCCAGGCGGAGGTCCTGGGCGGTTGCCACGGGTGTGACCGTCGCCGCGATTGAGCCTGTCGCGATCGCGATGGCAGCGCATATAGTGTTCTTTTTCATTATGGTTCTCCTGATGTGCTATTTAGCATTATTTTTTGATTTTGGTTGTCACGCAGCATCCCAATTCGATCCTCAAAGCCCACCTTCCAAGTTTTAATTGGTCTCCTGTATCGATTGGGTATCGAGAGCGCGCGCCCGCAAAGGATTCGAGCGGCGTGCCCAGTGCGTTACCGAGCGACAAGCTAACGGCTGAGAAGCCCTGCGGCTCCAGCTATGGCGACGTGTTCTGAACGATTTTTTTACGAGAGCCCTCACCATCTGCGTTATTAAGTGTTTATACGATTTTACAATGATGACCCTAACATAAGAATAAAACTTGATTGACGCAAGCAAGTCGCGACATGTAGTGTTCGCGCTGTCAAAATTGGCCTGATTCGCGGCGTACATTGCGATGTGTGTGCGCTTGCCAACAGCAACACGAGTAGCGGCGAAATCGCCACAGAACAAACAGCGTTAGCATAGGCACGATCACAACAGTCGAAATCAACACTGGCATGATCATAAACACGACCATAGCCATCAACATCGGCATAATTAGCAGCGCCATCAGCGGCACACATACTTAAAAAGAGCTACGGACAAACGCATGGAAGAGACAACGCAATCCACTCCTTCAAAACCCACCACAATCGCCATTCTGGGCGGGACCGGGGAGTTAGGCACCGGCCTCGCGCTGCGATGGTTAAAAGCGGGCCACAATATCGTTATCGGGTCGCGAACAGCGGAGAAAGCTGTTGAGGGGGTCGCCAAGCTGCAGGCAGTGCTTGCGGATCGCGGTATAGAAAGCCCGGGTCTGGAGGGTCTCGATAATCTGAGTGCAGCAGAGAAAGGCACAATAGCCGTGTTGACCGTGCCGTTTGCGCATCAGGCCGCGACGCTCGCGGATGTTGCGCCTGCGCTGCAGGGCAAGATTCTCATCGACGTAACCGTGCCGCTGGTGCCGCCCAAGGTCGCCCGGGTACAGCTTCCTGAGGCCGGTAGTGCAGGTCAGATAGCACAGGAGATTCTCGGTGAAGAGGTGGTAGTCGTGACAGCTTTTCAGAATGTTGCTGCCCACCACCTGCAGGCCGAAGGAGACATTCCCTGTGACGTGCTGGTCTGCGGTAACAAGAAAGTGGCCCGCGAACAGGTCGTTGCGCTGGTGGAAGATGCGGGTATGCGTGGCATTCACGCGGGCATGTTGCCTAACTCGGCTGCTGCCGATGCTATCACGTCCGTACTGATCAACATTAACAAGCAGTACGGTGTACATGCCGGTATCAGGATCACCGGGATCGACTAGATCCTATGTCCGCTATGCTTGAGCTCGTTGCTCTGGAGAAAATCCCCGACTGCGCTCCAGGCGATGACCTGCTCGGTATGATTGTCGATGCTCTGGCGAAGCAGTCGCTGACGTTGCGAGACGGTGACGTGCTGGTGGTGGCACAAAAGGTCGTGTCCAAAGTAGAGGGACGCTATGTGACCCTGGCATCGGTCTCGCCTTCGTCCAAGGCGCTTGAGCTTGCCGAGGCAACTGGAAAAGACCCAAGGCTGGTGGAGCTCATCTTGCGCGAGTCGACGGAGGTGCTGCGCATACGGCCAGGTGTGATCGTTGTAGAGCACCGCAATGGCTACGTACATGCGAATGCGGGAATCGATCAGTCAAATATCCCACAGGAGGATTCGCAGCCACAGGTGCTGCTACTCCCGGAAGATTCCAATCGATCGGCGGCATTACTCAAACGCGGGCTTATGCAACACAGCAAGGCTACTGTAGGGGTGGTCATTAGCGACAGCGCCGGACGAGCCTGGCGGAATGGCACGATTGGTCTCGCACTGGGTAGCGCGGGTATTACCGTGTTGCAAAACCGCAATGGTGAGGCAGACATGTACGGGCGCACGCTACAGGCGACGGAAATTGCAATTGCCGACCAGATTGCCGCCGCAGCGACCTTGCTGATGGGCGAGGCGGCGGAGCGCTTGCCGGTGGTGGTGGTGCGCGGCGGTAACTTTCTCGCGGCCGTGGACGATGATCGGGGCTGCGAGGTACTTATTCGCGATAAAACCAGAGACATGTTTCGCTGATGAGCAAGTATCTGTTAATCACCGGCGGGGTAGGCGGGGCACGGCTTTGCGATGGCTTTTATCGCAGTGCCCGGCCACAAGATCTCACGATACTGGTCAATACCGGCGATGATTTCGAGCACTGCGGCCTACATATCAGCCCGGATGTAGATACATTGCTCTACACTTTGAGTGAGCAAGCGGATTCCAAGCGCGGCTGGGGATTGCAGAACGAAACCTGGGATACGCTCGAGCGCCTGGGTGATCTGGGCGGTGAAACCTGGTTTCAGCTGGGTGATCAGGACCTCGCCACGCATTTGCGGCGCACGGCGATGCTGCGGGCCGGGTCTTCACTTGAGAGCGTGGTTAAGGCACTGGCGCAGGCGATGGGTATTGGCGCCAGCGTCATTCCTATGAGCAGCCAGCCACTGCGTACAGTTATTCACACCGCAGATGAGGTGTTATCGTTTCAGGATTACTTTGTGCGCCGCCGCTGCGAGCCTGTCGTTCAGCGAGTAGAATTTGTCGGCGCGGCGAACGCCCAAATGCCTGAGAGTTTGCTTACCCAGATGGCAAGTACGGAGCTTGAAACCATTGTTATTTGTCCATCCAATCCCTTTGTTAGTGTCGGACCTATACTTGCGGTGCCAGGCCTTAAAGAGGCATTGGCGCGCTCCCCAGCGCCCGTGGTAGCGGTTTCGCCCATAGTGGGTGGCAAAGCGATCAAAGGGCCGGCCGCGAATATGCTGGCGCAACTTGCCTATCCGGTGAGTGCCCTGGGTGTGGCCCGCTACTACGCCGACACGGCACCGGGACTGATCAACTCTCTGATAGTTGATAATATCGACATCGAGCTTATACCCGCCATCCGTGAGCTCGGCATTGACGCTACGGCCACAGCGACGGTCATGCACGATATCCCGGAGCGTTGTCGTTTGGCGTCCTGGCTTATAGAAAAGCCGATAGCCCAGAAGATTGCCCTAAAGACAGACCAGCAGATCCAAGCCTGAGATGTCGCAAGCGCTTCTACTACTCAAGTCGTTTCCACTGGCCAAGACGCGTCTTGCGGGGGAGCTATCGAGTGAGCAGCGCAAAATGCTTACTGCAGCAATGGCCCGCGACGTCATTGCGGCCTTAAAGGCCAGCGATCAGTTCTCCGAAATCCACGCCATGGTGGGCTGCGCCGAGGGCGCCAGGCTCTGCGGCGCACTTGGTCTCACAGTGGTCCGGGACACCGAGCTTGATGGCAACTGCATGAATACGCGTGCGGCCAGTTGGCTAGGCCGTGCAATGCTTGCACCGACAGAGCCGCTGCTGATATTACATGCAGACTTACCTATGCTCGATGCAGAGGACGTTCGGCGTTTTATGCAGGGGCGCACAGGATGGCAGACAGTCGGGCATGCAACGGTTCGGACCCAGGCGCATCCTCAAAAAAGCATCTCGATTGCGACGGATCAGGCGCGCTGCGGCAGCAACGCTATTTTGTTACATCCGGGCCAGTTCCAGTCATTCGCCTGGGGTGAGGACAGTCTGCGTATGCATCAGGCGTTGTGCGCAGAGCGCCAATTGCAGTGCGACGTTGCGCGCATCCCGGGTTTCGCACTGGATATTGATACACCGCCGGACCTACAGCGGCTCGTTGGCGCCTACCGCGCGGGCCGCGCTGTGGGTGCCGCCACGGCCGAGCTAATCGCTGGCAGCGCGTTCAGCCAGCTTGGGGATGGGCATCTGCAGCAGACGGGCAGTGCCGAATCAGGCCACCGAGTAGGTCATCGTTTGGATAAAGAAGCAGCCCTGCAACTGGCGGACTGTGACGATCTGTCAGCGTTGACGGCGCGGGCCAGAGAGATTCGCGATTGCGGTTTTGCGGGCAGAGTGACTTATTCACCGAAAGTATTTATTCCACTGACGCGACTGTGTCGTGATGTGTGCCACTACTGCACGTTTGCGACAACCCCGGCGAATCTCGACGCAGCGTATATGAGCATCGATCAAGTGCTGGAAGTGTGTCGCGAAGGAGCCGAGCTCGGGTGCACAGAGGCGCTATTTACACTGGGCGAGAGGCCCGAACTGCGTTATCGCGCAGCCCGTGAAGCGCTGCAGGATCTGGGTTTTGACTCCACGCCAAAGTACGTGCGAGCCGTTGCGGAGGCTGTCATCCGCGATACCGGGATGCTGCCGCACCTGAACCTTGGGACACTGAGCCGCGACGAAATTCGCTGTCTGCGCCCGGTCGCGGCGTCTATGGGCATCATGCTGGAATCGGCTTCCGCGCGTTTGTGTGAACCAGGGATGCCTCATTACGGGTCGCCGGACAAGCAGCCTGAGCGGCGTTTACAAACGCTGCGCCTGATGGGTGAAGAGCGGGTTCCCGTCACGACAGGGATTCTTATCGGCATCGGTGAGACTCGGCTTGAACGCATTGAGTCTCTGCTGGCGATAAAAAATCTGCACGATGAGTTCGGTCATATTCAGGAAATTATCGTACAGAATTTTCGCGCCAAGGCGGGCACTCGCATGGCCTCGGCGCCGGAGCCTGACCTCGATGACTTGTGCTGGACCATCGCGGTTACCCGGCAAATATTCGGTTCTGGCGTAAGCGTTCAGGCACCCCCAAACCTGAGTCCTGGCGTGCTGCCCAGATTGCTGGATGCAGGATTGAACGACTGGGGTGGTGTATCACCGCTGACGCCTGACCATGTGAACCCTGAAGCACCCTGGCCGCATCTAGTCGACCTGGCACAGCAAAGCGCGCAGGCGGGCAAGTCTCTTGTACCGCGTTTACCGGTTTACCCTGCCTACATAAAACAAGCTGATACCTGGATTGATACCGGGCTGCGCAAAATCCTCTATGACCATGCAGATGCGAGTGGCATGGCCCGCGATTGCGATTGGCGCGCAGGTGTTACCGACTCCGCAGATAGCAAGGCCGGCGACGGGGGTTCGGCACTTCGCAGCGGATACGGCGAGGTCCTGCTGTTGCCGAAACGCACCGCTACTATTCGCGCCCAGATCCATGCAGCGCGCAGCGACGCGTCCCAGCAGCCTGTGCATATCGCCGGTCTGTTCGCCGCGCGCACCGACGAGCTGAGCTACGTGCTAGCCGCGGCCGATGATCTCAGAAAGCAGCGCTTTGGCGATGCGGTGAGTTTTGTTGTCAACCGCAACATCAATTACACCAATGTCTGCAGCTACGCCTGCCAGTTCTGTGCATTTTCCAAGGGCGGCGGTAGTAAAGGTGAGGTTTACGACCTTAGCGGCCAGGAACTCGCAAGGCGAACACGCGAAGCTTGGGAACGTGGCGCTACCGAGGTCTGTTTACAGGGCGGTATCCATCCAGATTATACCGGGGACACTTACCTGGACGTCCTGGACACGGTACGCAAGGCTGCGCCGCACATGCATGTGCATGCGTTCTCGCCGTTGGAAGTGACCCAGGGCGCCGCAACCCTAAACATCAGTGTGGGCGAGTATTTGGCGGAGCTGCGACGACGCGGCCTGGGGAGCTTGCCAGGCACGGCGGCGGAAGTACTGCACGATGAAGTGCGACAGATTATCTGCCCTGACAAGCTTTCCACGGCCGAGTGGTTGTCGATTATTAACCAAGCCCATGAGCAGGGTCTGAGAACTACCGCCACGATAATGTTCGGCCACGTTGATACCCCCGCGCATTGGGCTGAGCATTTGCTTGCGGTACGGGATCAACAGCGAAAATCCGCAGGATTTACCGAGTTTGTTCCGCTGCCCTTTGTCGCGGGCGAGGCGCCACTCTACCGCCGCGGTAGATCCCGCCCCGGTCCAAGCTATCGCGAAGCATTGCTTATGCACGCGATAGCGCGGCTGGTGCTGGATGGCGATATCGATAATATCCAGGCGTCGTGGGTGAAAATGGGTGTGAGCGGTGTGGCTGATTGTCTGCGTGCGGGCGCAAACGATATTGGCGGCACGCTCATGAACGAGAGCATTACCCGCGCCGCTGGCGCGGCGCATGGTCAGGAGTGGCCGTCGAATGACATGCAGGCTTTTATTGCCGGACTGTCACGGACTGCCTGGCAAAGAAGCTCGCTTTATCAGCCGGTGCCAGAGGAGCGGCGTCGGCGTTCTGCCAGTGCGACGCCCTTACTGATTCCGGTAAATGATCGCGCGGGCGCCGCGGCGACAAGCAAGCGGCTATAGGTTTGTAGGAGAGATCCTGAGGAGATCGACAAAGGCCCACGCTCCTTGCAATTGTGTTTACGGTTTGCGGAAGCGCCAGGGAAATCGTCAATAAAACGCAAGATAGGCTTGCCTGCCAGGCGAAGGTGAGCTAAAACACTTGCTGGATTCAAACAAGAAAGTAAGCCCCCCACTAATAATACATATGAGGGTTACTGGATGAGTGATCGCTCAGAAAAAAGTTCAGACATGATAGAGCGCCTGCAAGCCCGGGTTGATCAACTGGAGAGCCGCATGGCGATTCAGACGCTCGCCTACGACTATTGTCATGGCTTTGATAAACGCGACTTCGACCGATTTCTCAATATCTGGTGGGATGATTGCGTCTGGAATATCGGTCCCCCCTTCGGCGTATTTAATGGCCACGGCGGCATCCGCGATGCCGTACACAATATCCTCTGGCCCGCCTGGGACGAGAGCCATCATCTGACCACGAACAATGTTATTAGCTTCGATTCGCCGGACCGCGCTCGCTCAATTTGTGATGTCGACTGTACGGGGCGTCTCGCGGGAGAAACGGTCTGTCAAATGGTCAGCGCAACCTACGCAGACACGCTGGAGCGCCGCGACGACGTGTGGCGTATCCAGCGGCGTGACGTCACTATCCACTATTTCAACCCGGTCCCGGGTACAACGCTTGTGAAACCCGAGGCCTGAGAATGGCGATCACCGCGAGCACTACTGCTAAGGCGTGCGTGACGTTTGTGCATGAGCAAGCAGGAAAACCAATAATGACAACTCAGATAAGCCCGACCCAAACGCTGCGAAAGCAATCTACCATGTCGACGACTGCCGACCCCCGGAGAGCCGCATGACCGAAACCAATGCTATACCTGCGATAGATCAGCTGTTGGCAAAGCAGGAGATCACGGAACTGATCCATCGCTATGCCCGGGCTATTGATCGTATGGACGACGCTATGCTGCGCGGCGTGTTTCACGCCGGCGCCACGCATCGGCATTTTTACGAGGGACCCTCCTCCGATCCTACAGCCCCGTACTCGGAAGAAGAGCCTGGTGACTTTGTGGCCTTTGCTATGGGTGTGCTGCGGGCGCATGAACGTACTCACCATCAGATAGGTAACGTACTCATCGAGTTGCGCGATGTTGACACTGCGGTCGGTGAATCTTACTTCACCGCACATCACCGCATGCGTCCGATCGGTGACCCTCTGGCTGGACCCACAGCTTGTGATACTCCGATGGATTACTTTGTCGGTGGTCGTTATCTGGATCGTTATGCGCTGAAAGATGGGCGTTGGGCGATCACCGAGCGTACGGGCATGACCGACTGGGTCAGGCTCGATGCGCCGTCATCGGCGATTATGCATGCAATAGATGCAGAAACGCTGGGCAGACAGAACGCGGATGACCTCGTGTATCGCCTGTAGGCGAATGGGATTTTTTCGTAGAGCTTTCACGTATTTGCAAAAGGAATAACCGAGCATGAACAGACTCGAAGGCAAGGTCGCGGTAATTACGGGCGCGGCAAGTGGTATTGGCGCTGTTACAGCTGAGAAGTTTGTAGAGCAAGGTGCGCGGGTGATACTTGGCGATATTCAGGAAGCCGAGGGCCAGGCGCTGGTCGCAAAACTCGGCGCAGACAAGGCCTATTTTCAGCGTTGCAATGTGACCGAGGAGGATGACGTTGCTGCACTCGTGAACGCTGCGGTAGCGCACTTTGGCAAACTCGATATTATGTTCAACAACGCGGGGATTGTCGGTGCGTTGGGCCCGATTGATACAACGCCAGCGGAAGAATGGAAGTTTACTCTGGATATCCTGCTCAACGGGGTGTTCTACGGGATGAAACATGCCGGCGGGATCATGAAAAAACAGGGCTCCGGGTCAATCATCAGCATGTCCAGCGTTGCGGGTGTCACAGGGGGTCTTGGTCCGCATGCGTACGCGGCGGCCAAACATGCGGTTGTGGGTATTACCCGCAACGTGGCGGCAGAAGTGGGCGCCTACGGCGTGCGAGTCAACTGCATCGCACCTTACAGCGTCGCGACGCCAATGGTGGCGGATGCGTATCTGGGCGATCACACCGATATCGATCAGACAATCAAAATGCTGGCTGACGAATCCCCGCTCAAGGGGCGAGCGGGTTTGGCAGACGATGTCGCCAATGCCGTGTTGTGGCTGGCCAGCGATGAGTCTGGCTACACCTCCGGACTCACGCTCACCATCGATGCGGGAATCACTACTGGCTCCGTGGCCGGTCCGCCGCGATTCTCCGAGTACAAGCCGATCATGCGCGAGGCCGGCAAGTCCGGTTTATAGGCCAAAGATGGTTTGTAGTAGGAAATTGGTTGATGACTGATTGGTTAACAGCAGATTAATAGCGCAGCCTTGATGTTCCGGCCGCAGAATAGTCTCAGGAGATAAACCCATGGCAACTGGTCCATCCGAAGCAGCAATTCTGGATCTGATGTGTGCGTACTGTGACACGATTGATTCTGGCGACCTTGCGGGTTGCGCGGCGCTCTTCTCCCAGGGCGCCTGGGGCATAGTGGGAGATCTGGCCCACGGCAGCGCTGCGGTCATGGCACAGCTCGACAATGTCACCTTGTATGAGGGTGTTCCGCTCACTCGGCATCTGATGAGTAACGTCAACATCACGGTCGCCGCGAATCAGGATTCGGCTACCGCCTCCAGTTGCATCACCGTTATGCAGGGCGTGTCAGGGCAGTTTCCCCTGCAGGCGATATTCATTGGCAGCTATGCGGATACCTTTGTTTGCATTGATGAACAATGGATGTTCAAAGAGAGGGCGATTACCCCCAACCTCGTTGGAGACATGGCTTTCCATCGTAGCGATATGGCATAGCACCTCCCCGGCGCTTTGCTTAGCCTTGGGCTTGATGACAGGGTCTATCACCGCAGCGATAAAACGCCGTATTCTGTCTCGTGACGCCGTCACCCGTTAGAGCTTTCTTGAGCAATGGCTAAGCACGACCCCAATCAGGCCTGGCAGAACTACTGGCGTGAAAATCGCCTGGCTGCCTGTGTGCCGGATAACCCGGATACCGCGGCCGATATTGAGGCGCATTGGACTGAATTCCTGGCTGGTCTTCCGAATGGCACCCGCGTGCTCGACATTGCTACTGGTAATGGCGTTGTACTACTGTGGGCTGCCCGCGCCGCGCGCTCGACGGGGCGCGAGATGGCACTGACCGGTATCGATTTTGCCGATATTGATCCAGCGAGGTTCCTTCCTGCGCATCAAGCCGAGCTGAGCAGCGTTCAATTCATAGGCAATACCCGGGCTGAGTCCCTGCCCTTTGCGAACGCCAGCTTTGATGTGGTCGTGTCGCAATACGGCCTTGAATATGCTGATTTGCAACAGGCATTGACCGAAGCTGCTCGAGTGCTGGTGTCAGGTGGTCAACTGCATTGTCTGGCGCACGGCGATGACAGCGTGGTGGTCCGGCAGGGCCGTGCGCAGCTGCTGGACATCGATTTGTTGTTAGCGGCTCATGGACCTTTTGCCGCGATGCAAGCTTACCTCGAAGCCCACGCCCGCGGGCGCAAGGTGGAGCGCGCGACGCGGGTACTCACCGAAGCCTTGCGCGTGGCCGAAGCGCATTGTGCTGCAAGCCCCCCAGCGACGCTGGTGCATCAACTCTGTGGCGGCATCCTGGATACGGCTAATCGCATAGAGCAGTACCACGTCGATGACATCAGCACGTGGCTTACCGAAAATCGTAAACGCCTGCGTGGTCAGCGCCAGCGTATACATGACTTACAGGCCGCGCGGCTCAGCGAGACGCGCCTGGCCGCGCTCAAACAGTCGCTCGATCGTCCGCCCTGGTCGGAGGCTATGCTCACCTCACTTGATGTGGGCGCACACAATGAATCGGTCGGGCGACTGATCCATGCGGTCAAAGGCTGATTCGGGCAGGGTCGGCTCTCAGCTAGTACACTTCCGGCAAACATCAACATCAGATAGTTCACAAAGACCATGCGCGGCATTGTTTCTACTTTTTTACTCGTACTCTTTTTCAGCCATTACGCAGCAGCGCAGGCTGAGTTGCAGCTTGCCCCGCGTAGCATCGGCCCCGCCGGAATGAGTGGCCGTATTACTGCCATTGAGGTAGTGCCTGAGCAAAAGGATATCTGGTACATCGGCACCGCCTCCGGTGGTCTGTGGAAGACAAAAAACGCTGGCATCACCTTCGAGCCCCTTTTTGATCAGCAAGCGGTGCAGTCCATCGGCGCGGTTGCCGTTGCGCCATCGAACCCTGACGTTGTCTATGCCGGAACCGGCGAAGGTAATCCCCGGAATTCGCAGTCGAGTGGTAACGGCCTTTACAAGAGTTATGACGGTGGCGTTACCTGGCAATATCTGGGATTTGAGCAATCAAGGAATATTCACCGACTGATAGTGCATCCCGAAAATGAGCAGATTGTTTGGGTGGGTGTTCTGGGCGATCCGTTCCGGGCCAACGCTATCCGGGGACTCTATAAATCCGTCGATGGGGGGAAAAACTGGAAGCAGATCTTGCACAGCAATGACTCCAGCGGCATCGCAGACCTGGTTATAGACCCCTCCAATCCAAATAAGCTGTTGGCGGCTTTGTGGGAATTTAGGCGCAGTCCCTGGGACTTTGTTTCTGGTGGCGATGGCTCTGGCCTGTTTGTAACGCACGACGGTGGTGACAGCTGGCAGGAAATCGATGCCGCCGCCGGTCTCCCCGTGAAGCCTTATGGCCGCATCGGTCTGGCTATAGCACCGTCGCGCAGCGAGCGGATTTACGCTTTGGTGGAGTCTGCGAAAAATGCCCTCTATCGGTCTGATGACGGCGGACGTTCCTGGGAAATGACTAATACGGAGACCATCGGTAGCCGACCGTTTTATTTTTCCGAGCTGCATGTCGACACGCAAAATGAAAACCGGGTGTACAACCTGTATTCAAGGCTCGCCCGTTCCGAGGATGGCGGCGAGAAGTTCAAGGTGATCGAAGACTGGGGCATGCAGGTCCACGCAGATCATCACGCGTTCTGGATCGATCCCGATAACGCCGATTTTATGATTGACGGCACAGACGGCGGTTTGTACTGGACCCGAGACCGGGGAGGCAACTGGCGCTTCGCCGAGAATCTGCCCTTGGGGCAGTTCTATCACATCACCCTGGATGACGAGGTGCCCTATAACATCTACGGCGGCTTGCAGGACAACGGCACGTGGTACGGACCCAGTGAGGTCTGGAACCGATCGGGTATTCGCAATAGTTATTGGCGCGAGCTGGCATTCAATGACGGTTTTGATGTCGTGCTCGACAAGGTTTCCCGCGACACGGTTTACGCGTTGTGGCAAGGCGGCATGCTGGTTCGCGTAAATAAAAGCACAGGCCAACGCAAGACGATTATGCCCGTCGTGCCTGGGCGGGCGTTGCGCTTCAATTGGAATGCTGCGATCGCGGCCGACCCGTTTGTCCCCGGCACAATCTATATTGGCAGTCAGTTTGTCCACCAGAGTAAAAACCGGGGTGATTCCTGGGAAATCATAAGTCCGGATTTGACCAGCAACGATCCTGGTAAGCAGCAACAAAATCAATCCGGCGGATTATCCATCGACGCCACGGCGGCTGAAAACCACACGACGATCACCGTCATAGCGCCCAGTGAGCGTCAGCAGGGCGTGATCTGGGTGGGGTCTGATGACGGCACAGTTCATGTAACTCAGGATGGCGGTGAGAGCTGGCTGGATCTCACGGCAAACATAGCAGGCGCACCCGCTCAGGGCTGGGTAAAACAAATCATTGCTTCGGACTATGACGCGAGCGCCGCGTTTGTCGTCATCGACAATCATCTGCAGGGTGACTGGGCGCCGTATATTTTTTATACCGCCGATTTTGGGCGCAGCTGGACTAACCTGCTGGCCAGTAAGGGTCTCCCCGCCTATGCACTCTCATTTGCGCAGGACCCGGTAGAGCCCAAGTTAATGTTCGCTGGCACCGAGTTTGGTCTCTACTACTCTTTGGATGCGGGTACATCCTGGGAGCATTGGACCAAAGGCTATCCGTCCGTATCCACAATGGATCTAAAAATCCATAAAAGAGAGCGCGATCTGGTGATGGGCACCTTTGGTCGCAGTATCTGGGTGCTGGACGACTTGCAGCCCTGGCGGACGTTGGCGCGTACGCCGGGGCTGAAAGCAGAGATGCTGCACGTTTTTTCACCCCCAGACACCTACCAGCCGATCATTGATCAGGCACCCGGGCAGCGCCTATCACCAGATCATCTCTACGCGGGTGACAATAATGCACGGCAGGCCCTGATTAGCTTTTGGCTTAACAGTCCCGACGTAGACGTAGTTGAGATTTCTATAAAAATGCATGGCTATGAGGTAGCGCAGTGGAACGAGCCGGTTACGCCTGGCATCAACCGTGCTTACTGGAACCTTCAGCTACAGGGCAAAGAAATTTATGGTCCGCTAATGAGTCCTGTTCTGGAAATGCCGCTGGCTGCCCCGGGAATCTACCAGCTATCCATTACCGCGGCAGGCACGACGGTGACTGCCGAAATCAGAGTACTCCCGGATCCGTCGGTGAGTTTCAGCGCGGATATCTATGCAAAGAATATTGCGTTCCGGCAACGCCTTGAATCTCTGCATCGGAAAAAGGAGGATGTGAAGGACACCTTGTCGTGCATGGAAGCGCAGCTTGCAGCGATGCGGGACCCGCGGTTTGACCAGGAGATGGGCAGACTACGCGAGGCGATCAGCGCTGTGTGGGAGTTGCTGGAGTATCGGAACGTTCAGGGAGTTATCAGTGACTCCGGGAAGTTGTCGCATCGATTGGACAAAGCCTTTTACTATACGCATTCGCCCTACGAAGCATTGACAGATAACGATGACTCGCTGCTACGCGGACTCGAAGCGCAAAGCCGCGAGCTGCAGGCGGCATACGATATGCTCGTTGCGGACAATGACGATGCCATGGCCATGGGTATCAACGTGGCCGGGGCCTCGGGCACAGAATGCAGGGACTGATCCCGGGAGCGACGCGGGCCCGCTTAGTCCATTGAATTTTGGTTTGCTATTGGAGATCTCTGTTGAATACTAAATCCATCCTGGTGTCAGTAGGTCGCTTTATTCGTCCTTGCCTCATGTCGCTGATCGCGGTGCTGGCTGCTGCACCCACACATGCACAGCTTGATGAGGATGAGCTTGGTGCCTGGTATATGTACTTTTGGGGAACACGATTTGAGGACAGCCAGTGGGGCCTGCAAGGCGATGTGCAATACCGCAACTGGGATTTGGGTGGCGATCTGGAACAGCTACTTTTGCGTGGGGGCCTGACCTGGACACCTAGCTCAGGCGACGCCCTTTTCACCCTCGGCTACGCGAACATCACCTCTGGCGTCCCGGGTGGCAGTAGCAAAACGTCAAAGGAAGACCGAATCTATCAGGAAGCGCTGTTGCCGCAGAAAATAGGCGAGCGCGTTTATCTGCGGCACCGGTTTCGTCTAGAACAGCGATGGGTAGAAAACCAGGATCGGCGCAACAGATTTCGCTACGCCCTGTTTATGGATATCCCCTTGAACCGCAGTGAAGTGAAGCGCGGGGCTTGGTACCTTGCCTTTTACAATGAAATATTTCTCAACGGTGAACGCGACATCGGCAGGGGACGCGAGGTAGAGATTTTTGATCGCGATCGCCTTTACGGCGCCGTTGGTTTCGCATTGCGCGATAAAATACGCGTTCAATTTGGCTATATGCATCAATACAGTGATGCGGTAGATAAAGGTCAACTGCAGTTCAGTCTGCATCATGCGTTCTAGCTTGCACCGCCGGACTAGATAGCGATATCGTCATCACTCTTCAAAAATGCCAATGCCCATATAGGTCAAACAAGAGATCCCGATCATGAGCGAACTCGATGTAGCAGCGAGCACATTCCCGTTTCTTTATTCTCACAGCGGCCTTGATGCCCTGAAGCACCTGCACGGCATGGGCTACAAACAGTTGGAGTTGTTGATTTTTCCGCCGCACTGCTGGCCCGGTGAAGTTAATGCAGAGCAACGCCGGGAGTACGTGTCCTGGCTGGATGGTGAAGGTGCACAAGTCACTTCTTTTTGCTATCCCCTGCTCGACAACAATCCCAACGGCGTCGACCGGCTGATGCGTGAGTACACTCTGGATCGCTATCGCGAAGCCATCGATATGGCGGCTGAGTTTAAATGTCCCTACGTTATCGCCATCCCGGGTCCGGTCAACAGCCTGATCAACCCGCCGCACGAGTGGATGCTAGAGTGGTTCATCGAAGGTATGAAAGATCTAGTGCAACATGCCAAAGGCACCGGTGTGCAGCTACTACTCGAGAACGTTCCTTTCGCCTTCCTCCCGACATCACAGGAGTTGAAAGACACCGCTGCCATTATCGGGCCAGAGGTTGGCATCAACTTCGATGTTTGCAACAGCGCGTTTATTAAAGAAGATGTGCCGGCGATGATTCATTTGCTGGGCGATCTGATCAAGAACGTACATATGTCGGATTCGGATTACGGCGAACTCAAGCACGACTGCCTGGGCACTGGCATTGTTGAGCCTGCACCGGCTGGTAAGGCACTGCAGGAGATCGGCTATACAGGGACGACAGTGCTGGAAATCATCACGGATTTGCTGGCGCCGGGCGCCGATCCCAACGCGGACATTATTACCAGTCACGCCATCCTGGCGGAGAGTAGCTGGAAGGCACTTGCCTGAGTTGTCGCCGACGCTATCCCTATGATCGGGTATCACTTCGACACTCAGTCGGTAGGGTACCCGGGAACTACGGCAGTCAGCTCAGCCCGGCTTCCACCGGTAAAACCACACCAGTGACACCCGCTGAGGCATCGGAGGCCAGATACAGCGTCGCATTGGCCACCTGTTCTGAGGTGGCAATCTGTCCAAGCGCTGTATCGGAGCCCATGGCCGCTACGGCGGTATCGAGGTCCGGTCCGCCTGCAGCGTGACGATTGGTGATGCGCTGCTTGAGCGCCGGGGTGGCGATGGGGCCGGGTGCGATGGCGTTTACGCGAATGCCCTGGCGTCCAAGGTCCAGTGCGGCGGCGCGCATGATGCCGATGACGGCGTGCTTTGAGGCCGTATATAAAACCTGCTGCGGGTGCGCCTTATAGCCGTTGATCGATGCCATGACCACCATGGCACCGCGGCCCGAGCGTGCCAGCGCCTGAGAAAAACCACCGAGGGTTGCGGCGACGCCCCAGGTGTTAACCGCCATAACCTGCTGCCATTCTGCGGCATCCAGTTCCGCTACGCGGCGCCAGGGTGGCACTACGCCAGCATTTGCGATGACAATGTCCACTTTCTCCAGTTTGTCGGCAATTTGCTTTTGCGCACTGAGGCTGTCGGCAGCGCTGAGGTCGATCGCCGCTGTGTGCCAGGCGGCGGGGAGCTCCGCCGCGTCGATCGCCTTCGCCAGATCGATTACTGTTATGTCAGCGCCGGCATGGGCTAGTGTTTGCGCTATCGCTAGACCAAGTCCCGCTGCGCCACCGGTGACTACGGCGCGTCTCCCGTTCAAGTCCTGTGGATTGTGCATGGTCTATGGTTCCTTGGCAGAAGGCCCTTCCATTGCATAGTAAGCCTTTGTATTTTGTTGTGCGCGCATAGAGAACACAGTGATGTCTGATCCTCTCATTTTTTCCTTCGATGGCGAACCGCTGCCTGCGCGGCAGGGCCAGTCATTGGCCGCCGCGCTGACCGATGCCGGGCAGCGGGTTTTTCGGCATACAGCGAAAGGCGCTCCGCGAGGGATCTTCTGTGGAATGGGTGTTTGCCAGGATTGTCTGGTGAGCGTGGACGGCGTGCCCAATCAGCGTGCCTGCATGACGATTGCCGCTGCCGGCGCGGACGTGCGACGCCAGACGCCCCGCCCGGCTCTGAAGAAGGCTGAGGCTGCGATGCGGGCTGCATCTGTTCCTGGGTTGCGCGAACTGGCTCCCGATGTGCTGATTATTGGGGCGGGTGCCGGCGGACTGAATGCCGCCATCGTCGCTGCCCGCGCGGGCGCAAAGGTGCTGATACTCGATGAGCGCACAGTGCCGGGCGGTCAGTACTTCAAGCAGCCGAGTGCAGGCGTCGCCCTGTTGGACATGCAGCAATCAGAGGGCGCAGATTTATTGGACGCTGCCAGATCTGCGGGCGCTGAACTCCTCGGCGGTGTTGAGATTTGGGGGGCTTTTGCCGGGCCGCTGCTGTATGCGCTGTCGCCTGACGCCGAACCTTTGATTATTCGGCCACGCCAACTGATCGTTGCGACGGGTGCCTACGAGCGACCGCGAATGGTGCCCGGCTGGACGCTGCCGGGTGTTATGACCACTGGTGCCGCACAAACACTGTGGCGCAGTTATCGCAGCTTGCCGGGCAAGCGCGTTGTGGTCTGTGGCTCCGGGCCGCTAAATCTGCAGGTAGCGCTTGAGCTCGCGCGTGGAGGGGCGGATGTGCGTCTGGTAGCGGAATCTGCCGACTCACCGTTGCGGCGTCCTGCATCTGCCCTGGCGCTGCTGCTGGCAGGCCCAAAGTTAGCGCTCGCCGGTATTGAAATGCTGCTGGGCCTGCGTCGTGCTTGTGTCCCGGTTCGCTATCGTAGCGAGCTGACGCGGGTCACGGCGGGCGCAGACGGCGAGCTGCGTGCGACGTTCAGCTGCGATGGTCGTGAAGACACTTTGGAAGTGGATGCCTTGTGCATGAACGATGGCTTTGATCCGCAGAACGAAGTACTGCGTTTGCTAGGCGCTAATATGCACTATGACCCGACTTTTGGGCATCTGCGCTGCACCCGCGAGGACTCGATGCTGACCTCCGTGGACAAGATTTACGCAGTCGGCGATTGTTGTGGGCTTGGTGGTGCGCCTGCTGCTGCTGCGGAAGGGCGGATTGCCGGCGCGCATGCTGTCGAGGCCTGCGGTTTTGTTGCCAGCGAGGATGAATCTGCTTCGCGGCGCGATCTGCGCAAGTCTCGCCGGTTTCAGACGCGACTCTGGGCGTTGCATGACCCTGCCCCTCGGTCTCTGGTGGCAGCCTCACCGGACACGATCATCTGTCGCTGTGAGGAGGTCAGTCTGGAGCAGTTTCGCGCTGGGATGGCCGACGGCTCCGGTCATATCGGGACTGTAAAACGAGCCACCCGCGTTGGCATGGGTTGTTGCCAGGGCCGCTATTGCGGTCCGGTAGCGGCAAGGCTGATGGCGGAGACAAACGGCACATCACTTGAGGACAGCAGCTACTTTGCGCCGCGCGTCCCCATAAAGCCGGTGAGTATCGCGGTGCTGCTGGCTACTCAGGACGCGCTTGATGCAAAGGTCTGAATTGTTGATCGTTGGCGGAGGCATTGTCGGCCTCTGCGCTGCCGTTGCCGCAGGGCAACGCGGCGCGACCGTTACGCTGATAGACGCGGGTTTGAACGGGGGCACGGCGACGAATGCCGGCAGCCTGCACGTGCAACTGCAGAGCCGCTTTATGCAGTTGTATCCCGATCAAGCGCAAAACGTGGAGGATTCACTGCCACTTTACCTTGCGTCTGTGCGTGAGTGGGATCGCCTCGAGTCAATCCATGGACCTTTCGAGATGGTGCGCAAGGGCGGTTTGATGCTGGCTGAGAACGCGGAGCAATTGCGGTTCCTCGAGGCCAAAGCGGAGCGTGAAGCCGCCAAAGGTCTGAATGTCGAGGTGCTGGATCGTGCGGCCCTGGAGCGAATTGCGCCGTGGCTGGGTGCGCAAATTATCGGCGCTGAGCTTTGCCGCGATGAGGGCAAACTCAATCCGCTGACCGCTAATATCCGCCTGCGTGCGCTGGCGCGGGATGTGGGTGTGGTGTTTGTCAAAGATCGTATTGCCGCGCTTACCGTCAGCAACGACGTGTGTTTGCAGGGCGAGCAAGGCCGCTACGCCGCCGATCAGGTGATTATTGCAGCTGCCTGGGGCACGGGCGAGTTGGTACGGGCGCTTGGTCTGGCGGTCCCAAGCCGAGCTGAGCCGCTGCACATGAACATTACCGAGCCGGCAGAGGCCGGCATCGAGCACTTGATCCAACATGCGAATCGCTCGATCACGCTAAAGCAGCTGCATTCGGGTCAGATTGTCATTGGGGGTGGCTGGCCGGCCCAGTCTTGCGGCGATGCTGCCGTGCCCGCGGTACTCGACACATCGATGCTGGGCAACGTTGCGCTGGCCGGCAAGCTGGTGCCGGCAATTTGCCGTTTAAGGATTATTAGAACCTGGGCGGGTATGAATACCACGATCGATGGCAAAACCGTGTTGGGACGCGTGCCCGGCGCCGGGCGTGTCATTCTTGCGGTGCCCGGCGATGCGGGATACACGCTCGGACCGCTCTGCGGACGCCTCGCGGCTGAGCTGGCCGCTGACCTGCCCAGTGAGGTCGACGTTGGGGAGTTTTCACCGGCACGCTTCGCTGCATAACTCCAGCAGGTGCAGCGCAGTTTGAAGCGGCTGTCGAAAGGATATCGTCCTGCGCTTGGGTCATATCAGCATCCGTGTTAATTTCGCACATTAATTCGCGGTGCGAACACTTCCCGGTCACGGCAGTTATGCCAGCATGCACAAACACCACACTATTAGTAACGGCATCAGTAACGGTGGCGGTCACAGCATCGGAAAAAACGGCTCGCGCCGCGCGCTGCTAAAAGCGCTGCTAGCCGGCGCTGCGCTGGGCAGCTTTTCTCTCAGCCCGCGGGCGCAAAGCACGCAACTGCGCTGGTGGACGACCCAGGGTGCACCCGCTCAGGTACAGGCCTACCGTTTTCAGGTTGCAGCGTTTGAAGCGCTGCATCCAGGCGTATCCGTCGTGTTGGAGCCTATGTCTGACGAAGGCTATGCACCGCAGCTGGCGGCGGCATTTTCGAGCGGGCAGGTACCCGATGTGGTGACGCACCTGCCGTCCTTCTCGGTGCAAAGCTATTACGCCAAAGGTTTGGTGGAACCCTTCAACGATGTGATCGACGCCATCGGTGCGGATGACTTTTACCCCGGCGCTAACGACGTGTTCCGCGCGGCAGATGGCAACTATGTGGCCAGTGGCATCGGCAACTCAGCGGTGAATATCCTCTGGCTGCGTACGGATTTTATGCAGCGCGCAGACCTGGATCGGCCACCGGTCACCTGGGACGAGTTTCGCGCTGCGCTGGAAAGACTGCAGGGCCGCGGAATCTATGGCACGGCCCTGCCCTACGGCCGCAACAGCGCCACGTCACTGGTATTTATCGGCTTTATCCATGGCGCCGGGGGTCAGGTGTTTACACCGGATCTGGAGGTGGCGATCGACAGCGAGGCAACCCGCAATGCGCTGGAGTTTTATCGCGAGATCCGCGACTTCAGTCCTATTGGTGCGACCAGCTATAGCTGGGGCGAATGCCTGACTGCATTTGTCAGCGGCGCTACGGCGACCGGGTTCTACACCGGGAGGGTACTCGCCAATGTTCGCGATCAGAATCCGCAGCTTGCGGATCACATCACCTGCGCGTTGTGGCCGCGTTTGTCGCGGGAGGTTCCCGTGTGGACCTTTAACGACTTCCCCAGCGTGTTTATACCCCGGCAATCCCGGTACAAGGAGCTCGCAAAAAAATTCGCTGCGTTCCTATTTGATCCCGAAGGCTACATACAGCAGTTGCATGCCGCACCAGGTCACGTTCTGCCCGTACTGCGCTCGATTGGTGAGGACCCGCGCTATAGGGACAACGACATCATTCGCAAGTACCCCAAGGAAGTGAATCTGATGTCCGGTGCAGCGGCCGGTGGTTTCAATCTCGGTTACGAATCCGCGCAGCACCGCCCGAACGAAAGAGCGGGTGAGGTTATTGCCTCCGGAGCTATAGCCGACATGGTCCAGCGAGTGGTGCTAAATCGTGAGAATGTGGATAAGGTGCTCGCGCAGACCACCCGCACTATCGAAGGCGTCATGCAGAGACGATGACGATACCGAACGAATTCACCTACCAGGATATTTGCTAGTGTCACGCGCACCGAATACGGTTCTTGAGCGTCGCTACGCCCGTCTGGGACTGTTGTTGATTGCACCAACAATCGTAGTCTTCTGCGCGGTGATCATCTACCCGCTGCTCGCCGCCATTTATCTCAGCCTGTTCCAGCTCTACACGCCCACGCTGGAGGGAGACTTTGTCGGCATCAGCAATTACCGTGATTTACTGGCCCGGGGCGAGTTTTGGATTTCGCTGCGCAACACTCTGGTATGGACCTCAGGTACATTGAGCCTGCAGGTAATGCTCGGTATTGCTATGGCGCTGATGCTGCACCAAGCGGTTTGGTTTCGAAGCCTTGCGCGCAGCTTGATCCTGTTCCCGTACTTTGTGTCCACGGTTGTGGCGGTACTGGTCTGGCGCTGGTTGTTCAATGATCTGTACGGGATTCTGAACCACCTGCTGGTTGGCGTCGGTGTAGTCGATATGCCCGTGGATTATCTGGGCAGTATGCCCAATGCCATGATCTCCATGATTCTGGTGGGTGCCTGGAAGTACTTTCCCTTTGTTGTCATTGCGGTACTGGCGCGCCTGCAGACGATTCCCGAGTCGCTGTATGAGGCTGCACGTATCGATGGTGCCGGCCCCATCGCGCGCTTCTTTGATGTCACCCTGCCGCAGCTGCGCGACGTACTCATTGTTATCGTACTGTTGCGTGCGATCTGGGACTTCAAGGAATTTGATCTTATTTATCTGCTCACCGGGGGTGGCCCGGTAATTAGCACGCAGACCCTGTCGCTGCTGGTGTACAAGGAAGCCTTTGCACTCAATCAGATGGGTATGGCCGCCGCCTATGCGGTAGTGATGATGGCTATCATGCTGGTCTTTATGGTGGTGTATATCCGCCGGACCCGTGATGGTGACGCCCCATGATGCGTCGTGTTTTGTTTAACCTGATGGTCTGGAGCGCTGTGTTCATCGTGGCGTTTCCGTTGTTCTGGATGGTGGTCACCTCGCTGAAGCCGCAGCTGGAACTGTGGGCAAGGCCTCCGGCGATTCTGCCGATTGAGCCGACGTTTGAGCACTACCTCAAGCTCCTGCGCGACACTAATTTTCTGGTGTATTTTCGCAATTCCGTGTTTCTGGCCACGGCAACAACGTTTGTAGTCATAGGCGTGGCGACGCTGGGTGCCTACAGCCTGGTACGCTTCACCTACCGCGGGCGAGAGAGTCTGGCGATGCTCGTGTTGTTTACCTATCTGCTGCCGTCAGTGGTGTTGATCTTGCCGCTTTACCTGATGATGGTGAAGCTGGGCCTGGCGAACACGCTGTTCAGTCTGGTACTGGCTTATACGACCTTCGCGCTGCCTTATGCGTTGTGGTTACTGCGTTCGTTCATGGCAGGTATCCCGGAAGATCTGGAGTCTGCTGCATTGGTCGATGGCGCCAGTCGCATGGGCGCGTTTCGCGATGTGATTTTTCCGCAGCTGTTGCCCGGCATCATTTCTACAGCGCTGTTTACCTTTATCTTGTCGTGGAATGAGTATTTGTTCGCGCTGGTTCTGGTCAATTCCGATGCATCTCGACCGCTGACAACGGGGGTAATGAACATGCTGATTTCCTCGTTCAACATCGAATGGTCCCTGTTGATGGCCGCGTCGGTGATGATGAGCGTGCCGTTAATCATTGCCTTTGCGTTCTTGCAGAAATACCTGACGCGCGGCTTTGGCGCCGGCGCAGTAAAAGGATAAGTTCGAATGGCAGGTGTTGTATTTTCCAGTGTGCGAAAAGAGTTCAGTGGGTTTACTGCGGTAGCGGGACTGGACCTCAGCATTGAAGAAGGTGAGTTTGTGTCGCTGCTGGGTCCGTCAGGCTGTGGTAAAACCACGACACTGCGCATGCTGGCCGGGCTTGAATTTCCTACCAGTGGTGAGATTCGGATTGGCGCTCGAGTGGTCAACGACGTACCGCCGGGCGAACGCGATATTGCGATGGTGTTTCAGTCCTATGCGCTGTATCCGCATATGACCGTAGGGCGCAATATGGAGTACCCGTTAAAAAAGCGCGGCCTGCCCAAGGCCGAGCGCAAGGCCAAGGTGGCAAAAGCGGCGGGGATGCTTCAGCTAACGGAGCTGCTCGATCGCAAGCCCCGGCAGCTTTCGGGCGGACAGCAGCAGCGCGTAGCGCTTGGTCGAGCACTGGTCCGCGATCCCAAGGTGTTTCTGCTGGATGAGCCCTTGTCAAATCTGGATGCCAAGCTGCGCAGTTATATGCGCGCTGAGTTAGTCGAGCTGCACGCACGTCTGGGCAGGACAATGGTGTATGTGACGCATGATCAGCTCGAAGCAATGACCATGTCCGACCGCATTGCCATTATGCTCGCAGGCGAACTGCAGCAGTTTGCACCGCCGCAGAAGGTGTATCGTGCACCCGCCAACCGCTTTGTAGCGAGTTTTATCGGCACACCTTCCATGAATTTGATCGACGGGGAGTTGGCGTATACGAATACAGGTGGGCACTTTACTGCCCCGGGCTTCAATGTGGCTGTGCCGCCGCTGATCGATGGCGCGAGTGAGGGAGCGGTGTGCCTGGGTTTGCGGCCAGAACATTTGCATCTTGGTGAGGGCGATCTGCGCGGCAAAGTGCAGTTGGTTGAACAAACCGGCCACGAGAATATTGTAGTGCTGGATGTGGGCGATGGTATTCGTCTCACTGGTCGTACACCCTCATCGTTATTACTGCGCGTGGGTGATCCCATTAACTACCGTATCGATAGCGAACAGTTGCACGTGTTTGCTCCCGGCGATACGGGTCCGCGATTGAACGCCGTAGGGTGACCTCAATGCTGTGCAGATTGCATTGTTGGCACCAATTAACAGAAAAGGAGACCACGTTTGAACCGAGACACCGTGAACTGGCAGGGCCCGATGCCTGCAATCACAACGCCGTTTCGTGCCGATTTAACGCTGGATGAGGAAGCTTTTGCGGCCAATGTCGCGCGGCTGTACAACGCGGGTGCCACCGGTATGGTTGCTGGCGGATGCACGGGAGAATTCTGGGCCCTAACCCTGGCCGAGCGAGCGCAGCTTGCTCACTGGGTAGTTAGAGCAAGCGCGGGTCGCGGCGCTGCGATCATCGGTACCGGTGCGATCCGGGCCGAGGAGGTGATTGAGCAAATTCATACGGCCCGCGATGCGGGTTGCGATGGGGTACTGGTTCTACCGCCATATTTCGCACACCTGACCGAGGCGGAGGTGATTGCGCATTATGAGAAGATCGATGCCGCCAGCGTGCTGCCCATTATTTTGTATAACATTCCCGGCAACGCTGGCAATGCACTGACGCCAGCGATGGCTGATCGTCTTGCCGATCTCGACAATGTGGTGGCTATGAAGGAGAGCTCCGGCGACTGGAACAATTTCCACGACACGCTATTGCGCGTGAAGGATCGTATACGGGTATTCTGCGGTCCGTCGTCGATGTTCGGAACGGCCGCTGTGCTCGCAGGAGCGGATGGGCTGATTGACTGCTTTCCGAATGTGTGGGCCCCGGGCTGTTTGGACTTGTGGTACGCCAGCCAGGACGGCCGCATGGACGAGGCCTGGGCGTTGCAACGCATCGGTATACAACTGACCCAGCTGTTTACAGCAGAGGGGCGCAGTTTGTACCCATCAACCAAGGCCATCATGGACATGCAGGGTGTTCCGGGCGGGGGTGTGCCACGGCCGCCTCTGCTGGCGCTTGAGGGCGCGCAGCTCGCATCTTTGCAGCAAGGTTTCCGCGCCATCATGGCTGGCTCCGCTGACTAAAAACGCTACAGAATTAAGAACTGTAACCCGGTCAAAAAACCTATAAAGGACACTGAGCATGGATTTGGGAATCAAGGGCCGTCGGGCCATCGTATCGGCTGCCAGTCGCGGCCTGGGTCTGGCTTGCGCTCGCTCGCTGGCGCAGGAAGGCGTATCAGTCACGCTGAATGCACGCTCAGCAGAGGCACTCGAAGAAGCGGGCGCCGCCATTCGCGCTGACTTTGGCGTGGATGTGGCCTGCGTAGCCGCAGACTTCAACAGCCCCGAGGGCAGAGCGGCTATTTTGCAGGCATCTGGTGGCGAGTGTGACATCCTGATTAACAATCCGGGCGTTCGCCAGGTGCCTACGCCTTTTGCAGACATCAGCTCCGCCGAATGGCGACAGTGGATGGATGATCACTTTCTATCCTCGGTAGAGATGATTCAGGCCGTTGCGCCGGGTATGCAGGTAAGGAAGTTTGGCCGTATCGTCAATATGTCCGTAAGCTTCATTAAGTTTCCACAGCCTGGCTTTGCGCATAGCCACGCAGCCCGCCTCGCCCTCTCGGGTGCGACCGCTGCGATAGCGCGCGAATTGATTCCTCATAACGTCACCGTGAACACGGTGTGTCCCGGTTTATTCGACACGGATGCGCTGCGCACCAACCTGCACGGCCATGCCAAGCGCGGGAACACGACTTATGAGGCGATTGTGGAGGATCGCGTGAAGAACTGCCCCGCAGGCCGCTTTGCCGAACCCAGTGAGTGTGGTGATCTGGTTGCCTACATCTGCTCGGCGCAAGCCGGATTTATGACGGGCCAGAACATCGTCAATGACGGTGGTGTGCACCAAGGCCTGTTCTGATGCGCGTCGCCCTCATCTCCGGCGCCAGCCGTGGAGTAGGTGCCGCGATTGCCCAGCGGCTGCTGGATGATGGCTGGGCGGTATCGCTAGGCTTGCGGGATGTCGCCGCGGCTGCCAGGTTTGCACCGCAGGATCGTGTGTTTACCGCGCATTTTGACGCCAATGAACCGCCCACGGCCGCTGCTTGGGTAGAGGCGACCGTCACACACTTTGGTCAGATCGATGCACTGATCAACAACGCGGCGATATTGCGTATGCTGACTCTGGAAGATGGTGATGAGTCCGAGCTGGACGAACTATGGGCTGTGAACGTGAAGGCGCCGCTGCGTTTGATCCGCGCCGCGTTGCCGCACCTGCGTAAGACGGGTCAGGGCCGCGTTATCAATATGGCTTCTACCGACGCCAAGCGCGTGCGCCCTGGTGCGCCCCTGGGTTACGTGATGACCAAGCATGCTTTACATGCGATGACCCAGGCTGTGCGCCTGGAGGCGCATGCGGATGGCGTGCGCGCCACGGCAATTTGCCCGGGCGCGATCGATACTGAGATGATTGCCAACCTGCCGGGCGTTACGCCCAAGGAAGAGCGTCTGCAGCCCGACACGGTAGCCGACATGGTTGCGTTTGTTCTAAGCCTGCCTAATCAGGCGAACGTGGCTGAGTTCGTTGCCAATACGCGCCTGGAAAGCACACTGTAAATGAGCAGACTGACCTCGGGTGTACGCTTAGCGCTTGCGCCTGAGCAGCAACAAGCCGAGGCCGAGCAAATAGGCTGAGCCAGGCACGGGTACTTGTGTGGCAGAACTGTTGCCAGCGATCAAGGTAACGCCTCCGTTACTGCCACCATTATTACCGCCGTTACTGCCTCCGTTACTGCCTCCGTTGCTGCCGCCATTATTACCGCCGTTACTGCCACCACCATTACCGACATCGACTATGGGCTCGACGTCGTCGCCCGGGGTACTACTTCCAGGATTGTTCAGCGTTGTACCAGGGTCTGTGAAGCCGCGTAGTTGGGTTGGACCGATGAAGCCTGGCCCGGCCAAACCGGCCAGCAGTGTGGTTGGGCTCTCCGGGAATGCGCCACCTTCGTTGTAGCACGGGCTCACTACCAGACCGCCCGGCGGACAGGGGTCGTAGTTAGGTGCGGAACCCACGTTATAACAGGGACTAACTACCAGGCCGCCGGGTGGGCACGGATCGTAGTTGGGTGTTGACTTTTTTGTTTGAGCGGCAATCGCCACCTCAAGCCCGTCTGAAGTCTGTGCAATTGACCTCTCAACGGTAGGTTCCCCGGCTACCTCCGGTCCCGCGAAGCCGCCGCCCAGGCCGCCGACAGACCCGGGGCCAAAGGCGTTGAGACCGCTGGGCGCATTGTTGCGGGATTGACGTCCACCGCGAGGTCCTACGCTCCCTGCTGACTGGGTAGACGACGCCCGGGATTTGCCTGACTGCTCTTCAGCGAGGTCGAGCAGATAATCCAGATTCGCAAGGAGCACACTGGCGTTCTCAAAATAGGCATCGGCATCGCCGAAAAATGCATCTTCTATGAATTCCGCTGCAGCTTGCTCGGCATTCAAAATCTCCGGGATTGTCGCTGTGACAGCGGTCCCGGGTTCCGCGCTGCCGCCGGGACGTTTGGAGTCCAGCGAGTCAGCCACGCGCTCGAAGTGCGGCTGCTGCTTCTGATCAGCGGGATCACTGCTCAGGATGCTCGTAAAGAGCACCAGAATGCACATGGAAAATGCAATTCCCAGCAAGGCTAGTATTTGTTTGTGGCGCAGATACGCCTTCCATTTATACATGCTACTTTCCCGAATTCGCTCACTTGCGCTAAAGACCCGAGTGTCCCTTGGTTCAGACGGCAGCGATACCATGGTAGTCAGAGACTGTGCTAACGGTCACGTGTGAGGGCTATTAGTGTGCAAAAGTATGAACTGTGTTCACTTTTTGGTGCCTGGCCCTGCTGCTCAGATCCGCCGCTTCAGTAGCAGGCGTAGCATTAACAGCGCCGCAACCATTAGCGCTGATACGGCAGTGCCGATTACTGCCACCGCCGGTACTAAGGGCGAATAGTTGGTCGCGGTACGCGAAAACAGCCAGACTGGCAGCGGAGTATCGGGCCCGCTGGTGAACGTCGACAATGGCAAGTTGGACCAGGACAGCAGGAACGCAAACAGAGCACCTGAGAAGATACCCGGCCACAATGCCGGTAACGTGACTTCGCGCGCGACTTGCCAGCGACTGGCGCCGAGGTCAAATGCAGCCTCTTCCTGTGCCACGTCGTAGCCAAACAAACGTATCGAAATTACCAGGGTAACGATTGGTACAATCCACACCGCATGCGCTATGACCGCGGTTTTCCAGCCCGGGGTTATACCCAGCGCAGAGAACGAGAGCAGCAGCGCAAGACCGAGCACCGGTTGCGGGAAGAAGATCGGCAATACGATCAAACGCTGGAACAGACTGCGTCCTCGCCAGTCATAGCGAGCAAACGCCATGGCGCCCAAAGTTCCCAGTACCACAGCCATCAGAACCACCGACAGCGCCATCTTCAGTGAGATCAGATGAATGCTCCAGGTGGTGAAGGAATCCACTGCATCGCGGTAGGCATCGACGCTCCAAACGCGATGCGGAAAGCGCATGTACCGCGTATTGGCGAGAGACACCAAGACCACTGAGACAATGGGCACATACAGTAGAGTGACAATCGTTCCGATCCACAGAGCCTTCAGGTATCGTCTGTGGCTGCTGGTGCTCATCGCCCAACAATCCGGTTGAGGTCTACTCGGCGCAGCACTGGCCAAACCACGAGCGCCGTGACCAGAATTACAAGTACGGTCAGCGCCGCCCCCATAGGCCAATCCTGCGCGTAATTAAACCGTTGTTCGATAGCTGCCGAGATCACGGTGACCGCGCGTCCGCCAAGAATGGCCGCTTCGGCATTGGCACCCAGACACAGCACGAAGCTCAGCAAAGCGCCGATCATCAGGCCAGGTGCCGCAAGCGGCAGCTCAATCTCGCGAAAGACAGCCCAGCGATCGGCCCCAAGGTCGCGGGCCGCCTCCACGCGATCATCCGGGATCAGGGATACGCCAAGCAGTAGTGGAAACAGCATGAATGGGAAGTGCACGTAAATCATGCCGAGCAATGCCGCGAGTCGCGTATTGAGAATAGAACCGATCTGAATATCGAACCAGGCGTTGAGAGAGCCCGCGAGAATGCCGCCGCGCGGCATCAGGAACATCGACAGACCGAACAAACGTACGCTTTCGGAAATAAATATAGGCAGAGCGATAAGAGCGGTAATGACACTCGCGGCGCGGCCGGCGTGTGCATGTAGAATCTTGGCGGTCGGCCAAGCGATGACAGCGCAGATCAGTGTTGTCAGCGTAGCCCCCAGCATTGACCAGAGCAGCGGTTTCTCATATCCATCGGCAAAGGCTGCCGCGTAATTGGCAAGCGTCGGTGTGCCAGCCAGGGAAAAGCTGCGCGGGGGCATCAGGCTGTACCAGCTGACGATCAGCAACGGCATGGCGAAAAATGCAAGCAGGAACAAGGCCATCGGAGCCGCAAACCAAGGTCCGCGCTGCGAGCTCATTCGCTGACCCAGGCAAGGTCCTGCGGGTCGAAGCTGAAGCGCGCCTGCGTCCCCGGCTCCAACAGCGCGCCCGCGCCCGCACTGATCTCCGCAATTAATGCGAGCTGACCGACTCGCAGATGGTACTGCGTACGTGATCCCAACAACAGGCGCTGTGTAATGTCGGCGTCAAAGCGTATTGCGCCGCTCTCGTCCGCGCGCACAGCCTCGGGTCGCAATACCGCAAACGTACCGGCGGGCTTGGCTACGGTCTGATCAAGACCCACAAAATAGGCATGATCGGTAGTATCGACATCGGTGCGCTCGCTACCCGATGTGATCGCCAGGATGTTGACCTCGCCCATAAACCCTGCCACAAAGCGATTGCAAGGTTGCTGGTAAATGTCCTGTGGCGTACCGATCTGCACGAAACGCCCAGCCTGCATTATGGCAATGCGGTCCGACATCACCATGGCCTCTTCCAGACTGTGTGTGATGTAGACGAAGGTTTTTCCCGTGCGTTGATGTATCTCCTTGAGCTCTACTTCCAGAGTTTTGCGCAAACGGTAGTCAAGCGCCGACAGTGGTTCATCCAGAAACAGAATTTCCGGGTCCGAGGCCAGCGCGCGGGCCATGGCAACCCGCTGGCGTTCGCCGCCGGAGCACTGGGTCACGGGCCGATCGTAGTAGTCCTCAGGTAGACGTACGAGAGCCAGAAGCTCCAGCGCGCGCTCGCGCCGCGTCGCTGCAGGTATAGACTTCATTTTCAGCGCAAACTCGATGTTCTGCCCCACGCTGCGGTGATCGAACAGGGCCAGTGACTGAAACACCATGGCCGTGGGTCGAGTGTTGGCTGGCTGGCGAGTAATGTCATTGCCGCGGAGTAGGAGTGTGCCGTCCGTGGGGACTTCCAGTCCTGCCAGTAGACGCACCAGCGTGGACTTACCGCTGCCCGAGGGCCCGACGACGGTGAAGAACTCGCCCTCGGCGATGTCCAGGGTGACATTGTCGACCGCGGTCATAGTGTCGAATCGCTTGGTGAGTTCTTGTAAGGACAGGGCCGGTTTTTCCAGCCTGGCACCGGGTTCGTCTGCGGTCATGCTTCTTATCCTTGTATTAACCGCGTGCACGCATGGCAGCTGAGTAGATGTCGTAGAGCCTGTCGTAGTCCGGTACCTGATCGAACTCCACGGCGTTACCTATGCGCTCATCAAACTCGTCCCACTGAATAGCCGCGAGTTCATCCCGGGAAAAGCGTCGCATAAGCTCTGGCTGTGCCATCTGGGCTACGGGCTGGAAGTTGCCATTCCCCCGGGCGATGGTTTCTGCGGCATCCGGTGTAGTAATAAACTCCAGGAAGTCGAAGGCGGCGTCATGTGGATTTGGGTTGGCGACCGCTGAATTGATTTCGATCCAGTTAATACCGCCCTTACCGTCCGCCGGACCGCTGCTTGGAGTGATCGCGTGCAATTCGCTTAGGCCCTCCAGTCGCGCAGCCGCGGTGGTGTAGGTGCCACCGGTAAAATAAAGATCGATTTCTCCGTTGAGAATGGCAAGGTTTAGCTGCACAAAATCGGTGGTAATAAAGGCCGCGTTGTCGATCCAGCGACGACAGGTCTCGGCGAACTTTGCGATTTCGGCATCGGTTTTTACCTTGAACGGGTGGATGCCGGCGCCCATGCAGATATCCATGACGTTCCAGTCCTCGTAAGCGAGGATGCCGTAACGCCCGGCAAAGTCGGGGTTGTTGAACAGATCCCAGCCCTCGTCTTTGGCCAGTTGCGGTGAGATGACGTCGGAATTGACTACGAAATCAAAGGTTTCGTAGCGCTGCACCACTCCCAACAGATCTTCACCATCCTGACTCATCGCCCATTTGTAGGGCATGTGGAATTTGTCTTTCATCTGCGCATAAAGCGGCTCAAAACGCTCGCGCGGCAGTGAACGAATCAACCCCGCGGGCCACAGCTCATTGCGGGCCCAGGGATTGTTGACGTTGATAAAGTCCCAAACGGAGGTCTCTCCGGCGCGTAAACGGTTTACCGAAGTCGGGTCCGAAATATGGATTTCGTAGCGAATGTCACCACCAGTTTGTTTGCGCCAAAGATTGAGCAGCCGCGAGTCTGCATAGGCGTCCCAGGTCAGTAGCGACAGGGGCCGCCCGGATTGTGCGAGTAAGCCGCCCGGCAGGGAGGCTGCAGCACCCGCAGCCATGCCCTGCAGAAAGCGTCGGCGGCTGGCCGAGTGCTGCATTGCATTGCGCACAGGATTGCGGCAGGAGAGAGACTTCAGTAGTTGGTCGTGAGGCATGTCTTGGGGCCTGTTCCTGGCGTGGCCGTTATTGTCCACGGCGTGTCGTTTGGATCTACCTTTCCCATACGCACGATGCGCGAGGGCGGACGCTCCCGCGGGCATGCTGCATTCCCGAAGCTTGCCATGTCAAATCTTCACCGGATGTGCGCACTGCGAACGCTGTGTAAGAGACGCTAGTCTGGAGGGAATGGCCGGCCTGCCGGCCACATCGCCACTGTATCGCTGGGTAAGCGTATCCCGTGTGTTGAGTTGGCAATATCTAGGACTTTGGCGACTACAGCACTATGCCAATTTGTGCGCTACGCGACCTTATGTGCTTTATACGACCATAAACCATTGACACACCTACTCTCGTGGACCACAGTTGGTCAAGCGTCAGAGCTTGGATGTGTGAAGCGGTTAACGGTCAGGGCTGATTTTCGTTTCTATATTCGTTAGAGGAATTAGCTAGACAACTCATCTAGATAATTTTGTTCGGGAGAGCGAGCATCTGAATCCGGCGTTTTGTGACAGTAGGTAATGGACATTTCAGCGGGCGAAGCACAGGCGGCCGCAATTTTATCCAATACCTACATCTACCAATACGACGAGGAGAGTCAGATCATGCGACAACACCGATCTTTGATGGCAAGGGCAGTGCACAGCGCTCTGATTGCGAGCACGGTTACAGCGGGTGTGGGGCTTACTGGGGCGGCGGCTTTTGCGCAAGATGAGAGGATCGAAGAGGTTGTCATCACAGGCTCGCGCCTGCGACGCGATCGCGACTTTGTCGAGGTCAGCCCAGTCGCTACCGTCGACATGGAGCAGATTCAGGCCTTAGGTAATCTGACGCTTGAGGAGACTCTCAATCGGATGCCACAGCTCAGGCCTGACACGACTGCCAGCACAAACCAATACGGTGGTCCGGCGATGAGTGCGGATCTGCGCGGCCTCGGCGCTGTGCGCACCCTGGTATTGGTCGACGGCCGTCGTTACATACCAGCAGAGAATACCGGTATTGCCGATCTTGCCACCATCCCGGACATGCTGGTCGAGCGGATAGAGATCGTCACCGGGGGAGCCTCTGCGGTTTACGGATCTGACGCCATTGCCGGTGCGGTTAACTTCCGTTTGCGCGATGATTTTCAGGGCTTCGAAATGCGCTACCAGAATGGTGAAACCAGCGAAGGCGATGGGGAGACTGAGCGCTTAGACTTTTTGCTGGGTGCCGGTAGCGAGGACGGACGCAGCAACGTCACCATGGCGGTTTCCTGGTCCGAGCGTGGTCGTGTAATGGGAGATGCTCGCGAGTTCTCTGCCATTCCTTTTATTAGTACCTCAACCGGTGAGTACATACCCTTTGGTTCGGGCAACATCCCGGGCACGGTAATTGCGCTCCAGCCAGCACAGTTCCCGCTGATTAACGGCGTCGATCTCAGTAACTCGGACGGCTCCTGCACCGGGGGCAGGATTCAAGGTGTGCGTTTCGACGAAGGTAGTCAGCCCGTACCGTTCTGTCGCGATGAAGACCAGTTCAACTATGCCGCCGACAACTTCCTGCTGCGACCGATGGAACGCTATCAGCTGAGCGTCATCGGCAAGCACCAGATAAATGACCGCGTGCAGGCTTATGGGCAAGCTTTTTACAACACCTACGAGCAGGCATACCAACAGGCGCCTGAGTCGGTGGCGCCAACCAGCGCTGGGGAAACAAGCGGTACCATCATTATTCCTGACGCGGTCAATAACCCCCTGTTCAACTCCACATTGCAGAACTTCTGGGCTCAAAATGCGGATTTCTGGGACCCGGACGGGGACGGTACGTACACCGTCAGCAACCTCGGTCGTCGCTTCGAGGAGTTTGGCCCTCGTAACTACTCATTCAATATCGATTCATTCCTGTTGACCGGTGGCTTCCGCGGGGACTTCGACATTGGTGATAACAATTGGACCTGGGACACGTTCTACCAATATTCCAGAAATGACACGACGCAGAGAAACGTGGGTCTGCTGTCGAAGTCGGGCATCACCCTGGGCCTGGACCCCGTCGTTAACGCTGACGGGAGTGTGACCTGCCGTACGCAAGTTCGCGGCTGCGTACCGGTCAACATCTTTGGCACAGATGCGCTAACGCCTGAAATGGCGAACTACTTGCAGTCGGAGGCCATTACCGAAAACCAGTTCGAGCGGAGCGTGGCTGGCGCTACCATCGCCGGCGACCTGTTTGAGATGCCAGCGGGTATGGTCTCGACGGCCTTCGGTATCGAGTACCGGGATGAGTCAGTTTCTATACGGCCTAATGAGGCGCAGCTACTGAATGACCTCGCCGCCACTTCTATTGCGCCAGTTGCTGTAGATGGGAACTACGATCTCTACGAGGTGTTTGCCGAGGCGCGAATTCCGCTACTCAACGATCAGTTTGGTTTGCAGGGCCTGGCTCTCGAGGGCGCCATCCGCTTTGCTGACTACTCAACGGTCGGCTCGGTAACCACCTGGAGTGGCTCACTGGACATGGATGTCAATGAGCAGATCAAGCTCCGCGCCGGTTACAGCCGCGCTATTCGTGCGCCTAATCTGGACGAGCTGTTCAGGCCTGTAGGCGGTGGCTTTCGCTCCGTCAATGATCCCTGCCTGGCTGAGAACAACCCATCGCAAGCCACCAAGGATGTGTGCGTAGCACAGGGCGTACCCGCCGGGATTATCGACACACTGGTTGATGGTACTCGCACAGGCTACGACCTGATCAGTGGTGGTAACCAGAACCTTAGCGAAGAAGAGGCCGACACCCTGACTGTGGGTATCGTGCTTTCGCCGTCGATGTTCCCGGGGCTGTCCGTGTCTCTGGACTACTATGATATTGAGCTTACTGATGCTATCTCGCAGGTCGATGGTCAGTTGCTGCTCAACGACTGCTTTGCCACCCTGGATTCTTCAGGGACCTCTTGCCAGTCGATCACGCGGGACCCCAATGGCAATATTCTCGAGGTGTTCGCTCCGCTGCTCAACCTGGCCGAGCGCAACGTAGACGGCGCTGATTTGTCAATTGCCTACGCATTTGAGGAGTTGCCTGGGTTTATGTCTCTGCCAAATCACGCTGCTTCGTTGGATGTGCAGTGGTTCTCGTCCTGGCAGTTCACTAACGAGACCCAGGTTTTGGCCAGCCTGCCCGCGATTGACTGTGCTGGCAAATACAGCGGCACCTGCTCCAGTGGACCTGTTCGTCCGACCCCGGGTTTCCGCAGCTTGTTGCGCTTCAATTACCGCTCGGGACCGCTGCGTATAAGCCCGGAGTTGAATTACATCGGTGAGCTGGAGCTGTCCGAAGATTCGGCTCCGAATCAACGCGGTACCCAGGAAGCCTGGACGACGGTCAACCTGAATGGCGGCTGGGATATTACCGACAATATTGGCGTATTCTTCGGTGTGAACAACCTGCTCGACAAGCAACCACCGGTGTGGGCCTTCCAGGCCGCGGGCGACCTGAACGCCAACGTCAACCTCTACAACCCCATTGGGCAGAGCTTTTTCCTGGGCGTGAAGGCTGGGATCTAATGTGATCTGAGCAGCGGTAGAGCTACTCGAAGGCCGGATTTTTATCCGGCCTTTTTTTTGTTCGTAGAATTAATTGCGGAACATCAGCCGCCGGATCTGCCTGAACGGCAGGTCGCCGTAGGTGAGAAGGTTGTCGTTAAAATTCCGCAGCTGATAATGCTCGCCCATGCGGCGCTCATACTCCGCGCGCAACTCCAGCACTTTTTGTTCGCCGATAATCTCTTTGCCGGGTGGATACGGGGTCTGGGAATCACGCTGTACTTCGATGAACGCATTGGTGGGCTCCATGCCGATTTCATCGACATAGGCAGTGACCGCCTCGTCAAAGCTCATTTCGCTCATTGCCATACGCAGCTTGGTTACGATCCGCACGTTCCGCCACTGGCGCATCTGTAGCCTGGCCATCCGATGTTTCAGGGCAGCTACGTGGGCAAATCGATCTTCAAAATAGCCCTCGTCCTCCAGGAGTTTCTCGAGGTAGAAAGACCAGGCCTGGCTGAAGTAGCCGGTGGAAAGACTGCGTCGTATACGACTTTTTACGTGTTCCCGCGCGGCCGCAATCTGTACGTTATGACCCAGCCATTCGTGGTAGGAGATCACATGGGTCCAGTAGGGATTGTAGGAGCGGATACGGCTTGCCGCTTCCTCGGCGCTGAGTCGGTCTTCCAGGGGTGTGATGATGTAGTAGCCCGATTGCCGTCCGGCGACATCCGGACCGCGGGTTGCGCCGCCAAAAGACAAAATACGCCGCGCCATAGGCGGACTTATGCGTGCACCGTAGTCGATATAGTTCGGAATACTGACAACGTGATCACCCTCCTCCTTTAGCCATGCTGAGGTGATGTCCACAAAGCGTTGCGCCATGGGCAGCACTTCTTCCCAGGCGGGTGCTTCCTCGAGCATCAACTGCCATACCGTGAGTAAGTCTCCAGACGGATGAATTCGCTTCGCCAGCGCCTGCATGCCTTCCCGTGTTTCCCGCATATCCTGCTCGGCAAATTCCAGCATCCGCGACAGGGGCCAGTCAGTCAGTTCCTCCTTGGTGAACTGTAGATACTCAATCCAATCGGGATCCCAGCCGGGAGAGCGATCCGAGCGAGGTAACAACTCATTCTGCAGCCAGCGCTCGTAGCGCTCTACCGCCGCATCGGCAGTGCCGGCGGCGGACAGCAACTCTGACTTCAGCTCAGGGTCATCCACAATGGCTTCTGGCACAAAGTCGCGCAGCAGCATGTGCGCGTAGTAGGCCTCATACAGCGCATTTTCGGTCCAGACTCGAGCTGGGCGCTGCAGGTTGCGTTGTGCGTTTTGCAAAATGCTCGGTAGACGCTGTAGTTCCTCGACGGCCTTTTCGACACCGGAATCGCTGATCGCCCCGGGGCGGATAAACAGCCGGCTAGTTGTGCCAAGAGCAAAATACGAAGCAGGATGCAGGGTGTAGAGCTTTACGGTTTCTATTTCAAAAACCCGGGTCTTGAGGTCCCCCAAAAGCAATTCGTAGTCGACCTGATCATCCAGCGACAGGGCTGCGTCATCGAGAGCTTCCAGCTCGGCCAGCACCGCCTTGTAGTCGGTGAGAGCCGCCTGATATTCGGCTTCGGAGCGCTCCACAATGCTAACTTCGAAATATCGCTCTGCTGCTGACTTCAGGGCGGCCTTCGCTTCAGACGCCTCGCTGGCGGTCGCTGCAGTGCTCACCACGGCTGTCATGGTCAAGAGGGCCAGTAAAATAATTGCAGACGTGCGAATGCACCGAATAGTTATAAGCAGCATGTCAGTGTGACTCATGGCTGGTAACGAAATTTGAGTCTAACCAAATAGCACGAAGAAATGGCTAGTTCTTCCGGCTGTATTTGTGCGTCGAGCCCGTATCTTGGGTGGTTTTCCGGTAAGCGAGTTCTATATTTTTTGCTCGCAAGAAGTAGACTTGCAATCGAACTTTCGCATGTTTATCGCCTAGGTTGGTGATGTGCAGGTCGTCTGACTTCTTCTGCGAAACCGTAAACTCGGAGTCATCAAGAAAATGAAAATGCTTAAACGACTGTTGTTTTGCGGCGTCTGTTTGTGCTCTTTTAGTCTTAGCCTTGCTGCGCTTGCGCAAGATGGCTACCAAACGCTCATTCAGATGAACGACGAGGTTCTTGAACTCGCCAAGCCAAAACAGAACATGGGCGTCCCAGATCTGAGTGGTGGCGCTATCCGGGAGCAGCGCGAGCAGCTCGATGACTTCCGTACTCGTCTCATGGCCATCGATACCAACTCATGGACGGTCCCAAAGCAGGTGGATTATCTGCTGGTCTGGTCCAAGATGAATGACATTCTTTTCAACCATCGCGTGATGCAGCCGTGGTCGCGAGATCCGCTGAGCTACCTGTATCAGTTCCGGCGTCTACCGCATACGGAAGTACCCTCGACCCCTGAGGCGCAGAAGGCATTAGCGGGCGAGCTTAAAGCGGTGCCAGTCATGGTGGACAATGCCATCAGGAACTTGACTCAGCCGGCAGGGGAGCTGGCAAGTCTGGCTATTTTTCTTCTGGATAATTTCGATGGCGTTGGTCAGGGTGAGCCCTATCGCGATGTACCGCCCGAGGGAACGATCGGCTGGTTCAAAGATCTTTGCAGCCGCCTTGAGAGCGCCAACAACTCCCTTGTTGAGGATTGTCGGAACGCGACTGGCGCAACGCAGAAGTATCATGACTGGCTGGCGAAAAATCTTGAGGGTATGCAGGCGTCCGCCGCTATTGGCACGGAAAATTACAACTGGTATCTGAAACACGTTCGCTTGCTGCCGCTCACGGTCGATGATCTCCGGGGTATCGGTGAGCGCGAGTTCCATCGGTATCGCTTTAATTACCTGCTTGATCGACAGAGGAATGCAAAGCTTCCGGAGCTGGAGCTGACTCAAAGCGCACAACAGCACGCGCAAAGAACTCGGGATGCAGAGGCGAAAACCCGCAAGCTTGTCGAAGAGCTCGGGCTTTTCAGCATACCCGATTACATGCCCGACGAATTTGAGTCAGATGTATTCTGGAGTCCACGGGCCAAAACGGACCGACATTTCTGGGAGGAGATACAGTTCCGGAACGCTCTGAATAATCACATTCACGCGTCGCTTCCCGGGCATCGCTTCGATGGTGAGATGCGCAAGCAACTGACGAATCCGATACGTCGTACGCACGGCGAGAGCGCCCGCGCCGAAGGCTGGGCCACTTATCTTGAAGAGACCCTGATTCAGGCGGGCATTGCCGACGACAATCCCCGCGTGCGTGAGCTCTTTTACGCAGCGTTGATCAAGCGTGGTAGCCGGTTTTTTGCCGAAATCGGAATGCACACGGGTCAGATGACCCTGGATGAAGCCAACGCCTACATGATGGATTGGGTGCCGTACATGGAAGAGGACCTTGGTCGCTACGATCTGGTTGGCTACTTGCGCAGGCCCGGTCTTGGCAGCATGTACCTACTAGGCAAGACGCAGATTGAGCAACTGATTTCGGAGCGCGCGTTTCAGCTCGGTGACGCATTTAATCTCGGCGAGTTTCACGACGATTTCCTGTCGCGGGGGATCATTCCGGTCACCTTGATTCGCTGGGAGCTCGCTGGATTCGATGACGATGCCCGAAGCGTTTGGGCTGACGTTGTGGGTAATCCATTTCCCGGTGACAAACCAAAGTAAGGCATGCGGGGCTGTTTCATGGTCGGCCCTCAGGCGCGGCCTATGCCATGCATTCGCTCGCGATGAAAGTCACTAGTTCCCGCACCCTGGAGCAGCAAATGGCTGATCCGCCAGCCCGCATCTGTGCGAATGAAGCGGTTTTTATAGCGGCCCCACAAAAAGCCGTCGGGTGCGCCGCTGTGGTAGCGATGCCAGGCGTCGATGTAGCACAGCGAGCGTGCGGTATCCGGGCCCTCCATAGTAATCATGACATTGCTGACGTGGTGACTTGTTGCGGAAAACAAATCGCGCAGCCCAACGGCAATGGTGTCTGCCAGTTCCGCTCCGACGATGTTTGCCGTGTCCGGGTTGTAGTCAATCACCGCATCGGGCGTAAACAACTCGGCGACGCCTTCCGGGTCGTTGCGATCAAAACATTCACAGTAGGCGTAAATCAGCTCGCTAATCGATTGACGATCAACTAGATCGCGCACCGCAGCCTCCAGGTCTAGATTATTTGTCATGTCGATGGGCTCAATATGCTATTCCCGGCGGTGTTCACTCCGATATATGGTCGACACTGCCGCATCTATTTCTTCGCGTTCCTGATTGCTGCCAGATAGACGCGAGAGCAGCCCCTTTTGGCGTGCACCGGCTTAGAGCGGCGTATACCGTGTAGCGAAGCGAACGTCAGAGCGCTAGTGGTCAGTGTAGCAATGCGACGTGACCTGCGGAAAATACCTGAATGTCTACGGGCATCCGCCTAGTAGGCGGCAAGCAATTTTTGCGTACAAGTGTGCGCAAATGTCTGGAGTCCCGGTGACCCTAGCCTGTAGGATTGAGCATTCCCCGCCAATAACTCGAAAATCAGAGGGTATGTCGATCATGATGAGTCTTATCTTCCCGATGAACGGTCCCTTGAGCGGATGGGCTCGTAGCGCTCGAGCCCTCGTGTTTGCTGGCCTTGCCGCACTACTGCCCGTGCACGCCGGTGTGGCGGCCGCTCCCGACGGGCTTGGGGAACAGGATTTAAGCGCCCTGCAATGGCGAGAGTTGGGCACGGCCGCGACCAGCGGACGCATCGCGCGCTTTGCCGTACATCCTGACGATGTGCGGGTGATTTACGCGGCGACCGCCTCGGGAGGGCTTTGGAAAACTCCCAACGCAGGCACCACGTGGCAGTCAGTCTTTGAAAATCAGTCCAGTGTCTCTCTCGGTGATGTAGCGCTGGCACCGAGTAACCCCGATATTGTTTGGCTTGGCAGCGGCGAGGCAAATAGCGTGCGCAGTTCGCCGTTCGGAAATGGGGTGTACAGGTCCAATGATGCTGGCGAGACCTGGCAGCACATGGGGCTCGGCGATAGTCGGCATATCGGCCGGATCCTGATTCATCCCCAGAACTCGGATATTGTCTACGTGGCTGCTCTTGGTTCGCTGTGGGGGCCGGGCCCGGAACGCGGACTTTATCGCACCCGTGATGGCGGCAATACCTGGAAGCTATTACTCCAGCCCAGTGAATATACCGGGGTCGTAGAAGTACAAATGCACCCGCAAAATCCGGAGATCCTGTTCGCGGCGACTTTCCAGCGTGAGCGCCGTATGTGGAGCATGGTGGGCGGTGGCGATGAGGGAGGACTGTTTCGTAGCGCCGACGGCGGTGACAGCTGGACTCGCGTGGAGAATGGCTTTCCCAGCGGTCCGCTCGGACGGGTTGGGGTGACATTTTGTCCAAGTAATCCCGAGACCCTGTATGCCACGGCGGTGGGGCCCGAGGGCGGCACCTTTCGATCAACGGACGGCGGAGATTCCTGGGAACGCCGCAACGAAAAAGTAAAAAGTCACTGGTATTACGGGGAGTTGTTCTGCGATCCAAAAAATCCCGATCGTGTGTATGTACCGATGACACCGCTGCTGATGTCCGAGGACGGTGGAACGACCTTCGATAACATCGCCAAGGAGAGGGTGCATGGTGATCATCACACTTTGTGGGTGAACCCCAATGATGCAGAACATCTGATGGTCGGCGGCGATGGTGGTATCTATACCTCACGAGATGGCGGTAAGAACTGGCAGTGGACATCCAACTTGCCAGTGATGCAGTTGTATACGGTGGCGGTGGATATGCAGGAGCCGTTTTATCACGTGTATGGAGGCACGCAGGACAACGGCACCTGGACGGGGCCTGTCGGCACACGCTTTGCGGATGGAATCACGAACGAAGACTGGGATTTTATCTCCGGGGGCGACGGTTTTTATGCGATCGCCGACCCGGGGGACTCCAGCATCGTGTACTCCCAGTCCCAGTATGGTGTTCTTTACCGTACCGACCGCAACAGCGGTGAGCAGCGGCGAATTCAACCCTGGCAGCCACAAGAGAGCGAATTTCCGCCCTATCGATGGAACTGGAGTTCGCCCTTCGTTATCTCCCCGCACAATTCAAAGACGCTGTATTTTGGCGCCAACGTGGTGTTTCGCAGTAAAGATCGCGGTACCAGTTGGGAGCGTATTAGTCCGGACCTGACGCGACAGATGAGTCGCGACACACTGCCGCTCCAGGGCAAAGTCCAGCCAGCGGATGCCATTGATCTGCACGCCAGTACCGCGATGTACGGCAATACGCACTCGCTGGCGGTATCGACCTTACGCCGGGGATTAATTGCCGCAGGCACCGACGACGGCCTTGTTCAAGTAAGTCGTAATGACGGCAAGACTTGGCAGCCCACGGATAATTTCCCGGGCGTGCCAGAGATGATGAAAGTTGGCATGGTGACTTGGTCAACAACAGCAGAAGGAACATTGTTTGCCGTGTTTGACGGTCACAAAGACAACCGTTTCCAGCCCTATGTGGTGCGCAGTGACGACTACGGCACCAGCTGGCGCAACATCACCAACGACCTGCCCGAGTTTGGACCGAGCCGCAGCGTGGCTGTACATCCACGCAATGGTGAACTGGTGTTTGTGGGTACCGAATTCGGAGTGTATGTGTCGCGTGATGGTGGCGAACACTGGCTTTCTCTGGGCTCTGGTCTGCCGACTACCGCTGTGCACGGCATGGTGGTGCACCCGCGCGACAACGATCTTGTGATCGGCACTCACGGTCGCGGCTTTTGGGTTCTGGATGAGCTGAGCTTGCTCGAAGCGCTGACTCCCGATGTGGTGACCGGGCACAGCTACCTCGCTGAGCCACGTCCGGCGACGCAGATTCGGGATGTGAATCGCGGGCGCAACAGTTTTGGGCAAAGCTACTTTACGGCCAGAAACCCGCCGCGAGGAGCAATAATCGATTACTGGGTTGGCGATGGCGCCGTGGGACTGCCGGTTACCGTCGATGTACTGAATCGTCGCGGAGAGGTACTAGCTCGGATTGCTGAATCCACCGCAGAGCGCGGATCACAACGCGTGGTGTGGGATTTGCGCTATCCCGCGCCGCCGACGGATAGCGAGTCATCCTGGCGTCGGCCGCTCGGCCGCTTCGTGCCTGCGACGGACTACAAACTGCGTTTGACCGTGGGTGATCAGGTGCACACGCAGTCTCTGAGTGTGCGCCCGGACCCCGCCGTCATCGTATCAGCTCGGGATCGGCGTAGTCGCGACACGATTCTGGCACTGCAGGCCCGACTGCTTAGCGCCACTTATCATGCTGGCAAAGCGACAGATGCTGGTGTAGAGCAGACAGAGGCACTGCTGAAGAAGCTAGATGAGCGGGGTGCCAACGCTGAACTCCGCGCACAGGCTCAGCGAGCCGCCGATGAGGCCACGCGGTTACATGCTGCCCTGCGCGGCGAGCAACTGGGGACCGCGCAGCAGGAGACCCGTCTGCCTCTGGATGATCTGACCCTGCGTTTGTACATGACTACAGAGTCCTGGAGCGGCGCGCCCACTCCGCAGCAACACGAACTAACACCGCTGGCTCACCGCGATCTCAGCAAGGTTCTCGCTGAGCTGCGGCTATTTCTGGAGGATGTATTGCCGGCACTGCAAAGCAGCGCCGAGGCCACCGGCGTGACTTGGCCAGTGGATACACTGCCGGCGCCGCTGCCTGAAGACCTGATCCCAACTTACCGTAAATAGAAGGCCTACAACCGATGAGTATGTTTGAGAATATTTTGACGTCGGCTATCGCAAAGCGTCCTCTTCTTGCGCCTGTGATCGCCGCTGTTGCGCTTCTTGGGGCGATCGCAGGCCCGGTAGGCGCAGCGGGTGGCGGGCACACTTCGCTCGCGGCATTGGAGTATCGCGAGGGGCATCGAGAGGCGGCCATGGACCGCCGCAAGGAACTTATGCGGCGCATGGACGGCGGTCTCACAATCATCACCAGCGCCGATCGCTCCCAGCCCAATCTTTTCGAGTTTTACACGCCAGACACGGAGAACAAAGACTTTGTCTTTCTGACCGGCATTTACGACGCGCATACGCCAGGTCATATCCTGGTGTTGAATCCCGGTGGCATGGAGTTTCAGGAGGTGTTGTATACCGATATGGATGCGGGGGAGGCGCGCCGCTTGTCCGGCATCAGTCATGTGTTCCCGCGGCAGCGCTTCCTACAGCATATGAGCAGTGCGTTAACGGATTATCAAAATCTGAGAATCACGCAGTTGCGCTTTAAGGAGGTGGAGTCGGATTATGCTCGCGGCTGGGGTCACGGTAGTAGTGAGGGTAGTGAGGGTAGTGAGGGTAGTGAGGGTAGTGAAGTTTCTGGTAGTTACAAAAAGCTGTTGTACGTGAATTACCCGCGGTTCACCAATCTGACCGAGCCGCCCAATCCGCGATTGGCTTTTATCGAGCGATTGCGTGCCGCTACAAGTGAACTCGAGCTGCGCGATGCGGGAGATCTGCTCGATCCAATGCGCATGATTATTGACGACTTTGCCATGCAGAACCTGCAGCGTGCCATTGAGATTACCGGACATGGTCTGATGCAGGGAATGCAGATCGCGAAGCCGGGATTAACTACGCTACAAGTCATGCACTCGGTGGATTACGTATACCGGCTTCACGGTGCCGACCTCGGTTTCTTAACCGGCGTATCACCGGCTAGCAACCTCAACGAAGCGCTCAAGTGGGAGACCACCGCCGAAGAAGAAGCGGCACGCAAAGGCGATGCGCGAATCACGGCGGGCTCGCTGGTGCATTTTGATACCGGTGCCAGCATGAACCATTACTCGGCGGACATTCAACGCACAGTGCCCGCCGACGATCGTTTTACAGCGGCGCAGCGACAGATCTACCAGGTGGTTTTGGATGTACAGAAGGCCGTGATTGCGGCAGTGCGTCCCGGAGTTACCTGGAATGACTTACAGGAACTGGCTATGCAGATGCTTAAGGACGCCGGCAATTGGGATGCGAGCTACACCTATGGCATAGGTCACTTCATCGGTATGGAAGTGCACGAGCACGGGGATTATCTGGAGCCGCTGCGGCCGGGTATGGTGCTGGCTATTGAGCAGGGCGCGGTGGTTGACGGCACACGCGTGGCCTTTGAGGATGATGTGCTGGTTACCGAAGACGGTCACGAGTGGCTGACCCGCTTCATCCCCATTGAGATTGATGAGGTCGAAGCACTGCGCCAGAAAAGCCCGGCGCTGCAACCCGAGAATTTATTGATTAAGGACTAATACGACGACCTGATCACGCTTAGTCGATCAAACCGCGTTGTAACTTAGTTGCTCGGCGCGGAAGGCAACTCAAACACGTAGAGCGCCTGACCATTGGACGGCTGGTAGACGTCGGGCAAGAGCGTTGCGGTGAGCGCGCGAAACACGCCGATGCCTGTGGGCACGGCGACGTATTGCCGACCGTTTGCGGTATAGGTCACCGGGTAGCCATGCAGTGGTGCGCCGAGGCGCGTCCGCCAGAGTTGTTCGCCAGTGTCCGCATCAAAGGCGTGGAAATAGCGATCCAGATCACCAATAAAAACCAGCCCACTTGCAGTTGCCAGCGTGCCGGTCAGGAACAGCGAGCGTTGTTCCTGGGACCACACTTCCTCAAGCGTATTGGCGTCAAATGCAGCGAGTCTGCCGAGCTGACCATCGACACCGGGCATTGGGTAAGTGCGAGAGTCGCCACCATATCCCCCACCGCCGGCTTTAAGTTCAACCGCTCGGCCAATCATGTCTGAGCACAGCTGGTGCAGGGGGATAAACAAGCGTTCGCGCGCCGGGTCGTAAGCCAGCGCCTGCCAATTGTGCCCACCGTAAATACCCGGGCAGGCCTGTACGGTGTCGCCGATACCTGCGTTTAAAATATCCTCGCGGTAGCGTAGCTTGCCGGTGTCTCTGTCGATGTCTGCGTAGATGTTTTGCGGCAGCGTTTCCGTCAGCGCAATAAAGGCGCCGGTTTCCCGGTTAAGCTTCCACAGCAGTCCGTCTTTACCGATGGTGAACAGCAGTTTCTGTCCGCGCAGGTCAACCAGGACTCGCTCGAAACCCACCTCCATATCAATGGTTTCCCCGGGCATGTGCTGGTAGTGCCAGACGATGTCACCGCTTTTGGGGTCCAGCGCGAGCGTGGAATTGGTGTAAAGCGCGGCATCACTGGCGCGCATGCCGCGACTCGCGGCAACCCAGGGTTTGGCCTGCGAGGTGCCGATAAAAAACAGCTCTAGTTTAGGGTCATAGGAGCCCGCTATCCAGGTGTCGCCGCCGCCACGTAGCTCCTGGGCTTGTCCGCCCCAACTAGCGTCTTCCGGCGTTCCCGGAAGTGCGATGGTTGAAGTGCGCCAGAGTTCTTTGCCTGTGTTCGGGTCGTGCCCGGTGATAAAACACCCGTCGGTGGTGAACAGCTCGCAGCCATTGATACCGCTGAGCACCACTCCGCTGCCGATGATCGGGCCGCTGGTATGTGTATATGCTTGCCGGTAATCAGCTTTTTGTGTCCGCCAGACCTGTTTACCTGTGCGGGCGTCGATTGCCACGAGTGCCGCATCGTAGGTACTCAGAAATAGCTTGTCCTGGTAGATCGCAATATTGCGCACGGGTCCACCGAGTGTCTTCGCGCCGGGCGGGAACTCATAGGCGTATTCCCAAATCACGTCGCCGCTGGCCGCGTCGACCGCCTGAATACGATTGCCTGGGTGAGTCAGGAACATGACGCCATCGCGGACCAGAGGTGTTACTTGATTACTGCCGTCGTGCATCGCCAAGGTCCACGCAAGCTTGAGCTCGCCCACCGTGTCCCGGTTTATCTGCGTTAGTGGGCTAAAGCCATGCCCATTCAGTGTGCGACGCCAGCTCAGCCAGTCGCCAGGTGGAGGCTCGCGCAGACTCTGATCGGTGACGGCCTCGAAAGTGCTCAGAGGGCGTGAGACATACTCACCGCTGGTGCGGGCCTGTTCGTCGATGGTTTCTGCCTTGCTGAAGTTCACCCAGCCTGACTCCTCCTCGGGATCGCTGTTGGCGACTTCATCGAGGAGTGCGTAGCGTTCGGCGTCTGAATCGTCAGCGGCGGATTTTTGATTCCAGGCAATAACATGTCTGACAGTGCCAAAAATATCCTCGTCGCGCAGCATGCTGTTGTCGCCTGGCGGCATGCTGGCGCGTGTGTAGGTCGCTAGCGCCGCCGGTGTTGCTGCGCCCCACTTGTCCAAGAACTGTGAACCAGCAAGCGGCGGGGCATGCGCCGATCCCTGCAATGAGGCTCCATGGCAGCTGGTGCAATGCTCTGCGTATATAGCCTTGTCGGAGCCTGCTGCGCTCGGATCTGGGGCCCCGTTAAGCATGCCCGATACGCACAGAAGCAGGGTCGCGATCGACGCGCGCGTCCGCGCTCCCACGACCAAAGCGATTCTGCTGCTGCGGTGTCCGTGCAGTTTTGAGCTAGCCTTTCGTGAAAGCCTAGTTTTCGATGCTCTCCAGATAATGCCCATATTTTTTCATCGCCGCTTCACGCTGAGTTTGTACATGGTAGGTCGGATAGAGACCGGGGGAAGGCTTGTAATCACGCAGGACCGTTCTGGCCACGGTGATTTTGTGTACCTCGGATGGGCCATCGACGACGCCCAGCTCAGGAATATTGGCCCACATGGTCATCAGCGGGGTTTCGTCCGACATGCCCCAGCTGCCATGCAGGTGCATGGTTCGGTACACGACTTCCTGAAGAATTTTCGGTGTCGCTGCCTTGATCGCTGCGATCTCCTTACGCACTTCGCGATTGTATTCCTTGTGCTTGTCGATCAGCCAGGCGGTGTACAGCACGTGCAGGCGGTACTGCAGTATCTGCGTGTAGGTATCGGCAATTTTGTCCTGGGTCATCTGCTTGTCGGCTAGCAGCTCGCCTTTTGTGCGGCGGCTGAGTACGCGCTCGCACATCATATCCATGGCTTTTTTGAGAACGCCGACACTGCGCATGGCGTGGTGCACGCGTCCGCCACCGAGACGTGTTTGCGCCACCTTGAAGCCCTCGCCCTCTTCGCCGAGCAGATTGTCTGCGGGGACGCGGCAGTTGGTGAAGCGCAGATAGCCGTGCACGCCATCATTGTGCTCAATACCCTGCTCCACGTAGGGGCCGACCGAAGTATTGCGGAGTATCTCGAGACCCTCACGGTCTCTCTCAACCAGAATAATCGATGCGCCTTTGTGAATAGGCGCTTCCGTATCGGTTACGACCATGACCAGCAGAAATTCCGAAAAGCGTGCGTGTGAGGCAAACCACTTGTCGCCGTTGATCACCCACTCGTTTCCGTCACGGTGCGCAGTACAGGTGAATTCTGCAGGGTCTGCACCGGCCTGGGGTTCGGTCATTGAGTAACAAGACGCAATCTTGCCATCCAGCAGTGGCTGCAAGAAGCGCGCTTTTTGATCGGGCGTGCCAAAGTGCGCGAGGATTTCTGCATTGCCCGAATCTGGCGCCTGACATCCAAATACGCTGGGTCCAAACCGGCTGCGACCGAGAATTTCGTTCATGAGACCAAGTTTGACCTGGCCGTAACCTTCCCCGCCCAGCTCCGGACCGAGGTGACAAGCCCAGAGCTTTTCTTTCTTGACGATCTCTCGCAGCGGCGCCATGGCTCTTGCCGCAGGTGATTTGGGGTCCCAGGGGTCACCGGGACCTCGGAACACGAGGTCGAGGGGTTCTATCTCTTCGCGCGTGAAGGTATCTATCCAGTCCAGCTTGCTCTGGAAATCACTGTCTGTTTCAAAGGACCAGGTCACGGAACCTCCCGTCAACTATCAGATTCAAAGGACTTGCGCATAAATCGCGCGTTTTTTTATACATTTGTTGCGCGTTTACCGCAGGTGTTACTGCATTTTTTTGCAGCCAACTACATTCCCAGAGTCAATTTTATCGGACTTTGCTTGACGCCGTGGCGCTGGAGTTTAAACTTGCTAGTAGCAAACAAGCAAATAACCTCGAACAATATATGCTTCCAACTGAATCTCAAACCAACCCTTCCACGGGCCCTGTCTGGCTCATCACAGGCGGATCCAAAGGCATAGGGCTCGCCACAGCCCGGCGGGTGATTGAGCAGGGGGAGCGGGTTGCAATCCTGGCTCGCGGAGACGACGTGCATACGCGAGCAGCGGAGTTGGGCGCGCAGTGTATGGCCTGCCAGGCGGACGTTTCAGATGCGGCGGCGGTTACCGCCGCCGTTGAGTCAGTGGTCGCACAGTGGGGCAGAGTTGATCGCATCGTCAACAACGCGGGTCTGCATCGCGGTGGAAAAATCGCGCGCCTGAAAACCGAAGATTGGGATGCGGTGCTCGCTGTAAATCTGTCGGGAGCGCTGGGTGTGATTCGCGCCGCTGAGCCGCATTTGTCCGAAGCTTCGGCCATTATCAATGTCGGCGCGGTGGTTGGGTTTCGCGGCTTCCCCGGCGATGCAGCCTACGCCGCCTCCAAGGCCGGGCTCGCGGGTTTGACTCGCTCCCTGGCGATTGAACTGGCACCTCGTGGGATTACCGTGAATCTGGTCATACCGGGGCTGGTACTTACGGAGATGACCGGCGGTGTTTCCGAGAAGGCTCTTGAGCGAATGCGACAAACCATTCCCCTGGGCCGCTACGGGGAAGCTAAAGACATTGCACAGGTAATCGACTGGGTTGGGAGGAGCCGATACATGACGGGTGCATTTGTGCCTGTTGATGGCGGCCTGCTCAGCAGCTTCGGCGTACTCGGATAGCTTAATGCCACGACTTCACGAGAGCTGGGAACCCCGGATTGCCGAGTGGTTACGGCAAAATCATCAGATACGAGAGGTGTCGATCGCTGGAGCACTCAGCGGTGGCAATGCCAACGTAACGCTGCGCCTGGATACGGCCGATGGACCGATGATTTTGCGCACGCCGCCCGCCGCCGCGGTATCGAGCAATTCACACCGCGGTATCGAGCGCGAGGCTCGAGTGTTGCGCGCCTTGTCCGGGCGTGCCCGCGTACCTGATTTCATCGCCTGGTGTGATGATAGTGCGCCGATCGGAAGTCCGTTTCTGGTATCCGGCTTCGTCGAAGGCGCGGCGATCACCGAAGAGCTGCCCGAGGCCTATGCGGACTCTGTCGATAGCGTCAACCGACTCGGTGAGGAACTTGTGGCTGCTCTGGGTGATATTCACTGTCAACCCTGGCGGGAACTCGGTCTTGAAGACTTTGGTCGACCTGACGGCTATTTGCTCCGCCAGATTGAGCGCTGGAGCGCCGTCCGCGAACGCGATTCGGTGCGTGAGCTGCCCCAGATGCAGGCGCTTGCGGTCTGGCTGCTCGATAATATTCCCAAGCATGCGCACGCGGCGCTTACGCACAACGATTATCACCTGGACAACACCCTGTGCAGTGTTCACGAACCAAGACTCACGGCGATTATCGACTGGGAGCTCGCTACTATCGGTGACCCCCTTGCCGATCTCGCCCTGCTGTTGATGTTCTGGGGTGACAAGCGCGCCGCCGAGCCGCCGGGGTTTGCGCACGTACAGGCGGTGTCGCGCCGCGATGGGGTGCATAGCCGCCGCCAGCTCGCGGCGGCGTGGTCCGAGATCACCGGGATCTCGACTGAGCACCTGGATTTTTATATGTGTTATGCGTTCTGGCGCCTCGCGGCCATTGTCGAGGGCGCCTATATGCTTTACCACGCAGGCAAAACCGACACCGACTACGCTCGAAAGCTCGAGTACGACGTGCCTGCCCTGCTGCGCGAAGCTGCTGCTGCTGCCCGAGGGGATTGGTGAGTGACTGAGTTCTCACCCATGCCCGCGACTATGATGCACATGCCCATGTCGGTGCAGATCATCATGCGCCATGGTGCGACGGTGTTTCCAAATAGCCGCGTCGTTGAGTATGACGGGGTGACTACGCGCAGCACGTCTTTTGCTGATGTTGCCGGCATGGCGACACAGCTGGCGAACGCACTTCACGGCCTTGGCGTGTGCTATGGAGACCGTGTAGGTACGTTTTGCTGGAATAGCATTGAGCATCAGGCGGCCTATCTCGCCATTCCCTCTATGGGCGCGGTGATGCACACCATCAATATGCGACTCTCGGCTGAGCAGATTGCCTATGTGATCAATCATGCACAGAATCGGGTGTTAATTGTAGACCAGCGACTGTTAGCGATACTCGAACCCGCCCTGGCGCTGCTTGAGAGCGTGCAGCACCTGATTATTATCGGTGATCACGCGGAGCTCTCCTGCAGCATTCCCGTCCACAGCTTCGAAGAGCTCCTGGCTGCGCAAACAGACAGCTATGCCTGGCCAGAGCTGCGAGAAGAAGATGCGGCAGCCGTCTGTTATACCAGCGGAACAACCGGAAACCCCAAGGGCGTCGTCTATAGCCATCGCACTACCTATGTACACGCGATGGCGTCTCGAGCTGTGGATACTTTTGGTATTTGCGAAGCGGACCGACTGCTACTTTTACCGCCCATGTTTCACGCGAATTCCTGGGGCATGCCTTATAGCGGCTGGTTTTCCGGTAGCGATCTGATTATGCCAGGACCCTTTCTTCAGCCGGATCACATTGCGACAATGGTGCGTAGTGAATCACCGACCCTGACCGCGATGGTACCTACGGTGCTGGGCGATCTGCTGCGCATACCCGATACTACTCTGGATATGAGCTGTTTCCGGCTGATTGTGGCGGGCGGTTCAGCGGTGCCAACGAGCATGATTGAGGCCGTCGCTGCGCGTTGGGGAGTGCCCCTGGTCCAGGGCTGGGGCATGACTGAGACCAGTCCCATGTGTGTGCTTTCGCATCCGCCGCGCGATGCCGATCCGGACCAAGCTCTGCATTGGCGCGCGCGTAGCGGCAGACCTGTCCCGGGCATTGAGGTCAGGGTTGCGGATGACAGCGGTGGCGCGCTTGCGCATGATGGTAAGAGCGTGGGTGAACTGCAGCTGCGTGGCCCCTGGGTGACCGGTAGTTATCATGCAGTGGACACTGCCGATGCCTTCACCGAAGATGGCTGGTTGCGCACCGGCGACGTGGGACATATTGACGACCATTATTTTGTGCAGCTCACGGACCGTACGAAAGACGTTATAAAATCCGGGGGAGAATGGATTTCTTCCGTTGATCTGGAGAACGCGTTGCTAGCGCATCCCGCGGTGCTTGAGGCGGCGGTGATAGCCATGCCCGATGCGCGGTGGCAGGAGAGGCCGCTCGCGGTGCTTGTGACCGCCCAGCCCGCACCATCGGTGAGTGAACTGCGTGAGTTTCTTGGGCCACGCGTCGCGCGCTTCTGGATACCGGATAGTTGGTCCTTTGTGAATGAGATAGAAAAAACCAGCGTAGGCAAGATCGATAAGCGCAAACTGCGCATCCTGCGCGACAACAATAATATCGAGGTTGTGAAAGCGACCTGACTTGCGCCCATTGGGCGAATACCTAATCGACTTGGCACGCTTGTGCAGAGGTAGGGGAAATGACACAAACCGGTCGCGTCGCGAAGCAGGCGGGCACCTTAACCCAGGCGGAACGCACGGCGCGCTCTGATGCGGCAATGTTTAGTGCCGCCATCGACCTGATTAACGAGCACGGCACACGGAAGATGACGCTCAAGGAAATCGGCGAGCGTGCGGGCTACAGCCGTGGACTGGCGAGCTATCGATTTGGTTCCAAAGATGGTTTGCTCAGCGAATTACTGTCACGTTTTAACAAACGCTGGAAAGAGCATTTGGCAGCGCATCTGGGTGAGACGCAGGGTCTGGACGCAATTCGCTCCGGCATTCGGGCGCAGCGGGAGTTTTTTGATAGTGAGCCGCGCTACCTCGGGGCGATGTATCGGATTTGGTATGAATCACTGGGTAGTGATTCATCCGTGCGTGGCGCTCTCGCAAAACAGCATCGCATTTACCGTGAGGATGTCAGTAGCTGGGTGCTGCATGGAATTGAACAGGGCCATATCTCCCGCACGATTGATGTGGATCAGTTCGCGGCGCGCTACTGCGCTTTTATGTTTGGCACCATTTACCAGTGGTTGGTGGATGCAGAGAGCCTCGATCTCGATGCTCTGTTTGCAGATTACCAGCTGCATGTCGAAACAATTCTAAGATCAGGAGTCTGACAATGGCCTACCTACAGCGCGACAATGGCAACGTGTATTTCGAGGATCACGGTACGGGGGAGACCTGCGTCATCCTTGTTCATGGTTGGGGTATGAATGTCCGGGTATGGGATGCAACGCTGGTAGACCTGGTTGATGCTGGCTATCGTGTGGTGGCCATGGACCATCGTGGCTGCGGCAACTCCGACAAGGACTTTGATGACATGGGCATCTCTGCCATTGCCGGCGATGTGGGTGCGCTGATTGAGCATCTGGGACTTGGACAGGTTGTCCTCAACGGATGGTCGCTCGGTGGCGCCGTGGTGATAGAGGCGGCATCGCGATTCAGTGATAAGGTAAAAGCCGTGGTCCTGACCTGCGGCGCGTCTCCGATCTACGTGCAAAAACCCGATCTGGCCCTCGGTGGATCTGCGGAGGATGTGGCAGCTACCGTTGCCGCGCTGAACTCGGATCGAGTAGTGACGCTCTCGGCTGTTGCAGGTGCGGTCTGCGCAATGCCGGTCGATCCCTGCCTGGTTCAGTGGATGTGGCTGGTGTTCTGTGAAGCTTCACCGCGCGCCGCGGTCACCCTTGGGCAATTGGCGGATCTGGATCAACGTGAGATGCTGGGCGGTCTGACTCAGCCAATTCTTTCCTTTATTGGCGAGAAGGATACCTTCGTGGCACCTGAAATATGCCGCTGGGCAGCTGAGAACTACAGCAACATACAATCGGTAGAGTTTGAAGGTTGTGGGCATGCGCCGTTTATTGAGGTCCGCGAACGTTACCTCGACGAACTAAAGACCTTCCTCGCCGCGGTTTAAAAAGCGGACACCAGCGGACAAAACCTTACAGGCAAGGCCCGCTACTCCATACTGTCAACCTTTACAGGGCATTGGGCACAAAAGCATATGAGCAATCCGGTTAACTACGGCCTTTGGTACGATTTTCGCAACCCGGCGCAGTGGCGCCAGCCCTTCGAGCAGTTTTACGCCGAGCGTCTGGATCAGATTGCGGTGGCAGAGACCATGGGGTTTGACTCGGTCTGGCTGACCGAGCACCATTTTTGTGACGACGGTTACACACCATCGCCTCTGGTCATTTGCGGGGCAATCGGTGCCCGCACCGAGCGTATGCATATGGGTACGAACCTGATGCTTCTGCCGATCGCAGATCCCGTCCGTGTCGCTGAAGATGCCGCCACCCTGTCGCTGATGAGCCAGGGACGCTTCGATCTCGGTGTTGGCATTGGTTACCGGCAAGTCGAGTTTGAGCAGTTTGGACGCAAGATCTCTCACCGCCCGAGTTTGGTGGAAGAAGGCATTGAGATCATCCGACGCGCCTGGTCCGGCAAGCCTGTCAATTTCTCGGGCAAGCGTTTCGAGGTCGGCGACCTTTGCATCACACCGGTTCCCGAGCATCCACCCAAAATCCTTTTGGGCGGCATGGCTCCCCCGGCAATTGATCGCGTGGCGCGAGTCGCCGACGGTTTTCTGTCGACTGGCGGACTGGGTTTGGATCTATACTGCGAGGCCCTGGAGCGGCACGGCAAGACGCAGGCTGACGGCAACGTTATTTTGGGCTGCTGGGCAATCATCGCCGAAGATCCTGAGAAAGAAGCGGCGAATGTCTCCGAGCATGTTCTGTATCAAGCCAATGAGTATATTCGTTGGGGTGCTTTTGGACCGCCGGATACCACGCCACTGTACAGCTCCGCCAGCGAAGCGATCGAGAGCGGATTGTACGAGCTATGGGATGCCGATATGGCGGTTAGCAAGCTCAAGGAGATGGTCAAGCAGTACCCGATGATTTCCGATATTCACTTCTGGGCCCAATTCCCCGGCGAGTCCGTGGAGTCGGGTAATCGCAGGCTTCGTTACATCGCGGAAAATGTACTGCCGAAACTGCGCGCTTGATGGACGCACTGCAATTCAGAAATGCACTGGGGCAGTTCGCCACCGGTGTGTGCTTGGTTACCCTGTCCAATGCGCGCGGTGAGCCGATGGCTTTGACGGCCAATTCCTTTTCATCCGTGTCTTTGGATCCGCCGCTGGTGTTGTGGAGCCTGCAAAAGTCCTCGGAGGTGTATACGCAGTTCGCTTTTGGTCAGCAGTTTGCGATCAGCGTGTTGAATGCCGAGCAGGAAGACCTGTCTGTGCAGTATGCAACGCGGGGCGATCATCTGATGTCGTCGGAGCACTACACACCCGGCAATAACGGCGCTCCCATTGTGGCTGATTCATTGGCATCTTTTGAATGCGATTTGTATGCCTCCCATGACGCAGGGGACCACACGATACTTGTCGGCAAGGTCAGTCGCTTTAATGCAGCAGGGTCCGGGGATCCACTGCTTTTTCATTGCGGTAGCTACGGGCGGATTGTCTAGGTAGCTTGTGAACTCTTAAGCTTGGCGCAAGCGCTCAGAACTGGGAGCTGGGGAAGCTTGAAAACTGTACGCCCAGTACAAAGCGTGCCCAGACTTGAACGGTTTCGAAGTAATCGTAGCAAGCCGGGTCCTGCGGATTGTAGGAACACATCAGCTGAACCTGCTGCATTTCGAAGGAATTATCGTGATTAACCGCTGCAGTAATGAGCAGATGTTTCCCGTTGGTGGCCAGGGTCTCAAAAAAGTACTTATCTGACACGGTGACCGGGTAGCCATTGATCATGGTGGGCCAGGCATTCTGAAAAACCGCTTTTCGTCTTACCATAATGTCGCCGTAAGAGACCGGCGCCAAATAGCTCCAGGTGGGATCCATGAGTAAGGCGGCATCCCCATAGGGATTCAGTAGCGCGTTCTCGAGCACGATGCTCTGTTGATCTATCGCCTGCGTACCGGCGGCATACAGCTCCTCAACCTTGAAACGCAACTCGACCTGCGCGTTGCCGGCGCTGGCCAGCATAAAATCACCCTCGTCAGAGAGCGTCACTCCTTCCGGGATTACAATACTTGCTCCGGATTCCGTGTCCAGATACACATCGTAGCGAAACGCCCAAGGGTTGAGATGGCTGTAAGCCATGGCTATCTGACTCAAGCCCAGTTGGTCATCCGCACTTTGCGACAATTGCTCGAAAGATCGGCTGCGTACCTTGGTAAAGCGTCCGCTGCCGATATCCAGCGTCGGCGAGACGGACGCGTTGAGATCCGCCGAGAAGAGCTCCCGAATACCGCGCTGATTCGGTAGCTTTGTGTCTCGGGAACTGGCCAGTTTGCGCAGCTGCCCCGCCGGAATACCCCAGCTGATACCCACCGCGCCGCTCTCAAGGCCGCCATTGACCACGCCGACTACCAATCCTGCATCGTCAATAATCGGCGCGCCCGACAAACCTGGCACCAGATTGCCCTCGAGGTTCAGGATTTCTGCGGTCTGACTCGGATACTCCCCGAGGCTTGCGAGTACTTTTGGCGGCAGAATGGAGCGCAGTTGCTTGCCGCCGAAGCGCACTGTGACAGCGGTACTGCTGTATCCGGCAATGTTTAACGGGAAGCCGACCGCATCCAGGCGTTGCTTCACCCTGGGCGCCGTGTTGTTGAGCTTCAAGGGCTGCTGCCCCAGCTCCTCGGTAAGGCGTAAGAGCACCAGGTCAGACTCTTTTAGCACTCGCTCTACCCTGGCTTTTGACGTGGCGGCGATGCGTCCATTTTGATCAATCCGGTGCGCGACGATGCTGTCCTGTCCGTCAACGACGTGCAATGAGGTGACGATCGTCATGGAATCACGCCACAAAAACCCCGACGCCGTAGTGCGGCCTGTTTCGATTTTCACAACCGAGCCGGCAACAGCCTGCAGGATTTTCTCAGACTGGGATTGTGCACCGGGAACGGTGGCGATCAGGCAGCACATCAGCAGGACTGCCATGAGTGCATTGATCTGGACGGATCGGAAACCTGTATGAACGAAACTCAACCGCGGAATCCACGTTTTTCTGCAGCTAGCAAACATGTGTGCATCAGTCGTCTTCACACAGGGCAGTGACGATTCCAAGCATTGCCTGAAGCGCGGCGGCTTCATCCCGGGAGCTCGCACTTAGTTCAAGCGCGATGCGCGCAAAGGGCTGTAGGTCCATATCTGCATAGGATTGGGAGAGTGCCGCAAAGCTGGCGAAGCGGTCCGGGTCGGCGCGATCACAGTCTTCACTGCTGGCGTTGGAGAAGAGCACCGAATCCTCGACACTGGGCGTGGTTGCAGTGAATTTTTGGTCGGCCACAATCCACCGAGCTTCCTGTGAAGTAAATCCCAGGTCGACTAACTCTGTCTGTTTATCGAGCAGGCTCGGCGACATCAGATTGTGCGTGCGTATATGCATGCCCATCAGAACCCCAATTACGCAGGCAAGGGCAAAGGTGCCTGTTCGTATACCCGTGAGCACCAGTTTACGCTGCAGTTGAGCGTTCTCTTCTCGCTCTTCTCGCCGCTCCCCGTCCTGTTCGTGCTCCCCGGGCTCCTGCCCTCCAGGCAGCGGATTACCCGATCGACCCGCAAGTCCGAGAAATGAAGCGAGTAGGCCCGTAATCGCACCGACCACCATTCCTACCAGCGGCGACGCAGACATGCCCATCAGAAACCCGACCAGCAGGCCAATACCGCTACTTGAAAACACTTGAGATATAACAAGCATTGATTTGTGCCCAAAATCGGCAATGACGACGTTAGCTGAGTATAGTCCCGGATGGTAGCTTGATATACCCGGTTCGAAGCGTGCTTAGCGGAACATACTTCTGAAGGCAGCGCGCAGTGCATAGCAGAGCGCAAAAATGCTCAGCGCAAAAAACAGGGCCTCGAGCCCGACTTGCGACGGTCGCTCGACGCTTGCTATGCCCTCGAGTAAAAATCCGCGGAAAAAAATCACGCAAGAGGCTGCGAATGACAGCGCGTACAGCGTGATCGACCAGCTCTTGCGCAGCAGTAGACCCAGTGCTCCGCCAATGCGGGTGGCGGCCTTGAACAGCGAGATGGCGACGATCCAGGGTGGCAATTGCTGCACGTAGTCGCTGTAGCCTGGAAGAATGGTTCCAGCAGTGACCAGACGGTCAAAGTCGTCCGGTGTAAAGAGGAAAAAAGCCTCGGCTACCAGGGCCGCATAGCCTATGCCCCAGACTAGTAGCAGCCAGGCAATCACCCAGTAGGTTTTTGGTGGCGTTACTTCACCGGCAAGTGGATTGACAGAATCCGGGTCTGGACTGCGCATTGAATACCGTCTTGAGAAGTCTTGGGCGGGAGTTATACCCTAAGCTGGCTGCGGCAACCAGAAACTGAACTCGGCGCCGTGGTTGCGCTCGCTGCGCACGGCGATCTGCGACTTATGCAATTCAACGATACGCTTGACGATGGCCAGACCCAGGCCGTGGCCCATTGCTGGCTGCTCCGTATCCGGGCGGTAAAAACGTTCAAAAATGTGCGCAATATCTTTTGAGGCAATGCCTTCGCCATCATCGATGACCTCTACCACTACCCGCTGCGCATGACTATTTACGCGGATACTGATCTCTCCACCACTGCGTGTATGTTTCAGCGCATTTTGAATCAGATTGTCCAGCGCGCGATGAATCATCGCGATATCGGCATAGACCTGTACGCCTTGATCCGAGGCGCTTGCCGACAGTGTGATGCCCTGCTCCGCCGCTCTTATTTCGTGGTCATGGATAATGTCCTGCACCAGTTCCATTACCGGAAAGGGCTCCCATTGGGGCTCCACGGTTCCGGATTCCAGCGTTGAGAGTTCAAACAGCTCGCCGATCAATTCATTCAAGCGCAGACAGTGCTTGTGCGCTGTTTCCAGGTAGTCCCGCTGCGTGGATGCGTCTAGATCTTTAACCAGAACGGTCTCAAGAAACCCCTGCACGGAGCTTACCGGGGTGCGCAGGTCGTGCGAGACATTTGCGATCAGCTCGCGTCGGTTGCGATCTATCTCCTGTTGCGCGTCAAACTGGCGTTCAATACGCGTGCTCATATCTTTGATGGCTGAGCCTAAAACATCGATTTCATCCTGGCTCTGTTCCCGCGGTGCAATATCTATCTCTCCCTGATAACTGTGTTCACGGTAGGCGCGCACGGCCCTGGCGAGCCGGTGTAGTCGCCGGGTGAGGAAAAAAAACAGGATTGCACCGCCAACGATGGCCACACACAGCGCGGCGATAATGGTCAGCGTGCCTGCGCGCAAATTGTAGCTGCCAGACAGCGACTCTCGGATGCCATCAAAGGTTTTGCCATTCAATACGGTGTACAGATAGGCAGTAACTTCACCCTGGGCATCCAAAATGGGTGAGACGGAGAAGGCTTTTTGTGCATCGCGGCTACGAGGGTCATCGCCAAAGATCGGCAACTTGCTGTTATCACCCATAAACTCCTGCAAGGGGGCCATTTCTACCCGGTCGCGCAGCACGGTTCCAGATGGCAGGGCATGCGAAAGAATATTGCCCCGCGTGTCGAGCAGATAGACTTCAACGATGGGGTTGATGAACATGACATGGTGCGCTAGCTCTTTTAGCGCCGTCTCATTGACACCATCTGGTCCGAGTAGCGGCATGTCCTCGGCGGCATGCAGGGCAATGTCGCGATTCAGGCGCTGGGTGGTCTCCAGGGAGTACAGCTCACTGGTCCGGGTACTGATGGTGATAAGCGCGCCACCAACAATGACAAACAAAAGGCCGGTCGCTAGCGCCAGGCGAAAGTAAAGCCGTCGAAAAAAAATCACGCGCAGGCCTCAAACCGGTAGCCAACACCCCAGACTGTGACGACGTGCCTTGGACTGCCCGGGTCCACTTCGATTTTACGGCGCAGCCGGTTGATGTGTGTGTTCACCGTGTGTTCATAGCCTTCATGGCCATAGCCCCAAACTTCATCCAAAAGTTCCGTTCGGCGAAACACCCGGCCTGGTTGTCGCGCAAAATGCAGGAGCAGATCAAATTCACGCGATGTCAATTCGACCGGTTGCTTATGCAGCGTCACACTGTGACTACGGGTACAGATTGAGAAAGGTCCGAGTTCGAGGGCAGCCTCGTCTGCAAGTTCTGCAGCGCTCTTGTGTTCCAGCTGCTTATTCATAGCGGCGCGACGCAGCAGCGCTTTGACTCTGGCGCTCAGTTCCAGCGGACTGAAGGGCTTGGTGAGGTAATCGTCGGCGCCGAGTTCGAGCCCCAGCACTCTGTCCAACTCACTTGATTTAGCCGTGAGCATGAGGATCGGCATGAGCCTGCCCTGCTCGCGCAGCCGCCGACAAATATCCAGTCCACTGATACCGGGCAAGCGCAGGTCCAAAATTATGAGATCCCAGGACTTGGAGAGCGCGAGTTGCAGGGCTTCGTCACCGCGATCGGCATGCCGAACCTGTGCGTCAAGATCTTCGAGGTGCAGGGCGATTAGGCGCGCAATATCAGCATCGTCCTCTACAATGAGGATGTTCGGTGGTGATGTGTGTTGTGGTAAAGCTGGCATCGAATGCCCGGGCTCCAGTCGGAACAGTTCATTTAGAGTAACTGTTTGCGCACTAGTTCCCCGGGCATTACGCACGGTTATTGCGTGCGTGTGACGGTAAACCGTACGACCGGGTTGTCAAATCGATGGGTCTGATCCAGCACTGATCCACTGAGGCCGTCATCGCCAGTAACGACGCCGCCGTGCATAGTGACCTGATCCGAGAGGTCATCGCGCGCCGCATTAAAGCCCTCTCCCCCATCAGCCGGGCCCGGAATCGTGCCCGCAGCCTCGTTGTTTGCCTCGGTGCCAGCATCGTAGGCAATCGCGTTGCGGGTGAGACTGTCGCCCACGGCCATCGCAGAGATGTCAATCCCATTGATACCGCTAAAGGCATCATTGGTGTTGACCAACATGCTCATCACCGTCAAGCGGGTGCTACTGGGGTCATCGCTGTCGAGTTCAAGTTCAAGGCTGTCGCTTGCACCGGGGCCGATGGGTGCAGTACCGCTCACCTCGGCTCTGCCTTCGACCTCATTCAGAAAGTCGCCGTTGTCACCGCCCTCCGCCAGTACCTCAAGCCCCACGGACGCGGGCTGGCCGATAGCGAAAGCCTGGAAGCTGTCGTCATGGGCTATCACGGCGAGGGGCGACAGCGGTTGACCGATGGTCAGATTAACCGCGGAGACCTCAAAGATAGCGTTAGCCGGCGCTGGTGCCGGCGGTGCAGGCTCCACGGGGTCCGGGCCGGAGTTATTGCTGTCGCTGCACCCTGCGATTAGACAAAGGAGCAAAGGCACTGTTATTCGTTGCATAGTGATGCTCCTGTTAATTGACAGTGACGACAACACGCACGACCGGGTTGAGCCAGCGATGCACGGTATTGTCGATATCGCTATTGCCTCCGGAAATGTCATCGTCCCCGAGAACGTTGCGATGTATGTGTACAAAGCCCTCTGCGCTTGCGTTGATACCGGTGCCGCCCGATCCGCTGGCGGCAAGTACCGGCGGCGGTGCGGGATAACCGGGTTCACCGGGCGCGCCGCTGCCAACTACCTCATCATTGCCTTCGGTACCTGAGTCATAGGCGTTGACGCTGTAGACGTAGCGTCCAGCTTCGGTCGGAATGCTGATGGCGTTAAGTCCCATAAATCCGTCATTACTGGGTAGGATCATCGCTACGATTGACAGGCGTGTGTTGTCCGGCGCGTCATCGGTGTTGAGACTCGCCGTGGTTCTGGCTCCCGGTGCCAGTAAGCCCTGAGCCGGATTGGCAACAAATGTCGCGTTGAGTGCTTCAACATCTGCAATCAGCATCGAGATATCTCCGCCTTCCGCCATCGCCTGCAGACTGTTGCTGGCAGTTTCTCCAGAGGTAAACAATCGCGCACTGTCGGCATGCGCCGCGACCAGGAACGGCGTAAAGTAACTACCGCGGGTAAGGTTGATAATTTCGACATCAAAGTCGGTGGCCCCGACCGGCGCCGCTACGGCGGCTGCGAACAGCGCCAGGGAGGTGAGCGTTTTCTTCATGACCTTATCTCCAGAATTTGACAGAAAGGTCAGTGTGCCCGTCTGGGGCTGCGCGAGTTATCACAGAAGTCTCACAATTTAGTCACTTCTTGATGACAGGCCGGAGCCCGCGCTATTTAACGCTCTTGCTGTTTTACTTACATCCGGGCGGCGCTTGGCGGTCCGTATTTGAGCCCGGTGGCTATGTGAATTATCTCGGGGGCAGCTTATTATTCAAACTCTGGCGTTACGCTTGTCGCGGCGTGTGAACCCGAGAATTCAAAATGCACTCGTTTGCCAGGAGCGGCCAACGAAGCGGGAGATGTCGGTACCGGCATGAAGGTCCTAATCGATATCGTGCATCCGGCAGACGTGCTGTTCTTCCTGCACCCAATACGTATGCTTCAGGAGCAGGGTGATCAGGTAGTCATTGCGGCGCGCGAAAAAGATGTCACTCTGGGGCTGCTGGAGTCCTTTGGCCTGCCCTATCGTATTGCCTCACGAGCGCGGCCCGGTCTGGTGCGTCTTGGCATCGAGCTGCTGGTCCGAGATGCGGCAGTGCTGCGCTGCGTGCGGGAGTTTCGCCCGGACGTGATGTGTGGTTTTGGAGGTGTTGCCATCGCGCACGTCGGGCGATTAATGGGTGTACCCGCCATCAGCTTCTACGATACGGAACGAGCAAGCTTGCAGCAGCGATTGACGCTACCTTTTATCAGTCATATTTATGTGCCCGAAGCCTTCGACGGACCGACGGCTTCAGGTCGCACTTCGCGCTTTTTAGGGACGAAGGAGCTGTCGTACTTTCATCCAGAAAATTTTCGTGCAGATCGTGAGCGCGCTCTGACTGCAGGACTGGACCCCGAGCAGCCAAACTACTTTCTCCGCCTGGTCGCCTGGGGCGCAAATCACGATGTTGGTCACAGAGGTCTGGCTGTCGATACCGTATCGCAAATCGTGTCGAGGCTCTCGCACCGCGGGCGCCTGCATGTCTCTTCAGAAGCGCCATTGCCCGATGTCTTGCGCCCCTACGCCTACGCCGGTTTGCCTACGGATGTCCATCACCTGATAGCGCACTGTGATCTCTATGTTGGCGAGAGTGCCACTATGGCGGCAGAGGCGGTTCTATTGGGTGTGCCGGCGGTTTATGCGGTAGATGATTTCCGCGGTTACATTCGCTCCCTCGCGGCGGATGGATTGGTCAATGCCGTCCAGGACGATCGCGCCGAGGCCGCCCTGGATGCCGTTGATGCTGGTCTGCGCGTTAACCGGAGAGATTGGCAGGAGCGTCAACAGCGGTGGCTGATGGCGCAGCCTAACCTTGCTCGCTTTGTGGCGGAGGCGATTTCGCGTCACGGTAACGCGCGGCCTCCGGCCAGCGCTCCAAGCTGAGCGTGGCTGCAGTGGACACGCGCCGGACTCTCGCGCAGGTACCGCAGTTACGCTTGGTAGCAGCGGTGCGTAACAGTTACTTCCTAGCCTTGTCGCGGCTCTACTACCTTGCGCTGCGTCTGGTGTACATCATCGCGCTGGTGCAGATTGTTGGCGTTGAGCGTTATGGGTACTTCAGTTACGCCGCGAACTGGTATGTTCTGCTTATGCCCCTGGCGGCCTGGGGTAGTAGCGAGTTATTGATCAGTCAGCTTGCCCTCCGGCACAGGGCGGAGCAGGCCGATTATGCGGGCACGAGCCTGACACTACGTTTCGCATTTGGCCTGCTGGCTTCTTTCGTGATCGCTGTGAGCGCGTTATGGCTGGAGGAAGATCAGCAGTTGCAAATGCTTATGTTGATCTTTTCCCAAGGGGTCGTTGTGCGCGGCCTGCTGGGCTGGTACTCGGCAATGTTTGCCGCGCGTGGCCAGAGCGCACGCTGGCTGCGTGTTTCGGTGCTCTTCACCACCGCAGAAGTGCTGTGTGTGCTTCTGATCGCCCTGAGTGGCAGTTCGCTCCAGAGCCTTGCTCTCGCGCAGTCAGGGGTGTGGTGGGTCACACTGTTTGCCGTCAGCCGTGTTCACTTCCAGTACTTTGGCCGCGCTCGACCCCGCTGGGAGGCGTCTGTCGCGCGCGAACTTATCAGGCGCGGAGCTGCGCTCGGTCTGGCTACTTTTTTGCTGTTCTGCATGGTGCCCGGATTGCTGGTGGTATATCGTTATCTGCAGCCTGATCTTGCCGCACTTGGCGCTCTGGCGCTGGCCTTACAGGTGTTCCAGATAGCCAATCAGCTGGCGATGGTTGTGAGCAATGCACTGTTACCGGCGCTGCGGCGACCGGGGTTGGGAGAGAGCGGCAATGTGCTGAGTTTTATCGCGTTTAGTACCGCCTTGTGTATTGCCGCTGGCACTACCCTGGCCTGGTTGCTCGCGAAAGGGGTGCATTGGCTACTGCCATTGCTGCCTTCACAGCGCTTTGACAGTGCACTTCTTTTGCTTGCGGATAGTGGTTGGGTGGGAATTCCTTTGCTCGCGCTGCACGTGCTGCGTCTGGCACTGATTACCCTCGAAGCGGTGCGCAGTTATCTGTTCGCTGTTGTATGCGGGATCCTGGCTCTCGGCATCCGGCTGGCTTTTGCCTATAGCGGCGCTGGGGTTGATGCACCGGTGGTCCTTCAATCTATGGGTGTGGGCTTCGGTGTCACGGCGATATCTGCGCTGGCCTGTGTATGGGTGTTCGCGCGCCCGGGGCGCCTAAGATGAAGGCTGCCCTGGCGGTCGGGGTTAGATTGGGTCCGGCAGCTCTGCTGGCGCGAGGCGTGCTGACCTTACTGATAGGCGCGATCCTTGCGCTGCTGCTACTCGTGCTCTATGCGCGAAGTTTGCTGCCCGCTGATCTACCGTCCGCTGTGACGCTTGAGCCTTTGTTTTCCACGGACGGGGCCCGCGGGAGTGTCACTACCAAGTCGGGCCTCGCCGTATATGCGGATCGACGGGGTATTGCGCAGGCACGATTACGGCTGCCAGATGCTTACATCCGCTATCCGTTTCTTGCGCTTTCTCTTGCCGAGCGCTCTGCGGTAAAACAATTGTCTGTCTATGCAGGCGAGCCGGGATCAGCGGGGGGTAGTCTGGAAACCATGGTTGCGCCATTGCCCAGGAGGAGTGTGATTTTTCTCGGGGCAAGACCGGACTGGCAGGCCGGGTCGCAGGAGCTGCACCTATTATTCAGAACTGAGCCTGGATCCCGGGTGATTGTCGAGTTTGTGCAGCTGCAGCAATTGTCGCCCATGGTGGCGCTTGGACATTTCGCCTGGGCGTGGAATCAGACTGGATTCTGGTCCAGTAGCTCACCTAACTTTTTTCGTGCGGCCCCCGGTACGCCAGTTTTCCTCCGCCCGGTGGCAGTTGCCGGATGCCTGCTTCTACTCGGCACTCTGGGAATGTTTTTGCTCGATCGCGTCTCTCGCGTTGCCGTTGTATCCAGGCGAGGTATGGCTGTTGCGTTTCTTTTGTTGTGGATGTTTCTCGATCTGCGCTGGCAGCGTGAACTTCTGGCCAACGTTGCACAGTCTAGGGAGCTCTACTGGAACAAAGCAGAAGAACAGAAACAGCTGGCTGGGCCGGAGCAAAATCTGGTGCGTTTTGCGCAGCAAATCAATCAGGTCTTGGAGACCAATGACGAGTCTCGGGTGTTCGTATCCAGCAGCGTCGAGTTCCTGGGTATGCGAATGGCTTACTACCTGCTGCCCTACAACGTTTTCTGGGAGCGCGGTGCACCGCTGCTGGGACCGGAGTACTTTCGCCCCGGCGATTTTATCGTTCTCCTGCAGCCTAGTGAAATGCGCCTGGGATCTGGTGAGCAGCTACTCGTTTATCCTGACGGCAGGGAGCTGGCCGTGAGGCCGCTTATTAGCGGCGGCGCCGTTCTTTTGCTCCGGGTGATTTAGATGCTCACTGTCCAATTCCTCTCGGTGACCCTGGCGCCGATATTGATCGGACTGATGCTCGCCACGCTTTATGGCAGATACTGCGTCCGGTACAGCACAGCGCAACTGGCGGGTTACGGCCTGATCCTGGGGATGTTGTCATCAACAGTGCTGCTGCGTCTCCTTCACATCCTGCAGCTATCGTTCCACCCGGCTTCGTTTTTACTGGCCTGTGTGCTTACAGCGGCGTGTGCTACTGCCGTCCTGCTCCTAGGCCCGCGCCTGGCAATTCCCCATCGGGTCACTCTCCTTTGCTCAATAAGCTGGGAAACACTGCTGCTGCTCGTTTGCATCAGCTTTATTGCTGCGCGTCTGGTACTGCTTGCCGAGGAGGCCCTGGTGCGGCCGCTGTCCGGGTGGGATGTCACAATGCATTGGGCAACCAAGGCCAAGGTCTGGTTGAATCAGGGAAGCATGGTACCTTTTGTGGACAATCAGGCTTGGTTGACTGCCGGCGACGGGGTTTTCACGGATCATCATCCAGACTACCCGACAAGTATTCCCTTGCTGCAGGTATGGATGGGACTCGCGCTGGGTGGCTGGAGTGAGACCGTTGTCAGCCTGCCCTGGGTGATAACCGGCACAGCGCTGCTGTTGCTGTTCTTTGGGGGCGCTCTGGTCGCGGGGGCCTCCCCGGTTGTCGCTGTGATTTTTACTTATCTGCTTGCAAGCTTACCTCTACTTGGCTCGCATATTGCGATCGCGGGTTACGCCGATTTGCTGCTCGGTGCCGTATACCTGGCTGCGCTGCAGGCACTTCTCAGTTGGTCCAGATATCGGGACCGGGCATCGCTGTTGCTTCTATGCCTGTTTGCTTTGGCCGCGCCCACGGTAAAAAACGAAGGTCTGTTTTGGACAGCAACACTGCTACCCGGCGTTCTGCTCGTGCTGATTTCGCCGCGTAAGCTCCGGATTCTGCTGTTATCGGGCACCGCTGTTTTAGGGGTGTTTGCGTTGCTAGCCCCCGCGGACTTTACTGTCGCAGGCCATAGCCTCGAGCGAATGGGTTTCGGTTTTCGCTCAGTGGCGCCGTCGGCGCTTGCGCAGCAGATTTTCATTTTTGGTTCCTGGCATCTGACCGGAATTTTGCTGCTACTGAGCGTGTTTTTAGTAGCTAGATATCCGTCTTTACTGGCGGGGCTGGGTGCCATCGCAATGCCACTGGCTGCGGCCGTGGTTATGTATCTGTTCCTGTTTACAGCTACTCGGTTCTCATACGGTGCGATTCATGGCACTGCGTCTAATCGGATAGCTCTACATCTGATTCCTTCTTTGTTGTTTCTGGTGGCGTTGCTGGCGCAGCGCTACTTTTACCGGGATCACCTACGCTCTGATAGCGCTGCATCTTGACGCTTTCCAGCGTAGCCTCGAGTATTTTGCGATTTTGAGAAATCAGGTCGGACAGCAGTCCTGTGATAAACAACATTCCGCCAAGCATCAGTAGCGCCACGCCCAAAATCAGCGACTGCAGATGGCCGCTGCCGTCGCCAGCGAGATAAAAAATCAGGAAGCGTACGATTGGGAACAGACCGACCAGGGATGTCGCTGCGCCCAGGCTAAAAAAGAAACGCATGGGACGGTACATGGCATACATGCGGACAATCGTGATTGCCTGCAGCACGACAAAGCTTAAAGTACTGCGGGCCAGACGCGATTCCCGAGTTACCAGATTGGTTCGCACCGGTACCGACTGCACGCTGAGCTGCCGGTTACTCGCCTGAATAATCATTTCAGTGGTATAGCTGAAGCGCGACAGGATATTGAGGCGTATCGCGGCGCCTCGCGAGAGGGCGCGAAAGCCAGACACCGCGTCCGGGACGGGGACCCCGGAGAGCGAGCTGACCACAAGGCTGCCCATGGACTGGAGCCAGGTTTTGAAGGCATTGAATTGACGCGCGGCGGTGAGTTGCCGGTCGCCAATAACAATATCCGCATGCCCTGCGAGGACCGGTTCGACAAGACGAACGATGTCCTCTCCCCGGTACTGGTTGTCCCCATCCGTGTTAACAATGATGTCTGCGTCGAGGGCGAGTGCCGCGTCAATGCCGGACTGAAAGCTTGCGGCGAGGCCCAGGTTGCGTGTGTGTCTGATGACGTGGTCGGCGCCGCAGCGCTGCGCCACTTCGGCGGTGTCGTCAGTGCTTCCGTCATCGACAACGACGATCTCAATTATATCTATCCCGGGAATTCGACGCGGGATATCGGCGATGGTCGCCGGTAGCGTCTCAGATTCGTTAAGGCAGGGAATTTGAACGATGAGTTTCACAGCGACCCGATTCACGTCTAGGGTTTGCGCTGTCCGGCCCCAAGAAGGCCGTTCACGCAGCGATTGAGAAAGCCTTCCAGCGGATACAGCGTGTATTGCAGTACCTTTACCATGCGTTCCTGACCCACACGGTGCGCAAGCCAGCGCGTGGTCCTTGAGTACCAGGGCTCCAGAAAACGGTAGCGCTGCTTTTTCGTCCAGGTCATCAAATGCGGAATTTGACTGCGATCGAGCTCCCACTTGGTAAAGAAGTGATCCAAGGTTTGCGCGCTCCAATCCTCGGACCAGCGCAGACTGAAGTAGCGCAGATCGCCCAGGGCAAACGGCGGTGGGCGACTGTAAGTCAGTTGGCTGGCAGGTTCCAGAAACACTTTCCCGCCGGCGGCGCGGATGCTCATGCAGAAGTCTATGTGCTCGCGAGTGTTCAGCAGGCCTTCATCGAGGCCGCCGAGATCACGCAGCACGGCGCTGCGCACCAGCATGCCGTGGAACTCGGCCAGCTCTGTTTCTGAGCGTCGCAGTTCGGGAAGTACTTCGTCCAGTGGTTTTCCCTGATAGTCGTGGGAGCTGCGCACCAGGCGCCGACCATCACGCTCGATGATATGGGCCAGACCGCCGGCCATGTGTACCTCGCGATCTTCAGGCTGGCCTTGCCGGTACAGCGGTCCTACCACCGCGGCTTGCTCTTCCTCTGCACAGCTCAGCAGAGCTTCCAGCCAGTCAGGTTCAACCCAAACATCGTTATCTAAAAAGACGACGTAGGGCGTGGCTACACGCTGAAAGCCGAGGTTGCGTGCATTGTTTGGCGATAAATAGTGAGGTGTCGCGATGAAATCGACGGGCCGATCAGCAGCGGCATGCAGGTCGTTCCGCACGCGTTCCGGGGGACGACCTTCGACAAAAACCACCGGTACATCCACAGGCGTGCGCGAGAGCACTTGGCGCAAAGATGCTGGGCCCATGCTAAACCGCTCGCGCGGGACGATAACAAGAGTAACCAGACTGGCGATATGCATGTGTTATTCCCCTTACTGCGGATTCATAATAGCAGCCCCGGCAGCGCAAAACGGCGGTAAAAATGCTCATCCACATGCTCAGCCAGCGCTTGCCGCCCGAATCAGTTACGGGTGCACCGTTACAGGCGCTACAGCTCGCCCGTGCCCTGCAAGACAAAGGTGATCGTCTACGTCTTTACACAACCCTACCCTGGGGAGTCGAGCCGGACCCTGCGTTCACCGCGGGGCTCGAAGTGCGGGCGCTCCACTACCCACCTCCGAGGCGTGCCAGGCCCCTATTGCGACTCGGGGCTGCCTATTTGTCGGCTACTGAGATCGATGCGGCGGACATTGTGCACGGTCACGCCCTATCGCCGATGATCCTCGGCTATGCACTGCGCAGAAAACACAGCTCGCCGCCGTTTATTGTAAAACCCAGTCTGGGTGGCGAGCACGGTGAGGGCGAACTGCACAAACTGCGTTCGCAGTTGCCTCGGCGTCTGCTGCAGCGAGCCATGGATCGTATCGACGCGTTCGCGGTGCTTGATGATGTGATTGCCGCAGACCTTGATGCGATCGGCATTGGCAAGGAGCGCATTCACCGCGTTCCCAATGGCGTTGATACGCGACGTTTCTGCCCGGCGAATGAGGGGGAGATCGCTGCATTGCGTGTCGCGTTTAGCCTCCCGCTACAGGAGCCGGTGTTGTTGTTTGCGGGCCAACTATCGCCGCGTAAGGGCGTGCAGGAACTGCTTGCGGCCTGGTCAGCGCAAGTGGCACGGGGCGCGCGGGGCACGCTGGCGATCTGCGGTGGTGGACCTCTTGAGGAGACCGTACGTGAGGCGCAGACTGCCCTGCCGCAGCAGGTCCGCTACCTCGGCGAACTGTCAGACGTTGCGCCAGCCATGCGCATGGCAGACGTTCTTTTACTTCCGTCGCGCTGGGAGAGTTTTGGGAACGTAGTGACTGAGGCAATGGCATGCGGCATACCGGTGGCATCGACAGCCACAGGGATCGCAACTCAGCTGCTGAGCAATGGCGAGGCCGGCTGGCGAATCGACTCGGTCAGTGAGGGGGCTCTTGACGATACCCTGCAGCAAATTATTGGCAGTCGTGAGCAGTGGTCGGCGCTTGGGCAGCGGGCATTGGCACTGGCGCAAAATTATGACTTTCCGCATACCGCGGCGCGTTACCAAGAGGTGTATGCTGAGCTGATCAATGACTAACTACCCAGACAATTCTCTGCAAGTCGCGCAGACCAACCTACAGCTGTACAAACAACTGGCGGATATAGACTGGAGTCCGGAGAAGTTGGAGCGCTTGCGCGGTGCCTACGAACTTGCCACTACACGCTTTGCTGGCCTGCTGCGGCCAAATGGCAAGTGCTTCCTTGCTCATCTTGTTGGAACTGCGAGCATTACCGCGCAGCACGGCGGCGACACAGATTTCACCCTGGTGGCACTTCTGCACGCCTGGCGTACCCATGCCTATCACCGCTTTCGCTGGTGCCCACCCGGCCTGCGCGGTAGCTTCCCGCGACAGCTTGCACCCGTGCTTCGTGATGGCATTGAGCTGTACGAGACCATGCATCGTCGGCTTCGACACTCTTTGCCTACCGTCGATGACATCCGTGCCCTGTCGACAGCCGAGCGCCTCGCTGTCCTGGTGCACATTGCCAACGAGCTGGAAGACTTTGTGGACCACGGCATGGCCTACCGCAATTCTGGACCGACTAGCGCCAAAGCTACGGAGCAGTACATTGACGGCCTTTGTACCTTGGCCGAAGGGATAGGCAAGCCGGCTCTGGCTATGCAATTACGCGAGATCGTGACCACCAGCGCCGGGTATCCAGCTTCCGTTACGTTGAAGAGTACGCAAAAGGCCAGCTACGCGCCCGCGCATCAGAGCGCATCGTCGGTGCTGCATCGCTGGCCGGGTATAGCGTCCGGACGTGAGCCGGCAAGAGAAGCCGAAAGAAAGTCAGGCTAAACGTCAGCAAAGAGCCCCGATGATTTGCCGTGACGTCGGACGCTGAAGCGCTTCTCAGTCGGCTTCTGCCAACTCGTTCCAGCGGTCGATAAACTTCACAACCGCCGCAATTTGCCTCGCTGTTTCTGCTGCACCTCTTGATGCGCTCGCCTCTGCAGGATCGCGCGCCCCCCAAACGCCGGTGGTGGACATTTCGGCCGATGAGGTGTTTTTTCCTGTTTCTTCTGCCTTTAACCCCTCGGCGAGAAACAGCTGCAGTGCGGTCGGATCCCCGGCAATTACCTCCGGCAACATCGCCTGCAGGTGCGCTGGGAGGGTGATTTCGGCGGCCACGGCTTTGTCCATTTGCACCAGATCTGGCATTAGATAGAGGGAATTGGACGTTTCGCCGGTGCCACCGTGTCGATCCAGAACGGTGGATGGGGTCACCGTGGATGGCTCCAGAAATGGCCTTACCGCGTCGCCGAAGCTCACTGCCACACCGGCGGTTGTCTGGTTAATCTGATCCACAATATAGGTAGAAATTGCTCGATTGCCGCCATGCGCATTCATGATGATGAAGCGTTTGAAACCGTGCTTTATAAGGCTCTTTACAGCCTGAAGGTGCACGTCCACGATAGTGTCCGCCTCCAGGGTGACTGATCCCGCGAATCCCATGTGGTATGGGGACTGACCTACCATCAGGAATGGCGCGACCAGCAGATCTCGCTCTTGGGCAATCAGCTTGCAGCGCTCTACGCCATTGATAAAGTCCGTGCCGATGGGCAGGTGTGCCGCGTGCTGTTCCAGCGATGCGACCGGGATTATCGCCAAATCTGTCTTGCTCAACAGTGCCTCAACTTCTGGCGACGTCATGTGCGGCAGGTAATTTTTGACTTTGCGTTGCGTCCAGAGTGGATTTGCCTCCACTTCGACAATCATTTCGATCTCCACCGCCTGGCCACGTGGCAATGACGCCATGCCCACTGCTGCTCGTGCGTGTCGCCCCCGGTCGCCGAAAACCTCGACAATCAGATCCGAAAAACCGTTAATAACCGCGGGCTGCTGGACGAAACTCGGATCAGAATTCACCATACCCAGTACTTTAACCACGCGTTTAACGCGCTTGAGGTCACCGAGCATTGCCTTAAGAACTGCCAGCTGATTGATCGCCGTTAAGCGGGCACCTTCGTAGCCCTCTTCGATAGTGACATCCGCGCCAAGCTTGCCGGTGATTTCAGTGCCATCAGCCCGTTTTGGCCCTTTGCCGGCGAGGAATATAAGGTTTCCCGTCTGCACGCCGTTGACGTAGTTGGCGACTGGCTGCGGTGCCGGTGGCAGCGTGATACCGAGCTCTGTCAGGCGAGCCTCTGGATCGTAGTCAGCGTTTGATGTCTCCGCCTGCGTCTGACTTGCGAATGCCACCATCAGCATAAACAGAGCTGCCAGTGCTTGTAGTGCGGTCATCTGGCGACCCAATGTCCTCTGGGCGAATGCGTGTGCATGTGTTTGTTTATGTACCTTCATAGCTACATTCATAGTCACATTGCTTCCTCTCTTGTCGGCGTTTGAGTACTGGGTAACGCGTGGGCATGTCTTGGCGGCGGGGGTAACCCGGCTACATCACTGTACTGCGACGAACCACTAGCTGTACTTACTGTTGCAAAAAAAATGTGTCAATAGCAAGGCTACCGACAGCTTATTGTGTTCACCCGCTTGGGCGGTCACTTTGGCTTGCCTCTGAACCGGAGAACGTTCAGAGTTGTGCGATTGCTTCTACCCCTACACGTCGAATATTAAACTGCAGACCTCTTCTATGAACCGATCTGTAAAACCACTCGTTGTTATTACCGGTGCATCCTCTGGTGTGGGTTTGCATGCGGCAAACGCGCTGGTCGACCGCGGTTGGCATGTAATTATGGCTTGCCGCAATCTGCAGAAAGCACAGGAAGCGGCTGACTCTCTGGCCATGCCGCAGGAGTCCTATGAAATCGTCCAACTGGATCTTGGGTCCCTGGCGAGTGTGCGCAGTTTTCATGCCTGGTTTCGGGCGCAGGATCGCGTGCTGGATGCACTGGTCTGCAATGCCGCGGTGTATCTGCCGCTGTTAAAGGAGCCGCAGCGCTCGCCTGAGGGCTACGAAATCAGCGTTGCCACCAATTACTTCGGCCATTTCTTACTCGCCAGACTCATGCTCGACGACCTGCAGCGCGGCGCGGCACCGCGGTTGATAACGCTGGGCACGGTCACGGCAAATTCGGAGGAATTCGGGGGGCGAATTCCCATTCCGGCGCCGGCCGACCTCGGTGACTTTCAAGGGTTGAAAGACGGATTTAGAGATCCGATCGCGATGATTGATGGCAAAACCTTCAAGGCCGGTAAGGCTTATAAGGACAGCAAGCTGTGCACCATGATGATGAGTCGCGAGCTGCACGCGCGTTACCACGCATCCACCGGCATTGTCTTTAATACGCTTTACCCGGGCTGCGTTGCTGACACGCCTTTGTTTCGCAACGCGCCGCCGCTGTTTCAGAAGGTGTTTCCCTGGTTCCAGCAGAACATCACCAGGGGCTATGTGTCCCAGTCGCTGTCTGGGGAGCGCGTTGCAGACGCCGTTGCCAGCCCGGAGCTGTCGCAGTCAGGCGTCCACTGGAGCTGGGGCAACCGGCAGCGTGCGGGGCAGGAGGCTTTTGCGCAGGGCTTGTCAGACAAGGCTACCGATGTACGGCGATCAAGTGAACTCTGGCTTTTGAGTGAAAAGCTGGTGATGGGTGAGGTATAAAACCGTAAAGTAATTCCGTTTTTTTAGAAAAAACCTGTAGTAAATCGATGCTCTGCGCCATTTGCGGCGTTTCAAAGGTCGACATCCCCGTGAGCAGTGAGAGGCACAGCCGGTCGGGTTTCAGCGTTGCCGCTGCCAGATCGAGCTGCAAGACATGAGGTACGCGTCGCCATTGGTTGCGTAGCGTTGGAAAACTGTTGCGTACAGTGGGCATGGGGCTTGGTTCGATTTTGCCGCTACTTTGCTTTGCGGCGCACGCCGAGTCATCGCCCTAATCGGTGACGCCCGAAATGCTTAGAAACTCGCCCTTGTCTGAGCGCTGAATAGGAAAAACTTCGAGCACCGCAGTGGGGGCAATCCCTCCCAGGATGTGCGGAAACAGTTCGTCATCTGCGCCCTCGAACTCAGGTTGAATGTCGCCCACGGGCGCAGTGCCTTCGAAGATTGTTTTAACACCCGTCGCCGCCAGACTCTCCACAGTCATCTGCAGGCAATACCAGTCGCCGGGCACATCCGGATAAAAGTGGTTCGCCACATTCAGCAGCTTGGTGGGATTGGAGGTGCCGTGCGTAAAGCCATCGACGTTATAGGTTGGCGGGAAGTAGGTATTTCCGGAAGCCACCGCTTTGTCCCAGAGCCTCGCCTGAATCATGTGAAAGACATAGGGGTGTTCAGGCTTGGTCATGGTTTCGCTCCAACCGGGCGTGGCATATGTGATGCTAAAAATAGACAGTGCAGCGAGGAGTGATGCGAGTCTGGGCATATTTGTTCCAAGTTTGAAATAGAGAGTTACGTCGGGCCAAAATACCCTGCCTGAGAGCGGCCTTGGTGGCAAGCACAAAGGCGATTGTGTTGACGCAAGCGCCGTCGACCCCCGGTTTGACTGCGGTCGAGGTGCCGGCCGATGGTCATCCAGTTGCAAACAATTCGCGTAATTTCTATACAACTAGTTTATGCTTAAACTAAATGCGATTGTGTCCCATGACTCGACACTGTCTGCATAAACCATTCTAAAATGACATGGACTAGTGTGAGCTAATGCAGAGAGTGGAACCAGAGCGACACCGCACGCGCGATAAACTAGAGTCCTCATGTTGGCTTTCTGTTGTGCGTTCTTATTTGGAATGCAGTCACAGCTACTCTCGCATGCTCCAGGAGTTCGGTCTAACGCCGACCCAATTTGATGTGCTCAGTGCGATCCACCACCTGGCCGACAAGGCTTTGCCTAAGGCCATTGCAGAGCGCCTGGTGGTCACGCGCGCTAATATCACTGGAGTACTTAAACGGTTACAAAATCAAAAGTTAGTAAGCACGTACAAACTTCCAAGCGACTCAAGATCCTATGTTTGTGCACTTACACCGCTGGGTCTACAGCATCACGAAAAGGCCCAAGCTGCGTCGCAGCGCTATGTTCAGGCGCAGCTGGCACCGTTTAGTGAAAGCGAAATGAAACAAGTAGAAGTGTTTATGCGACGTATGCACACGCATTTAGACACCTTAAACCCGATAGAAATTGCGCGAGGTCCTGAAACTGGCCCGTCCACCACACAAGCAAGTAGGAGACAGCATGAATACCGCTGATAGACACACGATTCACCACAGCGCCAAGGCAGCAGCATTGTCTGCACCGCGGCGCAGCTTGCTGCTCCTTGAGGCCCGCGCGGCAGTAGATTTTGCACGTATGCTAGGCCCGCTGGCAGCTTAGAGCGTGCGGCGCAAGGCGCCGGCCACGGATTCCCTGACAATTGTTATCCCGGGCTTTGGATGTAGTGATAGCTATACCCTGCCTTTGCGGCGCTATCTTAAGCATCGGGGTTTTGCGGCCTAGGGCTGGGGGCTGGGCACTAATCTCGCCGGCACCAACCTCCCCCATGAATTGGCTGACTTGTCCGAGCGCTGGGATGTTTCTCCGCCCGATGTATATCAGGGTGAAGCAGGTGTCCCTTACCTTGTCGATCGTGTATTTGAGCGCGTGATGGATCGGCATCACGCCACCGGCAAGTCCATATCCCTGATTGGCTGGAGTCTTGGGGGTGTGTTGGCCAGAGAGGTAGCCCGGGATCTCCCGGATATTGTAGATCGCGTCGTTACCATGGGCACTCCGGTATCGGGGGGGCCGAAGTACACCGCCGCCGCCGGTCTTTTTCTTTCTCGTGGTCAGGACCTCGATTGGATAGAAGGCGAAATCAATCTGCGTGCGCGGCGCGAGATTAGTCAGCCGATTACCGCCATCTTCAGCAAGACCGATGGCATTGTCGGCTGCGAAGCGGCACAGGATCACCACAACTCACGTGTCAAACATATAGAGATTGATGCTGCTCATCTGGGAATGGGTTTCAATCAGAAAATTTGGGGTCATGTCACAGAAGCCCTGGGAGCGCCAATAAGCGCTGTATAAAACACCTCTGAGCGGTCCACCCAGGCGAGCCTGTCGTTGGCGCCATTTCAGGAATAGCCTAAACTTGTCTTTGGAACTCCTCAGGCAGCGGAACGATGGTTTTCCCCTCCAAGATTGATTCATGGGTGATTGGTCTGGTACTGATCTCGGCCGTGTTATCGGTACTGGCCGCCGGGTCCATGCTTCGGCAATCTGTAAACGCCCCGGGCCTTCTTGCTCCGTTACTGACCTGTGTCCTCGGTGCAGGATTGCCCTTGTGGTTACTGGGCAGCACCCGTTACATCATCGATGAGGAATGCTGCTTTATTCGCAGCGGACCTTTTAAATGGCAGTTTCCACTTGCTAGCGTGGAGGCCATTACATCGACGCGCAATCCCATATCGAGCCCCGCACTCTCCCTTGATCGACTTGAGGTGCGCTACGGTGGCGGTCGGACGATTCTTGTATCGCCAAAGGATCCAGGCGCTTTCATGGCGGCCCTGCTGGGCGGTACCGATAAGCCGTTGAGCGAACAGGACTGAGTTCTTACGATCGGTACTTGGTTTGCTACTGGCATGAGGTGTCTCGCACCGTCACAACACCTGGATTGAGACCTGCAGCACAGTTGCTCAACAGTGATTGCGACCTGCCGCACAGAATCATCGCTTAGCTGAGGTACTTATCGCGGTGACGCATTACTCTGCAGATCGGCTGTGGCTGGTGGCAGGAATCTCCCGGGATTTTTGCGCCAGCCTGAGCCGACCAAACCCCAACCTCGGTAACTGCAGTTGAACCCATTCGGAGCAAGAAACGTGAATATGGCAATCAAGGAAACAGGCCGACAACCGTCGAGCGGTAGAGCACTCAGCACCGCTGAGTTGGCCACAGTGTCCGCGATCTGCAATCGCGTATCGCGCATGTTGGGTTTACTGGACCGGGAGGGGCTCAAGCAGGATATAGCCATTGTTCAAGCAAGCAGGCCTATCAACCTGGACGCGTTGGCGGGTGCACCCGATGCGATATTTGTAAAAGAATTAATGAAGATCGTTGACCTTGCAGATCGTGAAAATGACGCACTTTACGAATACTTCACCGCCCTGATGCGTGCCGATCCGCCTTGGTTCCGGGCATAAAAAAGTCGTTGTACGCGGCACCTGTTATGGGTGAGTATTCTGCTTAGCGCCCAACAGGGCTAAGATAGCCGACTGTGGATATCCGATAACGCGATGCAAGCGCCACACAACAAGTCTGCCAGGGATTCAGATACGTCACCTTCCGCGCAAATCCCCGAGGGCTTTGTTGAGTATCAAGGCGGGTGTCATTGCGGTGCGGTGCGTTTTAGCGTGGTTGCCCCAACACGGATTGAGGCCGTACGTTGTAACTGCTCGATCTGCAACATGGGTGGCTATTTGCATTTGATAGTACCGGTTTCGCGTTTCACTTTAGAGCAGGGTCAGGACCAGCTTAGTCTCTACACCTTTAATGCGCATGTCGCGAAACACTATTTCTGTCATCACTGCGGTATCAAGCCGTACTATATTCCGCGTTCTAATCCCGATGGAGTAGACGTTAATCTGCACTGTCTTGACTCGCCTCCTGAAGATATCGTGATTGTTGATTTTGACGGCGAAAATTGGGAAGCAAACGCCGCATCCCTGGCGCACAAGTCCCGCGAGTAGTACAAAAAAATAGCGACCGTAGCTATTGTCCCCGCCGCTTGGTTCCGTTGACTACGGCTTATTCACTTTTGCCAACCCAGAGTCGTGGCAGCTTGTATTGCCTCTCGAGCTGGGTTGCTACGCGCTCTGCCGAATCCTGGCTCGATAAATCAACCACTCGGACTCTGAAAAGCGTGCGGCCTCCGGCTGTTGCGCTTTGAACAACGACCCGGCCTGCATCGCTGTTTATCCTTGTTGCCCAGGATTCAGCGACATCACGCTGGGCATAGGAGCCAAAATTAACGAACCAGATGCCCGTTGGCGCGGTTTGCACCTGACTCTGTGCCTGAGCGGATGCTGATGCGGCGCTCGCTCGGGCTTCGCTGGCTACTCGCTCAGCCTGTGCTTTTGCTTCAGCGACGGCTTGCGCATCGGCCAGAGCCTGTCTTTCTAACTGGCTTGCCGCCTCCCTTGCGGCCTGTCTCTCTCCGAGCTGCGCTTCAAGAGTTTGTAGTTGCTCTTTCAGCTCAATATTCTCAGCGCCGAGCGCCACAATTTCACTGTTAAGCCGCTCGCTCTCGCCTTCGACCTGTCTTTGTCGCTCGCGTTCCAATGCTGCTTCTTCCGGAGTCATTGTCACGGCAAGCTGTGCTTGAAGATCACGTATTTCAGCCTGCATTTCACTGCGTTGCTGGACAACGCCAAAGCCGCCTATCGCAAGCAGTGCAACCGCCACAAGGACGACCGCTATCATGGCAATGGGGAATTTACGCTGGGCGTTCTCGTCGCTCCCAGCATTTTCCCCACCGTTGCTACGACCGCCTGTTGCGGGTGGACCGCCATCTTTGCTAGGCGTATCGCCGCTCGATTCGTCGAAGCGTTCTGAACCTCCCATGGCAACGCCAGCTGCCGCTGCCTTTGTCACGGTGTCGCTGCTGACAAAACCGTCATCAACCTCGTCTAGGTCATTCAAAAAATCGTCCACGAATTCCTCTTCGGGGTCTTCGGTCTGTGCCTCTTCCGGCGCTAGGTTTTCCGATGCGTCGTTGCCAAAATCGACGGACGACACGTCGTTGACGGCTTCTGCTATCGGTGACGCGCTGGCTGCCGAAGCCATCGCTGCCACGTTCTCTGTCGGGTCCACGGAGACAAATTCTACGGGCGTATCTCCGGTCTCTACACCTTCGTTCAGAGGTTCTTCAATAGGTACTTCAATAGGTACTTCGGCAGGCCCCTCGAGAGGTGCTTCCGAATATTCTTCAGGATGTGCTTCCGGCGCTTTTGCATCTGGTGCTTCAATTGATGGGTCTGGAAGTTTTTGCGCTGGCTCTTCAATGAGTTCTTGCGCCGGCTCCCGCACTGGCTCTTCCAAGAGTTCTTGCGCTGGCTCTTCTGCAAGCTCTTGCAGTGGTTCTTCCTGCGGATCCTCCAGTGGGTCTTCGACAAGCTCCTCCAGAGGCTCGTCCAGCGGGTCGCCCAGGGGGTCATCAAGCGTCGCATCGGTCTCGGTGCCGAAGTCTTCGGAAAAATCCACAGCCGAGGGTGCTGTGGAAGGAATGCTATCGACTTGGGCTACAGATTCAGCGGATTGCTCGGTTATTGGCTCCGGCTCTGGCTCTGGCACAGCCACTGCCGTGTATTCGATTGCGTCCTCAGCCGTGTCCTTTGCGTACTGTCGCATTTCCGGCAAATCATCCAGAGGTGTTTCCGGGGATGGCCAATCCGCGAGGGGGTCCTCCAACTCACTGGCATACGCCGCATAGCCTGGATCCGGCGCAGCAGGAGCCTCAGCCTCGGGAAGCCCAAAAGCGTCATCATCGCCCGCAATGGATGCCAGGAACTCTTCGTCATAGATGTCGTCCTCGAAGTTGTCCTGAGCGTTCGCCTCCGCATCTGTTGCGTGTGTCGGATCGTGGAAATCCGGATCTTTTTTATCGTCTGCCATGATTTTGTACACCGATTATGACCCGCAATAGATACTAGCAGAGCTACTTCCCCTGTGCCCGTGCCGCGCAAATTTTGTAAGTGCCGGCAGTGATGCGGTTAGAATGCCGCGATGGATGTAAGCGATATTCTTTCAGGACTCAATGATGCGCAGCGCGACGCAGTAGCGGCCGATGCGGGCAACATGCTTGTGCTCGCCGGGGCGGGCTCCGGAAAAACTCGCGTGTTGGTGCACCGCATTGCCTGGCTGGTTCGCGCCGAGGGTATTTCGCCGCACGGCGTATTGGCCGTGACTTTCACCAATAAGGCTGCTCGGGAGATGCGCGGGCGCATCGAAGAGATGCTACAGATACCCACACACGGTATGTGGGTGGGTACGTTTCACGGACTGGCCCATCGTCTTTTGAAAACGCATTGGAAAGAAGCCAAACTACCTCAGAACTTTCAGATTCTCGACAGTGACGACCAGCTTCGGCTGGTCAAGCGCGTGTGTCGTGAGATGCAGCTGGATGAATCGCGCTGGCCGCCCAAGCAGGCGCAATGGTTCATCAACGAGCAAAAAGACGAAGGATTGCGTGCAGCGCATATTGAGCCACCGGTCGGTGATTTTTATATCAAAACCATGCTGCGTGTTTATGTGGCCTATGAAGAGGCCTGCGAACGTGGCGGTATGGTCGACTTTGCCGAACTCCTGCTACGTGCACACGAGCTTTGGCTGAAGGCACCGGAGGTGCTTGCGCACTACCAATCGCGGTTCCGGCAAATACTGGTCGATGAGTTCCAGGATACTAATACCATCCAGTACGCCTGGCTGCGCGTGTTGGCCGGGTCAAATATTTCCGTCGTCGCTGTGGGCGATGATGATCAGTCAATTTATGGCTGGCGTGGGGCCAAAATCGAGAATATCCAGCGTTTTGGCGAGGACTTTGGCAATACGCGGGTTGTGCGGCTGGAGCAGAACTACCGCTCGACACAGACAATTTTGCAGGCCGCCAACGGGGTCATCTCAAATAACAGTGGTCGTCTTGGTAAGGAGCTGTGGAGTTCTGGAGAAACCGGCGAGCCCATACAGTTGTATGCGGGGTTCAACGAGCAGGACGAAGCCCGTTTTATTGTGGAGCAGATAGAGACTTGGGTGAACAACGGCAATTTGCGTCGGTCCGTAGCGATTCTGTACCGCTCCAATGCGCAGTCCCGGGTGCTTGAAGAGGCGCTGCTGCGCAGTGGCCTGCCGTATCGTATATACGGCGGTCAACGCTTTTACGAACGCCTCGAAATCCGCAATGCCATGGCATATCTGCGCTTGTTGGTCAGCCGGGGCGATGACGCGGCCTTTGAGCGGGTTATCAATACGCCGCCGCGAGGTATCGGGAGTAAAACGCTGGATACCTTGCGTGAGACCGCCAGAGAGCAGCAGTGTTCGTTGTGGCAGGCCATAGGCGCTGTTCAGGAACACAAGCTTCTCCCCGCGCGCGCATTGACAGCCCTGGATGGATTCCGTGTGCTGGTGGATGAGATGGACAGTGCGACGGATCCGATGACTCTTGAGGAAGTGGCAGATCAGGTCGTGCGCAGATCCGGCCTGATTGGATACTACGAGAAAGAAAAGGGCGAGAAGGGGTTGGCGCGGGTAGAAAACCTGGATGAACTGGTCAACGCCGCGCGTACGTTCGTGCCAGAAGGCGAGGACCTGCCGCCGTTACAGCAGTTTGTCGATAGCGCGGCATTGGATGCTGGTGAAGGACAGGCCGACGCACATGAAGACAGCGTACAGTTGATGACACTGCACTCAGCCAAGGGACTGGAGTTTCCGCTGGTGTTTCTCGCAGGTATGGAGGAAAACCTGTTCCCGCATCGCATGTCTATTGAGGAGCCGGGGCGGCTGGAAGAAGAGCGTCGTCTCTGCTACGTCGGGATCACGCGTGCTATGCAGAAGCTGGTAATGACCTATGCCGAAAGCCGACGTCTGCACGGTAGCGATAGCTATAACGCCCCGTCACGCTTTGTTCGAGAGCTGCCGTCAGAGTTGGTCACGGAGGTGCGGCTGCAAACCAAAATCAGTCGGCCAGTTAGCTATCTGTCGGGGAATACACCGGCAGCGGATACAGGCTTGAACCTCGGGCAGCGCGTTTACCATCAAATGTTTGGGGAGGGCGTGGTGCTTAATTTTGAAGGTCGTGGCGCTAACGCACGCGTCGAAGTCAACTTCGATGCCGAAGGCACCAAGTGGTTGGTGGTGCAGTACGCTCGGCTGGAGGCAATGTAGCGGAGCGCCCGAAACGGAGCGGAGCGCCCGAAACGGAGCGGAGCGCGAAGCAGCAGAATCAGAAGTCAGTGAATAGGTGGCAGCGAGTAATCTCGCGGTTGACGTTCTTTACGACAGCAATTTGCGGGAGCCGAGACAGGCAATGACAGAACACAAATCCTTTAATCGTGAAGCGCTTGCGGTACTTCTGCTCGCCGCCGCGTTGGTGATTTTGCTGGGGCTCTGGGCACTCGAGCGTGTTGGTCTTGATCGCGGCGCGGACGTAGGTGGAACGCTGGCTGACGGCGCCGCGGGCCGAGTTATCGAGTGGAAGCTGGTGACTACCTGGCCAAAGAATTTACCGGGACTCGGGCATACGCCAGAAGTCTTCGCTGATATGGTCCGCGATATGAGTGGCGGTCGTCTCGACATCAAAGTGTTTGGTGCCGGCGAGTTGGTGCCAGCGTTCGAGGTATTCGATGCGGTGTCCTCCGGGGTAGCGCAAATGGGGCACGGGGCTTCGTATTACTGGAAGGGAAAAATCCCCGCGTCCGTGTTCTTCACCGCCGTGCCCTTTGGCATGACAGGCCAGGAAATGAACGGCTGGCTGCACTATGGCGGTGGCATGGAAGTGTGGACCGAAGTGTATGCTCCATCAGGCATTGTGCCTCTCGCCGGTGGTAGTTCAGGGGTGCAGATGGCCGGGTGGTTTAACCGCGAGATAAACTCTGTAGATGATCTTAAGGGCCTGCGTATGCGCATTCCTGGCCTTGCAGGGGAGGTTTTCAGTGCCGCCGGAGGGGAGGCGGTTCGTATCCCTGGCGGAGAGGTTTATACCGCTTTGCAAACCGGCGTCATCGATGCCGTGGAATGGGTAGGCCCTTATAACGACCTCGCCCTGGGGCTACATGAGATTGCTGAGTACTACTACTATCCCGGTTGGCATGAGCCGGGCTCGATGCTCGAATTTATCGTCAACGAACAGGCACTGGACTCCCTCCCTGCGGATTTAGAGGCCATTGTTCGACACGCTTCACGCGCCGCTAATCAGGACATGCTGGATGAATTTACGGCGCGTAACAATCGCGCCCTGCGGGAGATGATCGAGGTGCACGGCGTAAAGCTCCGCCGTTTGCCAGACGATGTGCTGGCTGCGCTCTATCAGGGTAGTCAGGAAGCTATGGCGCGTCTGGTCGCTGATGACCCTATGGCCGCCAAAGTGAATGCGTCGTTTTCTTCTTTTATGCGTGACGTGCGCGCCTACCACGAGATTTCAGAACAGGCCTACATCAACGCCAGGCGTGATGTCATGGGCGCGCTTATCAGCGAGGAATGAGAGTGCGTTTCTGGCGTATTAAGCGCCAGAGAGCCGCGTATGCTGTTGGCAATGCCGGCATAGACCGAGGCTGAATTGGCAAAGCCTAATTCGGGCTGATCGTACGTGTGCGACGCTGTTCGTCGATGGCCACAAATACAAACTCACCCTCGGTGACCTTTATGGGCTCGCCGTCATGCGGTGAATTAATCCACACTTCTACCATGATGCGAACTGACGAACGTCCTACCTCTATCACATCGCAGTAAGAGGACACCACGGCGCCAACGTGCACAGGCGTAATGAACGCCATGCCATCGATGGCCACGGTAGCGACCCGTCCCTTGGCCACTTCTTCCGCCGCGATAGCGCCCGCCAGGTCCATTTGTGACAGTAGCCAGCCGCCAAAAATATCGCCGGAAGCGTTGGTATCCCGAGGCATAGCGATCGTCTGCAATGCGAGATCACCCTGCGGTAAAGGCGTGGAATCGATGTCACTCATGGGTCGTAGCTCAGCTTCGCATTTATAATGTTTACAGCAGGTCAGGCAACCAGGTGGCCAATGCCGGCCAGAGCCAGAGTACCGCAAGAACCAGTAACTGAATAAAGATAAAGGGTATCACGCCTCGATAAATCGCCGTTGTCGGCACGCTCTCTGGCGCCACGCCACGCAGATAAAACAGCGCGAAGCCAAAGGGAGGTGTTAAAAAGGATGTTTGCAGGTTGATGGCAATCATCACCCCGAGCCAGATCGGATCCACACCCATCATGAGCAGGATGGGGCCAACAATCGGTACGACCACAAACGTGATCTCGATAAAGTCGAGCACAAAACCGAGCAAAAAGATGACTACCATGACCAGCAGCGTGGCAGCGAACACGCCACCCGGGAGGTCGGCAAAAAACCGTTGAATCAGCTCTTCTCCACCGAAGCCCCGAAACACCAGTGAGAATACCGCGGCGCCGATGAGAATCATAAACACCATGGCGGTCACCCGCAGTGTGCTGGTCACGATCTCCTGCATGCGTTGCCAGTCAAGTTCCCGGCGAATGAGTGCAAGTAGCAATGCGCCGGTGGCGCCCACGCCAGACGCTTCCGTGGGTGTGGCGGCACCGGCGAGGATAGAGCCCAGCACAACCCCGATCAGTGCGAGCGGTGGTAGCAATCCATTCAGCAGTTTGCTCCAGGACATGCTGCGCGTTTGTGCCGGTGGCATGCTATCTGGACGCAGCAGAGCAAGGCCGAAAATGTAGACGCAATACAGCACTACCAACAACAGCCCGGGAATAATAGCGCCGACAAACAGGTCGCCGACAGACACCGTCTTGGGACTGAACACATTCAGACTGAGTTGTGCCTGTTGATAGGCGCTGGATAGCGTATCGCCGAGAAGTACCAGTGCAATGGAGGGCGGGATGATCTGTCCCAGGGTACCGGTGGCGCAGATCGTGCCGCTGGCAACGCTGGGCGAGTAGCCGGCGCGCAGCATGCTCGGCAGAGACAGCAGACCCATGGTAACTACTGTGGCACCAACAATGCCGGTGCTCGCCGCTAGCAGCGCACCTACAAGCACCACAGAAATCGCCAGGCCACCGCGCAGCCTGCCAAGCAGCGCGGCCATGCTCTCGAGCAACTCCTCTGCTACCCGGGATTTTTCGAGAATTACCCCCATCAGTACAAACAAGGGCACGGCAATCAGGGTGACATTGCTGACGGTGCCAAACAGGCGTCCAGTCAACGCCTCAAGAAACGACGGATCGAAGGTGCCGGTAATGGTGCCGACCGCGGCGAAGATCAACGACGTTCCGGCCAGGGTAAATGCGACCGGATAGCCTAGCATCAGCAGCAGGCAGACCGCTGCAAACATCCACAATGAGATTGTTCCGTCCACTAGGCGGTCTCACCGACAATCAGAGTTTCGGCATTGCGCAGAACATCGGCGATGCCAGCGAGGGCCAGGTTAATCGCCATTAGTGGTAGCAAGGTCTTAAGCAGGTACAGGTAGGGAATGCCGCCGGGTTCGGGCGAGCTTTCGCGAATCGACCACGCTTCAGCAACATATCCCCAGCTGATAAAAAAAATAACGGCGCACAGCGGCAGCAAGAATATGATCCCGCCCAGCGCGTTCACCCAGGCCTGTTGTCTGGATGAAAAATTACGATAGAAAATATCGACCCGCACATGCGCGCCAGTCTTTAAAGCGTAAGCCACACCGAGCATGAAAAGTGATCCGTGCAGGTAGGTGACGGCTTCCTGCATGGCGATCGAGCCGGTGGCAAAGCCGTAGCGCAAAATCACCACCGCCGCCGTCAGCAAGGCCATCAGCAAACTGCACCAAGCCAGAAGTTGTCCACAGCGCAGCGTATATCGGTCTATGGCCTGCACCACAACCCGGAATGCCGTCAGCATGCAGAGCGCACAGTTGCCTGCGTCGTCAATCGCGCTATTGGCTTAGCTATTGGCTTAGCTATTGGCTTAGCGATGGCCCTGAAAACAGCCTGCTCAAAAAGCGCCCAATTTGACACTCGTTGTATGCCTTTCTTATTCGGAAGCGGCGAGGGTATCATAGCCCGCCGCGCGCTCCTGCAGTGAGGAATCAGCTACATGTTAAGTGTTATTTCCCCCGCTAAAACTCTCGACTTCGAAACGCCGCCGACAACGCGGAAAACCACGCAGCCCGAGTTTCTTGAGCGCTCAGAGGCGCTGATTGATGACGCGCGTAGTTTGGATCCTGGGGACATACAGGCTCTGATGGGCGTCTCGGAAAAAATCGCCGCCCTGAATCATCAGCGATTTATGAATTGGTCCAGACCCTTTGACAGCGCGAATGCGAAGCAGGCGATTCTGGCTTTTAAAGGCGACGTATATACCGGTCTTGAGGCAGAGACGCTCAGCGCAGCCCAGCTTGGCTACGCGCAGAAGCATCTGCGTATTCTGTCCGGTTTGTATGGTCTGCTGCGTCCGCTGGATTTAATGCAGCCATATCGTCTTGAGATGGGTCTGAAGTTTGGCAATAGGGGAGGCAAGAACCTTTACGAATTCTGGGGCGAGTCGCTGACAGAAAGCCTCAATAAACAATTGAAAAAAACCGGCACGCCGGTGCTACTCAATCTGGCATCCAATGAGTATTTTAAGGCGGTAAAACCGGGCGCACTGGCTGGCGAGGTCATAACTCCGGTCTTTAAGGACCTCAAAGGTGAGAAGTACAAGATAATCAGCTTCTTCGCTAAAAAGGCGCGCGGGCAGATGGCGCGCTACATCATCGACGAGGGAATTAACGAGGTCGCGGCACTCAAAAAGTACCGGCTGGCGGGCTATCGCTTTAACGCCGGTGAATCCACCGCGCGCGAGCTGGTGTTTACCCGCGATAAACCACCCGTCAGCTAGTCCTGAAAAACAAAAAATAAGGGACAGGAGTTCCGTTGACTGCGAACACCGCCGATAAGCAGGTCATCATCATTGGTGCCGGGATGTCCGGCCTGTGCATGGGTATCAAGCTGCTCAAACGAGGTATCCAGGATTTCTTGATTCTTGAGAAGTCCCGAGCGATCGGTGGAACCTGGAATGACAATACCTATCCGGGAGCTTGCTGTGATGTTGCCTCCGTGCTCTACAGCTACTCCTTTGCACCGAACCCGGACTGGTCACGGAAGTTCTCCGCGCACGATGAGATCAAGGCTTATTTCGAGCGTTGCGCTGCGCAATTTGGACTGCTCCCGCGACTGCGCCTGAGCACTACGGTCAAACGGGCGAATTGGTGTGAAGAAGAAGGGCATTGGTCGCTGGCACTCGATAACGGAGAGATTCTAACGACCCGAGCGCTCGTCAGCGGTCTAGGGCAGCTGAACCTGCCGAATATTCCTCAGTTTCCCGGCCGCGACAAGTTTGCCGGTCACAGCTTTCACTCGGCACGCTGGGACCACGATTACGCGCTGGCCGGGAAACGAGTGGCGGTGATTGGCAGCGCCGCGAGCGCGCTGCAGTTCATCCCACACATTGCCAAAGAGGCGGCGCAGGTTTACGTGTATCAACGCAGTGCCAACTATGTGGTCAAGCGCGAGGACCGCGCCTATCGCCCGTGGGAAAAGTGGATGTTCCGTCACGTACCGCTGGCGCAAAAAGCAATGCGTGCGTTTACCTATCTGTGCGGTGAGTGGGTTTTTTATCCGGTGCTGCGCAACAGCTCTACCTGGTTGCTCAAACAGTGGGAAAAATCGTGTGCCCAGTATCTGGAAGAGGAAATAAGCGACCCGCAATTGCGTGCCAAATTGACGCCGGATTACCGCCTCGGTTGCAAACGGGTTCTGCTGTCCGATGATTTTTTTGGCGCATTTCGCCGCGAGACTGTTGAACTGGTTACGTCGCCTATTACTTCGATGGATGCGGCAGGTATACAAACGCAAGACGAGATAGACCGACCGGTCGACCTCGTAATTTACGCGACGGGGTTCAATACCTCGGCCATGCACAGCGCCGTAGATTTTTACGGCGATGGCGGTGTTTCGCTGCAGAAAGCCTGGCGCGATGGTGCGCAGGCGTATCGCGGTGTTTGCACCAGCGGTTTCCCGAATTTCTTTATGCTCTATGGCCCCAACACCAACCTCGGCAGCAACTCCATCATATTTATGGTCGAGCGCCAGGCTAACTGGGTTGTCGACTGCATCGATAAGCTGCTGGTGCATGAGCTGCGTGCGCTGGACGTTAACGAGACTGTCCTGCGTGCTTACAATGCGCGTATGCAGGGTGAGCTGGCGCAAACCGTGTGGGTCGCGAACTGCGAAAGCTGGTACAAAAACGTCGCTGGCAAAGTCGTGAACAACTGGCCGCGTTCGACGCTGGCGTACTGGTGGCAAATGCGCAGTCCCGACTTCGCAGACTTTGACATGCGAGCCTGAGGGATGGATCAATTGCCGTTTTCTCAGGCCGCGCAGAATAATCAGGCGCCGATTCTTGTCCAGCTGCGGCGCTTACTTGCCAATTCGCGCCGCGTCGTGGAGCTGGGTGCAGGCACCGGGCAACATGCGGTGGCGTTTGCAAGTGCTTTGGCGCCGCTGCGCTGGCAGCCCAGCGAGCACCCGGAAGCTCTGCCCATACTGATGCTGCGCTGCGCGAACGCGGGGTTGAAAAACCTCGATGTACCGATTGCGCTGGATATGTCGCAGCGCCCCTGGCCTGTGCAGTGGCCAGATGCTCTCTACACCGCCAACACATTGCACATAGTGGCCGAGTCGCTGGTCGAAGCCCTGTTTTGCGCCTGCGCGGAGCAGGCGTCGCCTGGAAGTCTTTTACTGGTGTACGGACCGTTCAATTACGCGGGTGAATTCACCTCGGAGTCCAACGCCCATTTCGACCTATGGCTGAAGGATCGCGATGCACGCAGTGGCATCCGTGATTTTGAATGGGTCAACGAACTCGCCGAGAGAGCCGGCTTTGCGCTGGATGAAGATATAGCGATGCCTGCAAACAATCGTCTGGTTTGCTGGCACAAGTGCTAGGACCCGGTTTGCAGTGTCTCCTTAAATGGCAGAAGTGATCCGGCGTCTTCGCGATATTCGGCTATGTGCGCCCGCTCGCGGCGGGTGAAATCACCAATGGCTGCATCGAGCTCAGGCCGCGCGACCCAGTGGCAGGACAGGGTTGTTGTGGGCTCAAACCCGCGCTGGATTTTGTGTTCTCCCTGCGCGCCGGGATCAAAGCGCGACAGCCCGTGCTTGATGCAATACTCGATGCCCTGGTAATAGCAGGTTTCGAAGTGTAGACAGTCGAATTCCTGGCTACATCCCCAGTAGCGTCCGTACAGCGTATCGCTATCGCGAAAGTACAGCGCTCCGGCTACCGGAGAGCCTTCTTTTTCCGCCAGAGCCATCAGCACCTGTGCCCCCATTTTTGGAGCAACCTCCAGAAAGAATTCTCGCGTGAGATAGCCGCCATGCCCGCTGCGCTTGGCGTAGGTCATCTGATAGAAGCGATGAAAAGCCACCCAGTCTTTCTCTTCAAGCTCCAGGCCGTCACGCATCGACAGACTCAGGCCCTGTTCCGTGACGCGTCGGCGCTCGCGGCGCAGCGATTTGCGCTTGCGGCTCGAAAAACCGTCCAGAAAGTCGTCAAAATCGCCGTAGCCGCGATTGTTCCAGTGAAACTGCACCTGGTGGCGTGTGTGCAGTCCTGCCTCAGCAAGGGCTTTGGCGTCTTCCTCGCGTGGGAACAGTACATGCCATGAAGAAATGCCAAGTTTCTCGGCTAGTGTCGGCATCTGCTCGCGCAAGGTGGTCCATAGGGAACTCGGGTCCAGCGCCGGATCGTGCAACAGGCGAGGACCCGTCGCCGGGGTAAAAGGAATCGCGGTGAGTAGTTTTGGGTAGTAAGACAGCCCCATGCGCTGCCAGGCCTCGGCCCAGGCCCAGTCGAACACGTACTCGCCGTAGGAGTGGGTTTTTAGCCACGCGGGGAGGATTGCGAGTGTGCGCTCACCGTCGCACAGGCGCAGATGCGATGGCTCCCAGCCGGCCGCCGCGGTGGTGCATTCGGCCTGTTCGAGACCGAGTAAAAAGTCATGCCGGAGAAACGGATAGTCGTCGCGACGCAGCGCGTCCCATTCATCGGGACTAAGGGCACTGACCGAGCGTAAAACCTCAATCGCAAGACTCATGGAGATGGTGCTCTGGCAGGGGGGTGATCTATGCGTTGCTGTTCATCGCGTAGCTGACGACGATGCCGAGAAATACACACAGGCCGACCCAGCTGTTGTGTTTGAATGCGCGGAAACATGCTGCCTCATCGCGATCGCGAATTAGATAAAGGTGATAAATAAACAGCCCGGCAGCCACCACCAGCGAGACAAAATAGGGCCAGGCCAGGCCAAATTCCCGTCCTGCCAGCGCCAGCGCCGTAAGACACAATACTTGTAATACGGTGATGATTGCCCTATCGGACTCACCAAAGAGTATTGCCGTGCTCTTGATACCGATACTGATATCGTCCTTGCGGTCCACCATGGCGTACTTGGTGTCGTAGACCACGGTCCACAGTAGGTTTCCGGTGAAGAGCAGCCAAAGCCCCGGGGGAAGTTCGCCACGCTGGGCGGCAAAGGCCATGGGAATCGACCAGGAAAAAGCCACGCCTAATACCACCTGCGGCAGGTGTGTATAGCGTTTCATAAGCGGGTAACAGGAGGCGAGGATAATGGCCGGTACTGACAGGATGATGGTCAGCAGATTGGTCATCAGTACGAGACCAAAAGCCAGCAGGGCCAGGACAATGAAAAACGCCATGGCTTCGGCAACGCTAATCTCGCCGGTCACCAGCGGACGACTCTGCGTGCGCGCGATCGCACCATCCAGATTGCGATCGGCGAGGTCATTGATGATGCAGCCAGCGGAGCGCATCAATACCGTGCCCAGGGTAAAAATGAGCAGCAGTTGAAAATCCGGCACGCCTTCTGCCGCGATCCACAAAGCCCACAGAGTCGGCCACAGCAGTAGCAGACTACCGATTGGTCGATCCCAGCGAATCAGTCGAAACAGTCCTGATAACTTCGAGGTTGCGGCCACGGGTGATGCCGGGGCCGGGGTGGAGTTGGAGTAGGGAGTGTTCATCGTCTGGGTACGTGCGTGTTTATAGTCATCGGCTAGCCGGACTGCCTATTGTAGCGCTCACCTGGCCTCTGCGGGAGCGGCGCAGCGATGTAGGCGCCTGCCAGCTCGGAAAGTCCTGAAGAAACACCTCGCTAACCAGCATGGTCTTGCCGGCGACCTGAAAGCACGAACGTCTTGCCCAGACCGGTTTGGACTGATGCAGAGCGTCCGGCAGGTAAGGATGATGGCCGTCCAGTAAGGCTAACTCAAAGGGGCTGCGGCGCATATCGTTGCGCGCGAACAGAAACGCGCCCAGGCTTTGATTGGCCAGGCGACGCAAGCGCAGCAATGGTCCGCAGAGGGTGCTCACGGGGAAGACCGAGCGCGCGTAGACCATGGCATCGCCGTCCAGGCGAAGCACGACCTGCCGCACCATCGCACGCTCCCGAGAGCGCATATTCAGGCGCCGGCACTCATCCAGCCGGGGTGCCTCCCAGCGCTGCTGCCAGCGTTGTAAAGAAAACGACCGGCCGGTGTTCAAAAGATGTTGCGTGAGCGAGCCATCGTCCAGAAGCCAGTTGCGCACAGGCGCCAGCAATGGCGCCAGCACTACATCCTCGCGGTGCCACTGCAGTCTAGGAGCATTGCGGTTGGTTTCTGAATTCATGGTTGTTCTGGGGCTGAGGGAGCGCGAGAATGCGCGATGTTGACGCCGCTTGCAAGTGACTCGCAGGGGTTTTCCGGCTCGCCCCGGCTCATGCTAGGCTTGCCGTCCTCCCCCTACTCAACCGAAGCTGGAGCTCGCAAAAGATGCGCAAATGGGAATGTATTGTCTGTGGCCTGATCTATGACGAAGCCAAAGGTTGGCCAGATGATGGTATTGCCCCGGGCACTGTTTGGGAGGACGTGCCGGAGGACTGGCTCTGCCCCGATTGCGGTGTCGGCAAGGAGGATTTCGAGCTCCTTAAGGATGCCAGCGCTGAATCTGCCAGCGACGAGGCTGCTCTGGAGGAGGCGTCGGCTGCGCCGATTGTCATAATCGGTACCGGTTTGGCTGGCTACGGTCTGGCGCGCGAATTTCGTAAGCACAACAGCGAGTGGCCGCTGCTATTGATAACTGAAGATGACGGCAGGGCGTACTCGAAGCCGATGCTGTCCACCGGTTACACCAAAGACGCCGATGCGGATGCGCTGGCGCAAAATGACGCAGGCACCATGGCGGAAAACCTGCAAGCTGAGATCCTGATTTATAGCGTTGTCAGCGCTATCGATACGCAGGCGAAGCGATTGACTGTTGAGCGTGGCGCAGACGGTGCGGCAGATGCGTCGCGGAGCGAGTTGCCCTACGCGGCGCTGGTATTTGCTACGGGTGCGAGTGTCATCCGTCCACCGTTGACCGGTGACGCACTGGACCGCGTGTATGCGGTCAACGATCTGATGGACTACGCTGCGTTTCGCACGGCTATGCAGGCGCTGCAAGTCCGGCGCGTGGCTGTAATTGGCGCCGGTTTGATCGGCTGCGAGTTCACCAATGATCTGCTCAATGGTGGATTTGAGGTTGATGTCATCGACCCTCTGGATAACTGCCTGGCTACCCTACTGCCGGAACCTTCGGGCCGCGCTGTTTTGGCGGCTTTACAGGAAAAAGGCGCGCGTTTTCACCTCGGACCACTGGTCACCGAAGTTAACCATGCGCCGGGCAGTTCCCAGGACCATGTATTGGTCTCTCTTAGCGATGGCCGCACGCTAGAGGCGGATATCGTGGTCTCCGCCGTGGGTGTCCGGCCCAGAATTGATCTTGCGCATGCCGCTGGAGTGGGGATTAACCGCGGCATCGTGACCGATCGCTACCTGCAAACCGATACGGATTCCGTGTACGCGCTGGGAGACTGCGCAGAAGTCGCGGGGCATGTGCTGGTGTATGTGGCACCGCTCATGGCGGCGGCCCGGGCACTCGGGAAAACCCTCGCAGGAGAGCGCACGCAGGTGAGCTATCCCGCTATGCCGGTGACCGTCAAAACGCCGGCCTGTCCCACGGTCGTTGCACCGCCCCCGTTCGAGGCGGAGGGCGAGTGGCATTACACGGTCGAGGGTAGCAACACGCGAGGTGAGTTTCGCAATGCGGCGGGCGAACTGCTGGGCTTCGCGCTCACCGGTGAATTCACACGAGACAAGATGGCACTGCAACGCGAACTGCCCCCGATTTTGACCTAGGCGACCTGGCCTTGTGCACGTGTCGATCTAGGCTTAGACCGCGGCGAAAGCCTGGCGATCGCCGGTCCAGCGACGAATGAGCGGCTTTACGGCTTCCCGGTGATCCGCCTGAAGTACATCGGCCAGACGCTGCACATCGTCCAGCAGATGCTCGTGCTCCGGGAGTCTTGCTACTCGGAACTCGAGCAGACCCGTTTGCCGGGTGCCCAGAACTTCTCCCGGTCCACGCTGGCGCAAATCTTCCTCAGCAATGTAAAAACCATCGTTGCTCTCACGCATTACCTGCAATCGCGCGCGGCTTTGCTGTCCCATGGGTGACTGATAGAGCAGTACGCAATGGCTCGCCTGGCTGCCTCGCCCCACGCGGCCCCGCAGCTGGTGCAGTTGCGCCAGTCCCAGCCGCTCCGGATTCTCGATGATCATCAGTGTTGCGTTGGGCACGTCCACGCCGACTTCTATTACCGTTGTTGCCACCAGTAGCTGGTGCTCACCGGCCTTGAAGGCACTCATCACCGCCTCTTTATCTCGCGCCTTCATGCGCCCGTGCACCAGCGCCACCGATGTGTCCGGAAGTGCCTCGACAAGCTCCAGGTAGGTGGACTCCGCAGCCTGTGCTTGCAGACTGTCGCTATCTTCGATCAGGGTGCACACCCAATACACTTGTCGTCCTTCCCGGCAGGCGTTACCCACGCGGTCCAGCACCTCGGGACGCCGCTGACTGTCTATAAGGACTGTTCCGACGGCCTGACGCCCTGGCGGCAGTTCATCAATCACAGAACAGTCGAGATCGGCATAGGCGACCATGGACAGCGTGCGTGGGATCGGTGTGGCGGTCATGATCAGTTGGTGTGCTCGCCAGTCGCCGCCGCTTTTTTCACTCAAGGCCAGGCGCTGATGCACACCAAAGCGGTGCTGCTCGTCGACGATCACCAGCCCGAGCCGCGCGAATTCGACACCGTCTTGAAAAAGCGCGTGCGTGCCGACAACCAGTGCGGCCTCTCCATTGTTTATCGCAAGCAGAGTGCGTTCGCGTTTCTTGCCTTTTACGCTGCCAGCGAGCCAGGCCTGCTGAATATCCAGCTGGCTGAACCAGCTCTCGAAATTCCGTCTGTGCTGCTCTGCGAGGAGTTCGGTAGGCGCCATTACCGCAACCTGATAACCGCTGGCAATTGCCATCAGCGCCGCAGCGGCAGCGACGATCGTTTTACCGGATCCGACATCGCCTTGTACAAGACGCAGCATGGGCTGACTGCTCGTCAGATCGCTTCGCAGTTCGTCAATAACGCGGTGCTGCGCGGCGGTCGGCTCAAAGGGCAGGTTTTCTAAAAACGTCCTAACAAGCGTGCTTGAGTCCCGCAGTTGAGGTGCGGGTCGTTCGCGACTGCGCTCGCGCAGTTCCCGCATGGACAGCTGATGTGAGACGAGCTCTTCCAGTGCCAGGCGCAGCTGCGCCCGGTGCTGACCATCGCGCAGGGCCTGTTGATCCGCATCCGGGGGCGGTCGATGCAGAAAGCGCAACGCGCTGAGGAGTCCGTAGTCATCACGCTGCTGTGGCAGTAATTCCAGGGGTGCCTGCTGAATCAGCATCTCCAATGCCTGGCCGCAGAGTTTGCGCCACTGACTCTGGCTGATGCCCTCGGTTCCCGGGTAAATAGGCGTCAGGCTGTCTTCCTCGACGGCATTCCCCGCGTTTTTTCCCGCGTTTTCCCCCGCGCTTCTCCCCGCGCTGCGTCGGTATTCAGGATGAATCAGCTCGGCCTGCATCTGCCCGTTGCGTCGTACGCTTCCAAAACAGCGTAGCGTATCGCCCAGCTGTAGCGCGTTCTTTTGTGCCTGACTGAAATGAAAGAATCGCAGGGTCGCCGTGCCGGTGCCATCCTGCAGTTTGACTAGCAGAGATCGACGCCGGCCTCCTCCCGCGACCGATACCAGTGCCACGGTGCCTTCGATAACGACTTCGGCGCCGTCCTGAAGTGCGCCTATGGGCGTGACGCGCGTGCGATCCTGGTAGCGCAGGGGGAGATGGAAGAGAAGGTCTTCTACGCTACTAATTCCGTAAGCCTGCAGTCGATTAGCCAACTTGGGGCCGACGCCACGCAGAGTCATTACGCTTTGTGTCACAATTCCCGCCAACGAGTTAGTTCCAGTCAAATTTACACATCGCCGAGAGTACCAGCGTGAACGATAAACCGAACACCCGAAATGCAGCAAAAGACGTGGCTGTCAAACAAAGTGTTGCCGTGGTCGGTTTTGGGGATCTCGGCGAGCGCCTGTGGAGCATGCTTTCTCATGATCGCTGGCACTGCATCGGCCTGCGTCGAAACATAGCCGCGCTGCCGAATGATGTGCAGGGACTGCGCGTTGATCTCCGGGATCCTGAGACCCTGCGGGTGCTTGGCCGATGCCGGCCAGATGCCCTCGTGGTGGCGCTCTCGCCTGAGGAACGCAGCGAAGCGGGGTATCGAGAGGGCTTCGAACAGGCTATGGATGCGATTGTGGGGGGTCTTGGGGGGCATCAGCCGCGGCACGCTTTCTTTGTCTCGAGCACGCGGGTGTATGCGGAGGCTGCGGGTGGTTGGGTGGACGAAAATGCACCGCTTGCCGAGGCGGACCCGTTTGCGGCGGCGATTATTGCGGCTGAGCGTCGTTTTCTGGACGCTGTACACAATGCGGTTGTGTTGCGCGCGGCGGGTCTTTACGGAAGTTCCCCGGGTCCGATGATTCGTCGGATCATGGAGGGTCGGCTCAGTCCCGCCGCGCCGCCGCGTTACGGTAATCGCATTCACCGGGACGATGTCGCGGGCTTTATTGCACATATGCTGGACCGACCCGTCTTGAACCGACCCGATAAGTCCCGGCTGATCAACCTGGTCGACGATGCGCCGCTTGCCTTGCAGGAGATGGAGGCCTGGCTGTGCGCGCAGCTGGGTCGGGAATACAGGCCCGCGGCAGCCAAAGATGGCGTCGGGCCTGTGCACAAACGTCTTCGCAATGCTCGCATGCATGCAACCGCTTACGCACTGCGGTACCCGGATTATCAATCGGGTTATGCCGCGGCGCTTGAGCAACTGCGTGAAGCGTCAGAGGGCTAAAATAGCCTCAATTTCGACCGAAACGGCCTTGGGCAACGCAGCAACCTGAACGCAGGCACGCGCGGGGTAGGGCTCGTTGCAGAACTCCTCCATGACGGCGTTCACCGCCGCGAAATCATGCATATCGGTCAATGAGATGTTGATCTTTACTGCATCATCAAGACTGCCACCGGCGGCTTTGGCGACCGCGGCAAGATTGCTGAAGGCCTGCCGTGCCTGCATGGCGCTATCGCCCTCGACGACGTTCATCGTCGTTGGGTCCAGAGGGATTTGTCCCGACAACCACACGGTGTTGCCGACTTTGACCGCTTGTGAATAGGGGCCAAGAGCGGCGGGCGCTTCGTTGGTGGCGATAATGGCGCGATTGGTCACTGTGGAGTCTCCTTAAAGTGATCCGGGGTTTTTGCTGCGGTTTTTACAGTTTGTGTTGTATCAGTGGTCGGCTCGCAAACGCTTTATCGGCGCGGCCCTGCACTAATTCCTTACGCGAGTGACCTTATGCACGCTGTCGATATTGCGCAGACTTCGCATGATTCGCGCCAGGTGCACGCGGTTGTTTACGTGCAGATCCAGGTCTACGTAAGTGAACTGGTAGTCTTTGTCGTTTGATGCGATTTTGTCGATATTGACACCGAGGCTGTTGATACGCGTGGCAATGGTGGCGATTGTTCCACGGCGGTTCTCAACTTCGATTCGCAGCTCGGCGAGAAACTCGCCCTGGACCTCATCGTCCCAGCGCAGCGGTATCCACTGTTCGGGCTTGTCGCGCATATCGGCGAGGTTCCGGCAGTTCTCGCGATGCACCACCACCCCGCGCTCCGAGCTCAAGTATCCTGCTATGGCATCCCCCGGCATGGGACGACAGCATCGCGCATAGCTGACCATGAAGCCCTCGGTGCCGCGAATCGCCAGCGGTGTGTCACTGCCCGGCGCGGCGGCAGGCCCATCAGCACCACTCTCACCGGCCAGTTGCGTCGCGACCACCCCGGGCAGGCGTGATCCCTGTGCCAGCTCGGCGAGGAGATCGTCGAGGGTTTGCAGGGTCGCGCTTTCGAGGTAACTCGCAAGCCGGCCCTGGGCGAGGTCTTCAGTCTTGAGCGAAAAGTTGGCGAGGGATTTATCCAGCAGCCGTCGCCCGAGCGCGATCGCGTCCTCTCTTGTCTGATGTTTGAGATAGTGCCGGATGTTGCTGCGCGCCTTGGCGGTAACCGCGTAGTTGAACCATGACGGATTTGGGCGCGCACCGCTGGCGGTAATAACCTCGACTGTTTGTCCGCTTTGGAGCGGCTCCGACAGCGGTGCCAGACGCCGGTTGATGCGGCAGGCAACGCAGCTATTGCCAAGCTCAGTGTGCACGGCGTACGCGAAATCGACAGCAGTTGCCCCCTTGGGGAGCTCCATGATGTGGCCCTTGGGCGTGAACACGTAGATCTCATCGGGGAAAAGGTCGATCTTGACGTTCTCGATGAATTCCAGACTGTTTCCCGCATGCTGCTGCATCTCGAGTAGACCCTGTACCCATTGGCGCGCGCGGGCATGCGCGCCGTTGGCGTTGTCCGAATCGGTTTTGTAGAGCCAGTGTGCGGCGATACCGTTGTTCGCCATGTCTTCCATTTCCTGGGTACGGATCTGTATCTCAATGGGGACGCCGTGCATACCCATGGTGACGGTGTGTAGTGACTGATAGCCATTGGCCTTGGGGATGGCAATGTAGTCCTTGAACTCTCCAGGCACCGGTTTGTAGAGTGAGTGAATGCAGCCCAGTACGCGGTAACAGGTATCAACCGAGTTGACGATAATGCGAAACGCGTAGATATCCATGATTTCGGAGAAGGATTTGTTCTTGGCACGCATTTTTTTGTAAATGCTGTATAGATGCTTTTCGCGGCCAATCACCGTGGCCGTGTGCTCGTCCTCACGCAGGGCGTTTTCGATTTGTGTGCGGACCTTATTGACTAATTCCCGACGGTTGCCGCGCGCTGCGCGGCGGGCAGCGTCAAGACGTCGGGCACGCATGGGGTACAGCGCGCTGAAGCCCAGATCTTCAAACTCCATGCGCACCGCGTTCATGCCCAGCCGCATGGCAATGGGGGCGTAGATATCCAGCGTTTCCCGGGCGATGCGTCGCGCTTTGCTGGTTGGGAGTACCCCCAGCGTGCGCATGTTGTGCAGTCTGTCTGCGAGTTTGACCAGGATTACGCGAATATCGCGCGCCATGGCTAGCGCCATTTTCTGGAAGTTCTCAGCCTGTTTTTCCTCCAGGCTGTCGAACTCGATTTGCGTCAGCTTGCTGACACCGTCCACTAACTCCGCGACCGCCTTGCCAAACTGCGCCTCGATAGCCAGCTTGTCGATGCCGGTATCCTCGATCACATCATGCAGCATGGCCGCCATCAGGCTCTGATGGTCCATATGCATGTCCGCAAGAATAACAGCCACAGCGAGGGGGTGCGTTACGTAGGGTTCTCCACTGCGGCGCTGCTGTCCGAAGTGAGCCTGCTCGGCATAATAGTAGGCTCGGCGTACCAGACCGACTTGCTGCGTGTCCAGATAGGAGTGCAGCATGCCGTCGAGGGAGTCAATAGTTTGCACTTGCGGCGCCCGGGAGTTCATATGCGAACGGCGGGACGGGTGCGAGAGCGGTGGACAGGGAGAAGAGAGAGACGAGAGAGACGAGAGGAAAGGGCGGTGCTAATTTGAACGCTGTAGCGATGGCATAGCCTCTCACTGCGGGCACTGCGCACTTGGGGGTGCGCCATAACAGAATTAGAAGTTGTCGCTGCCACCCATCACTTCTGCCAATTCTTCTTCGGCTTCTAGCTCGTCTTCTCGATTAAGCATATCTGGGGTCACCAGCCCTTCGGCGATCTCGCGCAGCGCGATAACGGTGGGCTTGTCCGACTCTTCCTGGACCAATGGCTCTTTTCCGCCAGTGGCAATCTGCCTGGCACGCTTGCTAGCGACCATAACCAGTTGAAAGCGGTTGTCTACGGACTCGAGGCAATCTTCTACTGTAACGCGCGCCATGTGTGATTCCTGAAGCCTGAATTAATGGGTAGCCAGCGATTATACCTAAAAAGCGCATCTTTTACGCCGTGTTTCTGTGACTTTTCACCAATCGGCGAGTTGGTCGTGCTGGTTTCACGCAGGGTTGAGCAGCTCGGCCAATATCTGCGCATGTCGTCGGCTCTGATTATCAGTACGTAGACGCTGGCTTTGTACAATCGCGCGCAGCGCAACTACGGCCTGATCAAACACGTCGTTAATGACCAGATAGTCTGATTCAACGAAGTGAGACATCTCTGACACTGCAGCGGCCATGCGGCGCTGGATTGTTTCCTGGTCATCCTGACCACGACCACTGAGGCGCTGGTGCAGAGCGTTTTCCGAGGGCGGCAGGACAAATATGGCACAGGTGCGCGGCAGCAGTTTTTTTACCTGCTGCGCGCCCTGCCAGTCGATTTCGAGAATCACGTCCCGGTCTGCGGCCAACTGCTGACTTACAAAACCCTGTGACGTTCCGTAAAGATTGCCAAACACTTCCGCATGCTCAAGAAAGTCCCCGCTTTTGAGCATCTCTGTAAATTTCTGGCGATCGCAAAAATGATAGTTCTCGCCGTCGGTTTCACCGGGTCGGATGCTGCGCGTCGTGTGAGATACCGATACCTGCAAGCTGGGCTCCGCTTGCACCAGTGCCCTTACCAGACTTGTCTTGCCCGCTCCGGAGGGTGCCGATACGGTAAACAGGGTGCCGGATTCCGGAGTGGCACTACTCAATGTTCTGTACCTGTTCGCGCATCTGCTCAATCAGAACTTTCAATTCAACGGCACTTTGCGTGGAGCTGCTGGCGATGGATTTAGACGACAGGGTATTGGCCTCGCGATTCAGCTCTTGCATCAGAAAATCGAGTCGTCTACCACAGGGGCCACCTTTGTCGATAACCCTGGCAACCTCATCCACATGTGCTTCAAGGCGGTCCAACTCCTCGTCAACGTCTGTCTTTTGTAACAATATCACCAGTTCCTGTTCAATGCGGCCTTCGTCGACGGGCTGTTCCAGTTCTTCCAGCCTGCGACGTATGCGCGCTTGCTGACGATCTTGCAGGACAGGCAGTTCCTCACGGACTTTGCGTACTTCCCGGGTCACTGCGTCCAGTCGGCGGCGCAGGAAATCCGTCAACTGCGCGCCTTCGCGTGCCCGGTTGTCGCCAAGGCCTCGCAGCGCTTCTTCGAACAGAGCGATTGCGGCGCTGTGCAGATTCGCTTCATCAACGCCGCCGCCATCGCAGACACCGGGAAACTGCAGCAGCGCGAGTGCGTCAGGAGGCCGTAGCTCAGGCGCACGGCCTTGGACGCTGTCAAGGGCCAGGAGCACCGCATCCAGTCGTTCGCGGTTTACATTCAGGCTGTTTTCACCGTCGCTACTGGACATGCGGATCTGGCAATCGACCTTGCCCCGCTTTAAATTTTTACCAAGTGCTTCGCGTATTCGTGGTTCGAGAGCGCGAAGGTTGTCAGGAAGCTTAAAGTGACAATCGAGATAGCGGTGATTGACACTGCGTAGTTCTACAATCAAAGCGAAGGGCTGCTGCGCTGTTTCTCGCGCGAACGCAGTCATGCTGTGCAAGCTCATACAAGGCTCTCTGAACATCGACAATGCATGTTAGCGGTTTTGGCGCAAGCTGCCGAGAGTCTCGCCGCGTATACTGCCGCGTTTGGAACTTACGGGAACATATTCATGCAACGACCCAGCGGCCGTCAGGCTGATCAGCTTCGCGAAGTATCGATTGAGCGGCATTACACCTGCCATGCCGAAGGCTCTGTATTGGTCAGCTTTGGCAACACGAAGGTGATTTGTACCGCCAGCGTAGAAGAGGGCGTACCGCGTTTCTTGCGGGGTAAGAATTCTGGATGGATCACAGCCGAGTACGGCATGTTGCCGCGTTCCACTGGTTCCAGGATGGGCCGCGAAGCATCTCGGGGAAAGCAAGGGGGCCGGACCCTTGAGATTCAGCGATTAATCGGCCGCTCCCTGCGCGCGGCGGTCGATCTTTCGCTGCTGGGCGAGCACACCATTACGCTCGATTGTGACGTGGTTCAGGCTGATGGTGGCACCCGAACCGCGTCTATCACCGGTGCATTTGTGGCGCTGGTCGACGCGATTAACGGTTTGCAGCGGGAAAAGAAAATCACCACGGACCCGCTTAGCGGTTTTGTCGCCTCCGTCTCGGTTGGCATCTTTCAAGGCGAAGCTGTGCTTGATCTGGATTACGCAGAGGACTCTCGAGCGGACACCGATCTGAATGTGGTGATGACGGAACAGGGCGAATTTATTGAAGTTCAGGGCACCGCAGAAGCAGCGCCGTTCCGTCGTGATGAGCTCGATGCCATGCTCGACCTAGCCGGAGGCGGGATAGCGCAGCTGATAACCCAGCAGCGCAGCGCGCTGGCCGACGGCTAAATGATGCATTCCTCGTTGAGGGTGCTCGCGCGCCCCTAATCCTGAATAGGATTAGGGGTCCAGATCGTAGTCCATTACCAGCGGTGCATGGCGCGAAAATTCTGCGCCGGTGTAAATGGCCCCGTGTTCAACGTTAAACTGAAGATCGTGCGAAATGATCTGCAGATCGACTCGCCAACCATCTTCACCGCGCTCGCCCGGCCAGTACGTGAAGGCGTCGGCATCAGCGGAGATCTGGCGAAATGCATCGCAGTAGCCGTTTTCCAGCAATTCGTCCATCCACTGACGCTCTTCTGGAAGGAACCCGGATCGCGTGCTTTTGTCGTCACTGGTCTGAACATCCGCCGCCGTGGGAGCAATACGCCAGTTGCCACAGATAATGAAATCGCGTCGCTTGTTGCGGATTTTTTCCAGATGCGCGCCGAAAAGTTCAAAAAACGTGTTCTTGTCTTGCTGCGCGTTTTCGTCCCCATCCTTTGCGACCGGGGCGAGTAAACAGCCTACGGAATAGTTTTCGTAGTCGGCCTGAATGTATCGACCCTGCATGTCGTAATCAGCAAAGCCAAGGCCGGTCATGATGGCCTTGGGCAAGGAGCGACAATAAATCGCCACGCCGTTACTTTTCCCGCCCACATCGTCAAAAAAATAGGCGTTGTACTCGCTGGGGAAATACACGTCGTCCTGCAGGTCGTACTCGGAGCAACGTAGATCTTGCACGCAAATGAAGTCTGCGTCCTGACGCGACAACCAGTCGTACAATCCCCGTTTCGCCGCTTCACGCACGCCGTCTGCGCTGAAGCTTATGATTCTCATTGTTCACCCCTGATTCTTCGAAGCGCTATGATACAGAAAGGACAGATGACAGAATACACTCTCGTATTTATTCCATACCGCATTTCACGGATATCCCATGCAGCCTTATCAGCGTGAGTTTATTGAGCTCGCTCGTCGTTATGACGTGCTTCGCTTTGGTAGTTTTACTCTAAAGTCTGGACGTCAGAGCCCCTACTTTTTTAACGCGGGTGCCTTCGCCAGTGGCGAGGCGCTGGCCGCGCTTGGGCGCCACTATGCGCAGTGCATTGTAGATTCCGGCATTGAGTTTGATGTGTTACTGGGTCCTGCGTACAAGGGAATTCCCCTGGCCAGTACGACGGCGGTGGCCCTGGCGAATCTGCATGGTAGGGACGTGCCCTTTGCATACAATCGCAAGGAAGCCAAAAAACATGGCGAGGGAGGTATTCTTGTCGGCGCACCGCTGCGCGGGCGTGTGCTGGTTATTGACGATGTCATAACCGCTGGCACGGCCGTTGGCGAGGTGATAAAGATGATCCGTGACGCGGGTGCGGAGCTCGGCGGCGTAGTGATTGGCCTTAATCGTCAGGAGCGTGGGCAGGGAGATCTGTCAGCGATACAGGAAATAGAGCGTCAGTGGAATGTGGCGGTACTAAGCATCATTACTATGCAGGACTTGATTGATTTTCTGCAAAATCACGCCTCTGATGTAGCGGAAGACACGCTTATTGCGATGCGTAACTACCGCGAGCGCTACGGCGTTTAACTTGTAGCCTGCACAGCAGCGTCATATATTGCCAAGATGGATCCCGGTTCACCCCACAAGTTTGCAGTCTTCGCGCCGTTTTTTGCGGTGCTGGCGCTCGCCCTGCTGCTTGCCTCGCCCGCGCAGGCGCAGCAAATGTACCGCTATACCAATGCTGAGGGCAGCAAGGTTATTGGCTATCAGGTGCCCCCGGCGTTTGTGGCCAATGGCTACGATATTCTCAGTCCGACGGGCGCACTCCTGTCAGTTGTTCCCAAGCAGCTCGACGATACTGAGCTTAGCGATATGGACTCGCAGGCGCGGCGTGAGCGAGAGGCGCTCAAAGAGCAGGAGCGGCTGCGAAAGTGGGATGAGTCGCTGCTGCTGCGTTACAGCTCGATTGAAGACATTGAAGCGGCGCGCGAGCGCGCACTCCGGAATCTGCGCATCCGCGTGAGTATTCTGAACGGCAAATTGCGTTCCCTGAAACAGCAGATTGAAAACTATCAATCGATCGCGGCCAACATGGAGCGGGTTGGTAGCGAGGCGGATGAAAGCCATCTGACGGCGATCGCGGATTTGCGCCGCGAGATAGATTCTACGGAGCGTGCGCTAGCCGATCGACAACAAGAGATAGCGTCGGTTGACGAGAGCTACGATCTCGATATCTCACGTTTTGCTGACTTGCTTGACATTGTACGACTGCGGCGCGGTATGGCGGCGGGTCGTCGATCTGAGAGCTGAGAGCTGAGCCGTAATAGCCTAAAGCTGACAGCAATCAGCCATGACTGGCACCGGCCGTGTCCGCAGAAGGCACCGACCGAAAGAATCCCTCCAGCAGGAACTGGTACTGCTGCTCCCAGCCCTGGCTCGGGCTGCGTTTGAATTCGCTGCGTACAAACTGGGCAATACGACCTTCCGCGCTGCACATCATCAGGTTTGCAGCGTCAGGCAGCGGTAACACCGGGCGCAGTTTTTCGCGCATTTCCGCCTCGCGTAGCACCTGCTTCAACTGCGTCTCGACGCGATCGAGCACCTGATTGACGCGATGCCGAAGCCGCTCGGTTTCTCCCGTAAGAGCCTCGCCGGTGAGTACCCGGCTGATGCCAGGGTTGCGCTCCGAAAAAGTTATGAGCAGAAACAAAATGTGCTTGCAGCGTGTAGCGGCCTGGTCTTCCTCCTGGAGAATTAGTGCGATGCGCTGAAACAGCGTGTCCTCGATGAACTGAATCAGTCCCTCGAACATCTTGGCCTTGCTGGGAAAATGACGGTACAGGGCGGCTTCAGAGACACCGACTTTTGCAGCCAGGCGCGCAGTCGTTATGCGGTCGCCCGGATGGTCCTCGAGCATTTGTGCCAGGGCCTCAAGAATCTGCTGTCGACGCTGGGCATTTCTGGGCATTTCTTGCTCGTTACTGCTCTTGGGTGTGTCATCCTAGCGACTGGTCTCCACCACGGCAACAAGCTATCTGCTTCTGCGTGTATTACCACTCTCCGCGGCTGGTAATTTTCGTCCCCATTCCCGCGTCGGTAAAGATCTCCAGTAACACCGCGTGCGGTACACGGCCATCCACAATGTGTGCCGAATGTACGCCAGATTTGACCGCATCAAGGGCGCAGGAGATTTTAGGCAGCATGCCTCCATGTACGATGCCATCGGCGATGAGTTCGTCCACGCGCGCAGCGGAAAGGCCGGTCAGAACCTCGCCATCACCATCCTTGAGCCCTTCCACGTTGGTCAGCAGCATCAGTTTTTCGGCCTGCATAACCTCGGCAATTTTCCCGGCTACCAAGTCCGCATTAATGTTGTAGGTATTGCCTTCCTGATCGGCTCCTACCGGCGCGATGACCGGAATAAAGTCGCTGGCAATGACCACGTCGAGGATTTGCCGGTCGATTTGTCTCACCGCGCCTACCTGGCCCATGTCCAGTATTTCGGGAACATCAAGGCCAGGTGCGTTGCGAGTCACCTGAATGCGTTCGGCGCGAATCAGTTGGCCATCCTTGCCCGTGATACCAATAGCCTTACCGCCATTGCGATTGATGGAGCTGACGATTGCTTTGTTTACACTGCCGCCGAGCACCATTTCAACAATATCCATGGTCTGCGAGTCGGTCACGCGCATACCGTTCACGAACTCACTCTTGATATTCAGCTTCTCCAGAAGCTTTCCAATTTGCGGGCCGCCGCCGTGCACGACGACCGGATTAATGCCTACGAGCTTCATCAGTACGATGTCCCTGGCAAAGCTCTCTTGCAGATGCTCTTCAACCATGGCGTGACCGCCAAATTTCACGACAATAGTGGCGCCGGTGAAACGCTGGATGTAAGGCAGCGCCTCCGTCAGAACATTGGCGATGTTCATTGCGGAATCCGTTGTCAGTGACATGCGGAGCTTTTCATGTTGATGAATCCTTAAAGACCTTTGATAGGGGGGCTTCTGAAGATGGCGTTTAGCTCAAAGAATAGGCGTTAGCTTAACGGTTTAGTGTGTTTGTGCGTGCTTCCCGCGTGAACTTAGAACGGCACTGTGAGCTCCGGCGCAATAGCATTCAGTTGCTCTCGAAACTGTTGCTGTATCGCTGCAAGAGTGGCTTTGTCTTTGCCTTCAAAACGCGCGGTCAGCGCGGGGCCGGTATTGGACGCTCGGAGCAACCCCCAACCTTCCTGAAAATCTACTCTCAGTCCGTCAAGCTTGTTGCTTTTGCCTTCAGTAAATTGGGCTTCTTCGACGAAGCGCTGCATCACTTCGAACTTTTCGTCATCTGCAATTGGCACCAGGATTTCCGGTGTACTTACATCCTGCGGCAAGTCGGCGAGAATCTCATCCAGGCTGGCGTCCTGCGATGAAAGTATTTCTGCCAGGCGACCGGTCGCGTACATCCCGTCGTCAAACCCGTACCAGCGCTCGCCGAAAAAGATGTGCCCGGAAAACTCGCCTCCGAGCAGAGCACCGGTCTCTACCATTTTGGCCTTCATGTGCGCGTGACCGGTCTTCCACAGCACAGGCCGCCCACCGAGGCTGGTAATAAGCGTTGCCAGATTACGGCTGCATTTGACGTCATAGACTACATCCGCACCCGGGTTTCGAGATACCACATCGCGGGCAAACACCATCATCAGCGTATCGGTGCGAACAATACGTCCGCTGCCGGTTACGACCACCACCCGGTCGCCGTCACCATCGTAGGCGACGCCAAAGTCCGCACCGGTAGCCAGTACTTCACCGACCAGCGCTGAAAGATTCTCATCCTTGCCGGTATCGGGAGAACGATTTGGGAACGAGCCGTCGATTTCGCAGTAAAGAGGTATGACGTCAAGGCCCAGCTCTGTGAGTAATTCCGGGGCAATGCCGCTCGTTGCACCGTTGCCTGCATCTACCACAATCTTCAGCGGCACAGCGATTGCAATGTCACTGACGACCTCGTCCAGGTAGTCACCCGCGAGGTCTTTCTGTATCTGGCGACCGGAGCCTTTGCTGAAGCGCCCTTGTTGCGCCAGGGTGTAGATTTTTTCTATGGTGCCTTCGGCGACAGTTTTACCTTTGAGCACGATTTTCATGCCATTGTGGTCGGGTGGATTGTGACTGCCGGTAATCATCACGCCTGAGGGCGTTTCGAGCTGATTGGTGGCGAAGTACAGCAAGGGTGTCGGCACCAGTCCAATATCCACCACATCGCGACCACTTTGCATTAGGGCCCTGACCAGCACATCCTTTATGCGTCGACTGCTGGTTCTGCCATCGCAGCCAACGGCGAGGGTCTGCTCGCCCATCTCATCTGCAATGGTGCCAATGGCACTGCCAATGCGGTACACCGTGTCATCAGTAAGATCGCTCTCAGCGATGCCACGAATATCATAGGCGCGAAAGATACTGGGTGGCAGCTGGTGGTCGGCCGGTCCGTCAACCGCCGTCATTGGCTCTGCGGAGCCGGGCGAGCTGTGCGTGGGAGCGATAACCGGTGTGGTTGTGCGGCTATTCCCACCGCCTGCAACGCTGCTCAGATTGCGGCGAAGTGTTTGCACCCGCAGGTTTCTAGCCAGCGCCAGCAGCTGTGGGACCCTGACGTCCATAGCGGTTCGATGTTCCGCCGCGTCGACTATCCTACTGGATTCCCGGGCAAGCACGGCAGAACTTCGAAGCATCATCAGTGCTAAGGCAACAAGTGAGCACAACCCCACTAGGCCCAGCACATCGTAATCCGGAGTCACATTTTTGGTGACATTGGCGACTAGCATGTCGCTCGGTGTGAACAGAATTCGCCAGGGCGCATTCTCTACGTCGGCAGCCGCCTGATACGGGCCTGATCCGCTTCCGAGGCTGACAATCGTCTGGCTTTTTGCGCTGGCATTGCCAAAAACACGTTGTTCGAGGGCAAATTTGCCCGGCATATCGCCCGGATAGCGCATCAGGGAGGTCAGTGCAGCTGCGTCTAAGGTCACAAGTAGTACGGCGCTTTGGCCCGGCAGCTGCGGATGCGTTGCTGATTGCGCGAGCGATGCGAGCCACACGTCCTGATACTGATAGGCCTCGGGTTCTGCCAGCTCGCCATTGCTCACTCTGCGCACAAGGTCAACTTCGATGTGATTGCGCAGACCTTGTCGACCGTCTTCAAGATCGGCGGTTCCGAGCTCGCCGAGCGAGATCAAGCGCAGACTCATGGCATCCGGAAAGTAGCGCAGCAGATCGCGCGTAGCAGCGCTGCCATCCGATACGGCGGTGTCAGCTATGGCCTGCATGGCTATGGGTGACGCTGTCGCCGAGGCGAGACGCTCTCGCAGTTGGTCAATATGGATCGCCACAGTGTGCGCTTGTTGGGAGGCGTAGCTGTTCGCGACGTGCTCTATTAACGCGGCTTTTTCTGCTGGAGCGCGCACAAGTACGAGGTAGGCAAGACTGGCCAGAGCGGGGATTAGAACTATCAGAAGGCCTTGGATTGCCAGGTCGCGCAGGGCGTTTCCACGACCGTTAATACCGTAGCTATTGCTACTCTCATCGGTCGGTGCGCTACCGGATTTGCTGTCCAGGTTTTTCTTATTCTCGTGCTTGGCCATGAAATCTATTCCAACAGCACACGCGGACGGGTGCGCCTGGCTGGGATCATAATAGACTGTCCTGTGCCGCGCTGGAAAGTGAGTGTGCCACGGCGGCTAGCCGAATGGATGTGAGCCCCCATCAGCCCAGCCTGCTGGCAATGTGCGCGACGACGATGCGGGAGAACGCATCTTTACTGCAGATCTCCAGCTGTTGTTCACCGCCGGGCCACAATATCAAGCCGGCATTTTTATCACTGTCGAAGCCGATCGCGCTGTCACTGACGTCGTTAGCTACAATCATATCCAGGCCTTTTCGTTGAAGTTTGCCCAGTGCGTGCTCGCGTAATTGTTCTGTTTCCGCAGCGAAACCCACTGTGAAGGGCTTGTTTTCGGCAGTCGCGATAGTGGCCACAATGTCCGGGTTGCGCACCAGCGAAAGGATCATTTCCTCGCCCGTTTTCTTTATCTTTTGCTCTGCCCGTGCGGCCGGTCGGTAGTCGGCGACGGCGGCACAGCCAATAAAAATGTCGCAGTGCTCGCTGAGTGATACGGCAGCGTCAAGCATCTCCAGGGCAGTGGTGACCGGGTATAAAGTCACGCGATCTGGTACCCGGAGCTGGGTGGGGCCTGAAATCAGGCTTACTCGGGCTCCGGCATCCACTGCAGCGCGTGCAAGGGCGTAGCCCATACGGCCCGAGGAATGGTTGGAAATATAGCGGACCGGGTCCAGAGGCTCGCGGGTCGGCCCGGCGGTGATAACAAGGTGTCGTCCGCTGAGGCCGCCACTTTCAAACAGAGTTCCGGCGAGGCTTGCGATGTCTGCGGGGTCCAGCATACGCCCGGGGCCTACGTCACCACAGGCCTGGTCGCCGCTGTCTGGGCCGGCAAAATGCATGCCGCGATCTCTCAGTGTGGCGAGATTGGCCTGCGTCGCGGGGTCTTTCCACATTTGCTGATTCATCGCAGGTGCCAATAGCAGCGGAGCGGCGGTGGCCAGAGCGACCGCGGTGAGTAAATCGTCCGCGCGACCTGCGACCAGGCGGGCCATACAGTCAGCCGTGGTGGGCGCTACAAGCAGCAGATCAGCCCATCGCGCCAGTTCGATATGGCCCATGCCGCGCTCAGCGTCCTCATCCAGCAGGCTGTGGTGTACCGGGTGTCCGGACAGGGCCTGTAGCGTTAGCGGTGTGATGAATTCCTGCGCGCCCCGCGTCATTAACACGCGCACTTCGGCGCCCTGGTCTTGCAGTTTGCGAACCAGTTCTGCGGATTTGTAAGCCGCAATACCGCCGCAAATGGCGAGCAAAACACGGCGATTGTTTAGATGTCCCATTGCGAGATCCGAGCTGGGAAAATAGACGCGATTGAGACGATACCACCTGCAGGGTTTGATGACACGGGCCGCACTTTTGGCAGCGTCGAACAGTGTGAGAGGCCAATCCAAAAATTGTATTGCAACAGGGTGCAGAACATGTCTTCGCAGCATACGATCGCCGACAGGGAACGCCTGAGTCTGCATCGTCCCACACAAACCTCGACAGATGAGGGCCCTGGAGACAAATTGCTATTGCGCGGTTCGCAAGCGTTATCGGATGCAGAATTGCTCGCGGTGCTGTTGCGCACAGGCATTCGCGGCCGACCTGTGATTGAGATCGCACGGGGAATGTTGGAGCTGGGCGACGGTCTGGCTGGTCTGCTGAGTCTGGAAGCCAGTCAGTTAATGTCTGTACCCGGTGTGGGACCCGCGAAACTCGCGATATTGCTGGCGGCGATTGAGTTGGGCCGGCGTTGCGCTGAGCAACCGTTAAGGCAGCGCAGCGTTATGTCCAGTCCGAAGCAGACTCGAAAGTTTCTGCAACATCATCTTGGGATGCATTCCCGAGAGGTATTTTCCTGCTTGTTTCTCGATTCGCAGCATCGCCTGCTGCGCTGCGATGACCTGTTTCTCGGTACGCTCGACGGAGCGGCGGTCTACCCGCGTGAAGTCGCGGTGCGGGCGCTACAGTATCGGGCCGCTGCAGTAATACTGGCGCACAATCACCCGTCTGGAATGGTGTCGCCCTCCGGCGCAGATCGGCGGATTACGCAGCGACTGCGCGATGCTCTCGGGCTTATTGAGGTGCGCGTGCTCGATCACCTCATCGTCGGTCGCGGTTCCTGCTTCTCCTTTGCAGAAGCCGGACTTCTGTGAGTGTGTCACTGTTACCGCCTTTCGAGAATTGCGTTTGCAGGCAGTCGGGGCATCTGGTATAACGTCGCGCTCCGCGCGGGGTGGTCCCCCTGTTTTCGACGCGACGACAAGCCATTTGAGTCGCGTTGAAACGGTGGTGTTCCGGCCAAGAGCCAGGCCGCCACTGGCATGTGAATAGCGTAAGTACTTGATTTTAAAGTATTACTAAAAAGTATTGTGTTACCTGAGATACCGATGCAAATAGGCACGTCGCTGTCTCGGGTCAAGCGAGGAAGTCATGGCCAGAGTTTGTCAGGTTACCGGGAAGCGTCCGGTCAGTGGAAACAATGTATCCCACGCCAAGAACCGTACACGTCGTCGGTTTTTGCCCAATCTTCACCAGCACAGGTTCTGGGTGGAGTCTGAAAAGCGCTTTGTCAGGTTGCGCGTATCCAGCAAAGGCATGCGTACTATCGACAAGAAGGGTATTGACGTTATTTTGGCCGAGATGCGTTCTCGCGGCGAAAAAGTCTAAGGAGAGATAGGCATGAGAGAGAAAATCCGCATGAATTCCTCGGCTGGCACCGGGCACTTTTACACCACTGACAAGAACAAGCGCACGACGCCAGACAAGCTTGAGATGAAGAAGTACGACCCGGTGGTACGCAAGCACGTCATGTATAAGGAAGGCAAAATCAAGTAATCGCCGCTTGTGTTGTGCCTTGACTGCATCGCAGTCGTCAAAACCCCGGTAAACCCGGGGTTTTTTGTGCCTGCTGTAGTTGCAGCTTTAGTTGCAGCTGTAGTTGCTTGCTGCCGCAGCGGTTTAAGTGGCTTACGATATCCTAACTCGCAACTTCCACCGTGTGCGGTTTTACAAATGCTTGCTGTGAATGCCTGAATTACCTGAAGTCGAGACCACGCGTCGCGGTCTGCGTGCCTATACCGAAGGCCAGCGTATTGCGGATGTGCTTGTGCGAGACTCGCGTTTGCGCTGGCCAGTTATGGATGGCCTGGGAGACCTGCTGCGCGGTCAACAGGTGGATGAGCTGGAGCGTCGCGCTAAATATTTGTTGTTTCGCATGGACGCGGGGACGCTTATGGTGCATCTCGGCATGTCTGGGTCTTTGCGAGTGCTGCTTGAGCCAGAGCCCCCTGCAAAGCACGATCATATTGATGTGGTCATGCACAGTGGGAACGTTTTACGCTACAACGATCCGCGACGTTTTGGCAGTTTTCAGTGGTTTGCCCGTGGACAGACACTAACGCCTTTGGCGAAGCTCGGGCCCGAACCGCTGGGGGATGCGTTTGACGCTCGTCGCTTGTTTGACCTGTCCCGGGGGCGTCGCGTGGCGGTCAAGCCCTTCATTATGGACGGTGCCACGGTGGTAGGTGTTGGTAATATTTACGCCAGTGAGGCGCTGTTTCTGTCAGGAATCAGGCCTGATCGCGGCGCGGCGCGTATTTCGCTTGGTCGCTATGAAACACTCACAAAGAACATTAAGTTAGTACTAACTAACGCTATAAGCCAAGGTGGAACAACGCTTCGTGATTTTGTTGGGGGCGATGGGAAACCAGGCTATTTTGCCCAGCAGCTGTTCGTATACGGTCGGGCCAGACAGCCCTGTAAGCGCTGTAGCAGCACATTGCGAGAGAAGGTTCTCGGTCAAAGATCCAGTGTTTACTGCATAGCCTGTCAGCGCTGATCTGGTTACACTCTTGCCTGAGCGCTGCGAAGCCTTTTTCTGGAGGAAACAACGTGTTAGCTCATTCAACGCAAGTAAAGCGTAAGATCGTACTGGTGCTGGTCGCACTACTCCTGTCACCCTATGCTCTGTCGCAGGGGTCTATTGATGAGCGCCCGAACGCTTTCGCCATGACCGGAGATTTGCTGATTGCCAGACCTATTGGTGTGGCAATTACGGCGGTGGGTACTGCCGCGTTCATCGTATCACTGCCTTTCACACTTCTCGCCGGGTCTGTATCTGAATCCGCTGAGGCCTTGGTGCTCGGTCCTGCGGAAACAACGTTTATCCGCTGCCTTGGTTGCCTGGAGCCCGGCTACAGCTACAAAGACGTCGAGCGGCGCAAGGGACGAGATGAGTTTAAAGTAGAAAACGCTGAAAAGTAGAAGACACTGACAGCCAGTAAACCCTGGGCTGCCTGCACTCTGCCTGCACTCTGCCAGCGCTCATTTGTCCGCGAATTTACGTTGCAGTGCCGCGGCCACAACCGGCGGCACAAACGGCGTAATATCGCCCTGCAAGGACGCGATCTCACGCACCAGCGACGATGAAATGAAGGCCAGATGCTGCGCTGGCGTAAGAAACAGGCTTTCGAATTCCGGGTAAATCGCTCGATTCATATTTGCCAGTTGGAACTCATATTCAAAGTCCGCAACGGCTCGCAGGCCGCGCAGCACGCAGCGTGCGTTCTCGCCTTTGGTAAAGTCAGTCAGCAGATTGCTAAAGCCTTTAACTTCAACGTTGTCGATTCCAGAGACCGCCGCGGCACACAGCTCGACGCGCTCATCGAGACTGAAAAGCGGAGTTTTTTTCTCGCTGAAAGCGATCGCGATCACCACCCGGTCAAACAGCTTGGCCGCGCGATCGACCAGATCAACGTGCCCGTTGGTGATTGGGTCGAAGGTGCCGGGGTAAATAACGGTACGGTTGTCCAAAAGCTGATCCAACGCTAGTCGGTCTAATGCAGACCGGGACGCCGATGGTAAACAATCGGGCACAGGCTCTCAAACAGCATTACTTTTTTCTCCACAGTTCGTAGATTGCGCCGCCGCTGCGTTTGCTGCGCCATTGAGTCCATTCCGTGGGCACTTCGGGGCAGGTCTGCGGTGCATACTCCAGATATACCAGGGCATCGCTCGCCAACACAGCCTTATCTGCGAGACAGCAAATGGTGTCCTGCAAGAGTTCACTTGCGGCAAATGGGGGGTCCAGAAACACCAGGTCGAAGGGCTCAATCACGCACCCAATCACCGCGTCCGATGTGGATAGAGTCTCGAGATAGTCGAGCGCGTTGGCCTGCACGACGCGTGCACGACTATCTGCATTCAGGCTTGTTAGTGTCTGTTGCATTGCGCGCACCGCCGGTGTTTGTGTTTCGACGAATTCACAAAAACCGGCGCCCCGGGACAGCGATTCCAGGCCAAGTGCGCCGCTGCCTGCGAAAAGATCTAGGCATCGCCGCCCCGCGATGTCAGGGCTAAGCCAGTTGAATAGTGTTTCGCGTACCCTGTCTGTGGTCGGACGCAAGCCAGGAAGGTCGGCGACAGGGAAACGCCGTCCGCGCCACTCTCCTGCAATGATGCGCACGGTGCCCGCGGATTTCCTGCTTGATTTAGCGGGCAAAGTGCCAGCCCCCGTCGCTAGTCCGAAGCCAGCGATGATACGATAGCACCTCACTTGGGGCACGCTGCCCGCGCGGATAATTCTCTTGAATGAAGTGGTTTAGATCCAGATCCAATACTAAAAATTCCGATGAGGTGGTCGCTGAGCCCACTACAGAGTCTCGTGCCCAGCCCGGTGCAAGCCCAGTTGAAGACCCTGATACAGAGCATCGCCAGAAGCCGGTAGCACAGCTCAGTGAGGGATTGCCGATAGAGCCGATCGCAGAGACGATTGTGCTTGCTGCTGCTGACCCCGATGCGCAGCCTTCAGATAGCGCGCACAGCAGCGCGTCATCAGTTGCGGACGCGGCCACACAGACGTTGCAAACTGCCGCGCAGCCACTGGAGGCAGGGAAAGAATCGGCCAGCGACGGTTTTTTCGGTCGACTCAAGCGTGGACTTGGCCGCACCAGCGACAGCCTGGCCGCGGGAGTTGGCAATCTTTTTCTGGGTCAGAAAACTATCGATGCCGAGTTGCTGGAGGAACTCGAATCCCAATTATTAATGGCTGATGTCGGGATCGAGGCAACAGGAGACATTATTGAGTCGCTTACTGAGAGGGTTTCCCGAAAGGAGCTCGACGATGCCCAGGCTCTCATGCAGGCACTTCGTGAGCAGTTGCTGGCCATTTTGCAGCCCTGCGAACAGCCGTTGGCGCTGCCTGCTCAGGGTCCGTATGTGATTTTAATGGTGGGTGTAAACGGTGTGGGTAAAACCACGACGATAGGCAAACTTGCGCGACGTTTTCAGGATGAAGGGCGATCCGTCATGCTGGCTGCGGGCGATACGTTTCGAGCCGCTGCTGTCGAACAATTGCAACATTGGGGAGAGCGGAATAACGTCCCCGTGGTTGCGCAGCATAGCGGCGCAGATAGCGCCTCGGTGGTGTTTGACGCCCTGCAGGCTGCTACCGCTCGCAACGTGGATGTGCTGATCGCCGACACTGCGGGGCGACTGCACAACCAGAGTCATCTTATGGATGAGCTAAGCAAGGTAGTCCGTGTTATGCGCAAGCTGAACCCCGATGCGCCGCATGAAGTCATGCTGGTGCTGGATTCCGGGACCGGGCAGAACGCGCTAACGCAGGCCGAGCAGTTTCGCGATGCCGTGGGTGTGAGCGGTGTGACCTTGACTAAACTGGACGGTACCGCCAAAGGCGGTGTGATATTCGCCATTGCACGACGGCTGCAGCTGCCGATTCGCTTTATCGGCGTGGGTGAAGGCGTTGAGGACTTGCGGCCGTTTGTGGCAGCAGATTTTATCCAGGCGCTGTTTGATCGCGACTGAATGGTGAGCGAACCGCATGATTAACTTCGAACGCGTCAGCAAACGCTATGAAAATAGCCATGACGCGCTGCGCGAAGTCAGCTTCGACATAGAAAAGGAAGAGCTGGTATTTCTGACGGGTCACTCCGGTGCCGGAAAAAGCACCTTACTGCGTTTGATAATGCTTATGGAGCGCCCGACGCGTGGTCGTGTACTCATTGACGGTAACGATTTGGGCAAGTTTGCGCGCGGGCGTATCCCGCGGCACCGCCAGTCGATCGGGGTAGTCTTTCAGAATCACAAATTGCTGATGGATCGCTCGGTGTTCGACAACGTGGCTCTTCCTCTACACATTGCGGGTTTCGAATATCGCGATATTGATCGTCGCGTGCACGCAGCGCTGGATAAGGTCGGCTTGCTCGATCGCGCCCAATCTATGCCCTTGAGTCTTTCCGGCGGAGAGCAGCAACGTGTGGGTATCGCACGGGCTGTGGTTCGCAGACCTGCCATTCTTCTCGCCGACGAGCCAACGGGCAATCTGGATCCGGAGCTCTCAGCCGAAATCATGCAACTGTTTGTGGATTTCAGCCGAGTCGGCGTAACCGTCTTAATTGCCAGCCACGACCTGGCACTGATATCGCGATTGCGGCATCGCATTCTGACGTTGCGAGACGGACGCTTGGTATCGGCAGGTATAGCTCATGGCTCTGTCTAAACGGGCGGCGCGTGCCGCTGGTCCAGCCAACGCTCGCCCCAGCCGTATTCGGCTGACAGAGCGCTGGAGCGCCTGGCGCCGCCATCACAGTCAGTCGGCCGCAGAAAGTCTCGCGAGGGTACTGCAAGCGCCGGTCTCCAGCAGCATGACCTGGCTGGTTATAGGGATCGCGATTGCGCTGCCCAGCGGTCTCTGGGTTGTACTGGACAACGTCACCACGCTGAGTGAGCGTCTCGATACGCCGACGCAGTTGTCACTGTTTCTGGATGAAGAGTTTGCGCGCGAGGAAGCGCTCGCCCTCGCACTTGAATTGCGGCAGCGAGAGGATGTTCGCGAGGTGGTGTTTCTGGATCGCGACGATGCGCTGGCTGAGTTTGCACGGCGCTCCGGAATGCTGGAGATAACCGATAGTCTTGTGCAAAACCCGCTTCCGCATTTGTTGCTGGTAAGCCCGCAGGCGGCCACGCCGGCGCAGTTGGAGGTATTGCAGCTCGAATTGGCCAGCCTCGCCAGTGTGCAGGAGGTGTTGCTGGACACGCTGTGGTTGCAGCGCTTGCAGTCACTGATGAGTCTGGGTCGTCGCGCTGTGCAATTGTTGGCGGTACTGCTTTTATCGGCAGTGGTGCTGATCCTCGGCAACACCATTCGTCTGGCGATTGAGAGTCGCCGCGAAGAGATTATCATCGTCAAACTCGTCGGCGGCTCGGACCCTTTCGTGCGTCGACCGCTGCTTTACACCGGTCTGTGGTTTGGGCTCGGCGGCGGGGTTTTTGCGGCGCTGCTCGTGGCGATGGGAGCGGCGCTCCTCGCGCCCCCGGTGAAGACGCTGGCGAGTTCCTATCAAAGCGACTTTGCGCTCACGGGTCTGGGACTGGTCGATAGCCTGCAGCTGGTGTTACTGGGGGCAGTGCTGGGATTGATCGGTGCCTGGTTGGCCGTTGCGCGTCATCTGCGTGCCATTGAACCACGATGAATTGCTCGCTTGGGTCGTGTTTTTTTCAAAACGCCGCTTATAACCAAACGTAATAACAGCACAAAAATTGAACTTTTAAGCGTTTAGCACTCTAATGCATAGAGTGCTAATATTCGCCCCCCCATATGGAGTGAGCCATGACTTTTTCGATGACCCACACGATGAACCATGTGATAACCGACGCTAAAACAAAGACAAACACAACGAATCATGCGGCAGGAAACATGACAGCAGTGAACGATACAGCAGCACAGGCTTATGCGGAGCGTAAAGCATCCATGAAGGCTTCAGCCAAGGCAGCCACAAACGCCGAGCGCGAAGCTTCAGGCAAGCAGCTGCTCGCGATTGACCAGATGGTGCCGGGCGCTAATCTGTCGGCCTACGTGCAAGCCGTTAGCAGTATTCCTGTTTTAACTGCCGAGCGTGAGCATAGTCTCGCTGAGCAGCTATTTTATGATGACGACGTGCAGGCGGCGCGTGAGTTGGTGATGTCTCACCTGCGTTTTGTAGTGCACATTGCTCGCAGCTATAGTGGTTATGGTCTTGCCGAAGCAGATCTGATTCAGGAGGGCAACGTAGGCTTGATGAAGGCGGTGAAGCGCTTTGACCCGACTCGGGGTGTACGTCTGGTCTCTTTTGCTGTGCACTGGATCAAGGCCGAGATTCACGAATTTATCCTGCGCAACTGGCGTATCGTCAAAGTGGCGACGACCAAGGCCCAGCGCAAACTATTTTTTAACCTGCGCGGCAAAAAGAAAAGCCTTGCGTGGCTGAGCGCCAACGAAGCACAGGCCGTCGCCGATGACCTCGGCGTAGACGTCAAGGAAGTGCAGCGCATGGAAGGTCGCCTCTCCAGCCGTGATCTAGCCTTTGATGCGCCGAGCGATGTGGACGACGACGAAGCCTGGCAGGCCCCGCAGCACTACCTCGAAGGCAGTGCCGTGGACCCCGCTACTGTGGTTGCGGACAAGCAGTGGCATTCTGATAGCCAGGGCCAACTGCATGCGGCTATCGCCAAGCTTGACGAGCGTAGCCGGGATATTCTTTCGCGGCGCTGGCTGACAGACGACAAAGCAACACTGCATGAGCTCGCAGCGGAATACAGCGTTTCAGCTGAGCGTATACGTCAACTCGAGCAGGCAGCGATGAAAAAAATTCGCGCGGTAATGGTTGCATGAGAGTGCGTGAGAGTGCGTGAGGCCGCAGAAAATGCTTGAGACTAGCGCTTGCACGGTCTTTTAGAGCTCACTTAGAGCTCACTTCTCTCGAGTCTTCTACCCCATGGCACAACTAACACTCGTTCTCGGCGCCCTGGGCGGCTTGCTCAGCGTTGCGTTCGGTGCCTTTGGTTCGCATGCACTGCGCAATCGCCTTGACGACTACGCGCTGGGCATCTTCGAAACCGCGGTGCAGTATCAGTTCTATCACAGCCTAGCGTTGCTGTTTGTGGCGCTATTCCTACTTCAGATGCCGGGCTCCTTGCTGCTTAAGATCAGTGCGGTCTGTTTCGTGCTTGGAATTTTGATTTTTTGCGGAAGTCTGTATGTACTCAGTTTTACCGGTGTTCGATGGCTGGGCGCGATTACGCCCATCGGCGGACTTGCTTTCCTGGTGGGGTGGGCCTGCGTCGTGATCGTCGGCTGGAAACTGCCGAGCAGCTAGAGCATGACCGAGAACAATACGCAGGACAAACCAAACCATCCCCGACGTATTCGTAGCTTTGTGCTGCGCGCTGGCCGTATGACGCAGGCGCAGCAACGCGGTTTTGAAGAGGGCTGGGATCGTTGGGGAATTGAATATACCCCGGAACTTTTGGATTTTGACCAGCTGTTTGGCGGTGCCGGCGAGCGCGTTCTGGAGATCGGCTTTGGCATGGGCCAGTCTCTCCTGGACATGGCGGAGGCACAGCCGCAGGCCCAGTATCTGGGCGTGGAAGTTCATCGACCGGGTGTGGGAGGCTTGCTGCACGGCGTTTACGCGCGGGAGCTAAGCAACATCCGGGTGATCTGCCACGATGCCGTTGAGGTTTTGGAAAATTGCATACAGCCAGGTTCGCTGCAGCGTATTCAGATTTTCTTTCCCGATCCCTGGCACAAAAAACGTCATCACAAGCGACGCCTTATTCAAGCAGAATTTGTGCAACTGCTCTCTTCTCGACTGGCTGCAGGAGGCGTCCTCCATCTAGCCACGGACTGGCAGCCCTATGCTGAGCATATACTTGAGGTTGTCGATGCCAGCGAGTTGCTTGAAAACTGTGCGGGCGCCGGAATGTATTCGCCGCGTCCGAAACAGCGGCCACTGACCAAGTTTGAAGCCAGGGGTCAGCGCCTCGGACACGGCGTTTGGGATTTGTTGTACGGGCGTGTTTGATACGGATGTCCTACGAGGGATTCGTATCGCCAGAGGCCTGGCTAAAAAAAACGTCCGACTACGGTGTCCAGGAAGCGCCGGCCAAGTTCGCTTGCGAAGTACTGCTCACCCTCGCAATGCAGTAGTTTCTCGTCTACCAGCGTGTCGAGTTCTGCGCGGACTGTGCTTGGGTTCAGGCCGGTTCGATTTTCAAACAGGCCAAGACTAAAACCCTCCGTAAGGCGCAGGGCATTGAGCATGAACTCGCCGCGACGATCGCCGATATCGAGTTCTCGAACTGCGCATCGCCGGGTCCCCGCATCACCCAGATAGTCTTCGGGCTGACGAGGTTTAGAATAACGCAGGATGTTACCGTCCGAGCCCGTGGTCTTGCCGTGAGCCCCCGCGCCGATCGCCAGATAATCGCCAAAGCGCCAGTAATTCATATTGTGCTGACAGGCATGACCCGGCTGCGCCCAGGCTGACACTTCATAGCGCTCAAAACCAGCGTTTTGCAGCAGCGCCGCGCCTTCATCTTCCAACGATGCCAAGACATCCTCCACCGGTAGCCGCGGCGGATGGCTGTAAAAGCGCGTGTTGGGTTCGATGGTCAGCTGATACCAGGACAAATGCGGTGCTGCAGCGCCTATAGCGACATGCAAATCCTCCAGACCCTGCTGCACGTCCTGATAGGGCAATCCGTGCATCAGGTCCGTGTTAAAGCTGTCGGCTCCTGACTCTCTTGCCGCGTCAATTGCCGCATAGGCGTCAGCGCAATCGTGCACGCGGCCCAGCACCTGCAGGCTGGCATTGTTAAAGCTCTGGATACCCAGAGAAAACCGGTTGATACCTGAAGCCGCGTACGCAGCTAGCCGCGATCTCTCGACGCTACCCGGGTTGGCCTCCATGGTGATTTCAGCCGAGGTGGTCAAATCGCCATATTGGCGGATGCCCGACATGAGTTTTTCGATAGCATGGGCGCTGAACAGGCTCGGTGTACCGCCACCGATAAACACAGTCTCCAAAGGCCGCTGTTCGCCCTCCAGTTCCTGTTGCAGGTCGGTCAGCAACTGCTCGACGTAAGCGTTCTCGGGCAGGTCCGTACGCTCGTGAGAATTGAAATCGCAGTAGGGACACTTACGCTCGCACCAGGGCAGGTGCACGTACAGGCTCAGCGGCGGCTGTGGCATGCGATGCGTGTAATCAGTGGGTCTGCAATTGAGCGAGCAATCTGCGCACCGCGATACCGCGATGGCTAAGCGCATTTTTTTGCGCCGGGTCGAGCTCCGCGGCACTCACACCGTGACTGGGTACAAAAAACAGCGGGTCGTAACCAAAGCCGGCGTCACCCCGAGGTGCGGATAAAATTAGTCCTTCCCAACTCCCCGCGGCAATCAGCGGCACTGGGTCATCCGGATGTCGCAGAACTACCAGCACGCAGTGAAAGCGCGCGCTGCGCGTTTGCTCCGGGGTGCTCTTCAAAGCCTCAAGCAACTTGCTATTGTTGTCTTCATCCAGGCCGCTATCGGCGTAACGCGCCGAGCGAACGCCCGGCGCACCGTGCAAGGCATCTACTTCCAGCCCGGAATCATCGGCCAGTGCGGGCAGACCCGTTTGCTGGGTGGCTGCCCGCGCCTTGAGGATCGCGTTCTCTACAAAGCTGAGCCCGGTTTCTTGCGCGGGTATCACATCAAACTCAGACTGTCGGCGTAAGTTGAACGGCAGTGGGGCAAGCAGGCGCTGAAACTCGGCCAGCTTACCGGCATTGCCCGTCGCCACGACCAGATCCCCCGGGGGTATCAGCATGGGTGTTGCGCAGTAATTCTAGCGCTGATACGGAGGCCGATGCCGAGAATGATTGTAGGCAGGGATTCAATCATTGATATACAGCTGTTGCTTGGATTGAAAGCTGAATGACTCTTTTGAGCCCTCAGGAGTAAAATCCAGGGCAAAGTAGCGCCACTCGCGATTAATGAATTTGAACTCGCCGATGTAGTAGATCGCAGGCCCTTCGCGAACTTCAATAAAATCAAAACGTACCTGCTGCTGAGTCAGATCCCAGCTCCGGCCCTCGAGCTGCATCGGGCGGGCTACGGTGCTGCCATCCTCGAGGTGTTCACGCAGCGAATAATTGACAATTGCTCGGCGTTTACCGCGGGCGAGACCATACTGCGCGGCCACCTCGGGCTCTATAAACGTCGTGTTCACCACGCTGTAGTGAAGTTCATAGGGGCCAAAGCGCTGTGATTGCTGTGCCTCGGCGCTGCGTATACTGAGGGCCGAAACAGTGAGCAAAGTGCATAAAATGCAGGCGAGACGGCGAAAACGTAGGGGTGAATGAGTCATCGGCTAATATGATAAATCGCGGTTGTGGCAAAGAGGTTTGGCCAGCGCCGGGCAAGCGATGTGCTCGCCTGTTCGCCGCCAATCATGTCGCGTTGCAGGATGCGGATTCCGCGCTGTCGGCACAGTGTTTCGAAGTCGCGCACGGTGCAAAAATGAATATTGGGCGTGTCGTACCAATTGTATGGCATAAAGCGCGATACGGGCATGCGGCCGCGCGTCGCCAGATGCAGTCGGCTGCGCCAGTGGCCGAAGTTGGGGAAGGTCACCACGCATTCGCGACCGATTCGCAGCATTTCCTCAAGTACCTGGTCCGGGTAATGCACAGCCTGCAGCGCGTGCGCCATAACCACCATATCGAAGGACTGATCGGGGAAGTTCGCCAGGCCGCTATCCAGATCTTGCTCAAGAATATCCAAACCGCGCGCTATTGCCGCGGTTATTGCCGGCGCGTCGATTTCGATGCCGGTCACCCGGGCGTTGCGCTGTTCGCGAAGCTGGGCGAGAAACTCGCCGCTGCCGCAGCCCAGATCGAGCACGCGTGCACCGGAATTCACCCAACGCAAAATATGGGTCAGGTCCTGACGCATCAGCCGTCTAACCGTTTGAAGTAGGCATCGAGCACCGCCAGATAACGTGGCACTGGCAGCAAAAAGGCGTCGTGACCCTCGTCAGCGATTATCTCCGCGTAGCTTACCGGGCGCTCCGACGCGAGGAGCGCATCGACTATTTCCCGTGAGCGTGCTGGCGAGAAGCGCCAGTCGGTGGAGAACGACAACACAAGAAAGCCGCAGTTGGTTTCTCGGAACGCGGCTACCGGATCATCGTCGTACGCCGCGGCCAGATCGAACTGATCCAGAGCCCGGGTCATCAGCAGGTAGGTGTTTGCATCGAAAACGCTGGAGAACTGCGCACCCTGGTAACGGAGGTAGCTTTCGACCTGAAATTGACGGGTACCGGCCTCCGCTGTGGCGGGGCCTCTTTCTTGTAGTTCGCGACCAAAGCGGTTGGCCATAGCATCGTCCGACAGATAGGTAACATGTCCAACCATGCGCGCCAGCGCGAGACCTTGCATTGGGCTGCTGCCCTCGCGTAAATAGTGTCCGTTTGCAAATTCCGGATCCGAGATGATGGCCCTTCGCGCGATCTCGTTAAAGGCGATGTTTTGTGCGCTCAGTTTCAGTGCCGCGGCGATCACCACGCAGTGCCGCAGGCGGTCAGGGTAGCGTAGCGACCAGGCCATGGCCTGCATGCCGCCCAGACTGCCACCAATGACCGCGGCCCAGCAATCTATCCCCAGGTGGTCGGCGAGATTAGCTTGCGCCTGTACCCAGTCATCGACCTGCGGTTGAGGAAACTCTGGCCCCCAGGGATCACCGTTTTCGGGGTTGATGGACGTCGGACCGGTGGAGCCGTGACAGCCTCCCAGGTTGTTCAGCGACACAACAAAAAAACGTGTCGTATCGATGGGTTTTCCCGGTCCTATGCAGGCATCCCACCAGCCCGGTTTGCGTTCGTCGGCACTGTGATAACCAGCAGCGTGGTGATGACCTGAGAGCGCGTGGCAGACAAGAATCGCGTTGCTCGCACTGGTATTGAGCGTGCCGTAGGTCTCATAGACCAGATCGTAAGTCGGCAGCACCTGCCCACTGGCAAAGGCTAGTGGTTTAGTAAAATGCGCGACGCGCGGAGTAACTAGGCCAACTGAATCTGTATCCATGGAGCATAGTCCGCCGCTCAGATACCCATCACAAGTGCTGGATGCAGTCCCAGCCCACCCGCCAGATTCCGCAGCGTGATCTCGACGATTTTAATCAGGACAAACACCAGTATCGGTGATAAGTCCAAGCCTCCCATGGACGGAAGCATGCGGCGAAACGGCGCCATAAGCGGCTCGGTAATCTGGTACATAAGCAGCGCAGCGGGATTGGAGCTGCCTGGAGCAACCCAGCTCAGGATGATCGTACCCAGCAAGGCAAAAAAATAAATTTGAACCAGCAGGGCAGCCGCCCCAATGACCGACCAGGCGAGAAGCAGACCCACCGAGGGCAGGCCAGTCAGCGAGATGCCGTTGAGCGCTAATAGCGCAACAATACCCACCAGTTGAATCAACACGGCGATGATCAAAGAGGCCGGATCGAACCGACCACGAGCGGGTATGAGTCGGCGCACCGGCAGTACCAGCGGATTGGTTGCACGAACCAGGAACTGCGATAGCGGGTTGTAAAAATCGGCCAGAGACACCTGGAGAACAAAGCGCATCAGCATGATGAGCAGATACAGCCCAATCACGGTCTGTAGCAGATAAACCAAAATTTCATTGATAGCGTTCATAGGTTTCCGGTCAGGACAGTTCCTTACTCATCTCGATAGATCGCGCATGGCAATCCTGCATGGCCTGGCTCACTGTCGCGGCCAGTCCGCGTTGTTTCAAGGCCGCTACCGCAGGCTCCGTGGTACCACGGGGGCTACATACTCGCTGTGTCAGCTGCGCCGCATCCGCATCGCCCGTCATCAGCATGCTCCCTGCTCCGATGCAGGTCTGGGCGCATAGTGTACGCGCGCTTTCCGCGTCCAGACCCATGCGTTGTCCCTCTTCGATCATGGCCTGCATAAACTGGAAAAAATACGCGGGTCCGGACCCCGAAATAGCCGTGACCGCATGCAACAGCGACTCCGTGTCTACCCAGCGCGCCACGCCCACAGCGCGCATGATGCGCTCGACCTGTTCACGATGTGCGGGTGTTACTGAGCTGTCCGCATAGATGCCGGTAGCTCCCAGACCCAGTAGCGCGGGGGTGTTGGGCATGCAGCGAATTATCGTGATGTCCTCGCCCAGCCAGCGGTGCAGACTGTCGATGGTGACACCGGCCGCAACCGAGACGATAGCCTGGCCTGAATGCAGCGCGGGAGCCAGCTGTTCGCAGACCTCTTGCATACGCTGCGGTTTGACCGCAAGTACAACGACATCGGCCGCCTGTGCTATCACCCGGTTGTCGTTATCAACAGCACCGAGAGCCAATGGCCGTAGGCGCTCCAGCGTGTCCTCACTGGGGTCGGCGGCGCGAATGCTCTGCGCGTCAAAGCCATCAGCGAGCAGGCCGTGGATAACACTGCTGGCCAGATTGCCGGCACCGATAAAAGCTGTAACGAATGGTTTCAAGAATCTGCTCTCGAGCTTGCCAAATCCAGGCGCGACAGTATACGTGGCCCAGACAAGTGCTTCATCTTTGCCGCGGTCCAAATATTGCCGTCCCAATTCGCAGCATAGTGCTGCCCGATGCGATAGCGGCCTCCATATCGGCAGACATGCCCAAAGAAAGCGTATCCATGTCCGGGTGTGCCAATCGCGAGCGGTGAAACAATTCCGCAAGCGCATCGCAGGCCGTTTTTTGCACGTCAAAATTCGCGCTCGGGGCTGGAATGGCCATAAGCCCACGCAGTTTTAGCCCGGGTAAACTTGCGGCGAGAGAGAGGAGTTCTCCCAGTTTCTCGGGCGAGACACCGGATTTGCTCAATTCGCCAGAAATATTCACTTGCAGGCAAATATTGAGAGGGACCTTTTGGGCCGGGCGCTGATCGCTGAGCCGGCGTAGTATTTTCGCCCTGTCCACACTGTGAACCCAGTCGAACTGCTCTGCGAGGGCGCGTGTCTTGTTGGACTGGATTGGACCAATAAAGTGCCAAGTCAGATTGTGTGTCTGCAAGGCCTCGATCTTGTCCAGCGCCTCCTGCAGATAATTCTCACCAAAATGCGTGAGCCCCGCAGCTGCAGCGGCGAGCACCGCGTCTGCGGAGCGGGTTTTGCTTACCGCCATAATCTGAATGTCGTTCAGTTCGCGCGCGTATTTTTTTGCGGCGGTGCTTACCTGTTCCAACACCTTTGATATATTGGTGGCAATAAGATCTTCTGGCATGCGTGTATCTTAACCAAGCGAGGCAAACATCGCGATGCGTTTTGCGACGCTGCTTTAGAAATTATTGCTGCAGTCGCTACCTGTTGTGGTGATGCAGCACGGTCATACGGAGTAGTCGTGCAGTATGCTTGCCTGATTATGGCCGCCCGGGAACCACAGCTGCACTAGGCTGTTGATATACGTTAGCCAAAGTAGGCCAGCCTGGCATACGGAAGCTGCGCCGCCGATTGAACAAGGAACAGGCAACTTATGGACATCACAGAACTGTTGGCTTTTAGTGCCAAACAGGGTGCTTCAGACCTACACCTTTCTGCCGGTCTTCCCCCCATGATTCGCGTCGATGGCGATGTCCGTCGAATTAACCTGCCGCCGCTTGAACACAAGCAGGTTCACGATCTGATCTACGACATCATGAACGACAAGCAGCGCAAGGATTTTGAAGAGTTCCTGGAGACTGACTTTTCTTTTGAGGTGCCCGGTGTCGCACGCTTTCGTGTCAACGCCTTTAATCAGAATCGTGGTGCTGGAGGCGTGTTTCGAACCATTCCCTCGAAGGTGTTGAGCATGGAAGATCTGGGCATGGGCCAGGTATTTCGCGATATCAGCATGATGCCCCGGGGCTTAGTCCTGGTGACGGGCCCAACCGGCTCCGGCAAGTCAACTACGCTCGCCGCCATGATCGATTTTATTAACGATCATAAGTACGAGCACATTCTCACCATTGAAGACCCTATCGAATTCGTGCACGAGAGTAAAAAGTGCCTGGTCAATCAGCGCGAGGTACACCGCGACACGCTCGGTTTTGCGGAGGCGCTGCGCAGCGCGCTGCGCGAGGATCCGGATATTATTCTGGTGGGGGAAATGCGGGACCTCGAAACGATTCGCCTGGCGCTGACTGCTGCGGAAACCGGACACCTGGTGTTTGGAACGCTGCACACGACCTCGGCCGCTAAAACCATCGACCGCGTGATTGATGTATTCCCCGCGGCGGAAAAGTCTATGGTCAGATCCATGCTCTCGGAATCACTGCAGGCAGTGGTCTCACAAACCCTGCTTAAACGCGCTACCGGTGGCCGGGTCGCAGCGCACGAGATAATGCGTGCTACCTCGGCGATTCGAAACCTGATCCGTGAGGACAAAGTGGCGCAGATGTACTCGGCGATTCAGACCGGTCAGGCGACGGGTATGCAAACTATGGATCAGTGCCTGAAAGAGCTGGTCGCCAAACGCACCGTGACCCGGGACTCAGCACGTGAGAAAGCACGTATGCCTGAGAACTTTTGACGTACAGGATGGGTGACTGTTCGATGTTTGAGCTACGCACTGCTGTCGACCATACGATGCATGCGGTTTGCGGCGTCGATCATTCAGAGGACAGCAGATGACTGTTGATGAATTGCTACAAAAAATCGTCGAATCAGGCGCTTCCGACGGCTTTGTAACTGCTCGCGCCGCACCGTCCATAAAAGTCGATGGCGAAATACATGCGATTGGGCGGGACAGTCTGAGCGAAGCTCAGGCCAGATCCCTGGTTCTGGATACCATGACGCCAACACAGCAAACGGATTTTTTGCGATACCAAGAGTGCAACTACGCAATTTTTTCTGAAGACTGGGGGCGCTTTCGCGCCAGTGCTTTTATGCAGCGAGGGCATTGTGGCTTGGTGTTGCGACGTATACGCACGGACATTCCACGCTTTGGAGAGCTGGGCCTGCCGCCGATTGTCGCCGACTTGGCTATGGCCAAACGCGGACTGATCATTTTTGTTGGAGGCACTGGAACCGGCAAATCAAGCTCGCTCGCGGCGATGGTCGATCATCGCAATCGCAACAGTCGGGGACATATTCTTTCCATCGAAGACCCGATCGAGTTCGTGCATGATCACGCTGGCTGCCTGGTGACCCAACGCGAAGTTGGGCTGGATACGGAAACCTTTGAAATAGGTCTGCAAAACGCATTGCGTCAGGCCCCAGACGTCATACTCATCGGTGAGGTTCGCTCCAAAGAAACCATGGCGCATGCACTGACTTTTGCTGAGACCGGGCATCTGTGTCTTTGCACCTTGCACGCCAACAATGCCAACCAGGCCATCGATCGCATACTGAGCTTCTTCCCGTCTGATCGGCATGCGCAGGTGCTCATGGACTTGTCGCTGAATCTGCACGCTATGATTGCCCAGCAGCTGTTGCCCCGGGCCAACGGTGAGGGGCGGGTTCCGGTGTTGGAAGTTCTTTTGAATTCACCGCTGGTATCCGACTACATCCGGGCCGGCAACGTGCATCTGATCAAGGACGTTATGTCCAAGTCCACAGAGCTCGGCATGCAAACCCTTGACCAGTCTTTGTTGGCGCGTTATCGCGAAGGCGAGATTACTGCAGAAGAGGCGATTCGCTGCGCAGATTCTGCTAACGATGTACGTCTCGGCATCAAGATGCATGACAAGCGTCGTGGCAGTTACGTCGCTACTAGCGATTTGCAAGTAGAGGCCACGTCCCGGCGGAGGTGAGCAATTCAGCGCTGATGTAGCCAGTCTTGCAAGATCAGTTCTGCCGCCAGGCTGTCCACCGGTTGTCTGTTGTAGTTACCGCTGTGACCAAGTTCGCGTTGTCGCTGCTTTACATCAAAACTACTGAGTCTCTCATCGACCATTTCAACCGATAGACCCAGGCGCCCCTCGAGTCGACGCGCGAATTTCCGAGCACGCTGCGCAAGTTCACTGACGCTGCCATCCATGTTCAACGGATCGCCAACCAATAGCAGATCCGGCTTCCATTCGCTGCATAGGTCGCTGACATCACTCCAGTTGGGTTGCCCGTCCCGGGCACGCAAGATAGCCAGCGGCTGCGTCGTCGAGAGCAGGGCATTCCCTACCGCGACACCGATCTGCTTCAAGCCGTAGTCGAATGCGATTAGGCGCTTTGGCGCTGAAACAGCTCGGACGGCGGATTCTGAGGCGGCCGAATCAGGCATGCCCTGCCTGCGCGGTGAGCAGGTTCATATCGACCCCGAGTGTCGCTGCCGCGGCCTCGAGTCGCTGCGCAACCGGAGTATTAAAGAGAATTTGGGCATCGGCCGGGAGAGTCAGCCAACTGTTGTCCGCTATCTCGGCTTCAAGTTGCCCGGCAGACCAGCCCGCGTAACCCAGTGTAATCACATAATCTGTCGGGCCACTGCCTGTGGCGATCGCCTTGAGAATGTCCTGGGATGTGGTGAGCCGCACGTCCTTATTGATCCGTAGAGAGGAGTCCCAGCGGTCACCTTCGTCCGGGTGCAGTACAAAACCGTGATCAATCTGTACCGGGCCGCCAGCCAGCACGGGGCTGCTGGCAAAGTCGCTCTTCAACATGCTTCCTATATCAATATCGAGGTGATCGAAGATTTCACAGAGCTGTAAATCCATAGGCTGATTGATTACCAGGCCCATCGCACCGGCTTCGCCGTGTTCACAGATATAGGTGATGCTGCCGCGAAACAAGCCGGAATCAACTCTCGGCATGGCGAGCAGGAAATGGTGTTTAAGGCCGTCGCTGCTGGCCGCCTTCAATTTGTCTCCTATCATCGTTTAGCGGGACCGCATGCAGGCGGTGCCTTTTGTGGCTGGTTGGTATTTCTATCGGGAACTAGTTCGAGCTTAGCGGATTCTCTTCGAATTGCCATGTGCGCAGGATCTCCAGCTTATCAGTGGTTTGCGCCAGTTCGTCGGGGAACGGCGAAAAAGGCGCTGCGCGGCGCACGATACGAATAGCCGCTTCGTCGAGTACCGCGTAACCAGAAGATGTGAGTATACGGATTTCCTCCAGAGCGCCGCTGCTGCGGATGGTGACGAGCATTTCCAGACTGCCGTAAATGCCGTAGCGTAATGATGCCTCTGGGTAGTACTGGTTCCCCACCGCTTCCACACGGCGGCGCCAGTCAGCCAGGTAAGCAGCGTCGATCGCTGCGCGGGCCGAGACCGCAGTGAGTCTGCGTACTCGCGGTTGCTGCGATGATTGCTCCTGCTGCGCGTCGAGATCGGCCTGCAGTCGGGCAAGTTCCTGATTCAGTCTGGCTAGCTCTCGCTGGGCTTCTGGCATGTCTTCAAGGGTCTCTTGCATACCTCGCCGATCGACCACTTTGCGATTTGATTCTAGGCTGCTCACCACCGGCGCAGCGAGCCGTTCCTTACCACTATCGGCCGTTTTGCGTGCTTGTGCGGACGGTTGTGGCGGCGCGGGGATAAGACTTTGTTGTCCGGCTGACGATTCGCGCTGGGCCTGTTCTCCGCTACCTGACTGATTAGCCTGGGCGATATGCTGGGCTGCATTTGGTCGTCGATCCGGTGTCTGCACCAGCGTCACCTCGACCTGATATTGCGGGCGCTGCATGCGCGAGCTATCGAAGCTGATAGCGAAAATAACCAGCACATGCAGGGTGGCCGCAATGAGCATCGCAAGCATCAGCCGGTCGTTTCCCTGGATGACCGTGCTGGTCATGTCTAATGACTTGTTCTCAGACGTTTCTCAATTGTGGTCATCAACCGGCCGGCGATATCTGTGTCGTAAGCCGCATCGATTTCGCGTATGCAGGTTGGGCTGGTTACGTTGATTTCAGTGAGATAGTCACCGATGACATCCAGACCAACAAAATACAGGCCTTTTTCACGCAGGGCGGGGCCCACTTGTGCTGCAATCCAGCGATCTCGATCGGATAGTGGCTGTGCACGGCCTGTACCACCGGCAGCGAGGTTTCCGCGCGTTTCGCCCTGGGATGGCAGTCTCGCCAGGCAATAGGGAACCGCTTCTCCGTCGATCATGAGAATCCGTTTATCGCCATCGCGAATTTCCGGAAGGTAGCGCTGCGCCATAATCGTCTGGCGCCCAAATTCGGTGAGCGTTTCGAGTATCACATTGAGGTTAGGGTCATCCTCGCGCACCCGGAATATGGATGCGCCACCCATTCCATCGAGAGGTTTGAAGATCACATCGCCATGCTGCGCGTGGAAGGCTTTCAGCTGAGCGCTGTCCCGGCTGACCAGCACTGGTGGACAGCAGTCTGGAAACTGCGTGGCAAAAACCTTCTCATTGCAATCCCGCAGCGACTGGCAACGATTCACTATCAAGGTACCCTCACGTTCCGCCGCCTCCAGGATATAGGTGGCGTAAATGTACTCATTGTCGAAGGGCGGATCGCGTCGCATGAGCACTACGTCCAGATCTGTCAGTGGACGGTACTGTGCTTCGTCCAATTCAAACCATTTCTCGGAATCACGAAACACCCTGAGCGCCGCCATGCGCGCCACTGGTGCACCCTGCTCGAGCGCTAAGTCACCGGGTTCCATGTAGTACAGCGACCAGCCGCGATCTGCCGCCGCCCAGAGCATAGCCATACTGCTATCTTTCTTGTAGTTGATGGCGGCGATAGGGTCCATTACTACCCCAAGCTTGACGGTCATGCACATACTCCGATAAGTAAAGCGGCACACTACGAAATGCCCGGCTAGCTAGCAAGGGGTTGCTGAGCAATCCACGCTGAGCACTAGATCGTGAGATCGCCCCACTCGGACTGGGCAACTGCGATAGCTGTTAGTGGTGCGGTTTCTGCTCGCAGAATGCGTGGGCCCAGCAGGAATGGCTTGAAGTCCGCATAGGTGGCAGCGACTACCTCGCCATCGGTGAAGCCACCCTCGGGGCCTACCATTAGTAACAGCGACTCACAGCGCTCTGGGAGTGGTTTGGCTTTGCCCTCTGGATGCAGCAGCAGGCGCAGTGATGACTCGCTAATCTTTGCGGCTTCCAGCAGTTGCTCGTAGCTGCTTGTGGGACTGATCTTGGGAACGCGATTGCGACCACACTGTTCGCAGGCACTGATAGTGATGCGACGCCAGTGCTCTTCCTTTTTCTTCAAACGATCGCCCTCAAGACGCACGCCGGTGCGCTCGCTCGTGAAGGGCCAGATAGCGGTGACGCCCAGCTCGGTGGCTTTTTGCATGATGGTATCCATGCGGTCACCGCGCGACAGCGCAACGGCGAGGGTAATCGCCAGAGGTGATTCACGATCTACGAATACGGTTTCACCGACATCCACGACAACCTGGTTGCGTTCCACGGCGGTGATTGACGCTGTCGACTCGATGCCGCTGCCATCGAAAAGATAGAGCGTATCGCCTGCACGCATGCGCAGGGCTTTGGCGATGTGCCGGGAAACCTCACGATCGAGCGTTAGCTGCTGCCCGTTACGAAGTGACGCGGTGGTGTAAAAGCGCGGCCTGTGCATGGCGCCTCGAGTCAAAGACCCAGGTTGGTGCAGATTTGTAGTGTGGGTTGAGATTGATTCATGGTGTAGAAGTGGATCCCGGGAGCGCCATTTTCAATCAGTGTCTCACATAGTTGGGTAACCACCTCGATACCGAATTTGTTAATGCTCTCGCGATCATCGGCGTAACCCTCGAGCCGCTTGCAGATCCAGCGTGGTATTTCCGCACCACAGATGCGAGAAAAGCGCGCGAGGTTCGCGTAATTGGTAATGGGCATGACGCCTGCATAAATCGGTTTGTCGATGCCTGCTGCCGCGCACTGATCCATGAAGTAGAAGTACGCTTCGATGTTGTAAAAGTATTGCGTAATGGCACTGTTCGCGCCTGCGTCGAACTTGCTTTTCAGAAAAGTGACGTCAGTGCTGTAGCTCTCCGCCTGTGGATGTATCTCCGGATAGGCGGCAACTTCAATGTGGAAATGATCGCCCGTGTGCTTGCGTACAAACGCGACCAGTTCGTTGGCATACACAAGCCGGGCTCCAGACCCGGATCCCGAAGGAAGGTCCCCGCGAAGCGCAACCAGCCGCCGAATGCCCGCCTGTTGATAGCTGGACAGTAAGGCGACAATTACCTCCTCGTCGTCCAGACCAAAACTCAGATGGGGTGCAACATCCAATCCCTCTTCGCGAAGAGCGAGCACTATCTCGCGAGTATTGTCACGCGTCGAGCCACCGGCACCGTAGGTCACCGAGAAGTAGCCCGGATTGAGCGCCCGCAATGCGGGCGTCGTGGTGTTTAACAGCTTTTCTCTTCCCTGCTCCGATTTGGGAGGAAAGTATTCGAAGCTGATGGTGGCTTTTTGCGTCATGCTGATCTCAGTACTTGTAGCTGTCGGCCTTGAAAGGACCTTCTACCGGTACCTTGATGTAGTCAGCTTGCTCCGTTGACAGCTGGGTGATTACACCACCAAAGCCCGCGACCATATGCGCCGCGACTTCTTCGTCCAGCTTCTTGGGAAGTACCTCGACCTTGAGTGACGCTGCCTTCATGTTCTCTTCGAGATCGGCGAAACGACGCTCGTAAAGATAGATTTGCGCCAGCACCTGGTTGGCGAAGGAGCCATCCATAATGCGTGAAGGGTGTCCTGTGGCGTTACCCAGGTTTACCAGACGTCCCTCAGAAAGCAGAATCAGGTGATCGTTCTCGGCCTGGTTACGGTAGATTTTGTGAACCTGTGGCTTGATTTCTTCCCACTGCCACTCGCGACGCATGAAGGCCGTATCAATCTCGTTATCGAAGTGACCAATGTTGCACACCAGCGCTGCGCTCTTGAGCGCGCTCAGCATGCGCGAGTTACACACGTTGTAGTTGCCGGTTGTGGTGACCAGCATGTCTGTACGCTGCAACAGATCGCGGTCGATACAGTCTTCACTGCCATCATCGATACCGTCGATAAACGGCGACACTACTTCGAAGCCATCCATACAGGCTTGCATGGCGCAGATAGGGTCAACTTCGGTTACCCGCACGATCATGCCTTCCTGACGGAGTGATTGCGCTGAGCCTTTGCCTACGTCGCCATAGCCAATGACCAAGGCGCGTTTGCCTGACATCAGGTGGTCTGTGGCACGCTTGATGGCATCGTTCAGGCTGTGCCGGCAGCCGTACTTGTTGTCGTTCTTTGACTTGGTGACCGAGTCGTTCACATTGACCGCCGGGATTTTGAGCGTGCCTTCTTCGAGCATCTCGTACAGACGGTGCACACCGGTGGTGGTTTCTTCCGTCACGCCGTGGATCTTGTTCAGCATATCGGGATAGCCGGTGTGCAGCATGGAGGTAAGATCGCCGCCATCGTCGAGCACCATGTTGGCGTCCCAGGGCTGGCCATCTTTGAGGATGGTCTGCTCGATGCACCATTCGTACTCCTCTTCTGTCTCGCCTTTCCAGGCGAAGACGGGTACGCCAGCTGCAGCGATCGCGGCTGCGGCGTGATCCTGTGTAGAAAAGATGTTGCAGGAGGACCAGCGCACCTCTGCGCCCAACTCGACGAGGGTCTCAATCAGCACGCCCGTTTGGATGGTCATGTGAATACAGCCAAGAATCTTGGCACCGGTGAGTGGCTTTTTCTCACCGTACTGTTCACGCATAGCCATCAGCGCAGGCATTTCACCTTCGGCGATTTCGAGTTCACGGCGGCCCCATTCAGCCAGGCTGATGTCAGCGACGCGGTAGTCAGGGGTGGTATCTAGTTTAGTTACGCTGCTCATGTGGTGCTCCATTTCTAAATAAAATAATTTGGACGTAATTGGTGTCAGTCAGATTAGTTCCGTCAAGGGACGGTCTCTGTCGACCTTTACCTCGCGCAGTGCTATTTCCAACGTGTAAGAATTGCAGGGCGCAAGAGTGCGCGCAGCTTCTACAGGTCGTGCTCGATTCATGTGTTACACCGACGCTTTCAGAGCATCAGCCTTATCAGTTTTTTCCCAGGTAAAGTCAGGTTCTTCTCGGCCAAAATGTCCGTAGGCTGCGGTCTGGCGATAAATCGGGCGTTTCAGGTCGAGCATCTCGATCAGCCCCTTGGGTCGCAGATCAAAGTGCTCGCGAACCAGTGACGAAATTTTGCTGTCCTCGACGACGCCAGTACCAAAGGTGTTTACAGAAATAGACGTTGGCTCGGCGACGCCAATCGCGTACGAAATCTGTATTTCACAGCGCTGGGCAAGGCCAGCCGCCACGATGTTCTTAGCGACATAGCGGCCCGCGTAGGCCGCCGAGCGGTCAACCTTGGAGGGGTCCTTACCGGAGAAAGCGCCGCCGCCATGACGGGCCATGCCGCCGTAAGTGTCGACAATAATTTTGCGTCCGGTAAGTCCGCAGTCACCGACCGGGCCGCCGATAATGAACTGCCCCGTCGGGTTGATGTGGTAGCGCGTATCCGCGTGTAACCATTCGGCGGGAAGCACGGGACGAATGATGTGTTCCAGCACGGCGGCCTGAATGTCTTGCTGCGATACACCCGCATCGTGCTGCGTGGAGAGCACAACCGCGTCTATAGCGACGGGTTTGCCGTCCTCATAGCGCAGCGTCACCTGACTTTTGGCGTCGGGTCGGAGCCAGGGGAGAGTTCCGTCCTTGCGCAGCCTGGCCTGCCGTTCTACCAGGCGGTGGGAGTAATAAATGGGTGCTGGCATCAGCACATCGGTTTCGTTGCTCGCGTAGCCAAACATAAGCCCCTGGTCGCCGGCGCCCTGCTCTTTGTCGTCACCCTCGTCCACGCCCATGGCAATGTCGTGTGACTGCTTGCCTATCGCGTTGAGCACGGCGCAGGATGCGCCGTCGAAGCCCACGTCTGAACTGGTATAGCCAATGTCTGAGACAACGTCACGAACGATGGCTTCGAGGTCCACATAAGTGCTGGTTGTGACTTCGCCGGCGAGAACAACCATGCCCGTTTTGACCATGGTCTCCACGGCGACGCGAGCTTCTCTGTCGTCTTTGAGGATGTGGTCCAGTACGGCATCAGAAATCTGATCTGCCATCTTGTCCGGATGGCCCTCGGACACCGATTCCGAGGTGAAAACGCTGTAGTCGCTCATTACTTATCCTTGTACGCTGAAAACAATATGTGCCGGTGCGCCAAAAAGGCGAACCTGTAATTTGAAGCCATTGCGCTGGCCCAGATAGCTGCTTGAGATTTCTTTCAGGCCAGCACTACCCGTCCACGCCTCGATCTGCTGGGGCGTGAAACCCAGCCAGATGTCACCACAGTTTTCTCGCGTCCAGCCCTGGGTGTGTTCGCACAGTTCAGTCAGAAGCAGCAGGCCCGTTGGTGCAAGAGACGCTACCGCTTCCTTGAGTGTGCGCGCCGGGTCAGGTGTGTGATGTAAGACCATATTCATCACTACGAGGTCTGCCTCCAGTCCCTGCAGGCTGGCATGGCTGGTGTCGCCGTTGAGAAACTCGACGTTATTCCTATCTGTGGTGCTGACATGGACGCGGGCGGCTTCGAGCATCGCCGGGGCGTTGTCCAGCGCAATGACCCTGGAGAAATTTTCCGCCAGGCGTGGCAGCAGCCAACCCTCTCCAGGACCGACCTCCAGCGCCAACTTTTTTGATGACAGGGGCAGTGACTCAAGCACAGTGTTGACCGTCGCCATGTAGCGTTCAGGTGCCGCAATGAGATCCTGCTGCTCGCGAAAGCGCCCGGCGTTCAGGCGAAAAAAATCGAGGGATTTTTGTTCGCGCTTGCGCTGTAACGCCGCGGACTTTGCCAGCGCATCTTCATTCAGGCTCAGGCTATCTGCTGCTTGAAACAGGGCCTGCTGGAATCCACTCAGTCGGTCGTTGCCTGTGATTTCGCTGCGCCGGTAAAAAATGTGGTTGCCATCGCGCTGCGTCGAGAGCAGGCCGGCGTTGCTCATCAGCTTGAGATGATGGCTGAGCGCGGGCTGCCTGACATCCAGCACTTCGCACAGCTCTGATACGTCCATGGCGTCCCTGCTCAGCAGGCGCAGGATGCGCAGGCGCAGTTGATCGGCCGCGGCTTTACAGAGCATCGCGAGTAGTGCCTCGTCACCGACGGGACGAGTTTCTGCGGCTAAAGTTTGCACGTAGGTGGTCATAGGGGCGTGGATTGTAGCAGCATAATCTTCTATATCAATATATTTCGATATAGATTTTTCGACAATTTTTCCCAGCATCATGGGCGCAGGGCATGCGAGCGTTGTTTGCGCGTGGGCGGGACTGTTCATACCTGTAATAGCGTCAATATTTTGGAAAGTTGCAGTACTTTCTTTTTTCGCGGCGGACAGACATGAGCATTTACGCCAGCCAGCGCTTACGCGACAATGCGCGCCCCATCCGCAGGCCCCTCAGGAAGCAGCATGCCCAGCCGAAACGATTTAGCCAATGCGATCCGCGCCCTCGCGATGGATGCCGTGCAGCAAGCCAACTCCGGTCATCCGGGCGCCCCGATGGGAATGGCAGATATTGCCGAGGTACTGTGGAACGATTACCTCTCGCACAATCCAAAGAATCCCGATTGGCCAAACCGGGATCGGTTTGTGCTTTCCAATGGCCACGGCTCGATGTTGATCTACGCTTTACTGCATCTCAGTGGCTATGCGCTGCCCATGGCTGAGCTGAAGAACTTTCGTCAGTTGCACAGCAAGACGCCGGGGCACCCGGAGTACGGGTATGCGCCGGGCATCGAAACCACCACCGGCCCACTGGGGCAAGGTATTAGCAACGCGGTGGGCATGGCGATCGCAGAAAAAGCGCTGGCAGCGCAGTTTAACCGCAAAGGTCACGGCATAATCGACCATTTTACCTACACGTTTGCAGGTGATGGTTGCTTGATGGAGGGTATATCCCACGAAGTTTGTTCCCTGGCCGGAACCCTTGGGCTTGGCAAGCTGATCGTTTATTACGATGACAATGGCATTTCCATTGATGGGGAGGTAGGCGCCTGGTTCAGCGACGACACGCCAAAGCGTTTTGAGGCCTACGGGTGGCAGGTCATAGCGGCCGTGGATGGACACGATGCCGACGCAATTCGCCTGGCGACTGACAAGGCGCGCGCAGATACACAGCGGCCGACGCTAATTTGCTGTCGGACCGTCATCGGTAAAGGCGCACCGAACAAACAGGGTACCGCCGCGACACACGGTGCGCCGCTCGGCGCCGAAGAAATTGCAGCGACCCGCGAGGCGCTTTCTTGGCCACACGGGGCCTTCGTAGTGCCCGACGATATCTACGCGGGCTGGGATGCTTCAGCGCGCGGCATGCAGGCCGAGGCGGCATGGCAAGCACGTATGGAGCAGTATCAGACCGCGTACCCCGCGCTGGCAGCAGAGCTAAGCCGCCGCCTCGCGGGTGAGCTTCCCGCTGATTTTGGCGCGCAGGCGCAGGCCTATATCGAACGGTGCCAGGAAGAGGGGCAGTCTATTGCCTCGCGCAAGGCCTCACAAAACACACTCAATGCCTTTGGGCCCCTGCTTCCTGAGTTGCTTGGTGGGTCTGCGGACCTCGCCGGTTCAAACCTGACGCTCTGGTCGGGGTCCGAGGGTCTGCGGGCGGATGACGCCGCCGGCAACTACATTTACTACGGTGTGCGGGAATTTGGTATGTCCGCCATTATGAACGGCATTGCCCTGCATCGTGGCTTTATTCCCTACGGTGGAACCTTCCTGATTTTCATGGAATATGCGCGCAACGCAGTGCGCATGGCGGCGCTGATGCGTCAGCGCACGATCTTTGTATACACCCATGACTCGATCGGACTGGGTGAGGATGGCCCTACCCATCAGCCGGTAGAGCAGCTCACCGCGCTGCGAGCGACGCCCGGCCTGCAGACCTGGCGACCCTGTGATGCGGTGGAGTCTGCGGTCTCCTGGAAGGCGGCGCTTGAGCGCCGCGACGGACCGTCGGCGCTGGTTTTTTCCCGTCAGAGTTTGCCGCACCAGGCGCGCGACAGCGACCAGCTCTCCAACATCGCTCGCGGCGCCTATGTGCTGAGCGATTGCGAAGGCACTCCCGACGCCATTCTCATCGCTACCGGGTCCGAGGTTGGCTTGGTAATGCAGGCCGCGCAGCAGCTGTCAGAGCGCGCTGTTCGTGTTGTATCCATGCCCTGCCCGGAGGCTTTTGAGGCGCAGGATGCGGCGTATCGCGAGTCAGTTTTGCCCAGTGACTGCCTTGCTCGGGTTGCGGTCGAGGCGGCGCATAGAGACTTTTGGTACAAATATGTCGGTCTCGATGGGCGCATCGTGGGCATGCAGAGTTTCGGTGAATCCGGCCCGGCGGCCCAGCTGTTCGAGGAATTTGGGTTTACGGTCGAAAATGTTGCCGCGACGGTCGAAGAATTGCTGGAAGCCCCCTAGCGGCCATGCTCAAGATCGGCATTAACGGCTATGGGCGGATTGGCCGCACCATCCTGCGTGCGCTGCATGCAAGTCCGCATCGCGACAGTCTGGAGGTCGTTGCGATCAATGAGCTCGCAGATGCCGCCACCGTGGCACACCTGACTCGTTACGACTCTACCCACGGCCGATTTCCCGTCGCTGTTGAGCTACGTGGAGGAAATCTGCGCATCGACGGCCACGACAAGTACCTTTTGCGTGAGCCTGACATCGCTGCGCTCAACTGGCGTGATTCTGGGGTAGAGCTGGTGCTGGAGTGCTCTGGCGCGTACTCCGACCGAGCGACGGCTGAGGGGCATCTTCGCTCGGGCGCGCAGAAAGTGCTGTTCTCACAGCCCGCGCAGGCCGATGTGGATGCCACTATTGTCTTCGGCATCAATCAGCAGAGTTTGCGCGCTGAGCACACGGTAGTCTCTGCCGCGTCATGCACGACCAACGGGATTGTGCCGCTTATAGCCGCACTCGATGACGCCTTCGGCATCGAGTACGGGACTATTACAACGATCCACTCCGCCATGAACGACCAGCCGGTGCTGGATGCGTATCACGATACGGATCTGCGCAAGACTCGAGCGGCGGGGCAGTCGATTATCCCTGTGGATACCGGGCTGGCGCGCGGGATTGAGCGCATATTGCCCGCGCTGGCGGGGCGTTTTACGGCGCAGGCTCTGCGTGTGCCAACGCTAAATGTTTCCGCCATGGATTTGACCGTGCAGGTCGCGTGTGATGTATCCGAGGCGGAAGTTAATGCCGCACTCTTTGATGCGGCTGCGCGGCGCTTCAACGGCGTACTAGGCTACACCGATGAGCCATTGGCGTCCTGCGACTTTAACGGCGATAGCCGCTCCAGCATTATTGATGCCTGTCAGACCCGGGTGAGCGGTCAGCGCCTGGTTAAAGTATTGACCTGGTTTGACAATGAATGGGGCTATGCGAATCGCATGCTCGATGTAGCCTGTTATTGGTCGCAGTTGGCCGCTCGCGGCAAAATCTGAGCCGACCGGAATTGTATTTAGGGGGATGTTGCACATGAGTCTAGCCGTACGACGTATGCAAGAGCTGGAACTGGCGGACCGCCGCGTGCTGATTCGCGAGGACCTCAACGTGCCAGTAAAGGCTGGGGTAGTGACTTCGGACGCGCGCATTCGCGCCGCTTTGCCGAGTATCCGCGCTGCGGTTGATGCGGGCGCCAGGGTAATTCTTATGTCCCATCTTGGGCGCCCGGTAGAGGGCGAGTTCGATGCGCAGTATTCGCTCGCTCCCGTGGCCGAGCACCTGGGCGGGCTCCTCGGGCAATCGGTGCGGCTCATTACCGACTGGCGCAGCGAGCTCAGCCTGCAGTCCGGCGAGGTCGTACTATTAGAAAACGTGCGCTTTAACCCCGGCGAGAAGAACAATGATGAGGATCTCGCCCGGGACTATGCCGCTTTGTGCGATGTCTTCGTGATGGATGCGTTTGGCACTGCGCACCGCGCGCAGGCCTCGACGCACGGGGTGGCCCGTTTTGCCCCCGAGGCCTGTGCCGGCCCTTTGCTAGCTGGCGAGCTTGAGGCGTTGAAGCGAGCACTCGCAAACCCTAAAAGACCGATGATAGCTATAGTTGGCGGCTCGAAGGTATCTACCAAGCTGGCCGTACTCGACGCGCTGTCCGACAAAGTTGACCAGCTCATCGTAGGTGGGGGGATAGCCAACACCTTTCTTGCAAGTGCTGGTTATCCGGTCGGCAAGTCCCTGTGTGAGCACGAGTTACTGGATGAGGCCCGGCGCATTGCCGCGAAAACTCATATTCCGCTGCCGACCGATGTTGTTACCGCGACCGCGTTTGCTGAAGACGCGCCTGCGTCCATTCGCCGAGTTGAGGATGTCGGTGACGATGAGTTAATTCTTGACATAGGTCCCGAATCAGCCGAAGCGATCGCGACACTGCTCGCCGATGCTGGCACTATTCTTTGGAATGGGCCGCTGGGTGTTTTCGAGTTTGCATCCTTCGCCGCCGGGACTGAAGCTCTGGCTCAGTCGATTGCCGACAGTGCGGGTTTTTCCTTAGCCGGTGGTGGGGACACATTGGCCGCAATTGACAAGTTTGGCATTGCCGATAAGGTTTCTTATATATCCACAGGCGGTGGAGCATTTCTCGAATATGTCGAGGGCAAGCCGCTGCCTGCCGTCACGATACTCGAAGAGCGTGCGGCAAATAAATGATCCAGGATGACTAACAGCACGCTGAATACAGCGATCTGGTGCTGCACATAGCTTGATGGCGGCCACTGATAGTTATTCGTGGTGAACCGGTACGAATAGGTACGAATGCGCGTGAATGCGTGCTGAACTGTATTTAACTGTATGTAGTTAACGGTATTTACCAAGGGAGAGCAGATATGGCTTTAATCAGCCTGCGTCAGTTACTTGATCACGCGGCCGAGCACAGTTACGGAGTGCCCGCGTTCAACGTGAACAACCTCGAGCAGACGCGCGCCATTATGGAGGCCGCCGCTGCGACGGATTCGCCGGTCATCATGCAGGCCAGTGCCGGCGCGCGAAAGTACGCTGGAGGGCCCTTTCTCAAGGCCATGATGGATGCAGCGATGAGCGAGTTCCCACAGATTCCCGTGGTGGTGCACCAGGACCACGGTGTATCGCCAGCGGTGTGCCAGCGCTCCATTCAACTCGGTTTCAGCTCGGTGATGATGGACGGCTCTCTCGGCGAGGACGGCAAGACGCCTATGGATTATGACTACAACGTGGCCGTTACCGAAAAAGCGGTCGCTATGGCGCACTCCTGCGGCGTTTCCGTAGAGGGCGAACTCGGCTGCCTGGGCTCGCTGGAGACCGGAGAAGCAGGAGAGGAAGATGGTATTGGCGCTGAAGGCATACTCACTCAAGAGCAGATGCTGACCGATCCCGAAGAAGCGGCGGCGTTTGTAAAAGCCACCGGGGTGGACGCGCTGGCGATTGCCTGTGGCACCAGCCACGGTGCCTACAAGTTCAGCCGCCCGCCTACCGGCGATATTCTGGCGATCGACCGGATCAAGGAGATTAATTCGCGGATTCCCAACACTCACCTGGTGATGCACGGGTCCTCCTCGGTCCCCCAGGACTGGCTTGCGATCATCAATGAGTTTGGCGGCGAGATACCAGAGACCTACGGCGTTCCGGTGGAGCAGATACAGGAGGGCATTAAACACGGGGTGCGAAAGATCAATATCGACACCGATCTGCGTCTGGCCTCGACTGGCGCCATTCGTCGTTATCTGGCGCAGAACCCCGCCGAGTTCGATCCGCGCAAATACCTCAAGGAAACCATGGTGGCGATGCGGGATATCTGCATAGCCCGCTACGAGTCTTTCGGGACGGCCGGCCAGGCGAGCAAGCTGCGGCCGCTGAACCTCGAGATCATGCAGCAGCGCTATGATGCCGGTGAATTAACCCCGAAGGTGCATTGATGGACGAGCAAACACGCTACGGACGCGGCGGCCTTGGTGTGGGCCGAGCAGTAATTGCAGCGCTGTTCGCCGGGCTGATGGCAGCGAATAGCCCGGTAACTGCACAGGATAGCGACTTTCCCGGTATTGAAGCGTTAATGAGCGCCGAGGAATTTCGCGAGTCGGGACTGCATGAGCTCAATGAGGAACAGCTGCGCAGCCTGGATGCATGGCTGCTGCGTTTTACCGCCGGGGACGCAGAGATGCTCCAGCAAAGCAGCGCTGCCGTGCGCGAAGTCGAAAAAGACTTCGCCGTTGAAGCCCGTCTCGCCGACGGCTTTTCGGGCTGGACCGGTAAAACCATGTTCACTCTTGACAATGGACAGGTCTGGCAGCAGCGCCTCGAAGGACGCTACCCCTACCGGGGGCCGGCCAATCCCGAAGTTCGGATCAGTAAGAATTGGTTAGGCTTCTATAAGATGACGCTCGTAGAAGCTGGACGCAGCATCGGTGTCTCCCGCCGGCGCTGATGCACCAAAACAGGGACGGCTGGCCAGCCGTAGCGGGACATTCGGTCGTGATATTGGTTCCCTGAGAAACGCTCTGTCGCCGGGCAAAACGCGAGTCGGCGCTCCCCACAATTGCGCGTTTCGCGCTCAGGTCCGCATAAACACTGGGGTTCGGTCTTTTGGATTGCGTGAATTTTTCACAATCAACCGTGTTACAGACTGTGTAATATCGACCCCGCAGCGAATGTGCAATCGACTCAATTCGGTATCCGATGCTTTCGCAGTCTCAAAAAACAGGGGATAAACTATGTTGAACAAAAGACCGCTGTGTCTTGCAGTGAGTGCCGCTATTGGTGCGGCCTCAGCGTTGGGTATGGCGCCAGCCTTTGCTCAAGACGATCAGCTCGTAGAAGAAGTAGTAGTAACCGGTTCGCGCATTCAGCGCGCTAATATGGTCTCTTCAAGCCCAGTTACACAGCTAGACGCAGAACAACTGCGCTTCACGGGCTTGACCCGTGTCGAGGATGCCCTTGCGGCGATCCCTGCTATCTCACTCGACCAGTCCTCCGGTCAGGCGATTGAAGCGACGGGTACAGCTACGCTGCAGCTGCGTAACCTCGGTGCCCAGCGTACGCTGGTACTGATGAATGGCCGTCGTTTGCCGGCTAACTCCCCAACTGGCGGCAGTGGTTCGTCGGCTGCGGACATCAACCTGATCCCGGGTCAGTTAATCCAGCGCGTTGAAGTGTTGACAGGTGGTGCTTCTTCTACCTACGGCGCAGACGCCGTAGCTGGTGTTGTTAACTTCATCATGATGGACGATTTTGAAGGTATCAGGATCGACGGTCAGTTTGGCCAGTTCCGCTCCAAGCAAGATGGCGGAATCGTAGCCGACGCAGCATTAGCGGCGGGCCAGCCCTTCGCTACAGGCACTCAAAACGACGGTGACCAGTACGACCTCACCATGATTATGGGCGGCAATTTTGACAACGGTCGTGGTAATGCCACGGCATTTGTTACCTATCGCGACCTAGAAGGCGTCGAGCAGTTAGAGCGTGACACTTCAGCTTGTCCGGTGCGTGCGAGCGGTTCTTGTCTTGGTTCCGGTACCAACTTGGCGGGTAGCTTCATTTTCCCTGGCAGTTCAACTACCTACCGCGGAGAAGGCACTCAGTTCCTGGAAGGTATTGGAGCAGGCTTTAACTTCGCCGCACCTTCGCTGTCACAACGCCCGGATCGCCGCACGGTGATCGGTACGTTTGCGCACTATGAACTCAACGAGAACGTTGAGGCCTATACTGAGCTGATGTTCATGGACACCAAGTCCTTCACACAGTTCGGGCCAGCGGGTCTGTTCTTCCAGAATTTTGACATCAACTGTAACAACGCGCTCCTGTCTGAGCAGCAGATCGGAGTCGTCACTAGCCTCGGCAATTGTGCGTCACCAGACGATACCTTCGACGCTGTTGTGGCTCGTAGAAACGTTGAGGGCGGTCCTCGCCAGGGTCTCCTGCGGCACTCCACTTATCGTGGCGTGTTTGGAGTACGTGGCGACATTAACGACACATGGCGTTATGACGTGTCCTATCAGTACGCCGAAGTCGACATGGCTAACCGAAACAACAATTACGTAGACGTGGCTCGCGCAGGCGAAGCTTTGAACGCAGTTGTTGGAGCAGACGGCACTCTGGAATGTGCATCTGGTAACAGCGAATGTGTTCCGTACAATATCTGGAGCGCAGGCGGTGTCACACCCGAGGCAACTGAATACTTTAGCCAGTTAGTCTTCGAGTCAGGCCGCACTACACAGGAAGTCTTCCAGGGTTATGTTCAGGGCAGCTTGGGTGACTACGGTGTTGCCTCACCCCTCGCCGAGAACGGCATCGAGCTTGTTGCAGGTTTCGAGTACCGCGAAGAGAGCCTGACTTACGGCGCATCTGACAACGCCGTGCGCGGCCAAGCCGGTGGTTTTGGTGTGCCGGTTCCGGTCAGCGGTCGCTATGACGTCAAAGACATCTACTTTGAGGCCAGCATACCGGTCGTAGAAGACAAGCCATTTGTTCAGGCACTGGTCCTGGATGTTGGTTATCGCTACTCCGATTACAGCACTGGTAACACTACGGATACCTACAAGTTCGCAGGTAGCTGGGATATCAACGACCAGGTCAAGCTGCGTGGTAGTTACCAGGTTGCTGTTCGTGCGCCTAACATCATCGACCTGTTCGAGCCGGTGAGTGGTTCACTATTTGCTATGGACAGAGATCCCTGTAACAAGGCTAATCCTGGCGATGCAACCAGCCTTAGCGGCTACACCTTTGAGCAATGTGCACGCTCTGGTGTGAGCCGTGCAATCTGGGATGAGGGTGGTCCAGCTGACAGCCCTGCGGCACAGTACAACTCGATCGAAGGTGGTTCTGAAGAACTCAAGCCAGAAGAAGCAGAGACCATCACGTTCGGTGGAATCTGGACGCCTAGCTTCGTTGAGGGTCTGGCGATAAGTGTCGATTACTACGATATCGAAGTGACCGATGCTATCACCGGAATCGCGCCAGAGACCACACTGCTTCAGTGTATTGAAACTGGTGATCCACTGTTCTGTAATCAGATTGATCGTGGTCTGAACGACACATTGTGGATCGGTCAGTCAGGTCCAGGTCTGGGTATCAGCGCTCAGAGCACCAACATTGGCTTCTTCCGTGTGGAAGGTATTGATGTTGAAGTCACTTATAACTTTGACGTGGGTGACATGGGTACGGTTAACATCTCCAACATCGCAGGCTTCGTAAATGCCTTCGAACAGGAAGAGTACTCGGGTGCTGGTATTGTGGAATGCCAAGGTACTTACGGTGGAGCTTGTGGTTTTCCAATCCCTGACATGAAGAACCGCTTCCAGGCGACTTGGGCGACACCGTGGAATGTCTCGGCTAACGTGGTATGGCGCTACATCGCACCTGTAGACCAGGAGTTTACTGACTCACCTAACGATATCGATTCGTTCAACTACTTTGATATCGCGGCGACTTGGGCCGTTACCGAAAGCGCTACGTTGCGCCTTGGTATCAACAACTTGCTGGATGAAAAGCCCCCGTTCGTATATCAGGGTGTGACTGCGCGTGAGAACGGCAACACATTCCCCGGTATTTACGATCCTCTGGGTCAGTACATCTTCTTGGGTGGTACTCTGCAGTTCTGATCACTGGGCGGAGCGTGCTCCGCTAGTTAGAACGCTCAAAGGGGCCGGTTTTTCCGGCCCCTTTTTTTTGCCTTCTTTTCCTTTTGTCTGCGCGTTTTATGCGCTTTAGGGGGAGTTAATGCACAATACGCATCGAGTGATTTTTAAGGCCCCATGCTGGCGAACGTTCCGACGTGAATACTAATTATCAGCAGCAGCTGCGCCAGGCGCATGCAATGCTTCAGCAAAACCGTCCAACGGACTGCATCAGCGTGTGTAAACGGTTGCTGAGCCGCATGCCCGGTGAGCTCAATGCGCAGCACTTGCTGGCGCTAGCGCTACAGCGTGCAGGGCAGCCTCAGGAGGCGGAACGCAGCTTTTTGAAAGCACTAAAAGCCGCTCCAAAAAACCCCGAGCTGTTGGTCGGGCTCGCTAAGGTACTGCGCAGTCTGGGACGCTTGTCTGAGGCTGAGCATCGACTGCGCAAGGCCCTAAAGGTCGCGCCCGATTCCGCGGCGGCGGCTTACACGCTCGCTCTTACGCTATTTAGTGGCGCCCGCTTTGACGAGGCCGAGCGCTATGTAATGCCGCTTTTGGGCCCCTCGCAGCGCAATCCTGCCGTTTGGGAACTTGCAGCCGCGATCGCGCAAAAACACGGTGAGCTTGCCGTAGCTATTAGCCGTTGCCGCGAGGGTATAACCGCGATTCCCAATGCGCCCCGGTTACACTATTCCCTCGCACAGCTGTTACGCCAGGAATGTGAATTTGAAGCGGCCGCGGCTGCCTATGCCGACGCGCTGCGCCTGGGCTATGCTGAGCCCGAGCTATACCGCAACCGTTCAGAAGCGCTTCTGGATGCTGGCGACTTGCCCGCAGCCAATGCGTGTATTGCGGAGGGTGTAGACCGCTATCCGGGTCACGCACCGCTGCACCGCACCGCGGCGCGGCTGAGTTTTTCGTCTGCACAACCGGGGGACCCACTGGCAAAACTTGCTCGTGCGTCACACGCACAGCCTGGCAATGCGGCCTTGTGGCAAACGTTGGTAGAACTTTTGAAGCGACTTGATCGCGAGGACGAGGCCTCGGATAAACTCCAGGAAGCGCGTCGATTGGGTTGCCCAGATACTCCGGAAATTCTGGCACTGGAGGCCCTCGATGCTGCCCACCGGGGCAACGAACAGGAGTGTGTTCGCCGATTTGAGGACTTGATGTTACGGTTTGGGCAGCACCGCTATGTTGTGCACAACTTCGCGATGCAGCTGTTGATCAATGACGATGCGCAGCGGGCAGGACAGCTGTGCGAAGAAGCTCTCCGGCGCGACCCCTTCGACCAGATGATGCTGGCCTATCAGGGCACGGCATGGCAGTTGCTGGGTGACAAGCGCGAGCAGTGGTTACTGGATTACGATCGTATGATTGTGCCGGTAGCCGTGCCGGTGCCAGAGGGGTTTACGGATCGAGCCGCATTTTTTTCGGCAATTGGGGATGTGCTGGAGGACTTGCATCACAGCAACGCTCAGCCGATAGAGCAGAGCGTTCGCGGTGGCACACAGACCAATGGATTTTTGTTTCGGCTTAAGCACCCCTTGCTGGCGATACTCGAACACCAGATTCGTGAGGCTATAGTGACGGCCTTGCGAAGTTTTCCAGCAGAGGTTGAGCACCCATTCTGGAGTCGTTGTCATCCTGACCTTGGCCACAGCCCTGCAGGTGCTCTTGCAAGTGAAAGTCTGCGTTTTTCCGGCGCTTGGTCCGTGCGACTGCGAGATCAAGGCTACCACGCCAATCACATTCATACCGAGGGTTGGATCAGCTCTGCGTTGTATATATCACTGCCTGATGAAGTGCAGTTAGGTGCCGGTACCGAGGGCCATATCCAGTTTGGCACGCCGATGACTGAGTTGGGTCTGGACCTGGCCCCTCGGCGTATCGTGAAGCCTGACGTCGGCACGCTTGTGCTATTTCCGTCTTACATGTGGCACGGCACACTGCCTTTCCACTCCGACCAGTCACGCACTACGGTTGCATTTGATTTACTGCCCGGGGTCTGATTCGTCGTCTGCTATCACCGCCTAGACGTCCAACAGCCAGTTGCGGTGCGTGCTTAGCAATGCCGAGACCATGTCACGCTCGGCGGCGCTCAGCAGGGGGTTCCAGATATCAAAAATCATGATGACCCGCGTGTCGTCGGCGTCGTTCCAGGCCTCGTGTTCAATGGTGTCATCGAACACCCAAGCTTCGCCCATGCGCCACTCTCGCACCTCGTTGCCCACTCGAAAGCCCGCTGGTCCTGGTAGCACCAGGGGCAGATGTACCAGCAGGCGCGTATTGGTCGAGCCGGTGTGTGGCGGTATTCGCATATGTGGGGCCAGGGCCGAGAACAGCGCCGTGGGTGCAAAGTCGGGCTGGTCTGCGAGCGGTAGCTGCGCAAGGATATCGGCGGTCTTGGGGCAGCGAGCGATCGCCTCTGGCTGCGCTTTCCCGTCCTTCCAAAGCCACAAGGAACTCCAGTCATTCGAATGATTCAGTGGTTTGAACTGGTTCTCCGGTGTGCCCGGAGCGTACTGTACGTAGGGTTCAAACCCCGGCAGGCCCTCATTCAAGAGGGTCTGTAGTTCTTCGCGGATTGTGTCTGTGGCCGCCTCAAGCGTTTCCAGCCAGGGAAAATGGCTCCGGTCGAAGAAGGGTATAGCCGGCAACCGGGGGTAATGCACCTGCACGGGATCGGCGTTATACACCTGCTTGGTCCCCGCGAGGATATCCATACACTCCTCAAAACGTTGCAAAGACTCCCCGGAACGCTCTTTCATCATTTCTTGCAGCGAATCGCGAAAGTGTGCGGCCATCGCCTCTGACTGTTGCGTCACCACCTCCTGTGCGTGCCGTAGCGGCCCTTCCAGTGATGCCGGCGATTGTGACTCCGGTGGCGCGATACGCAGCACGCCTCGGTAGATTTCCGCGGCATGGCGCAGCTTGCCCATCTGTTCGAGGATCGACGCCTTGGAAAGCATCGGCATAAAGGCATAAGGATCCAGCGCCAGAGCGGAGTTTAATGCCTGCATAGCAAGGCCCAATTGGCCGAGCGCCCGCTGGGCAATAGCGATGTTGAGGTACAAATCAACGCTGCTGCCATGGCTGCGCTGTGCCTGCTCGAGTAATTTAAGGGCGCCCGGTGCGTCGCCCTGTCTAACCAGGGCCTGTGACTGAATAAAGAGACTGTTCTGCTGGGGCCGATCGGCCATTGATGTTAGTACCTTATCTGGTAGGCGAGCTGGATTGGCGCACTGGCTACGACTTTTCCGTTCTCCAGACGAGGACGAAAGCGCATGTTGCGGAGGTAGTGGTAAGCGCGGTTGGCGGCTGACTGCGTGGCGTCATCGATCTTTTCGGTCAGTATTTCGATATTTGTAGCTGCACCGTGACGTGAGACCTGAAAGCCAACATTAACCTCTGCATTGTTCGGTGTGCCCAGAGGAACAAAGCCTGGGTTAAACACGGTCCCTTGCGGCAGCTCCAACGGTGTTCCAAGCGTTGCCTGGAGCCAGGGTGCTGCGCCATCCTCGCCCTCCATGATAGCCCAGGCTTCCTCGTAGAGTCGAATAGCAGCCGCATAGCGCCGGTGCCACTGGTACCAATCGGCGCGAGCGATGCGCGCCTGGGCGCGGTCCTGGGGAGTGCTTTCCGGATCGGCCGCAACGATCTCCTCTGTGTGCTGTAGCGCCTCAAGGCCGTAGCGAAAATTGTGATCGCGTAGCCGCCAGAAGCGCAGCTCCGCTTCGACTGACATGGGATAGTCGGTCTTGCGGGGCGCTCCTGCACGAAAGTCCGCTGTGTCTTCACCGGGATAAACCGAAATAAGGTAGGACAACTCGACTCGCCCCTGCAGATACGGCAGCAGTTCTGGGCTTGTGTGACCCTGGTTTTCGACGAGCTCATCAATGGCATTTACATACAGGTCGTTGAGTCCCACCAGCCGTGGGTAGCGTAAAGGGTCTATATCGCCGAGATAGGCCCCGCGCATCCAGTCGGCGTAGCGCAGGGTGGCCTCCTGTAACTTGGCGTTGCCTGCGTGGCGCTGGTGAAAGCTCTGGACCCTATAAAGATAGTGTTGGTAATCGTCTGCGGCGACAAAATCGCCGCGGCGAATGTGGGCGCTGATCAGCTGTTCGAGCATCTCCGTCTGCGACGGTGCGAAGAGCCCGTCATTTATCCGAGTGAGGTGAATGCCCCGGGTGAGATATTTGATCGCAGTTGGTAAGCGGTTCTCGGCCAGGTAGGCTGCGCTAAGCCAACCCAGGGGCTCGGTCAGAGCCTGCGACATCGGGCCCGCTTCCTGCTCGAGACGTTCTACCTGTGCAAGAAGGCTATCGATGGGAACCGGTGGATCTATGGAGGGCGCCATGTACGGCTGCCAGGCGCTGCGCGGGTCGCTCTTGCGGTACATGGTCGCGCCATAGTTGGTCGCGGGGGGTGATTCTGGCATTAAAGAGGAGCAGCACTTTGCGTGCCCGGTATCGACTACCTGGGCAGATACTGCCGGGGTGAGCAGCGTAGACAGAGTCAACGCTGCGATACACGCCAAAGCCGCCGCTGTACAAGCCGAAGTCATACTCGGTCTGGCTAACAAATTACACGGCACCGCCGTATATCCTCCAGTCATTTCCAGAATATCCCCGTGCGTACTTGGCAGTCGATGATGGCCATCGTGTTCTCGCGTTTGGCGACACCACTGTCAATATAATAGCGGAAGTGGTGGTGCTGTCGCGGTGAGATTGCCGCGAGGTTTTTCGGCAAGGTCTTGGCAACTGCCTGCGCAACGCTGGTAGGTGCTGGTATGGTACTGCACGGCGTGAGCCTCGAGAAAGCGTCAACGCACGTTTGGACAGATCGCGTCTAGTGGAACTTTGGCAGATTTATATCCACGCCGGACGGTTAAACCTGCTATAGGTAGCCTTTTACTCTGCCGCTCCTGTTTGTGGCACGGCTCCCCGCCGTTTCAGTGGGAGCAGCCGTTTCAGTGGGAGCAGCCGCTTCAGTGGGAGCAGCTGCGGCTAAAGGTCGCGTTAGACTACAGCCTAAGGGTCGAGGTTTGAACAACAATAAGGGACGCCACGTGGGTACTGACAGGACACTGCAGGAACGGCTGGACGAGGGCGCTATGCTCATACGGAGCGGGCGAACCAGCGAAGCACAGGCGCTTGCGCGGGTGCTTGTGGAGGAACTGGGAGACAACCCCGAGGTGCGTTTCTTTGCCTCTGATGCGGAGAGCATGACGGGAAACGCCAGCGCAGCGATTGCACAACTTGATGCCCTGGAAGGGGCCGCTGCCAAAAATCCGCGGATACTGATGCGCAAGGCAGAGCTTTTTTTGCACCTGGGTCAACGCTCCCAGGCCCTGGAGAACGTGAGACAAGCGCTGTCGATGCCGGGCGTCGGTGAGCGTCTGATTTGCGCCGCGTCCAAAGTACTGATCGACAGTCGGCAATTTACCGAGGCGAGAGATGTTTTGCTCGCAGGCCATGAGCAAAATCCGGGCAGCGAAAAAATCAGCTATCTTTTGGCTGTGGCTGAGTTGCAGCTTAAGCACAGCAGCGAGGCTCTAAAGTACGCGCACGAAGTGCTGGCGCTGCAGCCACACAACCCGGGTGCCTTGCTGCTGCGCTCTCAGCTTACTCGTTGCACCCCGGAGCAGAATCACTGTGATGAGTTGCATGCCTGCGTGACGCAGGCAGAGGGTAACGCCCAGCTACTGGCAGTAGCCAACTATGCTTTACGTAAAGAATATGAGGACCTTGGCGCGCGTGCGGATTCATTTGTTGCGCTGGTTGCAGGCGCGGACGCCTATCGGGAACTGATTAGCTACGACGAGGATCTGGAGCTGGCTTCCCACAGCGACATTCGGAGCACTTTTACCAAAGACCGGCTCGACAGTCTGGCGCCGGGTTGCGATGCATCTGGACCCGTGTTCATCGTCGGTATGCCACGCACCGGCGTATCGCTTCTGGAGAGCTTGCTAAGCCGTCACAAGCAGGTCGTCTCTGTCGGCGAGTCGGGAGATTTTAAGCGAGCTCTGCGCATGTTGGCGATCAATGCCGCTCCGGCGGAAGTGTCCGACGCGGAGGCTTGTCTCTCGGTAGACTTTGCGACTTTGGGGGAGCGCTATCTGGACACTGTGCGACAGAGTCTCGAAAGCTCCGTTGAGAATCCCCGGATCATCGAAGTCACGCCGCATAACTTTCTCTACTGCGGACACATTTTTGCCGCGCTACCGAATGCGCGCATTGTCCATATGACCCGCGATCCTCTGGATACCTGCTATGCCGTCTATAAAACCCTGTTTTTTGGCGCTTATGGTTATTCCTATGATCTGGATGAGCTGGCCTCCTACATGATCAGCTACCAAGAGCACATGGAGCATTGGCATAAGCTGTTTCCCGATCGCATACTGAATGTCGCCTACGAGGATCTGGTGCGGGATACGTCAACCCAGGCCCGGCGGATACTCGAGTATTGCGGTTTAGACTGGCAAGACGACCTGCTGAATATCGACGAACCCTTTCATGATCACTCGATTGGTGCCTGGAAGCACTTTGCCGAGGAGTTTGCGCCAGCCCGCGAACGTTTGCAGGAAGCCGGGCAGCTCAAAGACTAATTCCCTAGCGGGGAATCTAAAACAGCACCCGACACCTGAGGGTGCCGTCCAAAGAAGAGAGTTTTTCCAGAGCCACTTCGGATTGCTCCGCGTCTATGTCTATCACCACGTACCCCACCTGCTCATTGGTTTGCAGGTACTGCGCCGCAATGTTCACGCTGTTTTGCGAAAAGATGCTGTTTATCGCACCCATCATGCCCGGAACATTTTTATGGATGTGCAGTAACCTGTGGCATTTTTCGTGTTCGGGCAAAGCCACCTCTGGCATATTGACGGAACTGGTGGTGGTTCCGTTATCTGAATAGCGAGAAATCTTCTCGGCGACTTCCTGGCCGATATTGCCCTGCGCCTCGACAGTGCTGCCGCCAACGTGTGGTGTCAGGAACGCGTTGTCGAACTCGCGCAGCGGCGACACGAACTCATCGTCGTTGGAGCGGGGCTCAACGGGGAACACGTCAATCGCAGTGCCGCGTATGTGTCCACTGCGCATTGCCTCGGCCAGCGCATCGATATCGACTACGGTACCGCGGGACGCGTTAATCAAGATACTGCCAGCGCGCATTCGGGCCAGTTCTGCGGCGCCCATCATAGTGTGCGTAGATGCATTCTCTGGTACGTGCAGCGTGACCACGTCGCACTCGGCTAGCAGCTCGTTAAGGCTTCCAAGCTGACAGGCGTTGCCGATCGGTAGCTTGTTGGTGACATCGTGGAAGTACACGCGCATTCCCAGACCCTCGGCAATAACCCCAAGCTGCATACCGATATTGCCGTAGCCAACAATGCCGAGCCGCTTGCCTCGAATCTCGTAGGAATGAGTAGCGGTTTTTTGCCATTCGCCCCGATGCGCCGCGGCGTTTTTTTCCGGCAGGCCGCGCAGTAGCAAAATGGCCTCCGCGATCACCAGCTCCGCGACACTTCGTGTGTTGGAGAAGGGCGCATTGAACACAACAATGCCGCGTCGCGTAGCTGCTTCAAGGTCCACCTGGTTAGTACCGATACAAAAACAACCGATGGCGATCAGCCGCGGCGCGGCCTCCAGAATATCTTCGGTAATTTGCGTGCGGGATCGTATGCCGAGAAAGTGCGCATTGGCCAGCGCCGCCTTGAGTTCTTCCGGCGGCAGAGACTTACTATGATGCTCGATATTAAAGTACCCGGCGCGGTTCAGCACCTCGATAGCGGAGGGGTGAACGCCCTCGAGAAGTAATATGCGGATCTTCTTTTTCTCGAAGGACTTCCGCGTTGTTGACGGTAACGTTGGCTGTAACGTTGGCTGCGATACTTCTTGCGAGGGATGTTGCGACATTGACCAGAAAACTCCGCCTGCGAGACTGCGTGCCCCGGGTAACCACGAGGCAAAATAAATGGGCGCGCATGTTAGCATATGCCGCCGTTTGACCCCGCCTCGCGGGTCTAAAATCCCGTTTCGGAGACCTACTTGCTCAGTCCACAACAGCTCGATTCCCTCGCCGCCCTGCTCGATTCCAAAGCACTGCGTACAGACAGCGAGTCACTGCAGACCTATGGTCGGGACTGGACCCGTGTGTATGAGCCGCGGCCGGCGGCAGTTGTATTACCGGCCTCGATTGAGGAGGTGCAGACAGTCGTTCGCTGGGCGGTGGCGCAACAAGTAGCGCTGGTGCCTTCCGGCGGCCGCAGCGGTCTGTCCGGCGGTGCCATGGCCACCAACGGAGAAGTCGTGCTGGCCCTGGATAGACTCAATGCGATCGCAAAATTCAACGCAACAGACCGCACCGTCTGTTGTGGCGCGGGCGTCGTGACTGCTCAGCTTCAGGACTTCGCCGTGGCGCAAAATCTCTCCTATCCCGTGGATTTCGCCTCCAGTGGTTCGAGTCAGATCGGCGGCAATATCGCCACAAATGCCGGTGGTATCAAAGTGATTCGCTACGGCATGACGCGGGATTGGGTGGTGGGGCTGAAAGTGGTCACCGGTAGCGGTGAGTTGCTCGACCTGAACAAGGGCCTGATCAAAAACAATGCGGGTTACGATCTGCGGCATCTGATGATCGGCTCCGAAGGCACCTTGGGCATCATCGTGGAGGCGACCATGCGCTTGCAGGCGCCGCCGCCGGAGCGCGCCGTGATGATCCTGGGAACGCCGGATATGGCGTCCGTAATGCAGGTTCTGCATGCCTTTCGTGATCAGGTGCGGCTCGAGGCGTTTGAGTTTTTCTCCGAGCAGGCGCTGTGTAAGGTGGTCGAGCATCAGGGTCTGGCGCGGCCCTTTGACAGCCCCTGCAACTACTATGCGCTACTCGAATTCGAGAAGCCCGACGAGAGTGCTGAGCTGGCAGCGATGCAGTGCTTTGAGCACTGCGTGGAACAGGCTTGGGTAGAGGATGGCGTGCTGAGCCAGAGCATTGCACAGGCGCAGGCTTTGTGGCGTTTGCGCGAAGACATTTCAGAGACTATTTCGCAATGGACCCCTTACAAGAACGACATCTCAACCACCGTGTCTCGGGTGCCGGCGCTCCTCGCTGAGGTCGAGAACGTGGTCACAGCCAGTTATCCTGATTTTGAGATCATCTGGTTTGGGCATATAGGCGATGGCAACGTGCATCTGAACATACTGCGGCCTGTCGATATGCCCATGGATGAGTTTCAGGCGCGCTGTGGCCTTGTGAGCGAGGCTGTATTTGCTGTCGTGCAGCGGCATGGCGGCAGTATTTCTGCTGAACACGGCGTCGGATTACTCAAAAAGCCGTATCTTCACTATAGCCGCAGCGATGCAGAAATTGCCCTGATGGCACAGCTTAAGCGGGTATTCGACCCGGCGGGGATTCTCAATCCAGGAAAGATGCTGGACGCCTGAGTTCCCGCACACCCTGCGCACCTCCAAGCAGCAAGAGATCGGCGGGGCGATGGGCGAACAGACCATTGCACACGACACCGACGATGCCGTTTATCGTTGACTCCATCGCCAGCGGTTGGGCGATGGGGAAATTGTAAACATCCAGAATACAGTTGCCGTTGTCAGTGATGATGCCATCGCGCAGGAGTGGGTCTCCACCAAGTTTGACCAGCTCTCTGGCCACGTGGCTGCGCGCCATGGGGATCACTTCTACGGGCAGCGCGAATGCGCCCAGCGTGTCTACCAGTTTGCTGTCATCGGCAATGCATATAAATTCCTCAGCGACTGCGGCGACGATTTTTTCTCGCGTTAACGCAGCGCCCCCACCCTTGATCAACTGTAAGTCGGTATTGCACTCATCAGCGCCATCGATATAAATCTCTATGCGATCGACTGCGCCTAAGTCGTATACGGGAATGCCATGCCCGCGCAGTCGCTCCGCGCTGGCCTCGGAGCTCGCGACCGTGCCGTCGAAGCGGTGTGCCACGTCCGCCAGCGCGTCGATAAACAGGTTGGTCGTGGAACCGGTGCCGATGCCGAGCACGCTGTCAGCATTAAGTCTGGGCTCAATCAAAGCGAGTGCGGCCACTGCTGTGGCTTGTTTGAGCTGATTCTGATCCATGCGTACATTCCGCCTGCAAATACCGGTCATCACAGTGTAACCGCCGCGGCCCCGTGGAGGGGAGCGCTTGGGGTCAGCTACACGCTGGCTGCAACTGTAAATGCGGTGCTTTACTATGTGTGTTTTATTCAGTGTGTTCCGCTATGCCAGAGTCTTACATCAAGCGCATTCTTGATGCCCGTGTTTACGATGTTGCGCGCGAAACTCCGGTGGACGAGGCGCGTTTGCTATCGGCCCGTTTTGACAATCGCATTTGGCTCAAGCGTGAAGACCTGCAGCCCGTGTTTTCGTTCAAAGTACGAGGTGCGTACAACAAGATGCACCGCCTGAGCGCGGCGCAGCGAAAGCGTGGAGTGATAGCAGCAAGCGCCGGCAACCATGCGCAGGGTCTTGCGATGGCGGCGCAACATATGGGTGTGCATGCGATCATCGTGATGCCGCGTACAACGCCTAGCATTAAGGTCGAGGCGGTGCGTGGCCGCGGAGCCCAGGTAGTTCTGCATGGCGATACTTTCGAGGAGGCATCCGAGCATGCCCAGCAACTCGTCCGGGAAAAAAACCTGACTTACGTGCATCCCTTTGACGATCCGGATGTCATCGCGGGCCAGGGGACGGTGGCGATGGAAATTGTACGACAGCGTCAGGAGCCGCTGGATGCGGTGTTCGTTCCTGTCGGTGGTGGTGGGTTGCTCGCGGGGATGGCGGCTTATATTCGCTACGTCTGGCCTAGCACCCGTATTATCGGCGTGGAGCCCGAGGACGCAGCCTGCCTGAAAGCGGCCCTTGAAAAGGGCCGGCGTGTCACTCTCCCGGAAGTGGGTCTGTTTGCCGATGGTTGCGCTGTGGCTCAGGTGGGAAAAGAAACATTTCGGATAATTCGCGACACGGTGGACGAGGTCATTACGGCCAGCACCGACGAAATGTGCGCGGCAATTAAAGATATTTTTGAAGACACCCGGGGTATTGCAGAACCCGCGGGCGCACTGGCGCTCGCAGGCCTGAAAAAGTACGTTGAGCGTGAGGGTGTGCAGGGTCAAAACCTGCTGGCAGTGCTGAGCGGTGCAAATACCAACTTTGATCGCCTGCGCTATATATCTGAGCGTACGGAGATCGGAGAGCAGCGCGAGGCGGTCATCAGCGTCACCATTCCAGAGAAGCCGGGCTCCTTCCGACGCTTCTGCGGAGCGCTGGGCAAGCGCAATATCACGGAGTTCAATTATCGTTTTAGCAGTGAGCGCGCGGCCCGGGTGTTTGTCGGTGTGACCGTGGATCCCGGCGGCGAAGACCTGCGGTCCTTGCTAAGCCAGCTTTGTGAAAAGGGATATGAGTGCGAGGACCTGACGGACAATGAAATGGCGAAATTGCATATCCGCTATATGGTCGGCGGTCAGGCCTCGCCGTCTCTCGGCGAGGAGCGTGTGTATCGGGTGGAGTTTCCCGAGCGTCCCGGCGCGCTGCTGAAATTCCTCTCGGGTCTTGGGCAGCGCTGGAACATCTCTTTGTTTCATTACCGCAACCACGGAGCGGCCTTTGGGCGCATTCTGGTGGGCATGCAGGTGGCGTCCAAAGAGCGTAAACAGGTGCGTGAGCAACTGGAGGACATTGGCTACCGTTTCTGGGATGAAACGGAAAACGCCGCCTATCATCTTTATCTGGGTTCTGGAGACAGCGACCGCTAACCCATCACATCCCACCGTTAAGCACGAGTGAGTCTGTCAAGTATTCCACTGCGTGTTTGTGAATTGCTGCCAAAAAACGTAAGATGCCGCCATGTCGCTGGTTGCGAAGAGTCGCAGCGGGTGAAATAAGTGCTAATTAGCGCCCAATATTGGACGCTAACAGTTGTAATGTCGAATCGGATAGACTCTCGCAGGGCGATCGATAGACAGAAAATCAATAGCTAAATCAGCAATAGAAAAGGCATAGAACAGCGTGAAGCGACGTCCGGACATATTAGTGGTACTCACCGCAGCGTTTGCGCTTGGGGTTGCAATGACACTGCTACTGCCGATGTCGTCCGAGTCAACGGTCGCCGCCCCTGCATCTCCCCTGCAAGCAGGTATCATCGAACTCCGCTAGCACGCAAAAATCCCGCACTCGGTCAGCACGCTATCGAGGTCGATATCCCACTCTTCCCGGAACGACTCTAGATCGTTCTCGCGCTGACACGTATACGCCAGGCCCAATTTATGGGCGCGAAACTGACTTTCCGCTGCGAAAAATCGGTCGTAGTAACCGCCTCCCATCCCCAATCTGTATCCACTTTGCGTAAAACCAACCAGTGGCAATAGCAGCAAATCAAGCACCTGAGCGTGTATGCGCTCGCCGATGGGTTCGCCGATGCCATACCGATTGTTTTTGAGCGGGTCTCGCGGATCCCATGCGGCAAAATGCATGGACTGACCGTCGATAACTGGTAGGTAGAGAGTCTTTTCGGATTGCGCAGCGATTCGGGCGATGCGGGCAGCATTCAGCTCGCCGTCGTTGGCCAGATAAAGCCCAACGTGCTCGGCGTCAGCCCACAGCCGGGTTGCCTGCAAGTGTGCCGCCGCCTGGCGCTCAGCGTTCGCCGCGGTGTCGGCTGGAATATCCGTGCGACGCTGCCGAAGCACTTTCCGCCAGTCAGATTTGGACGTTAGCATTTTGGGACGTTGTCATAGAAGCTTTCGAGGCACTCTATGATGGAACTGATGCTCATGATCGAACTCTGGAGGACATAAGCAAACGTAAGCAAACGTAAGCAAACGTAAGCAAACGTAAGCAAACGTAAGGATCGGAACCCAGCGCACCGCTGACAGCACTGCCCTTGAACCCGACGGTTCAAGGTGGTGGTTCCCGTGCCGCATAAGGCTTCCCGGTCATGCCGGACTTGCACACCAACGACAACGGTTACCCCCGGTTAAAGCATTATCGGCTCGAGGACTGTATGTCTGGCCAATGCGCTAGGGACCGGAGTGAAGTATAGCAGTTCGACTCAGCGGCTGGTGGCCGGGCATGTTAACGGACAGTTTAGTCCACATTTTTCAAGTGTGGCTGTCGCACACCTTGCGCTCAGCGCGCGCGACGGTATTCTGGGTGGAGTGCCTGTGTATGTGCCCCGGGCGGTTTAAGACTGGCTTACAACTGGCTTACAACTGGCTTACAACTGTTGATGCGGCACTGAGAATGAGCAGGAGAGCCGCAGGCAACTCAACCAATTTCAAGCTGTCGAAGCTGATGCAGGGCCTCGTCCAGCTTTGCATTCAGACCAGCGAGATCCGCCGGATCGCTGACTGATGCAGCGGCGGGCGCATTCGCGCCTTTCTTTTTTCCATCTTTGCCACCTTTACCACCATTTTCAGCTCTGCTATCCGTCGCATCCACGCCGTTGCGTGCTTGCAGGAGTTCATGGCTGATGTTCAGGGCGGCCATAACCGCAATCCGCTCAAGACCAATCACTTTGCCGGTAGAACGAATAGCACGCATTTGTTCGTCAAGGTGGCGAGCAGAAAGGAGTAGCTCCGCCTGCTGATCGGCTGGGCAAGCGACCTGATATTCTTTCTCAAGGATGGTGACGGAGAAGGTGTTGGCGTTGCGGCTCATGATGCCGCCTCCATACTGCGCAGACGCTGCAGTGTGGCCTCTACGCGCGCCCGTGCGAGATCATTTTTTGCAATCAAGTCGCGTCTCTCCTGGCGAAAGCCAAGATTTTCTTCTTTTAATGCGCGGTTCTCATTGTTCAACTGCGCACACAATCCGATCAATTGATCGATCTTGTCTTCGAGAGTTTTTAAGGCATCGTCGGCCATGTGGTAGTACTTGCGCGGCGACTGAGGATGTCGGCACTATAGGGCCCGGTTTCAAGCAGGTCAACGGCGCCTCGGCGTCACGGTAACTATATTGTCTATTCTAGATCCGCATCCCGGTGATTCGGGTGCAGCACTTTTTGACGAACTCGCGAACGCATTACTCGAGCAAGGGGAGTTGCTGTCTCCCGCTGAATTGCACGGTTGCCTCTGTGGCTTGCTCGGTGGGGGCTTTTCCGGCGACGGGGAGCAGCTGCTTGCGGAGCTTGAGAAGACGCTCAATATGCCGTTCCACGGTGCGCTCGCCGATGGTGTGGCGACCCTCCACGCAGGCGCACTCGAGTCCTTCGATCAAGGCGACTTTGAATTTCAGTTACTGTTACCCGATGACGACGTTGATCTGGGGCAGCGTATTGGCTCTATGGCCAGTTGGTGTCGTAGTTTTCTGAGCGGATATGCGCAGGCGCGTGTCAGCGAGGGTGCTCGGAGTGAACCGGTAGCGCCAGACAGTGCCGAGGTGTTGCGTGACTTTGCCGCCATTGCACAGGCTGCGGACGATGAGGATAGAGAGGGAGATGACGCCGAGCGAGAATACTTCGAGTTGCTGGAATACCTCCGGGTCGCGGCCATGAATGTGCTGCTTGACGCAGGTGTGGGTGCACGTGACTGAAGTAGAAATGCCATCTGAGGAAGCATTGTCATCGACAGTGACCCGGGTATCGCGCGGCGAGTTTGCGCGTCGTCGGAGGCAGTTGATGGGCATGCTGGAGACCAACAGCATCGCTATTGTCAAAGCCGCGCCGCAGACAATCAGGAGCCGTGATACGGAGTATCCGTTTCGTCAGGACAGCGATTTTTATTATTTGACTGGCTTTCCCGAAGCCGATGCGGTTGCGGTGTTCCTACCCGGGCGGGATCACGGCGAATACGTACTGTTTTGCCGGGAGAAGGATCCGCACGAGGAGCTTTGGCATGGTGAGCGGGTCGGTGCCGATGCCGCGATAGACCGTTTTGGCGCCGATGATGCTTTTCCGCTTGCGGACATCGACGATATCTTGCCAGGGCTTATCGAGGGCCGGGGTCGCGTGTACTACTCGATGGGACGAAGTCAGGACTTTGATGCCCGGGTCATGGCCTGGGTGAACAGTATTCGCAGTAAAGTTGCGGCGGGGGCAGTGCCACCAGGCGAGTTTACGGATCTGGACCATTTGCTACATGAGCAGCGCCTGTTTAAATCGGCTGCCGAGCTGCGACAAATGCGACGTGCGGGTCTGGTTTCCGTGCGCGCGCATCGGCGCGCCATGCGACAGTGCCGTCCGGGCATGTTCGAGTACCAGCTAGAGGCCGAGTTGCTGCACGAGTTTGCCAGCCATGGCGCACGTGATGCGGCGTACCCCAGCATTGTGGCTGGGGGTGTCAATGCCTGCACCATGCATTACACGGCAAACACACAGCGGCTGCGCAGTGGTGATCTGGTGCTCATTGATGCGGGCTGCGAGTACCGCGGCTACGCCTCGGACATTACGCGCACCTTTCCCGTGAACGGTCGCTTCAGTCGCCGCCAGCGTGCCCTTTACGAAGTGGTACTTGCTGCCCAGGAAGCGGCTTTCGCCACGCTGACCCCGGGGCAGGACTGGAATGCAGCACATGCGGCCTCGGTGGATGTGATCACCGCGGGGCTTGTGGACCTGGGTTTGTTGCGTGGAAATCTCTCCAAGCTGATTCGCAGCGGTGCCTACCGAGAGTTTTACATGCATCGGGTTGGTCACTGGCTGGGTCTGGATGTGCATGATGTGGGTGAATATCGCCCGGGTGAGCAATGGCGCGAGCTGGAGCCTGGAATGACTCTCACCGTAGAACCCGGGATTTACATAGCACCCGATAACAGGCGAGTACCCGCTCCCTGGCGCGGCATCGGTATCCGCATTGAGGATGACGTTGCTATCACGCCAGACGGCTATGAGTTACTGACGCCGGGCATGCCGCGCACGTCCGCTGAGATCGAGGCATTTATGCAGTGAGTGCACAAGCGCCACATTTATTAATTGCCGGCGGCGGCATGGTGGGTCTCAGTCTGGCGCTGATGTTGGATGCGCAACTGCCAGAGAACGCCCGCATTACCCTGGTGGAGGGCGTTGCGCTGCCCGATTCAGACACCCATGCGCCTGCTTATCACCCCTCATTTGATGCGCGATCTACGGCGTTGAGCTATAGCTCAGCGCGCTTCTATCGCGAACTGGGCATTTGGGATCAACTGCAAGCTGGCTTGGGGACTATCAGTTCAATTCATGTGTCGCGCCGCGGCCGTTTTGGCAGCAGCTTGCTATCCGCAGCTGATCAGGGGTGGGAGGCGTTGGGCTGGGTGGTCGAGAACCCCTGCCTGGGTCGAACACTGCTCGCGGCAGCGCGACAGCGCCCGCGTATTCAGCTGCATTGCCCCGCACGGGTAACGGATGCGGCACCCCTCGGTACCGGTATGCGGGTATCACTCGGTGAGCAGACAAAGGACGTCGATCTTCTGATTATCGCTGATGGCGCAGAATCGGCCCTGCGCGACAAACTGGGTTTCTTCACGCAAAAGAAACTCTACGGTCAGCATGCGCTGATAGCGAACCTGGCCTTCGAGGGCGATCACGCGGGCTGCGCTTACGAACGCTTTACCACGAGCGGGCCGCTCGCGTTGCTACCGCTACCCGACTCTGCGCAGAGTGCAAATCGCATGGCACTGGTGTGGTCGCTGAATCCCGAAGAGGCTGAGCAACTGCAGGGTGCCAGTGATCCTGATTTTTCCAGCGCGCTGCTGCATGCGTTTGGACATCGTCTCGGGCGCGTCACTCGTGTGGGTGACAGACAGGCTTATCCGTTGACACTCACCGATGCCAGAGAGCAGGTGCGCCGCGGATGTATCGTTCTCGGTAACGCAGCGCACGCACTGCATCCGGTGGCGGGGCAGGGCTTTAACCTTGCCCTGCGTGACGCTGCGCTGCTTGCGGAGACGCTTGCCGGTGCAGTCAACGCGGAGCAAGACCCCGGTGATGTAGCGCTGTTGGACGTTTACATGCAGGCTCGGGCGCAGGATCAGGGCCAGACGATCGCCGCCAGCGACGGTCTGCCAACTTTGTTTATGAGTCGCGATCCGCTGCTGTCCCTGGCCAGGGATCTGGCGCTTTCGGGGCTGGATTTTGTGCCGGGCCTGCGACGGCAGTTTGTCAGGCAGGCGGCCGGTATGGCCGCTGTGGAGGTTTCCCGTGGTCGATGAAGCGCTGGTCGTCGAACAAGCGAGCGGCGTACAGCAAGCCCCCGTGGATGTGGATATAGCGATTGTCGGCGGCGGTATTGCCGGCTTGGCCGCAGGAGCGGCGCTGGCGGAGCAGGGTTTGTCAATCGCCGTCCTTGAGGCGCGCAGTTTGCCTGCCCAGACCTCCCTGAGCGCCGCCACGGTTGAGGACTATGACGCCCGCGTCAGTGCGCTGACGCCGCACTCTGTTCGGTTTCTGGATCGCCTTGGTGCCTGGCGTCAGATGCAGTCTCAACGCATCTGTGATTATCAGCATATGACGGTTTGGGATGCGGACGGCACGGCCAGAATCGAATTTGACGCGGCTGAAGTGGCGGCGAATTCCCTGGGCGCTATCGTCGAAAACAGCGTCATCAGCGCTGCGCTGGCGGCAAGGATCCAATCGCTAAGCGACGTGCGGGTGCTGGCGCCGGCAACGCTCTCCAGCGTGCAGGCGGAGCCAGGGGGACACACACTGCGACTCGATAGCGGGGAGCGCCTGCGGTGCAAGTTGTTGATCGCTGCAGACGGAGCGCTGTCACCGGTGCGAAGCCTGCTTGGCTTTGCTACGCGCGAGTGGGATTACGGACATCGAGCTATTGTTACGACGGCGGCCTTTGAGCGCGGGCACCAGTCGACGGCCTGGCAGCGCTTTTTGCAGTCGGGTCCTTTAGCGTTGCTGCCACTGGAGTCAGCAGATTCGCGGTTTTGTTCGATAGTCTGGTCCATAGACGAGGCCAAAGCCGACAGTCTGATAGCGTTGGATGACAGCGCCTTTTCGATGGCGTTAGCAGCGGCCAGCGAATATTGCCTGGGAGACGTGGTGGCTGTCGCTCCGCGCAGGGCTTTTCCTTTACGCCAACGGCATGCTGTCGACTACGTGCGTCACGGTGTGGCGCTGGTGGGCGACGCCGCGCATACCATTCATCCGCTCGCTGGCCAGGGTATAAACCTGGGTCTTGCGGATGTGGAGGTCCTGGCCGACGAAGTGTGTGGCGCATGGGCACGCGGCCTGGAGCCGGGGCGTGAGGATGTTCTCAAGCGCTATCAGCGCCGCCGCAAGAGTGACAATCTCGCAATGATGGCGGCTATGGATGGCTTCAAGCGCCTGTTTGAGCAGGACGCTCCACCGCTGCGTTGGCTGCGAAACGCAGGTATGCGGGGCGTGGCGTCAATGCCCGTAGTCAAGCGGCGTATCATTCGCCATGCTATGGGCGTCGCATAGCACAGTCTACGGTCGAGTAGTCTACGACAGCGCTGCTTAAGTTAGCGTTGTCCTCGATAACGCATGGATCTTTGAGATTTGCAGACCCGAGGCTAGAATATCCGGCGAGGTCGGAGTGTTTGACAGGCATCACGAGCATCGACAAGCATTGCCATTAGCCTAGGGGGCAGTCCCGACAACAAGCGGCCGTGTGCGCGTATAAATCTCAACACAGCAAACAGGAAGAGTAAATGAGCCAGGTTCTTAAAGAGTTGCGCTACGCCAAAAGCCACGAGTGGGCGCGAGTTGAAGAAGACGGCACGGTCACCATAGGTATTAGTGATCATGCCCAGGAAGCCCTGGGCGACGTTGTTTTTGTAGAACTACCCGATCAGGGAGCGGAGCTCGCCGCCGGCGATGAGGCGGGTGTAGTTGAGTCCGTAAAGGCGGCCTCAGATATCTACGCGCCGATTTCCGGTACGGTCATTGCGGTCAATGCAGAGCTTGAGGATACCCCGGAAACCGTGAACTCAGATCCTTATCAGGATGGCTGGTTTTTTCGACTGCAAGCGGCAGATATCGGCGAGGTAGAAGCCTTGATGCTCGATGCGCAGACCTACGAACAGCACTGTGCAGACGATGAATAGGCTTGTTTGGCTGCGTATTACCCTCGCAGGCTAATTTGGCGCCAGCCGCGCTCGGCTGCTATAGCGCTCAGTTGCTCATCTGCATCCACGGCGACAGGCGTGTCGACCAATTCGAGCAGCGGTAGATCATTGTGGGAGTCGCTGTAAAAGCTGGCTCCGGCCAATTGCTCTCTTTGTTCAAGCAGCCATTCCTGCAGCCGCGCCACCTTGCCTTCGCGGTAGGTTAGGGTGCCGAACGCTGAGCCGGTGAGCGCGCCATCGAGCACTTCAACCTGGCAGCCGAGCAGATCATCGACACCAAGCAGCGAGGCGATCGGTCGCGTGACGAATTCATTGGTGGCGGTGATAATTAACAGGCGCTCGCCTCTCTCACGATGGGTCTCCAGAAGTCTGGCCGCGGCTGGCAGCATCAACGGCTTGATATGGTTGTCGATGAATTCCGCTTGCAGCGGCGCCAAAGACGCCGGTGTGCGCCCCCGCAGGGGTGCCAGCGAGAAAGCCAGATAGGCGTGAATGTCCAGCGCACCGCGCTGATACTGTTGGTAGTACAGTTCGTTCTGCGCGCGAAAAGATCCGGCGTCTACCAGCCCTTTCGCACATAGAAATTCCCCCCAAAGATGGTCGCTGTCGCCCGCGAGCAGCGTGTTATCGAGGTCAAATATTGCAAGCGTCATAGTGGTTCCATCGCGACTGGCGAGGCAAGGGTAATGGCGGCGGCACAGGCTGGCAATTCTCAGTTTGTGCAAAGTGTGGAACAATCGACGAATCATTCTTCTCCCGGGCACAATGCCAATGATCGATGCAGAGGGCTACCGGTCCAATGTTGGTATCGTCATCGCTAACGATGATGGACGGCTTTTATGGGCCCGACGCGTCGGTGGTCGAGATGCCTGGCAGTTCCCCCAGGGCGGTATTCAGGACGGTGAAAAAGCTGAAGACGCACTGTATCGGGAGCTCGAGGAGGAAGTTGGTCTTAAGCCGCAGGCCGTGAAGCTGTTGGGCAGCACGCGCGGCTGGCTGCGTTATCGACTGCCAAGGCGCTATCAGAGGCAAGGTCAAAAACCCCTGTGTATTGGCCAGAAACAGAAGTGGTTTCTGTTGCAGATGCGTGAATCAGATGAGGCAATTATCCTCGATGGCGACGCCAAACCGGAATTCGACCACTGGCAATGGGTGTCTTACTGGTATCCCCTGAGTCAGGTGGTCTACTTCAAGCGCGAGGTGTACCGACGCGCACTCAAGGAGCTGGCAACGTCGCTGGCACAATTGCAGGGGCTGTCTCCAGGGCAATCTAAGGGACATTCGCAGGAGCCTTCGGAGGGACAAGGCCAGGCACAAAGAATGAGATCCGATCGGCCACCGCGCAACGGGGGTCGCTGATCGTGCTCGAAGTATTGCGCAACATCGTTCTCGAGGTTAATGCGGCCGAGTCGCTTGACGAAGTCCTGAAGATTATCGTGTCTCGCGTGCGCATGGCGATGGGTACTGAAGTCTGCAGTGTTTATATTCGTGATCGGCAGCAGAATCGCTTTGTGTTTCGTGCCACAGAGGGGCTCAACGCGGGGCAGGTGGGTAAAGCCTCTCTGGCGTTTGGCGAGGGTCTAGTGGGTCTGGTCGCGGAGCGCGAGGAGCCGGTCAACCTAGATACCGCGGAATCGCATCCAAATTTTCAGCTATTACCCAATATTGGAGAAGAGTCCTTTAGCGCATTCCTGGGGGTTCCAATTATCCACCAGCGCCAGGTTCTTGGGGTATTGATTGTGCAGCAGGCCCGCCAGCGACGCTTTGATGAGAGCGAAGAGGCGTTTCTGGTGACGATGTCAGCGCAGCTTGGCGGTGTTATCGCCCACGCTGTGGTGACCGGGGATGTGCATTACGGTTCAGACCAGGGTGATGCGGGCGTCAGCACGCGCTTCAGCGGAGTGCCGGGCGCACCTGGCGTGGCCATCGGCAAGGCGGTCGTGGTATCCCCAGCGGCGGACCTCTACGCGGTACCTGCCCAACGAAGCAAAAACCGCAGAGCAGAGCTGCGAGCATTTAAGCGCGCACTGTCTCAGGTTCGGGTGGACATTGAGTCTGTCGCGGACAGTCTGCGCGACAAACTGAACCCCGAAGACCTCGCTCTTTTCGATGTGTATCTCGGCATTCTTGACGATTCGACCATCGGCGGCGAAGTGGCAACGCAGATCAAGGCGGGAGAGTGGGCCCAGGGTGCTTTGGCGAAAGTCATGATCGGCCATATTCGCCACTTTGAAGCGATGGAGCATTCCTACCTGCGCGAGCGCGCCGTGGATGTAAAGGATCTCGGTGAGCGAGTGCTTGGCTACCTGCAGGAAGAGCAGCGTGGGGCAATGCAGTTTCCAGAAGATACGATACTGGTCAGCGAAGAACTAACGGCTTCGATGCTGGGAGAAATTCCCAGAGAGCGACTCGCCGGGCTGGTGTCAGTGCGAGGTTCCGGCAACTCGCACGTGGCTATTCTCGCGCGGGCGATGGGGATACCCACCGTCATGGGCGCGGTGGACTTCCCCTATAAGCGTATTAGCGAGATGTCGCTGGTTGTCGATGGCTACAACGGCAACGTTCACCTCAATCCGACCTCTGCCATCCGCAAACGATTCCGCGAGATTGCCGAACAGGATGGCGAGATTGCCCGGGATCTGGAGGGTCTGCGGGATTTGCCCTGCACCACCCTGGACGACCACCGGCTGGCACTGTGGGTAAACACTGGCTTGATGGCGGATGTTGCGCGCTCGCTGGATCGGGGCGCGGAGGGTGTGGGGCTGTACAGGACCGAAGTACCGTTTCTGATGCGCGAGCGCTTTCCCTCAGAAGAGGAGCAGCGCCAGATCTACCGAGAGCAACTCGCCGCTTTTGCGCCCTCGCCGGTCACCATGCGTACCCTCGATGTAGGCGGGGACAAAGCTCTGCCGTATTTCCCCATCGATGAGGAAAATCCGTTTCTCGGTTGGCGCGGTATTCGCGTCACCCTCGATCATCCGGAGATTCTGTTGGCCCAGGTTCGGGCAATGCTGAAAGCCAATGAGGGTCTGGGTAATCTGCGCATCATGCTGCCGATGGTCAGTAATATTCCCGAGCTCGAAGAGGCGTTAGCGCTGGTGTATAGAAGTCACAGGGAGGTGACACAGGAAGGCGTCGAGGACGCTCTGCCGCCGATTGGGGTGATGGTAGAGGTGCCCTCGGCGGTGTACCAGGCCCGGGCGATGGCGCGCCGCGTTGATTTTCTCTCGGTAGGCAGTAATGACCTGACGCAGTATCTGCTCGCTGTGGACCGCAATAACTCGCGGGTGTCGGATTTGTATCACGCCTTGCATCCAGCGGTGCTCGAGGCATTGTTCCAGGTCGCGGAGGGTGCTCGGGCCGAGGGCAAACAGGTCAGTATTTGTGGCGAGCTCGCCGGCAATCCGAGTGCCGCGGTGTTGTTGCTGGCCATGGGGTATGACGTACTGTCGATGAACGCCACCAGTCTGCTAAGGGTTAAACGCACTATCCGTGCGCTAACCGCCGCCGACGCGCGCACCCTATTCGAAGAGGTGCGCGTTCTCGATAGCGCACAAGAAGTCGAGCAGCGTCTGGACGCTTTCCTGCTCGAGCGCGATTTGCAGCGGATTGTGCCTGCGCCGGTAGAGTAACTTTCAAGTAGCCTGCGCCGGCAGAGCGGATGCTATGGCGTGCTTGCACTAGCCAAACATGGTGACGGTCTGACGACCCTTGGCAATCAAATTCCCGGCGGTATTCCAGATGCTCATATCCTGGGTTGAGAAGCCGCCGGCAACCACGTCAGCCCTGCTGTGAAACAGGTACCAACCATCATCCGTGGCAAGGTCATCGCGTACCAGGTCGATCATCCAGGTCATGCTGCTTATTGGTGTAGGCGTGCTGGCCATGGTGAGCGCTGCGGGTGGAAGTATGTCGCCCAGGCATACCAGGCCCAACTGGCTGCCACGTGCGTCCGGATCCTTATGGCGCGCCCACCACGACACCTCAGGCTTTGTTGACCCGGACATCGGTATAGAGCCACCGGCCGCGATCACATCGAAGTTGCGCATAAATATGGGTCCGCCGATGCTGGAGAGATCCATAATGTCGGCGATATCGGGCCCACCGATTGCGGGCATAGACGCCGGCTCGAACAACACCGCGGATTCTCTTGGCGGTGAGAAGGTCAGCAATGCGGCGGTGGCCTCGTTACCATTGTTTTGCAGCCCTGCGTGGATGGTACTTGCGGTGCGCCCGGAGCGCAGGACCCGTGCAAAGCCGGTTAAATGGTCCGAACTGGGACCCACAAAGGAGATCATCGCTGAACGCAGCGGACGGGTTTCTCCGGTCTTCTCAAGCGCGCTATGCAGACACAGGCTAGCGGTCAGGCCACCGAAGAGCGTACGTCCCTGTTTCCATTCCTCCGGTCCTGGATAGATCAGCTTATCGCCATTGTGCCGGGCGGCGGCGAGAATCTCGGTAAATTTCACAGTGCTTTTTCCTCTGAAAAGCTTGGTTTTTGCCCGGCGGCGTTGTTCTCCGTCCGAGCGATGGTGATTGCGTTTAGCATCAATGCCCGGTGGTGGACGATGAGAATTGGTCGCGGCCGGTTTCCTGGCCTTGCGCATCGAAGCGCAGCTCCTGAAAGTCCCAGCCGCCTTGCGCGTGAAAGCGCAGGCTTGTGCAGCAGCGCGTGCCGTACTCTGGCGTGACTATAAACTGAGCGGATAATTGCTGCGCGATTGTTGTATCCATTCCCGGCACTACCACATCTGTCGCCGCGGCGAGACTGCGATCAGAAAGACATTGTCGAAGCGCGTCATGTCCCGGGGCAGCGTCCCGGGCGGCCTGTAACTGCGCTCGCAGTTGATCGCGCGCACGCCGAACTTTTGGCCATGGCACATCAATTGACGCATTACTCAGGCCGTAGATCCCGGGCGTAAGTTCCAAGGGCTGCGCTGGTCCGTCGGCGCCCGCATGCAGATACCATAGCGATTTACCGTCGCCGACCAGCAGATTAAAGCCCTGGTAGTCATGGCTTCTCTTGGCAATAGTGTTGAGATAGTCCCGCGGCGTGGCGTTACCGCTCAGAAAATCCAGTGTCAGCTCTCCCCGGGATCGCGGTTTGTCTGCCTGCGCCTGGCGCACATTGGTGATAGCAGCGAATCGACCGCGCCGGGTGACGCCCAGCCAGGTCCCACCGGCGACCAGGTCCTGACCTGCGAGAACCTCAGGCTCGTGCTCCCAAAAGGCCGCGGCTTGTGTGGGTCGGGCGTGAAACTCGTCGCGGTTGGCGGCTAACAATAACGGCGTGGCGTGGTGCGCCTGCCAGGCAAAAACAATCAAACACATATTCTTGGGTCCCCAGACCGTTTGTGCATCCTCGGGCTCTCCCGGATAATGCCGCGCTTTGCGGCTACGTGGCGGCTACTCATATTATGAACGTCTTATGCTGACTTATCCTGAGATTGATCCCGTAGCGCTGGCTCTGGGACCGCTGAAGATTCATTGGTACGGGCTCACTTACCTTGCGGGGCTTGGCTTTGCGTGGTGGCTGGCGGTGCGCCGCAGTCAGAAACCCTGGTCTCCGCTGCGGCGAGAACAGGTCGATGATCTGATTTTTTACTCCGCGTTGGGAATTGTACTGGGTGGACGCTTTGGTTACGCATTGTTTTATGGGGGTGAGCGACTGGCCGCCGATCCCAGCTGGTTATTAAAAGTGTGGGAAGGGGGTATGTCGTTCCACGGCGGTCTGCTGGGCGTCATCGTCGCGACCGGGATTTATGCTCACCGCCAGAAAATTGCGCTGGGTCCGATGCTGGACTTTGTTGCGCCGCTCGCACCGCTGGGCCTGGCGCTGGGGCGACTTGGGAATTTTATTGGTCAGGAGCTCTGGGGGCGTCCCAGCGATGTCCCCTGGGCGATGATCTTTCCGAGGGACCCCTTACAGCTCGCACGCCATCCATCGCAGTTGTACCAATTTGCGCTGGAGGGAATGCTCTTGCTGGTCATACTGCTCTGGTTCAGTCGACGCCAGCGCCCCACCTGGGCCGTGGCTGGGTTGTTCGGCCTTGGGTATGGGGTGTTGCGCTTTGCTGCGGAGTTTTTCCGGGAGCCCGACGCGCACCTCGGGATACAGGCATTTGGCTGGATGACACGGGGCCAGATCCTGTGCATTCCCATGCTGCTGCTCGGTGCGTTTATGCTGGGCTACGCCTATCGCCGCGCGGCCAGATAAGACTCACGATTTTTTATACTCGGGATCGATAAGAGACATGCAGCAATATCACGACCTGCTCAGGGATATTCTCGACAACGGCGTGCGTAAAAGTGATCGCACGGGCACGGGTACGCTGTCCGTATTCGGACGCCAGTTCCGGCACGATTTGGCGGACGGTTTCCCACTGCTGACGACTAAGAAACTGCATCTGCGCAGCATTATCAACGAACTTATATGGTTCCTCAGTGGCGATACCAATATCGCCTGGCTGCGTGAGAATGGGGTGAATATCTGGAACGAGTGGGCTACCGAATCTGGCGACCTCGGACCGGTTTATGGGAAGCAGTGGCGTGCCTGGCCAACCCGGGATGGCGCCGAGATCAATCAGATTGATTATGTGCTGGATTGCCTGCGACACAGGCCCGATAGTCGCCGCATATTATTTCACGCCTGGAATGTAGAGTACTTGCCGGACGAGACGCAGAGCCCGCAGGAGAACGCCGAAGCAGGTCGGATGGCGCTGCCGCCCTGTCATTTGCTCTATCAGTTTTACGTTGCCGAGGGGCGTTTGTCAGCGCAGCTGTATATCCGCTCCAGTGACAGCTTTTTGGGTTTGCCGTTTAACATGGCCAGTCTTGCAACGCTGGTGCTGATGCTGGCGCAGCAGACGGATCTTGAGCCTGGGGAAATCGTCATCAGCACCGGTGACTCCCACCTATACGTCAATCATCTCGAGCAGGTGAATGAGCAGTTGTCGCGCCAACCGCGTGCACTGCCGGAGCTTGCTCTGCTGCGCAAGCCCGCCTCGATTTATGAGTATCGCTTCGAGGATTTTGAGCTTCGCGGTTACGAGCCTTACCCGCATATTCCTGCGCCTGTCGCCATATGAGTCGTTTGCCGATTGCGCTCATTGTTGCCGCCGCGGAAAACGATGTTATCGGACGCAATAATGCACTGCCCTGGAAGCTGCCTGCCGATCTTGCGCACTTCAAGCGTCGCACGCTGGGCAAGCCGATCCTGATGGGTCGGCGCACATATGACTCCATCGGCCGCCCGCTGCCCGGGCGCAGCAATATTGTTATCAGCCGGGATGAGGCTTACCAACCCAAGGGCGTGGAGGTGGTGCGCAGCGTAGAGGCGGCGCTCTCGCTTGCCGAAAGTCTGGCGCTGGTGGATGGCGCAGAAGAATTAATGGTGATCGGCGGTTCGCAAATTTACGCGGCAACACTGCCGCGTGCGCAGCGACTCTATATGACCCGTGTGCATAGTCGTCCTGAGGGGGATGCCTTTCTCCCAGCCATTGATTGGTCGTTGTGGAGCGAGTGCGCGCGGCAAGAACACACGGCTCAGGGTGATGTCCCCGCGTATACGTTTCTCGATTACACCCGTTTAGGTCCAGAATTAGCGGGAGTTTCCTAGAAAATTGTTACCCTGCATGTCGTAACTGTTACCAAATTACACACAGCGGGACTCAAGCCATCATGGGCGTTTTTTTTTTTTGAATTCGCCCTATTTATCTGTTTATATCAATCGCCCGTTATCTGACGTGAGTTGGAATCAGCGAGTGTTACGCCCTGGCAAAATTTACAGCGCGATCGCAAATCAGAGTTGGCCCGCACCCGATGCCTGCCAGAGTGATTTTCGAAGGCTGTCTAGTTGCCGGAGGCTGCAGCGACGAGATTCGTTACTGCGGGCACCCAGCCGATAAACCCGCTCGACCCGACACCGAATTTTTTATCTTTCGACACAGGAAGCACGATTCCCATGACTAGCTATCGACTGAAGAATGTGCTGCTTGTCGCTGCTGCGTCGCTGACCGCCATTCTGGGGTTTGCAACGACTTCGCAGGCAAGCACACTCGACGACATACTCGAGGTAAGCGCTGATAAAACTGATGCGGCGCGTCAGTCCCAGGTAAAGATTGATCGCCTGGCAGATGAGACACGAAACCTCCTTGATGACTACAAAACGGTCATGAAGCAAATCGATGGCTTGCGGGTATACAACTCGCGCCTGCAGCGGCAGATCGATAACCAGATGCGGCGGATATCGGAAATCGATGAATCCATTGAGCAGGTCACCGTGATCCAGCGGCAAATGACGCCTCTGGTTATCCGCATGATCGATGGTTTGGAGCAGTTCATCGAGATGGACGTGCCGTTCAACATTGATGAGCGCCGTGAACGCATCGAGTTTTTGCGTGGCAACGTTGACCGCGCTGACCTGACCGTCGCTGAGAAATTCCGTCAGGTCCTTGAGGCTTACAACATTGAGCTGCAGTACGGCCGGGGATTTGAGACCTACAGCGCCTCCATTGATACAGGCACCGGAGAGCGCGACGTAGACTTCCTGCGTATCGGTCGCCTCGCTCTCGTCTATCAAACTACCGACGGTACCGAAGCTGGCGCCTGGAACAACGAAACTCGGAGCTGGGACCCACTGCCACCCGGTGATTACGGTACGGCTATTCGTAAAGGCGTGCGTATTGCTAAGAAGCAGGCCACCATCGAACTTCTCAATATGCCCATCGCTGCACCGGAGGCGCAATAATGAACTCGCTTAACAAGATCCTATCTGTTCTCGCATTGAGCGGAACTGTTGCTGTGTCCGGTGTGGCATTTGCACAGGATGAGGCTGCGGCTCCTGTGGTCCCGGAGCCCGACCTCCGCGCCGAAGCCGCCGCCAACCTTAACCAGCTGCTTGAATTTGTGAAGCAGGGGCAGGTCACCGAGCAGCGCGCAAACCGCGAGCGCGAGCAGCGTTTCAACGCTGCCAAGGGTGATCAGCAGCGTGCGCTGAATGAGGCCGAAGCAGAGCGAACCCGTGAGGAGCGTCGCTCAACCGCGCTCGAAAAGAGCTTTGCCGACAACGAGCTTTTGGTTGCCGAGAAACAGGATCAACTTAAAAAGCGCCTGGGTGCGTTGACCGAGCTCTTCGGCCACCTGACCGCAGCGTCTGGCGACCTTGCCTCCAACATCGAAGTCTCATTGGTTTCTGCGCAGTACAAGGACCGTGAAGTATTCCTGAAGGAGCTTATCGACAAGATGAGCACCTCCGATCGTCTGCCAAGCATCGAGGAAATCGAGCGCGTCTGGTACGAAATGCTGCGTGAGATCACGGAGACTGGCAACGTAGTGGCCTTCAACACCGAAGTCGCTTCCCCTTCTGGCGAGCGCTCCAATATGGACGTGGTTCGCGTGGGTGCCTTCAACGTTATAGACACTCAGGGTAATTACCTGAAGTTTGAAGCCGGTAACCTCGCTGTGCTGCCGCGACAGCCTGCCGGGAACTACTCAGCCTGGGCTAACGAGTTGGCGAATTCCAGCGGTGGTCTGCACCAGTTTGGTATTGATCCGACCGGCCCGACCGGTGGATCCTTCCTGGCTGCGATTATTGACAGCCCGACGCTTGAAGAGCGCTGGCACCAGGGCGGTTACGTGGGCTACGCGATCACTGCGGTCGGTGCCTTCGCTTTCTTGCTTGCCATATTCCGGGTACTTGTCTTGACCGGCGTCAGCGCCAAGGTCAGCAAGCAGCTGAAGTCTGACAAGGCCATGGATAACAATCCCTTGGGTCGAGTTCTCAAGATTCATGAGGACAACCCGACTATGGATCTCGAAACGCTGGAGCTGAAGATGGCTGAGGGCGTGATGAAAGAAACGCCTAAGCTTGAGTCTGGTTTGACTCTGCTCAAAATCATCGCTGCCGTCGCGCCGCTGATGGGATTGCTCGGAACGGTGACCGGTATGATCGTCACTTTCCAGGCCATCACCATCTTTGGTGCAGGCGATCCCAAGGCAATGGCCGGCGGTATCTCGGGTGCGTTGATCACCACGGTACTGGGTCTGCTGGTCGCTATTCCGACGGTTCTGCTGCACACCCTGGTGAACGGTCGCGCACAGCGCATCATTCACGTGCTGAACGAGCAGGCGACCGGCATTGTTGCCGAGCACTCCGAAGCTAGCGTCAAGTAAGCGAGGCTGCTGAGCATGGGAGAGACTCTGGAAACCATTTTCGCCTTTATGGACAAAGGCGGAAATGTACTCTGGCTCATCGCGATTCTACTGTTTGTGATGTGGACGCTGATTTTCGAACGGCTGTGGTTCTTTACTTTCGTATGGCGCAAGGAGGTCTTTGAGATCATCAGCGCCTGGGAAAGCCGGCCGGAGAGGAAGTCCTGGAACGCCAAACAGGTGCGCATGCGTTTGCTGTCGATCAGTCGTCAGGACATTCAGGCTAATTTACCTGTGATAACTACGATGGTTGCCTTGTGTCCGCTACTGGGACTGCTGGGTACCGTCACCGGCATGATTGAGGTGTTTAACGTTATGGCCGTGACTGGCGGTGGTGATGCCAAGTCCATGGCGGGCGGCGTAGAGCGTGCCACGATTCCAACGATGGCCGGCATGGTAGCGGCGCTCTCGGGCCTGTTTGCCAACACCTACATTCAGCGCATCGCGGACCGCGAACAGGAACTACTTCAGGACCAACTAACCTCGGATCACTGATCTAACGCAGGCTAACGAGTACATCAGATGCGAAGATTTGCGAAAGTACAGGAAGATGACGGGGCGGAGATAGATCTCACCCCGATGCTTGATGTGGTATTCATCATGCTCATTTTCTTCATTGTTGTAGCCTCCTTCGTCAAAGAGGCGGGGATCGAGATAAACCGTCCCGACAAATCACAGTCGAACCCTGACGATGCTAGCAGCATTCTTATCGTCGTAGAGGCAGACGATCAGATATATATGGAGAACCGTCGGGTTGATATTCGTGCGGTGCGCGCAAACATTCAGCGCCTGCTTGCCTCTGATCCGCAGCAGCCGGTGACGATAAAAGTGGACAAGGGTGCGAAGGCAAAGACCGTGGTCGATGTAGCGGACGCGGCACGCGAAGCCAATGCTGGCGGCGTTAACTGGGCAAGCGGGGAGCAGTGATAGCATGAGCATGCGAGGCCAGTCCCGTAAAGCAACCGACGATGAAGCGGGCAAAATCGACCTGACGCCGATGCTGGATGTCGTGTTTATTATGCTGATCTTCTTTATCGTCACCTCTTCGTTTGTGAAGGAGCCCGGTGTCGAGATCTTCAAGCCCCAGGCGACGACAACCGACCCCTGTGCACGCGGCACGATTATTTTTGCCGTTGATAGTCAGGGTGACATCTACTACAACAAAGACAAGGTCCCTTTGGATCGTGTATCGCGTTTGCTTGAGAGTGCCAAGAAAGAGTCGCCGCAGGCAAACATGGTGATTCAGGTGGATCAGGAAACGCCCGCCTATGTGGTAGAGGAGTTGTACGACTCTGTGCGATCTCAGTTGACCTCCCCTCCTTGTATCTCTACGGACGACGAGTAGGTAGGCAACAGCTAAGCGTTAAGTAAGTGAACATCGAGAAAGCCAGCGATGCATGTACTAACGGCTTAGATGACATTTTGTGAACGAGGGCACTAAGTTGTGCTCTCGAAGTCAAAACCTGGGTTGTACCAGTAAATTGTTGGCCCGACGGGTGGACGGTTTGAAAGACTGAAAGATTGTTAGAAAAGAGAGGGCTATAGTTATGGGCAATGCTTTTGTACGTTCCATTATAGGCGCCCTGGTCGCCGTACCGGTGGCCTTCGGTTTGTTCTTTCTGATGCAGAGTCTTATTGACAAAGACTACACGCAGGAAGACATCAAGGGTTCCAGAATCGCCGATATCGTGGTGCCAAACAAAGAAATCGATATCAATACAAAGGTGGTCAAGCCTGACAAGGTAGAGGATCCCGATGAGCCCCCGCCTGATCTGCAACCTCTTGAGGTTGATTTTGATGCGGATATGGATGTCGCGAACATTGCACCCAGCGCCGGTGTCGAGATCAATATTTCATCGTCTGGTATGTCCACCGGCGATGGCGAGTATCTGCCGATCGTTAAGGTGGCACCTATCTATCCACGGCGTGCGCAAACCCGCGGCCTTACCGGGTACTGCGTGGTCGAGTATACCGTGACAACCAGCGGAGCGATCCGCGATCCCGTGGCGGTCGACTGCAGCCCGTCGGGCGTGTTTGATAGAGCGTCCGTGAAAGCGGCCGAGAAGTTCAAGTACAAGCCCCGGGTGGTGGATGGCCAGCCTATTGAAGTCGCTGGCGTTCAAAACAAGTTCACTTACGAGCTTGAGCAGTAAGGCGACTTGGCAGTTCATGTGCTCACCGACTGGTGAGCACATGTCCTCAACACTTCGATAGTTTTATACAGTGTTAGGTGTGTAGAGATAGTTAAAGACACGGTCTCGCGACTAACGATAGAAGGTCAGTTCAATGAAGCTTATTAAACGGTCATATCTGCTTGCGGTTCCCCTGCTGGCGTCGCAGCTGATTCTTTCTCAGGTTGGTGTGTCGCCTGCTATCACCGGTTTTGCGGCGGCGCAGGCCCAGCAGCCGAAGGAAGAACAGGAGACCCGACGTACCCCGGCGCTTCGCAACAAGGTCTACGAGAAGCTCTCCGAGGCTCAGGAAGCAGCTGAAGCCAAGGATATGAAAACCGCCGCACAGGTCCTCGACGCCATGCTTGCAGGTCGCCGGGATAACGAGCTCAACAGCTATGAACTGGCGAACGTCTACAACCTTTATGCTTTCATTCACTATTCAAGCGAAGATTACGCCAGTGCCTTGCAGGCGTACGAAAATGTAATCAAGCAGCCTGATATCCCGCTCGCGATGGAGATCAATACACGATTTACCGTCGCGCAGTTGTATTTTGTGCAGGAGCGCTGGCAGGAGGGCATCGATGCCCTCCTCAAGTGGTTCGACATGACGCAGACTCCAAACGCAAATGCTTACGTGTTGTTGGCACAGGGGTATTACCAGACTAAGGATTACGACAAGGCACTCCAGAACATCAATATTGCGATCGATGATTATGAAGGCCGTAATAAGGTTCCCAAAGAGCAATGGTTTAACCTCGCGCGCTTTTTGTACGCGGAGAAAAACAACATCGACGCCGCCGCGAAAGTCCTGGAAGAGCTGATCACCTATTACCCAAAGAAGCAGTATTGGGTGCAGCTGAGCTTTATGTACTCTGAGCAGAACAAGGAAAAACAGCAGCTGGGCGCCATGGAAACGGCCTACGTGCAAAACATGCTCGAGAAAGACGGCGAGTATAGAAACATGGCATCGTTGTTCCTCAACGCAGAAGTGCCCTACAAAGCCTCCGAGATACTCAATAAGGGTTTTGAGGAAGAGATCGTAGAAGATAACTCCAAGAACTGGGAGCTCCTTGCCAACGCTTTGCGTCAGGCACAGGAGGTCAAGGATGCCATTCCCGCAATGGAGAAAGCCGCGTCCATGTCGGACGATGGTGACCTGTATGCACGCCTTGGCAACATTTACCTCGATGCAGACCAGAACGAAAAAGCGATTGAGGTAATAAATAAGGGCTTGCAGCGCGGTGGCGTCAAGCGTGCCGACAATGCGAGGCTGGTGTTAGGCATGGCGTATTTCAACACCAACAATTACACCAAAGCCCGGGATGCATTCCGCGCGGCGGGCCGTGATAAGCGATCCAAGAAATATGCTGACCAATGGATCCAGTATATGAATTCGGAAATCAAGCGTCAGGAAGAGCTGGCGAAGGAATAGATAGCCTAGGCTCCTCACACCGATTGCATTAGGCCCGCTTTTCAGCGGGCCTTTTTCTAAGCAACCCCCATATATTTCGCCTGCACTATACGGAAACGGTTGGCAACGAATGCCATGTCAGTGAGACAGGCATTGCCAGCGGGGTTGAGTCCCGTCACGTGAAAATCAGAGTAGGCGGCGGCAAAGTTGATCGGCATCCCGGTCAGGTTGCAGGCAACGGAAGCCCCCGCCTCGTGATAGGCCTCGACGGCGTGATCCAGATAGTCAGGATTGATGCTGTACACATGTGATGTTATTGCGCCGCACTCCCGGGCATTGGTGGTGGCATCTTCGACGCACTGTGTCGCAGATTCATTGCGAATCAGAAAAGACACTGGACCAAAGACTTCCTGGCGGTACCAATCGCGATCATTGCTATCGGCAGCGATGATCAATGGCGTTGCAGTCCGTGCTTGCGGGAACCCCTCCACAGCGTAAGGGGTGGAATCGCGCAGGATGCGCTCCCCCGCCAGTTCCCGGTAGTGATTCACCGTTGCGTTTACAGAGTCGTCAAACAGGGTGCCACACAGCGTCGCGGCGCGCCGAGGATCCGCTAACCAGCGTTCTACCGCAGTGCAGATTGCGTGACTGACGTCCTCAAAACCCACCATCTCTTGTCCAACTCGAACGCCAGTGCTGGGAATGTGCACGTTTTGCACGCTGGTACACATTTGCGCGGACGCTTGGCAGAGCGACTGGGCGATGGCCTTCGCGGTGGCCTCCAGATCATGAGTAGATTCGAGAATGACGCTGTTACACCCTGCGGTCTCCGTATACACCAACTTGCCGGGACAATTTTTTTCCAGCCAGGTACCAAAGCGTGGGCTTCCGGTAAAATCGACAATCGCCGTTTCTGCTTGATTGAGGAGCGTCATGGCGGCGGGCGCCTGCCGGGTATCAGCGACCATGGTTACAAGGTTGGGATCAAAACCCGCATCGCTTAGCGCGTGGCGCGCTGCGCGCACCATCATGGCTACGGGAAGCGTCGCATTGGGGTGCGGTTTGAGGACTACCGGGTTGCCGGTGGCGAGCGATGCGCACATTGCCGGGTAGGCATTCCAAAGCGGGAACGTCGCACAGCAGATAACGACAGCCACGCCACGCGGTACGATCCGGTAGTGCTTTTCTAAATCGGCGACTCCGTCGCGCCCGAACTGGCGCTGCCAGTGCCCACTGCGCGGTACATCATCCATGGCTCGTTGTGCGTAGACCAGGGCCTCCAACCCGCGATCCAGAGCGTTCGCACCGCTGCCCGCAAACGCCATCACATAAGATTGACCTGAGGTATGCATGGTCGCGTGCGCGTTTTCGAACAACTGTTCGCCGCAGCGCTCGAGTATGTCCATGCAAACATCGACGCGCTGCTGTGGCTCTGCCTTACCCCAGGCTGGGCGTGCTTTGCCGATGGCCTCGTACAGGACCGCTACATCAACCTCGGGATAGGTAATGCCCAGCTGGTCACGGGTGTAGGGCGACACTTCCTCACCGATACGGCCGATTTCGCCGGGCATGCTGAGATCAAAAGCCTGTCCCAGCATTTGCGCAAATGCCTGCTTTGCGGCGATCGGACGTGCCTCTCCGTGCAGTTTGCTCGAAGGATTTTCTGGCCAGCCACTGTAGGACTCACGGGTTGTACAGGCTTGCTGCGCGGCAGCCAATTTGGTTCTGTGGCGTTCGTCCATGGCGTAGGTCATCGCAGTCTCCTTCGACTAGGTGGTATTGGGGCAAGATACAGAAGAGGTTTAACCGATGCAGGTGGTAACTCATGTCCAGACGTGCAGCTCAGTCCAGAGTCATTGTCACGTTGAACGGGTCAAGATTGCCGTGGCACTGGTCACAAACAACCTGGCCGCACAAGTGCTGTTTGCAGGACACGTGCTCCAGCAACATGGGCGATCCCTTGCGGTCTGGGTCGCACCATCTGTCGCCCCACTGTAAGAGAGTCAGGAAATAGGGAAACAAAGCCCAGCCCTTTTCAGTGAGATAATATTCGAAACGTCGGGGTCTCTGCTGGTAGGCACGTGCGCCGAACACGCCATGTTGTTCAAGAAACTTCAGGCGATCGCTGAGTATGTTCGTCGCTACCGGCAGCTCGCGATGAAACTGGTCGAAGCGGGAATGGCCGTGAAACGCCAGGGCAATCACATTTGCCGTCCAGCGGTCGCCGACGAGATTGATAAGGTTTCGATAGACGCTATGCTGGCTGGGAACGTCTCTGCTGGATAGGGATGAGCGCCTGCGGACTTTCTTGACCCGGTGATCACGGGTCGCGCCGGGGCCTGGTGTGTATCTCACGTCCCGGCCTGCTACGGTCATGCTGCAGTGTGCGCAGTGCATCTTGGGAGTGAACACGGATCCACATTGGATGTGTCGCAGCTGTACGGAATCGAGCTCAGGTGTGCGGTAGTGACTGCGTTCCCACTCTATGGCCATCATTGCGGAGGCGTGGAGTTCCAGAGATTTGGTCGTGAGATGGTAGCTGCCGCCGCGCTTGCCTTCTTTACCGGGTTTCTTGCGCAGGCAATCGATAGTCTGCAGCCACTTGAGTCGATCAGACAACACGCCCCGGGAGACACCCGTGGCCTCGAGCATGCCACTGAACGTGTTAATGCCCCAGAAGACTTCCTGAATAATTAAAAGACACCATTTGTCACCGACCTGATCCAACGACCGGGTAATTGAGCTCGCTCGGGTCGCCAGCGTATTCTCGGAGGCTGTTTCCGAGCGGTCATGTTGCGCGGTAATGGCCATGTAGTTTCACTTACTCGGCATAAAAGTATACACCCTTGCAGCTCAGGGACTGTTGCTTGTTAGCCTGTGTTGCGTGTTGACAAGCTTCGGAGCGCGTCCTAATCTCGCCACAAGGTTCGATAATGCAAGTGTGTCGTAACCTGATACTAAAGCACAAATAATTAGTCTAATGATAATGGGACGCGCTTTATGAGATATGTACGCCAAGCCTCTAATCCACTACCGGAAGTACGAGGCGGACACCGCTCTGTCTTTTCGCTCACTCCGATTTGCGCTGCCCTGGCCGCGATGCCGGTTGTTATGTTTACTGCCATGCCGCAGTTGGTGGCCGCCCAGTCGCTAGAAGAGGTTCTCGTAACCGCGCAGCGCCGCGAAGTCGGACTGCAGGATTCATCGCTGTCGATAACGGCGTTCAGTGGGGAGACCCTTGAGGATGCGCAGGTGTTTAACACCGGCGATCTCGCGCAGCAGACTGCTGGCATTTCGTTTACCAACCCCACGCCTTTCGATATGGAACTCAATATTCGCGGTGTGATGAACACGCGTCTCGATGCGCCGAGCGCGTCACGTTCGGTGGGAATCTTTTTTGACGAAATCGTCGTGGGTCGTATGGGTCTTATGAATATGGACTTTTATGATCTGGAGCGCGTGGAAATTCTGCGCGGCCCCCAGGGGGTTCTCCTGGGCAAGAACGTGGTTGGCGGCGCTATCAATATCATCACCGCAAAACCCGACTTTGAGCAATCCGCCTCCATTCGTGCGCAGGTGGGCAATCTCGGCGCCAATCTGTTGTCTGGTCACCTCAACGTGCCGATCAACGACAAGCTGGCTATGCGCGTGTCGGGTCAGTTTCGGCAAAACGATGGTTTTGCCAGCAACCAGGTCACCGGCCGGGACCTGCATAATATCGACAGCAAGCAGGCACGCCTGTCCTTTCTGTATGCGGGCGACAACAACTTTGACGCTCGCCTGACCTTTGAATACATGGAGGACGACGGCAACGGCACCTGCGCGATTGGCGAGGGCGGAAACCCATGGTCCGTAGCCAGAGACTTGCTGGGTTTTACTGATATACGCAAGTGTGCGCCCGAGACCGCTCAGTACAGCAATATTCCAGGGGATACCGCGCAGTTCTACGAGCGTGAGGCTTTTAACGTCACCCTGCGACTCGAAAAAGCGTTTGAAAACGCAACGTTCATATCGATCACCAACTATCGGGACGGTGAAGGCGCGAGTCAGTACTCGCAGACAGGTCTGGGTCCAGATGCGCCAGGTCTGCTGGCGGCGTTTGGTGCCGCGGCAGCAGGCGGTGATACCGGTACCTTTGTGAACCTTGGTCTGGCGTTTGACTTCCCGGTGCGGGAGTCCGAGGATCTCAGCCAGTTTGTTCAGGAATTCCGACTGGTATCGGATTTTGAAGACAGCAAGTTTGACTACATTGCTGGCGTCTACTACCAGGAAGACGAGGTCGACAAAAACGACCTGTTCTGGGGAGAAACGCTGATTAACAGCGCGACGGGTGCCTTTGGAACCCTGAACGGTGAGAGCGAGTGGTTCAATAAGGCGACCACCGAGAGTTTTGCGATATTCGGTCAGATGGGCTACCAGATTACCGATGACCTCAAGGCGACCTTTGGTGCTCGCTACACCGAAGACGAAGTCAGTGGCTTTGTGTCTGCGCGGGTGAACGCAACGGGGGACAAGTTTAATCCTGGGGATCCTACGCCACTCACGCCTCTGACCGGACAACCGGACGGTGCTGGCGGTGTGGTTCCTTTTCCCCTTGGTGGCGGGTTCGCTACCGCCTACGGTGAGTCCTGGGACGAACTGACCTTCAACGCCATTCTCGAGTACACCATTAGTGATGATGTTCTGGTTTACGGCAGTATTTCCCAGGGCTACAAAAGCGGTGGATTTCAGGATACGCCGGCGAATACGCTCGGCGCGACCGTCGCCTACGATCCAGAGACTGTACTCAGTTTTGAGTTGGGCCTGAAGTCCGAGTTCATGAGCAATCGTCTACGCTTAAATGCGGCGCTGTTTTCCATGGACTACGAGGATCTGCAGGTCGAGTTCACAAATGATCAGTGCCTGTGCAACATCGTGTCCAATGCCTCTGACGCAAAGATCCAGGGCCTCGAGATCGAAGCCAACTTTGCGGCGACAGATAGACTGCTGATTTGGTTTAACGGATCTTTTCTGGATACCGAGTACGAGAACTACGTAATCAGCACCGGCGATTTTTCGGGTAATCAGTTGCAGCGAACCCCGGACAATCAGATCAGCACTGGTTTTGAATATACGGCCTCGGTGGGCAATTGGGGTGACGCGCTTAAATTCAGACTGTCATATACCTGGCAGGATGAGATGCCCTGGGCACACACCAACGTTTCCTTCGAGGATGACTATGGTCTGCTTGATGGTCGAATTGGCCTGAGCCCAGAAGGTGAGAGATGGAGCGTGGCGCTGTATGGTCGCAATCTGGCTGACGAGGAGGCGCGGGCCAATGTCATCGAGTTCCTCGGTGGTGACGTCAGTCTTTACAACGCACCGCGCACCTATGGTCTGGAAGTAGGATATCGTTTCTAGGCAGGGTCGACTGAGGTAGTTCGCTTGGCCTTAGCTTAGAATCAGGCTTAGAATCAGGCTTAGGATCAGGCTTAGGAACAGGCTTTGAAAAAACCGCATGAAGTCAGTCAGTAAAACTGTCAGGCGAGCACTCATTTTGGGTGCTCGCCTTTTTTTCTTGCGGCCTGTACTCAGTGCTCGCCCGTTAAGCCCATCGCATGCATCAACTCGGCGCGATCAAAATACTCCCTCCAGGCAGCCACCTTCCCGTCTTTGATCTCCAGCACAGCAACCACCGGAACCGCTGCTTCCCGGCCGTTGTAGGTAAATACATCCACACGTTCCAGAAAAACTACCCCGCCTGCTACCGCTACATTGCGAAGCTGAAGTTCCAGTGCGGTAGCCGGTGCAAGGAGCTGAGTAAACTTGGTGCGAATAAGCTCCCGGCCAATTACCGGCGTATCCATCATGCTCTGATAGCTGCCATCCTGTGCAAACAGGTCTGCGATCTGGTCTGCATCGATCGCATTCCAGGCGTTCACCATTTCATGCGCGACGACTAACGGGGGGTCTGCGGCGAGCACCGCTTGATTGAACTGCAGCAGCACACAGGCCATCAGTGGAAGCAGAACGTCACGTAGTGATGTTTTAACGGGCATGGGTTTTTTGTTCATGGATTGAAATCCCTCAAGGTCGGAGACCGGCGGAGCCGGGGGCGGATAAACAGCATAATTGCAACGGGGTTCAGTTAAATCGTGTGCGTTTTAGACGCATACCCTCGGCTTCACGATCCCAGCAGTCGTCGGTGATTCCCGCGTCTCGCAGCTCCACCTTACGCACCTTGTTAGTCGGTGTTCGCGGCAGTGACTGCACCGCTTTAAAAAAGCGCGGGACCATAAAATGGGGCATTCTCGGTATCAGAAACTCGGCAAGCTCCCGGGAGCTCAAAGAGTCTGAGTCCGCGTTTGCTACCACAACATAAGCCAGCAAAATTTCATCTTCCGCGAGCTCGCTAGGTACCGCAACCGCGCAGGCCTCAGCCACGCCAGGGTGCTGCAAGGCTTCGGCTTCTACTTCATTTGAGGACACGTTCTCGCCACGACGGCGAATCGCATCCTTTTTCCTATCCACAAAAAAGTAGTTACCCTCGGTATCGCGGCGCACCAGATCCCCGGTATGGAACCAGCCGTTACGCCAGGCATCGGCAGTGGCTTCGGGCCTGTTCAGGTAACCGGCAAAAATCGTCCACGGGTAATCGCTGCGTACAATTAGTTCGCCGATCTCGCCCTCTGCGCAGGGCATATCTCTGTCGTCGACGACCCGGCATTCGCAGCCATCGCGGGGCCGTCCCAATGAGCCCGGGATCTGGCAGTCCAGCTCGGTGATCAGTGGTCCCGAGAGTTCAGTCATGTTGAAACCGGTCAGGGTTTGGAAGTCAAAGCGCTTTGCCACGCGCATGGCTTGCTCTGTCAGCATCAGGGTGACGGCGCGCAAGCTGTTGCTGGCATCGTCGGGAGATGGCGGTGATTGCGCCAAAAAATCTGCCATCGAGCCAATCAAACCGGATGTTGTCGTCGCAGACTCTCGCTTTATGCGCGGCCAGTAATCCTGGGTACTGAAACTGCTGTAAATGGCCAGGCGCGCATCGCTACAGAGAGCGGCGGTAACCGATGCCGCGCCACCGACGTGGAAGATCGGCAGCTCCGTGAGCATGGTGTCCTCGGCGTTGATGTAGCCATAGGTCGCTTTCGCCGTACTGTAGATATGTCCGTAGGGGCAGAGCACGCCCTTGGACGCGCCGGTGGTCCCGGAGGTGAAGATCACCATCATCAGGTCCCAGGGCCCAAGTTCCGCCGGTACTGGTGTCGCGCGCGGATGCTTGGGCAGTTCCGCACGGTAATCCCAGCGCGCGCCACTGGTACCTGGGGGGGATGGCTCTTTTATCTCGCCACACACTACGACCCGGGCCGGCAGCTCATCAGGCATGGTCTCCAGTCTGTCTGTGAGTCGCGGATGCAGCACCAGCAGACGTGGATCGCTTTCACGCAGTGCGTGCGCAAGAATGCTGCCGCGAAAATCCGTGTTGAGCGGCACCACAATTGCACCGAGGTAATTACAAGCAAGCCATAGCTGCAATAGCTCAGGCCCATTGGGCAGCCAGGCCACCACCCGGTCTGCCTGACTCACCCCAAGCTCGGACAGCAGTTCAGCGGCCGCCATCATCCGGTCACTGGTTTCGTGGCAGGTCCATTGCTCTCCACTCTCAAAAGACGCCAGTGTCAGGTCCGGCGTTTGTTCTGCACGACGACGTACCACCGTTGGCAGTACGCAATCGTCCGCGGATGGCGTTTTTCCATCAAACCAGGGTGGATGGCCCGCTGTATTCGCAGACATGTTCAGCTTCTCTGCAGCGCAGCGACCTGCGCGGGATCCAGGTATTCCTCCAGTGCAGTGATGCGACCGTCTTCCACCGTACAAATAGCACAGGCATAAAGCGCGATTGCTTCACCGCTGGCAGTTTCACCACGCAATATGTGTTGCTGCAGGTAGCCGTTGGGCAGTGCTTCCAGACGCACAAGATCATAGTGGAGATTGTTCAGTTTGCGATGCATCCAGTGCAGCGTCTTCACGTTGAGGTCGACGCTTTGAAAGTCCGCTTCAAAGTTGTGCCAGAGCTTTGCATTGGGGTGATAAATCTCTCGAACCGCGGCCTCGTCGTCATTGTTCAGGGCGTCAAGAAAACGCCTGGCGACGGCGAGGTAATTGTCGGCATTACTCATGGAGCTTTCCTTGTTTCTTGCGTTATTAGAATATGTCCTTGACTCAAATCGGTCTCAGGTTGGTCTGATGGTTTGTCGCAGCGCTTGTCGTATAGCTTGTCGTATAGCGGCACCCGAAGTGGATGAGTATGTTAGTTGCATAAGAATACTTATGCTCCGTAAGATAGCGTCTCGATTCGCACCTCGCCAGTGTTTTAGCGATTAAGGAGTTGCCATGAATAGCGCTATTAATAGTTCCAACATTGACCTCGCCAAGCTCGACACTTTTATGGCGCGACAGGAAATTCTTGCCGTGCTGGCCCGGCATTCACGCGGGGTTGATCGCGCTGATCGCGAAATACTGCAAAGCTGTTACCACGCAGACGCGATCGAAGAGCATGGTCCCAACTTTAACGGGCCGGCGATGGAGTACATCGAGGGTGCTATCGAACGACTGAAGCTGATGGGTCCGATGGCGCACTATCTGTGTAGTAGTCATGTGGAGCTCGATGGCGACACGGCCTGGGTCGAAACCTATGTGCTGACCTTTGCGCGCTTTGCGGCGCCTGTATCGCTAAGCAGTGGTGCTGTGGGTACAGAAGACGATACCAACGGGCAGGACGCAACGATGGACACCCTTACCGGAGCGCGCTCATGTGACAAGTTTGAGCGCCGCGATGGTGAGTGGCGCATCGCGCATCGCAAAATCAGCTTTGACTGGAACCGGGACATGCCCAGCAACGAGGGCTGGTGTGCCGGTATGTTCAACACGGCAGACCCCAACTTTCACTGGGCCCGCAAAGACAAAGACGATCTAAGCTACCAGCGTTTCTAGCCAGGTAGGGAGCTTCCCGCCTTCGCGCTGTCGGGCGATCATGCCGCCATCAGCATAATCGCGCCAGTCGCAGACACGGCCGTCACGAAACTCGAAAATGCCCATGTAGGGATAGCAGATACGTTGCCCATCTACGTCGACATAGTCGTCTATGCCTTCTACCAGCAGCGCATCACCGCTCTCGGCGCTGCGTCGTATACGCCAATGATTTTCGCTGCCGATATGGTCTCCAAACTTGTTCAGAAATTTGCGCACCCAGTCTTTACCGATGAGTGGGCGCTCGCCAACCAGGAAGTGGTACTCCACGTCGTCAGTCAGCTGAAAGAGCACGCCATCGACATCTTTTTTCTTCCAGGCGGCAATGATGGCTTCTACCACCCGGCGTTTATCTGAGTGTGTTTCGTTTGCGGCGTCGCTCATGGCGGAGTCCCCTGTGTGTCTTGCTGATTGACCGTCAGAATAGTATCTTTTATAACAAGACCAATAAAGAATATCAGCTGTTTTCCCGCCTCGAACTCACATCATCCTGAATGGCGCTTGGCGAGTAGTAACACTGAGAATAGCCAGCTGCCCTGCAGGATTTACAACGGTGTCTGACATGATTAGCGATTGGCGTAACGCACCTTGCCGCCCGACGAATTTGCCTGAGATGGATATACAGATGCGTCGCGCCGACGACGGCAGCATCTGGCTCCAGCACGGCATGCCGCTGCAGTCTTTTGAGCCCTGGATACTGGCTCATCTGACACAACAGGCGGCGACGCAGCCGGACAAAACCGCCTACGCGCAGCGCGGTCCGGGAGGGGCGCTCGCGGCTGCGCCCTGGGAGCGCTGCTCCTATGCGCAGCTAAATGATCGGGTGCGGCGCATTGCCGGCTGGTTTCAGGCGCGCGAGGCGGGGGGGCAGGTTTTGCTGCTGCTGACCGGAAACAGCGTCAATCACGCTCTGGTTCGATTAGGTGCTATTGCAGCCGGGGTGATCGTATGCCCTGTAAGTGCCGGTTATGTAGCTGCGACGGGTGATCTCTCACGCTTGCGTCACGTGATGGGCATGGTGGCACCGACGTATCTGTTCGCGGAGCGAGAGGGCGATATCGCAGCAGCGCTTGATGCCTTTGATAGTCAGCGCCAGACGCTCATCGTCGGGGAGGGCGATGTATCCGGCTTCGCCGACTGCGTTGATCAGCAGACCCTGCTTATGTCCTCTCCTATCGATGACTTCCGGAATGTGGATCCGGATGCCCCCGCTGCTTATATGTTGACCTCCGGATCCACGGGTCGGCCTAAGGCCGTTCCACACAGTCAGCGCATGTTGCTGAGTAATCTGCACCAGGCCTGGCAGATCCTGGGTCGCGCCGCTGGCTGGTCAGAACATATGCTGGACTGGTTGCCCTGGAGTCATGCGTCCGGTGCTTTCAATTTGTACGCGGCCGCTGTGTTTGGCGGTAGCCTGTATATTGACGACGGTAAACCGGTTCCCGGCTTGGTTGAAGAAACCGTCGCCAATCTGCGTGAAATGCCGCTGAGTTATTTCTGCAACGTTCCGCTAGGCTACGGCGTTCTTGTCGAGGCGTTGCGTCAGGACGCCGCATTGCGCGAGGTCTTTTTCAAGGATTTGCGATTGATGCTGTATGGAGGAGCCGGTCTGTCTCAACCGGTGATGGATGCGCTGCAGAGCATGGCAGTGGAGGTCACGGGCCACCGAATCATGATGACCACCGGCTACGGACTGACAGAAAGTACTTCCGGTTGCATGGCCATTTACTTTCCGACCGACAAGGTCGGCATCGGTTTGCCCATGCCTGGCGTGCAGACGCGCCTGGTGCCGATTGAGGGTGATCGCTTCGAAATCCGCATGCGTGGGCCCAACATTATGACGGGCTACCTCGACAATCCGGACGCGACCGCGGAGGCCTTTGACGAGGAGGGTTGTTTCCGCACCGGCGATGCCGCACGGTTCCACGACCCCCAGGATGTAACCCAGGGCCTTGCCTATGCCGGGCGCCTGGTCGAAGAGTTCAAGCTTGCGTCGGGTACCTGGGTCCGCTCCGGCGCGGTACGTGCGGAACTGCTGGCGGCGCTATCACCCGCGGTCGCCGATGTCTTGCTCTGTGGTATTAACGAAGCCTATTTATCGGCGTTACTGGTGCCCAACATAAATGGCCTGCGCGAGATCGCGGCCATGCCTGATGCAGACGGCGCATCGCTGATGGCGTCCAGCGCTGTGCACGAGTTTATGGCCGCAAAACTTGCGCAGTACAACGCGCGGCACCCTGGAAGCAGTACAGCCCTGAAGCGCCTGTCCTTTATGCGCGAGCTCCCGGACCCGCAGCGTCACGAGATTTCGGATAAGGGCACTATTAATCAGCGTATAGCCGCTGATAATCGAACACAACAGATCACCGAAATGTACGCTGATCGCGCGGGCGACGATGTGATTGAGGCCTAATTTCAACACAGGGAAGAAGCATGGAACTCAAAGATTGTGTGGCGCTTGTAACCGGCGCCAATCGGGGTATTGGCGCCGCATTTGTCGATGCCTTACTCGAGGCTGGAGCAGGCAAGGTATACGCCGCCTGCCGAGATGTCGCCGCCACTGACATCGAGTGCGCCAGCCACGACGAGCGCGTTGTCCTGGTGCCGCTTGATGTCACCGATGAAGCGGCGATTCAGGCGCTCGCCCTCGAGATCAATGACCTGCAGATCCTGGTGAACAATGCCGGGTACTTTGGTGGCGTGACTTTGCTGGAAGCAGATGACGTGTCGGCGGCCCGGCAAGAAATGGAGACCAACTACTTCGGACCACTGATGTTGAGTCGTGCGTTTGCCGGGCAGCTTGGACGCAACGGCGGCGGGGCTATCGTCAATGTGCTCTCCGCGGCGGCCATTGTACCGGTGCCCAATATGGGCGGGTACAGTCCGTCGAAATTTGCGGCCCGTGCCATGGGCATCTCGCTGCGCGCAGAGCTTGGCGACCAGGGGACTCAGGTGCACAACCTGATCGTCGGCTCCGTGGACACACGCATGGCCGCGCACGTGGCTGGACAGAAAGAGACGCCTGCAAGCATCGCCAAGGCAGGACTGCGCGCCGTGCGCAAAAACATTCCTGAAGTCGACACGGACCAGTTTGCGGTGGGCGTTCGCGCGGCCCAGGCGCGCAATCCTGCGCTGCTGGAGCAACAAATGGCGGCAATGCTCAAGCTGGAAACGCTGCGCACGGGGCGCTAGGGCTGTGAGTCGCGCAGCCCAGAGAGTGGCCATCATCAGTGGGGCGGGCAAAGGTCTGGGTCGAGCCTACGCGCTTGAGCTCGCTTCCCGGGGCATGGCGATCGTCGTCAACAACCGACGACACGCGACGGACGTGGAGCCCAGCGCAGCTGCCGTAGTTCGCGAGATTCGTGATGCGGGCGGCATGGCGGTCGCAAATTATGGTCCTGCCGAGGATCCTGAGACTGGTGAGTCGCTGCTGGCTCTGGCTCTGGAAACCTTTGGTCGTCTGGATGTGGTGATCGCCAATGCCGGTGTGTCTGAGGCGGCCACATTTGTGAAGCAGGATGTCGAGAGTTTCAATCGCACATTGACGATCAATCTGCAGGGCACGGCGTACCTGTTACTGCCAAGCTTTCGTCATTTGTATGCGCAGGGCAGTGGCCACGTATTGGTGAGCACCTCGGCAGCGGGCCTGTACGGGGAGCATGGTCTCCCCGCGTACTCGGCGGCGAAAGCCGGCCTGATAGGACTGATGCATAGTCTTGCGCTCGAGGGTCGGGCGCACGGGGTTTTTGTCAATGCGATCGCGCCATTTGCACGCACGCAGATGACGGACGACACGCTGTCTGCCGCGGGCGTCAAAGGTCTTGGACCCGAGGAGGTGGCACCGATAGTCGCCGAACTCGTGGCGGCCGATGCGACGATCAGTGGCGAGGTGGTGATCGCCGCCGGAGGACGCATCGCCCGGGCCGCCGCGCTCAACTCGCAGCCACGCAGCTGCGCCGACGGGGAGGACGCGCGTGCTCTACTGACCGCCGCGCTTGCAGACCCTCTGACAAGGGAGTACCCCGGCGCGGTTGCCATGTTCGGGGACTTTATTAAGTAGGTCGATTCGGGCCCAACACGTGTTTTGACGGGAACTGACAGAATGATGGCAATGTTTATGGAGCTTGCACCGCTACTGGCAATTAACTTTGCGGTCGCGCTTGGGGCTGTGCTGCTCCTCTGGCTGATCAGCATTCCCCTGCGCGATGTGAGCATCATCGATATGGTTTTCGCGGTCATCATGACGGCAATTGTTGGTGCGTCTGCACTCATGGCCGCGCCGACCGGACTTGCCGATCAGCTGATGTTTGGCTTGATTTTGCTTTGGGCGCTGCGCGTCACCGTACATCTGGTGAAGCGGAACTGGGGGCACGGCGAGGACCCTCGCTACAGCAAGCTGCGCACCTGGGTGGACGGTGAGTGGGCGTTCCACTGGCTCAGTCTCAGGAAAGTATTTTTACTGCAGGGCGTTGTACTGTGGCTGGCTACCCTGCCGTCGCAGGTCTCAATACTGTTGCCGCAGCCGGTTGCCCCGACGCTGCTGACATTTATCGGTGCCGGGATTGCGGTGCTTGGATTGTTTTGGGAAACCGTGGCCGATATTCAGCTTAGCGCTTTTCGCAAAGACGCCACTTTGAAAGGCACCGTGTTGCAAACTGGCCTATGGCGCTACTCGCGTCATCCCAACTACTTCGGTGAGCTGTGTTTTTGGTGGGGCGTTTTTATTATGGCCTGTGCAAATCCCGCAGCGATGGCGACGGTGATCGGTCCGATCGCATACAGCTATCTGATCGTCAACGTGACCGGGCAGGCGACCCTGGATAAAAAACTGGCGCGGGAGAAGCCGGGCTATGCTGACTACATGGCCAGAACCAATGGCATGCTGCCCTGGCAGCCAAAGCCCGGCAGCGGGAGCTAGCGCGTAGCTGGCGGGCAGGCGCGGTAACCTAGGTGTGCCGATTGGGTTGAACGGATGCTAGTGAGATTCTAGTGAGATTCTAGTGAGAGGACAGCGATTCTCGGGCTTTTTCCAGGTCGCTGTTTACATAGTCATAGAGTTCCTGCTCCGTGCATTGTGCCGTGTGCGTATGTGCAAACACATGCTGCGGTCGAACGGCGCGATCGAACCAGATAGTGTGGCCGCCCTCCTCTGGACGTTGTGCTGCGAGCCATAGCGCAGTATCCGCCCCTTCGGCGGGGGTGCGCAGGATTAAGCCCTGGATTTTGTAGAACGTGGGGAGCGATTGACGTACACCTTCGGTGCGCACCCAGCCGGGATGCATCACATAGCTGCGACCACCAACGTCTTTCAAGCGCTGATCCCAGAGTTCTGACAAGGCCGCCTGTCCACGCTTGTGCGCCGCATAGGCAGCCTTGCCGCCGTAGCGTCGGGGGTCGGTCACGTTCAATAATTTGGTGGTGCGCGGCACGTTGTACAAACCGCCAGACGCCATGTTCAGAATCAGCGGTTTACTCCCCAGAAGCTTTGCCTCGAACAGACCCTCGGTGAGCTGGAACTGCCCCAGCAGATTGGTGACGTAGGTGGCCTCAAAGCCTTCGTCGGTGGTGCTCAGCTCATTGAACAGCACACCGACATTATTCACCACAACGTTGAAGGTCTCGCCCTGTTTGCGCAGGCCGCCTAGGAACTCGTCGATTGCCGCGACCGAGGCTAGATCGCAGGTGCCCAGACTGATCCGTCCCGCCGTTGCGCTGTCCAGCCCCTGGGTTAACGTCTGCAATTTTGCAGGGTTCCGGGCAACCGCCAGCACCGTCGCCCCGGCTTTCGCAGCGCCGGTTGCGATAGCAGCGCCGATGCCGCCGGACGCTCCGGTCACCAGCCAGTGTTGGCCGGTGAAGTTCATGTTCGCGGACGACCAGCCCAGCTTCCGCGCCGTATAGCCGATGCGACTGTAAGTGGGGGTAAAGCGCCCGTAAAAAGCCAGGATTTTTACCAGGTCAGCAGCTTTCATAGTGGCGGATGATCCTCAGGTCGCTGTGGGATTGTTGTTGTGCTCTAGCCAGGGCCAAACAGATCTTCGCCGCGTGCCCAGGTGGCGTGAAAGCCATAGGGAACCCGCTGTGGAATCTGAACCCGCGCAATCGGACCATCTTCAATACTTTGCGCATTAAACACCAAACACGCCGAAGACCAATCATTGCTATCAGTGACCAGAGTGATGACGTAACCGTCGTCCTCGGCACTCGCGCGTGTTGCGCCGATTTTGGGTGCATAGGCAGCCTCGCTTCCAAACACGCCTGCGCCGTAGTCCCACTCCCAGCGCTTGCCGGTCTCGTTGTCGTACTTCACCAGACCCGTAAAGCGCAGTGTGTGCCCCCCCTCATGCAGTAGCGGAATGCGCTGATGGTAGGCAAAGCGTGACCGCACACCAAGAAAAAGCCCATTGGTTTTGTTGAATTCGGTGTTGAGGTCATCGATGGCACCCTCGCGGACCTCGCCGGTTCTCAGGTTAAAGCGCCAGCGATAATTGTTGGCCTCCAGGCGCATGTACGCGAGCATATGCGCGAGTTCGCCCTCGTCGTTACTGGCGTTGGGCATGGGGTTGGTCGAGCGACAGCCGTCCATCACGATCCAGTCACCATCTTCCCAGCAGTTGCTGGTATGCAGGATGTAGCAGGGCTCGCATTCGAACCAGCGTATCTCGTTGCCAGGCGCTGCGTTGTTTCCCATGCCATAGCGCGGCGCAATGCCAAATCGCGTGGGAATGTCCTTGTGGAAGGTCAGCACCCGCAGATGATGCTGGCGCAGCACGTCCATGTTGTGAAAAAACGGCAGATCGTGCAAAACAACGTAGTTCTGGGTAAAGCCCATATCATGTGGCAAGCGCGGTCCCGGGAGGTCGACGGCGGTTTCGTGCAGCAGCTTGCCCCTGGCGTCCGAGACACCGTAGGTCATGTAGGGGGGCTCATCGCCGTAATCGAAGAACAGCAGCTCACCGGTCGCCCAGTCAACTTTGGAGTGTGCGGACATGCGCCGGTGTTGACGGCCGGACACGTCGAAGGCGCGCAGCGTGTCCAGAGACGTTCCGTGCAGCGTGTAGGGATTGCCGGCGTTGTACCACAGGGCCATAAGTTCCTTGCGATAAAACACGACGTCCGTATTTGAGGTGTCTTTGATGCCAAAGGGTGAAACGCTGTAGTCAAAGGGCCCCATGACACCCGGTGAAATGGATACGCCACTGTTTTTCTCATCGATCAGCGCCTCGGTTTGCACCCACCGATTGCGATAACTAGCCTCGCCACCATCAAAATAGACGCCATGGACCATGCCATCACCGTCGAAAGGGTGGTAGCGATTTTTGGGCGGTAGAATCGGGTTGGGTCCGTTGCGAAAATAGGCGCCGCGCAGATCTGCGGGCAGTTCGCCCTGCACCGGCAGTGAATCTTTGGAGAGCTCGTGCACCGTGGGCGCGTAGGGGCCATGCAGGTAGGGATTGTCGAGCTCGTAAATCCATGCGGGAGCGTCTTCAAAACGGGGTGCGCCGCCAACACACTGCTCGACAGTCGGGTACTCCATCATTAAGCGGACGGCTTCATTCACGGCTCAATGCCCTATATTCAACGATTTGAGTCTCGAGTATAACTTTGAAGTCCATTTATGCAAGTGAAGCACAGGCAAGGCTTGCTTGCCCATATCGACTCACCTAGACTCGGTTCGTTAATAAAAGTTACTGCCATTGGTCTCTTCTATGAGCGACTTGCTCGCGCGTCTTCGCGTACCCGTTTTTCAAGCCCCCATGTTTCTCCAATCTGGCCCGGAAATGGTTATAGCCGCCTGCCAGTCGGGCATTGTGGGAAGCTTCCCCTCGGTGAACGCGAGAACTCTCGACGATTTGCAACACTGGCTGGAGCGTATTAGCTCGGCGCTCAGCGAAGAGCATGCGCCCTGGGCCATGAACCTGATGATGCATCGTTCGAACACGCGGCGGCTGGATGATCTGGCACTGGCTGAGCGCTATAAAGCGCCCATTGTGATCACCGCCCTCGGCAGTCCGAAGGAGGCGATTGAGCGCGTCCATGCCTACGGGGGCCTGGTATTCGCTGACGTGATTGATTTGCGCTTTGCTGCAAAGGCGATCGCGGCGGGTGTTGACGGCCTGGTGCTGGTTGCCGCTGGTGCGGGCGGGCACACCGGTCAGCAATCGGGCTTTGCTTTTGTGGAGGAGGTTCGCCGTCACTTCGACGGCATCGTGATTCTCGGCGGCGGCATCAGCTCTGGCCGCGGTGTGCGCGCAGCGCAGGTACTGGGGGCCGACTTCGCCTATATGGGCACGCGTTTTATCGCCAGCGAGGAAAGCATGGCGGAAGCGGCTTACAAGCAGATGGTCGTGGACAGTTCCGGGGCGGATATCATCTGCTCCGATGCGCTGACGGGCGTTAAGGCCAACTGGCTGCGCGCCAGCCTCGAGCAGGCCGGGTATGACCCGGACAATATGCCCGATAAAGGCGATATCGACATCATCAAATCATCCGGCGATGCTAAACGCTGGCGCGATGTATGGGCGGCCGGTCAGGGAGTGGGTGCAATCGACGAGGTGCTACCGATCAGCGCTATCGTCGACAATCTGGAGCACGAGTATCAGCAGGCATGTAAAAAATAGTTGCACTCAGAAAAGGCAGAAAGCGTAGAGCGCAGGAAAAATAAAGAGGGCAGGGCCATGGCAGGGAAGCAGAGGAATCGAGACCATCGCAAGGACCAGTTGCTGACAGCAGGGCTCTACGGCACGCTAACCCTGCATGATCTGCTGGCCGCGAATGCCGCGACCCACCCGGACCGCGAGGCGGTTATCGATCAGCCCGACAAACATACTCTAATGGGTGTGCCGGCGCAGCGGCTCACGCTTCTACAGCTTGAGCGGGCGAGTAGTGCCTGTGCGCGCGAACTCGCCCTGCGCGGTGTTGGGCCGGGTGACAGGGTTATTTTACAGCTGCCTAATACCAGCGAGCTGATAGTCCTCTATTACGCGCTTAGCAAGCTGGGTGCGGTTATTGCGCCCGTTGCGGTGCAGTATGGCGCGCACGAGTTGACACACTTTGACCGGGAGTTGTCGCCTACCGCGATTATCACCTTGAGCAATCTACGCGGTACGGATCTGGCAACGCAGGCCCGGCTAGTACTGCCGGATGTGCGGGTCTGGGACGTCATCGATGATCTGGATGTATTCGCAGGAGCAGACACGGAAGCCGGGGAGGTGGAGAACTGGGCCAGCGATGCCGACGCGGTGCTCACTGTCGCCTGGACATCGGGGACGACCGGTACGCCCAAGGGCGTGCCGCGAACGCACAATATGTGGATCGCCCAGGGGCGTTTAACGTCGCATGCGGCGCAGTTCAGTGATGGCGAGAAATTGCTGTCGCCATTCCCGATGATCAACATGGCGGCACTGGGTGGCTTTCTGTTCCCATCGGCACTACGAAACTGCACGCTGGTCTTGCATCATCCGCTGGATATACCGCTGTATTTGCAGCAGCTGCAGGAAGAGGCCGTGCAGTTCACGCTGGCACCGCCGCCGCTGCTGAATCGACTCGCGCAGCAGCCGGAGATGTGGAAGCAATTTGATTTTTCGGCCCTGCGTCGCATTGGCTCGGGTTCTGTGCCGTTGTCACCCAAAATGATCGACACCTTCGAAAATGACTTCGGTAAACCGGTGATCAACTTCTACGGTTCCAATGAAGGTGTCGGACTGATTAGCACACCGGAAAATACGCCCTCTGCTGAGCATCGTGCAAGTCTGTTTCCGCGGATGGGTGCACCGGGAATGAACTTTGATGAGTACGCCAAAAACAGCATGATCACCAAGATCGTGGATGTGGAGAGCGGCGCGGAAGTGCTTGAGCAAGGCCTGCCCGGTGAACTCTGCGTTGACGGCCCCGGGGTATTTGACGGCTATCTGAATCACGACGGTGACGGTGTGTTTACCGATGATGGTTTTTTCCGCAGCGGTGACCTCGTGGAGATCTGTCCTGACAAGCCGACGCACTATCGGATTGTAGGCCGCTGCAAGGACATTATTAATCGTGGCGGTACGAAACTTTCGCCGAGCGAGATCGACGCGGTGCTTGAAGGCATGCCGGGCCTGGCAGAGGTCGCCGTCTGCGCTTATGCCGATGAGGATCTGGGAGAGCGCGTCTGCGCGTGCGTGGTGCCGTTGGAAGACACTGAGGCGCCGGCGCTGGACGCGCTTCGCGATTTTCTTGCAGAGAAAGGATTGGCGCGCTTCAAGTTGCCGGAGCGGCTGGAAGTACTTAGCGCACTACCGCGCAATCCACTGGGCAAAGTAGTGCGTGACGAACTGCGCGCAAAAGTTGAGGCGTTGTGAGTAGCCCCGAATTGTCACTTTGTGGGCGTGGCCGCTGGCTGGCCGGCGCGTGACGCCGCTGTGCAACAGGAGAAGAGAGTATGACTGACGTTTACTTGATTGGAGGTGCGCAGACCGATTTCGCACGCAATTGGCACCGCGAAGGACTGGATATTTACGCCATGTTTCGCGAGGTTCTCGAGGCTGCGGTGCGTGATGCGGCCATCGACCCGGCGCGTATCGAGGTAGGTCACGTGGGGAACTTTGTCGCTGACCTGTTCTGCGGCCAGGGTCTTATTGGTGGATTCTTCGGACACGTGTTTCCAGAACTTACGGGGATTCCCACTTCCCGGCACGAGGCCGCCTGTGCATCGGGCTCTATTGCGATGCTCAGCGCTATGCGCGATATCGAGGCCGGGCACTACGATGTTGCGTGTGTGCTGGGTCTTGAATTGATGCGCAATGTCGATGGCAAAACCGGCGCTGAGTATCTGGGTGCTGCGGTATGGCAGGGTCAGGAGGCTACTGATTGCGATTTTCCCTGGCCGTTCCTGTTTGATCGCATCGCCGAGGAGTACGAGAAGCGGCACGGGCTGAAACATGAGCACCTGGCACGCATTGCGCAAATCAACTTTGATAATGCGAGTCGCAACCCGAATGCGCAGTCTCGCAATTGGGAGTTCCCACCTGGGTGCTTTAGCGAAGACGACAAGCTCAATCCTGTGATTGAGGGACGGGTACGCAAACTGGACTGTGGGCAGATTACCGACGGTGCCGCCTGCGTACTCCTGGTCAGCGAGAAAGTGGCACGAGAGCATGCGCAGGCGCACGGTCTCAAGCTTGAAGATATCCCCAGAGTAAAAGGTTGGGGCCATCGCTCAGCTCCGCTGCTGCTGGAGAAGAAGCTCGCGATGAGCGAAGGACAGCCGCTTATCTTTCCACACGCGGCGACCACGCTGCAGGACTGTTTACGGCGTGGAGGCTTTGCAAAAGTCGACGATCTGGATGGACTTGAAACACACGATTGCTTTTCGGTCACCGAATACATGGCGATAGATCACAGCGGTCTTACGCAGCCCGGCAAGTCGTGGCAGGCAGTTGAGGAGGGCGTGATTGAGCGCGGTGGGAGTTTCCCGATCAACGCCAGCGGCGGCCTGTTGGGTCTTGGACATCCAGTTGGCGCTACGGGTGTGCGTATGGCGCTTGATTGCGCGCGGCAAGTGAGCGGGCGCGCGGGCCCCACGCAAATCGATGGCGCCGAGAACATGATTACCTTTAACGTTGGCGGCAGCACCACCACCTGCGCCAGTCTTTTGCTTGGAGTTGGCGCATGAGCGAGGCGCTGATCTATGGCGGGCTGCGCAGCCCTCGTGCCCGGGCCAAAGAGTCCGGTGGCCTGGCGTCGTTAACGCCGCATGCGTTGCTCGCACAGCTGTATGCCGGACTATGCGACCGCACTGGTTTGGCCCCGGAAGCCATTGACGATGTCATCCTCGGCTGCGTAACGCAGCACGGAGAGCAGGCGGGGAACATCGCTAAAGCGTCAACGCTGTATGCAGGATGGCCGGCGTCTGTTCCGGGCCTTACGGTCAATCGCTACTGCTCGTCCGGCGTGGATGCGCTGGCGCTGGCCGCGCTGAAACTCGAAGGTGGGGTGGCGGATCAGGTAGTAGCCGGCGGTGTGGAGATGATGTCCCGCGTGCCCATGCTCGCGGATGATGCACGTGTGTTTAAAGATCCGGCCTTCGCCGTGCAGTGCCGTATGCTGATGATGGGTAGCGGTGCCGATCTCATAGCCAGTCGGAATGCGGTCAGTCGCGAGGACGCGGATCACATTGCCATGAACAGCCAGCAACGTGCGGCTGCGGCGCGGGACGCCGGCTACTTTTCGACCTCGATCCTCCCGATAGACACCGAGCATGGACAGGCGACGGTTGATGAGTGCATTCGTGACGGCACCACGCTAGAGGGACTGGCTGCGATGGAGCCGGCTTTTGCGGCACTCGGAGCAAAAGGGGTGGATGCTTATCAACTCGCTGCAAATGCGCGGCTGGATGCGATCAATCATGTGCACACGGCGGGGAATTCGCCGGCGATGGCCGACGCAGCCTGCGTCCTTCTGCTTGGAAATCGTCGTGCGGCAGAGCAGTTGTGCGTGGCGCCGCGCGCGAGAATTGTCGGCAGTATTACCGTGTCAGCCGATCCGCTGCAGGTGTTGACCGGCTGCGTGGAAGCGACCGCCGCCTTGCTCGATCGGCATGGGTTGACGTCAGGGGATATCGATTTGTTTGAGATTCATGAAGCTTTTGCGGCAACCAGCGTGTTGGCTATGCAGACGCTGGGTATCGATGATGATCGCCTTAACGTGAACGGTGGGGTGATTGCACTGGGTCATCCGATGGGCGCGACCGGGGCGATCATGACCCTAACGCTCCTTGACGAGTTGGAGCGCCGGCACTTAAAGCGCGGCATCGTAGCCGCAGCGGGCGCCGCGGGTACGGGTAGCGCTCTGCTTATTGAGCGTGAGCTATAAGCGCGCGCTCGGTCAAAGCAGGTCAAAAAAAGCCTCGCCCGCTCTCAGTAATCGCCACAGTGGATCGCTGAGCACTCATACGAAATGCTGGAAACCCGCCAGGAACACTAAGAATGGAGAAATAGTGTAGCAAGAGCGAATTGACGACCCGGCGTTGCGAGTTGGTTTTGAGGAGAGCTGCGAGGCTTTTCCGTTACCTTCCCTTTCCTTTTTTAGTTGTCTCCGCGGCATCTGCCTCGGCCCGGTAGCATTGAATGAGCAGGCATTTGCTGCGAAAACAACCAGCTTTGCGTAGTACTGATCTATACAGCAACCACGTTCTCTGCTTGCGGTCCTTTCTGGCCGTCCGCGACCGTGAATTCTACTTTTTGACCATCTGTCAGGGTTCGGAATCCGTCACCTTTGATAGCGCTAAAGTGAACGAAGACGTCAGGTCCATTTTCTTGCTCGATGAATCCGTATCCTTTGGTTTCGTTGAACCACTTTACGGCACCGGTTACTGTCGACATACAATTTACCTTTGATGTTTCCCTTCAGGTTCTACCCAGTGAGATGGTCGGATTACTTGAGTAGCAAATAACCCGATACGCCCCGAATTCCTGCGGGATTACACTTTACTATCGCCGTTCGAATCGCCAGCTACCTACTACCTTACTCGCGCTTTCGTCGTCATCCTTCAAGACTTCCCATCGACCCAGCCGCTCGGCCAGGATCTATTGGGCATGTTGGAGCGTCAAGGAGCCTCTTCCGTGCCCTGGTTCCGTCCAGCAGGAGGATTTCCGTCAAAGCAATTCGAAACGGGTCAACCCGCTGCAACGTGCAGCAATTGAAGTTTAGCACCCCAGATTTGGTCCATGCGGGTTTTTTATTAGTATTTTGTTGGCAGATTCTTGCGCTCGACTGGCGCTGTTTTTAGTGAACTGGCAAGATTTTCATCATGTTGGTGGAGCCGCGTACGCCAATGGCCTCGCCCCGTGTCAACAGCAGCGAATCACCGTTTGCCAGGTAGTTTGCATCGCGCAGAAACGCTATCGCGCGCTCCTGGATGCTCTCTTGGGCATCGAACTCAAGATCTGCATCAAAATACAGAGGTACCACGCCTCGGCATAGACTGAGTCTTGTGAGCGTTTTTGTGTTGCTGGACAGACCAAAGATCGGCAGTCCGGAGCTCAGTCGAGACATGAGCAGCGGCGTGCGTCCCGACTCAGTCAGGCAGGCGATGCCGCGCACGTTGCTGTAATGATTTGCCGCGTAAATCGCCGACATGGCGATGGTTTCCTGTGCCGTTTCAAAGTGCCGGTCCAGTCGATAGCGGGAGGTGCGCGCAACCGGATGGCGCTCAGCTCCCAGGGCGGTTTCGGACATCGAGTTCACGACTTCCACGGGATACCGGCCAACTGCGGTCTCCGCCGAGAGCATCACCGCATCCGTGCCGTCCAGCACAGCGTTGGCCACGTCGAAGACTTCGGCGCGCGTGGGCATGGAGTTGGCAATCATCGACTCCATCATTTGCGTCGCGGTGATTACCAGGCGGTCCATTTGTCTCGCCTTGGAGATCAGCTCCTTCTGGATACCAATAAGTTCTGCATCACCCACTTCAACGCCCAGGTCGCCTCGCGCCACCATAATGCCGTCTGATTCGCGCAGAATGCCGTCCAGTACATCCTTGTCAGCAACCACCTCTGCGCGCTCAATTTTGGCAATGATTGCGGCGGATAAACCCTGCTCCGCCAGCAACGCTTTAGCACTTTCGATGTCTGTCAGGTTAGAAACAAAGGAGATAGCGACATAATCGGGGTCAATGGCTCCCATTTGCGCAATATCGTCAATATCCTTTGCCGTTAGTGCGGGAGCTGCAATGCCGCCCCCAAGACGGTTGATGCCCTTGCGAGAGCCCAGTTTTCCGCCGATGAGCACGCTGCAGGCAATTGTGTCGCTGTCGACCTCGTTCACCTGCAGTCGTATACGGCCGTCATCCAGCAGCAGCGTATCGCCACTGTGGATATGTTCGAGCAGCTCAAGGTAACTGAACCCTACGGCCTGGGCGTTACCGGCGTCCTCGGCGAGCCTGCTGTCCAAGCTGAAAGGCTGGCCCGCGGTGAGCTCCGCGTCGCCCGCGGCAAAACTGCTGATCCTAATTTTCGGACCCTGCAGGTCCGCCAGAATGCCCACGCAGCGATTCTGTTCGCCGGACAGTCTGCGTATGCGGTCGGCTACCTCAACATGGTTGGCAATGTTGCCGTGACTCAGGTTAAGCCTGAATACGTCCACGCCGGCCTCGAGAAGCTCTGCAATCCTTGTGTCGCTCTCGCTGGCGGGTCCGATAGTGGCGACAATCTTGGTGCGCCGGTTTATCTTTGCTGTCACTGTATTTCTTGTCCTGTTCGTCGCTGCAAGGCTTTGCGTCTGGTGGCGGGCAGCCCCGCTACCACCAGCGCATAAGAGTTCTCAATCATTCGTTCTATTTCACCCCGGGGGATGCTGTCGTCGAGTATCACCGTGTTCCAGTGTTTTTTGTTCATATGGTAGCCAGGCTGTACCGCTGGAAAAATATCTCGCAGCATCAGTGCCTCATGGGGATCACATTTCAGATTGATGCGTGCCACGCCATTTTCAGTGCCAAGCGTGGCAAACATTCTCTCCAGTATCTTCATGACGGCGACATCTGGCCCGAAAGGAAAGTCCTCCCGGGCTTCTGGCTGCTCGAGTAAAAAATGGCGCGCCTGTGCGTAGTTCACTGCGTCCCGTCTGCCTTTATCGTCTCGCCGCGAAGTCTCTTAATGTGCCCGCGGCTTAGATCCGGGAAATCAGTGAATACGCCGTCGACGCCCAGATCTCTTACGAACAGATCATGCAAAGCCGAGAAACTGTCAATTCCGGGCGGCAGATCGTCGGCGCGAAAAGTATAGGGATGCACAAGCAGGCCGCGCGCATGTGCCCGCTCGACCAAGTCACTGAGTTTTTTGGCACCTGTTGTTGCATCCGAGCCCAGGTACAGTTGCATCAACCAGGGTCCGATGCCGTCGGCATAGCGGGCGACTTCGTCCAGGCCGTCATCAGTGCGCATAGTATCAAAGTCGGCTTCCGCGTCCTCGCTCCAGGCTTTTTCCCCAATGAGCTGAATCAGCGGAAGCGCGGTTTTGAGCTCGTTTTTTAGATAGCGCAATGCCCCGGGCTCGAAGCTTTGCAGGAATACCCGATCTCGACGTTTATCCCAGCCCGTCCGCTGCAGCACCTGCATGACGGCGCCGGGTAGATCATAGCCCTCCGCCCTGTGGAAGGCGCTGCCTTTCATTTCGATGTACAGCCCGATTTGCGCGCCCCTGCTCTGATTCATGCCTTCGATTAGCGTGATTTCCTCGAGCAGCGTCGGTATCCGCGAAAGGCCGGGCCCGGCGGGAAAGCGTTGTGGATAGACGGCTGCGCCATCTTTGCCACGGCGCTCGTGTGCGTGCAGCCTGCGCAGCTCGTCCAGGGTAAAGTCGATGGCAAAAAAGTGGCCATCGGCTCGGGAGCGCTGAGGAAAAACCGTGGCAACATCGGTGGTGGAATCGAGGTAGATGTCGTGTAGTACGACCGGCACACCGTCTTTGCTCAGCACCACGTCCTGTTCTATAAAATCGGCGCCCATTGCATGCGCAAGGGCCTTGGCCGGCAGGGTATGTTCCGGAAGATATCCGCTTGCGCCCCGATGTGCGATGACCACGGGTACCTGCATCCGGTTTCCGGCATCGGTTCCAGATACGGCCGTCTGCGGTGCGTTCATGTTTCTTCTCCGACACGAATATTAGCGCATGCATGGGCTAGTATAAGTCCAGCCTGATCACTTATTAACCGCTTTATGCAGCCACCGTCTCTATCGCGCCTTTGTCGGCAAACTGACACAGTCTGATCCGAGGCTATCGCTTGTCAGCTGCGCCTGCGAGATGCTAGAAAGCCTGCATGACAGACCTGATCGACAAAGAAGACGTTGAAGAGTGGCCGCATGAGCCGGACGAGCGCACACCCTCGCCTCCGTTTGGCTACTCGCGACCCTGTACGCTGAACCGTGACGAACAAATTGAGGTAGTGGCGCAATTCCATGCCAATCATATACGGCCCAACCGTATTGCCTATCGCATGGGCGTTGATATCGCCCTGGTCGAAGCGCTGATTGCGGGAGAAGAGGAGCCGCAACGATTTGCTGCGCTAGTGGATCACTACCGGCGACATCGCTACCGAGAGCGCATGCGCAAGACCGCCAGGCATCGCGGCACTGGTCGCTACGAGTTACAGCAGCAGATAGAAAAAGATTTTCAGCGCGAGGGCGGATAGGCCTCTACGCAAAAAAAAGATAACCTTCAGCGGGCAGAGCACACCTTGCGAAAACCCGCAGCCATGAATGGGATCATGTGATCATACGCTGCCTGAAAGTCGGCGCTGCGACACTTCCCTCGGGACAGTTTGTCAATGCGGCCGGTGTTTGCCAGAGTCAGGGTCAGCGCACCTGACAGATTGTGGTAACACCAGTACACGTCTTCGTCTCGCGCCTTCGGCAGCGCTTTTTTCAAGGCCTCAACAAACTCCTGCACCAGTTCGTCAAACAGTTGGGACATCATGCGCGGACCCCAATACGGTGAGCTGTTTATATACCCGATGAGCGCCAGGTAGTTACGCCAGCCTTCATCGCCGGTTTCCTGGGCGAGTTCAAGCGGTCTGAGAAACGCCTCGATTATCTGTTCGACGCTGGGGCCGCGTTTTCCTGAGGCTGCCTGGCGGGCGTGCAGCGCTTCGCGTCGGGCCCGGTTAAGCATTTCTGCTCGGCGGTCAAAAACAGCCTGGAACAGGTCCAGCTTTTTGCCGAAATGGTAGTTTGCAAGGGCAACATCAACACCGGCTTTCGTCGCGATCTGTCGCAGGGTGACGCCGTCGAAACCATGCTCGGCAAACAGCGATTCCGCAGCATCCAGGATACGATCGCGCTTTGGCGCCCTGTTCTTTCCATCCATATTCTGCCCTCAAAGTCTGCGCGGAAGATTCCGGTGGCGGCTTGATTATTCAACGCTTGTTGAATAGTCTGTCAGAAACGCCGGGGAAATAACACCGTGTCTGCGGAAATCTTCAAGTACAGCCTGACACTCGGCTATGCAGCTCTTGTTTACTGGCTGTCGTTTATCGGCATGCGACGCACGAGTGACGTGCAAGGCTTTGCGATTGGCAACAAGGACATGAGCCCCTACATCGTGGGGATCACCCTGGCGGCCTCGATCGCATCCACAGCGACCTTTGTGATCAACCCGGGCTTTGTTTATCAGCACGGTTTATCGGCGTATCTGCATTTTGGCGTTGCGGGATCGCTGGGGATCCTGTGCGCATTTCTTGCGCTGACCCGCGGTTTTCTGCGTTTGGGCGAGGCCGGCGGAGCCCTCACCATCCCGCAGTGGATCTACAATCGTTATCAGGACCGACGTCTTAGCCTGTTCTTCGCTTTTATCAATCTACTTTCCATTACTTTTGTGGTTCTCATCCTTGTGGGTTGCAGTCTGTTGGTGACGGGCTTGTTTCCCGTCGAGCAAAAAACGGCGCTGGTGCTCGTGCTGGTGTTTGTTTTTTCCTACGTGCTGATGGGGGGGACTTATGCGCACGCCTTCACCAATACGCTGCAGGGTTTGATGATGTTGGTGGTGACCGTGTTGCTGTTTGTTCAGGGTTTCCATTACTTCGAGGGAAACCCTCTGCTGGCGTTACAGGCGGTGAGCGAGCAGTACGCGGCGCCGTTCAACCTCGACAGCGATTTGTATTTTGATTTCTTTTCGGTTTTCGTCAGCGGATTTGTGGTGACGTTTGCGCTGATGCTACAGCCGCACATTCTGACCAAGGTGCTGTATCTATGCAGTGAAGGCGATATCGCAAAATTCATCGGCACAACGGTGGTGGTGGGCAGCTTGTTCACGCTCATGCTGATGCTGGGTTTTTATGCGCGGCTGGCGGGTTTAGAGATTGAATCCCAGGACACGGTTGTGCGCGAGTATCTGCTGCATGAGTTTTCCGGGTCTGCCTGGGGTGAGTATGCGCTGGTATTCATCTTTATCACGTTGCTGGCAGCGGGCATGAGCACTCTGGACGGTATTCTTGTGGCGCTGTCTGCCATGGTGGTCAACGACATCGTCCAGCCCCTGTTTGGAGATCGGCGCGACGCGCTCTCGCTGTCGCGCTGGGTACTGATTGGCGTGGGCGTCGTCGGTGTACTGCTGGCCTGGAATCCGCCGCCGTTGATTGGACTGTTTGCGCAAAAAGGCGTGTATGGCCTGGCAGCGGCATCATTGGTACCCGTACTTTTTGGGGTGATTCTGCAGGGCCCGGTAAAGCTCTGGATTGTTTTTGGGGCAGCGCTCATCGGTCTAGGTACACATCTGATTTTCAACCTGCTGATGGGTGTGGCAAATCCGGCTATTTCTGCCAGTTATGGAATTTTTGCTTCCCTCTTTTTTGGTGTCGCTGGGTGTCTCCTCAGTCGCCGCCCGCTCAGGGATACGGCGTAAAAGTACTCAAGAGTTGGTCTTGACAGTTCAACAACCGTTGAATATTCTTTGATTATTCAACGGTTGTTGAATAATTGTATGAAGAAAGCTGTCTAAGAAAACCCCCGGCAAGGGAGTTCACAAAATGCTAATTCATGCAGCGATGAACTGATTGGCAAATGAGTGCCGCAACGCACGGCATGTCGAGAACGCATAACACTAATTTGTAACTCCAGAGGTGCCCGCTATGTTGACAACTAAACCCGCTCGTAATCGTCTTTCGTTGGCTGTAGCAGCCGCCACGCTGTTGGCTACGGTCGCAATTGTGCCCGGTGTGGCTGCGCAGAGCGAAGCCGGATCCTTGGCTCTCGAAGAAGTGGTGGTCACCGCGCGCCGGCGCGCCGAGAATCTGCAGGACGTGCCTATTGCGGTAACAGCCCTGAGTGGGGACGAGCTTACCCTGCGCGGATCTCAGGACATCACTGAATTGGCGCAATCCATACCCAGCGTTACGCTCGAGCCGTCGCGCGCAACCAATACTACGCTGACCGCGTTCATCCGGGGCGTGGGGCAGCAGGACCCTCTCGCAGGGTTTGAGCAGGGGGTCGCGTTGTATCTGGACGACGTCTACATGGCCCGACCTCAGGGGGCGCTCCTGGATATTTACGACGTGGAGCGTATCGAAGTGCTGCGTGGTCCGCAGGGCACGCTGTACGGACGCAACGCAGTCGGTGGTGCTATCAAGTATGTCACCCGGCGTCTCTCGGATGATCTGCAAGTCAGATTGCGTGGCTCCTATGGTACTTACAATCAGACCGATCTCGTGGGCACCGTCTCCGGCGCGGTGACAGATGGATTTCGTCTGGGCGCTACCGTTGCATCATTCAACCGTGACGGTTTTGGTGACAATCTGTTTACCGGTGGCGAGCAGTACGACAAGGATATCTTCGGTTATCGCCTCTCCGCAGAGATCGAGCCGACGGAGAGCGTGCTGATTCGCTTGTCCTACGACAACACTGATGACCAATCTTCAGCCGTAGCCGGTTGGCGTCCCTTCCCTGGTGCTTTTAGCGGTACGCCTTCGCCGGGCGATGTGTTTGATACGAATGCAGGAGCCAGCGTGCTGCCATCCACGGCCGGTATCAATGGCAATAATCAGGTCGAGTCTGAAGGCTGGATGGCTTCAATTGACTGGGATGTAAACGACAGTCTGACACTGCGTTCCATTACTTCCGGGCGGGAGGACTTCACCGAGTCGGTTATCGACTTTGACAGTCTTGCCACGCCTGATTTTGACGCCCCCGTGGTGTATGACAACGAACAGTTCAGCCAGGAGTTTCAGTTGCTCTACAACAACGATCGGATGAATCTTGTTGTGGGTTACTACTACCTCGATGCAGAGGCCTCGAACGATTTTGACGTGGTCCTCGGCTTGCTGGTGCCAGGCGTTGGACTGACTGCATACACTGGCGGGATCGTTGAGACCGAAGCCTGGTCGCTGTTTGCAGATCTCACCTACGAGCTCACGGACCGTTGGTCCCTATCGGTGGGTGGACGATACACAGAAGACGAGCGTCGTGCGGATATTTTGCGCGCCAACTTCCTGGGCTTTGGCTCGCCGTTTCTGGGCAACGACTCTGCCATTCAGATTGCGCTGAACTCTGACTTTGAGGCCGAACGTACTTACTATGATTTCTCGCCCAGGGTGAACCTGAGCTACGCCGTGACAGAGGACATCAGTGTCTACGGTGGCTACAGCCAGGGTTGGAAGGCCGGCAGCTTCGATCCTCGCGGAGCGAACTTTGCGACGCCGGCGGTGGAGCAGGGATTTGACGCCGAAGAACTTGATTCCTGGGAGCTGGGTTTGAAGTCACGTTGGTGGGACGGCCGGGCGACTACCAATGTCGCGCTGTTTTACAGCGATTATCAGGACATGCAAATCCCCGGTTCCGTGGGCGTCGACACAGACGGTGATGGGGTCAACGATGACTTTGTGGGCACCGTGACCAACGCCGGCCAGTCCGAGATTCTGGGTTTGGAGATCGAAGCGAATTTCGTTTTGACCGAAAACTTTTCGGCGCAATTCTCAGCCAGCCTCCTTGACACCTCGTTTAAGGAGTATTTGATTGGTGGTGTGGATGTGTCCAATGACCGGCAGATTCAGAACACGCCGGAAGAGATGGCCTTTGTAGGCTTGAACTACAACACCCCGGTAGCCCGCGGTAATCTGCTGCTCAATCTGAGTTACTCCTATAAAGGCGACGTGCAGCAATTTGAGATTGCCGCGCCGGACATCGATCAAGATGCTTTTGGCCTGTTGAACGCGAGCATTGTCTGGACCAGCGACGACGAACAGTGGTTGGTGGGATTTCACGGCAAAAACCTTACCGATGAAGAGTATCGTACAGCTGGCTATTGCTTTGGCTTTACCGGTTGTCCCTCCGCTCTGGGTCTGGAAAATAACACCACGGTGTTCTTTGGCCCCCCCCTCACCGGTTTTGTCAGCGTAGAGTATCGCTTCCAGTAAACCGTGCCTGTGCCGATCCCCTCCCGGGTCGGCACAGGGTTGTTACTGAATCCTGTGAGTGGTGTTCAGAGAGAGCCGTAAATCGTGAGCGCATTTCCTTCACCGCAGCCGCTATTGCCTGAAATTCTCGCCCTGCATGCGCGTTGGCATCGCAACAAGGAGGCGGTCATTGTCGGTGATCTGCGCGTGAGCTGGCCCGCGTTTATCGCTGACAATCATCGGTTTGCACATGGCTTGCGCAAGGCCGGGGTCGAGTCCGGAGATCGCGTTGGCGTGTTTATGGCCAACGGCTACGCAACGCTGACAGCCCTGTTTGGCATACTCGCGGCTGGCGCGGTGTCGGTGCCACTCAACACCTCCATATCAGACAAGGCAATCGTCGCCATGCTGGTCGATGCTGATGTTCGCGCCCTGATCGTGAGCCGTGAGTATCGCGCGCGCTTCGAGCACTTGCTTGGTGACTTACCGGTGGGGATTCTTCGCATCTCAGATGAGGATGCGGCGGGCTGGACAAACATGGCGTCGCTCGCCAGTGGAATGCCAGAAACACTGCCGGAGCTATCGCTTGACGACGCGGCCCCGCTAAATATTATCTACAGCTCAGGTACAACGGGCCTCCCCAAGGGCATATTGCATACGCATCGTGGCCGACTCGACTGGGCCTATGACTTGTGCATAACACTTCGCTACCACCGGGCAGCGCGCACTCTGCTTACCATAGGCCTTTACTCCAATATTTCCTGGGTGGCTATGCTCTGCACCCTTTTGGCCGGCGGCACGGTGCTGGTACATCCGGGGTTTGATGCCGGTAGCGTTCTCGATACCGTCGCAAGCGAGGCGGTGACGCATACTGCTATGGTCCCGATTCAGTATCAGCGCCTGGTCGAAGCGCAGGCGACCCTTGCGCGAGATCTCTCCAGTATGCAATCCATGATGAGCTGCGGCTCTCCTCTGCATGAGGGGCTCAAAAAAGCCATCTTTGGCACCTTTCCTTGCGGCGTGATCGAGCTGTATGGGCTTACGGAAGGGATCATCACCACGCTCGATCCCGAGGACGCACAGGGGCGCTGGTCTTCTGTGGGCCGGCCGCTGCTGGGAACGGACATTCTGATAGTCGATGAGGAGGACAAGGTCTGCGAGCAGGGCTCTGCAGGCGAGATCGTGTCGCGTGGGCGAATTACCATGCCGGGTTACTGGCGTCGCGAGGATGCAAACAGCGACGCTCGCTATGTCGATTCCAATGGACTGGTCTGGTTGCGCTCCGGGGACATTGGTTACCTCGATGAGCAGGACTTTCTGTACATCGTGGATCGTAAGAAGGACATGATTCTCTCGGGCGGTCAGAATGTTTACCCGCAGGATATTGAGGCGATACTTGCTGCGCATGCTGGCGTTGACGAGGTCGCCGTTATTGGTATGCGCAGCGAGCGCTGGGGCGAGACACCCGTAGCGCTGGTGGTATCGCGAGATGCCAGTTTACGCATGCCGGAGCTACGCGATTGGGCCAATCTGCGACTTGGCCGACAGCAGCGACTGGCAGAGTGTGTGCGGGTCGACGAGTTGCCACGCAACCCGAACGGCAAGATACTCAAGCGCGAATTACGCGAACACCACAAAGGGCGGGTCTATGATTGACACGGTGGCAGTTGATGCAGCGCTTGCTGGCTCCGGGCAGGGCTACGTCGACCATTGGTACACGAGCGCAGATGGGCTGCGCTTGTACGCCCGCGACTACCCGGGCCCCGAGGAATCTGAACTTCTGCCGGTGCTGTGTATGCATGGACTCACGCGCAACTCTGCAGACTTTGCCTGGATCGCCGGTCAGCTGGCCGCGACGCGCCGGGTGATCAGCGTGGATCAGCGCGGTCGTGGCCGTTCGCAGTACGACCCGGTGCCCACCAATTACAAGCCCGAAACCTATGTCGGTGACATGTTCAAACTGCTTGATGATCTGGCGTTGTCGAGGCTCATACTGATTGGCACCTCCCTAGGTGGGCTTATGGCGATGCTGATGGCCAATATGCAGCCCGAGCGCTGCGCAGCGATTGTCATCAACGATATTGGTCCCGAGCTGGATCCGGTGGGGCTGGATCGGATCAAGAACTACGTCGGTAAAAGCCGCGACATTCGCAGTTGGGACGACGCTGTCGCCCAGACGCGAGAGATAAACGAGACTGCGTTCCCCAAGTACAGCGATGACGAGTGGCTGCGTTTTACCCACGGCCTTTATCATGAGACGAATGGTGTGCCGGAACTTGCCTATGACGCGGCAATCTCCAAACCGTTTTTAGAAGACGAGTCCAACGCCGTGCCGCCAGATTTATGGCCGCTCTTCGAAAACATGCTGAGTATCCCGCTTTTGCTGGTGCGCGGTGAACTCTCGGACATTCTCGCTCTGGACTGCGTTGAGCGTATGCAGTCTATGGCGCCAGACATGCAGTTTGCACAGATTCCTGATCGCGGGCATGCACCGATGCTGGATGAGCCGCAAGCCGTGTCGGCGATAAACGCTTTTTTTGCCGGCATAGATCAGCGCTAAGTGCCGCGCTGTGCGGCACAGCCGGCGCAGTGATTATAGGCACCGATTTTGCGAATAACGGCACAGCAATTCACCGCGGCGATTTCATGGGCCACCCGGTCCTGCTAAAGTGCTCGGCTCGTTTGCAGGAGTCCCCATGCGCAAAATCATCGTCGGAATCAGTGGCGCCTCAGGCATAGTGCTAGGTCTGCGTGCTTTACAAATGCTGCGCGCGGCCGGTGTCGAGTCGCATTTGGTGATGAGCAAGTCCGCAGAGCTGACTCTGCACCACGAACTATCGATAAGTGTGGATGAGCTAAAAGCCAGTGCAGACGTCGTGTATCCCGTAAAAAATGTCGGTGCAGCCATAGCCAGCGGTTCGTTTATTACCGATGGGATGCTGATAGCGCCGTGTTCGATAAAAACCATGTCGGAGATTGCGACGGGCGTGACATCCACGCTGCTCACTCGCGCCGCAGACGTGGTGCTAAAGGAGCGCCGTCGTCTCGTATTAATGGTTCGTGAGACGCCGCTGCACACCGGTCACCTGCGCACCATGACGTCCCTGTCCGAGATGGGCGCGGTAATCGCCCCGCCTGTCCCGGCGTTCTACACCGGCATCACCACGCTTGAAGAGTCCGTGACCCAGAGCGTAGGCAGATCGCTGGATTTGTTTGGGATCAGTGATACCGCGATCAATCGCTGGAAGGGCTGAGCCATCACTATGACGCCACCTTCCGGCGGGACCCGACGCCATGGCCTGATTCTGTTCTCCGTTGTTCTGCTGGACATGGTTGGCTTTGGCATTGTTATTCCTATTTTGCCGTTTATCGCGCCGAAGCTCGGTGCGAGTAACTTTGATATTGCACTGATTATCGGCAGTTATTCGTTATTTGCAGGCGTGGTGGGGCCTTTTTGGGGCAAGCTGTCCGATCGTATTGGTCGCAAGCCGGTACTGATGATTTGCACCAGCGGTGCGGCGCTTGCCTATCTCTTTTTGGCTTCTGCCGATGAGCTGTGGATGATTTACGGTGCGCGGGCGTTTGCCGGTTTGATGGCGGGAAACTTTGGCGTCGCCTCGGCAATGATGGCGGATATTACGTCCCCTGCTGAGCGCTCGAAGGGCATGGGTATGATCGGCGCGGCGTTTGGCATGGGCCTGGTGTTGGGTCCCGTGATGGGCGGCTTGCTCTCAGGCCCCGAGGGCAGTTTCTTTCTGCCCTGCACGCTCGCCGCGGCAATGTCTGTACTGGCGGTGTCTGCGGCCTGGTTTTTTCTTCCGGAGTCGCATCACCCACGCGAGGTAGACGCCGACGCGACGGTTGCGCCAAGGCAATCCATGTGGTCGCTGCTGCGTGGCAACGAGAGCCGATTGCTGATGCTGCAGTATGTATTCCACACCGCCAGTGTCGGTGCTATTGGCTACATTTTCCCGCTGTGGGTGTTTGCGCTGCTCGACTGGAGCGCGAGAGAAGTGGGTATCGTGTTTGGTGTGATCGGTTTGATTATGGCGTTAAGTCAGGGCCTGCTGATGGGGCCATTGGTGCGTTTGCTGGGTGAACTGCGGCTGCTGCGGCTGTGCATCAGTGTTTTCTTACTGGGACTGGTTGTTGCGCTGTTTGCGGACGGTCCGATTGCGATGGTGGGGTCGATCATCGTCAGCTTGACCGGCGCGACCCTCTGTATGCCAGTACTCAATTCATTTGCCAGTTTGCGCGGATCCCCCGAACAGCTGGGACGCATGATGGGTGCGGCGAGCGCTGCGGCGTCCTGGGGGCGTGTGATCGGCCCCGTGTTTGCCGGCGCCTTGCTGACAGTCGGTGGATTTCAACTTGCCTGGGGCCTGCCCCTGGCCTTTGTGATGCTCTATTGGCTTTGGGCGTTCAGTCGCTGGCCAGAGCGTCCTGTACCGACACTTGCACCAGCACCGGCACCGGCACCGGCACAAACCTCCACATAGTCAGCTTGGCCGGCGGCATTCAGCTTGTGCGCAGGTAAGGGAAGCCACCCTCCTTGATGTACAGCTCACAGCTTTTGTCCCCTTCCGGGGTCAGGGCACTGCCGGCCGGGAGCCGCAACCAGCTGTGTTTGTGGTAACTGCCGTGGGCATCGCTGAATGTGCCATCTATTACAAATATTTCGACGCCCTGCGGGAAATTCAGTTGCCCGACATCCCCGGGCAGCGTCCATCTTTCGAGGCGCATATGATCACTGTAAGGCTCCTGGGCATACAACTTCTTCCAGTGCACGCCGCGACGCACGCTCGAGCGCCATTCGCCAACTTTGGTGTCGATGGCGACATGTTTGCGATCGAGACCGGGGAACTGCCGGAGTTTGACAAACAGTAGGCAACCCTCGCGGGAGAATGGATGATGAATGAAACCCTCGGGGTTGAGGAGGAAGCTACCCGCGGGCCAGTCACCGTGCTCGTCTGAAAAGACGCCCTCGAGAACCAGGATTTCCTCGCCCTCCGGGTGCGGATGCGCGGGAAACGCCGCGCCGGGTAAATAGCGCACGACGGAGGTTACTTGTCCGCTTTCTGGCGGGCCAACGCGATGCAGGCGTTTGCGCAGGACCTCGCCGTTGGGGCTTTCAAGCCATTCTAGCTCGTCGCTATTGACATGGATGCGGCGGTTTAACTCGGCGTTTAGTGCGCTGGCGGTCATTTCTGTCATTCTTGCCTCAATTCGTTGTTCTTCGACGTCACGGGCGGCGAGTTGTTCCCTGCTCGGCCGGGCGCTTTTGCTTGTCACGCGGCTGAGCTAAAGTGGCGACATGACAAAAGTACTTGTGACGCATCAGTTACCGGGTGACCGGATTCACGAACTCCCGGATCACTGCGCAGTGAACGTCTGGATGGGGCCTGGTTTGCTGCCGCGCGACAGCTTGCACGAGGAGCTGGCGGATAGCGAGGGGCTCATATGCCTGCTTACTGATCACGTAGACGAAGCGTTAATGACGGCACATCCGCAGCTTCGATTTATCTCCTCAATGTCTGTGGGAGTGGATCACATTGACGTTAAGGCTGCTACCGCGCGGGGTATCCCCGTGGGCAATACGCCGGGCGTGCTGGTCGAAACTACGGCTGATGCGACCTTTGCCCTGCTGCTAGCTGCAGCACGACGATTGGTGGAAGCGGACCGCTACGTTCGTGGAGGACACTGGCGGCTTGAGAATGCCTGGTCCCCGGAGTTCTTTACCGGCAAGGATGTCGCGGGCGCCACGCTGGGTATCATTGGTCTTGGCGAGGTGGGTCAGGCCGTGGCGCGGCGCGCCGCTGGCTTTGGCATGCGTGTGCTTGGTTGGAATCGAAGTCCGCGAGAGGTGTCGGGCGTCGAGGCGATGGACTTGGACGACCTCCTTGTTGAAAGCGATTTCGTCAGCGTGAATGTAGCGCTTGGGGAGGAGACGCGGAATCTGATCGATGCCAGGCGCCTGTCGCTTATGAAGCGAGATGCCGTGCTGGTCAATACCGCACGGGGCGGAATTGTCGATGAACTCGCGTTGGCTGATGCACTCAGTCACGACCGTCTGGCGGCGGCGGGTGTGGATGTATTCGCAACGGAGCCTGTGTCTGCGGATCATCCGCTCCTTAGCCTGCCCAATCTCGTGGCTACCCCGCATATTGGCAGCGCCACTGAACGCACCCGGCAGAAAATGGCGAACATCGCTGCGAGCAATATGCTCGCAGCCCTGGCCGGAGAGGCCATGCCGCACTGCGCGAATCCAGAGGTCTATTCACGCTGACACGCCCCGTGGATCAAGCACAATTGCTGGCCTGGACCAACGCCGGTAACCGCGTGGAGTTGGCTGCCGACAAGCCAGCGCTGTTTGAAGCCTGGGGGTATCGCTGGATAAGCTCGCCGGGCGATGCGGTACAAACCGCTATGCAGATTGCCGCACCGCAGCGTCTGGTGCTCGAGAATCACCGCGCGATGCTCCTCGCTGCGCTGCTGCCGTCATCGATAGGCACGGTGCTTGATCTGGGAATGGGCGGCGCGGCCTGTCTCAGACATATTTCGGCTGTTTATCCGCGGGCAAAAATCACCGCGGTAGAGCTGGACGTGTCTATGCTGCAACTCGCCCGGGAGTTCTTTGCGCTTCCAGCCTCGCAGGCGGTACATATCGATGACGCAGCCACGTTTTTAGTCAGGGATTCGCAGTACTACGACCTTGTGCTCTGCGACGTGTTTGCGGGACGCGAAACGCCGCTGGCCCTGCAGACACCGGAGTTCTATGCGCTTTTATCATCCCGTTTGCGCAACGGCGCGGCGGTGGCGCTGAACACCCTGCCTGAATCACGACAAATGCTCACAAACATACTGCAAGCCGCTAAAGCGACTTTTTCTGGCATAGGCATTATTCAATTCGAAGCGCTTGGCAACGTGGTGTTACTGCTGCAGCAGCGGACTCTGCCTTCGGCGTCCGCACTGGCGGATCGCCTGGCGTGCTCTGCGTATGCCAGTGATCTGGCGGCAAAAGCTTTGCTTGATCGTTTGCTGCGCTTTGAGTGAATGAACCCTCGGGCTTATGTCCCGGCACTATTTCAGGACTATTTCAGGACTATTTCAGGACTAATCCGAAGCTATGTCCGCACTACTTGCCTGGCGTCCACAGAGCTCCGAATTCAGCTGTCGCCAGACGCTTCGGGCAGTGTCAATAAACCCTGGCGAATCGCGTCTCGTACGGCGCTCTGGTCGACACGGTTTGCATCCTCGATAGGCGAGCTGATTTGGACCCTCCAGAGCACATCGGTGGAGCCCGCGTCGACAAATACCAGCATTAGGTTGCCCATCTCTTTGAGGCCGGCGAGCGCGTAGGCATTGTCCACAGATGCACCATCAACCTGTCGATTGATAGTGGCACTGGGGTAAGGCGTGACGTTTGAGGCTGTCCTCGCCAGGCGACCGTCGTTGAAGCCCGCCGCGGCCAGATACTCCACCAAAAACTCGGCGTCGTCCTTGTTGGCCACCTCTCGATAACCCAGTTCCGTGAGCCGCTCCCTGATTGCTAAGCGAATAGCCGGATCGGCCTGCGTAAATTTGTCTTTGGAATAGCCTTTCTGCGTGAGTGGCTCGCTGCGCCAGGCATAGCGCGTGTACTTTGTCGCGGCAAACCCGGCAGTGTCCGCAGGAATAGTTTCGACACCGCTGCATGCACCCAGCAGCAGGGAGGTCGTTATCAGAAGCATGACTTGTAAAGATCGGCGCGCTACTTCGCCAAGCACGCTTTTGCCGGGGCCGCGAAGAGAGCGGTGTGCTGTGCAAACGATTGAGCCAGGCATATTTGTCATGCGGTTTTTACCAGAAGATTCGCGCTTAGCGCTATGGTAGCAACCCGCTCCTCTATTTGCGATTTAAAGCCGCCCTGTTTTGCTAGCGCCGCAATGAATCCCGGTACTGCGATGGCGACAGACCCAGCGTGCGCCGAAACACCCGGGAGAAGTACAGCGGATCCGAATAACCAAGTTGCGCGCCAACGGACTTGACGCTATCGCGGGTGCTGTCCAGCAAACGACAGGCTGCTTCGATTTTCATGTGTGCAAAATGTCGCAGCGGAGGGTACCCGGTCTCGGCTTTGTAGCGCAGGGAGAAATGCTGCGGCGTGAGTCCTGTGAAGGCGGCAAGCTCGGCAAGGCTCACGCTACCGCTGACACGCTCACGCATGAAGCGCTGCAGTTTACCGAGATCCATCCTGCCCATGCTGGACTCTCTGTGTCGGTCTCGGCACAGGGCAAATTCTGCAAGCAGGTGCCTGAGTCGATTGGAGGCGGCGATAAAGGCATTCAGGTTGTATCCGGTGGTATCGGCGGCGAGCATTTGCTGAAAGCCCGCAATGAGCGAGGGTTCTACGCCTGTGTGCAGGCAATGTGTTTCCCCGTGGAGTAGATGATCAATAAATTGTGAGGACCTTGCACCGCGGAAATGCACCCAGTATAACGTCCATGCATGCTCTTCACTGGCACGGTAACTATGTGCCTCACCCTGGGGCAGGACCACCGTATCGCCGCTGCGCACCTCTACGCTGCCGGCCGAGGTCTCTAATTCACCACGACCCTCAGTACACAGAAACAATAGGTTGTCATCGTGCTTCTCGCGCAGCATCTGATGCCCCATAGCGCTTGGGTAGAAGCCCATGGCTGTGGGGTAGCAGCCGGCTGTGAGCGGGTGCTTTGCGAGGGTCTCAAGAATAAAGCCCGGTGTCAGCAGTCGAACGGCGTCGCTTGATAGCGGCCAGTTGGATGGCGTACTCACTCGTTCTCCACAGGAAAATGCAATTCGGGATCATAAGCTTAATATTGTCCATATGGTTGTATTTTTCGTGGCTACTGGCGCGTCCTGCTTCCTGTTACATTCGCTGCATCGTTATTAATGCCCGAGTCGCGGGCGAGAGAGTAGGTCGCATGACACACACAGTCCCCCTGTTTATTAACGGCGAGTTTTTGACCAGCAGTTCGGATCAGCTGCAGCCGGTTCTTGATCCTGCCACGCAAAATGTACTGGCGGAGGTACCTTTTGCGACAGAAAAGGAGGTCGATTTCGCCGTTGCCAGCGCGAGTGAGGCATTCCAGACCTGGAAAGAGGTGCCCGTCTCCGAGCGCGCACGACTGATGATGCGCTACCAGGCGTTGCTGAAAGAACATCACGATGAACTCGGTGAACTCCTTGCCCGCGATACCGGTAAGACTTTTGAAGACGCTAAAGGTGACGTATGGCGTGGTATAGAAGTTGTCGAGCACGCCGCGAATATTCCCTCGCTGCTGATGGGCGAAACCGTAGAGAACGTGGCGCGAGGCATCGATACCTACAGCATCACGCAGCCACTGGGTGTTTGTCTGGGAATCACGCCGTTTAACTTTCCGGCGATGTTACCGCTGTGGATGTTTCCGATGGCGATTGCCTGCGGCAACACCTTTGTACTCAAGCCGTCAGAGCAGGTTCCGCTGACTCCGGTTCGGCTTGTAGAGTTGTTTAAGGAGGCTGGCGCACCCGCGGGCATTCTGTCGCTCGTGCAAGGCGGTAAGGAGCAGGTAGACCAACTGCTCAATCACCGCGATATCTGCGCAGTATCGTTTGTCGGCTCCTCTCACGTGGGCGAGCAGGTGTACCAGACAGGCACAGCTTCGGGCAAACGCGTGCAGTGCATGATGGGTGCCAAAAACCACATGGTGATCATGCCTGACGCCGATAAAAATTCCGTGCTGAACGCGCTAGTCGGGGCGTCCGTAGGCGCTGCAGGTCAGCGCTGTATGGCCATTTCCGTAGCGCTGTTTGTGGGAGAGGCAGCCGACTGGGTGCCCGAACTTGCCGAGCGTGTCGCGAAAGTACGTCCCGGCGCCTGGGATGACAGTGGCGCTGCCTACGGCCCGGTGATCTCGACGGCAGCCAGAAAACGAGTGCTGAGTCTCATTCAGGAAGGAAAAGACGCCGGTGCGAACTGCATTCTTGACGGCAGCGACTACACTGTCGATGGACTGCCAGATGGCAACTGGGTCGGTCCCACTATTTTCTCGGATGTAACGCCCGAGATGAGCATTTACAAAGAAGAGATATTTGGGCCGGTGTTGTGCTGTATGCAAGCCGATACGCTGGATGCGGCGATAGAGCAGGTGAATTCGCTATCGGTGGGTAATGGCACATCGATCTACACTCGCTCCGGTGGCGCCGCACGGAAGTACCAGCACGAGGTCGCCGTGGGCCAGGTGGGCATAAACATACCTATCCCGGTGCCGCTGCCGTTCTTTTCCTTTACCGGCTGGGGTGGGTCCTTCCGGGGTGACCTGCACCCTTATGGTAAGCAGGCGGTGCGTTTCTACACCGAGACCAAGACCGTCACTGCCCGCTGGACCTGGTCCGACGCGGAACAGGGCCAACAGCCCAATATGAGTATCAACTTACGCTAACTTCTATTTAGCCTTTTTTCAGGATCAGGCGCGGGCACTACAGGACAGACCGATGGATTTTTCCCTGAGTGATGAGCAGCAGGCTTTCATAGACAGTGCGCGAGCGTTTTCAGACGGGGTCCTTGCCCCTGGGGCGGCGCTCTGGGATGCGGAATCGATCTTCCCCAAGGATGCCCTGGCCGCGGCCGGCGAACTGGGATTTATGGGCATGTATACCCCGGAGTCGGCGGGCGGCCTGGCGCTTTCGCGCCTGGATGCGAGCCTGATAGTTGAAGAACTGGCCCGAGGCTGCACAACTACGGCTGCTTTTCTGACGATCCATAATATGGCGACCAGCATGATTGGACGCTACTGCAAGGAATCGGTCATTGAAGCGTGGTGTCCGGATCTTGTGGCCGGCACAAAGCTCGCTTCCTATTGCCTCACGGAACCCGGCGCCGGATCTGACGCGGGATCGTTGCGCACTCGAGCAGAGCGCGACGGTGACCACTATGTGATCAATGGCAGCAAGGTCTTTATCTCCGGCGCCGGTGAAACCGAGGTGTTGGTGGTCATGCTGCGAACCGGCGAAGCGGGCCCCAAGGGTATCAGTACCGTTCTCGTACCCGCCGATACTCCGGGTGTCAGTTACGGAAAAAAAGAGGAGAAAATGGGCTGGAACGCGCAGCCGACCCGCGCCATCACCTTTGAAAATGCGCGTGTACCGGTAGCAAATCGCCTCGGCGAGGAAGGCCAGGGTTTTGCGATCGCCATGGAGGGACTGGATGGCGGTCGAATTAACATCGCTACCTGTAGCGTAGGGACGGCGCAGCAGGCACTGACAGAGGCCAGCGCCTACGTCGCCGAACGCCAGCAGTTTGGGCAGGCGATCGCCTCGTTTCAAGCGACGCAGTTCACACTCGCTGACATGCTCACCGAGGTCGTGGCGTCGCGTCAGATGGTGCGCCTGGCGGCCAGCAAGCTGGATGCTAAAGATCCTCAGGCAACCACCTACTGCGCCATGGCCAAGCGCTTCGCAACGGATCTGGGCTTTCGGGTCTGCAACGAAGCGCTGCAGCTGTTTGGTGGCTACGGTTACATTCGCGAATACCCCCTGGAGCGGCACGTGCGCGATACGCGTGTGCACCAGATTCTTGAGGGCACGAACGAAATCATGCGCGTCATTGTTGCGCGCAAACTAATGATGGACGGGGCACTGGAGGTCATCCGATGATTGAGAGCACATCCGAAAAACTACGCGTGGAACAGCGCGGCCATACGGCTCTGCTGACCATAGACAATCCGTCGGCCAACACCTGGGATACAGAAAGTCTGCCTGCCTTGCGCGATCTTATCGAGACGCTCAACGCGACGGACGATATCTATGCACTGGTGCTGACGGGTGCCGGCGAAAAGTTTTTTTCCGCGGGCGCGGATCTTAAGCTGTTTGCAGATGGCGACCCCAAGACCGCTGGCGAAATGGCGATGTTGTTTGGCGAGGCCTTCGAAGCACTCGCGGATTTTCGCGGGGTGTCGATCGCCGCTATTAACGGGTTCGCAATGGGTGGGGGCCTTGAGGTGGCGCTGGCCTGTGATATTCGCATTGCTGAAGAGCAGGCGAAGGTGGGCCTGCCTGAAACACGCGTTGGCTTGCTGCCCTGCGCCGGTGGTACGCAGCGTCTAGCGCAACTTGTTGGCGAAGGCTGGGCCAAACGCATGATTCTTTGCAATCAGCGCGTCGATGCGGCGACGGCAATGCGTATTGGTCTTGTAGAAGATGTCGTGGATACGGGTACTGCATTGGACGTAGCCCTGGGGCTGGCAGAGCAGGCGGCGAAGCAAAGCCCCAGCGCCGTATCGCGCTGCAAGCGGCTGATTCATAGCGCCCGGGATTGGGCTATCGCAGACGGCCTTACCGCTGAGCGCCACATGTTCGTCGAGCTGTTTAATACTGAGGACCAGAAGGAAGGCGTGAATGCTTTCCTCGAGAAGCGTGAGCCGGAGTGGATAAATGGCTGATGCCCCCGTTCTGACAAGTGTCCATGAGGCTGCTGAGGGTTCTGTCGGCCGCATCACCCTCAACAGTCCAGGCACGCTTAATTCGCTGAGCCTCGATATGGTGGATTTGATCCAGACTGCTCTGGATACCTGGCGTGAAGATAGGTCTGTTGCCGCGGTGATAATTGACGCGGCTGGCGAGAAAGCATTTTGTGCCGGGGGGGATGTGCAGGCATTGCACGCCTCCTCAGTGGGAACGCCCGGAGGTCCTTGCGAATACGCCGAGAGCTTCTTCGAGCGCGAGTACCGCATGAATTACAGTTTGCATACGTATCCGAAACCGGTGCTCTGTTGGGGGCACGGCATTGTGATGGGTGGTGGCCTGGGAATTATGGCGGGCTGCTCACATCGCGTGGTGACCGAAGCTACGCGTATCGCGATGCCCGAGGTAACTATTGCGCTGTTCCCCGATGTTGGAGGAAGCTGGTTTCTGAATCATATGCCCGGTGCCAGTGGTCGCTTTCTCGCGCTGACGGCGGCGTCGGTCAACGCTGCGGATGCGTTGTTTTGTGGACTGGCTGATCGCTTTATTGCGGCCGCACTGAAGGATGCGGTATTCAGCGCCGTCATGGGCATGCGGTGGTGCGATGACGTCGAAGCCAATCATGCGCGCATGCGCCACCTGCTACGTGAGTTTACCGACACCGGGGCGAACGCAAACGCCGATCTTCCGACTGCACAGGTGCAGCCGCATCTGGAGACGATTAACACCCTCTGTGACGGTGATGACATTCACGATGTGATAGACCGAATTACGGCGCTGGAGACCGACGACCGCTGGCTGGCGAAAGCGCGGGATGGATTGGCGCATGGATCGAAGCTGGCTGCCTTGTGGATAGACCGTCAGCTCTTTGAGACCCGGCATGCGTCGCTGCGTGAGGTGTTCCTCGCGGAGCTGCAATTGGGTACCAACATCATGCGACACCCGGAGTTTGGGGAGGGCGTGCGTGCCTTGCTGATCGACAAGGACCGCAATCCTGCCTGGAGCTACGGGAGCTCGAGAGACGTTCCCGCTGACGTTCTGGAGCAGTTTTTCACGGCCCCCTGGCCAGTCAACCCACTCGCCTCACTTTAGAAGTTTCCAGGAGCATTTTGATGAGCCAACAGACTGCAGGTTTTATCGGCCTCGGGAATATGGGCGGCCCGATGGCTGCGAATCTCCTGGAGGCCGGATTCGCGGTGCGCGTGTTTGACCTGTCCGCAGAGGCATGCGCTGCGCTCGCCGAGAAAGGTGCGAGTGTCGCTGCCTCGGCCCAAGAGGCGGCGACGGACTGTGAGTTTCTTATTTCAATGCTGCCCGCCGGCAAACACGTGGCAGGTCTCTATCTGGGTGATGATGGTTTGCTGGGCATTCTGGATGAGAACACCACGGTGCTGGATTGCTCGACTATCGACGCGCAGACGGCGCGCGAGGTCGGTGAGGCGGCAGGGGTCAAGGGAATTGGCTTTCTGGATGCACCGGTTTCCGGTGGCGTAGCGGCAGCACTGGCCGGCACGTTGGCCTTTATGTGTGGTGGCGATGAATCAGTGTTTGCAAAGGCCCAGTCAGTGCTAACCGTTATGGGTCGTGCCAGCTTCCATGCGGGCCCGGCCGGTGCGGGACAGGTCGCCAAGGCCTGCAACAATATGCTGCTCGCGATTCATATGCTTGGCACCAGCGAAGCGCTCGCGATGGGTGAGCGGCATGGTCTTGATCCCACGCGTCTCTCTGAGATTATGCTGGCCAGTTCCGGGCGTAACTGGTCTCTTGAGGTCTACAACCCCTGGCCGGGCGTGCTGGAAGGCAGTCCTGCCAGCAATGCCTACCAGCCAGGCTTTATGGTGGATCTCATGGCCAAGGATCTGGGCCTCGCAATGGACGTTGCTGAGAGTGCTGGCATCGACAATCCGATGGGGCAACTCGCACAGGCGCTGTATTTGCAGCACCAGAGCGACGGCAACGGGATGCGGGATTTCTCCAGCGTTCTGGAGCGCTATCGGTGCGAGGATTAGAAGCGGTAGTAGACCCCGATTTGTATTATCAGGTAAGGCATCCGGACACGGTCTCGCCGTCCAGGCTTAACCGCGTCTGCGATGGCGAGTTGTCCTGAGTTTTTAGTCGACGACGCCTGCAGCACATGGGGTTTGAGCTCAGGATGCCAGCTCAGTCTCCACCGCCAGCGGCCCGTGCAGAGTGCGATGCACTGGGCAGCGATCGGCGATCTCCAGTAGCCTGCGACGCTCGCTGTCTGACAAATCGCCGTCGAGCTGTACCGTGCGTGTCAGCACATCGATCTGGCCGCCGGTATCTTCACAGTCCGCGCAGTCCTTCTGGTGCTCGCGACTGTGCCGCAGCTCAACGGCAACATGTTCCAGCGCAAGCTGTTTACGATCTGCATACATGCGCAGCGTCATTGCCGTGCAGGTACCCAGTGCCGCAAGCAGGTGTTCATATGGGTCTGGTCCCCGATCCTTGCCACCTAGTGACCTGGGTTCATCGGCTAGCCAGGAATGACTGTCAGAGAGCACACGCTGGGTAAATTTATGATCCTGTTCCTCGACGCGAATATGTCCTTTCTCTACCGTTGGCCGCTCTGCACTGATGGGCGCAGGCAGGTAGCGGCTCGCCCAGGCTGCAATGGTGGCGGCGACATACTCAGAGTCGTCGCGGCGACTCAGAAGGTGGTCCGCATCGTCCAGGCTGATAAAGCTCTTCGGGTGACGTGCGGCCCTGTAAATATTTTCTGCCTCGCTGATAGATACCGTGTTGTCCCCCGGGGCATGCATGACCAGCAGCGCTTTGCGCAGCGAGCCAAGCTCGGCGTCCGACTGGGCTCGGATATCGTCGAGAAACTGTTTCTGAATTGTGAACTCCCGCGAACCGAGCGTGACCTGTGCCTGCCCATCACGTTCGATGGCCTCTACCGAACCTTGAAAATTGTGCATCACGTGCTGGGCGGAGTAAGGCGCGCCAATTGTTACGATGGCGGTGGCCTCGGGTACTGACGCGGCTGCGACCAGCGTGGCGGCACCGCCAAGACTGTGTCCGATCAACAGTTTGGGCGCCGTGTAATGCTCGCGAAGGAAGTCTGCTGCGGCGACCAGATCCTGTACATTGGATGAAAAATTCGTATTCGAAAAGTCACCGTCGCTGTTACCGAGCCCGGTAAAATCAAAGCGTAACACTGCAATCCCCGCCGCGTTCAAAGCACGTGAGACGCGCGATGCTGCCGCTATGTCCTTACCGCAGGTAAAGCAGTGGGCGAAGACCGCGAAGCAGCGTGGGGCCGTATCGGGCATTTCCAGCGCGCCACTCAGAGCAAGCCCCTGGCTTTCAAACTCAAGTTTCTGGCGCATCGGTTTCTCCGTCGTCGGCCATCAAGAATGTTGTGGCCTCTATCAATCGTTCCGCATCGTAGCTGCTGGTCGCAAACGTCTGCGTAAAGTCATTGCGACGCAGGTAGTAGCGCTCGCTTTTGCTGTTATTCAATACCGTGAAGCGCGTCTTCGCGTCGCCGTTCCCCACGGTAATGCGCAGGGCTTCATCGGCCGCTGCGACATCGGCATCGCTCGCGGCTACGCTGCCGGTGACTTGCACTGCAGAAAGCGCCTGTACCAGCGACTCCATCGCCTGGGCGTCCAGTGCTTTGCCATCCTCGCGACGCCATGCCCCTCTTTCAAGTAAGAATTCTGTACCGTATAGCGAGATTGTGGACGGGTTGCTCTGTGCTAAAAGACTGCGATCGAGCCAACTGTCTTCAGCAACCGGCGCATCGTAACTGTTCAGTTCAAGTACAAAGATAGCGTTGTCGCCGTCGCGTCGCGCGTGCACTTTGCGAAAAGCAGGGGAGCTGCCTAGATACGCCGTGTGCTCGGCCGTCGCAGTGCGCAGAACGAGTCGGCGCTCATAGGCCTCACCCGCCACCCGGAAGCGTTGCGCAGCGCTGTCGCTGGTAGCAATCGCATATCCAGCATCTCGTTCCAGCAGGGCGTTAAGCAGAACATCGACCTTGGTCGGGTCAGCAGGTAAGCCGGAGCTTAAACGCCAGAGGTCGCCGTCCCTGGAGAGCTGTACGCGGGACGCGGCGTTCGAGGTGTTGCCAGAAGCATTACTCTCCGCCTTGTCTGCTGTAGTGCTCTCCATAGCGCTGTCTACCGCGCGACCTAAAGAAGTATCGGTAACTTCAATACCTATGACCTCGGTCAGCTGGAGATCGGTGATCAGCGCCTGGCCTGAGGCAGGACCGCTTTCACGGGGCCAATACACGAATGCTACGAGGGCGAGCTGGAGTATGAGCAGACTGGCAAGTACGCGCGTGATCATGCGAGCACCTCCGCGAGTTTTGCTCTGCGTCGTCGTCGCTGCAGGCTCCAGGTGCCGTACAGTCCCAGCAGGCCCAGAAGCGCTGCGGCGTAATTGCCATATTCGATTTTCGCCTGGGTATCCTGTGCCAGCGGTGGCAGAGTGCGATTGAAATGCGCCCGGCTGCGAATGCTGGTAAGACTGCTGTCCTCAAGTGCCCAGTCCACGGCATTCATCAGGAACTCCAGGGGCCCAAAGTACTGCGTGCCCGACGCCGCAATCACGCCGCTAAGGATTTGATCACTGGCGAAATCGTTCGACGCGACGACAAGCAGTCGCGCCGAAGATGGCGATTTACTGATCAGGGCGCTGCCAAAGCCCGGGTCTGAACTGATCGCTCCGTTGTCGGAGTCCGCTGCCTCCGGTGGCGGGGCCGCGTTAAAGAAACTGCTGAATTCGCCCTCCATAACAACCGCAATGCTGTGGCGCTGACGCGCTTTTCCATCACCATTAAAACGCGTGTTTCCCCCAGCATCCACGCTGGGCATCATGTCCGTTTCCGTGGAAGTCCAGGCATCCTCGGAACTACTCAGGAGCGTTGTAACCGCAACCTTATCCGATGCGCTTATGCGCATCGGTGACGCCCAGCCAACGGTCAGTTGTGGCAGAGCGCTGCTAACCGGATGTTCTGCGTTCAAGCCGTCATCACGCACGCTGAGCAGATAGGGATAGTCGACAAACTGCATATCCCGAAACTCATAGCCGCCAATCTCTCGCACCACCGGCAAAGGAAACGTCGCGTTGCGCTCATCGAGCACGACTGTCTCCTCGATCGTGAGGCCGTGGTGAGCAAGCCAATCGCCGATGCCGCTGTCGACCTCGCGCAGCAGTAGCGATGTGCCCTGGGTTTCGAGCGAGCGCGGCGAGGTAGCCAGTATCACCGTTCCACCGCGCATCAAATACTGATCGAGGGCGAAGCGAGATTGCGCGTCCAGATTCTCCGGTGCTATGACCATGAGCAGGTCCGCGCTTGGGTCGACGCTGCCATCGGACAGATCTTCCATGATAATGCTGTGGTCCTGGCTGACGCTTTGCTGCAGCGTCGAAAAACTGTGCCCTTGTGGGACTCGGCCGGGTGTTGGTTGTGAACTGCGCGGCAGCACCAGGCCAACAGTGCGCGTAAAGCCACTCGCAAAGCGTCGCAGACCGGCCTCCAGCGCGGTGCCGAACGCCTCACTTTCGAAACCGCCAGTCGGTATCTGGATCACCTGGTGGTCATCCTCTAGGGTTAAGTAAAAGTAAAAGGACTGCGTATCGCCCAGAGCAGCGATCATGGGCTGAAAGCCCCATTCGTCGAGGATGCGCTGTGCCTCTCGACCATCGCCGGCCTCCGGCTCAACGAAATCGATACGCAACTTGCCAGCGGATTCTGCCCGCATTGCTTCGGCCTGGCTTCGAATGTCGTCCCGATAGTCCACAAGCAGCTCTGGGAGCAGCGCCGCGTTGGAAACGTAGGCGCGCAGAGTCACCGGGCTTTTAATCTGGTCAAACAGTTCACCACCGCTGCGATACCGATAGAGCACGTCTCGCATAGCCCGGGTAATATCAAACTCCGGATTCCGAAGTACCACCTCTGGCTGGCCGCCCAGGGCTGTCTTTACTTCGATAAAGTCAGAGAATCCCAGCGTTTCGTGCTCGTCGCCATACTTCACCAGTACATTGAAATACGCGTTGACCAATGCCGACTGATAGCGATCGGCAATCTGAAAAGGCGTGGCCGCAATGCCATATTCTTCGTTGGCTTCGCGCTCCGCCGCGGCGTCTTCGGCGGGGTTTATCAATTCCACACGGAGTTTGCTGCCCGCTGCCTGAGCGTACTCCCGCAGCAGATCCTTAAGCTGCGGCACCAGTGGCGCCAGCAAAGGATGTGAGCGATCACTAAAATAGCCGTGGACGAGCATCGGCTCCTCCAGCTGCTCCAGCAGGGCGAGGCTGGACTCAGACAGCGAGTACAGCCGTCCCTCGGTCATGTCCACGCGCAAGCCCGGTGTCTTATGCAGCCACAGGCCGGCCAACAGGAGGTTCAGCAGCAGCAGAGCAGTGCCTGCCTGCCAGCGTTTGTGCCGTGGACTTGATTGTGCAGACCAGCGTCCTCGTTCCAGGCCGTACACATTCAGTGTCAGGAAGGCGGCGGTGATGGCGATGTAATAGTAGAGGTCGCGCAGATCGACCACGCCGCGAGTGATACTGTCGAAGCGCGCGCCCGAACCCAGCAGTCGCAGCACTTCGGCTACGGGACCGCCAAAAAATCCCACTAGAAGCTCGGTGCCCGCTAGATAGAGCAGACCGCAGAGTGCAACGCTGCCGATGAGGCTGACAATGGCATTGTCAGTACGCGAGGATACGAAAAGTCCAATTGCGAGATAGCTGCAACCGAGTAGAAAGGCGGCCAGGTAGCCCGTGACGACGGGACCCCAGTCCAGGCTGGCGATGCTCGATACCGTGATAGGTAAAGGTAGCGTAGCGAGCAGCGCCAGCGCGAGGATCACGGCACAGGCGCCGAATTTACCAATCACAAACTGCCAGAGCGGCACGGGTAGGGTCAGCACGTGCTCGAGGGTGCCGCTGCGGCGCTCATCGCTCCAGCTGCGCATGGTCAGCGCCGAACACAGGAAGATCAGTAGCAGCGGCATCCATTCAAAGAGTGGTCGCACATCGGCGATGTTGCGTGCAAAAAAGGCCTCAACCCAAAAAAAAGTAAACAGGCTCACGATCATAAAACTGGCCAGGAAAAGCCAGGCCACGGGAGAACTGAAGAATAGCTGCAGTTCTTTGCGAGCGACGCGTCCCAGTACAGAATTAGATGGCATGGTGATCCCCCGGAGACTGCACTGCTTCGCGGAATATCTCTTCCAGGTCTCTCTGCTCCGGGTGGAGGCGAAACAGTCGTGCGCCGCTGTTGACCACGGCGTTGCTGATGTTTCCAGCCGCGGTGTCGAGCGCCGTACCCGCGTGCAGGCGCAGGCGAAAATTCAATTGCTGATCCTCCGCAGAGCAGCTCTCAAGCGCAGCGATCTGCGGCAGCCGGCTGAGGATTTCAGCGACCCCGGCCACATTGTTGCTGATGCTCAATAAAAGATGCCGGCTTTCGCGCAGTGATTGCATGCTTGCGTCCAGGGCCAGCTTGCCATTGGACAGTACCAGGACGCGATCGCAGAGTGCATCGACCTCCTGCATTATGTGCGTCGAAAGAACGACGGTCGCCTTACTCGCTAATTCGCGTATCAGCGCACGCATGTGTTCATTCTGCTGCGGATCAAGACCGTTGCCCGGCTCATCCAGAATCAGCAGCTCTGGCTCCCCGAGAATCGCCTGGGCAACGCCTACGCGCTGACGAAAACCGCGGGAAAGCTGTCCGATGGGATCCAGAAAGCGCCCACCGAGATCGGTCGCCTCGACGCTGTGGCGAATGGCCTGGCGCTTCTGCTCGCCACGCAGGCCCTTAAGATGCGCCGCGTAATCCATGTAGTCCGCGATGGACAATTCTGGATACAACGGCAGATTTTCGGGCAGGTAGCCGAGGATTTGCTGAATGTCCTGCGCGTGGGTCTCCAGATTTTTCCCGCCGATATGCAAGCGCCCGGAGGATGGCTCGAGGTAGCCACTGAGCATTTTCATCACGGTGGTTTTGCCAGCGCCGTTGTGGCCGAGAAGGCCTACGACCTGTCGTTCGTCGGTGGAAAAAGTAAGGTCTTTTACGGCGGGGACTGTGCCGTAATATCGGGTGAGTAATTCTACGTCGATCATGGCGAGCCGATTTGTCTGTTATGTGAAAACGGGTTTCAGCTAACTCATCGGGATCAGGAGTTTAGCAACAAAAATGATCAAGACAATAGTGAAGATGCGGCGAATCCATACCTCGCCGCCCTTCACGGAAAAGCGCGCTCCAAGGTAGCCTCCTGCGGAGTTACCCAGCGCCAGCGCCAGCCCGAACTGCCAGTGAATAGTGACGGCTGCTGCAAAAATCAGTATAGCCACAAGGTTATACGTCAGTGCGATAAAGACTTTGTGCATGTTGGTGCGCACCAGGTCCAGACCCATCACTCGATGCAGGATGGGCATCAGGATAAAGCCCACACCGACCTGTATGAAGCCGCCCCAGCAGCCGGCACCAAACATCAGCACATGGCCGACGATAAGTCGTTTGCGTGTGAGTGGCTCACTGGCACCTGAGCGTTTCTTGCTGGGAAGCTGCATCAGCACAAGTACGCCAATCATGACAATGGCCAGCACTCGGTCAAACCATATGCCGTCGAGTCGCACACCAATCAGCGCACCAATCATTGCGCCTGGAATCGCCGCTGCGGACAGTGTCAGGCTCAGGCGGAAGTCTGAAAATCCGTGGCTGAAAAACGTTCTGACCGCGACGATATTCTGCGCGATAATCGAAATTCGGTTCGTGCCATTAGCGACCGGCCCGGAGACACCGAGAAAGAGCATGATGGGTACGGATAGCAGCGAGCCTCCGCCAGCGACCACGTTCAGAAACCCGGCAGCGACACCCGCTCCGGTCAGCAGTAGCAGCTGCCACAGTTCTACGTTCACGGTGCGGGTGAAGTATAACTATGCGCGAGCGTAACCCCAGTCACCGCCTAATCGTCCTCCCAGGGCTCGCGCATGGTCACGAATTCCTCCGCGGCCGTCGGGTGGATACCGATCGTGCTGTCAAAGATCGCTTTTGTAGCTCCCGCCTTTAAGGCGATGCCGATACCCTGGATGATTTCGCCCGCGTCGGGACCCATCATGTGCACCCCGACGACGCGGTCAGTGGCATCGTCCACAATCAGTTTCATGAAGGTTTTCTCATCGCGTCCGCTGATGGTGTGTTTCATAGGCCGAAACACGGATTTATACAGCGTGATCTCGCCAAACTCCGAGCGCGCTTCACTTTCCGTAAAGCCCACGGTGCCAATATTCGGCTGCGAGAACACCGCGGTCGGAATAAAGTCATAGTCCACGTGCTTTTCCAGATCGCCAAACTGGCGACGGGCAAAGGACATGCCCTCAGCTAGGGCGACCGGCGTAAGCTCCATGCCGCCAATTACATCGCCCAGGGCGAAGATACTGGGCTCGGCTGTCTGGAAGTGCTTATCGACTTCAATCATACCGTGGCTGGTGAGAGCGACCTGAGTGTTCTCCAGCCCCAGACCCTCCAGGTGCGGGCGGCGCCCGGTTGCTACTAAAACGGCATCGACTGTAACTGTGTCACCGTCGGTCAGGGTTACTTCAAGCCCTGCCTGCGTGCGATCTATGCGTGTCAGGTTGGTTTCCATGCGCAAATCTACACCGGACTTGCGAATTTCCTGTACGGCGTGGCCGCGGATATCGCTGTCAAAACCACGCAGGAACAATGGACCACGATAAAGCTGTGTGACCCTGGAGCCGAGCCCGTTAAAGATGCCCGCGAATTCCACAGCGATATAGCCGCCACCGACGATGAGCAGGCGTTCTGGGAAGCTCTCCAGATCAAAAATCTCGTTGGACGTCGTGGCGTGCTCACGGCCCGGAAATTCTGGTACGTGTGGCCAGCCACCCGTTGCGATCAGGATTTTGCTGGCGGTGTAGTGCGTATCGTCCACCGCGACGGTGTTGCCGTCGATAATATGCGCGCGTCCGTCGAAAACCTGTGCTTCGACGCCATCCAGAAGGCGCCGATAAATAGCGTTGAGCCGCGAAATTTCGGTTTTCTTGTTATCGCGCAGCGTTGCCCAATCGAACTGCTTTTCCGGCGTGTTCCAGCCAAAGCCGCGGGCGTCATCGAAGCCTTTGCCGTACTCTGATGCGTAGACGTACAGTTTCTTTGGAACGCACCCCACGTTCACGCAGGTGCCCCCCATGTAGCGATCTTCGGCAATTGCCACGCGGGCGCCAAAGCCTGCCGCCATGCGCGCGGCGCGAACGCCGCCCGAACCTGCACCGATCACGAACAGGTCAAAATCCATATCACTCATTGCTGTTCCTCCTGAGGATGGGCATTCTAGCAGTCACCCTTCACTATTACGTCACGCTGGGACAACAGCGTCGAGGAGGAGTTGCATGCGCCGAGTGAGCCGCGTGTTGGCGATTCTTTTTTTGCTCGGGCTGCTACCGCTGGTGTTTCTGGCCCCGGACGCCCTGCTCGTTGCCGCGGGCTACGGTGCGAAACAGCTATGCTCCGGTGTTTTCGTCGCTGGTTTGCCGCAGTCTTTTGTCGTGCAGCGTGATATTCGACCGCGCCTGTCTTTGCTCGGTCCGGCGCTGGCCGCCCTGGATCTCTCCATAGATCGACGCACCGCCAGTGCCGAAGCGTCTTTGCTGGGCGTTAGCGCCCGGGCTAGCTATCGAGAGGGCCGGGGATGTGCATTGTTCGCAGACAGTCAATACGAGGGTCAGGACGAGTATCGTTTTTCCCCTGCACCGACGGTACAGAAGGACTTCGAGCTTGCCCCGGCAGACTCGGATTTACGGCTGGCTATTGATGAGGCTTTTCGAGAGCCGCCCGACGCCGGGCGCAACACGCTGGCATTGCTAGTCTCTGAGCAAGGTCAGCTAATGGCAGAGCGCTACGCGGAGCCGATAAGCGCAAGCAATCCCCTGCAGGGTTGGTCCATGAACAAGAGCCTTGTGGCCACGTGGGTTGGCATGCAGGCAGAGCGCGGTGCACTCGATCCAAACTGGCCCCTGCGGGAGTCTGATGAGGTTACTGAGTTTGCGCAACTCGATTCAGAACTGAATCTTCTGCACCTGTTGCAAATGGAAAGTGGTCTCGGCTTCCGGGAGTTCTATGGCCCCGGCGCGGATGTAACGCGCATGCTCTATAAAGAATCTGCAATGTGGAAGGTGCCGGCAACTAGCGGCACCGATTTTGCTCCGGGCGAGTCCTTCTCCTATTCCAGTGGTGATGCGGTGCTTGCCAGTTTCGTCTGGCAGCGATCACTCGAGTTGCCTTACGAGGTTTGGATTCGCCGTGCGTTCAGCGAGCCGCTCGGTATCAGCTCTTTGGTCGCCGAAGCCGATGCGAGCGGTGTGCAGGTCGGCTCCAGCTACGCCTACATGACCGGCCGGGACTGGCTTCGCGTGGGACAGCTGTGGCTGGATGCCTGGCACGGACGTTCTGAACTGCTTGCGCAGTCCTGGCTGCGTGATTCGGTGCAGCCACGACCGTCTGACGCGCTGGGCCGATATGGCAGGGGGTTTTGGCTGAATACGGGGGGCGTGGCGTTCTCGGGCTTGCCAGAATCGCTGTTCTACGCCAGTGGTAGTGCAGGGCAACTGGTGATCGTCATCCCCGAATGGGAAATGGTTGTGGTACGCCTGGGACTGACAACGGTCATGACCAATACGGGCGTCCATTCGTTCTTGCAGGCTTTGGCGAAGCGACGTTAGACAAACCTAGCGCCAGTGAAGTGCTCGCGTCGACGTGTCCGACTCAATATCTCTCGAATACTGGTAGACTTCGCCGCGCTTTAACCGACCAGATATTAGAAAGTAGGAATTTACCTGAGGGGGGAAAACATGAAATTTTTTAAGCGATGGACACCATCGTCATCTTTGCTGCTTGTTGCCAGCCTGTTGTTTGCCGGCGGCGCCCATGCCGTCGATCGTATCGAACTCAAGGACGGCTCAGTGATTCTCGGTACGTTTCAGGACGCAGACGCTGGCATGGTGACTATCGAAACAGCATTCGCCGGAGTTCTGGTCATTGACCAGACACAAATCGTCGCCATGAATGTTGTTTCGGAACTCGTATTGCAGATGGAAGACGGGCAAGTACTCGAAACTCCAGAGCTTACCGTCGCGGGCGAGCAGCTCAGCCTGGATTCCCAGTCCGCGCAAAACTACGCGCTAGCGGATCTTATGCGCATCAACCCGGAACCCTGGGAGTTGGGCAATGGATATCGATTCACCGGACTGGGCAGTCTGGCCTTCAACAGCCAGCGTGGTAATACCGAGCTGGATGAGTTGGACTATCGTATCGAGGCGAACTGGGAGAGCTTGAAGGATCGCTATCGCATTGAGGGCTTTGGGCTGGTTGACGAGTCACAAGGCGTCAAGAATGCCGAAAACTGGACAATACGTGGACGCTACGATCGTATACAGACGGGCAACTGGTACTGGGGCGCTGGAGCGCTTGCGCAGCAGGACCTGTTTGCAGATCTGGACTTACGTACCTCGTTCGGCCCCTATCTGGGTCGCAAGTTCTACACCGAACCTGTGTTCGAACTTGAGGCTGAGGCTGGCCTCGCGTACGTCACGGAGGACTTTGTGACCGCTGAGGATCGGGAGTACGTTGGTGCCACCTGGAGTGTGAACATGCAGAGCAATATCCTCGGTGGCGACTCCCGCCTGTATCTGAATCACAACGGTATCTGGAATCTCGATGAAGCGGAGAATGTGGTGCTCAACACCACCTTCGGTGTTGCGTTCCCACTGCTCGGCGGCATTGAAGGTGCGGCTGAGATCATGTGGAATATCAATACGGGTGCCGTGGAAGGTACCGAAGAAGTTGATGAGGCCTACCGCCTGCGTCTGGGTTACAGCTGGTAAGCAGCGCGGTTTGTTGTTTTTAGCGCAACCTCGCGCGGCGCACAGCCGCCGCGAGATTGTCTAACAATGGGAGAGTGTCATCCAGCGCCAGGCATGCGTCGGTGATACTTTGCCCGTACCTCAGTTCACGGGCCGTCGCGATGGCCTGATTTCCTGCGACCAGGTGACTTTCCAGCATCACGCCGCGAAGTGCGTCCTGCCCCTGCTCAATCTGCTGGCAAAGATCGGACACCACGATGGCCTGCTTTGCAGGGTCCTTCCCACTATTCCCGTGACTGCAATCTACGATAAGCCCGGGCTCCAGTTTGGCCGTGGCCATGGCCGATGCGGCAGCGGCTAGCGTATTTGCATCGTAATTAGGGCCCGTTTGCGAGCCGCCGCGAAGCACGAGATAACCGTGTGGATTGCCAGTCGATTGCAGCACTGCCGAGGCGCCCTCGCGAGTCAGCGAGGGAAACCAGTGGCTGTGATTTGCGCTGCGGATCGCGTCAATGGCCACGCCGGTATCTCCGGTGGTGGCGTTCTTGAAGCCAACCGGCATGGATAGCCCGGAAGCCAGTTCGCGATGAATCTGGCTTTCGACGGTGCGTGCACCGATTGCTGCGAAGCTGATCAGTTCCGCGTAATACTGCCCAAAGGTCGTGTCCAGGAATTCCGTCGCTGCCGGTAAGTGCAGATCCGCCACGCTCTGCAGCACCTGCCTTGCGAGGCGTAGTCCCTTGTTGATGTGGAAGCTGCCGTCCAGGTCCGGGTCATTGATCAGGCCTTTCCAGCCAACGACAGTGCGCGGTTTCTCGAAATAAACCCGCAGCACCGGGAGCAGCGCGTCGCTTAACGGGTCGCAATGCGCCTTAAAGCGTTCGGCGAACTCGATCAGCGCGATGGGGTCGTGCACAGAGCAGGGACCTGCTATCACCAGCAGACGCGGGTCCTCCCCGGAAAGCACCGCTTCGATATCTTGCCGGCGGCGTGCTACAAATGCGGACTGCGTCGCCGTCAGCGGCATCTCGCTTTCGAGCACCCAGGGCGTGATTAATGGCTGAGCTTGTCGAATGCGCTTGTTGTAGACAGTATCTTTCATGCAGGTCCGGTTTAGGCAGATGTCTGTAGGTGTTCGTAAGGAATTATGCGGGAGTTCTGCGCAAGGCGCGCTGCCCGTCCGTTTACTCACAAGCCCCAGGCGGCGTTCCTTTCGTGCAGGGTCCTCTGCCGTTCTTCGACCCGGGGTCGGCTCAAGCTAGCGAGCAAATTAAAAAACAGTGCAATGAACATCTCCACAATAGCGCCCAGGCCAAAATGAGCGTCTCGGATGTGCCGTCCAGCTTGCCTCACGTTGAAGTAAAGTGAAAGACATCCCGAGACCGCATCTCTGCGTATGCAACAGCCTGGGCAAGCATACTGAGGAGAAGACCTATGCCTGAGGGTCCCGAGATTCGTCGCGCCGCTGATCGCATCGCACAGGTACTGGTGGGAGAGACACTTGAGGAAGTTAGCTTTGCGTTTCCGACCCTGCAGAGGTTCTCACCGATACTACGTGGCCAGAAAGTTTGTGAGATAGAAACGCGGGGCAAGGCGCTACTGACGCATTTTGACAATGGCTACAGCATTTACTCACACAATCAGCTCTATGGCGTTTGGAAGATCGCGCGCCGTGGGCGTCTACCCTCGACCAAACGATCACTGCGCTTGGCTTTGCACACGCAAAAGCAGAGTGCGCTTTTGTATAGCGCGTCGGATATCAGTGTCTGGGCGACAGACGACCTGGGATTACACCCCTTTTTGGCGACGCTCGGACCTGATCTGCTTTCGGCGCGCCTGGCGTGGCGAGATATTGCGCACCGCCTGGAACACAGCGATTACGCTGGGCGAGCTCTGGGGTCTCTTTACCTTGATCAGCATTTTTTAGCGGGTAGTGGCAACTATCTTCGCGCAGAGATTCTGTTTTGCGCCCGGCTGCATCCCAAGCGCAGGCCGAAGGATCTCTCCCGTGGCGACCGCGGACGGCTCGCCCGGGAAACGCTGGCGATCACCCGGCGCAGTTATCAGACCGGTGGCATAACGCTACCACCAAAGCTGGCGGCCGCGCTCAAGAAAAGCGAACGAGGGTTTGAAGCGCGCAGATTCCATGTTTTCGCTCGGGATGGAAAGCCCTGCTATCGCTGCGGCAACACCATCAGGCGTGACAGTATGGGTAGTCGGCGTATCTACTGGTGCCCGGATTGCCAGCCGCTGGCTTCAGCGGCGTGACGCCCGGCGTCGATGACTTCTGGTTTCTGCCACTGGGAGGCTGTGGCGAGATTGGCATGAACCTGAATTTGTATGGCCATGACGGTGCCTGGTTGATGGTCGATTGCGGCATAACTTTTGAGCGCAGCGATACCTCATTGCGACCACTGGTGCAGATGCCTGATCCAAAGTTCATTGTTGAGCGACGCGACGCGCTGGCTGGAATTGTGCTGACACACGCGCACGAGGACCACATTGGAGCGTTGCCACTGCTCTGGAAGCAGTTACAGGTTCCTGTCTACACCACGCCTTTTACCGCTGAGATGTTGCGTCGCAAAGCGGCGGGCCGAGGCGGTGTCGTGCCACAGCCACTGGTGGAATGTTTGCCGGGCGATGCACTGTCGATCGGGCCTTTCAAGCTGCGCTGGATGCCAATTACGCACTCGACGCCAGACACCTGTGCTTTGCATATTGCCTGCGCTGCGGGAGAAATTCTGCACACCGCAGACTGGAAAATTGACCTCGCTCCTCAGGTAGGCCCGGCTTTTGATGCAGCTTCGTTCGAAGCCTTGGGAGCCACGGGTCTCGACGCGGTGATTTGTGATTCGACCAATGCACGGAATGCGGGCCATTCAGTCAGCGAAGACGTCGTACGCGACGGTCTGTTGGACGCTGTCAAAGGGCACAGCGGACGCGTGGTTGTCGCCTGCTTTGCGAGCAATGTGGCACGCTTGAAGAGTCTTGCCTATGTGGCAGACGCGTGCGGACGTTACTTTGGATTGCTGGGGCGATCGTTGCATACGGTGCATTCTGCGGCGGTGCAGGTGGGCCTTCTGGAGCGATCCCCGCGCTTGATTGACACGGCGCACCTGGGCTATTTGCCCCCCGAGGAGGTGCTGCTTGTCGCAACGGGAAGTCAGGGCGAACACGGTGCCGCCTTGCACCGTCTGGCCAATGGCACGCACCCGCAGCTGGATCTGCAAGGTGGTGATCTGGTGATATTCAGCTCTCGGGTCATTCCGGGCAATGAGACTGCCGTGGCGACCTTGCTGCAGGCCCTGCGTCAACGCGGCGTTGAAGTACTCGACGCAGACAAAGTCGATATTCCTGTGCACGCGTCGGGCCACCCCTGTGCGGACGAACTGGCAGCGATGTATCGCTGGCTCACGCCTCGATTGGCGATACCCGTGCATGGTGAGAAGGCACATATGGCTGCAAATGCAAGAATAGCAAAGAAGAATGGCGCTCAGCTGGCACTCACGGGAGACAACGGTGATCTGTTTTACCTCGCACCGGAGCCGGGGGTGCGCCGACGCGCGGCGCTGGTCGGCCGTCTTCAGCAGGGAGACAACGGGGCGTTGACACCGGTGAGCTAGAGCGGCGCTCCGCTGCGTGTTCTTATACCCTGCGGACTAGACTGAGACTCTGTGCACACTCAAAATAAAGGTGCGTATGTCAGGCCCATCACATTGTTCGCCATTCGGACCCCGTTATGAATGACGTAGTAACAAACGATCAATGCTCAAAGAGTTCGGACGTGATTCTGGTTGTCGGTGCGGGAGATGCGATTGGCTCGGCCATTTGTCGACGCTTTGGCAATGCCGGATACCGGGTGTGCGCGGCACGAAGAGACGCAGTTCGCCTCAAACCCTTACAGGATGAGGCTGCTGCAGACGGTTGGCAATTAAGCGTATTTACCTGTGACGCGCGTAAAGAGGAGCAGGTGGCCAGGCTGTTTGCCGATATTGAGTCACAGCATGGGCCACTGAGCTGCGTGGTGTTTAACGTGGGCGCCAACGTTCCCATGAGTGTGCTGGAAACCGATAGTCGCAAGTTTTACAAAATCTGGGAGATGGCCTGTTTTGCCGGTTTTCTTACTGGCCGTGAGGCGGCACGTTACATGCTGCCAAGAAAATCCGGGAGCATCCTGTTCACCGGCGCCACCGCAAGTCTGCGTGGTGCATCGGGTTTTGGTGCGTTTGCTAGCGCCAAACACGGTTTGCGGGCCTGGGCACAGAGCATGGCCAGAGAATTGGGGCCGCAGAATATTCACGTCGCGCATGTTGTGATTGATGCACCGGTCGACACCGCGTGGATACACGAGCACTTTCCCGGGGCCGATGAGCTATCGCAGAACGAGGGTCTGGTGAATCCCGACGAACTGGCCAGCTTGTACCTGAATCTACATGAGCAGCCGCGTTCGGCGTGGACCTTCGAAATGGATGTGCGGCCATGGCTTGAAAAGTGGTGATCGCTGCTCCCCGGCAATCTCCAGTTGTAATATGTGACCTGGCCATTCTTGTTAGCGAAAAACGGAGTTGATCCTGTGCAAATCGAATTTTACTTTGATGTAGGCAGTCCCACCGCTTATCTGGCCTACCGCCGCTTACAGCAACTTAAGAATAACTTTGATCTCGAGCTGCTTAATCGCCCCATGCTGCTCGGTGGCGTTTTTAAGGCGGCGGGGAATTCATCCCCCGTCGCCGTTCCTGCCAAGGCGCGTTATATGCTTGAGGAAGATCTCCCGCGGTTTGCCAGTCGCTACGACGTTGCGCTCAATTTCAATCCGCATTTTCCTGTGAACACACTCAATTTGATGCGTGGTGTGTTCGCAGCGCGTCAACTCGCCTGTGAAGAGACATATTTAGAAGCCGTGTTTACCGGGACGTGGATTGAGGGTAGGGCGATGGGCGATGCAGAGGTGGTTAACGACGTGCTTCTGGCCGCCGGGGTGGATAGCAGCGCTATCGCTGAGCTTTCTTCGCAGCCCGCAGTTAAACAGCAACTCATCGATGCGACAGAGGCCGCAGTGGCGCGCGGTGTTTTTGGCGCACCGACACTGTTTGTCGGCAACGCGATGTTTTTCGGCCAGGACCGTCTGGACTTTGTTGAGCAATTGCTGGCCGAGGCTGCTTGAGGGTAAACCCAGGATGTCGAGTTCTACGGCAATCTCGCGGAGTTACCTACTTTTCTGACTCTCGTGGCGGGTTAGGTGCGTGGGACTCTCCAGCTAAAACGCGCTCGTATTTCGAGCGTAACTTGCCGTGCTCCTCGACGTTCGCTAGCGCATCGAGGCGGTCGGCTTCCGCGGGCGGCGCCTTGCTGCGTTGTTTGCCGTCCTGGGATGCAAGGGCGTCGGCCCGGGCTTCACCTTTTTCTGCTTTGCCGGCGGCACGAAACTGCATAAGCACAAAAATCAATGACCCGTAGACAATAAGAATCTTGGCCAGTAGTGCGTAGATGAGTGTTCCTGGATGTTGCTGCGCTAGGTATACACGCACATCTTCATAAAGCAGCGACGTAACAAAAGCGAACAGCAGCACGGCAACTGAACGCAGTAGCTTGCTTTTGTGGCGTCCAAGAAAGTAGATAATGGACGAGTATTTAAGGATTCGAAACAGCGACATAAGGCTTATATTCCGATGTTGATGCCGAGAAGCAGAGCAACAACTCCAAAGCCCTTCCAGCCCAGCCCAGACCAGATTTCTTTTTCTTTTTCCGCTACAAGATACTCCAGGTCTTCCTGGGCGTAGTCAGATTCTGCCCGTCCCGCATGGATAATATCCTGGCGGACCTTGGCGACCGCAGCTGCACGGAGGCGCTTGCGCACGGCCTTTGGCATGCGCGAAGACGTTTCGCGTTCTGCTTCACTCATAGCAATGTTTCCCTAGTGTCTACTTCACCAGCATAATCCTGTGCCGCGTTGTCGTACAGCGCGGCAAAATTCACCGTTACAAGTCAGTTGTTTCTCCCTACACTGCGGATTGGGATATCGCGACTACAATAATAGGGTGAACGTATGTTGGAAAAAGAAATCGCGCAAGCGACAAAGCTGGCAGAGCAGGCGAGCAAACGAGTTGAGCAACTGCGCCAGCGATTGTTAAAAGAAACTGAGCGCGCGTACAACAGCGCGAAACGCGAACTTAACTCGGTAAAGAAAAAACACAAGCTAGCGTCAGATCGCCTCAAAAAAGCGCGAACTGCGCTGCGTAGTAAACAGAACTCGGCGAACAAGCAGCGCGTCGATGCGCTAATGAAGCAGGTGCAGGAACTTCGTGACACTGTTAGCGATACCGCAAAGGCAGCTTACGAGTATGCGGAGAAGCTTATGCCTATGCGCGCGGATCTCGCCCTGGAGGCGCGCAAGGCGCGGGCTGCGGATCGTGCGGCGGCCCTGATAGAAAAAGCGGCGGCGCGGCGCGGGAAAGCTAAAGCACCAACCAAGAAAAAGGCTGCGGCGAAAAAGGCGCCGGTGAAAAAGGCGGTCGTAAAGAAAGCCGTAAAGAAAGCACCTAAGAAAGCACCTAAGAAAGCAGCTACGAAGGCGCCCAAGAAAACCGTGGCAAAAAAAGCCCCTGTCAAAAAGAAGGCTGCAAGAAGAAAGACACCAACCAGGAAGAAGGCCGCAGCCCGCGCCTAGTCTGAACCTGTCCCATAGTAGGGATATGGTAGGGATATGGTAGGGATTTGGTAGGGATATGGTAGGGATACGTTAGGGCGACAGTGTTCCAGGACTCGGAAAAACGCGGCTGACCTAGCGCGTCTGGACGTGTATCAACTGTCCCTGTTCTCCGTCAGTGAGTAGGTAAATATCCTCGTCGTACACACGTACGTCCCGGATTCGCTCGCCCAGCTCACTGAACAGGGCTTCCTCATTGACGATAGCGCCTTCGTAGAGTTGAAGCCTTCGAACTTCACGATTGACCAATGCGCCAATGAGTAAGCTGTTTCTCCATTCGGGAAAGCGGTTACCGCTGTACCAGGCCATGCCCGACGGCGCGATGCTGGGCGTCCAGATCCATAGAGGATCCTCCATACCCTGGGCGCGTTTGAAGGGAGAGACGTAAGCGCCGCTGTAGTCGACACCGTGGGTCACCGCGGGCCAGCCATAGTTTGCCCCAGGGATGAGAAGATTAAGTTCGTCACCACCTTTGGGCCCATGTTCATGGCTAAGCACCATGCCGTTGTGTGGGATTTGGACCATGCCCTGTGGATTGCGATGCCCGAGAGTCCATAAACGGCTGACCTCCTTCCCTGTGGAATCTTTGGTTCCTGCCGGGTTTCCATCGTCGTCAACCCGCAGTATTTTCCCCAGCTCGCTATAGCGTGACTGAGCTTCTTCTCGCATTTCGAAACCATCCCCGGTGCTTAACAGTAGATTGCCTCCGGCAACGAACAGCATCCGTCCGCCGTAATGCTGCGGCGTACTTTTGTCCGGGTCGATACGCAGTAGCTGCTCGCCATGCAGTAGCACGCCCTCGTCCAGCCTGGCGCGGAAAACCGCGACGCCATTTGCGGTTTCCGTGCCCTCAGCGTAGCTGAGGTAGATGATCTTGTTCTCTTCGAATTCCGGATGCAGCACAATGTCGAAGAAGCCGCCCTGTCCGGCAAACAGGGTTTGCGGTGTGCCGGCAAGAACACGTCGGCTGCCATCTGGGTTCACTCGTAAAAGTCGGCCCTCTCGCTCCGTGACAAGAAAGCTGCCATCGGGCAGCCTGGCGATGCTCCAGGGCCAGCGCAGCTCGTCGGCAACCACCACCAGCCGATAGCTTTGCGCATGCGGTTGCGCACAGCAAAACAGCGCCAGCAGGCAGACACAGCGGGCCAGTGATTTTCGCCAACAAACTTTATTTCGACATCGCCAACCGGCATTATCGGAGAAATTCAGGCTGGAGAACGTATTCGTGCGTCGCGCAATCATTGCATTCTTTCCTGCGGTATTGGGTGCCTACCTGCTTGGCAGCGTGCTGGCCACGCAGGTGATTCTGGCACGGGTCCAGGCTATGGGGGTTTCCGTCACGATGCGAGATCGATTTGCGGCCAGTTTTCATGACATATTCGGACTCGCGGCCAGCTACCTGCCGCTAATGCTGCTGACGTTTCTGCTCGCCCTGCCAGTGGCTGCGGGTATCGGTAAGTATGTGCCGCGTTTGCGCGTAATTCTATACGGGCTTGTGAGTACCCTGGCGGTGTTAGCCATACACATCGCGATCAAAGCCGTGCTGGGCCTGAATGGGATCGCCGCTGTGCGAGACACGCATGGCTTACTGTTGCAAGGCCTTGCAGGTTGGTTTGGTGGGTATCTGTTCTTTGTTTTTACTGGTCGAGCGCATCGCTGATGCCGGCGGCACGGCGTGCCGCGGCATGATCCAGCTCTTCATTCGCGATCATGCGATACGTCAGGTAATAGCGATAAATGTTCGACACGTATTGCACGGTCTCTCGTCCAATGTCCTGGGCGGCAATCAGTTCGACATTGTCGAACCATACGTTTGGATCGTAGCCCTGCGCAGCCGCTTTTGAGCGCATTCGAATCATACGTCCGGGGCCGGCGTTGTAGGCTCCGAGCGAAAGCAGCGCCTGATTCAGCGGAGTAATCTCCGGATCGTCAAAATAGCGGTCGCGGAGGAAGTCCATATACTTGATGCCCGCATGAATATTAGGTTCGACTTCATCGATGTCGGCGATACCGACGTTTTTATCAGCGGCGGTCTCGGGGAGCAATTGCATGACGCCCACCGCACCTGCAGAACTGCGCACGGCTTGATCCAGACGGGACTCCTGGTATCCCTGAGCCGCGGCAAACAAATGCTCTATGCCATAACGTTCGCCATAGCGCTCAAAAAGATGCTGCAGATCGTTGAAGCGCTGATAAGCCTCTTCTCCGAGAGCGTTTGCCGCCCAATCAAAATTCTTTACGTAGCGATTGACCAGAATGTTGCCAAACAGTGTCCCCTGGCGGTTCTCGCGCAGAAACGAATCAACCGAATTTTTTAGCTGCGGACTGTCTTTGCGCATGGCCCAGCCGAATCGGCCGCCTTCGCGAAAAACCAGATCGTCGCGCGGCGTAATGTGGGTGAATATCTCTTTCCACATCTCCGGTTTGTAGTCGTCGACTACGGCCCAGGGTAGTAAACCTGCATTGACCATTTCGATCAGGTCATCGTCTTCCAGGGAGCCGGGCATCTCCTTGATGCGCACCGGCGACAGCCCTCTTGCTTGCAGACTGCCATTTAAATCCTCAACGCTTTGCTTGTAGCTGCTGCTTTCCCTCAGGTACACCGTCTTTCCCGCCAGGTCGTCGAGGGTTGTAACTTGCGGAGCCTTTGGGCCCGTGACCAGGATTTCGTTCAGCGGTTTGCTGGCGGGTATGCTGAAATCAACCTGCTGCTGACGATCATCGGTGATGGTCAGGCCCGCCATGACGATATCGCCGCGTCCATCAAGGAGCGCCGGTATCAATTCATCCCGCGATACGGGTATGACCAGGGTGTATACCCGGATATGCTTGCGCTCCATGTCGGCGTTAAGATGCTCTTCGAAACGCGCGGCCATCTCCGGAACAATGCCACGACCGCGGCCATTCTCGAGGTAAAAACGCCCGGGTCCATACACCGTGAGAATGCGCACGACACGTCGCTTTTCCAGCTCTTCCAGGTCGCCAGTCCAGCGTCTGTTGATGCCTTCGACAGCCTCGTTCACCGCACTCTTGGTTTCAAGTCTTGTGTCTCCCTCGCGCTGCGCATGCGCGACAGGCAACACGACGATGCCGCCAATCAAGATGCCAAGGGTCAGTCGTAATAGTAAAGGAAAGCAGATCATGGTCGCTGTGCGCTCGTGTGTCTTTTCAGGGCGTCCAACACTCGCGCAGGAATAGCGCGATGTGCCTGTGTTTGGTCATTGTCGCTGTTTGAGGCTGCACCGGGTAGCGCAATCAGGTACTCCACCTGAAAATCAATATCATTGCGATCCCGGTCAAGCGTCAAGGTTAGCGGTTGATCGATTGTTAAGTAAGACCCGCAGGCCTCACCTTCATCACAGATCAGCAGATCGTTGTCGAGATCGGTTCCTGCAAAGAACTGATAATTACCCGGATTTACCGGCGGCAGGCTAAATCGATAACCATCCCCGTCACGCTGCGCTACTGCCTGGCTGACAACGGAGTCAGTGGCGGGGTCGAAGAGGAGCAGATAGATTTGTCCCAGATTTGAATCTTCGGCATTCGCCACCGAAAGCAGTACACGAATGTCTATGCTGTTTGCACTTGATCGAGCGATGATCGTGCCTTCATAAATGCCTGGTGCAAGACTGCTGCGATCAACACGGACAGCATAGCGGCCAAGACCCGCCGAGTTGACGCTAATATTGTCGATACTAATCCAGGGATCCGGGCTTTGTAGAACGACTGACGCGAGTTCGCCCGCACCGCTGTTGCTCAGTACAAGCTCGAGGCGAGTGCCTGTCGCGGAAAAGTTCAGAGAGTTGCTTGAGGCGCTGAGCCTCGGTGCGCTGTTCGAGCTTCCTCCGGCTTCTGCCAATGCGGCATCGATAGCCCTGCGTGCATCGATTAGGCCATGCCCATAGAGATCGTCGCGCCCCGGTTCGCCCAGATCGGTCGTGAGCGCGCCACTTTCAAGTAATCGATCGATGTCACCGGCGTTAAGATCCGGATTCACGCTTTTCATCAAGGCGATAATACCGGCCACATGCGGGGCCGCCATCGAGGTGCCACTGAGGAAGGTGTACGCGAAGTCCCCGCCAGACCCTCCCGTGCTTAGTACCCCATCGGGATATCCATCGCCGTTGAGGTCGACGCCGCCATCACCCCCCGGCGCGCTGACGTCAATACGGCTGCCGGTATTGGAATAAGCGGTGATTCGTTGTTGCAGGTCCACAGCGCTTACAGAAATTACATTCGCATAGCTGGCAGGATAGGCAGGCGCGCTGGTATTTTCGTTGCCGGCAGCGGCGACTACGCTAATCCCCAGGCTATGCAATTGGTTAAACAGATTTTGGCTGCTTGTGCTGAAGCCGCCGCCGGATAGACTCAGATTGATGATTTGCGCCGGCTCCGAGGGCGTGGTGCCCGAGTCATTGTCCAGACCTGCCGCGAAGCGCACCGCCTGTATAACGTCGTAGCTTGTCCCGCCCGTGGAAGTGAGAGCGCGCAGCGGCATTACCCGAGCGCTGAAGGCAACGCCTGCTACACCGATGCCGTTGTTGCCCGCTGCCGCAATGGTTCCCGACACGTGACTGCCGTGAAAGTTTACCGCCGTCGGGTCGCTGCCGCCCACGTCTTCTTCGGGGTCCGGATCGATGCCGTCTCCGTCTGCTGCCTCTTCGGCGTCGCGGATAAAGTCGTAGCCGTCGGTGAGCTGGCCCAGCAGATCGGGGTGACGTGACAGCACGCCAGTATCCACAACGGCGATTATCACACTCGGATCACCCGTGCTCGTATCCCAGGCACCGGGAATGTTGATTAGCGGGTAGTGCCATTGAAATCCATAGGCGGCGTCGTTCACGGTTGCCAGCGGGCGCACACGGTAATTCGGTTCTGCGCTGGCGACGTCAGGCTCTTGCTGTAGGTGCTTGATACCCATGAGTGTGCGCCAGCGTGTAGCGAGCGAGCTGTCCGTGAACTCGTTGCGGCGGAAGCGCTGTGCACCCAGCCGTTCGCTCAGCACGCTGAGGTCAGATTCGGCGGACTGCAAATTCATCAGGCGTTCCCGTCCGCGGCCCCCGCTCAGTTCCTGCATGCGCATACGCCGCAGCAGCGCCTCGGCGCTTCCGCTGAGCGCTGAACCGTCGCGATAACGCAGAATGACCTCGTCGGGGATAACATCATTGTAGCGAGCGGTGCTGACCGGAGTCAGCTCAGAGCCGATGGTCAGCGTGTAGTTTGTCGCGCCAGAGAAAATAGATACGTTCACCAGATACTGGCCGCTCTGCGCAACAGTCAGAGTTTCGCGCTGACCGGTATCAATCGAAAAGTCGATGAGCTCACCGTCGGCACTATAGAGATACAGGTCGGCATCTGCGTTCTGGAACTGTGCTACCAGCAGGTTGATGTTCTGACCCCGTAGCAATTCGACACTGAAGTAATCCTCGCGATCACCCGCCACTTGAGATTCGCCCTCAGCACCAGCACCGGGCTCATTTACATAGCCGCCTAGTGTGGTCGGATTGTTTATCGGCTGCGGTCTGCTTGGATCGCTGTTGGGAATGAGCGGGTTGAATGGATCGTTGGTATCACCATCGAGGCTCTGGCTTGCCGATGGCAGAATTCTGCCGCTCAGGCTGATCTGTTCTCCCACTATCAAGGCCCGCAGGGTAATACTCACAGAGTCGGTCGCGGTGGCGCCGTCGTTGTCGGTGACTGTTACGGTAAACACCAAAGTAGTGTCGACACTTACATCCGGCGCTACAAAGGAGGCTTGCGCCTGGTCTGCGGATTGGAGATCTACGCTGGGACCATCGCTCTGGGTCCAGAGAAACGAACTGATGCTGCCATCGCTATCGCTGCTCCCGGAGGCATCGAGTTCAGCTTGAGTGCCCGCATCAATTGTTTGCGGTTCACCTGCCTGCGCGGTAGGCGCCACGTTGGGTACCGGTGCCGGTGCCGACGACCCGCCACCGCCACCGCCACCGCCGCAGGCTGACAGCAGCGTCATCAGCACAACGGTGCAGCACGCCCAGGCGTTCCGTAAAGCTGGTCTGTTGGGTATACGCCGCTTCATGTGGTGGCCTGATCTCCATTCATGCGCAAGTTGTCGATCAAGGCTTCAACAGGATCTTACCCAGATGTTCGCCGGACTCCATGCGGGCTTGCGCGGCGTCTGCATCATCCAGCGCGAAGCGACTGTCGACAATGGCTTTGACCGCACCGCTGTCCAGATGTTCGGAGAGGTTTTCCCGGATCTCTACGATCATCTGACTCTTCTGCGCCGCCGATTGAAGCCGCAAGGTAGAGCCGGTCAATGTCAGGCGTTTCATGAGCAGCGGCAAAAAATTGACCTCCGCGCTAAAACCACGCAGATACGCAATATTGACTATGCGTCCATCGATTGCCGCGACATCCATGTTCTTTTGCACGAAATCACCCCCCGCCATATCGAATACCACATTGATGCGGCCTTTTTGTCCCAGGATATCCAGCTCATCGACAAAATCCTGCTCGCGATAGTTGAAGCACTGTGCGGCACCCAGGGCCTCTACCTGCCGACACTTTTCTGGCGTGCCAGCCGTGCTGTAAACGGTGGCACCCATAGCGTGGCACATCGCAACACCGAGGGTGCCTATGCCACTTGCACCGCCATGCAGCAGAATCGTTTCACCGCGCTGCAGACCAGCGCGCTGGAATACGTTATGCCAGACGGTCAGAAGGGCCTCGGGTAGCCCGGCTGCCTCGTCCATGCTGTGTCCCGCAGGAACGCGCAGACATTGACCCTGCGGCGCCACTGCCAGGCTGGCGTAACCCCCGCCGTGGGTCAGTGCACAGACCGCATCACCGGGCTCCCAGTCGCTAACGGCTTCTCCACACGCGAGGATGGTGCCCGACACCTCCAGGCCCATGATGGGCGAAGCATCCTCTGGCGGTGGATAATGGCCCTTGCGCTGCAACAGATCCGCGCGATTCAGCCCGGCAGCCTGCACCTCGATAAGGACTTCGTCCGCACCGGGTAGCGGCGCCCTGTCTTCCTGAACCGACAAAGACCTATCCGCGTCGTTGATCTGTACATAGCGGCGTCGCTGCTCCGTCATGGTGCTCTCTCCTGTAAATCCGATCGGGCTGCTGGTGCAGCATGTTGTCTTGCGTGTTGTATTTCTTAGCGGCGGGCCGCCCGCAACTGACCTTTAAAACGGCGCTTCAGAGAGCCTAGCAATATCGTACCGCTCAGGCACGTTCTTCGGGGGCTTATATCGGCACTGATACTGGCGGTTATCTGCGGCTCGCGACCGCTGGCTGTAGTTGCTACTCTTGCTCGCCACTAATATCCAGGCTGGGTCTTACTGGGCCAAGCAACGAGCGCCGCTATGAATACGTTCAAAAATAAGCTGTTTCTCTTTCTGGCAAAGTGGCTGACAACGTTTAGCCCTGGGGCGAGTTATCTGGCCTTTGCCGGAGCCGGGAGTTCACGTCAGCTCTGTGCGCATATTAGTCGCGCGGGATTTTCCCGTGTTTTTGTGGTGACTGATAAACCGCTTCGAGATCTCGGCATTGTTGATCGTGCCCTCGAGGGATTTGCCGGGCACGCAGTAGCAGTAGCGATTTACGATGGCGTAGAGCCCGATCCGACTTTTGCGCAGGGTGAGGCGGGAACCGCTGCGCTGAAACTCCACGAGGCCGATGCGGTGCTGGCTATCGGCGGCGGCTCTGCTATTGATTGCGCGAAGCTGATCGCGGCCTCTGCGACCAGTAGTGACAATCCACGCAGCTGGATTGGCCTTGGCAAGGTTAAACACGCGGTGCTGCCGATCTTTGCGATTCCTACCACTGCCGGTACGGGCTCTGAAGCCACAATGGGCGCGGTGATTTCAGACCCGGTATCGCATGAAAAGGGTGTGATTTCCGGCTTCGCTCTGGGACCTCGGGCGACGGCACTCGACCCGGATCTGCAGCTGGGCCTGCCACCTCACATTACGGCGGCTACCGGCATGGATGCGCTCACGCATGCCATTGAGGCCTACATTTGCCGTTGGGAGCGCGGCACCAGCAAAGAGAGCGCGAAGCAAGCGATCCGGCTGGTGTTTGCCAGTCTGCAGCGAGCGTTTGAGCACGGCGAAGACTCAGAGGCCCGGGAGTCCATGGCGATGGCGGCGTACTATGCCGGGATTGCTATCAATCAGGTAAACGTAGGCAATGTGCATGCTATCGCGCACCAGTTGGGTGGCAAGTATGCGATTCCACACGGTCTTGCCAATGCCATGGTTTTACCACCGGCGCTTGAGTTTATGCTCGATGAGGCCGAAGTGTCGCTGGCTGAACTTGCTCAGCTGATCGATGTTGCCAAGCCCGAATACAGTCAGCGGGAGCAGGCGCAGGCGTTTATAGATGCGGTGGTGTCTCTGCGAACATCCGTAGGTATTGCCGCCAGCTCAGAAAAAATTCAGGCGAAGGATTTTGACTATCTGGTCGATCTTGCGGTTGCGGAAGCCGTCGGGTATTTTTCGCCGCGTTTGCTGGATGAGACCGGAACGCGCGAGATTCTCGGTAAGATCAGTGCGTCGGCATAGCGGGTTCTTCACCCGCGTCACTTTCACTGTCTACGGTATCCGGGCCCTGGACGTACCAGTGCACACCGTGCTCGTCGGTGCTTCTGCGGATGCGACGCCGCCAGAGCAAACAGTTCAGATGCGCCAGCGTCTCTCCGGTCGCCAATCCCAGTGAGCCTTTGCCGATCTCGCGCTTAAACAGTGCCGGGAAGCAGTCCACCGCGCGTTTGGGTTCAGCGAGATAATCAAACAGTTTGTTAAGATCGTTGGTGTGTGACTCGAGGATTTGACTCAGCCTGATATGCAGTCCTGTGAACGGTGCCTCATGCGAAGGAAGCACCAGCAAATCATCCGGGAGGCGGTCGCGTAGCTGCGCCTGCGAGCGCAGCCAATGTTTCAAGGGATCACCTTCGGGCTCGGTAGGGAACACAGAAACGTTGGGAGTGATTCTGGGCAATACCTGGTCGCCAGCGATGAACAGCTTCAGCGCTGGGCAGTACAGGCACAAATGCTCTGGCGAATGCCCGCTGCCTTCCATAATTTGCCAGTAGCGACCGCCGATGTTAAGTGTTTCGAGATCGACCAGGCGGCGGTAGCTGTCTGGCAGCGCGTAGACGGCCTTACCAAAGAAGCCAAAGCGCTCTTTGTAATGCTCCAGCTGCTCGGTGGTGTAGCCGGCCCGATGATAAAAGTCTATCGCAACCTGCGGCGCCGGGCGACCGGTATCTGCCACCAGCGATCGGCACATCAGATACTCCGAGCGCGCCATCCACAAATCGCAGTCGAAGCGCTCGCATATCCACCCGGCAAGTCCTACGTGATCCGGGTGCATATGCGTGCAGATCACGCGCTTTACCGGCTTACCGCCCATCAGCCCGTCAAACAGCGACTCCCAGATCGTCTGCGCGTCGGGCAGATTCAGGCAGGTGTCAACGACGGTCCAACCGTCATCGTCTTCGAGCATCCACAGATTGATATGATCCAGCGACATCGGCATGGGAAAGCGAACCCAGTAGACCCCTTCAGCGATACGCTGCGGTTTGCCCGAGGCCGGGTTTACGCGGCGGCCCCAGGGGTAATGGAGTCCACGATAGACTTCCTGATTGTCCGCTGGTGTTGCGTATGAGCCTGCACTTAGAGTTTCGAGTTGCATAGACAAGGAGTTACCGCGAAGAGAGTGCGCTATAGTGGTGTCTGAGGCCGACGCTGTCCAGAAGCGCCCCGCTCATACCGACTTCCTTACACCTCAAATTCAGGAGACAAAGCCCTGTCTACGGCCTTGCGAGACAAGAACATTCGCAGTCTGGATGGCCAGGCATACGATGTGCTGATTGTAGGTGGCGGCATCAACGGCGCGGTATCAGCAGCGGCACTGGCCGGCAAGGGTGTGAAGGTCGCGTTGGTGGACCGGGGCGATTTCGCCGGCGGAGTCAGTAGCAACTCCAGCAATCTCGCCTGGGGCGGGATCAAATATCTAGAAAGCCAGGAGTTTTTACTGGTCAACAAGCTTTGTCGATCTCGCAACAAGCTGATGAAGGCTTATCCCTCAACCGTCAAGGAAATACGTTTTTTTACCACGATCCAGCGTGGTTTCCGGGTGTCGTCTTTTTTTGTATTTCTTGGCAGTGTTTTGTACTGGCTGATGGGTCGTTGTAGAACCCGTGCCCCGCGATTTTTGTCCTCAGCGGCTATCGAAAAACTCGAACCGGGCATCAATACCAGCAATGCGGAGGGCGGACTCGAGTATTCCGATTGCTACCTCTACGACAATGACGCCCGGTTTGTATTTGGTTTTGCGCGGCGCGCGCTGGATATGGGTTGCACGGCGGTTAACTATGTCAGCCTCAAGAGAGCCCATCGCGTGGACGACCGCTGGGAATGTCGTCTCCAGGATCATGAGAGTGGTAGGGAGCTGAACCTGCAGGCGCGCGCGTTGGTCAACGCCTGCGGTCCCTGGGCAGATTCTCTCAACGGCATGCTGGGCATCGAGACTCAGTATCGACACCTTTTTTCCAAGGGCATTCACTTGATCGTTGATCGGGTGACCGACAGTCGTCGCGTGCTGACTTTTTTTGCCTCCGACGGGCGGCTGTTTTTTTTGATACCGATGGGCCCGAAAACCTGTATCGGCACCACCGACACGCCGGTTGAGTCGCCCGAAGTCGTGGTCACTGATGAGGATCGCCACTTTGTGCTCGATAATGTCAATCAGCTTCTGGACCTCAGTGAACCCTTCCGTCCTGAAGATGTCATTGCCCAGCGGGTAGGCGTAAGGCCGCTCGCCGTGAGCGGTTCTCCAGACGCCACCGATTGGGTGCAGCTGTCGCGCAAACATGAGATCGAAGTGAATGCGGGTGCGTCGCAAATTACGATTTTTGGGGGCAAGCTGACCGACTGCTTGAATGTTGGCGAGGAGGTGGTCGATACCGTCGAGTCGCTGGGTATCGCTATTCCCGAGCGCAACGCGCCCTGGTACGGCGAGGCGAGAGGCTCGGTCCGGGCGCACTTTATGCAACAGGCAAAACAGCTTGGCCTGGACGGCATGACTGACCCCAGCTCCTCGGAACCTCTCAGCGAGCGCTTCTGGCGGCGCTACGGCGAGGCCGCCTTTCAGTTACTGGATCGGATCAGAGAAGATGAGAACAGCGTTGAGCTGTTAATAGAACACGCGGAATACACGCGCTGCGAGATTGAGCTCACCGCGCGCCGCGAGATGGTTGTTCGGCTAGAAGATTTTATGCGTCGCCGCTCCAAGATTGAGCAGGTTGTGCGTCCACAGGACCTGCGCCAGGCGCCGGGCATGGCAGAAGCCAGTCGGATTCTCTTTGGGGACAGGGCCGAGGAGAAACTGGAGGAGTACCTTCAGAAGCTGGAGGCTCCCAACAGCTAGCGGGTCTTGCCAATCAGAGCGAGTCGCATTTCCGGGCGCGTGCAATCTTCGGACGCCCAGATATCGATAAACTGCTGACCAAACTCAGGGTCGTCGATGGTGCCGATTGGATCCCCGTTATAAAGAAACGTCGTCACGTTGTTAATGTCGAGTTCGAGTGCCAGCACATCGTCTTCTTGTATATCCGGCCAGACTGCGGCGAGTCGATCCAACCACTCGTTTTGTCGCGGATGCGTCCGACCCATGGCGTCCCACTCTTTGCGGGTGCGCTCGACCAGTGACGTTGACTTAACGCCCATCCGGTATTGTATTTCCAGTCGGAGTGGACGCTCGTTTTCGCTGTAGACCCCGCTGGGAGAAAACAAGCTGGCGTCATATACCGCCCAAAGCAGCACTTTAAGCCGAGCTTCACCTACTTTTTTCAGCGTAGCACTGCGTGACTGGGTTCCGGGGGTGGCTTCCGGCGGTGATTCGTTCAGTAATTCTGCGTTGCGTTCAGACGGTGTGACCTGAATGGCCGTAGTGGCCTGCACTGGGCTAATGCTTATAGTGAGGGCAGCAAAGTAGAGCAGCGCGGCGCGGAGTTTTGATCGTCGCATGTTGCGTGAGGATCCGTAAATTTAAAGTCCGTGTTGTTACGCGTCGTCTCGACTTTCAGATGTTCTGGAATTTGCGTTTGCGTGTTTGATGCTCCGCATAGCGAACAAGCATCTCACCGAGAGTCAGCATGGCGCCTACACCGATAACCACCGGCCAGTCAGGGCCTTCCCCCGGCGTATACATAAACAGCAGCGCCGCTGTGCTGAGTGTAGCGATGCAGACTAATGCAAATACCGAGGCAACAATCGAACCGCCCGGCACTTTAAAAGGACGTGCATGTGCTGGATCTCGCCGACGGAGTTCTAGAAACGCGAAGACCATAGCGATGTACGGCAGGAAAAATATCACGCCGCTAAAGGCAAACAGCGACCAGAACAGATCCTCGTTGGTGCCTGCAACAAAGCCGTAGATCAGCAGCATGCCGGAACTGGTGACACCCATAAGCAGTGCCGCTCCTATGGGCGTACCGGTACGCGGATGTTCCACAGCGAACACGGCGGGCAACTCCCCTTCACCCCCGGCCTCAGCCGCGGCGCGGTTCACCCCGATGGCCCAGGTAGAACCACTGGCGAAAACAGCGAACAACACGCTGATACCCAGAGTGATTACCAGAAAGTTCTCAAGTGGGCCGGCGAAAAACAGGCGTAGCGTGTCCACCAGTCCTTCCACAAGGTTGATGTCCTGTGCGGGAATGGCCGCTAGCACGGCCACGGTGCCGAGGGTATAGAGCAGACTGACGAGTAAGCCGGAAGTGATAACGGCCCGCGGGACATCGCGGGCAGGGTTGCGCATTTCGTCACTGCCTGCGCTGACCAATTCAAAACCCAGCATGCCGTAAATGATTGCCGGGATGAACTGCAAACCCTCGCCAAAATCAGGTGTCATGCTGTCGATGGTTAGCGGATTGGCCATACCGTTTTTGCTGGTAAAGAACCAGGCACCCGCGATGATGGCGCCAAAGAACAGAAATTTGGCCAGTGCGCCGATATTGGGTACCCATTTCCCAAGATCCAGCGCGAGACAGCTGACGCCGACGGTCGAGAGGCAAACGGCGACAGCCACGCCGATCTGCCACCACAGTGTGGCATCCGGGAAAAACAGTTGTTTGAGGATGCCCGAAAACAAAATGCACACAGAGGGCAACCATACTGCAGTGTTAATCCAGTAACACCAGGTAATACGCGAGCCCCAGCGACCACCGAAGGCGTCGCGAATCCACGCGTACACACCGCCCTGTTCGGGATACGATGCGCCCAGCTCGGCACTGATCAATGCAAAGGGCAGCAGAAACGCAAGGCTTAGTATCACCCACCAGCTCACGCTGGACGCACCAATCGATGCTGCCGATGCCAGGGTGTCGGGCAGCAGGATTGCCGATACAGTAAAGAGCACCATGTCGCGCTGGCGCAGCGTTTTTCTGGATCCTTCAGCTTGCATCATGCTGTGCAGCTCGCGAGATTGTAGTTAGGGGCATCGAAGTGCAGTGTGCGAGAGCCGTACAAGGTCTGCAAGCGCCGAGCGCTTGCGCGCTTGCGCAGTAAGAATGAATCCCGGTGACAAGTGCGCGCCACAGTGCAGCGCCGCGCTGTTGCAGCGGGTTACAACGATTACCGCGTGGCTACGGCCCTCGCTTCCCGCAAGGTTCTTGATGCTGGCAATGCCGACTTCTACGGTTTTCTTGAGGGCGGGCGATGTACACAACCGTCCTTTTCGTCGCTCTTTTTATCGTCATAGCGGCCTGTGCCTTGAGCCCCAGGATTTTGCTGACAGCGTGAACTACCCAGCTATGGACCAGACCATACTCCGCGCGGGCCAGGTATTTCGATCGACTACGGAGTATCGGTTTCTGGCTGACTAGCGCTGTGTCGCGACCTGCTTCTCGCTGACAGCGCCTGCTTCATGTCCCCACGCGCTGCGCATGTAGCTCAGCAGTGCGGCAGCCTGTTTATCACTCAGTTTATTGGCATAGGGCTCCATGCGTTTCCAGGTCCTCGATTGCCATGCAATCGATGGCGCGACCTTGGGCAAATGGGGTCCATGCAGGGTGATGTTGATAAGCGACGCTGGATCTCTGTCCAGCACCACCGGGCTGCCAAGTACCGGGGGCCCGGTTTCTGGTGATCCCTCGCCGGTTGGTAAATGGCAGGTGCCGCAGTGAATATCATACTGCAGGGAGCCTGCGCGCAGGACATCGTCTGTCGCTGGCTTGTCGCCCGCTTGAGAATTAGCCGGCAAGCTCTTTAAGTAAACGGTCATTGCGTCGACATCCTCCGACGACAGGTGTCGGGTGCTGTTCACAATCACTTCGTTCATTGGACCAAAGACACCGGCGCGGTGGCTGACACCGAGCTTCAGATAGTCCGCGATATCCTCGTTGGACCACATTCTCAGGCCGGTGCTCGCAGAGGTCAGGTTAGGCGCGGACCACGCCGACAGCTTCCCATCCATGCGCTCCATGTAAGTGGCCCCGGTCATGGCTAGATCCGAATTTTTTGCACCCAGTAGGTTCCTTGGTGTGTGGCATTCTCCACAGTGACCAAGGCCCTCAACCAGGTATGCGCCGCGGTTCCACTGTACCGATTCCGCCGGCTGCTGTTCGAACTGATTGGGGTCGAAGAAGAGCGACTTCCACAGTCCCAGCGCCCAGCGCTGGTTGTAGGGGAAGCCGAGGTCATTGTCCGGCGGTGAAGACTGCACCGGCGCCACGGTCTTGAGATAGGCATAGATTGCTGCGATATCCTCGTCCCGGACCTTGGTGAACGAGGTATAGGGGAATACCGGATACAGATGTTCACCGTCCGGCCTTTCGCCTTGTCGCATCGCCCTACTGAACTCGTCGAGGCTCCACTGGCCGATGCCAGTGTCTTGATCCACGGTGATATTGGTCGAATAGATGGTTCCGAACGAGGTTTCGAAAGCAAGCCCGCCCGCAAATGGAAGCCCATCGGCGCTCGTATGGCAGCTTACACAGTTGCCTGCGCGGGTCAGATACTCACCTTGTTTTTCCAATTCAGACAGGGTGGCCGCGCCGGCCATGCTGGATAGGCTGGTTACAATAAGCATGTTCATCGAAATGATCATCATTACTGCCATGTGCCAGCAAAGACCCGATGGCTGAGCATGCGAGGCTTGCCTCGGTACGCAGCGTCCGAATAGAAACGACATTTTTCTGATCCTGTTCTGTTTTAAGGTTTTTACACACAGTCAAAAGGTCCCTTGGGACTGGACTTCGGCATTTGGGTTCGTGCATTGATGCATCAGAGTAAAACCGGGTGCTTAGGAGTCAACACTCCAGGAATCGCAACGGCCGCCCGGATTCACTGGCTTGCCGCCAAAAATCTCACAGCTTCCACAGCCACTGCCGTCCTTTGGTGGATAGAAGAACTCGCAGCCGGCACACAGTTTGCCAGCGTCGGTTGAGCTCTCGGTGTAGTTGAGTGCGCGACGAACACTTTCTTCCGCTGAGGTCATGGTACCGGGATCGGCGCAGGCGATGAGATCCCCGCTGTCACCTTCACATGCGGCTAATCCGAGAAGCGCACTTCCTGCAATCGGAATCTGCAGGCCTCGCAAGAGAACGCTGCGACGAGATATTTTCTTATCCATTTCTGGCTCCTGTTGTTCTTGTCCGCCACCGAAGATGATGCCCGATCAAGCAAAGGGGCTCGCGTATCTTTGAGCCAGGCAGATTGCTGGCGGCAGACATTAACGACCGGCCGCAGCTTTGCCTAAGCGGATGGCCTCATTTGAGGTGGGTCCATAAGCCAGCAGGCCAAGGAAGCCCTGTTTTACACGCAGCGTTACGGACGCCGCATCAACGGTTGTTAAGTTAGGCTTCCCGGCACGCTGACTCTGCGCCAAGACTTGTTGATTGATAGCCTCTGCGGCCTCCCGGTCACCACCGAGAGCGCTGGTGAGGCTGCCGATGCCGCAAACCAGAGCGCTATAGCCGGGAATATCCGCTATTTCCTCAAGCTCTAAAAAGACGTCCGGGTCTTCGATGATGAGCATGGCTACGACCTCACCCTGCGGATTATCGGGCGACCATACACTGACGCCCTCGAAGAACGAGACCGCGGTGCGAGCCTCCTCGGCACTCAGGACATGCGGGATGACCACGCCATCAGCGCCTAGTGCAAGAGCCTCTTTAACCCGCGCGCGCGCGGCGTCTACGCCATCTACGGAGATAGGCGGAATGCGCACCAGTAGAGGCAGTGTGGACTTCCCGTGTTCGTTGCGCAGACCCTGGGCTACGTTGCGTGCCGAGTCGGCATCCCAGTGTTGCTCAAGACTCAGAAAAGCAAAGTCCAGCAGTGAGTTCGCAGCGAGATCGCGGCCGGTCTGCACCGTATAGCTTGCCGGTTTCTGCGAAGCTGACGCGGCCTGCTTGTTGTTGGCTTTTTTCTGGGTGACGTACTCGCCAAACGCGGGCCGTCCTGCAGCCCACAGCTCAATCAAGTCACGATTGATCGTGGCCGTCTGCGCGGCCGCAACGTCGCTCTGTGCGAGGGAGGTAACAGTCAGCAGTGCGCTAGCTAGCACTGCGAGAAAATTCCGTTGACCTTTCATACGGTACTCCCAAGCTGGGTCAAGGCACTCGCCTTAACTGGACAATACCGAACGCGCGGGGGCCCGCGCATTCGCGTGGTGTGTCGCTGTTTATTGCCCCGGACTCGAAGCGACCTGCACATCGTTCATGTGCATGATATAGACCTGATGAAGCGTCACGTTTACAGCCGAGGAAATGGCGGTATTCGCTCCGGTCTCCGGGTTGGGATAGGCATCTGCCAGGCTCTTCATCGCGCGATACAGCGATGCCGCCGAGAGCTGGCCATAGCTCTGATGGTGAGTCGTCCAGTTTCTGTTAAGCCGATGGTTGTACTGCTCAACATCGACGTATCCTGCCAACATGCCTTGAGCGGTTTTCTTTGTCAGCTCGAGCTTGACCTGAAAATCCCTGAACAGATGGAAGCCCCCTCCAATCCCGGGAAAAGACCAGGGGAACTTGGTCTGTTCCGTGGGCGCTGTGGTCAATACGCCATCGACGATTTTGCCCTGCACCTCTTGTATAAAGCTTTGTCCCCAGCGCGAATCAACTCGTTGTGTGCCGCCGGCAACGAAGCCGGTGCCAGAAGCATCTGTGACAAGGTCATCCATACCGCGATAGAACATTACCGTTACGTTGTCGTCATTGCTGAGGTCGTCCACTCCCGTCAGCTCGATCATCCAGCGGTTATAGGCATTGCCGTACATAAACAGGTTGGAAAAGTGGTAGAAAGCGCCGTCGGGGCCGCGGTAAATCGGAATGCAGCCCATGGCGCGATACAGCTGATTGTCGATGCCTTCATCACCTTCAGGGCTTTGGAAATCATCGGCGTCGATTTTGCCGTCAAGGTTAATTCCATAGGATGTCTTCCCCTGTGCCGCATAAAAAGGGAAGGGCTCCTCGGAGGTTTCGAGGTGGTATCGCCGTCCCTCGCGCAGAAGCCGAGTGTCTACCTCGGTTCGCACCACGCCTGCTTCGCTGGGGAACAGTTCATCGAACTGCTCGCGCGGCCCAATATTAAATCCCTGGGGACACTCCTCCTTCGCCTCCTCTGTTTGATAGACCGCCCAGTGCCTCTCAGTCAGAACGTAGCCAATCCGTCCGTCATCCAGAGGTGCGGCTGTTGAGGTCGCCGAAGTCACTGCAAGGACCACAGCGGCCAACAACGTGATGACAACAGGTTCAAGCAACAGCAGTGGGTATCCCGCCGAGCTCGCCTGCCCCGTTTGGCCTTCTTCAACAAGTGACATGGATCGATTCTCCTGAGTAAACGACGCTGGGTGTTCACCTCAGCGTCTATTTTGAACCTTAGCGGCGGAACGCGTTCTCGCCAAAATCATCGCGCAAAACGAAGGCTTTGTAGCCGTTACGCCGACCGGTAAATTCGCCGATACCGTCACCGTTAGTCGTGCCGGGTTCCCGGTCCCCTACATAGGTGTACACAGGCCGTTGGCGGTAAGCCCAGACAAACAGGGCGCCGTCCTGATCCGAGGTGGCGCGACGACCGGTAATCGGATCTATCGCCATCACGCTCCAGAGGCGGCTCTCACTCCTGGCATCAGCCAGAGCGATAATATAGGGGAACGTCGTCTGACAGACTGCCGGGTCGCCATTACCGCAGATGGCCATACGATAATCCTGCGCCGCGTCCGGGTGGTCGCAAGCCAATTGCGCCAGGGAATCATCCTTGCAATTATAAATGTAGACAGACCTGCCACGCGCATCAGCCAGAACCTGCCCGCCGAACTCCACATCTTGCACGGTGAACTCCTCGGGCGGAGTCACGGTACGTTGAGTGTAGACATTGTGCCACTCGGGGTTTCGCCAATCCGGTACATCGCTGCCCACAAAGCTCCGGCTGCCCGGATCCTTGTTGTAGGTATAGAGAGGTCGGCTCCGGAAGGCCCACTGTCTGGATCCTGAGGCCTGTTTGACGACGGACCACTCACCCCGATCCACGGCGATTTCGGGCGCCGGGACCGGCGTCCAGTCCTTGAGACACTCGGTATGACAATTTGATTGATTGGGACCGTCGCCGTCCCAGCTGTACACAGAGTATTCCTTGTTGTTTACCAGCAGTCGTCCGGTGGTACTGGACACCACTTTGAATCCCGCCGGGATATCGGGAGGCGGGCTTACCGGCTGGCGGATGATCCCTCCGTCGCGCTGAGACTTAATCTTTGTCCCGGCCAGCGTGTCGCCCGGCTTCTGATCCAAGCTGGAGGTATACAAGGGATAGCCATCATAGGCCCATTGCTGCGTCCCATTGGCGCGCTCTGTGAGGGTCCACTTACCCAACTCCTCGGCACCCTCATCTGCCAGTACTGGAGGCCAAACCCCGCTGCAACTTACGCGCTGTTCGACAGGCAGTAGCAAATTCGGAGGGTAGGGGCTCATCAAGCCGGACGAAACCTGAAGCACCTCGTCTGTGCAATTGGACGGTCCGTCCTTGCGGTCACCTGTCGACCCGTTCCGCAGTGCACCGAGAGGCCATTTGTACAGAGTCAGCCCGCGCTCATCCGCATATACCGGGCCTTCCAATGGGCTCACCACCACCTGTATTCCCGGTGGCATTGGCTCGTCTATGAAGGCTTCCTGCGCGGTGCTTGTCGCGGTTTGCCAGTACTTTTTGGCGTTTGCGGCGTCCATTGCCAACACTTCAGGTATCGCAGACATTCCCGCAAGTAGAACCAGCGTCAAAGGAACAGAAAGATGTATCACGGTGTGTTTTCCCGGTCGCATGAATACATACGATCAGACCACCACGTCGCTGATTACTTCAGTACACTGGTTGCTCAAACTGCCCCAGGACGGCGTGTCTACACCCATCAATCTGAGCGCGGTATAGCCAACCTGAGCCACAGAGCCCCCGTTCAAATCCATATGCATGCCGCTCTTGCCTTTGCCGCCAGCGCGGCCGGCCAGAAACACCGACATGCCGTCGATCGCGTGCGTTCTGGCGTAACCCACGTCCGTCGTGCCCAGAATCAGCACATTGTCGAGCAGCGTGCCGTCACCTTCGGGTACTGCTTTAAAGGCCGCCACAAAGTCTGCCCAGGATTCCATGGCACGACGCGTGAACCAGGAAGCGTGATGCTGATAGCCCAACGCCCCATCGACCGGTTCTTCGTGGGTGCAGGTGTGATGAGGCTTCGGGTAGCCCGGTTTGATAATTGACGAAAACGCTGCCGAGTAGGTCATGTTAAAGACCCGCGTCTGATCGCAGGCGACAGCCATAACCATCAGTTCCGTCATCATCTTATGGCGAAGCTTCACGGCATCGGCGGACTTGTCCATCAGAGGATTAACCGGGGCAGCGCCCGGGGGCACGCACGATGCAATGGGCTCCGGCTTGGTGAGACGTTGATCAAACTGCTTCTCGAGCTGCCGCAAGCCTGTAAAGTACTGATCCAGGCGCTCCCGGTCCGCGGCGCCGATGGTGCTCATCATCGAGCGAGACTGATCCATCACTCCCGACAAGACGCTTCTGCGAGCGATCAGCCTAGGGTCCAAATTGAATTCTGCGGCGTTTGGATCCTGAAATTCAGATCCGAACAAGCGGTTGTAAAACTGCAGGGGTGACCACTCTGGCGCATTCGGCGTGGTCGCATTCAGGTAACTATAGGTATCTCGAGCATCGGCGGTTGCGGTAGCTGTCAGCGAACCGAACCGCGTGGCCCGGCCGATCTGTTTGGCGACGGTGACATCAATGGTCTCGGTGGGCACCTCATCCACTTCTGGTGCGACACCGGTCCTCGATACTACCCAGCCGGTGTAGTGATTGCGGTTAGGTGACGCATCGGGAAAAGCCGATCCGTTCGAAAACAGGTTGATATCGTCACGTACCGGCTCCCAGCTTGCGATTTCCTCCGGTAGATCGTAGTTGGCGCCGGTTTTTCTGGGCACAAAGATGTCTGACGTGCCGCCGAGACCGTATCCCCAGGTGCCGAAGCGCACGGGCATTGGGTTGCCCGAGGCAAGTGCAGTGCCATTGCCGTTCAGGAAGTAGTCGAGCATGGGCAGACCGACGGTTACGCCGACGCCGTTCAGCATACCTTTCAATACACGGCGCCTGTTCCACTTACTCATACCACCTCTCCTGAATTCCCTGATTGCCCTGATGCCTGGTCGCAAGCATTTCGTCGCTCCATGGCCGCTCCACTAGCGTGACGCTGCCATTGCTATCTGGCCCTCTGCATTGCGGCCATCACTCGGGTCTTTCTGGATTCGTGAAAACGCGCTACTCAGGGCGACTGTCCGCAGTAAACCGCGGAGTCGGTAACCCTCATCGGCAAAAGCCTGGTTGAAATAATCCAGTGCCGGGCGAACTTCCAGGGCTGGCGGACCGCCGGTGCCGTAGCTGTAAACGCGCTGTACAAGACATCGCGGTAACTCGGCGTTTTCGCGTAGCGCCTGGCCCAGGCCAACCGCGCCATCAAATTCAAAGCCGTCGAGGCCTCCGCTCGCGTCGATCACCGCCTCATTTTCTGTTAGGCGGTAGCCGCCCGCGCCATCAAATTGCTCCAGCGACAAGCCGATCGGATCCGTGATCCTGTGACAGCCCGCGCAAGAGGGTGTCTCGAGATGTGCCGCTACGCGCTCGCGCTGCGTCGGGTAGTGCGAATTGGGGTTTGACACGACAGAAAAATCGATGCCGGGGGGTGGCTGGGGCACTGTCTGGCATAAAAACAGCTCTCGCAATGCCTGGCCTCGGAGTGTCACAGAGCTGCGCCCGGGATGCGCATGCAATGACAGGAAGCTGACCTGGGTGAGCAGACCCGCACGCGGGCTATTCTCTGGAAACGTGTGCGGGGCCCAACCGGGCTGTGCCGGCACGCCATAGATTATTGCCAGGGCCGGAGACATAAAAGTCGAGCGCGTCGTAAACAGGTCGCGATAATCCTGGTCGTTTACCAGCAAGTGATCAATGGTCGTGCGCAGCGTTTGCTCCCGCGCATCTTTCGCCGTCACACCGGTGAACTCGGGGTAGATGGTTGAGTCTTTGGTCAGTGTTTTGACCTCGTCGAAGGCGAGCATATCGTCGAAGAAAGCTCGCATTCCTTCAACGAGTCTCGGACTGGACAACATTCTGTCAACGGCGCGTTCAAGTCCCCCGGAGGCTTGCAGTTCGCCGCTTTCGGCAGCGGTCAGTAATTCGTCATCCGGGCCTGCGTTCCAGAGGAAAAAGCTGAGTCTCGATGCGAGCGAATACCCGTCGAGGCGAAGTTGCTCGGGGTTTTCCGGGTCGGGCTCGGAGCGTTCTACAACAAACAAACCCTCGGGGCTGATCAGCATTCCCTCGAGGGCGATCTCAAGACCCGCGTAGAAGTTTTCCAATTGCGTGGCGGCGGAACTCGCTTGTTCGACGTGCATCGCGACTTCGTCGTCGGTTAAAGCGCGCCGGAACAGCAGGCGGCCTACCTTTGACAGGAACTGGCTTGCACAAGCCTGGTCTGGACTGTCTATTGTTTCTGGTTTACAGGGAACGAGGTAATTGCGGTGTGTTGTATCCACAACCTGGCTTGCGACGCTGGCGGCGACGCCCTGGATTCCCTGCAGCTGTGCGCTGCTGACACCTGCGATAGCGGCACTGTTGGCAAGGAGTCCCTCGGTGCGGGCTACCGGCGCGAACTCTACTTGCAAGTCAACGCCCGGCCCAAAAATATAGCCCAGGGAGTTGCGGTATTGTTCTGCGGTAATGAGGCTGGTGAGCGCTCGCGTGCCCGGGGTTTCGGGCTCACGCTCTGAACAGCCAAGCAGAACACACAGACTCAGAAAGCCCAGGGCGACTGCGCGAAGGCCTCTGAGAAAACTACTATTCAGATTCTGAGCGGGGCTCACGACCGAGTCCACAACCGAGTCCACAACCGAGCTCCGCTGCGACCTTGGGGTCGAACGTTTTGAAACCAAACGCATCGTGCCTACTTCTCCGTACTTATTGTTATATCTTCGGGGCGCGCTGCCCGCTCTTCATTGCGCGCGCAGTGGCGGCCACTATCGTACTCTTTGTTCTCACGTGAAGCATGTCGATCACGGCTGGCTATCACTGGCTATCGCTGGCTATCGCTGGCGTTTTGCTCGCCTTTCCCCGCGCATCGAATCGTGGTCAGCCCACGATTATCCAACAAATTGTGTGCTTCTTGGTAGTGAGGCGCTTTCATGATTTGCGGCACACTTCAACTTTTGGAGATTTCGCGCATCGCACTACGATTCGGTGATCGCCTAGGCGGATACGCCGAAGTGCTTGGCGGTTGAATCCAGCGCCAGCGCCAGCTTCTCGATCAGAATGTCGATGTGCGCATGCTCGCAGATCAGCGGTGGTGCCATAATCATCGCATCACCGGTCTGGCGAACCATCAGTCCGTGTTCATTGGCGATGTTGCGGCAAAACACGGCCCCCCCGGATTCGGGCGCCAGGCGCTCACGGCTAGCCTTGTCGCGCACCAGCTCTATTGCCGCAAAACAGCCTTTGCCGCGCACCTGTCCTACGATCGGGTGATCGGCAAATTGCTGCAGTTGGGTCTGAAAGTAGGGCGCAAGATCCGCCGCCGCACGCTCAACAATGTTTTGCTCACGCAGAATTTTTAGCGTGGCAATACCTGCGGCACAGGACGCCGGGTGCCCGGAATAAGTCAGTCCGTGGGCAAACTCGCCGCCACCGCCCATGAGCACGTTGGCAAGCTTCCCGGATACGAGTACGCCGCCGAGGGGCATGTAGCCGTTGGTAACAGCTTTGGCAAAGGTGATCAGATCGGGTTTGATGTTGTAGGTCTGGCTTCCCCAACATTCGCCGGTGCGACCAAAGCCGCAAATCACTTCATCGGCGATAAGCAAGATGTCCCGCTCGTCGCAGATCCGCTGTACTTCCGGCCAATAGCTCTCCGGGGGAATGATGACCCCGCCTGCGCCTTGCACGGGCTCGGCAATAAATGCGGCCACGCGCTCCTCGCCCAATTCATCGATTTTCTGCTCGAGTTCTCGTGCGATGCGCACTCCGAAGCTTTCGGGATCTTCTTCTCCGCCGAGCTCAAACCAATGCGGTTGGTTGATATGGTGTATGTAGTTCAGGCCAATAGCTTGTTCGTGCATTGCTTTCATACCACCGAGCGAGGCCGCTGCGACTGTACTTCCGTGATATGCATTGTTACGACTGATGATCAGTTTTTTCTCGGGCTTGCCCAGCAGGTCGTAGTATCGGTGTACCAGCTTTATATTGGTGTCGTTGGCCTCGGAGCCAGAGTTGGTGAAAAATACGTGCTGAAACCCTTCTGGTGCTATTTCGACGAGTGCGGCGGCCAACTCTACGGAAGGCTGATTGGCGCAGTTGAAAAAGTTGTTGTAGTACGGGAGCTCCTGTAACTGCTCAAACACGGCGGTCTTGATACTGTCCTGGCTGTAGCCGAGATTGCAGCACCACAAACCCGACATGCCGTCTAGCATGGCATTGCCGTCGCTGTCATATATGTAGACACCCTCTGCACGACTGAAAATCCGACCACCGGAATGGGCGTAGTCCTGGAAATCCGTAAAAGGATGAAGGTGGTGCGCTTGATCGAGGGCTTTGAGACTGGCGGTATCTGCGCGGCTGGTCATAATAATATTCTCGGCAATGGCCATGCGATGGCTAAGCGTTGGCCACGCAATGGACTGATGTGGCGGTCGTTACGGCTCTACATAATCTGATTGCTGTGCCGTCTCTGCGATACAGGGCAAATGCTATAGTTTGCAACGACACTCGTGTTCGAGTTTGTCACATGTGACGCTGGCTGCCATTACCCCTAAGGTGTTGCTGGCAATAGCGTTATCAAAGCGTTATTCAGTTAATGAGCAGCTATCTCGGATGGCATATCCAATATGAAGATTCGCACAGTGAGGACTTTCGATGAGCAGGCATGATTCCGAGCTCGAGGGGTTTTTGCTGGCACATCCGGACATAGAATTGTTTGAGGTCGTGCTCTGCGATCTGGCTGGGGGGCAACGTGGCAAATGGGTGACCCGCAAAAAAATGGCCTCGGTGTTTGCCGGCGAATTGAAGTTACCCCTTAGCTCCGTGGTGTTTGATAGTTGGGGTCGGGATCTGGAATCCTTTGTTTTCGAGAACGGCGATGGCGATGGCTGCTGCACCGTGGCGGCGGGAAGTCTTGCGGTGCTGCCCTGGGGTCGTCGCCCAATGGCTCAGGTGCTGGTGAGCCTCGATTGCGCAGACGGTAGCGAAAATCCGCTCGACCCACGCAGAGTGTTGGCGGGCATTGAGAAGCGGTTTCGTGCCCGTGGTCTACAGCCTGTTCTGGCCAGCGAGATGGAGTTTTCGCTGTTTATGCCGGAAAGGGACTCCTTAGGACGGCCGGTGCATACGCAGCGCGACAGTGTGGGCGGTGCGCTTGAAATGGCCCAAACCTATGGCCTGGAAGCTATGGCATCTGTAGATACATTCCTGCACGCGGTGCACGACTGCAGTGCCTTGCAACAGCTCCCTGTTGATACGCTGATCAAGGAAGGCACTCCATCCCAGTTTGAAATCAATCTTCTGCATCAAGCAGACGCCGTTTTGGCTGCAGATCAGGCGCTGTTGCTCAAGCGCGCGATTCGCGGCACTGCGAGGCAGCACGAGCGTCTGGCGACTTTCATGGCCAAGCCATTTGGTGACCTTGGCGGCAACGGTATGCACCTGCATTGCAGTGTGCAGGACACGCAGGGGGCGAATGTTTTTGACGATGCCAGCGATACTGGCAGCGCGCTCCTGCGTCATGCGATTGCGGGCTGCATGCGAACACTCCCGGACATTATGCTGCTGCTGGCCCCCACGCAAAACTCTTACCGTCGTTTTCAAGCCGGTATGCATGCGCCTCTCGCTCCCTGCTGGGGCTACGAAAACCGCACGGTAGCACTGCGAGTACCTGCGGGTCCGCATTCTGCAATGCGTCTGGAGCACCGCGTTCCTGGCGCCGATGCACAGCCCCATTTGGCCATGGCCGCGCTGTTGGCAGGCATGCTCTATGGCATAGAAAACGAGCTCGAAGCTCCGGCGCCAATAGAAGGCAATGCCTGGGAGCAAATTCAGCCGTCGTTGCCAGCTCACTGGCCGGACGCGTTGGCGCGCTTTCGACGCTCAGACTTTGTGGCGACGTACTTCGGAGAGCGATTCCAGTCGGTGTACAGCTTGCTGAAGCAGCAGGAAATTGATGAGTTTGCACGCCATGTCACACCGCTGGAATACGATACCGGTTTGTAAAGCGAGAAATCATTGCACGGTATGATGATGCACATTTGCGTGCTGGAGCTTTCATGCTGTTGCGACGGGTTGGAAAACATGTGGCAGATGAAAATTAGACAGCGGTCATCCTCGATTTAGACCGCAAATACCCATTCAAACAGTTGGATACTCAGTAAGCCCCAGGCTGTGCCGCTGACCATGCTCAGGATGGCCAGGAGGATCGCATGGGGCATGAGATCCCGGCGATAGGCGGACGTCACCGCGGGTGCCGTGGATATGCCTCCCAGATTCGCCATGCTCGCGATGGGCACCCAGGCCAAATTGAGTCGCAGCAGCAGCGCTGCGAGCAGCATAAAGACGTAGTGCAGCAAGAGCCAGATAACGACCAGGATCACTAGTGCGCCCGGTAGGGAGAAATTGGAGAAATTCAGTTTCAGGCCGAGGATAGCCATGATCAGGATGATGGCGATACCGCCCACGCGCAGCACAAAGCCAACGTTCCAGGACCGGATAACATTTACCAGTAGTAGTCCCGCTGCAGATAGGCCGAGCACCTTCCAAAGAAAAGGCAAAGCAAGCGCGTTTGCCCCTGCCACAAACCCCAGCAGCACCAGCAGCATTATCCAAGGCTTAAGCAATCCATGGTCGTCTTTCACGGTGTCGAGGAGGCGTATTTCATCATGGATCCCGCACGCCGCGTTTAATTGCGGCGTCCGACGAATGAACTGGAACATAAGAATTGTCCAGATGTTCACGAGAACATTGTCCAGCACCAGAATGGACAGGAAGAGCCCTTCGGGCGTGTTGATCACTTCCTTGAGAACCAGTTGACTGGTGCTGCCGCCGATCCAGCCACCCACGATCGGTACCAGACCTTTCCAGTATTCGTCCGCAATAAACATTTGCGCGTGGTTCTCGTCGATCATTGAGAATATGAAAACAAGGAACACGGGGAGCGTGGCTATCACGAATGAGCCGATTACAAAGACAACGAGGGGCCGCGCACCCACAACCTTTAGCTGCGCCAGGGGTAGGGCACTCATTACTGAGACGATAGCCAGCGGAATCACCCAATTGCTACTCAGTTGATGCAGCGAGATTCCACCGAGGTCGAGACTAAACAGCTGCGTGAATAGCGCCGGGATAACGTAGGCGAAAAGAATCGCGGGAAACCACTGCAGCAGCGCGCGAATACCCGGATGTGTCTGCCGACTTAGCCATAGAACTGCGGAAACAGTGAGGGCAACGATAGCCGCGCCCGTAAACTCGTCAGTCATCGTCTTATTGAGTTCCCAGGGTCCACGGTTCCGTGAGGATGGAGAGACAGGATTCAATGCCTTCGGCGAAATTTCCCAAACGAAGATTTTCGTTTGGCGCGTGGATGTTGTTATCCGGGTTAGGAATCCGCACAGACGCTGCTGGTACGCCCAGCGTGCTGATGAATGGCGCGATTGGTTGCGAGCCGCCAGTGGTTCGCATTTTTACGAAGCCGGTGCCGAAAACCCGCTGCATTGCAGATCCCAGCCACTGGCCCAATGGCCCGGTCATATCGCTTCTAAAGGGTTTGGAGCCAATGCGATAGTCGACACGTACCAGCTGGCGATACCGGGCACGCTCAGCGGCAGTCGGCGCACTGCCCAGCACATGAAAGCCCTGCGCTCGGATGTGGTCCATCACCAGTTGCACCTGCCGAGCCCCCGGTGTTTCGGGAACCAATCGCATGTCGATCTCCGCTACCGCCTCGCCGGGGATGATGGTGCGTACCTCTTCGTTTACCCAGGCGGCTCTGAGACCGCGCACGTTAAGCGATGGGTACTGCAGTGCCTCCTGATAGGTAGCCCCGACAGCATCCGGCTCGGCAAAGCCCAGTGAGCGTGTGATGTCCTCGAGCTTCTCGGGTACTCTAGCGAGTTCGCGCTTATCGGCATCTGAAAGCACCACGCCATCATAGAATCCCGGTATTTTTACGCGACCGCGCTCGTCCTTCATGCTGGCCAGGAGGCGGCTCAATGCGAACACGGGATTCGGTGCAAAGTTGCCGTACTGCCCCGAATGTAAGTCACGCTCGGCGCCGTACACAGTGAGTTTCATAGTGGCGAGACCGCGTGCTCCGAAAGTAAGCGTCGGGAGATTCGAGAGGTGTCGCGTGCCGTCCATGATCAACATCACATCGGCCGCGAAGCGTTCGCGGTGGGCTTCTACCAGCGCAGGTAAGGTTGGAGAACCCATTTCCTCCTGGAAGTCGGCAATTACCTTTATATTGAACGCCGGCTCCCAGCCATGCTTGCGCATAATCTCGAGAGCGCTGAGGAAGGCAACTGCAGGTCCCTTGGAGTCGCTCGCAGAGCGTGCGAACACTCGATCTTCGAAGTTCATGTCGGTGCGCCATTGGTCTGCTGCCAGTGCCTTCCAGTCTTCTCCCTGCTGTCGTTTGAACACGGGGTCGAATGGGTTGGCCTGGTTCCATTTGGTGGCGTCCACCGGTTGTCCGTCCAGCTGCAGGTAGAACAGGACTGTCGCCTGCGCGTTGTCGACGCGCTGCTCGCCAAATACGTGCGACACGCCCTGAGACTCAAGCACTTGAACGCTCAATCCGAGGCTCCTTAAGCGCCGCTCAACCCAGGCAACGTTCGCGGCCACTTGTTCGGGATACTGGCCGACATTGGGAATACGCAGAAGTGAGAGGTAGTCCTCGACCGCATTCGCAAATTCGATCTTGGTGGCGGAACGTATCTCGGCGCCCGTGGGTGCATCGGTGAGCTCTGCGGCTGAGGGGGCTTTTGCGACAAGCGCTAAGGCTGCGCAGAAGATCAAGGGAGTAAGCAGAGTTAGTGTGGAAATACGCATCGGCTGCATTGTTCCATCGAACTCGGAGCTTGGTAAAGACATTACTTCGCTGCCGACGTTTTGCGACCCTCTGGGTTTCGAAATGCGAATAGATTTCTTGTATCTTGACACTGTCTAGATAACTTGTTACTTTTTCCATCCAGAAGTGGACAGAGACGTGCGACCGCCCTATGTCAACCGCTACCAACTATCACCACGGCGATCTGCGCAGAGCACTGCTGGCAGCTGCCGAGGAGGAGCTCTCAGCAAAGGGAGTTGAAACCTTTTCTTTACGGTCTGTCGCCAAGCGCGCTGGGGTTAGCCACGGTGCGCCGGCGCATCACTTCGGCGATACACGGGGACTTCTCACTCAGCTGGCGGCGCTGGGCTATCAGCGATTTATCGATACGCAGGAGCAGTATCAGCTAAAAGCGAAGAAGAATCCGAAGGCTCAATTGGCAGCATCGGGACTCGGATATATTGCCTTTGCCACCAACAATCCAGCGCTGTTTCGATTGATGTTCTCATCTGATCGTCCCGACAAGACTTCTCCCACATTGTCTGAGCATGCAGATGCGGCCTTCGACAAACTCGTCGCGGACATTCAACAGATAACAGAGACCGATCCTTATATTGATCGAATGGCGATGACGGATGTCATGGCGGCATGGGCGATCGCGCATGGGCTTGCCGATCTGATGATCGCGGGACGCTGGGAGCGGATACCCTTCCTTGCCGGCCGCACACCCATGCAGAGAGACGCCGTGTTCTCAGACATTATTCTGCGTGCTTGTAGCGACGAGTCGAAATAGGCGCGAGGAATGAGTAAGCATCAGAGTGTAGACGCCAGCACACGTAAAGCGGCTTGGCGAGCTATTGGGCTTTTCCTGGTCTTGACGACGGCACTTACCAGCGTCTTTGGTGGGCTTATGGCTTACCAGGGAGGCACTCCGACGCTTCTTGTGACCGGCGTAATGTGGTCCCCGGGGCTCGCCGCTATTCTGACGTGTTTAATTCTGAAGCGTTCTATAGCCAGCCTGCCTTGGCGCTGGGGATAGTGGAAATGGAATTGGTACGCGTGGTTACTGCCCATCGTCTACGGCCTGGTTATTTACATCCCCGTCTGGCTTTTGGGTCTGGGCGGCAGTCGGTTCGGCAACGACGAGACCCTGGCGCAGTGGTCGAGTCAACTGGTCGGCAGCAGTGAACCGAGCCTGATCGCTGCCATCGTGTATGGCGCCATGCTCGCCACCATTGGTATGGTCGGTGCTGCATCGCGCGCCCTGGGAGAGGAGATCGGGTGGCGCGGATTCATGATATTTGAAATGCGCAAGGTCTTGCCGTTCTGGGCGATTGGTCTTCTGTCCGGAATTATTTGGGCAATCTGGCACTGGCCCGCGATCCTGTTTACCGACTATAACGCCGGGGAGGGAAGCTTTGTTCTACAGATGTTCATTTTCACAATGGTGATTGTCCCGCAGGGAGTTGTTTACGCCTATTTTGCTTTTAGATCCGAGAGTTTGTGGCCGGCTGTCATTCTACATGCGAGTCACAATCTGTTTATTCAAAGAATATATACGCCTCTGACGATTCGGGGTGAGGGCACACATTTTTACATCGACGAGTTCGGCATAGTGATGCCAATCATTGGGTGTGTCATGGCATTCTACTTTTACTATCGGGCTAAAAAAGATGGGATTGCGTGATTCGTACCTGAAACCCGAAGTTGGCCGAGCGACGCTTCGCGCCCAGCGACGATCAAATTAATCAGGATTGTCTGGAATGGACGATAGTCGGGCGAGAATTCCGTAAACTAGAGTAGGCAAGGTCTCTAAATCTCGGCGCCGCTAACGCGGGTGAGTGACTAGTTAGTCCATCGGAAAAATGAAGGTGAACAAACATGAAAAAGCTCTTGGCACTTGTGATCTGTGCGACCTGGGCCATCACAACACAAGCGCAGTCGAACAACCCATTCGGTATCCCTAGCACCCAGACCGCGAAGCCTTCAGCCAATATTGTCGCTGTTCCTGGCTCACGCGCTCAAGGTTGGCTGCATCAGGGTCGATCAGAGATTCTTGCGAGACATGGCATGGTGGCCACTAGCGATCCGCTCGCGTCTCAGGCGGGTCTTGAGATTCTGCGCGCCGGTGGCAATGCGGTCGATGCAATTGTAGCCGCAGCGGCGGTGCTAGACGTTACCTCACAGAACGATACGGGCATCGGTGGTGACTTATTCGCGCTGGTCTGGAGTGCTGAGGATCAAAAACTGTACGCGCTAAACTCAGCCGGCTGGTCGCCCGAAGCGTGGACCCTGGCCTTCTTTACTGAACAGCTGGGTCTTAGCGAAATGCCGGATTTCGGGGTAAACGCGGCCACGGTGCCGGGCGCTGTCTCAGGCTACGCGGCGCTTCTTGAGCGCTTTGGGACCAAGGGATTCAAAGAGACGTTCGAGCGCGCAGCGCGGCTGGCCGAGGAGGGCTGGGGGCAGGCGGAGCGTCGCCATGCAGATTTACATCGTGTGCAGGATCGACTGCGCGAAGACCCTGATTCTGCGGCGGCTTTTTTGATCGATGGTGATGTGCCGCCGCTCTACAGCGTGATTCGCAATCCTGATTTGGCATCGGCGCTGCGATTGATTCAGCGTGAGGGCAGAGATGCCTTCTATAAAGGTGCCATTGCGGACGCAATTGTCGCCAAAGTGCAGGCGGGCGGTGGCGTAATGAGCCATGCCGATCTTGCTGAGTTTGAATCGGAGTGGGTAGAGCCGATCAGTACCAATTATCACGGCTACGACGTGTTCCAACTCCCGCCGCCCGGCCAGGGTTTCGCCGCGCTGGAGATGCTCAATATCCTCGAGGTTTGCGCGCCGCAGCACAAAGTCGACCTCGCTGCACTGGGTCCCGCAAGCGCTACCTATTGGCACTTTATGGTAGAAGCCAAAAAACTGGCTTACTCCGATTTATATGCCTATAACGCCGATCCAAAATTTGCGAATGTTCCCCTGAACGAGCTGTTGTCGAAGGAGTACGCGGCGACGCTGTGCGAACGTATCGATCTGGATGTGGCGTCGGAGCCATCGGTAGAGGGCGGGCTTAACGGCGGTACGGTCTACCTGACGGCGGCGGATCGCTGGGGGAACATGGTTAGCTTTGTGCACAGCGTGTATGACGTTTATGGTTCTGCGGTAACTATTCCTCCCTATGGCATGATTCTGCATAACCGGGGTAATCCGTTCACTCTTGATCCCAGGCACCCGAACGTTGTGGCCCCTCGCAAGCGGCCCTTTCACTCAATCATTGCCGGGTTCGTGATGCAGGGCGGCGCGCCGTTGTTGAGCTTCGGCAATATGGGAGGCCGGGTGCAGCCCGAGACCCACGCGCAGCACATGATCAATATGATTGATCACGGAATGAATGTGCAGATGACAACCGATGCGGCAAGATTCACCCATTGGCAGAAGGGCAACGTGTTGTTCATGGAGCGAGAACTCGAGGCGCTGGTCGGCCCAGCCCTGCGCGGCAAGGGTCACGTCGTTCGCGACGTGGATGGTGGCGCTGTGGGAGGCTATCAGGGCATTCTGTTTTCCCGTGACCCGGCGCTGCCGATACCCACGTATAGCGACGAGAGTATCGAGCAGGATCATCCGGTAAATGGCGTCTATCGAGCGGGCTCCGATCACCGTAAAGACGGGCAGGCCGTAGGCTGGTAGGCCAACTGCATTGGGAATTTCGTCGTTTGTGCAGTCATCTCCTGGCGTTATATGTGGGCAAAACACATCAAACAATCCGATGAGTCCTGGAGCTACGATCACTAGAGCCATGATGACTAGAGCGCATCCAGGTAGATCTCATTTGCAAACAACATGCTTCGGTCCCGGTCTAACTGGAACCACTTATCGAGCACATGCACGTCGGGACTAACTTTCTGATCAAAAACAATTTTTCTGTCAGACCAAATCTGAATATTTTTGCTCAGGTCGAAATGGTCAGTCGAAATCAGCAGAGTGACAGCAGACACATTCTTTGAACTGAGATACACCGCATTCCCACTCTTACTCGCTACTACCGCACTTTCCTTCTCACCGTCACGTGTGCCATTCAGAATAAGCCAATGGATGCGATTGAATTCACTTTGCCCATCAGTCTGCCAGAGCAGAGAGTCGGGATACGGATTGCGAGTTTTTTTGGCAATAAAATCTTCGTAATCCCTTTTACGAGTGATGAGCCAGGGCATGCCAAAGTGATCGCCAGGCATGGTGTAAAAGGTAATATCGGCGTCATTCTCATTGAGTGCGTCAAATAGACTCTCTACGGAATCAGCCGGAAACAAATGATCGTCTCTGGTATTCAACGCGAAAATCGGCTTATTGACGAAATTCCCCGGAAAAGTCATTCCAAATACCTTGTGTTTGGGCCGCAAAACGTGCGGAGAACCGAGTAAGGCTATGAAGCCTGCGAATGGTGTGGGCAAATGAGAGGCGAAATAGTAGGCACCCGCTGCGCCATCGGAGATGCCATGTAGGAAAACTCTATTTCCGTCTATGTTATAGCTCTCCTTCAGTGTGCGAATTATTTTTTGGATGTTTTTTACCTGAGATTCATACCACCATTTTGCCGTCGGCCAAGCGCTTGGATAAACCGATATCGCACCGCCTATTTTCAGTTTTTTTAAACGTCTCATTTTGGCGTTCGATATGCGATTGCTTGAAATGCCTACTCCCCCATGCAGATAGATATGTAAGTCCATCTTTTTTGCCGGGTCATAGTTATTCGGAACATCGGTCGTGTAATGAAATGTTTTTTCAGAGCCGTCAACCCTGTGAAAACTCTGAAAGGTACCTTTGGCAACATCATCCGGGTAGTTTCTCCCCGAGCGGATGTCGTCCAGACGCTGCCAATACAACGTTTCTGAGTTTAAGGAGCTGTCAGATACACCACTGCAGACTCCAGGGAAAGAAGCCATAGATAAAAAAGCGAAGACAAATCCAAAGATGACATAGTGGCTGCTTGTCACCACTAGCGAGGAGGCTTTTTTAAATAACTAATGAGCGTGTCACCACCGCTATAGTCTGTGGCGCTCATGAGCGAATCAAGGAAGAGGTAAAACAATTCTGCCTGCGAACTGACCTCCAACTTTGCATAGGCATGCTTGCGATGTAGTTTTACTGTTTCTACAGAGATGCCCAGCTTGATGGCCACGGTCTTTGTGCTGTGACCGTGCAGCACCAGGTTGATAACTTGCGTCTCACGCTCCGTTAACAAACTGGAGCCAAAATCATCCAGAGCAAGGTGTAGCTGGCGGCGCAAGCCTTCACCGCTGCCGCTATCCGCTGACCAGTGCTGTTGGCAGAGAGCGTCGATGGCAGGTCGTAGGCTGCGCAGAATTTTCACCTGCGTCGCGCTAAAGGCGCGACGCTCCGTGCGACCCAGCGCTACATTTACAAAGGCGTCGCGGCCTACTTCGATAAGGTATCCACACTCGTCGCTAAACCCACAGTTGGCGTACCAGGTTTTGTAGTACTCACTATCGCGAAAATCTTCTGGTGCCAGCTCCTTCAGTCGAAACAGACCAAAGCGTTGTTGATCTTGGGCAGCGGTGTAATAGGGGTCCAGAATAAACGCGCCCGCGAGAAAGCGCTCCATCGTGTCCGCGCGACGCGCTTCCGAAGAGTCCTGATAAAACAGCGTTGGTAAGTCACCGCGGGCGTAAAAGAGCACGGTGGCATCGTCTACGGGTACCAGCTTTCTGAGACCTGCGATAAGTTCAGCGCCAAACGAAGGCGATCGGAGCGCAGGTAGGCAGCGGGCCGTGAGCTCCGCCAGTGCGGTGAGTTTGCGATCCAGATCTTCGCTCAATTGTGATCCGCAGCTTTTGTAGAGTGGGAAACGTCGCTACCATCATAGCGGGGCGACGCTTTGGGCGAAATACACGAATTGGGCGAGCGTGAGATTGGGTTCCGGCTCACGCTCGGGATTCGCCTGCAATGCAGTATTCGTTCAGGAGTTGTTCATGACACCTACGCCGGTATGGTTTCCAATCGCACTCTGGCGCATTATTGCGCTATGAACAAACCAATGGATGTATCCATGTCTTCTGTGGCAGCGCCGGGCTGGGGCAAGCTCGACTGGAGTGACCCTTTTTCGCTGGATGCGCAGCTCACCGATGAACAGCGCATGGTGCGTGATAGCGCCGCGCAGTATGCACAGAGCCGTTTGCTGCCGCGGGTTCAGGAAGCTTTCCGTCGCGAGGAAACCGATCTGGCGATATTTCGTGAGATGGGTGAACTTGGGCTGTTGGGCGCAACGATTCATGGCTACGGCTGTCCCGGCGTGGATTACACCAGCTATGGCTTGGTAGCGCGCGAGGTAGAGCGTGTCGATTCCGGCTATCGCTCGATGATGAGTGTGCAATCCTCGTTGGTGATGTACCCGATCTACGTCTATGGCAGCGAAGCCCAGCGCGAGAAGTACCTGCCAAGGCTTGCGACCGGCGAGTGGATTGGTTGTTTCGGCCTGACTGAGCCCGACTACGGTTCGGATCCCGGCGGAATGATTACTCGGGCGCGCAGTGTCGACGGTGGTTACAGCCTGACTGGCGCGAAGATGTGGATTACTAACAGCCCGGTCGCAGACGTGTTTGTGGTCTGGGCAAAAACGGATGATGGAAAGATCCGCGGGTTTGTTCTCGAGAAGGGCATGCCGGGGCTCAGTGCCCCAAAAATCGAGGGCAAGCTGGCGCTGCGCGCGTCGGTTACCGGCGAAATCGTCATGAACGAGGTATTTGTGTCCGAGGAGCAGTTGCTCCCCGGCGTGCACGGATTGAAGGGCCCGTTTGGTTGCCTGAACAACGCCCGCTACGGTATTGCCTGGGGAGCCCTGGGCGCGGCGGAGGCCTGCTGGTTTGCGGCCCGTGACTACACCCTTGAGCGCAAGCAATTTGGACGGCCCCTGGCGGCGAATCAGCTGGTGCAACTCAAGCTCGCAGATATGCAAACGGAGATTGGTCTGGGTTTGCAGGGTTGCGTGCGTGCAGGACAATTGATGGATGCCGGCAGCATCGCGCCAGAGCTTATCTCCCTTATTAAACGTAACTCCTGCGGCAAGGCTCTCACCGTGGCGCGCACGGCACGAGACATGCTCGGCGGTAACGGCATATCGGATGAATATCCGGTCATGCGGCACATGGTGAACCTTGAGGTGGTCAATACCTACGAGGGTACGCACGATATCCATGCGCTTATTCTCGGGCGGTCACAGACGGATATTCCCGCTTTCTGATGCAGTGCCTAACTCGTCATGAGTGCGAACAGCCAGTGCTGAGAGCCCTTGGTCGCTCAATACAACCCCCTCAGTTATCCATGTCAGCCCCGGGCCAATAATGGGAGCCCTTAGCGGTCTGAGGGTATTGGATTTATCCCGGGTATTGGCCGGGCCCTGGGCCAGCCAGACCCTCGCCGACCTGGGCGCTGACGTAGTCAAAATCGAAAAGCCCGAGCAGGGCGACGAAACCCGCAGCTGGGGACCGCCCTGGTTGCAAACCCCTGAGGGTGAAGACAGCGCCGAGTCGGCCTACTATCTGTGTACTAATCGGGGCAAGCGCTCACTAACCCTGGATATCCGCTCCGCTGAGGGGCAGAAGGCGCTTCGCGATCTGGCCGGGACCGCCGACGTGCTTATCGAGAACTTTAAAGTCGGCGCGGCAGCACGCTACGGGCTGGACTACGCGAGCCTGAGTGCGGCAAACCCGCAACTCATTTATTGTTCGATTACCGGCTTTGGTCAAACCGGTCCACTCAGTGAAAGGCCCGGGTATGACTTCATGGTACAAGCTATGGGTGGTCTGATGAGCGTCACCGGAGCGCCCGATGGGCAGACCGGCGGCGGGCCGCAGAAAGTGGGCGTAGCCGTTACCGATATTATGACCGGGCTCTACGCGACGATTGGTATCCTGGCGGCAGTGCAGGAGCGTGAGCGCTCGGGGCTGGGTCAGCAGGTGGACCTCGCCTTGCTAGACGTCACGGCAGCAATCCTGGCTAACCAGGCTAGCAACTTTCTTGTCGGCCAAGGTATTCCTGGACGCCTGGGCAACGCTCACCCCAATATTGTTCCCTATCAGAGCTTTCGTGCCCGGGATCGGGAATTTGTTCTTGCTGTGGGCAATGACTCTCAGTTTGCGGCATTGGCCCGTTTACTTGAGCGTCCCGAGTTCATCGTCGATCCCCGGTATGCGAGCAATTCGGCGCGGGTAGAGCACCGTGACAGTCTTACCGGGGACCTTTCGCAGTACTTTGCCCAACGCGATGCGGTCGATTGGTTACAAGCACTCGAAGAAGTCGGTGTGCCGGCGGGTCCCATCAACAACATCGCCGAGTTGTTTGCGGAGCCGCAGATCGCGGCGCGGGAGATGGTAGTGACTTTGCCGCATGCCGATAACCCTGATCTCAAGCTCGTTGGCAGCCCAATAAAGCTGTCGCGAACACCGGTTGAATACCGGCGACCACCCCCGCGTCTCGGAGAACATGACGCCGATCTCAAAACCGGTGTCTGGGAGAAGGAATAGCCCGCTCAATGTGGTAAAAACCGCAGATAAACATCCTAATTTGAGTAAACCTGTGAAGTTGCTTCTAAAACTGTTTGGCGGGCTTATGGCACTGGCCATCGCGCTAGGTGCTTACGTCACATTCTCCCACCAGCCCGAGGCGTTTCCTTTGGGGAGCGTCAGCGAAGATCGCCTGCAGCCCGGGCCATGGTCTGTGGCAAGCTACGACGAGACTTTTGTAGATCGAAGCCGTCGAACGCAGGCCAATGGAGATTACTCCGGTGACCGCAAGCGCAGCATGCAAGGTACGCTGTGGTATCCCCGGGACGCGGAGGCCGGTGAGCGACCGCTGCTGATTTTCAGCCATGGCTTCACCTCCCTGCGCAGCAACGGCGCTTACCTGGCCGAACATCTCGCCAGTCACGGCTTCGTGGTGGCGGCCGTGGATTACCCCCTGACCTCCATGACCGCGCCCGGCGGACCGATGGTTGAGGACGTGGTCAATCAGCCCGGCGATGTGAGCTTTCTGATCGATACGATGACGGGCTTCAGTGCCGTTGCGGGGCATGCCTTATCGGGGAAGATTGATCCGGAGCGCATCGGTGTCTTTGGGATTTCTCTGGGTGGTCTGACGTCAACCCTGGTTGGCTATCATCCGCAGTTGCGGGATTCTCGCGTGAGTGCGGTGGTGTCTGTCGCTGGTCCCAGCAACTTTTTTACGCCGGCGTTTTTCGCCAATAACGATGCAGATTTCATGATGCTCGCGGGCGATCTAGACGCGCTTGTTCCGTATGCCGACAATGCCGAGCCTGTGCTTCAAAAAATCCCGGGCGCTGAGCTTGTGACCGTTCACGGTGGCTCGCATACCGGTTTTTCCGGAGGGCTCGCGCTGCTACGCGCGATGAAGAATACCGACGCGCTGGGTTGCTGGTCGGTCATGCGTAACATCGATGAAGGAGCGGAGAGTCAGTGGGCCGGGCTGTTCGGGGCGCCGAGCGTCGGACTAGACTACGACGCGCCTATGCAGCTGTGCGAGGTAGACCCGTTGCCCAAGGCAATGAATGTGTTGCGTCAGCACATGCTCGCGCGCGTAGCGATACGTGCATTTTTTGAAAGCAAGCTGGCATCCGACGCCGCTACCAGTCGCGCCGCCGAAGCCTATCTGTCTTCGACGATGGCGGAGGAACTCGCAGACATCAGCTACGCCACAGCAGAGAACTCAGACCGCGACTAAGTCCCTTAGCCTCTCCCGTAGCCCTTCTCTTAGCGCGCGATGTCGACGGGCGATACGGCTGACAACTGTTGTGTGGGATTGAGTGCGCGCATTTCTGGCACCAGCTCTATGAGAGCCGCCTGACGGTTTTCTGGTGCCGGGTGTGTACTCATAAACTCCGGGGGACGATCGCCAGGAAGGGCTCCCATCTTTTCCCAGAGTGATGCGGCCGCCCTGGGGTCATAGCCTGCGCGCGTCGCAAGCTCTATTCCAATGCGATCTGCCTCGGATTCCGCGACGCGGCTGTTGGGTAGTTCCAGCGCAAATTTCGCCGCCAACGCCGTTCCCGCAAGTGCCAGGGCGCTACTATCTGCGGCGACGCCAGCGGCAACAACACCAATGTTGATAGCAATGGCTCGGGACATTTGCTCTGCGGTATGGTTCGCCAGCGCATGCGAGATCTCATGTCCCATGATCTGGGCGAACTCGTCGTCATTAAGCTGCAGCTTTTCGAATAGTCCCGTGTAAGCCGCCATACGACCGCCGGCCATACACCAGGCATTGACAGTCTCATCGTCATCGATAATTGCAACGCTCCACTCCCAGTTTTTTGTCTGCGGATAGAGAGCCACGGCTTCCGTTACCAGTCTTCCGGTAATCGTCGCAACGCGATCAGCCACAATCGGATCATCGACCAGCTTGTTGTTCTGCTCGAGTTCGCCGACCGTGCTGAGATACGCTTTCTTGGATTCCACGATAGCGGCCTCCGGCGAGATCAGCATGAGTTGACTGCGTCCGGTAGGACTGGTTGTGCAGGCTGTTGCGAGGCACACGACAAGCACTGCGAATACCGGCCGAGCGGGTCGGATCAGCAGTGCGGCAGCACATTTAACTAATCGCATGGGCATGGCGATCTCCTGGGTAGTCAATTAAACAAAGGCTTGAGTTTAGAGCGTTCGTCGCCCTGAAAATTCCGCCAGCGAGCAGAGTATTATTCGTGGTGTCTGCTCTGGGAACAGCTTCAAGGTTTCTTGCCATTTTGCACTAGTCGAGCGGCCGCCTCTGCCTCCCAGCCAGTGGCAGAAAGCATCACGTGGAACAGCAGGTTTTGCTCGTTAACGCCGGCGGCTGCCCCCGCACCGGGTCCAACTGCGTACACCGCTACATCCTCACCACCGTGCGTCTCCGCATTCAGGGAGATCATGGCTTCCTGGTGATAACCCATCTTTGTGGTGTCAATGTTGCTGATATCTACACGGCCCGGATTTGCGGACTCCGCGTAAGTCGTATCAGCGTTGGGTTCATCCCCATAGTCACGCTCCCCGCGTCCATTTGCGTACGACAAAGTGGTATAGGGCAGTCCGTCATCAGCCAGCGAGGGTTCATCGCTCCAGGCTGGAATCACCTTGCCGAGAATAGGGTTTCCTCGCCGCGGATACCCACCCATGGTCATTACATGACTGTGATCAGCAGTGACCATTACCAAGGTGTCGTTAGTATCAACGCGTCTCATCACCGCCTCAACCGCAGCGGCAAGTTCGATAGTTTCATTCAGCGCATTCGCCGCATTTCCCGCGTGATGCGCATGGTCGATACGTCCGGCCTCAACCACCAGCAGGAACCCACGATCGTTTTTCTCCAGAATATCCAGCGCCTTGAGTGTCATTGCCGGCAAGGATGGCTGCTCAGCGCCCGGGCCACTGCGCATGGATGCGTAGTTCATATGTGATGCATCAAAAAGACCGAGCAGCGGTGCGCTGCGTACGCGGTTCATGGACCGCGCGTCACTGACATAGCTCCCTTTCGGATAGGTTTTCTGCCAGTCTTCAATCAGGTTCCGCGAATCTTTGCGACGACCACCGGTGATCGACTCGGGTAAAAAATGCTGCCGTCCGCCGCCAAGCGCAACTTCAATGCCGTCGCTGGCGCCCGCGCCAAATTGCCGATTGAGCCTGGATTGATAATTGACAAATTGCGAGGCTACGTCCGTGCAACCCAGTGCCCGCGCGGTTTCCGGCATACCACTATCGTCCTCCCAGTCGCGTTCAGCTGTTTTTGCATAGGTTGCGCCAGGCGTAGCGTGCGTCAGGCGCGCGGTGCTGACTACCCCTGTTGCCCTGCCTGCGAGCTCAGCGATGTCCAGCAACGAAAGGAGTTCGCGACCCTGACCGCTGGCACAGTTGCCCTGTTCGACCTGTTCATCGACTCCAAAAACGCCGATGTCAGTTTTTACGCCGGTAACGATGGCACTCATGGTGCCTGCAGAGTCCGCGGTCTGCGCATTGACGTTATAGGTCTTCACCAGCCCGGTGACCGGAAAGGACTCAAAACTCAGAGTGTTCTCCTCGCCAGGCTTGCCCGAGCGCTGACCGGCCAGAATACGCGCCGCGGTGACTGTGGTAATACCCATGCCATCACCGAGGAACAACACAACATTCTTTGCACCGCGACCTGCGTTCGCGGCGGCTACGCGCTGGCTGGCATCTCGATACCAGGGGCTGTTCTGCTGGTGCGCTGGCAGTGGTGATAGTCCGTCTGGACGTGTATCAATCTGCACGCTGGAGGATTGCGATTCGACAACCGTTACGGCGACGCAGCCCGAAAGTAGGGCAACGGCGGTGGCGAGACTGGTAAAGCGAAGCATCAGCAGGTTCCTCAAGTAATGTCGTTCAGTAAGCGTAGCAGAGGGTCTAGCCAGGTTCTGACTCTGCGCCCGCATGGGTGCGTAGCAAGCCTCGGTAAGCACCGCGCGCGTTCATTTCTCCGCTGATCACGCGGTAGACGTCCCGGGCGATGGGCATATCGACGTCGTATTCCTGGGCCAATGCCATCACCGCCGGCGCGCTCTTGGCACCTTCGGCAACCATAAACATTTCTTCAGCAATGGTTTCCATAGTTTTGCCCTGACCCAGCTCGATGCCTACATGTCGGTTGCGACTTTGGGGGCTGGTACACGTAGCGATCATGTCGCCCATGCCTGCCAATCCGGCGAAGGTTTCTGCGCAGCCGCCCATGGCAACGCCCAGGCGAGTGACCTCGGAGAGGCCGCGGGTAATCAGCGCTGCACGCGTATTGTCGCCCGCGCCCTGGCCGTCCCCCATCCCTACCGCAATCGCAATAATGTTCTTTAGTACACCGCCCAGCTCGCAGCCGATGACATCGCTGTTGGTGTAGACGCGAAACAAGCCACTGTTGAAGACCTTCTGTAGTGAACGCACGATCACTTCATCTTCCATGGCGATAACGCTGGCGGCCGCCTGCCCAGCCATTATTTCTCGGGCGAGGTTAGGCCCGGTGAGCACACCCACCGGATGATCCGGTAGTATCTCGCTGATGATCTGAGTCATACGCATGCGTGTGTCGAGTTCCAGTCCTTTCGTAAGGCTCACGACCGGGACCCAGGGACGCAGGTGTCTGCGTACTTCGGTTAGCACGCTACGAAAATTCTGAGATGGAATGCCCATGACGACAACATCAGCGCCAGCAACTGCCTCGCCAATATCGTTGGTCGCGCGTAAATTCTCCGGGAGTGCTGCACCGGGCAAATAAGTTTCGTTGCGATGATCGCGATTAATTTCGTCGACAGTGTCGGGATTGCGCGCCCAGATCGTTACCGGCATGTTCCTGGTGGTTAAAGCGGCAACGGTTGTGCCCCAGGAGCCGCCACCCAGGACGGCTATTTTCAGATTACCCATTTTATTATCCTTATAGGTTGATGTCGCCGACAAGCAGCCTCAACGCTGCCGCAGCTGCCATTTACTGCTGACGCCCGCTGCAGGCGCATTACTGCTGACGCCCGCTGCAGGCGCATTACTGCGGACACTAGCTAAGGGCGCTTTTTGGACGAGCTTTTGGCAGAGCTCTGCCCTGTCTCCTGGCAGCGGGTTTGGCCGCCTTCTTTGCGACTGTTTTTGCAGCGGTCTTCTTCGCCAAGGACTTTTTGTTGGCTACGGTCTTTTTAACAGTTGCCTGTCGGCTCGCCGGCTTCCGCTTGCGAGTGCTTGCTGCCGCTTTGGTTTTCGTCGCTGTTGTAGCTGACACTTTGGCTTTGCTCTTAACGCGTGTCTTGGTTGATGTTTTGGTCGGTGTTTTGGCGGCCGTCTTTTTCCCTGTCTTTGGCGATTTTTTGCTGGTGGCTTTGCGTGTGGGGGCGGTGGAGCGTTCGGGCTTGTCGCTAACGCTCGGTGTTGATACCGCTGCGGGGTCTTCTGGTTGACCGAGGGTTCTCAAAAATAGATTGCGCACATCCCGGACGTGAGTGTTGATGGTTTTCGTGGTCCAGTCGCTGGTGTCCACCGGCGGTAGTATTTCAACATCGACAGTTGCCGGCCGGAAAATGAAGTCTCCCTTCGGAGCAACATCGCCGGCGTTGTGAATAACAATCGGCACAATGGGCACGCCAGCTTGAATAGCCAGATGGAACGCACCTTTTTTAAACGGCGCCAGATTGGGGGAGATAGTGCGTGTACCCTCGGGCGCCAGCGCTACGGATCGGCCCTCGTCGCGCATGGCATCTACTAAGGGTTTCATGGCCTCAATCGCCGAGTGGGCGTTTTTGCGGTCGATCATGACCACGCCCCCCATCTCCATGACCTTGCCGATGACGGGTAGTTTTTTGATCTCCTGTTTACCGACGCCGGCCATATCCCGGCGCAGCAACTTGGCGGCGATCACAACGTCTGCTTTGCTCTGGTGGTTAAAAATAAACACCGCCGGTCTTTGCTTCCAAAGATTCTCTTCGCCCTTCACTCTGAGGTGCAGATTGATCAGCGCGCTGGCGGTATCGGCAAACAAACCGATAGAAAAGTTGGTGGCGTCCCGGCGTGATCCGGTCAACGCATAAATGGGCAAGCCCGCTGCAAAGGTTGGAACCAGACTGACGGTTGCCGCAATGGAGCGTACAAACTGTCCAACAGTCGGTCTACCGCGGCTGCCAAAGCTAGCGCTGGGCCAGTTGTTGTCTCGGGCCACCGCGCGCAATTTGTCGGTGGGATTGAGCGCAATGGGGTTTCCCACGCGCTCGAGGAGGAGTTGATCGTCTGTGCTGTCAGAGTAGAAAAAACTGTGATCGAGATTGGCGCCGACACTATCTGCCAGCACTTCGGCGGCATCCACTTTGCCCTGGCCGAAACAGGTGGGGCTGACAACGCTGCCGGTAAACACGCCGTGCTCGTCAACCTCGAGCTGTGTGCACAGCACATTCTCGATGCCGAGGTCGGCGGCCGCGGGTTCCACCTGATACGGCGTTGCCGAGGAAATTATCGCAACCGTGTGCCCCTTTGCCAGGTGCTTGTTAATGAGTGCGCGAGACTCAGGGTAGACCAGTCTGGCGATCTGCTTTTTGAACAGGGCTTCCCCCAGTTCAAAATAGGTTGATTCCTCGATACCGCGAAGGAACTGCGTAGTAATGGCCATCATCCCGGAAAAACCCATATTGCCGAGACCAAAGTTGGTCATGGCTGCGGCCAGCTCAAGGAAGTCGCGCACCGACAGATCACCGCGACGCAGCTGCTCGCGCAAAAATGCGATCGCCGAGTAGCCCGAAATAATCGTGCCGTCGAAGTCGAAAATAGCGCAGATTTCAGGGCCGTCAGGGGCGGCCTCTACGGCGTCGAGAAGTGGTTCTACAGGCGTGCTCATGGCGCAGATCCCGTGCAATAGCGGCTTAGAATAACGGTCGATTCTAGCACGCGAGGATGAAGCTAACAGACTCTGATTGCGCCTCTGCTAGACTTCTACATCTACTAAATTTACCCCCGGGCTTTTGTCGTTGTCATCACGCGGGACTATGTCCATTCACAGCTCATACGCGCGCTCGTCAGGGTTGGCAGTGCTATTCCTCATGCTGCTTTCGCTCGCGTCGCTTGGCCCGCGTCTGAGCGCGGCGCTGGACTATGGCCGCGACTGGTATGCACCTGGAAGCTTTACGCTGATTAACTTTGATGAGGCCGGCTCGTGTCGCGCCGCGCTGGACGGATTCGCGTACTCGCCTCTGGTGGGCTGGCAGACACTGACGCTGACGAAATGGAGCGGTTTGCAGATCCCGCCAGAGATTGCTGGCGACGCGCGAGCAGTCAAGTCTTTCTGTCACAGCGAAGCGCATCTCACCATTGCTCGTATCTATTCCGCGGCGCTTGGCGCTGCGACGGTATCGGTGCTCGTGTTGTTGGCTTGGCTGTTGTTTCCCACACAATCGGGAGTCGGCATAACAGCAGGTGCTTTGCTGGCCTTGTCTGGCTGGCACATCAGCGAGTCGATGATGGGTACGGTGGATGCAGCGTCGACGTTCTTCATTTACGCGACCCTCACGGCCCTGGTCTGGGCCGCCGGCAAAGGAGGCTGGCGTTGGTTGATTGCCACACTTCTTCTAGTGCCGGCAGTGTGGACTAAATACTGGGTGTTTGCGCTGGTGTCCTTCGCTGTCGTAATCCCGGCTACGGTTGTGGAGCCGGTTTTCAGAGGTCTTGGCAGAGTGAGGCTGTCGCTACTGCTGCTGGCGTACGCGGCGCTGTTTGCAGTGATAACCAACCCTGCGTCGGCCTCCTGGCTGACAATCGGGGCAACGATGTTGTTTTACATAGTGCCTCCATGGCGACAGCTCACCCTGAGTGGTCGGATGTTTTTACTCGGCGCGCCTTTGCTGGCGCCCCTGGCAATGCAATTCGATGTGTTTACAGCATTTACTGCCGGGGGCATGGAGGGGCGGTTCGGCACTGACTACGCTGCGATTGGTGGGCACAAATGGTTGCGCAATGCGCTCAATATACCGCTGGTGCTGCTGCTGGGCATTGGCGTGCCGGCTTTTCTTTTTCTGCTAGTCGGTGTGCGTAGGCTGTATCGTGAGGCGTCTTTTGATCGACGTTGGCTGGCGCTCTTGCCTCTGCCCGCCTTTGCCCTGTACATGTTGTTTCTCGCCCCGGTCACTTACTACCGACACTATCTGCCATTGCTTCCCGCTGCCTGCCTTGTGTCCGCATACGGCTTATACACTTTAGGCCGTGCGCCGCGGCGAGCTGTGCTGGTCCTGATGTTGATCTGGCAGGCCGCCTTAGCCTGGGACCTGGTGTCTGATTATCACTCCGACCCACGACGAGCCCTCGCAGCGTGGTACTCGGAGCATCGACCGGCGCGCGTATTGACGAGCTACTACGTGAACCCGCCCCCGGGAACTGGTGCTATGCACCGTACTTTCCTGCCTGTGGACGCGACGCGCTCCCAGGCGCGTCTGCGCTGGGGTGAGGTGCTGATACTGAGTGAAAACTGGTATGACACGGCGTTTGCCAACGAGCTTAACGGGCCGCTGGTTGATCGCCCGCAGCAGTTGATAAAAACGCGTCCTGAGGCGGTGGAGTTTTATAGGACGGCATTGGCTGATAATCACCCCATGCTGCGTAAAGCAGCGCACTTCAGCGCATCGACATTCATGCCAGAGCTTTGGCTGCACTATCGCTATTACGGCAGTTTCACGCAGTTTGTGGGTGATATCGTCGTTTTCGAGATTAAGCCTTGAGCCAGCGCGAGGCGGCAGTTGCGCTGCAACATACGCTCTATCAATCGCGTAATCCGACGCGACGCTACCTACACTGTGCGCGACGCGACTGGGTGCGTGCGAGGCTGGGGGACTGCGGCGCGCATGCCCTCGCCATGGAGTTGGGTCCGGGATCCGGGGTTTACCTGCCAACACTTGCTGCCGGCGCGCAGCAGGTTGTGGCGCTGGACGTGGACGCGGCTCAACTGAGCGCTGCCAGACAGGCTTTGCCCGATTTGGCAGGCAGATGCAGTGTGCATTTTCTGCAGGCTGACCTGTGTGCTCTGCCGATTGCATCCGGGAGCGTCGACGTGCTGTTGTGCTCGGAGGTTATCGAGCACGTTGAGTACTCGGCCCAACTGCTTGCGAGCTGTGAGAGCCTCCTGGCGGAAGATGGCATCTTTATTCTGACCACGCCTCAACCGCTGAGCCCAATCGAGTTGCTGAGTCGTATCGCATTTCTGCCAGGGATTCTGCAATTACTGCGGCGCGTGTACCGGGAGCCTATCGAACCTACCGGACATATTAATGTTCTGGGGCAAGCGGAACTGGAGCAACAAATTCGGCATGCTGGCCTGCGCGTTGTGGAGCGCGATACGCTGGGCTTCTATCTGCCGCTTATTGGCGAGTTTGGCGGCAAGCCCGGACAGCGATTGCTGGCGGTGCTGGAACGCTTGCTCTGCCGATCCCCCTTGCGTTTTTTACTGTGGACGCAATGCTATGTTTTGCGCAAAGCTGACGGAACGGAATAAAAGCTGAATCGAGAATGCAGATTCGTCTATTCTTGGTCGCAGAATGACAATAATACGCTGCGCCCTGTGTGCGTCGACAGGGCCTCTGTAGCTGGAGACAGAGATGAACTATTTCATTACCGGTGGCACTGGATTTATTGGACGCTTCCTCGTGCCAAAGCTCTTGGATCGTGGAGCGAAGGTTTTTGTCCTGGTGCGCCCGGAGTCACTCAATAAGCTGGAGGGCTTGCGCGAACTCTGGGGTGCGGATGAGCGTCAGATCATTGCAGTAGAGGGTGATTTATCCAAGACCCGCCTGGGCGTAAAGCCGGCCTGGGTGCGCAAATACTCAGACACTATCGATCATTTCTTTCATCTTGCGGCAATTTACGACATGCAGGCGGATGCGCAAAGCCAGCGCATCAGCAACGTGAATGGCACGGCTCAGGCACTGGCACTGGCGCGCAGTCTGCGCGTCGGGTGCTTTCACCACGTGTCGTCTATTGCAGCAGCCGGGCTTTACGAGGGCACGTTCACCGAGGACATGTTTGAGGAAGCGGGCGAGTTGGAGCATCCGTATTTTCTTACCAAACACGAATCCGAAGGACTGGTGCGCAAGGAAAAGAAAATCCCCTGGCGGATTTACCGCCCGGGCATGGTGGTGGGTCACTCAGAGACGGGTGAGATGGACAAAATCGACGGCCCCTACTATTTCTTTGATCTCCTCAACAGTCTCAGCAAGGTGACTCCCGAGGGCCTGCCTCTGGTGATGAACAAGGCCGGCTTGCTGAACATCGTGCCGGTGGACTATGTCGTCGACGCCATTGACTACCTCGCGCACGCTGCTGCCGAAGATCATTCCTGCTTTTTTATCACTGACCCGGACGGGATTCGAGTTGGCGACCTACTCAAGACCATGATGCAGGCCGCTCGCGGTCCGAACCTCCGCGCTTTCGAAGTCGGTATTCTGGATAAGGCAACAAAGCTTGCAGGTGATGGCATCAGTCGCGTAGCGCCGCTTAAATCCTTGGGCGAGCGTGCCATTTCACGGCTCGGCATTCCCCCGCAGGTGATGGCCTACGTTAACTACCCGACGCATTTTGACTCCAGTCGCGCGCGAGCCATTCTCGAACCCGCGGGTATTGAGTGTCCGGAGTTTGAATCCTATGCACAGGTTCTGTGGGATTACTGGCGGCACTTTTTACGCTCGGATAGGAATTCGCTGATCCGCGAGGTCGATGGGCTCTTCAATCAGGTAATCGGCCGTCCAACACTCGCGGCCCTGCGTCGCAAGGTTAAGGGGCATGTGGTCGTCGTAACCGGGGCGACCAGCGGCATCGGCAAAGAGTGCGCGCTGCGTCTTGCCCGCGCCGGGGCTACGGTCGTTTTGGTCGCGCGCACCGTCGAAAAGCTCGAAGAAACGCTGGCAGAAATCGCCGAGAAAGGCGGCACGGCGCAGGCCTATTCCTGCGATGTCTCCAATGCCACGGATTGCCAAAAGCTGGTCGCTGCCGTGCTGCGAGACCACGAGCACGTCGATATCCTGGTGAACAACGCCGGGCGATCGATTCGTCGCTCCGTACGACACAGCTACGACCGTTTTCACGACTTTGAACGCACCATGGAGCTTAACTATTACGGCGCGCTGCGTTTGATACTTGGTTTTCTACCCGGCATGGAGGCGCGCGAGCAGGGACATATAGTCAACATTTCGTCGATTGGCGTGCTGACCAGTCCGCCGCGGTTTTCCGCGTACGTTGCTTCAAAATCCGCATTGGATGCCTTCAGTCTTTGTGCCGCGCCCGAATATGCCGCCCAGAACGTCGCGTTCACTACAATTCACATGCCACTGGTGCGCACGCCCATGATTGCACCGACCAGCCTATATAAAGCGTTCCCTACGCTGTCACCAGAGCAGGCGCGGGACCTCGTGATCAAGGCAATTATTTCCAGGCCCAAGCGATTGTCGACGACCCTGGGTGTTACCGGTGCGGTCGCGCAGGCCACAGTTCCCAGCGTTACCGAAGCCTTTCTGAGTCAGGCCTATGCGCTGTTTCCGGATTCGGCGGCGGCGCGCGGACTGAGTGAAGCCGATGCCGCGCTTGAGCAGTCTGCGGTACCATCCAGTAAGCTGGAGCTTGCACAGAAGTTGTTTGCGCAGGTGATGCGCGGCGTTCACTGGTAGACGGCTCACTGGTAGACAGTTCACTGGTAGAGAGTTACTGGTAGAGAGTTACTGGTAGAGAATGCTCGGGTAGGGTGTGTACTGACCGCGGCTTACAGGAAGACGGCGAACTCTTGAAGGATATCTGAAGTGCCCGGTACCGAGACACAGAAGCAACAACTGACGGTGGTGGTTCCGGTCTGCAACGAGCGACAAGTACTGCCGCAGTTTCACCAGCGATTGACCGCTGTGCTCGCCGAGCTGGACCTGCGCACAGACATTCTCTACGTCGACGACGGCAGCAGCGACGGTTCCTATGCCTGGCTGGACGAATGCTGCAAAGTCGATTCACGCGTGGCTTTGCTACGTCTGTCACGCAATTTCGGCAAGGAAGTCGCCATGTCTGCGGGTCTCGATTACGTCGATGCCGATGCCGTGGTGATTATCGATGCGGACCTTCAGGACCCGCCGGAATTGATTCCCAAACTGGTAGCGCAATGGCATGCAGGTTTTGATGTGGTCTTTGCCAAACGCGAGTCGCGCGAAGGGGATGGCTGGCTAAAACAGCAAAGCGCAGCGCTGTTCTATCGGCTGCTTGACCGTGTTTCAGAGGTGCCGATTCCGCGAGATGTCGGTGACTATCGCTTGCTCAGCAGACGTTCCGTCGCGGCGCTGCGCAAGCTGCGCGAGCAACACCGCTACATGAAAGGCCTGTACGCCTGGATAGGCTTTCCGCAGATAGCGGTGTCGTACGACCGTGAAGCCCGAGGCGATGGCCGCAGCAAGTGGAAGTACCGCGATCTGTGGCATCTGGCGCTGGAGGGTATTACGTCGTTTTCGGCAGCGCCGCTGAAGCTGGCAACCTGGCTGGGTCTGTTTACCTCGCTTGTGTCCTTCGCCTATGGCCTGTTCTTTTTGTTGCGAACTTTGCTGCTAGGCAATCCCGTCCCGGGCTACCCCTCACTGATTATCATCACCCTGTTTTTGGGTGGGGTGCAGTTGGTCTGTCTGGGGATTATTGGTGAGTATCTGGCAAGGACTTACAACGAGAGCAAAGGTCGTGAGCTGTATTTTGTAATGGAGTATCGGGAGGGCTCGGAGCACGCAACGGAGCCAGCGCCGACGTCCATCGAACGATCGAGCATTGAGTTGAAAAAACCGGCCCATGACTGAGGTACCAGGACCTGCGGCGCAGGCTGTGTCGAATGCGAGCGATGTTTTCCATAAACCCTGGCTCTGGCTAGGAGCAGGCGCGCTTGTATACCTGTCCTTTGGATTCACAGAGATGATGGGGTCCGATCTGTGGTGGCATCTCGCTGCCGGCAGAGAGATTGTGCAGACCGGTACCATTTGGCTGGTGGATGATTGGTCGTACACGGAGTACGGAAGTCCCTGGCGTAATCATGAGTGGCTGGCAGACCTGATTTTCTTTGCCTGGGCGAAGCTGTTGGGGGTGCCCAGTCTGGTTTACTGGAAGTGGTTGCTGATCGTTTCCAGCTTTACCGTGTTGCAGAACGCGCTCACGCGTTTGAGCGGCTGCCCTGCAGCGGCACTCCTGGCCTGCATACTTGGCGTCGTGCTGGCAGCGCCTTTTCTCGATATGCGGCCGCAGCTTTACTCGCTATTGGGTGTTGCGATTCTTTTCAAGCTGAGTTTGCTGCGCCGCGCCAGGCTCCGCGAACTGCTGCCGCTGTTTTTAGTCTGGGTAAACCTGCACGGCGGCTTTATTTTTGGTTTGATGCTGTTGGCGATTCTCGAGTTTCCCTGGAGGTCGCTGTCATTGGTGACTGTGCGCAGTGCGGTCCTGAGGGTCCTCGCCTGCGCCGCGGTGTGCCTGCTCAACCCGGATGGATTGCGCGTATTCTGGTTGCCTTTGGTATATGCGCTGGATTCTGCATCGCCTTACCGAAGCCTTGCCGAATGGCGCTCGCCCTTTGTCGATGGCGGTATTCGTTCGTCGCTTTACGTGTATTCCCTGATGATCGCCGCCGCGTCGTCCCTGCTTTGGGTTCTGCCTGCTGTGCGTCGCGCCGTGATTTTTTTGCCGGAGGCCGTTGCACTGGGGCTGCTCACCGCGGCTATGTCCTCGACCAGCCGACGTTTTATTATCCTCTGGGCGTTTGCAGTTGCACTGCTGATGACGCCGTTTATCGCAGCGTTGTTGCGCCAGCGCCTGTTACAGCTCGCGTTGCCGCTTGTGCTGTTAGCCACTTTCGCGACCGCGGCTATTCGTCTTGCACCCTATTCCTGGCGTTCCGAAGTCGCTTATCACTATCTCACAGCGGAGTATGCGTATCCGCACGCGGTTGCTGACTTTATTGAGCTGAATGATTTGCAAGGCAAGACCTTTGCTTACTATAACTGGGGCGGTTTTCTACACTGGCGCGGTGACGGTGCTCTGAAGGTGTACCTGGACGGTCGGGCAAACACGCTGTTTGATGATCAAACTTACCTTGATTACGTGTCGGTTCTGGCGGCACAGCCCGGTTGGCTACAAAGAATCGAGAACTCCGGTGCTGAGTTTTTTTTGTGGCCACGTACCCGGGGTGGACAGCGGCTGATTCGAGGATTGCTCGATACACGGCGCTGGCGCCTGCTGTATCAGGACGCACGGGGTGTTCTGTTAGCGCGTAAGAGTCTGGATTTACCCGCCAGGCTTAAAATACCCCGGGGCACGGCGATGACAGAACTTGCGCTGGCTTACTCGGCTTTCAAACGAGCGGATTATCCGCTGGCGTCCAGGGCGGTTGAGCAGGCATATGCCCAACGACCCTGGGATTACGAGGTATGCGTCTGGCGCAAGCGGACCTTGCAGGCGCTCGGGCGCTCCGAAGAAGCCGAGGCGTCGCTGCAAGCCTGCGCCGACTGGTTTCCTAGCAAGTACCTGCGCTAAATTACATAGACCTTAAAACACCTCCATCAGTGTTACTCCAACACTATTACAACGCCGCGAGTCAGCGCCGGAGCTATACATGCGCTTAACAAGATTTTTCCTAAGATGCAGCCTGACTGTCTGGGTCGCGTTTTTTACCGCGTCGCCCATGGCATCAACGCTGGTTTACAACGTCTCTGGCTACACGATGAACCACGGCAAGCGCGTATCGTTTGTTGGCCTGGAGTACGCCGATGGCATTGTCACGCGAATCCATGCCGATAAAAACACGCTGAAAGAGAGCCGGGCAGATGTGCAGGTCGACGGCAAGGGTCTCAGCTTACTCCCAGGACTGATTGATGCGCATGGACATGTTGCCGGGCTTGGACAGACATTGGCGAGCGTTGACCTGACCGGCAGTGCCAGCGAGGCAGAGGCGGTAGCGCGTGTCGCTGCGCTGGCACGGAGTGAGCCAGATAACGACTGGTTGCTGGGCGCCGGTTGGAATCAAGTACTGTGGCCTGGTGGCGAGTTCCCCGATACAGAGCTGCTTGATGACGCCGTCGCGGATCGACCAGTAGTGCTGTCGCGTGTTGATCGGCACGCTGTGTGGGTAAACAGCCGCGCCCTTAAACTTGCAGGAATTACGCGAGATACTGCCGACCCCGCTGGCGGGCAAATAGTGCGCGATGCACAGGGTACCCCGACCGGTGTGCTGATCGATAACGCGGTGCGATTGGTTCGTGCGGCGATGCCAGCACCTACCTTAGCGAGTAAGCGACGGGAACTGCTGCGCTCTATGCAGCACTTGGTTGGACTGGGGATGACGGGCGCGCACGACGCGGGCGCTACTGCACTGGAGATAGATGCTTATGACAGCCTCCTGGCCGACGGCTCTTTCCCCATGCGCATTTACGCGATGCTCCGCATGTCCGACCCTGCCATCGCCTTGAAACTGAACCATGGACCGCGTGAGCCGGATAACGGGATGCTGACGCTTCGTAGTGTGAAGATCTCCGCAGACGGTGCGCTGGGATCCCGAGGTGCAGCCCTGTTGGCTGATTATCACGATGAGCCAGGAAATAGGGGCTTGTTACTGGTTTCAGAAGATCAACTCGGCGAGCAAATCCGCGCGGCGGCGGAAAAAGGTTTTCAGGTGAATGTGCATGCGATTGGTGATCGCGCGAACGCCCGAGTGCTGGACGAGTTTGAGGCCCTCGGTAATGAGGCTCTGCAGCGCGGACTGCGTCACAGGGTGGAGCATGCTCAGGTACTGCGTCCGCTGGATATAGCGCGTTTTCAGGCGCTGGACGTTATTGCCTCGGTGCAACCTACGCATGCGACCTCCGACAAGAACATGGCCGGCGATCGATTAGGTGAAGCGCGTCTCGAAGGTGCCTATGCCTGGCAGTCATTGTTCAAGAGTGGCGCACGACTGGCGGGCGGTTCCGACTTCCCGGTGGAGCCGCCGAACCCCTTTTACGGTTTACACGCGGCCGTTACGCGACAGGATCGCGCGGACAAGCCCGCGGGCGGTTGGCGCGCAGATGAGGCGCTAAGTCGCAATCAGGCGCTGTCATTGTTTACTGAAGACGCTGCGTATGCCGGTCACGCCGAGGAACGACTGGGTCGCCTCCTGCCGGGGTATGCAGCGGATTTTATTCTGGTGCGCGACGACTTCTTCACGGTGCCCCGCGAGCGGCTTTGGCAGAACAAGGTGCTCGCGACGGTGGTGGCCGGGCATCTCGTTTACGGTGAAATGTAGTGTCCATAGCTGGCAGCTGGAGCATCTCGACCACTGCTTGCAAGCAGGTTTGCCAGGTACCGCGATCAACGGCGGGTGGTTTGCGAAGACGCTGGTAGTCGATGGCTGTTGAATCGTGCACAAGCACATCCCAACCACGAAAATCGCTATATCGGCCAGTGGCACCGGGTTAAATTTTTGGCAAAGGGTGCAGTGGCAAAGCATGCGAAAGAGCGGTTCGCGAACGACGTCCAGCTTTGATTTGCCGCAGCTGCTGCTGACTGTTGGAGTGCTTTTCACTTCCCGTTGGAGCGCTACTGTCCACGCTTACCGCAGTAGCAACGGTTGAGTAGCTCCGAGAGATGCCCACAAATGCGCTTGTCTGCTGCATTTTTGCCAAGATCGCAGTTGAATATGCGGGGAGAGCGCCCGTATAATCCGCCTCCCCTCCAGGACCATAGCTCAGTTGGTTAGAGCGCTACCTTGACATGGTAGAGGTCGGCGGTTCGAATCCGCCTGGTCCTACCAAAAACCAGTGGTGCTTTCTTGGCACATAGGTAACAGTTTTACCTAGTCAGTGGAGCGAAGGGGTTGTGCCCCACAGTCACCACGCGGTTCTCGGTCTGATCAAAAAATCCTAAGTCATAATCCATAAAGCTGACAAGCCAAATTTCGTCAGCGATCTCACGAATACCTACATACTGACCTGCAAAGACGGTACTGAAGTTGACTTTGCGTCGGCCTCTACAAATCCGACCACTCTGGGTCACTTGAATTGCCCGGTCGTGAAAGGGGTACTCAGCGGGCTCAGGATGGAAGTATTCGCGGGCGGATGGTGTGTACACCTCTGCCGGGTATTGCCCCGCAAGTGCCGGATGCGGACGATCCTGGTTGTAACCCTCGATGAAGTCGTCAAAGCGACCCTGCTGCTGTAAGAAGTTGAAGGAGGCTGGCTTGGTGGCTTCTTTTTTCAGCGTGAGATGCATGCGCTCGTGGCGCCCGTTCTGCTGCGGATTGCCGGGCTTTCTCCCTGGCATCGAACTCACGGCCTGCCCACGGTCTTTGCAAACACGCTGTCGACGCGAAACTGGCTCGACGTAGAGTGATCCATCCGACTTGAAGCGTCCCCGAGCAATCCTTATGCCTTGCGAGCGCCACTGTTCTCAATGTTGCAGGGTCTTCGACTTGGTCTATATTTACTACGGCAGATCGGGAAACACGCGATAACGAAATACGCGAAAAAACCAATAACAAGTGGCGGTGGCACAGCCACCTTTTCGGGGGTAAGGGCAATGACGTTCCGCACTAGCACTGGCCGCATGTCTGACGGCACATTCATCCTGATGTCCTTGAACGCCCACGTCCATTTGTGCGCCTGAAAGTAAGCGGCAACCTGAGCCAGACCGACTATCTTGAGGATGTGACCAATAACAGTGTGGCAGAGCTCGACGGGATATTGATCGCCAACGGAGCAATGGGCCTCAACACCCCCAGCAGCGTTGATGATGATTCCTTTGGCTACGGCATCACTGTTTCAGGGCATTTTCCCCTACACCATTTACGTGCTGCCTATGCCAGCCTGGGCTGGAGCAAACCGGATGACTTTGCGAGAATAATACGCGATATATACTGCTCGAGACCTTTGGATGACACTTTGAGCACCTCCAACACCTCTTCGAAACCCAGGATATGCAAGTACTGCTTTAAAACGAAAGGATAGGAAACATAAACGGCCTATTGAGAGTAGATCCCCTCGCTGATTCTGCTGATGGGACTTGCTGAACTGTTGACGTTCCCTGCTATTGACCCGAAAATCCAGCCCGCGGCGTTGGGCATGCCATTCAAATCCGTTCATTCCTGAGCGGGTGCACGCGGCAGCTTATGCCATGCGGTTCTCACTTGCTTCTTTATGTATACTTTTTGGACTAGTCGATCAACGGGATTAAAACTCATGCCGAAGAAGACCGGGGCAAGATTTCTTGCCGAAACACTGCAAGCCTACGGGGTATCGCACTACTTCTTTATGCCGGTTTCAGTAGTGCACGCCATGCCACATCTGGAAGAACTGGGCATCGCGCGAATCATGGCCCACTCGGAGATTGCAGCGGCTTATATGGCTGATGGTTACGGCCGGGTGAGTCGCAGCGCTGGCGTTTGTGGCGCGCAATCAGTTGGTGCGGCTAATTTGGCTGCGGGTCTGCAAGACGCTTACCTAGGCTGTTCCCCTGTGATAGCGCTTACTGGCCGGGTGCCCCAGAGCCAGAAGCACCGCAATGCTTACCAGGAAATTGATCATCGCGCGTCGTTTCAGGCGGTTACCAAGTTCAGCACAGAAGTGACAACCATCGAGGAGTTTCCCTTGTTCTTGCGGCAGGCTTTCCGTGAGGCAACGTCCGGAACACCCGGGCCGACCCACCTAGACCTCGTTGGGATTGATGGTAACGAGATCATGCGCGCAGAGGCCGACCTGGACGTGGTTGTGGAAGAACCCTTTACGCAAGTACCCCCATTCCGCCCGGTCGCTGATGAATCGTCAATTAAACAGGCTCTGGGCATGTTGGCGACATCCACAAAGCCAATCATTGTTGCTGGCGGGGGCGTCACGGCGTCTGACGCGAGTGAAGAGCTGATCGCCTTTGCCGAGAAGCTCAACATTCCGGTCGTGACAGCATTAAACGCCAAAGCAATGTTCCCGGCGGAGCATCCGCTCGCCGTCGGTGTCCCGGGCGCTTACTCTCGTGATTGCGCCAGTCGGTCTGTTGCGGGAGCGGATATTGTGTTTTTTATTGGCAGCCATACAGGTGGGCAGGTTACACATGAATGGCGGGTGCCGACGCCGGGCACAAAAGTGATTCAACTCGACATCAACCCGGCTGAGATTGGCCGCTCCTACCCGGTGAGCGCAGGACTACAGGGGGACGTGCGTGCAACTCTGGAAGTTATGACCAGCATGGCAGAGAGTGGCTCTCATCCCGACTGGGTTTCGACCGTACAGGGTTACGTCGCAGAGTGGAAGGCCAACGCGGCTGGACACTACAATTCAGAAGCATTGCCAATGCGCCCTGAACGCCTGTGCAAGGAGCTTACCGATAATTTACCGTCTGACTCCATCCTGGTTTCAGATACAGGTCATGCCGGGATCTGGACTGGCACAATGATTGATCTCAAGTATCCAGAGCAATCCTTTATCCGCTGCGCTGGCTCCCTGGGTTGGGGTATCCCCGCGGCCATCGGTGCGCAGTGCGCCGCACCTGATCGGCCGGTAGTCTGCTTTATTGGTGATGGTGGTGCCTGGTATCATCTGAGCGAAATTGAGACTGCAGTCCGATGCAATATTCCCGCAGTGTTCATTATCAATAACAATGCGTCGCTGAATCAGGAAAAGGAACTAAACGAATGGGTCTTCGGTGAGCCCACTACTGCGTGCGATTCCATGTGGAAACTGAGCGACGTCGACTTCTCGAAAATTGCCGAATCGATGGGCGCTTTGGGTATTCAGGTGACAAAGCCCAGCGATATTGGCAATGCGCTTGACCGGGCTGTTTCTGCACGAAGGCCGGCGGTCATCGAAGTACGGACCGACATCAACGGCATCGCACCACCACCATGGTTGCCAGACTAGCTCGCAATGAAGTCCACCTGCGTAGTCCCAACCCGACACGGTGTCTCCAGGGTGTAAACCACTTTGACTGTGGCGCTCAGTGAAAGTTGGGGAACTGTTACGGTCGGTCGGGAAATATACCGACACAAGCGCTCACGCTTGTCTTTCTGATTCCCCCCACAGCTGACCCCGGCGTGGAGAGAGAAGCCATTGGCCTTGGCGACCCGCTCCAAACCAGCATCAGATCGATCCAGGCTAGGAATCCCGCGACGCGAACGCCAGACGCGCTCCGAGCGCGACAAAGCTCCGGTACGATCCCCATCGTACAGCCCACGGCGGCATAAAAGCTTGCGCGCCTGCCCAGTAACAACGCTGTGGCAATGGTGTAGAGCACGCCGGTGCCGGGAATAAGTACAACAACGAGTGAAGTGAGGAGGAATTCAGTGCTCATGACGGCGGTGTCCTGGTCAGCATCGTCGCCAGTGCGGCAGTGGCCGCTGTCGCGTCAAGCGTTCAGGTTTTTCAACTTCGCACAGCGCTGACTCCGAGTAGAGACGCGATGTCTTGCCAATCGAGTAACCTTTCCCACCTGCGTGGGCTATTGTTGTTTACTGATGTAAAAATAGGGGCTGCCGAACTTGCTCGGCCTACGGGGGATGGTAATGAATTTGCCGCCTGGTAAGAGTTTGCTGTCGTCTGCGCGTGCCATAGCATGGAGTGTGAAAGATCAGAGCCGTCTGTTCCAACGCGTACGTCTAC
>JBGCDU010000010.1:0-306343 GCA_045105635.1 Congregibacter sp.
CTTTAGCGCCTGCTTCATGCTCTTTGATAGCGCCAATAATCTGTTCTTCGGTGTATCGCTTCTTCATTGTGAAATCTCCATCGTGCTAGGTTAGCTGGAAATCTCATCGTGTTCATGGCGTTAATATCGGGGGATAGGTCAGGGGAATCCAATATCACTAACCGCAGCATGGCCACCAGGGAACTGGTAGCGCTTATAAGTATTCATGCGCCAAGTTCAGCCATTTCGCTCTGCTAGCTTGGCGATACCCAATTGCCTATTTCAACTTCCATAGCATGTACTTATAGCGGCACCAACGCATAATATTTATCAACCTGGAGCCGAAAAAGCGATTGCGCCAGACGTCCAGTAGGGCTTGCAGTCTCTGATTTTCGCGGTAAATACGATCGAGGTGATCATCTCTTCGCTTAAGCAATGATCCCAAGCTATGGACATCCTCCTGCTTCAAGACATACCCGGGCACAATGTAATCGGGCAGCGGCGATTCGATATAAATCGTTGAATGTGGGTCAGCAAGCTGTTCTTGAGGACGTTCCCGGGTATAAAAATACAAGGCGATTGATTTGCGACCGAGGCTCTCGACGGGCGTCTGAATCCGCTCGAACCCATGCCAGGACGATTCAGTTGTTTCAAATATCACACAACAATTAAGTTGTGGTATCACGCTCGCAGCGCTTGAATTCGGATCCCGGGGATTAGCTCGCAGCACCAGATTACCGCCCCACTCTTTGTCCCATTCCTCGTTGAGATACACGATCAGATTCAGGCGACGATGCCAATTGGTAAGTGGGTGCAGATTAAAATCGATATGCAGATCCAGATCTTGGCCGGAGCGGTTTTCGTGCGTGCCGCCACCGAAATAGAATGGGTCGTATAGGAGATCATTAATACCGGTGCAGGCGGACAACCAACGCAGAAAGTCGGGGGATTGTATAAGCAAGTCCAACCGCCGGTAGGAACCACCCAAGTCCGCAATATTTGAATAAACACCCTTGAGGCCCGGTTCACCATTTTCGTTGAGGCAGTCAGTTCTATCAAAAGCGGGAAACTCCGCCGTCAATTCAAGAAGGAACGATTCCTCAAAAAAATTCTGCAACGTCAGATGCTTGAAGGGTTTGGCGCGCTCGAATTCGTTACTGAGCGAATCCGCGAGACCTTGTACTTGATGGTTGAGTTCAGGGATCTGCACAAATTTCGTCTTATTGGTTGGTTTAAGGGGTCGGCTGGGGGAAGTTGTGCCGGCCAGCACTGAGTTATGATTATAGCTGCAAGACCCGCTCCGGCTCCTCTATTTGAGGGTAGTGGCCAAATATACGGGAGCCTGACGATGGTCCTCATAGTCGATTGGTCGTAGGTTCACGTGCTGCCGGCCACATCATCATATTTTTTAGTGGGTTTTTATAGCTGCGATCAACCGATTTGGGGACTGTGGGTTACAGTCGCCCGCAGTTCATGCATTGCGTGTGTAACTGCATCGTGGAAGACCACCGCAACCTGAGGAACAGATCCGGACGTCGCTCGATGCGCAGTCAGGAGCCCGTACGAAGCACTCGCTGCTTCCGCTTCAAGCAGCGTGCATCCGTGGCACCAAATTGCGTACACCACAAGCAGATCGATTCACTGCTGACAGGGATACCTCGTTCAGCTGGAAGGTCTTCGATGTTGCGGTGGCTGAACGAATTTCTCGCTCACGCCGTTCTTGTACAAGAGACCATTGACAACCAGCCCGCCGTGCCGAATGTGGAACGCCTGCAGCGCTGATCTAGGATAAAAATCCCCGAGCTCCGGCTGCTCTTTGCGCAACTCAGTCTTGAAAAAAACCGGCACATTGCTCAGATACTGGTCTTTCGCAGGAAGCAGCGATAAGTCTTCCAGAGTGACGGCGTAATTCCGATCGTCCCAGGGACCGTACTGGGTCAGGGAGCTGTAATCGACCCTTGGGTCTACGCCTTTCTCCTGAGACACTTTTACAACATCCTGGATGCTCTTTTCCGCGCCGGTCAGATAGGTTTGTGCCATTGCACCGCTCGACATGGAGATCGCGGAGAAAACCACGATAGTGACTATAGTCAACTCAAGTAATGATGGCCGTGCTATGTGCATACTTTCCTCGGCGAGTTCAGTGCCCGGTGAATTATTGATCCGGGCCCATTCGAGAACACAACGGGCCCTGATTTTCTGATAACGGTGCAAGGGCTACGGTAACTGATTCACAAGCGGGGCTCTTGGGACGACCCCGACGACCTTGATCTTAAACGTGACCGGGAAGTCCGACAGGTTGATGACGTTGAGCCTTCTGATAAAGGAGGAACTTCCTGGGTCCCGGACGTTATCCCACTCGTAGGTGACCCTCCCATTGACGGTAGTGGGGTAGACGCTAACTAGATAGAACTGATGCCGGTCTCGTCGTTCAAAGTGAAATCCATGCTTGCCATTCGCGGCCACACTACTGGTCTCTTCCAGTGCGGGGGTCGCTACCAGGCCAGCATTAAACGTAGGTAGCACCACGCTGCCTGGAGCCGGTGGATCGAGAACCTTTACGACCTTGAGTTTAAAGTCGACCGGGAAGTTCGACTTGTTGATAACGTTGAGTCTCCTGATAAAGGCGGAGCCTCCCGGGTCGCGAACGTTGTCCCACTCGTAGCCGACCCTTCCGTTGATGGTAGTGGGATAGACGCTTACGAGATAGAACTCGTGCCGGTCTTGTCGCTCAAAGTGAAATCCATGTTTACGGTTTGCAGCGACAGAGTCTGTGGTATCTAGCTCCACGCTATGTTGGATATTACCGAGCGATAAAGGGCTGACCTTGAGCCGGAAGTTAATCGGCAAGCTCGACTGATTCATGACGTTGAGTCGTCTTATGAATCTTGATGGACCAGGATCCCGGACATTGTCCCAGGCATAGGTCAATCTCCCGTTGACCGTGGTCGGATACACGCTCTCGAGATAGAAACGGTGCTGGTCGCCAAACTCGAAGTGAAACCCACGCACGCCGTTCGCGCCAGTCGAAAATGCGTCTACCGGGGTTGCCACGCGGTCGTCTCTGCCCGCCATAGCCACCTTGTCGGAGGAACCGGGCGGGTTGTTTGACGCCCGGTTATCGGTCCAGCCGAGGACGACCGAGTCCAGCACAACCGATAAAGCGTTGTAGTCACCCCATTCCTGACCGTCCGGCAGGTTCGGCGAGGTTTCTGTGGAGAAGCGTTGCTCCGGCTCCCAGCTCATTCCGCCATTGGTGGACCGTGTGTAGTAGAAGTCCACTCCGGTTCGGTTGGTCGAGTGGCGCGTATCGTAGTAGGCGATATGCACGACGCCGTCCTCACCCACTTTTATCCAGGGATGAAAGCGATCTATGGGCGTGGCACTCAGGCTGTCATTCGCATTGTGCGGATGCCGCAGGATCGTCCAGGTGGCGCCCTGATTCGTGGACTTCGCTACCTGAATCCACGCGTGGTTGTTCGCAGCGGAGCCGGTCCCACCGCCGGCACTGTCATTCGCTTCGTCGGTCCAGGCGACAAAAATATCGCCGGTCGTTTTATTCACGTCGGCAGACACGTAGATAAAAGCCTCGCGAGTCTCCATTGCTGGTATCGGGAAGTCGAATCGGCCATTGAGCGCTGCAACCCGCGTGCTCGGACCGAAAGTGGCGCCGCCGTCGGTAGATCTCAGTAATCGAATGCCTTCTCCACCGATAGCCGGGTAAAAGTAGTAGATGTTGCCTGCCGCATCGGTCGTAATATCGCTGCCAATTCCACGCGGCTCCCCAGGGAAGGAAATAGGCGTTTGAAACGTCCTGCCCTGGTTCGTAGAACGTGCGAATTGCATGGTGTTGGCGTTGTGGTACGTAAGATAGATGTTGTCGCGGTTTGGCGAGTCTGGCGAACGGTCTACGTGCAGGAATTCTTTGTCGCTACCGCTTGTCGTTAGCGACCGCATGGGCCCCCATGTGCGGCCGCTGTCGGTAGATACAGCCCAACGTACACCGAGTGTGGAGCTCAGGTCGGCCTGGTAAACACGCGCACCATCGCTAGACCAGTCGATAGTCGGGTCACAGCAGCTCAATGCATTCGTCTGTGAGAAATTCCAGGTTGCCCCACCATCGGCAGACCAGTACATGGTTTGACCGTTCATGGTGTTGGAGCCTGCTACACATTCGAGGCTGTTGGTCGGATTGCATTCAATCGCAACCTCGTTGCCCGCAACACTGAGCTGCAGGCCCGCCTCGTTCTCCGCCGCCTTGGACGACTCGCGACTGGCGACAACGTCAGTCGGTTCGGGGTGGTAGCCGATGCCCAGACCTTCGCGGAACAAACGGTTGTTGACGGTCAGGCCGCCGTGCAGTATCCGAAAGTACTGCGCCGCTGATCGCGGATAGTAATCGCCGAGACCGGGTTGCTCTTTGCGCAAAAACACCTTGAAAAACGCGGGCACGTCGGCCAGGTATTGATCGTTTGGTGGCAGTAATGCGAGGTCCGCACTTGTGACGGAATAATTCCTGTCATCCCAGGGACCGAATCTTGTCAGCGCGCGATAGTCAACCTGGGCATCCTGACCGCGCGCTTGGACGATCCGGGCTCTTGCCTGGACGGCCTTAGACGCACCGGAGATTTCCTGCGCCAGTAGCGGAGCCGGCAGAGAAGTTAAAAGCAGAATAGAGACGGTAAAGAGTAATTCTCTGCGCATGGTGATGATCTTCTTTTTAAGTTGATCTTCCAGGAGAGCAGTGATGACAGGCCATCTACTGATGGCACAACTAAGACGCCTGATCTAAGAAATAGTGTAGGCCATCACGACCTAAGCGCAATCAGTATTAATGCTCCGCCCTGACCGGGAGAACAGCACGACATTATTCTGAAAAAAACTGCGCTTAACCTGAGTCAACTATTCTGCGTAAACATCTGCAACAAAGGGTCAATTGAACGGGCATTCTTCACCAGACAGGCGGATTGTTTGTCAGATACTTACCGTGTCGTCGATACAGTGATCGTCAACCACAATCAGCCACAATCAACTCCCAGTCAACGATTTCTGGGTTCACCACGCTGGCGACACAACCAAACCACCGGCAGGAAAGCCTCCTGCATGAACGGTTCAAGATTCGAGGCTAAGCAGACCTCAGCGACATCATCGTCCTGGATCTCCAGCCAATTCCAATGCCGATTCAAAATGTGCTCTTCGAAGTAGCGACGATCTGGGGCATAGTCGTGCGCCATGATGACATCGCCGGGTTTTAGATGGGGCGCCAGCAGGCGGAACTCGTCCGGCTTCGACCCTCCATCGCAAAGCACAACCACCCTTCCCGGCAAACGCAGGAAGGGAAAAACAAGCTGGGGTTGACGAATGCCCTTATAAGAGTGGGTAAACAAATTTTGCGTCAGCACTTCGATGCCCGCCGTCGCGCGCAGCCTCGAGTGGCTCGCTATGGAGACCAGATCACAGGTCCTGATAGTCGAGGCAGATAGACCCAGCTCATCGAGGGTGTGACGCAAGAACAACGTGAGGCCGCCGTGGGCAGTGCCTATCTCCAATATGCGTGCAGGCCGTGTCAGCCGCAAAAACTCGCGAAACACTGAAAAAACTGCCGCGTTCTGCATCGCCATAATGCCGTCATATTCGCAAAAGCCCGAAAGCGGCGATTCCTGGACCTGTATAGAGCCACTGTGTTCGTCCGACGCTCCGGGATCTTCATCAGCACTAACCATCGTCACCAATCCAGGGTATCTATCGTCAATCTCCGGAGTCGCTGGGCGCCAGGGCAGCCTCCAGGCGCGCGCTTCCACGACGCAATTTGCAAGGTGCTACGGCTATCGGTATGGCGGCATCGTCGAACCAATGCCACGCATCTTGGATATACTATTCGCCCATCATTATATCCACAGATTAGGCCGGCATGAAATCGCTTAGAGTGTATTTACCTAGCGTGCACCATACATCCTGGTTTTCGCAATTCAGCCAGGCGCTGTGCCGACAGTTTCTTGAAAGTCATTACGCCATTGACTATGCGCGTTCACATGCAAGTTGCACCAGTACATCTTTCCCCAAGTATCACTGTTCGCAGGGAAGTGAGATCACTGTACACCCCTACTCGCTAGCTTTGGAGGACCTGGAGACCGGCGAGTTTCAGATTTTCACCAGCCATTATCGGCCCATGGATCTCTTTCGCACCTATGGATTTGACCTGTGGCGGCTGAAGCGACTGTGCAGTGCCCACTTCAACGGACATCTCGCTATCGAGGTCGACCACCTGCTTCGAAGAGACGAATTTTGCAAGCACGATGCGAATGTGGTCAAAGAGAAAATCTCCCCCTGGATGTTTCGTCCGGAAACATGGGCAGGGCTGGATGTCGTCGAGGCGACCTTCGACCCCGCAGGAACTATTCCAAAGGCCTACTTTCGGGGCGTGAAAAATCGTGCGCGCGAGTGCCTGGAGACACTACAGAGCGACAATGATTTTGCGGTAAACATGGGTACGTTCACCGCTAACAATAAGCTCAGCGAGACAGATTACTTCGCCGAGCTCCTGGGCTACCGCGTTGCACTGTCGGTTCCTGGCGCGGGAGACATGTGTCATCGTGACATCGAATGTTTCGCTATGGGCATCCCGGTACTGCGCCCGCGCTTTAGCTGTGAGCTTATGTATCCGATACCCGATGACTGCTACATACCTGTCGACTTTGTGGGTACGGAGCAGTATCTGCATGACCCAGAGTGCTTTAAACCCTGGCATCCGCAGGACCCGGCCAAGCTCGCCCGTGATTTGGGTACGCGGCTCCGCGAGGTCATTGGCGAAGAGGACTACCTCAATGCGGTCGCAGCGAACGCGTACCGGCACTACCTCAATCACTACAAGTGGCCGCAGCCGGGGATTATTGCGCTAGACGCCGTACGCAGCTGCTTCTGAGAACAGCCTACCAGTACACCGGGATCCGCTTGGCTTCGAGCCAGCCAAGCTTCTCTGCATGGGGCCAGACAGTCCAGGATACATAGCGACTCGACGCCTCAAAGTCGAGGTCCACGTAACCGTCCCGAAGAGCGGTTTTAAGCTGGCCGCCGGTCAGATCATGCCGGAACAACTCCCTCCCCTGGTCATCGTGGGCGCCCACATAGACGAAAGACAAACGCTCCCCATCAAGCGCGAAGTCCCTGGCATCGACCGGTACGCGAAGGGCACTGTAGGGCCGTGCCTCGGGTTCTGAGGGATCATCTGCCGGAGCAGGTCCACCGCGCAGGGCGCTGGTCGATACAGTCCGCGTCGCAGCGTCCACGCCCGTGTAGGCCGCATAGCTGTCGAGTGATCGCACCGTACCCAGTCCATGAGTCTGCTGCGAGGTGGTCGAATGCGCATCGCGCAGCAACGTGTTGTAGCGTCGGAGGCTGCGTTCATTTTTGGCCCACCACTGGCTGTCGTCTGACCAGTGCTTTGGCATGGCTGTGCGCCCATAGTGATGCCAGCAACACACAAACAACGGATGGAAAAAACGATAGCCATGACTGTAGGCGCGGACTGAAAGGCTCTGCTCCTCCCCAAAAAAGTACAAATGAGGATCGTAGGGGACGTTCTTGCAAAAGCTGCCCTCCGCAAAAAGAAAGTGTCCCGACAGGAATCGCGCCGGCTCCAGAGAACTCAATTCGGGCTCTTCCACATACTCAGATTTTACGGCCCATGGGCCGTGCTGGGTAAATCCACCAAAACTGATGCGCAGTGGCTGCGTACTCCACTCCTCCTGCGGGACACCCGGTTCATAGGGTGGCAGATAAGCGGTGATAATCGGCTTTTCGATACCCTCGAGACGCAGTGCCTCATAGGCATTTATAAGCGTCCGGTCCCAACCGGGCGCGAAGCGGTGGTGGGAGTCCAGCTGTAGAGTAAATTCCTCTCCCTGGTAGAGAGCCTGGGTGATACTCCTGGCCCAACACACGCCGCGGCTTTTTACTGCGGGAACACCGACACGACGGATACGAGGATCCACGGCAAAGTCTCCGAGGTCCTCGTCATCGGCGTACTGCCAACAAAGACCTACGGAAATCGCGTCAGGGTCGGCGGCATTGTCGAACATAGAGTGCAGCGTGGGACACAGCTCAGCATCCCGATAAGCCGCAATCTGTACGAAAATTCTCATTCGCAAGCGCCTAACTGTGTACGGAGAGCGTCGAGGCACCACGTCGGGTCGTCACCGAAGCGCATACGCGCCAGGAAAAAATGGCTCGCGCGCTGCACGACCGCCTCGAGATCAGCAGCACGACGCCCAGCTTGAGCACCTCTGGCCATCTCGGCAGCCATCCAATGAGCCAGCAGGCGCGCCTTGCTTACCTTGTCGATGCAGGGCGCAGCGCCTATATCCATATCCACCAACTGACAGATAACAACCTCGCGAAAGTACTCACCGGGCGCGCTTTCAGGTCCTAAACACTGCAGGTAACCAGCTTGGCTATTGAACACTACAAATTCACCATTTTCGCGCGGCCATCTGCGTGTATCTACAAATAAAATGGCAGTGTCCTCAAGCGCACAAACGGTCCCACGGCAAAGAAGGATTGCAGGTAATTCGCATCCGAGACCGACAAGGACATCACCCAATAGACAATCCTCTATATCGGCAGGGACAAGGGCATCGTCCACAAGCCAGTCGTCGCGCATAACCACGCAGAATTGCGAATCGCTGCGCCGAGCAGAATAGGCGCGGTAGTGCGAGTGAACTTCAGTCTCGCTGCTAACCAGCATGCCCAGGGTATGCCAGCCAAGAGGAACGGTAATGTCACAGGCAACTTCAAACGTTTTGGTAGACAGTCGGTATCGGCTAATCATCAGTTGAGCGCTTACTCAATGACCAGCGCAATGCTGTCGTCCAGCATCTGCTGACAAACCTGTAATACCTGTATTTCGATGGGCTCCGGATCATCATAGGCTTCTGTCAACAGCTCCCTGAGTTCTCCGCAACTTCGACTGCCATCAAGAAGCCGCCATACGAGCGATGCAGTGGGGTTCAAGTACATGGTCTGCTGCTGGTCTTCGTCAAAGAGCACCAGCTCGTCTTCCACGTACATGGCCGTCCACTGGGTGTTGGGTATCAGGATGCTGTCTTCATCCAGAATTACACTCATGAATAATGTCCTCAGCTTGCGTGATATGTTTGCTTGCTATTTCTTGCGCGGCTTGCCGTCACGGGACCGCTTCACCAGGGATTAACCTCAGCCCTAGCCCAACCCTGATTTCGGTAGAACGGCCAAATAGTCAGCGTGGCGGGCGGTTCTACACAAAAAAGCTTGAACAGAAACCCAAAACTATCCCCAGTATTCGCTTCGCGCAGTACCGCGTTAATTTCCTCGGGTCCCACATCGCGGCGGTGTAATTCCTCGCCGTTTGCGTCGTTCGCGAATAGGCCCACAAACTGCAACTGCGGATCCCGAAGCAGCGCCATGGGAAGCTCAACATGCCGACTCATACTAATGAGATACTCCTGGGACTCCGTAGCACCGTTTTCAACGACGCCAGGTAGACGATGCTCCAGGGTACTGCGGCATACGCGTCTGCCCGAGAACTCTACCCCGGCAAAACGCTCGTACTCCGACAGGGTGCGTCGATCGCCAAGACCGTATTCGCCAAAGTCTTCTGAGCCCTGCAGCCCATCGACACCCAAGAGCGTATTGAAGCGCCGAATAGCGCGACCGTTCCGCAGCCCCCAATCATTGTGATCATCCCAATGGCACACGCGGCCTCGACGGGAATATTCATGCCAGGCTACCAGTCGATGTGGACAGTAGTAATCGTAGCCATGTGTCCAACCGCGAATTGCCGTGCTGATCTCCTCCCCGTGAAAGTAGCCTTTGGGGTCTATGGGAACCTCGGTGACGAAGCTGCCGCGTGAGAACGAGAAATGTGCCGACCAAAACGCCGTGGGCGCAGGGGAACTCAGGTTTTGCTCACTCGTGTATGGCGCCAGCAACAGCACGCCGGAGCTGTCAAAGTGATCGAAACCCAGCAACCAGGGTTCCAGACAGCGCGCACCTGGATCGTCCGCGGGATCGAAGCCAGGAAGATAGCTTGTGAGCAGGGGCCTGGCGACTCCCTGTGCTTCCAACTGCTCCAGCATGTCGACCAGTAGTACGTCCCAACCCGCTACAAAACGGTGATGCGCATCCAACTGCATGGCGAACTCCTCACCTGCGAAGCGCTGCTGGATAAGGTGCCGGGCCCAACACACTCCGCGACTGTCCGCGCAGGGAATCTCAATGAGTTCTACCTGCTCCATTGCCGGTAAATGCTCAAGGCACTCGTCCGGCGCGCGCTGCCAGCACACTACAAAACGCAAGCGCTCGGGATGATCGGCACTCTGCAGGGCGTTGAGAACCGTATTCTCAAGGTCGTGCTCGCGGTAGGCAGCAATGCTAATAAAGATTCGGGAGCTCATCGGTGCTCCACGCGTTCGGCCGCGGCATAGTAATGTTCTCGGCAGTGATTTATTGGTGATGCCAACAGCACCCCCGAAGGCAATTGACCACAAAGCTGCAGCTCGTAGGCCCTGACCATCCAGTCCTGCTCATAAGGCGTCTCCCAAGTGGGCTCAAGAAAAAGATGTCGGTTTCCCGCCTGGCTAATAAGGTGAGGCCAATTTGAGTAATGCGCGTCGCCTCGTGCGACGGGAAGTCCGCGCAGCGAGCTGATGGCTTCAACTCGTGTGCGCGGCAGCTGGGAATCCTCTACGGGCGGATGCGGCGCTGGCAAAGCGGGATGCAGCTGCCGCTGTCGCGACGGTGACATATTGCACCAGGCCCATTGCCGCTCGTGAGTGCCGAAGAGTTCGCTATAGCAGAGTTTGAGGAGCTCCAGTTCGCCCTCGACAGCGGCTGCAAGCGAACGCTGCACCAGTGCATCGACGGTAGTGGGGAAACCGCTGCGACAGTAGCCAGGCGACGAGCTTTTCAGCATATCGTCCTCTAGGTACAGGAGGTGACTGGCGTCACTCTCGGCAAATTCCTCGGCCGCACGCTGGCGACCTCCGCACACGCCGACATTATCCGCGGCGATGTGATTAAAGCCACGCTCCAGACACAGGCTCAAATTGGCCGCTGCTGTTTCCCGGCAGGTACTGTTGTCGATTACCGTAACCCGTTCAACGCTGGCAAATTCGCCTTCCCAGCTGTCGATGAGCAGCTGCAGCTGTTCCGTGCTATTAAAGGTGAGAATCGCAACGTCCAGCCGCGTGGGCAATCTGGCCGAGGCAGTCGATCCGCGTACACTCGCAACAGGGGCTGGTGCATTACCGCTGATGCGATCCGCAACTACCAGGGGCACTCGACGCTCATTCAGCGCTGAAAAGAGCGGCCAAATCAGACCGTCACCCGCGAGTTCATAGCGCGCCAGTTTTTCCGGGTACCGATAAGCCAGTGCTGTGAGCACGTTTTCCTCGGTGCCCATGTCACCGCCGGCAAATGCCTCGGCAAGAAGGCCTTCGTAGTGTTCTGCTACATCGTGCACTGCCTCTGCGGGGCCGCCAAAAAAACCGCCTCGTACCACAAAAGAGACATGATCCGTTCGACACAATTGCGCCATGCCCGGGCGGGCGAAGCCGTGGATTTCCTGTCCAGACTCATAGGGAAATGAAACCACCAGAAAGCGGTCAAGGCGCTGTTCCAGAAAGGTTCCCCAGGCCCCTGCGGACCCCATATTGGGGCAAGTGCGGGTGAGTCCGGCGTCGCACCAGAAGAAGTGTTCCTGTGGAGACTGCGCCTTCGCCGCCACCCTGGCTAGCAACCGCATTTTGCTCATTACCAGCGGATTGTAGTGCGGTAGACGCGCCTGAGGGCTATCTTTCAGCCACGAGGCACGTCGCACCCAGGCTGCGCTCGACTGCAGACGCGTAACATCGGAGAAGTATTCGAAGTCGCTTTCCAGATCCGCCGTCGACAGCGAGCGAAATTCCACCCGACCGAGTAGCTCATCACCGATTGATGCGTCGTGGAGGCACTTGAGCACGCCCAGACGCGTAGGCTCGTCGACAAACAGCACAATCTTAAAAGGAAGAGAGAGCAGTTCGAGCAGCCAGCCCCAATAGGCCTCGGGAGACCGCGTGTTATCGGCTCCCATGCACTCTGCATCACCCCGGCCCAGATCCAATAGCGCCGTGACGAGGGTCAGGCCAGACATTTCAGTCATCAGTCAGCGCTACTCCGCGGTGTACGACGGTGTCGCGAACATGGATTCGGGCAAGAAACTGCGCAGACATGGCGCCATCGTCGAGCATAAACCACGAGGATTTTTCGCGGATTCCATCGGCGATAGACACGAACACTTGATTGAGCTCTGGCAGTCGAGCGGCACTCAGTTGCGTATCGTAGAGGTGCCAGTACATGGCGTTTATGCGATTAAGCGTGTCACCGTCGCCGATAAGCAGGTCGGCAGAGCGCACCGCCCTGACTACACTGGCTTCCTGATCACATTCTTCCGCAGCATCCCGCTGGCGAAGGTAAAAGAAACCGCTGCTGCGCTGCGCAAACCACTGCAGCGAGTCGCAGCACTGGCTCGCGTTGTTACCCATACTCGCCAGAAGATCGGGGGACAACCAAACGAAACGTTGACTGGCAAACGGATTGGTCAGCACCGCATCATTCAATAGACCCACGGCCTGAAGAGCCGTTCGGTACGACCAGAGTATCTGTGCATCCAGGTGCTCGCCGAGGTGGTTCACCGTCTCCTCATGCCACAGCGGACTTTTGGCTCGCCAAAATACCTTGCCAGAGAGGGATGTTAGCGCGGGGGCAACGCGGCCAGGCAGGCCCTCGTGCCAGATGCACAGATGCTGTGCATTGGCAACAATAGCCTCCAGACCGGTAAACCAGCGTGAGTAGGCGGCAGCAGGTTCTTGCGGCGGCTCAGCCGTGACAAACGTCGGGGAGATCATGCAATGCCCTCAGTCAGTAGGGTATGCACATACTCTGCTGATGCTTATTGATCGTCGTCGTCACGTTTGCGCAGCGCCTTGACGCCCAACCAACCGGTAAGCGCAGCAATGATCCCGGTAAAGACGCCGGGCGACGCGGGTATTGGGTTGGCATCCAAACCAGAATCTGGCCCAGAACCCCCACCTGGAGGAGCCGATGACGTCGGCGTTGGGGTCGGTGTGCTGGTCGGAGTTGGCGTTGGTACCGCACTCGAGGAGGGCGTTGGGGTCGGTGTGCTGGTCGGAGTTGGCGTTGGCGGCACCCCACTCGACGAAGGCGTCGGCGTCGGCGTGACCGTCGATGTCGGCGTCGGTGTAGGCGTCGGAGTGGCCGTCGATGTCGGCGTCGGTGTAGGCGTCGGAGTGGCCGTCGATGTCGGTGTCGGCGTTGGTGTAGGCGTCGGAGTGACCGTCGATGTCGGTGTCGGCGTTGGTGTCGGTGATGATGTCGATGTAGGCGTCGGCGTCGGCGTAGATGTCGTCGAAGCCGGTGGCTGCGCAGCGGCGCCAGATATCACAGAATCAATGACCGGCTTTACCCATTTGGCCGGTATCAGACCGGTTTGAACCGCCGCTCCAGTCGTAGCCACGCCCAATGCCTGAAGCAATTTTCTGCGGCCTTTATCCGAAACCATTACGAGCACCCAACTCTCTTTGAGAAGGGTTGGACTTTAGCATGGGTTTTAGGGCGACACGATAGGTGAAACAGGTTTTGACAAATTAACTACTTCCGATCAGAGAATTCTGGTTCCCCGCCTCAAGCGGCCGCCCAGGTTGGTCAAATTGAATTCAGCGCCGTGGGTACCCAAAAACCTCTGCGCCTGAACGACAGACTTGTACTTACGCACCCCCCTTGTTCCTGCACCTCCGGGGCGGCTCATACCCTATAAAGCAGCGCGGGCGCTGTGATTGCGCTGCCCAATTGTGCGCATACCGATCTATCATCTAAACCGCTTTGGGCGCAGCGTAACTGATACTGTCCGCCAGGAATCGGTTAAGCTGTATTGCTGTCAGCCTTACCGCAAGTACCTGAAGACACTCCGGGAGATTTGGAAGTTGCTTTCAGGCCAATCAACCAATCCTGTGATGCCATTTGGTCTCTATGATAAGTAGCCGCATCTCCGCTTTGTTGAACACCAAGCCCATCGTCTACGCGGATCCGCCAGAAGCGCCGCTACCGCAGGCATTGGGCTTTCCTGATTTGCGCAAGGAATGGCGTATCGTCCGAGAGACCGCGCATCTGGCCTTGGCAGCACCCTTTCTGGCGCTAGCACCACGCGGAAGCGGGGAGCCCGTGATGCTGACCCCGGGATGGCAGACCCCGCAGTCGAGTATGGAGCCCCTGCGTCGATTCCTTGCGAGCAAGGGCTATAACGCTAAACATTGGGGGCGAGGGGTTAATCGCGGTAACGTCGGCGAGCATATCGAGAAGCTCCTGCCAATAGTCAGCCGCCGGGCAGAAGACGAAGGCTGCCCTGTAGCCCTCGTCGGCTGGAGCCTCGGTGGCGTCGTGTCCAGAGAGATCGCTCGGGAAATTCCCGATGCGGTGTCTTGCGTTGTGACCTTCGGCAGCCCGATTCTAGGCGGCCCTGTTTATACATCGACCGGCGAGAATCTGAACGCAGTTGAACGCAGGGATGCTCTCAACAGGGTAGACGAGCGCGAGAGGGGCAAGCCGATCGCCGTGCCGATGGCAACGATATTCAGCCGACTCGACAGTATTGTGGATTGGCCAGCGTGTATCGATCGCTACAGCTCGCAGGTCACCCACTACGAAGTGCAGTCAACGCATCTATCGATGGGTTTGGATCCCGTGGTATGGCGTGTGGTACTGGATACTTTGCTGGCGCACGCGAGACCCGAGTAATGCTGGCTTAGTCCTCGACCTGCGGTAGCGAGGTGCCTAGAAACACAACGGCCAACCCGATCAATGCGAGCACGCCAATAACGCCGGCATTACCGATCAGAGGTGCCAGCGCACCGAAACAATGATCTCCGGTAGGCCCCGGTGGCGCTCGCAGGCATTCCCGGGCAGGTTTATTGAACAAGGCCAATCTCTACTTGGTGATACCCTTAAGACGCGGGCAAGATCGACGGTATCGCAGGCGACCCCCGATACCACTTTTCTACAGCTGAGCGTACGGAGTCCATATCAAAGGGTTTGCTGAGGTAGTCATCCATACCTGCAGCACGGCAGTTCTCAACAACGCCAAGTTGGACGTCTGCGGTCATGGCAACGATGGCTAAGGGCTGTCTGCCTTGTTCCTGCTCCAGACTGCGTATTGCTCGAGTTGCTTCGAAGCCATCCAGGTTGGGCATGTGGCAATCCATAAACAACAATCCGTAGTCGCCATTGCGGACGCAATCCAGCGCCTCCTGACCGTCGGCAGCCACCTCGGTGACGTAGCCGAGTGTTTCGAGAACGTAAACCGCGACCTCCTGGTTCACCCGGTTATCCTCGACCAACAGGATAGGTCTCGACCGGTCCTGTGTTGCTTCGCTCGCGACGACAGGCTGAGGATGGGCGACGGGATTGGGTTCTGGTGTCGCCATTGCGTCTTGCAATTGCAGTGTAAACTCGAAACAAGTGCCTACACCTGGCTGGCTTGTGCACTCAAGGTTGCCACCCATTAGTTCGACAAGCTGACGGCTGATGCTAAGGCCGAGACCGGTTCCACCGTGCAGGCGTGTTCGGCTGCTATCCGCCTGCTCAAAGGAGCGAAAGATGCGCTGCACATCCCCGGCGTCGATACCGCGTCCCGAATCCTTGACTGCAAAGCGTATGCTTCTGCCACCCTCGTGCGTATCCAGAATTTCCAGTGTCGTGTGAATTTCACCCGCGTCGGTGAACTTGATCGCATTGCTCATCAGGTTTACCAGAACCTGATGCAATTTCACCGAGTCGCCGCGCACCATTAACGACTCTGAAGGCGCTGAGAGGCGCATATGCAGATTCTTGCTCCGGGCTTGTTCTGACATTAGCTCATGGCACTCGCCGAGGAGCGCTTGCAGGTCAAAATCCCCAATAGAAATCTGCATACGACCAGCTTCGATCTTTGAGAAATCGAGTACGTCTTCGATCACCCCGAGCAGGGATTTTGCGGAACGCTTTGCGACTTGCGCCTGATGCTGCTGCCGGGCATTCATCCCGGATTCAAGTAACAGGTCAAGCATACCCAGTACGCCATTGAGCGGCGTACGTATCTCGTGGCTCATATTGGCCACAAAAATCGATTTTGCCTTGTTAGCGGACTCGGCTCTGCGTTTCTCCACGTTCAGCTGCTGGGCCAGGGATATGGACTGGACGACCAATCTGCAATAGATGAATCCAGTCATCACCATAGCGAGCGTATAAATCGCGAGCATCAGTCCCATTCCTCGCCAGCGGTATTCTTCCTGCCAGAAAAACCACACAGTGAGCGGAAGCATAATCCCAAAGAGATATGGAAAGTACACGCGTTTCTGGGCCCCGAGGACTGCGGCCGCGCCGCTCGCCATTCCGCCAACGGCAAAGGCCAGAAAGAGTTGTAAATCCGCTGCGACCTGCGACGCAAACCAGGCAGCGGACAATCCCCAGACCAAGCCCGATATCGTCGAAAAAACCAGGAATTTGCGGCCCCAAGAACGGATTTTCAGGTCGCCCGGCGCGGTGCCTATAAAACGTCGAAGAGAGAACACGCGAACGGCGGTTAGTGCCAGGAGCACAACCAGCCAGATCAGCAACATCTGGCGAGGAACAGACTCCCACAACAACCAGGTCATCGTGAAAGACAGCAGTACGTTTACCGCAAGGCCAGTATGCGAATTGCTGTATAGCAGACGTACCTGGTCGGCGTATGCGCTCATCCCGGAAGCATCGTCGGACGCAGTCTCCTCGAAAGTCGCAGTGGTGGCAGAGCCAGAATCAGGTGCTTTATCGTTCATAGTAAAGTTTGCGAATTGTTCAAACGCTCAATCTTAACCTTGCTTTAACGTGATCCGGTATACGCCCGCGTTGGTCTTCTGTCCCAGCGCCTCTGCCAGCAGTTCGAAGGAGTGCACGCGTGCCTTGTGGTCCCAGATCGCAGCGGAGACCATTAGCTCGTCAGCGCCGGTAGATTCGATCAATGGCTCGAGTTTTGCCAGGATCGTTTCTGGTGATCCATAAAACGAGCACGCCAGCATCGATGACACCTGTGCCTTTTCGGCAGGCGACCAGAAGGTTTCTATATCGTCAATCGGCGGAGGCAGCTTGCCACGGCCGCCGCGCACCATGCGCGTAAAGGTCTGCTGCGACGAGGTGAACAGCCGCTTCGCCTCGTCCTCGGTGTCGGCAACGATAACGTTGCAGCCGACCATCACGTAAGGTTCGGTAAGCTGCGCTGATGGCTCGAACCGCTCGCGGTAGATTTTAACTGCCTGCAGCAACGCCTGCGGCGCAAAATGCGACGCGAAGGCATAGGGCAGCCCCAGCATCGCACCGAGCTGCGCACCGAACAGGCTGGACCCGAGTATCCATAACGGCACGTTGGTATCCTCGCCGGGTATTGCGTGGAGAGACTGGTGCTCCTGCGGTGGGCCAAGCAACGCACGCAGCTCAACCACGTCCTGCGGAAATTGTTCCGACGAGTCGGGGCTGCGGCGCAGCGCCCGCATGGTGTGCTGGTCGGTTCCCGGCGCCCGGCCGAGGCCGAGATCGATGCGTCCGGGAAACAGCGTGGCGAGTGTGCCGAACTGTTCAGCAATCACCATGGGCGAGTGGTTGGGCAGCATTACGCCGCCGGATCCAACACGTATGGTGCTGGTGCCACCGGCAACATGACAGATGCACACGGCGGTGGCGGCGCTGGCGATGCCGGCAAGATTATGATGCTCGGCCAGCCAGAAACGATGGTAGCCGGCAGCTTCCGCATGCTGTGCGAGGTCGAGCGCATTGCCGAGCGCGTCGGCCGGGGTAAATCCTTCACCAATACTGGCGAGATCGAGTACAGAGAGTTTAACCATGCACATAGTCTAGCTCAGACGCGGGTTAAGGTCTGGATGATTGTGCGAGGCCCTGTCCGATCCACACCGCGGGCTCACTCTCAGCTTTGCGTTGGATTCCAAAAAACACCGCGTATAGCGTGGGCACCACGGTCAAAGTCAGCAAGGAAGCGAAACCTAAGCCAGCCATAATGGTGATCGACATGTTGGTGAAAAACACATCGGAAAGTAACGGGATAAGGCCCAGTATCGTTGTTCCCGCGGCCAAAATCACCGGTCTCACTCGCGACACAGCTGAGTCGAGCACGGCTTCATAGGGATCCTTACCGCTCTCAATCTGCTGATCTGTTTCCTCAATCAGCACAATGGCATTCTTAATCAACAAGCCCACCAAAGACAGAGCGCCAAGCAGCGACATAAAGTCAAAGGCGCCGCCAGTTGCCAGCAGTCCTGCCGTGATTCCAACCACAGCCAACGGCACCGTGAGCCAGATAATGAGTGGCTGCCGCAGGCGGCCAAACAAGACAATACTCGTGAGCACCATGGCAAGGATACCGACCGGCAACGAACTCGAGAGGCCCGCCTGTGCATCCGCATTGTCCTCGTACTCACCACCCCAAGCGAGGGCATAGCCTGGCGGCAACTCAATGGCCTCAAGCTGCGGACGCAATCTCTCGAACAATGGCGTCGCCAGCTCTCCTTCGGGGTTGCACGAAGCAATGATGGTGGGGATGCGATCGCGCCCGCGGAGCACCGCGTTTTCCCACTGGGTCTGATAGCCCGAGATGACCGCCGAAGCAGGTACTGTCTGCCCGAGCACGGCACTCCACAACTGCACATCACGTATGGCGTCTACATCCTGACGCTCGCTCTCGTCGGCGCGAATACGCACCGGTAGCATGCGGTTTCTGTCTCGATAAGACCCGGCAGCAATACCCTCAAAGGCGTACTTCATGCTATCGGCTAAATCCTCCCGATTGATACCCAACTGACGCCCTACCTGCTCATTGAACACGGGCGACACCAGCTTCACGGGCGAGCGCCAATCGTTGCGTATGTCGATTGCCTCGGGATCCGCACGCATAATGTTCAGCGCCTGTTCTGCGAGCTGCCGCAACACCGTGGCATCTGGCCCGGAGAAGCGCGCTTCGATTTTCGCATCGCGACCAGGGCCTATACGCATTGCCTTCAGCACGGGGTCTAACCAGGGCGCTTCGAGACGCAGTTTTGCCTTCAAAGCTTCGCGCACCGCCGGGATTTGCGAAGCATCCTCAAGCCGCACGATAATCTGACTGTAGACAGGCGTCGGCTCTTTGGCATCGTAGACCAGCGTAAAACGCTGGTGCGCTCCGCCGACCACGGTGCTGGTGTCAGTGACGCCGGGTTGCGCGCGTAAGTAAGCGGATACGGCCAGGGCGTCTTCGCGCGTCTTGCGGATATCCGCTCCCTCTGGTTCATAGAGGTCGACAAACAGCAGGGGTGTGCTGGAGGCTGGGAAAAACCCGGCTTTTACCTGGGTAAAACCAAACATGCCCAGCAGAAAGAGAGCTAGAACCACCACGAGGGTGATCCGGCGGTGGTCAACTGCCGCACCCACAAGCCGGCGATAACCGCGAAACAAGATTCCTGAATAGGGGTCGTGCTCAACACCGCTCTCCCCCGTTTTCAACAGCAAGGCACATAGCAGTGGCGTGGTGCTTACAGCAGTTATCCAACTGAGCGACAAAGCGATAAGGATTACGTAGAACAGTGACCCAGCAAATTCCCCGGTGTTGTCCGGCGATAGACCAATCGCCGAAAACGCGAGAATCCCAATCAAAGTGCCGCCCAACAGCGCCCAAATTGTCTTTCCTACGGCTTCAGACGCAGCCTCCAACGGTGACATTCCCGATTGCATGCGTATCTGCATGCCCTCGGCAACGACGATGGCATTGTCTACGAGCATACCCAGCGCAATCACCAGTGCGCCGAGGGAAATTCGCTGCAACTCGATCTCCGCCAGAAACATGATGAACAAAGTGCCCGACACCGTAATCAAGAGAACAGCCCCGATAATCAAGCCCGTGCGCAGCCCCATGAACAACAACAACACTACGATCACAATCGCCACAGCCTGCGCCACGCTGACCACGAACCCACTGACGGAACTCTCTACCTCCGCCGGCTGATCGTAGACCGTTTCGAGGGTCATACCGACCGGTATAACCGATTGCAGCTCAGCGAATCGCGCGGAAATTTCACGGCCCACTTGCACGACATTGGCCCCGGGCGACATGCTAATCGCCACGCCAAGAGCTGGCAGGCCATTGTGGTAGAACAGCTTCGTAGGCACTTCTTCATACGCGCGGGTGATCGTCGCAATATCTCGCAAACGCACAAGTTTGCGATCGCTGGATGAGATCAGCACGTCGCCCATCTCTTGGACTGACTCAAATTCGCCAGTGGGTTTAATCCGCAGATAGTCATTGCCGACACGCACGTTCCCGGCATCAACCACCGAGTTTTGCGACCCCAGCACACCCGCGATAACCGAGGGGTCAATCCCTAGTTCACCGATTCGCGAGCGCGCCATGTCGAGATAGACGACCTCCCGCTGTTCGCCATCGATAACGACTTTGCGCACGCCATCGACAAGGACCAGCTGGCGCTTGATACTGTCGGCAACATCAAACAGATCCCGCCAGCTGTACCCCTCCCCGGTCAACATCATATAGATGCCGTAAACATCACCGAAATCGTCAACAACTACCGGTTCTAGGGCACCCGCAGGCAACCGCGGTTTCACATCGCTGACCTTTCGCCGCAACTCATCAAAGACATTCGGCAAGTCGTCAGCGCCGAACTCATCCTTGAACTCGATGGTGATATCGGACAGTTCCGGCCGTGAAACGCTCATCTTTATGCGTTTGAGCTGCGGCATCTTCTGGATCGCGTCCTCAAGATAGTAAGTCACCTCATCGCGAACTTCCTCTGCCGAGGCGCCCGGGTACTGGGTGATGATCTTGGCCATTTTGATAGTAAAGGCCGGATCTTCAAGTTTGCCTACGTGCTTGAATCCATACACACCACCCACGAGCAGGATGACAACCACCAGCCAGGCAACCACCGGACTGCGAACCGAGTATTCGCCAATGTTCATAAGCGGGCTGCATCAGTCCGGAGATACTCCCGCGGTACCGCCTGCTCACTCGCGCCCATCCGTGTCACGTGCATACCGTCAGCCAGGTACTCTGCACCCACCGCCACGATCTCTTGGCTGCCACTAAGACCCGAAAGCACTTCTATCATAGTGCCGGACACACGGCCGGTCTCGACGGCCTGACTGCGCACCTGCATGGTTTGCGGATCCAGCACAAATACGCGGGGAGACAAGCTCGCATCAGCCTGCACAGCGCGCACCGGTATCCAGCTCACGCTATCGCTGACCGCTAGAATATCGGTGAAATCGATCTCGACCTGCGCCGTCATCCCCGGAAGCACCGTAAACTCGTCCGGCTGAGGCATGCTGAAGGTCACCCGGAATGTCTGCGTGTCTGGATCTGCCCTGGTCGCTATCTCTTTGATGTTCAGCGGGTAGCTAATATTTTTGTAATCGTCAAAGGATGCCAGCGCGCGAACATCTGCCGCCGAACTCTCATCGGCGGACATGCTGTCGAGATCAGCCCCGTTGCTGCTGCTTACGCTGCGCACCACTGACTCAGGCATGGCAATGATTACATCGAGCATATCCGTGTCTTGCAGGTAAACGATGGACTGTTTAGCGGTAACCTCCTCAAAATTATCGACGTAGCGACGCGCGATACGACCCTTAAAGGGGGCGCGAAGTGTCGCGTAGCCCAGATTCGCCTTGGCTTGGGCAAGTGCAGCGCGCGAGGAACGAAAATCCGCCTCCATTTTGTCGAAGTCGAGCTGAGAAATACTGCCGCTGCCAATCAATTCTCCGGCGCGCGCAAAGTTGCGCTGGGCATTGTCAAACGCCGCTTGGCGCTCCTCCAGGGCATTCCGATAATCAGTCGGTTCGAGCTGCGCGACGACCTGCTGCTCGTCGACGATGTCACCTTCGCGCACAGGCAACTGAGCGAGCTGCCCAGACACCCTGAAACCCAGCTCCGCCTGCTTTGCGGCTTCAATCGTTGCCGGGAAACGTCGAAGCTCTTCTCCCACGCCCGCGTCCACAATAAACAGCTTCACCGGGCGAGAACGCGGCTGGCTATCTACCGGAGGCGGTTCGCCACAAGCTGCGAGCATGGCGGTGGCGCAGCAGACGGCAAACAATTGCCGGACCGCTGGGGCAGTGATTCGGGTACACCATAAATACCGGGCGAAGACAGTGGAGAGCACGGTAAGCATCAGAGCAACGCCAATATTCACTAGAACCTCGGGGGGACTACTTGCGATTGAACATACATTATAGACATCTGCGATCGCCAACTTTGAGACATTAGCATTCTCAAATTTTAGGCAAAAAAAAGCCCGCCGAAACGGGCCTTGGTGCAAGCGCGCTTAGTCCAAGTCGATGGTGACCTTGATAACTTTTCCAGAGAATCTCCCATCAACAGCACCATAGTTTTCTACCACCGGAGTCGCTCCATCTACGCCAACATCCGCAGTCTCATCCATAGAAAAGACAAGTGCTTCTGTATGCTCAATACGCGCTGTATCAACCTCATCGCCGTTGACAAACAAGGTCCCTGTTGCGCCCATTCCAACGCCTCCGCCGTCATAGTCAAAATCCAGCCGGATCATTGATTTACCTGCGGGTAATTCGCTGGTTGCGGCAATCGTCGTACGCGTCTGATTGAGGTAGTTATAGGTGTAACTGGGTTTGCCATCCTTTACGTAAAGACTCCAGCCACCGAACCGGCCACCTTGCGCCAGGATTACGCCATTGCCGCCATCGTCAGGCACGTCAACTTCGGCGGTAATCGTATGTGATTTGTTCTTTACATTGATGAAAGCATTTTCGCCCATATCCCGCATACCATCGCTCAAAGTAAGCGAAGTCCGTCCAGCCATGAGATCAGGCCGACCAGCAATAGCCGCATTCATCCGCTCGAAACTGCGATCATCGATAGGTAGCACATGATTTACCGACGCTACTTCCATAAACAAGGCCTGCATCTCCTCGAGTCTTTGGGGTTCCTTGGAGGCCAGGTCACTGATCAAGCTAAAATCAGAGTCCGTATCGAACAACTCCCAGGCATCGTTCTCGAGGGTCGTAATCGGTTCCCGGGCCCACGGCTCTTTGTGAACGGTGCGAGCCAGCCAGCCTTCGTGGTAAATCGCCCGATTACCGAATAATTCGAAATACTGCGTTGTATGACCTGTTTCCGCATCGGCATTGCCGAATGTACTGATTAGGCTTTTGCCCTGGATCGGAACCTGAGGGATGCCGTTCACCATGGTTGGTTCAGGTATGTTGGTCGCCTCAAGAATTGTAGGCACGATATCAATAACATGCGCGAACTGGCTACGTACCTCGCCGCTACCTTCAAAATTTTCTGGCCAATGAATCACCATCCCGTTTCGCGTACCACCAAAGTCAGAAGCAACCTGCTTGGCCCAGGTGAAAGGCGTATCGCTGGCGATGGCCCAGCCTATGGCCATGTGCGGGTAGGTCATCGGGCTACCCCAGTCGTCATAGTGCTCGAGCATTGCTGCTGTCGTTTCCGGCACTCCGTTAATCGATGTGTACTCATTGGAAACACCGAGCTCACCGCCTTCAGCGCTTGTTCCGTTGTCACCGGCGATGTAAAAAACAAGTGTATTGTCGAGTTCGCCCATTTCTCGAAGAGCGTCGACTAAGCGGCCAATTTCGGTATCGGCGTACTCTGCGAAAGCGGCAAAGACTTCCATTTGACGAGCGAGCAGGCGTTTCTCGTCTGCTGTGTGTTCGTCCCAATCCTTGATCCCGGGTGGTTTCGGCGCCAGCTGTGTACCGGCCGGTACAACCCCGAGCGCAATCTGCCGGGCCAGCGTCTCTTCCCGAACTTTGTCCCAACCCTGATCAAACTTTCCTTTGTATTTGGCAATCCAATCCGCTGGTACATGGTGAGGAGCGTGCGTGGCGCCGGGGGCGAAATACAGGAAGAAAGGCTTGTCTGGGGTCAGTGCCTGCTGGAAGCTAACCCACTCGATCGCCTTATTGGTCATGTCGGTCATAAAGTTGTAGTTTGGATCGTCGGGCAACTCGACGGGCGTCATTCCATCGTAGATTAGCGGCGACCATTGGTTCGTCTCACCGCCGAAAAAGCCGTAGAACTTGTCGAATCCCTTGCGCGTGGGCCAGCGATCAGTCGCCCCGGATGGACTGACTTCCCATGCCGCCGTTTCATGATTCTTACCGAATTGCGCAGTGCTGTAACCGTTGAGGCGTAGCACATTCGAAATTGGGGATATGTTCAGGGGAATGACTCCGGTATTCCCAGGAAAAGCCGTCGCCGTTTCGGTGATCGAGCCCATGTTATTCATGTGATGATTGCGACCGCTGAGTAGTGCCGCACGAGTAGGGGCGCACATCGCTGTAGTGTGGAACCGGTTGTAGCGAAGCCCCGAGTCCGCAAGTTCATCGAGAGTCGGCATGTGTGCAGGGCCACCAAAAGTACTGGAGACGCCGAAGCCCATATCATCGATCATTATCAATAGAACGTTGGGCGCGCCTTGGGGTGCCGTGACGTCAAATCGCGCGGGCGGCGTTGCGTTGCGAGCATCCAGCTCCGTGTACAGGGCGACTTCCGGCGGATGAATCGGCAATACCGTGCGGTCAAGATTCTGCGCCAAAGCGCCTTGTCCATATACGAGAAAACCGAGGGTTACAGCCAGAGGGACGACTACCGGAGTGAGTTTCATAACGATTCCTTGATTGGCGAGCGCAACATTTAACCACGTTTTCAGGATGACTTGTCCCGCACAGGTGTCCGGGAACCCCGCGCTTGAACAGATGGTCAGTGACTTTCCTGATCTCCGATACCAAGCAGTGACGGGAAATTGGCAAACGGTTAACGAACATGTCCTGAATCCAACGGCAGATCTGGGGCTTGTCGCAACTGAAGCTGCTATGAGCGATTACCAAGTGCGATCCGTGGATATTGATGATGTTGCCACGGCACGCATGATCGTCTCTCAAAGCAACGGAATTGGGGCCGCCATACCCTCACAGATCAAATCCGAACTCGAATCGGGCAGTAGGGCGACAACGGGCACCCTCGACGAGTTTTGGTTCTCAAAGAAAGTGAATTTAAAGGGGTTGGGCTAAACTTTTCGTTCACTTGGAGTGAGAAATTTACAAATAGCCTGAGAACATACACCACTCGCCAGTTACATTCGTAAAACAACCTAACGCTCTAGCTGATGTTTACAAAGACGCGGTGTGAAGGTTAGCTCGGGTGGGCTCATTCTATTGGAGCGGACTTTAGGCCATGGCTCAACGCATACGTTCTTTGAGCGCGACAACAGACAGGGGAAGGCTCCAGCCTTTGTCCGTATTATGATGCACTCGTGACGAGGTGGACTGAATTATTGTCGTCTGTTAAAAAGCCTCAGACTGTCTTCTAAGTATCGCTCGTAGGTCGAAGTCGCTGGGCGCATGAAGTCCTAAGCAGAAAGGCAGCAAGCGCAGACGTTGCGCGAGCTGTCTTTCACTATCTCAAGTTCCAAGTTCCAAGTTCCAAGTTCCAAGTTCGTTTTCTGGACGATCAATCATTCCTATATGAACCTAGGGAAGGTAGTCGCGCGGGCAGTTTTACCCCAGGAATTTTGAGGAGCTCCGCCTTGTATTCAGCAAAGACAGGCCGCGGTGCGACGCGTAAACCTGCCATAGCGGTCTGAGTCAGCGCTCGAACGCGTCCGGAGCGGAGCTTGAAGATACAGAGCTGCTGTTCACCATAACCAGTGATTCTATTGAATCGCCTCAAGGAACAACCACACCGGCAGTCCAGGCGCACCCGGCACATCGCCTGGATCATTGGGATCACTTCCCGCATCGATCTCCCGGTTGTCACCAAAGCCATCGCCGTCCGAATCGCTTTGCTCGTCAGGATCGTCGGGGAAGGCATCCAGATTATCGTTCACACCGTCGCCGTCCGTATCTAGCTCCGAAGGAGCGCAACCCTCGGCGTCGATGCCCCCGACCTCATTACCCGGCGTGGCATCGCAGCTGTCGCGGTCGTCGAAAAGCCCATCGCCATCGCTGTCACTAACCACCGTGGTACTGGTGTATACCGTGCCGAAGAATTCATTTTCATTCGCCGCTTGCGTCTCGCGAATGCGCAGCGTGTCGAAGGGTTTATTGGACCGCACGCCGATGAAGTCGCGGCCGTCAGACGGCGGCGTGGTGAACTCAAAAACGAACACCTCCTGGTCGTTGAGAAGGCCGGTAACCACAAAGGTGGATGGCGTTGTACCTCCGGACTCATCATCAAAATCCACCCCCAGCGCAAACACCGGCCCGGCATCACTCTGAATATCCAGGTCCTCAATTCCGTTAAGTGCCAGTTCGATGCCGTTGTCGCCCTCAAAATTGGCTGGCCAGTTAGCAAAGTTCAGAGACGAGTTGGGCCCTGTAGAAAACGCGACTCGGCCACTGACATAAGGCTCTGCGGGTTGACTCAAACCATCAATATAGGGGTCGGAGGCCTGCTGCACATCGCGTATCTCAAGGAACGACTGGCGCTGGTCAAACAGAGCCACGGTAGTGTTTGACAAAAAGGTATTCAGGCAGTCGTCGGGGCTTTGCGCGCCGTTAGCGTTGTTTGTAATGGTTACGTTGTCAGTCCTTACTGTGCCCCCGACGAGATCGTCACTGAAATCGTGTGGCGTTGTGGGCCAGCCCAGCACCGGCGCCAGAGCTGCACAGTTGGTCAAAGCGTTGTTTTGCTGAACCTCCAAGAGATTAGTTACGCGGTTGATCGCGCCGAGGCCGTCGAGGTTGGTCAGTGAATCGTTTTGCTCAACAACCAAATTGGCTACGTTGGCGAGCGCGCCGAGGCCGTCAAGGTTGGTCAGGGCATCATTGTCAAAAATAAACAAAACACTCATGCTGGTGAGTGCGCCGAGGCCGTCGAGGTTGGTCAGGGCATCATTATCAAAAATAAACAAAATACTCACGTTGGCGAGAGCGCCAAGACCGTCGAGGTTGCTCAGGACACTGTTGAGCTGAAGATTCACCGACCCCCCTACGCTGGTGAGCGCGCCGAGCCCGTCGAGGCCAGTCAGGGCATTATTATCCCGAAAATCCAGATTTCCGCTCACGCTAGTGAGCGCGCCGAGGCCATTGATGTTGCTAAGGGCAGGATTACCAAAAACGTTTAAATTATGGTTCACGCGGGTGATCGCGCTGAGGCCGTCGAGGTTGGTGATGCCCTGACCAGAAATTGCAAGATTACCCTCCACGACGCTGCAGATATCCCCATTACCAAAATCCGCCTGAAAGGCGTCGACTTCGGCCTGCGTAGTGAGGGTGATGTCCGTGGCAGAGCACGCCTGCTGCGCTACCGCGTCCGGCATCAACCCGCCGTTGCCAAGGAGCGCGAGGAATATCCAAACACTAAGTCGATGAAAGTACGACACGCCGGCCCCTTGCATGATTTGGCTCTTCGGCGAGCTTAACAAAAAAAGCAATACTACATATGCTAGTCCACGCGAACTACTTTTGCGTAACGCCCGCTACTGTTCGTTCGTCGCGCAACCCAAAGGATGGCGGCTCCCCGGGCTGCAGTACCAAATAACAGATCAACTGGCCCTCGCGCTATTGGAAACCAGGTGCCCCGCACATTGACCCCAAGATCTATTACGCGCATGAATTCGTTATGTCCTCCGACGCTGGCTTCAGCGCTTCGCACGCTTGGTGCTGAGTCAAAAATACCTGTCCTGACAAGCGCGACAGAAAATCAGTTTTTTTCAGGGCGTCCATGACCGGGCCTTTTACCTCACTCAGGTGAAGTAAAATTCCCTGCTCCTCCAGCCTTCGTGTAACGGTCTCGAGGGTCTCAAGAGCGCTTAAATCGATGGCGTTCACTGCTGTGCATTGCAGCACGATGTGCTTCAGCTGCTTGTCACGGTCTGCGATGACCGCGTAGATAGCGTTCTCCATGTAGCCCGCGTTGGCGAAGTACAGACTCTCATCAATGCGCAGAGAAACAATGCTGGGATAGATGATGACATCGTGGCGTTCTACATTCCGAAAATGCTCCGTGCCCGGCACTTCGCCAACAATCGCAATATGCGGCTGAGACGTTTTGCGCAAATGCAAAACGATGGACGCCACAATACCCGCCAACACACCAAGCTCTACACCGAATATGAGCGTGCATAGAATCGTGACCACTACGGCTGCAAAGTCTGACCGAGAGTAGCGCCAGGCACGCTTGATAAGACTCAGGTCAATCAACGAAGTTACCGCCACAATAATGGTTGCAGCGAGCGTGGCCTTGGGCAGAAAGTACAGCACCGGTGTCAGGAAAAGCGCGGCGGCAGCTATTCCTATGGCTGTGAGCACGCTCGCCAGCTGCGTCTGAGCGCCAGCGTCAAAGTTGACTACCGATCGGGAGAATCCCCCGGTAACGGGGAAGCCGCCTGAGACAGCCGAGGCTATGTTGGCGGCGCCCAGAGCCACCAACTCCTGATTGGCATCGATGCGCTGACGCCGTTTGGCAGCTAGTGTTTTGCCTACCGACACTGACTCCACAAATCCAATAACGCTAATGAGTAACGCCGATACAGCCAGCTCGGACCACAGAGCAAAATCGATAGTGGGGATACTAAAAGCGGGGAGCCCGCGAGGCACCGTACCCACCAGAGCAACCCCCAGGGCGTGATAATCCAGCGCAACGCTCGCCAGCGTTGTTGCGACGATGACTAATATGGGACCGGCTTTGGCCAGCATTTCCGCTGCGTCAGCGCTTAACCCCGCACGACGAAGTAGCGGAGCGAGACCCGAGCGCACCCAAAACAAAAAAGCCAACGCCGCTGTGCCGGTGAGTAGCGTCACGGTATTAAAAGCAGACAGTTGCATCCACAGCGTGCTGAGCAGTGTAGGAAGCGTTTCGCCATGAGCGTCGATACCCAAAATATGGCGCAGTTGTGACAAGGCAATAATGACGCCCGACGCCGTGATAAAACCTGAAACCACTGGATGCGACAAAAGATTCGCCAGATAGCCAAAGCGCAACAGACCCATGCCCATGAGCATGGCCCCCGAGAGCAGCGCCATGGCTATGGCGGCACTGGCATAGCCGAGGCTTCCGGCAGCCGCAACTTTGCCTACCGCTGTAGCCGTCATCAAGGAGACAACAGCGACAGGCCCCACGGACAAGGTACGACTGCTCCCGAATATAGCGTATGCCAACAGGGGTAATATGCTGGCATACAAACCCATTTCGGCAGGCAAGCCGGCCAGAAGGGCGTACGCCAGCGACTGGGGAATCAGCATAACGGTGACGATTACCGCCGCGAGCGTGTCGCTCGCCAGCGCATCACGGTTGTATTGTTTCAGCCACTCCAACGGCGGTAACAGGCTGTGGAGCCCTTGACTCATAGTTCGGCCTTGCTACGCTCCGGACTGACCATCCATTCCTTACCTCTGAGCATGGCTTTCCAGTAAATCGGCGGGAGGATCTTTTCCTTGAGAACCCATGCCAGCCGGGAAGGTCGCTCACCGTTAAGCAGCCAGCGGGGAAAGCTGGGCAGCAGTTTTCCACCATACCCAAACTCTGCGAGGACAATCTTTCCTCGCTCCACAGTCAGTGGGCAAGACCCGTAACCGTTGTAGTGCGCGACACCCGACACTCGACCCAGGTCTTGAAGCAAGTTGTTCGCAACGATAGGCGCCTGCATGCGGGCCGCCGCCGCTGTCTTTGCATTGGGCGCGTTCATAGCATCACCCAGGCTCCAGATGTTGGCATAGTGCTTGTGCTGCAGAGTGTTTTGATCAACATCTACCCATCCCGCGCCATCTGCCAGGGGGCTGTGACGCACGAAGTCCGGTGCAGTCTGAGGAGGGCATACGTGAATCATGTCAAAGTCTGAAGCGACTTCGATACTGGTGCCCGACGCATCCTGCGTCTCGAACCAGGCGGTCTGTGAGTCGCCGTCGATGCGAGTCAGTCGATGTTCGAACTTAAGATCAGCCTGATACTTTTCGATGTACTCCATCAGCGCAGGCACGTAGTCCTTCACGCCAAACAACACGGGCCCCGCGTTGTAAAAGCTGATGTCGATGTTGCTCAGGAGTCCGTTTCGATGCCAGTGATCAGCAGACAAATACAGCGCTTTTTGCGGTGCGCCGGCACACTTGATAGGCATGGGCGGCTGGGTGAACAGCGCCTTTCCCTTCTGCAAGCTGCTTACCAACTTCCAAGTGTAGGGGGCAAGGTCGTAGCGGTAATTAGACGTGACGCCGTTGCGACCAAGAGTCTCTATAAGTCCATCCACGCCGTGCCAATCCAGCTTGATCCCCGGCGCAACAATCAGGCGGTCATAGTAGACAGGATGACTGTCCTCCAGCAGTACCCGGTTTTCTTCCGGCTCGAAGTTACCTACCGCTGCCTTGATCCAGCGTACACCCTCGGGAATAAGCGAGGCCATGGTTTTAACGGTCTCTTCCTGCCGAAAAATGCCCCCGCCGACCATGGTCCAGCCCGGCTGATAGTAGTGCACTTCGGCAGGATCAATAATAGCGATAGACAAGGCCTGAGTCCGCGCCATCAAGCTCGACGCCACGGAGATGCCTGCGGCTCCCGCGCCGACGATGACGACATCGTATTGATCTTTGCTTGCTTTACGGTCAGCCACCTTTGACCCGGCGGGAGGTGCATTGGCCAGTACACTGCTGAGGTCGAAACCGCAGTCTTTGGCAATCGACAATACCTCGGCGTCGGCAACGCCTTGAGCCTTTTGCTGCAAGCCCCACAGGGTAATGGAGCGTGTGCCCGTTCGACAGAACGCATGCACCGGCGATTCCATGTCGGTCAAAGCCTTGGAAAAACCCTCTATGTCGGCCGGGGTAACAGCGCCGGGCACTACCGGGATATAGGCCACGTCAATGCCCGCGGCTTCGGCGGCGAATCGAATCTCTGCAATGGTCGGTTGGTCGTTGGCCTCACCATCCGGTCTGTTGCAGATCAGGGACTTAACACCCGCCGCTACCAGGGCGGGCATGTCCGCAGCCACGATTTGTGCAGAAACAGAAAACGAGTTTGATACCGGTACAAGATTTACACTCATTGTTTTATTCCTTCGCTGCAAGATCTGAAAGGTTGGGACCACCAAAGGCATTGAGTGGCACTTTTAAGAAGAAACGCTCGCCACTTTCTGGCGGCGGAACGTGCCCGGCACGCATATTCACCTGCAGCGATGGCAGGATGAGCCTGGGCATGCCCAAGGTCTTGTCTCGCATCTCGCGCATGGACACAAAGTCCCGCTCATCAATGCCATCGCGAACATGTATGTTCGCGTCCAGCTCGGCTCCCACCGTTGTTTCGAAGGCCAGCTCCCGACCGTCCGGCATGTAGTCGTGACAAACAAAAACGCGCGTGTCCCTCGGCAGCGCCAGAATTCGTCGGATCGATTGGAAGAGTGTGGCAGCATCGCCGCCGGGAAAGTCACAGCGAGCCGTGCCGTAATCCGGCATGAACAGGGTGTCTCCTACAAACACTGCGTCTCCAAACACATATGCCATGCAGGCCGGAGTGTGTCCCGGCGTATGCATGGCGTGACCCTCCAAAGCACCGATGGCGAGAGTGTCTTTATCGTTGAGCAGGACATCGAACTGCGAGCCGTCACGAAGAAAGCCCGCGCCGGAGTTAAAGACTTCACCGAAGACAGACTGCACCGTTGCAATTGCAGCACCGATGGCGATTTTTCCGCCGAGGCGCTGTTGCAGGTACGGCGCGGCCGACAGATGGTCGGCGTGAACATGGGTTTCGAGAATCCACTCGACACAGAGACCACGCTGTTTGACGTAGTCGACGATATGGTCCGCACCCTCATAGCTAATGGTTCCGGAGGAATAATCAAGATTGAGCACACTGTCGACGATTGCGCAGGTCGAGCCGTTTGGGTCTTTAATAATGTAGGAAAGGGTATTTGTTGGCTCGTCAAAAAAATGCGCCACTTCAGCCGCAGTCGGCATTGGGTATCTCCGAATTAACGTTATAACAAAATAATATATGTATATAACCAGAAGTATACACCAAATACGAAACAACGGAATTGGTTTGTGCCATCGTGAACACGGCGGCACGCGCTGAAGCTGTAGGAAAAACCACAGGCCATCGCGGGTGAGGTATAGATAGAGCCCGGATTGGCCTCTCAGGTGTGTCTAAAATGACTATCTCTGGCTATGATTGACGCATAGAAATTAGGCGCAGAATCGCTCTCATATTCCCGGCGAATCGTGTTACCGACGCCTTATTCGGCAAACATGATGCCCAAGCCACTTTTCACGCTGGCGCGGGCAACAAGCTTTACCGGCAGTACCAGCACATTCTCGGAGGACACCAGCAACATGACCGAACAGCCCCATTGGTTTAATCCACCCGGTGAATTCGACTTCACAGCATTCGCTACCATCGCGTTACTCATTGCTGCACTCTACGGTTTGGTGTACCTCTATGCTGCATTCGACCGATGGGCCGAAGAGCGATCCGTGGGCACACCCTTGGCCAAAACGATACCGACCTTGCTCGCTATTGCTCTCCTCTACGAAGTCTTCCCCCTGGACCACTTCCATATACTGATACCGATGAGCGTCATATTGCTGGCTTTGGTTACTGACTGGTCCAGACATAAACAGTTGCCCAAAACACCGCAGGAGCCCACTGAAGCAGTCATCTCAACCGACGATATCGTGGAGTAGTGCGCAGTGTTAGAGCTTCTATTTACTTCATTTCCAGTTCTGTTTCGTTACTTCCAGCTCAAGCGTCGACAGGAACCGTTGTCGCTTTGGAATTTGAAAGGAGCTCTTTTCCTCTGGGCGATTATGGCGTTCAGCCTGTTTCTGGTGATTTTTTATTTCCATCCGAAGACTACTGCTGCGGTGGTGCCGTTCCGCACAGTGTCGGTGGTAGCGCAAACTAGTGGTCCTGTGACGGAAATCGCAGTAACAAATGGGCAGCACGTCGAAGCGGGGGACTTACTCTTTCGTATCGAAGACAGCGCGCAGCGCGCAGCGCTTCGCGAGGCAGAAGCCCAACTAGACCTAATCGACGCGGAGGAGGGCCAGGCGGCAGAAGATCTGGTGGTCGCGCAGGCGCATGTCGAGGAGGTTCAATCTGAGCTCGCCAAGGTTCGCGAGCAACTGGATGACACCCGGGTCCTTGTGACACGCGGTCTTGCCTCTGCCAACTCTTTATTGGAGATCGAAACGTCCGTTACCTCTACAGAAGCTGAGTTGCGTGCGAGGCTGGCGGAATTAGAACTTACGGAAATCGCCCTGGGGGAGAGCATCCTGGCACAGCGCAATGCGGCACTAGTCGCCGTAGACAGCGCGAGGACGCAGCTAAGATTTACCGAGGTGCATAGCTACGTAGACGGAGTTGTTACTCAACTCGCTCTCAGCCTTGGAAGCCCTGCGACTACCCTTGTTTTCAGCCCAGCTATGCTGATAATCCCGGATCGACCAAAAGACACCGCCACGCTCATCGTTGCCGGCTTCTCTCAGGTCTCCAAGTCTGTACTGCATGTCGGTATGCCGGTCGAGGTTGCGTGTGACAGTAATGCAGATTTGCTGTTTCGCAATGCGATTTTCCCGGCCAAAATTGCATCCATTCAACCGGCCGTGGCCACAGGTCAAGTTCTACCCGATGGGCAGCTCAGGGACTTGGAAGGCACCAACAAACGCGGCACGGTTCCGGTGTATGTCGAATTGCTCTATGAGGAGCACGATCGATTACTCCTCGATGGAAGCGGCTGTAAGGTTCAGGCGTACACCAACAGTATCGATGGCGTTTTTGGGCATATCGTATCCTTGACGGGCGTCATAAAAGCCGCTGGTCTGAGGCTAGCAGTGCTGGGTAAGCTGATTACAGGCTCTGGTCTGGCGGGCGGCGCGCACTAATACGACGGCGGCATGTGTAATTGATCAGGCGTTTTTTCTGGAGATGCATCATGACCTATCAGGATATGCTCAACGAAATACTCCTCGTGCGCGAGGCAACGCGGCGCACACTGATCAGAGATCATTGGCGAGATGCATTCTCAGACGGGTTCATCGCCTACGTGCAAAGCCAGATCGACGCTACCGAGGCCTATGTCGGCGGTCAGCGGCAGGGCCTTTCAGCATGGTTACCGGATGCGGTGCAGGATGCATTTGTGGCAGGCAACAAAGTCTATCTTGGACAGCTCGTCACCGTCTGGGAAAGCATGAAATTCGTCTATACCCAGCTGGCTACAGCTAGCACACAAGAAGGCAACCCCACCGGCATCGCTGCCCAGTCCAAGGCGAACGGAGCCATGCCCCGCGGTGTTCAGGTAGGGCTCTCTACCGTCTGTGCGCGTTGCGGCGCAGCTAGCGAAGGGGGGCTCTGCAGTGGCTGTGTGGACCACGACGCATTTGTTGAACTGACCCAGCAAGACTGCGAGAACACGCTTGATGACCAGGCGTACTACAGCGCGCAGGCAGACAATTACCAGGCGGATATCTCCTATTACGATACACAGGTAGATTTTCAGCAGCATTGAAAGGTCTGTGTGTTGCGTGTTCGCGCCCATGCAACCGTAGCCTGCGCTACCCGCAGCCACACGTAATCCCGCACGCGCCACCCTGAGGGCGCGGCGCCTGCTTGGTGCATGCGAGCGTTACTTCGCGTCGGGATCCTTGAGCACAGGGTAATTAATTCCCAATTGCTCAAGATAAGTCCCATAGCGGGATGGATCGTAGTAGTACGGCTTCAGTTTGTCCTTGTAGCGCGTCATGATCTCGACGTTTTTCTCGATGGCTGGTGCGTCATCTTTGCCGATGAACGGGGTATAGGTTTCGTTTGCTGTCTGCTCTTCGCGGAAGTAGGTCCAGGCATTGTCTCGCAGGGTTTTGTCCTGCAGCAGGTCCAGCATTGTTGCGGCAACCACCTTTGCACCGGCAGTAGCTCCCTTGTGGGCGACCGGCGTTGCCATCGCTATGGCGCTAGACCAGTGGTGACCAGTGCGTCCGGCAATGTTGGACGGAAACCACAGTAGGACCGTCGGCACGCTCCAAGAGACGTCACCAATGTCGTCAGAGCCTCCGGACATGGGCTCTTCACGCGGCGCAGTAAGCTCTCCTACCTCGGTCTTGAGTCCATCGGTTTCGTCTTTGTCGTCGGTGGCCATAAGGCCCTGAAAAGCGCGGGCAAAAGCCTGATCATCCTCGGACCAGGCGGGCATGCCGACAGAGCGGATGTTTTTATACATCGCCTCCGCGATCGGCCTGTTGTAGTGCCTGGGATAGGCAGTGCCGATTATCCGGCGCGACACAGTGGTGTCGGTCATCATGGCGGCGCCTTCGGCGGTGCGCTGCAGGGCATCGAAATTGTCCCGAATATGCCCGGCCGTAATCTCCCGAATAAAGTACCAAACCGACGCTTTGGACGGCACGACGTTTGGCTGGTCACCACCGTCAGAGATTACATAGTGGGAGCGTTGCAGCGGGCGGAGATGCTCCCGGCGAAAGTTCCAGCCAGAGTTCATGAGCTCCACCGCGTCCAGTGCGCTGCTCCCCTTCCAGGGATCGACCGCACCGTGAGCAGCCTTGCCATCGAAGGTATACTCGACGGACACGAGTCCAGTGCCCGTAGCCTGACCCCAGGAGACGTACATATCGTCGCTCACGTGCGTAAACAGCACCGCGTCCACTTCTTCGTAGCGGCCGTCTCGCGCAAACCACGCTTTACTGCCCACCAGCTCCTCGGCGATACCAGGCCAGATCACGATCGTACCGGGGAGTCCATCGCGCTCCATAATTGCTTTCACCGCTAAAGCCGCGGTAATGATGACAGCCTGACCTGAGTTATGCCCTTCGCCATGCCCTGGGGCGCCCTCGACCATCGCTTTCCGATAGGCAACACCCGGCATCTGCGACGACTTGGGAATGCCATCCACGTCAGAACCCAGCGCGATAACGGGCTTACCGCTGCCCCAGGTTGCCCACCAGGCAGTGGGTATACCCGAGACACCTTGCTCTACCGCAAAGCCATTGGATTCGAGTATTTCGGTCAGGTAGCGTTGCGTTTCGAATTCCTGAAAGCCTAGTTCAGAGAATGAGAATAGGCTGTCTACAATCTCCTGCGTGAGCTTGCTTTTACTGTCAACGGTCGCAACAGCTTCGGCCTTAAGTCCGCTCAGGACAAGCGGTGGCGACTCGCCAGCAGGAGCTGTGTCGTGCGCCATAACGATGTTTGCAACAAGCAAATTACAGCCTGTCAAAATTGTCACGACGAGCGTGCGTATTTTTTTCATGGTGTTTCCCTGGTTGACTGAAGTACCCGTGCCTACATGGCGAGCATCTAAATAGTAGCGCAGCTCGTCCGCGATTGATTGCCTTGACTCAGCGCGGATAGATCGCTGAGTGTTGATTTACACGCACTACTGACTCTTCGTAGCTACGCCGAACAAATACCAGCGGAAGTGGGCGTTTACGCCCGGCTACGACCCTAACCGGGTTCCACCCCATATGCTCGATGGTGTGAGCTACGAACACTGCCTCCCAGAGTAAATCCTGCTCTACCGACGTTTAGAGAAACGCGTCCCTACACTGGAACACACCGAATCATCCCGGCCGCAGGCTGATCATGTCTGTAAAATTTCGGCGTGGTGTATGGGCTTTTCGCTATATTTTCAGGCCTGGCAACTCGTATCCATAAGGAGAACTGCTGACGACAGCCTTTTTTTCTGTCATGTAATCTGTGCTGATGGGCATGACGTTCCCGCTGATTGCATTTCCTATTCTGATGTACGTGTTGTGGGTTCCACGTGTCGACGCAGCATCCATGGCAGCGCACTACACAACGGGATACTAGGTTGACATGGCCGTTTTCAAGAAAAATTTAATAACAATCGTGACCGAGTCCACGCTCGAGAAGACGGTCTGTAGTGCTGCGCGCAAACCGGGCGAAAAGGGGTACACCGTAACGGATGCCCGCGGCAGTGGCAGCCGGGGGTGCGTGACGCCGGATGGGCTATGGGCTATGGGCTATGGGCAGCAACCTACGTATCGCCGTCGTTTGCGAGCTTGATGTCGCAAAGAAGATGTCCGAGCCTATGCGCGAATACTACTACCGTGACTATGCGATGGTCATTTACCTGTCAGATGTTGACGTGCAGCGCGATGACAAATTCTGATCGGGTGGCGCATGCTGTCACGAAACTGCGCGCTTAGGACTCTTCTCCTACGCCATAGCAATAAGACGGCGCGGCAAACTCATCCAGGCGCAGCTTCTGAGAATAGCTGGAGTCCGAATCACTCGTGACCGCGCTGCATTTTTTCGGCAATAGACACTGCCCACTCTGCGCTGACAGAACACACTCTTTACCCCGGCCAACGCGCCAGCTGCGCTTCGAATACACGCTGTTTGCTACAAACCCGACGACTTTGCCGCCCTCATACCCTTTGCCACCGGCGACCTGATAGACGGCGAAGATATTGTCGCCGCTGTTGTGATAGCTGTGCAGCGTATATTGGCTGCGTGAACGAACCTTGTAACGACCACAACGCTCTCCATAACCCTTCAGAAACTTGTAGTCGTCACCTTTGCTAAAGCCTTTCATGCGTTCAAGCTTGGACAGCGCCTGCTTCAGATCTGCCAACTTTTCGCATTGCGGCAGACGGACCTTTTCGACGCTACGATTGCTTTGCGCCGCAGCCACAGTGGAGAGAAACAAAGCGAAGACAATTACCAGAAATCTCATATGCTATTCATCCGATCAAGGGTTTGGCGACCAGTCGCCCTGCACCAGCTTGCCATTAAGTATTACAGCTTTGGGAACAATCTCGCTGATCTTGGCAGCATCCATAGAAAACAGATCCTCATCCAGAACGATGAAATCTGCGATGTTCCCAGCTTTCAGTGATCCCAGTACATTTTCAGTTCCGAGCTGGATTGCGCCACCCATGGTGTAACCCTGGACCATGGTCTCACGACTCAATTGCTCGTACTCCGGGCCGCTTGCAGAGTCATCAGGCCCAGATTCTCGCCCTCGTCGGGTATGCCCGACCTGAATACCTGTAAATGGGCTGGCCGAATGATCGCGCCATTCGCTGGGGAAGTACACATCGCTGGAGAAGTTAACGGTAGCGCCTGCCTTTATTAGCTCAGCCACGGGGTAGGGGTGTTTGGCTCGCTGTCCGAGTGCTTCGGAATAGAATGGCTCGTCGTAATAATGCCATGCGGGAGTAAATTGGCCGATCACTTCCAGCTCGGCGTATCGTGCGAAGTCTGCAACGTCGATCACTTGCAGGTGGGTGATGGCCACGGTGATATCGAGCGGCCTGCCCAGTTGATTCCGCGCGGCTTCGACGGCATCGAGAACTGTTCTGGAAGATTGGTCGCCCAGGGCGTGCACGTGCAGATTAAACTTCGCCTGATCCAACTCGACAACAAGCTTTGTCAGCGTGTCCACGCCGAAGAGGCTCCCTCCCCTGTTTCCTGGGGTATCGTCATAGTCTTGCAGCATGTGCGCAGTGCGGGTTTCTACTACACCGTCAAAAAAGATTTTCAGAGTATCTATGCGCAGATTCTCTGAATTGTAAGTAGCGGCCAACCTCTGCAGTTCTTTCACTGCTGTTCCGGCTTGGTTGGGCAAAAACACGGTGTAAGTACCGTGATAGCGCATGGGCAGTGCGCCATTTTCGTCGAGCTTTTTGACTGCGCGGTAGACTTCATCGTCGAGTCCAAAGTTACCCGCGTCAAACAAGCTGGTCACACCGCGACTGCTTAAGTAATTAATGAAGTCAGACAGAGTGATTTCTTCCGACTCTCCCATTTGGAAAAAGAGGTTGGCAAACAAAGTGGCGGCGCTTTCCGTAATGTAACCGGTCAGCTCACCATTGGCGTCGCGCTTGTAGTAAGCCACATGGGGTAGTGGATCGACTGGGTCGTCGCCTATTCCCGACATCTCCAGCGCCCTGGAATTAACCCATAGGCTATGCATAGTGATATCGTAAATCAGCACCGGGCGATCAGACTCCAACGCATCCAATTCCTTTCTGCTTGGCCCGTCGGTCCCGAAGAAGCGGTTATCCCAGCCAATAGCATAAATAATTTCCTCGTCCGCATTCTCAAGCAACAAGTTCTTTATATCTTCTATCTGGTCCGCTCGGCTCTCGGCCTCCGGTAGGTCAATAAGCCGGTCGTAGATTGCGAGATAGCCGGGGTGTGTATGGGCATCGATCATGCCTGGCAGAATCAACTTTCCGTCGAGATCCACTGTGACGGTAGTGCCAGCAAGAAAAGGCTCTACCCCCTCTGAGTCGCCTACATACACGATGCGGTCGCCGTTGATAGCGATCACGGAAGCGAGCGGTTTTGCCTCATCGGATGTGAAAATCTCGGCACCGACAAAGACGTGCGAAGCTGAATTCTCCGCCACTGCTTGCTCTGCTGCCGAAGATGATGCCTGGTTGGGATCCTGCTCAGACTCGCAGGCACACAGGAACAGAGCGGCACACGCTACCAGGATGCTGTAGTAAACCGATTCAGGCTTGCGCATGACCAAAGCCTCCAACAATTACTCTGTACGCTGCTTACAATCTAGTTGCCGCACTGGGAAGCTTCCCCGCAACAGCGGCCGCCGATACCTCGGGGGAAGACTTCTTCTCGGACGAATGGACCCGCTTCAAGGGGGTTCAACCGCCAATCAAAGCCAGATCGACGCAGCGATGCACGGCTTCGCGACCGCGCTCGCCCACGGACGTGAAAGCAAATGCAGTCTGATAGCCGTCTTCGGTTTCCTGATGATGCAGAACTCTGGCATAGACATCTTCCTGTCTGACGGCCGTGGGCGCTGCCGTTATGCCGAACATAATTTCACTCTGATCAGGTAGAGGTGTCGACAGTTTTGCCAGCATGCCGCCGTAGCCGAGATTGATAATACTCCCCTCATATTCCTGCGGAAGTACCCGCTGGTTTTCTACACTGTGATATAGCAGCGGAAGGTCAACCGAGACTCTTGGTGATGAGCGCATCTCAACTTCGGGGACAACAATATGTTCTGGCTGCGATACGGCGCGCAGTTTGTGCACGGCAATCGGGTCTTGCTGGCCGCGAACCCGCAGCTCACGAGTTGCGTCGATTTCCACATGTGCTTGCGCAGCGTGATAACAGGAGTCGCTTAAGAGCACTTCTCCGCGCAAGGCAAATTTTTCGAGGCGGGCTGCAATGTTGACCGCATCTCCAATCACTGTGTACTCACTGTACTCATCGGATCCATACGAGCCCGCCATTACCGAACCACTGCTCAAGCCAATGCCGGCATACAGCGGTATCGCGCCGTTAGCCCTACTACTATTCAACTGCGTCATGGCTTGCTGCATGTGGGCCGCGCAACTAATGGCACGCTGCTCATGATCCTTTGTGTTAAACGGCGCCCCAAAAAGCGCCATGATCCCGTCACCGAGAAATTTATCAATGTAGCCACCATGCTGGTGGATGGTCTTTGTCATCTCGGTGAAAAATGGCTGCAGCATTGCGACCAGCGCTTCGGGTTCGCTAGTCGCCGACAGTGTTGAAAAACCGCGCAAATCGGCCATTAATATAGTTACCGCCTGGCTCTTTGGACGCAGACCAGAGGGCGCCACTCTGTCAACCAACTCGCCTATCAATCTAGGTAGTGCAGACGTCTCTTCAGGGGGCAGGATGCGGACTAATTGCTCCAGGAGCGCATCAAGCTCTGAATTTGCGGTCTCTGTAACTTGGCGCTTCATAAGCAGGTGACTGCTTGTATCGTGTTGTTCGTCTTGGTCACATGTATGTCTTCCATGGCTGCGCGGATAAGTATACAGGCTGAGCTTAAGACTCAAGTACCTCCCCGACCAACTACGTGAGCCGATCAATCAGTTAAGCTTGCGGTCTGGCGTCACATTGTCGTCGTCGGACTCTCAAAGAGAGACATCCCTGGAAATAGCGACCATGACCATAAAAACCCTTATCACCAGCTATCTTGAGCCAGAATTTGTTGAACAGATTCGACAGATAGATCCGAGGTTGGAGATCATTTATGAACCCTCGCTAATAGCCAAACCTCGATACACCGCAGATCACAAAGGCGCTGCTTTTGCCAGATCTGCCGCGCAGGAGACCTACTGGCAAACGCTGCTCAAAGATGCGGACATTATTTTTGATTTTGACCAGACCCATCTTGAGGACTTGCCCGAGCTGGCGACGAACGCAAAATGGCTTCAGGCGAGCAGTTCCGGCGTAGCGCGCTTTATTAGCGAGAATCGTTACGACAAGCGAATGCCGAACACAGTGTTTACCAATGCCGCAGGCATTCATGCCCAGCCATTAGCTGAATTTTGCTTCATGGTGATGAGCATTTTTAATAAAGGGTTTCTCCAGATGCAGGAGGATCAAAAGAATAGGCACTGGGCGCGCTACGCCGGCAGGGACTTAAGCAACAAAACACTGGTGATTGTCGGCTTGGGCAAGGTAGGACAGGAAGTGGCTCGGCTAGCCAGGCAATTCAGAATGAAAACCATCGGTATCAAGCGGACCCTGCAAAACGTGGTGGCGGAGGAACTAAACGTCGATGAAATCTTCACGCCCGACGCGCTCGAAAGCATCCTGCCTGCCGCCGATTACCTGGTTTTGATTGCTCCGCACACGTCAGAGACAGAAAATATGCTGGGGGAGAAGGAGCTTGCCCTGATGCCCAAAGGCGCTGTAGTGATCAACATCGGCAGAGGCGCACTACTGGACGAAGCAGCATTGATCGACGCGTTGCGGCGCGGCCACCTTTTGGGTGCGGGTCTGGACGTCTTTAAAACCGAACCTTTGCCCAAGGACAGCCCTTTTTGGGACATGCCAAATGTCATCGTGAGCCCTCATTCCGCCAGCACGACAGACAATGAGAACCGGTTGATAACCGAGTTGTTTTGCCAGAACCTAAAACTGTTTCTGGCGCGCAAACCGCTAATAAACGTCGTAGCATAAGTCGCCTGGCCACCCCCCCAATACAAGTAAAGAACAAAAGACCACACATCAGAGGCGCTTGCCAAAGCGAATGCACACGTGATTTTTGAGCCCACCGAAAATACCACCACAGTCACCCTTGTCTTGATCCTTACGGTTCTTGCTGCGATTTGGCTGGAAAACAACACCCTTATCTTCAAAAAATTGGGGGCAGCGGCGCTCAGTATTTTAATCGGCATGCTGTTTTCTAACTTGGGGCTGATTCCGGGGACGTCGACTGTTTACGATTTTTTTCGTGGGCCGGGAGTTCTGGCGGGAATCACACTCTTTCTCCTGACGGTGGATCTGGGTTCAATCAAGGCGGCGGGTGGTCCCATGCTCAAGGCATTCTTGCTGGGAGCCTTCGGAGCGGCACTTGGCGGTGCGGTGATGGGCTTGGTATTGGCTGACGCCATCGGCCCGGACGCGTGGAAGCTCTCGGGGCAGTTCGCCGCGACTTATATCGGGGGAGGCGTAAACTTTGCGGCAGTGGGTCAGGCGCTAAACACATCCAGTGAATACTTTACCGCGGGTGTAGCCGCAGACGTCATCGTCACGGCAATCTGGCTGATCATCTGTATCACCGTGCCCGCCTATTTCGGGAAAACAGTCACAGAAGACCGGGTACCATCGAGTGAAGATGGTTCCAATATCGCAAACCTGCTGAACAGCACGAGAACGCCTATTACCTTATGGGATCTCGCTGTACTGGCAGCGACTGTAATGGGCTGCCTTTGGTTGTCAGGCGTTATCGCCGAACTGATACCAATAATTCCCAAGATCATTTGGCTAACAACCTTGGCCCTGGCCCTCGCACAACTCTCGGCGGTGCAAAAGTTGTCCGGGAGCCTGGTGCTGGGTAACTACCTGCTGCTACTGTTTTTGGCGACCAACGGTGCCGTCTCGGTGATCGCGCGAATTATCGAGATCGGGCCTGTCATTTTCTATTTTGCCCTGGGAACCGTTCTGATACATGGCGTGATTATCTTCGGCATCGGAATGATGCTGAAGATCGATTCAAAAGTTATTGCAATCGCCTCTCAAGCAAACATTGGCGGTGCCTCCTCTGCAATGGCGATAGCGGGAGCCAGAGGCACTCCGCATTTGATTCTGCCCGGTATTGCCGTCGGACTGCTGGGAACCGCGTTAGGCAACTACGTTGGCTTACTGATTGCCCAGCTGATGAAGCTGTCTATAGGGTAACCATCTGGGTTTGCGACATGTACACGCATAACTTTGCGCCAAAAAAACCCCGGCGCCTTGCGGCGTCGGGGCTCGGTGTTCAGCGCGGGCGATCAGAAGTTGTAGTTAACTCCCAAACGCATGGTCCATAGGGAAGTTCCACCGACACGCTGCTCTTCCACACCATTGTCGATATCAGCCTGGGTAACACCCGGACGATTTGGCTGGCGGAAGATGCCCCACTCATCGTTGATCAGATTGCTCAGATTATCGACGACCAAAAACAGGCTGCCGCGGTGCTCAGGCATGAAACCCGGGAGTTCCTGGGTGATGCGCAGGTCGACCTTGCTAAATGAGGAACCTTCTTCGCCGTTACGCGTGCCACCAATGGGCAAAACGTTGGGTTCGAAGTCCAGGAACGGCTGGAAACCGAAGGCGCCAATCGTTCCGTCTGCACCGTCCAGCGTCAGACTGTAAGGCAGACCTGAATTGTACTGACCGAAGAGTGAAAAACGCGTCTCGTAGCCACCGAAGAAGTCCGCAGTGTAGTTAAGCACTGTCGTAAAGCGGTGTTCTACTTGCCAGTCTGACGTTCCCAGAGTATCTGCCTGTGGATCTTCAAACGCGCGGAAGATGTAGTTTGAGAAGGCCACCGAAGAACCCATGGGGTTCACATCTTCAGCCTGTGTCCAGGCGTAGCCTACACGCAGGTCAAAGCCATTGTCCCAGCTCTTGAAGCCGCTGAACGAAATGGACTCGGACTCGTTGCCGTTTTTGGCGTTGGTCAGTACGAAGGACGGGTCCCGCACGCTTTCATAGATCGGGTAGCCCCGGTCGCTAGTGCCGACACGCTCGAGATCACCGCGCTTGTAAATCGCGTTGTCTTCACCGCGGCTGATTTGCACATCAGCTGTGACAGTCCAGTCCATAGGCGCGTACCAGGTGACGCCGGCGGTGTACTTCCACTCACTGGGAATATCAAAGTCTGGATCGAGGTAGACGATCTCGAAGTTGCTCCCGTCCCCTGCGGCTACAATGTCCGAGATATTCTGCGGTACGCAATAGCCTGGACCACTGGGTACGCCGTCTTCGCAGTTCACGTAGTTTTGCGCGAACAGGTCGACGCCGTCGATACGTGCCTGAACGGCGGTCGTTGAGGTGTTGCTATAGGTATTGGACAGCCAGACATTCGGGTTACCACCAGAAAATAGGCCGATGCCTGCACGCAGCTGAATGTCTTCAGAGAAGTCATAGGTCATGCCAAAGCGTGGCTGGATAAGGTCGCGCCCGTCCAGCGTTTCGTTGTTGCCAAAGCCGTAATCAGCCGCGAAGCTGGTGTTTAGATTGGGCGCATCGTCAGTTTCGTAGCGGTCGTAACGCAAACCGTAAGTGACTTTCAGCTTGTTGTTGACCTGCCATTCGTCCTGCAGATAGAAATAGTTAATCGAATAGCTGAAGGCTTCGGCAATATCGTCCTGATTGTTGGAGATGGCGTTACCGTAGTAGACGCGATCAGCCAGACCGTTGCGGAAGTTGTCGATGCCATCGAAACGAATTTCCGTATCTACGTGCTGGTAGAACAGGTTGAAGATGTCGTATTCCTCGCGCTCATAGCCACCGGTGATGGTGTGTGAGCCGAGCTGGTAGCGACCGCGCAATACGATCTGGTCGATCGTGTATTCCAACTCGTTGGCATGCCGACTGTCGTCACTGCCGAAGTACACATCGACATCCGGGAGCTCTACGCGAATCTCACCGAAGTCATTGCCTGCGCGAGCCTGTTGCAGGAAGTTGACATCGGTGCGCGCAATACGGACTTCCGTCGAGAAGTTGGGTGTCCAATCGGAGTAGACACTGGCGATAATCGACTCGAGCTCCGCGCCGCGATCATAGAAGTGATCGGCAAACTCAAACTCGTTAAGATCACCGTCAGACGCCTGGACGTTGGTGGAGTCGTTGTACATGTAGGTCAGGGCGACGCGCTGCGTGTCCGTCGCGTACCAATCGAGCTTGGCGATGTACTTCTCATCTTCAAAATCGAAGATGCCAGGGGTGCTGGTGCCGGGCGAGTAGTTATACACGTCGTTGGCGATCTGACGGATTTCGTCGAGTTCGGCCTGTGATACCAGCACTTCGTTGATGGCGCCGCTGCCAATGGCACCGCGGTTGTTAAAGTCTACGCCGTCGTACTTTTCGTAGGCACCATAGAAAAACAGCTTGTCTTTGATGATTGCGCCGCCGAGTTCGAAGCCGTAGCGAGTTTCGTCATAGTCAGCCACTTCGACGCTCTGGCCTTCCAGTGAATCGCCCTGTAGCGAATCGCTGGTGTAGTCCGCGAATACAGAGCCGAATAATTCGTTTCCGCCTGACTTGGTCACCGCGTTGACGTTACAGGCGGAAAAACCACCGTAGACGACGCTCATCGGCGCCATTTCTACTGCAACGCTTGAGACAGCATCGAAGGGGAATGGCATGCGCTGCGTAGGATAGCCGTTTGAGTTCAGACCAAAACCGTCGTTCAGCCGAATGCCATCCAGCGTCAGGCTGTTGAAGCGCGGGTTTGCACCGTTACACTGAATAGCGTCTGCAGAGCTGGACTGATCGATATATATTCTGGGGTCCTGCCCGATAACATCATTGATGTTGCGGTTGATCGCTGGCGAATTCTGCAGGTCGCTTGCACTGAACACAGCGGTTGGGCCGATCGCTGTTTCGGCTACGCCGGCAGAGCGACCTACTACGACCACCTCTTCCAGAGTGTTCAGGCGATAATTTAACTGCGCAGATTCGCCAACCGTAAGAGGCAGGCGTTCTGTGCGTGCCGTGCCTTCTCCCGGTGCTCTTACACTTACGCTGTAGTCCACGCCGGCAGGCAGCTGACGTACGTAGTAAGTACCTGTGCCATCGGTGGTTGTGCGCTTGGTGACGCCCGTGGCGAGGCTCTTGATTTCGATTTCTGCTCCGGCAACCGGCTGGCCCGACGCGCTGGTCACCACACCGCGAACTGCCGCGCTGGTTTCCTGTGAGTAGGCGGGCAGAGCGCCCAGTAAACCGCCGCCCAAAGTGGCAGCAGAAATCGCACTGATCAGTGCTTTTCGAGCAAATAGCTCAGACATGGTTTTTTTCACGGCACGTACCCTCCCAAGAGTATTCATACATCACACCGAAATCGTAGGCCCGCTATGTGTCAAAAATATTACAAAACTGTCACAAGCGGGTGAAACGGTAATATCACCCAAGTCATTGCGAGTTTGAGTCGCAACTACGCGAATCAGCGCGAATCAGGCGCTGACTCCAGGTTTCGCTTGCTTATAACGAGCAGAAAATAGCCGGCTTGCCCGGGTCTACCGGCCGTGGGCCAGAACTGCAATGTGGATCCGCAGCGCATCAATCGACTGCACCCTGATATCCCGATGACCGCGAGGGCAAAGCCGGGCCAGACCATTTTCATGCATACGCGCAACGCCAGTGACGCTGCTGGCGGTAGATCCGGGACTCTGGGGAAAGACCTGGGTCGGCAGCGGAGGCTTTTTGGCAGACAAGTATCCGACCGGGTACGCTGCCACCTGGAAGCTTAACGTCAATCAAGCGACCCCGGCAGCAATCTGTGGTCCCGATGCCAGCGCAAGCGATGAGTGCCTGCAAACCACTCCACCCCGGGAGCACGGGGGCAATGTGGACATTCGCTACATACGACCGGGGTGTCACCTTGTATCTGCCCATCAAGCCCGCGGGCGAAGTCCCGCCAGACATGGCGGATCTGAACTCCCGCCGCGTAGCCGAACTGGAAAGCCTGCCGGACGATATCGCGCTTGCCGCCCGCAACGCGCTCATTGCCCTGATCGACTACCTGGTCAAGGAGCGCGGATATACGGTAAATCAGGCGTACGTTATTTGCTCAGTCGCCGTAGACCTGCGCATAGGCCAGCTCGTCGATGCGCCGAATGTGGGTGCGGAAGCGCTGCTGCCCTTGGATATTTTTGAAGCGCCGTAGCATTAGCTCCATCGTCAACACACCGGCGTAGCATGAGGAGGCAAACGGCGGCACAGTAGTTTCATTTCGTGTATACACTGTACTGACGCCGTCGTCTGGGGGGGCGTTGGCAAAGCAAGGGGGCGATCGTGGACAAACGCACGTTCTTGAAAAGTGCCGGCCTGTTGGGCCTCGCTGCACCACTGGGATACCTGCAATCGGCCGTCGCAGCCGTCGAGGGTGCCGATGTACGGGACGTCGCTCGCGACGAGGACTTTTGGGCCGCCGTGCGCGGCGACTACAAGCTCAAACCGGACTATATCAACCTCGAAAACGGCTACTACTGCTTCCTGCCCCAGCAGACACTCGAACGCCAGATCGAGCACCTACGGCGCGTCAACTATGAGGGCTCCTGGTACATGCGCAACGAGCGCATGGCAACCAAGAAAAAAGTCGCCGCCCGGGTAGGCGAGGTCGTTGGCCTATCAGCGGACGAGGTCGCAATCACGCGCAATGCGACCGAATCACTGGATCTGATAATCGGCGGAATACACTGGGAACCGGGTGACGAGGCGGTTATGGCCGAACAGGACTACGGGACGATGGTCGCGCACTTCGAGTTTGTCGCTCGGCGTTTCGGTATCGTTAATCGCGTCGTATCCGTGCCGAATCACCCGCGAGACGATCAGGAACTTGTAGATCTCTACGCATCGGCGATGACCGATAAAACCCGACTGCTGATGATCTCCCACATGATCAACATCACGGGACAGGTGCTACCGGTAAGAAAAATTTGCGATATGGCGCATGCGCGAGGCGTCGAGGTCCTGGTCGATGGCGCACATGCCTATTCGCACATCGATTTCCAGATGGCGGACCTCGACTGCGACTATTACGGCTCGAGTCTCCACAAGTGGCTCAGTGCGCCGCTGGGCTCGGGCATGCTGTATGTCAGAAAACAAAAGATCGACTCGATCTGGCCGCTGCTGGCTGGCGGCAAAGCCGAGCCGGACGATATCCACCGGCTGAATCATCTTGGCACCGATCCGGTGCACGTGGATCTCGGCATTCTCGACGCCCTCGATTACCAGAACGCGATCGGACTCGAGCGCAAGGAAGCACGGCTCAAGTTTTTGCAGAATTACTGGACGAGCCAGCTCCGGGGCCGGCCGCGGGTGCTTGTAAACACACCGGCAGACATGCACCGGCACGGTGGTATCGGCAACGTCGGTATTGAGGGTATCGAACCGAAGACACTTGCTGCGACCCTGCTCAAGGACTTCGGAATTTTTACGGTGAGCATCGATCGACCGGGTGTGCAGGGTCTCAGGATTACGCCAAACCTTTATACAACAACGGACGAACTCGACGCTTTGGTGGCAGCCATAACGGCGCTGAGTGCCTAGGATGATAGCTATTCTGGGGTATTGGAAGCTCTCTACCTCCCCGCCTCCGCACCAAATACTTGCCAGTTACAGGAGATCTCAATGAGCATTCCGCGCCGAGACTTTATCCGCTTCGCCACTGCCGCCGGACTCAGTCCGGCTGCCACCGCGAGCATATTGCCGCAGAGGCCTGCGACCGATGGACCTGCCGGCACTGCGTTGCAAAATTCATCCGCGACCCGTGGCAGGCCCCGTTGGCATGGCTACGACGACGCCATGGTTATCGACTTTCTGGGGAGCCCTGGATACTTCAACTATCCGGAGAATCCTCCGCTAGACGAGACGATGATCGAGAACGCCCGCCGTTCAGGCATCACCGCCATGAACGTCACCGTAAACGGGCACGACACTCTGGCATCGCTGCGGCGCATGTCGCCCTGGTTCGCCAACGTGGAACGCTGGCCTGAGGTCTTTCGTCTGGTGCGTTCTGTAGCTCAACTTCAGGACGCCAAAGCAACGGGACGCGTGGGCATCGTTCTCGGCTTTCAGGACACAACACCCTATGAAGGCGAGCTCTCACGGATCGATATGTTCCACGACATGGGCGTACGCGTTGTCCAACTGACCTACAACGTGCGCAACCTCGTGGGGGACGGCTGTCTGGAACCTGGAAATGCCGGACTAAGTACCTATGGGCATCAAGTGGTGGAGCGCTTAAATGAACTCGGGAGCCTGGTTGATCTATCCCACTGTGGAAAGCGCACAACGGCCGAGGGTATCAAGGCGTCTTCTGCACCCGTAGGGATTACACATACCGGGTGCAATGCGGTTATGCGCCATCCGCGCTCCAAGGATGATGAGGAATTGCGCGCCACTGCAGAGGGCGGTGGCGTCGTCGGGATCTATCTGATGCCCTTCCTCACACCGGGAAAAATCCCCAAGGCAGCCGACGTCTTCGCCCACATCGAACACGCACTCAAGGTGTGCGGGGAGGATCATGTGGGCATCGGCAGCGATCTTTCCATCACACCTATCGATGGGTCCGAGGAGTACTGGACCAAGCATCGGGAGTTTGTCTCGAAGCGAATAAAGAACGGTATCGCCGCACCCGCTGAAGACCCGGAAGTACTCTTCACCGTCCCGGAACTGAACTCTCATCGTCGTATGGATCTGATCGCCGATGCCCTGGCAAGCCGAGGTCATAACGATCGCGTAATTGAAAAGGTGATTGGCGGCAACTGGACGCGGCTGTGCGGCGAGGTTTGGAAAGGCTAAGGCTCGAATCGTTATCCGTCTATCGTTTCCATCCTGACGCGCCCGGGCGGAGACAGCATGCCGTCCGTTACGCATAAACCCAGCTCAACAGACTCTGCAGTTTCGCTCATGCTGCCTTTTTCAGACTGATCCAAACCGTGCAGCAGTACGGAGTGCCCGTCGAAGATGGCGTAGCATGTTTCGTGTAGCCGCGCGTCCGTTTGTCGGCGCAGCATTTCGCAGCTGTGGCCGGCGTAACTAGCGCTAGCAACCGTCACGCCTTCCATGATGCTCGGACTGAGAGGGAGCATTCCGGGCTCAGACAGGACTTCACGCGCTTCCTCGAAGTCCCAGGGGTCGTCATCGTCTTCTCGCCATTTTTCTCCCAGCAGCGGGGTCATAGGATCGAGCCCATAGCGATAGCTGTATTCACCCGGCGGTGCTCTGAAATCCGTCCAGTCAATGGGTAAAACAACTTTGGAAATTTTTGAGCGCGCGAATTTCCATTGCGCACTTCGGGTCATGAATTCACCGTTGGATTTAATGCCGGCGATCTCGTTTTCCCATTCCTCATCGGAGTGTCGAATAGCCTCCGGATCATCCATATAAGTCTTACCGGTACGCCGCACCAGTCGTGCCTTGTCACGTATGATGAGTTCCTTGCGCGTAATGCCTTTTGCCTGCGCGGGTGCGCCCAGGCTCCGCAGCTCTTCACGCACAAAGGTGTTTGTGAGCGTGTAAACTATGCGCAGCGTGAATTCCGCATCGTGGCCGCAGAGGGTATCCGCATTGCGGTTGCTACTTTCTGCCTTGTTCTCTACGTTGTGCTCTTCTTTGTGCGCTACTTTGCTTCCGACTTCCGCCTGCAGATCTGAAGATTTGCCGGGGATGCGCTCCGCCGTGTCTGAGCCGCAGGCCGTCAACATCGACACAACAACACCTACTGTCAGCAAAGCCCGATAGTGAAGACGCTGGGCGCTCTGCTTACCGCGCATTTCTTTCATAATGCCAAACGAAGCCGGTCGCGCGATTTTCACTGTAGCGGCCCCCAAACAGCCTGCAGGGGACCGAGTATACAGAGAGAAGAACTAGTCAGCCGTCGGGATTGCCACGCCCGGGTAATCGATGCCCAACTGCTCAAGGTACGTGCTGTAACTGGTTGGGTCGTAATAAAATTTGCTCAGCTCAGCGTTGTATTGCTGCATGATGCCGGCGTTTTTCTCAATCGCGGGCGCATCATCCTGACTGATAAAGGGCATGTAGGTCTCGTTCGCGGTTTGCTCCTCACGGAAATAAGTGTGTGCGCTTTCGACCAGCGCTGGGTCCTGAAGCAGATCCAGCATTGTCGTGGCAACGACCTTGGCGCCCGCAGTCGCTCCCTTGTGCGCAATCGGGGTGGCCATGGCAATAGCGCTCGACCAGTGGTGACCCGTACGCCCCTCAATGTTCGACGGGAAGCGCAGCGTTACCGTCGGCACGACCCACGAGACATCACCGATGTCATCGGAGCCACCTGACTTGGGTTCTTCCTTGGGAGCGGCAAGCTCCTCGACCTCTGTTTTAAGTCCGGTGATTTCGTCCGCCTGCATGAACTCCTGATAGGCCTGCGCAAAAGCCTGATCCTCAGCTGACCAGGCAGGCATACCCACGGCGAGTATGTTTTCTTGCATCGCCTCGGCTATCGGTTTGTTGAAGTGTCGCGGATACGCAGCTCCCACAATGCGCCGAGAGACCGTCGTATCCGTCATCATGGCGGCGCCCTCTGCGGTTCGCTGCAGAGCCGCAAAGTTTTCGCGGATGTAGTCAGCGGTCATTTCGCGGATGAAGTACCAGACCGAGGCCTTGGATGGAACGACATTGGGCTGATCACCACCATCGACAATCACGTAGTGGGAGCGCTGTAAGGGGCGGAGATGTTCGCGCTTGAAATTCCAGCCCACGTTCATGAGTTCTACGGCGTCCAGCGCACTGCGCCCCTTCCAGGGATCTCCCGCGCCATGCGCGGCTTGGCCGTCAAACGTATATTCCACCGACACCAGGCCGGTGCCTCTTGCCTGGCCCCAGCTGACCGCCATGCTATCGCTGACATGCGTAAACAGCACCGCATCTACGCCATCGTAGCGACCATCCCGCGCAAACCAGGCCTTTGTTCCCAACAATTCTTCAGCGATGCCCGGCCAGATCACAAGAGTACCCGGCAGGCCGTCGCGTTCCATGAGTTCCTTCACCGCAAGCGCCGCAGTAATGTTCACGGCCTGACCGGAGTTGTGTCCTTCACCGTGCCCCGGCGCGCCATCTACCAAGGGCTTGCGAGACAGCACGCCAGGCGCCTGAGACGATTTGGGGATACCGTCGACATCAGAACCGAGAGCTATCACTGGCTTGCCACTACCCCAGGTGGCCCACCAAGCACTCGGAATCCCGGAGACACCTCGTTCTACGGTAAAACCATTCGACTCAAGCATATCGGTGAGATAGCGTTGGGTCTCAAACTCCTGAAACCCCAACTCGGAGAAGGAGAACAGACTGTCGACGATCTCCTGCGTGCGCTTTTGGCCGCCGTCTATCGCGGCGGCGACTTCGGCCTTGATGCCGGTCAATACCGGTGGCGCAGACTCATCTGCGACTGGGACTTCCTGTGCTTGCAGCCCGTGACTATACGCGATGATCCCGAAGGCAACTGCAAACAATTTTTTCATGGGGATTTCTTCCTGGCTCAGGTGATCAAAAATTTGTTAGCTGCAAACAATATGCCAAACGAGGGAGATCCACCGACTGTAGAACGCGGTGTCAGTTCCGTTGCGGAGCACCCCGACAAAGAACGAAACGGCTTGGTGCAAGCGTAGCGGCGAGCGCACCGATTCAGTGCGAAATATGGCCCTGCGGAGCTTGAAGTAGCGCTCCAAAGCGCTTTATCTAAAATTGCAGCGCACGGCACGCCAAACTATTGAACGGTCCCTTGCCTGCCGAATGCACAGTTTTCCAAATCGAGGCTGCGGCTTTGATACTCTGTAATCGTTGTGGTCGCGCTTTGCGGCGCACATTTCTTATAGGGCAACTAAGAGTACCGGGGAGCGCCACCATGACAGACGACTCTACAGAGGGCAAAAACCCTGAACGCGGCAAGATAAGTCGCCGGAATATTTTGCTCGGCGGTCTCTCGGGCGCGGCCCTCTCTGTTGCGCCAGCGCGGTCTGCAATGGGGCAAGTGTCCGCGGTATCTGAGGCCGGGGTCGGACGCGAGGCGCCGGACGCTCCGGGAACGGCCCCCACCACCGTAGCGCAGCACCGAGTTGAGGTGGCCGGCCCGAACGGCGTGATCGCTGCCGGTCACCCCTTAGCATCCCAGGCGGGACTGCGCATGCTAATGCAAGGCGGCACCGCCGCCGACGCTGCGGTCGCAGCCATGGCGGTACTCAACGTTGTTGAGCCCTGGGCCTCCGGCGCCGCGGGCAATGGGCTTGCCACTTGCCTGGAGGGCAAAACCGGCAAGGTCACAGCCCTGGCGTTCACCGGGGCAGCACCACGCCTGGTCGACGACACGGCCACCAGTGCTGACTTGACCGCGGGGCCCAAGGCGGTAGTGACACCGGGCTCCTTTGGCGGTTGGATAGAACTTGCGCGCAAATACGGGCGCCTGCCCCTGGCCGCGTTGCTCGAGCCCGCCATCGGCTACGCCCGGGATGGCCACCCACTCGATCCATCAATCGTTCGGTTTATTGTCCGGCAGCAGGCTCGGTTGACCCGGTATCCAAGCACCGCCGCGATTTATTTTCCCGGCGGCACCCCGCCCGCCGCACGATCAATGTTCAAGAACCTTCCGTTAGCGCGCAGTTTTCAGGCGCTGGCAGACGCAGAAACCGCGGCACTGGCGAGCGGAGCCAATCGCGACCGGGCGCTGTTGGCGGCTTACGACTATTTTTACAGCGGCCCCATCGCACAAGAGATGGATCGTTTTTCCCGAGCCAACGGCGGCTGGCTGCGCTTGGAAGACATGCGCAATTACAAAGCGAAATGGGTTGATCCGATCACCACCAACTATCGCGGACTCGACGTATTCTGCTCGCCACTTACCTCTCGCACCGGGCTGGAAACCTGCGAACAGCTGAACCTCCTCGAAGGCTTCGATATTGGCGCGCTGGCGCCGGACAGCCCGCAAGCGCTGCATCTGATCGCCGAATGCATCAAGGTCACCAAGGCTGACGTTTACCGTTACGCGGCCGACCCGGCAGGCAGCTCGGCACCGGTTTCGACGCTGATCTCCAAGGAATTCGCTGAGCAACGCCGTCGCCTGATCAACCCGATCCGTGCCGGGGTATTCCCCGCCGGTGCCGACATCGGTGATTCACGCCTTGGGCTGCGCGCGTCCGACACCGCGCGGAGCGTACCCGGAAGTACGACGAATCTTTCGATCACAGACAGCGAGGGCAATGCGGTGGGCGTCACAACAACGCTAGGCGGCGGTTTTGGGGCCTGCGTGATCATGGGCGAGACCGGAATGTTCTGTAACAACGGCCTGCGCATCGGCTCGACTGCACCCTATCCAGACCATCCCAATTTCGTCAGAGGCGGCCAGATTCCCCTGCTGGGCAATTGCCCGATCGTCGTGCTCGACGGCGGCCGGTTCAAAATGGTGTTTGGCACCCCCGGGGGTGAGACCATCGGCCAAACGCAGTTTCAGTATCTGATCAATATTATCGACCGCGCTATGCCGGTACAGACGGCTATCGAAGCACCGCGAATCGCGCTGGATGCGGATCCCGGCTTCTACACCCCGGGCGCGGCAATTGCAGTGCAACTTGAATCCCGCTTTCCCCAGGCAAGCTTCGCCGGTTTGCGCGCTATGGGACACAAAGTGGAAACCGTCGGGCCCTATTCCATCGGCAGTGTGCAGGCAGTATTGCAGTCCCAGTACGGTACGCGGATGGCCGGCTCCGACCCACGCCGCATGGGCTACGCGGTCGGCTACTGAATCGATCAGGCACGCTGATCTCAAAGAAAAGCGATTGCCCAAAGCAATCGCTATGCACAAGGAAGAGACACTATGCAGACGCTGAAGATAACGAGCCTGGCTTTTGCAATCAGCCTTTGCGCCGGCACGGCACAGGCTGCGGAGAATGGAGATTGGCCGCACTTCGGTGGGGACCTGGGTGACACGAAGTATTCCGCACTCGACCAGATTGATGCCAGTAACATCAAGCGTCTGAAGGTCGCCTGGCGAGCGCCGGCAATGGACCCCGCCCTGAGCGCCGCCAATCCGGGTTTGGTAGCGTCCAACAACTACCGCAATGCGCCGCTCGTCGTCGACGGCGTCATGTATATCAGCAATCAGGTCGGTCAGGTCGAAGCCCGCAATCCCGGCAGCGGAGAAGTCATCTGGCGCCAGGCCCGTATCGAGGGTGATTCCTCGCTTGCCAGTGAAGGCGCGAGCCGTGCGATTGCATTTTGGGGTAAGGGAGCCAAGGCCCGCATCGTCACCGTTCGCGGCCGCTACCTCTACCTGCTCGTCGCCAAAACAGGCGCGCTGGTGGAGGACTTCGGCGACAAGGGTCGGGTCGATTTACGGACAAACTCAAAGACTGTTTTTTCCTGGCGAGCGCCCGCGCCAATCGTGGTCAATGACGTCATCGTAATAGGCGGCCAACCTATCGCGCTGGGAACGGGCGACATCAACAAGGCCTCCCTGGCCGGCGATGTCCGCGGCTTTGACGCGCATACGGGGAAACTGCTGTGGACCTTCCACACCGTGCCACGAGAGGGCGAACCGGGCGTTGAAACCTGGGAGAATGAATCCTGGCGACAAGGCGGCAAGACCAAGGTCTGGTCAGCGTTCAGCGCTGACGAAGAACTGGGTTACGTCTATCTGCCGCTGAGCGCGCCCGCTAGCGACTACTACGGCGTGGCGCGGCCCGGCGATAACCTCTATTCCGATTCAATCGTCGCCCTCGATGTAAAGACCGGCAAGAAGATCTGGCATTTCCAGACCGTTCACCACGACCTATGGGATTACGATCTGCCATCCCCACCGATGCTGGCCGATATCAAGGTCAACGGACAGCTGCGCAAAGCGGCCATTCAGGTCACCAAGATGGCCTATGTCTTCGCTTTTGACCGGGCGACCGGCGAACCCCTGTTTCCGATCATCGAAACGCCTGTTCCAGCGACGAACATGCCAGGGGAGAAGGCATCGCCGACGCAGCCTATTCCCGTAAAGCCCAAGCCTTTCGACCGACAAGGCATGAGTGAGGATCAGCTAATCGATTTCACACCCGAACTTCGAGCCGAAGCGGTCGAGATTCTGAGCAATTATGTGTACGGCGAAATGTACACGCCGCCTTCGGTCGCGGGCGGACCCGACGGTAAGCTGGGCACGCTCTATCTGCCTGGCTGGGTGGGTGGGGCTAACTGGACCGGCGCGGCGCTTGATCCGGAAACGGGCGTGGCTTACATCCCCTCGGTAAGTGTGCCGTGGATCGGTAGAGACAACTATCGTCGTCCCCCGGAAGCGAGCCTGTATATGGAGGGGCCGCAGGGACTGCCCATGGTCAAGCCGCCCTATGGCCGGATCACGGCTATCGATATGAATAGCGGCGAGCATCTGTGGATGGTGCCCAACGGCGATGGCCCTCGCGACCATCCCTTACTGAAAGATCTCGACCTACCGGCACTCGGTCAGGCGGGCCGGGCTGCGCCGCTGTTAACCAAGTCTTTTTTGTTTATGGGTGAAGGCGATAAAGTCGGCCTGAGCATACCCAAGTTGAGCGGCGGCAATATGTTCCGCGCCTATGACAAGACAACGGGTGAAGTGGTTTGGGAGATTGATCTGGGCGCAGGTACGACCGCGCCCCCGATCAGCTATATGTTCGAGGGCAAGCAATACATCGTCGTAGGTGTTGGCGGTGTGGATCACCCAGCCGAGCTGGTGGCAATGAGTATCGAGTAATTGTCAGCGGCGATGCAACCTGAAGCCCGGAACGCTGCATGACTAGATCAGTCGCCAGTGGATTGCGTACAAAACCGCCTGCGTGCGATCGCGGCATATTAGCTTCGCCAGTATGCTCGATACGTGGTTCTTTACGGTGCCCTCCGCGAGATGAATAACACCCGCTATCTCGCGATTGGAAAGACCGCCCGCCACCAACCTCAGTATCTCTCGCTCCTTTTTGCTTAGCAGATCGGCGGATGCGGGCGGAGCGTCCGTAATCCCGGTGCTCGCCTGTGACACGATTCTGGGCTCCGCAATAAAGCCGCCGCCGGCAACGGTGTGAATAGCGTCCATGAGCTTCTCTAGCGATACATCTTTGAGCAAAAAGCCATTCGCACCGGCGGCCAAAGCATCCAGAAAAAGCTGATGATTGTCGAAGGTGGTAAGCATCAGCACCGGCTGCGTGTCAGCGTTGGCGCGCAGACGTTTTACCAGGGTAATCCCGTCCATGCCCGGCATGCGAATATCGCAGACAAGCACGTCTACCGGATCGGCTCGTAGTTGCTTGAGCGCGGCCTCGCCGGTCTCGCACTGCCAGGCAACAGCGGCACTCTTTGACAGTTCGATGAGTCGAGCTATGCCCTCGCGTACCAGGCCCTGATCATCAATGAGTCCAACACGGATCATGCGGTTTTCAGTTGTGCGAGTTTGAGCGTGAGCTTGCAACCCGGCTCCACCTCCAGGGGCTCCAGCAATGCGGAGCCACCAAACGGCGCCAAACGGTTGCCGATATTGCGCAGGCCAAAACCAGGGGTCGCGATCCGACCGCCCCTGAGTCCAAGGCCATTGTCCGAAATCTCAAATGCCCCGTTCAGGTAGTCGATATCGACGCGCGTGGCACCGCCGTGGCGAATCGCGTTATGTATAGCTTCCTGAAAGCAGAAGATCAGCTGTTGCGAAAGCTCAACGCTGAGCGGCGGAAGATCCGCGTTAAAGTGTATTTGAATTCCAGGTGTCAGTGCCTCGAGTTCTCGCAAAGCGCCGGCAAGGTCGTTGGCATCCCGGCTGGGCACCTCACGAACAATACTGCGCACCTCCTCCAGTAAGTCCGCCGCGACGCTTTTGCAGGACTGCACCTGCGGTGTTAATGCAGCGGGTGATTCATACGCCAGCGCTTCGAGCTGCAGTTGCAGCGCTGTCAGTCCGTGACCGATCGTATCGTGCAGCTCACCGGCGATGCGCAGCCTCTCCTGCGCCTGACCCTGTCTTGCCATCACAGCGCGAGCAGCCAGTAATTCGTTGTTCTGGCGCTCCAGAATCCGTTGCGATGCCATGTCACGCTGCCGCGCCTGACTGGAGCTGATCGCAAACCCTTGTAGCGCCACCAATGTCAGAAACCCCAGCTGATAAGCACCGGCCTGGTCAACTGAACTGAATAGGTACCAGTAAATCAGATTGGCGAGTACAAACAGCGCCCAACTTTGCCGGGCGGTGAAGTGATAGGGCGCGCTGGCCATGATTACCACGGCGAGGATTAGCGTAAGGGTGTCTTGGTACAGCAGCAGGGACATGAATGAGAGCAACAACATCACTACCAGCATTAACTGTCCGTAGACAGGCGGCAGGCCCAGCTCCTTGTCGTAGTTATTAATGACAAACAAGGCCGCAAAAATCAGCTGCAGAGCGAGGTTCTGCAAGGCGTTACTGCCGTCGGAATAACTCACTAGCGCAACGGTGCCAATGGCAATGAGGCCAGATGCACATAGCAGGCTCTGTTCCATCGTGAACGAATTGGATTTCATGCGAGCAAGCATAAAGCACCAGTCTGCTGGCCGCACCGTGCCAAAGGTCATGGTTTGCCTTGATGTTTAGCATGACTTGTAGCAGCTGTAGCCAGCCGGGACTTGCGGCACGCTGAGTGTGTGCAGATTGCAATTCTCCTGAACGAACGCTGCGCAACTACGCCTTAGTCAGGTACCGCTAAGGCAGACTCAAACCAGTCACAGAAACAGGACTTCACCATGACCAAGAAAATCTTTCTCGCGACGCTCGGTCTGATCGTCTCAATGCCGATAGTTGCGCAAGATCTGACACTCGCAATTACTCAAATCAGGGAAGCCAGGGGAGTCGTCTACTGGTCCGTATACGACAGCGACAAGAACTTTGAGGCCGGTGAGTCAGCCCTTGCCTCAGGCGGAAGCCGCGCCGCCGGGGACTCGCTACGAATCACACTGCATGATCTTTCTCCGGGTAACTACGCGGCGAAGATCTACCACGATGCGAATGAGAACGGCGATCTCGATCGGAATCTCATCGGTCTTCCGACCGAAAGCTATGGCTTTAGCAATAATGCGGGAAGTCGGGGTCCAGCGTCTTTTGAAGACGCGAAGATCGTGCTGGATGGCAACACCGTCATGAACATAAGGATGCGCTGAACATGAATAGGCGAGAGTTCATACAAAGCCTTGCAGCGCTGACGGCACTGCAAGCCATACCACTGGCCGCGCGCGCAGCCAGCATACCCAAATGGAGTTCAGGCTTCGAGGGAGTCAACGGCGACCTCGCACCCGTCGAGCTAACCGTCACCGGGAACATCCCAAAGGCCTGCCAAGGCACCCTGTATCGCAACGGACCGGCGCTGTATCAGCGCGGTGATCAGCGGTACGGGCATTGGTTCGATCCCGACGGCATGATTCAGGCCTATAACATTAATAACCGCGGCGTTAGTCACCGCGGCCGCTTTGTGCGCACACGCAAGTTTGAGCAAGAAGCCAAAGCCGGTCGCTTTTTGTTTAACGGTGCGGGCACTGTATTTCCCGGCTCCCTGGCCGGAGGTAGCAACGAGGACAACAACGTCGCTAACATCAATATCCAGCCCCACAATGGTGAACTTCTGGCGCTCTGGGAGGCAGGCTCACCGTACCGCATAGATCCTCTGACACTGGAGACCCGTGGTCAGCTTGTGTGGAACGAAGACTTGAACGGGGTGCCATTTTCAGCGCATCCGCATGTCGACGAGACGGGTGACATGTGGAATATCGGTTCCGTGGCATTCATCGAACAACCACTGCTGGTGCTGTATCACCTTGGCAAGGACGGCAGCTTGCGCAAGTCACGCGCGCACACACTGGATTTCGCGGGCTACATGCACGACTTTGTGTTGACTCCGCGCTATCTTTTGGCGCTGAACAGTTCCGCTGTGATGTGTGATGGACCAACTTATGTGGACAGCATCGGCTGGGAGCCGGATCGCCCCAGCCAGCTGCTGGTTTTTGATCGCAACGATTTCTCCCTGGTAACGACCATCGAAGTGCCGGCTACTTTTGTTTTTCATTTTGGCAACGCCTGGGAAGATGGACCTTTGCTGCACTTCACCGCCGCGGCCTATGCGAGCAACGACCTTGTCACAGTCGGTATGCGAGAGCTCGCGCAGCAACAAGCGATGAGCCAGACGCATACACCTGAACTGGTGCGCTACACGGTCTCCGTAACCGATAAGCGAGCGTCGATCCACCGACTGGGTATCGACATGGAGTTTCCCAGCTTCAACAAACAAACGCCTTTCTCTGCGCAGCCTTTGCTTGGCGCTGGAGGACAGCGCACATCCAAGGCATCATTAGCTTCTCATGTCTTACGAGTAGATCCTCGCAGCGGTGAAGCGCAGACGTATAGTTATGGCGAAGGCACAATAGTGGAAGAGCCGCTGTTTGTGGACGGGCCCAACGGGGGGTACGTTGTGCACAGCTTCCTGAACTACGCGCTGGACCAGAGCGGCATTGCAATTCTTGCCGCGGAGCATGTGGCGGATGGGCCCATCGCCATGGCCCACATGGAGCGAGTGATGCCTTTGGGGTTTCACGGCTGCTTCCTGGCGGGCACCGCTTGATGGACGCTGCCAGTACAAGACACATTTTTTGGAGAACAGATGATCCGCATTCTTTCTATAACCATCGCTACCGTTGGGTTGGTATCAACACTGACGTTTGCCGGGCCGGCCCGCGGAAACGACGCATCCACCCAAAACGCCTCGACCGCGTTCATCGCCGATCCAAACAACCCGTCAAACGATCAGCCTATCGATTCACCCGGCGTCACATCGCCCCTGACAGCGGCCCAGATCGCACGAGCGTATCCGCAAGACGCGCTCACCGGCGCAGCGTTGGACGGGCCAGTGGTTTTGCAGAGCAAGGGCGGCATGTCCGTTCGCGTGGTCAAATTGGCAGAAGGTCTGTCTCATCCCGATGGACTGGTTTTCTTGCCGGACGGGCGCACGCTGCTCATCACCGAGCGACCCGGTCGTTTGCGCATCGTCAAAGATGGCGTTCTCAATCCCATGCCCGTCACAGGTCTTCCCCGGATCAATAACGTCGGACTGGGCGGCCTGCACGATATCGTTCTGCATCCGGACTTCGCGAATAATCAACTCCTGTACATCTCCTACACCAAAGCCCGGGAGCCGAAAAAAGGAACGACGCTGGCGATCCTGCGCGCGCGCTTTGAAGAGGGTCGGCTGACTGCGGTGCAAGACGTACTCGTAGCCGATGCCTGGGAAAGCCCACTGGGCACCTACGGCGGACGGATGGTGTTCGGTCCAGACGGGATGCTTTACATAAGCGTTGGCGACCGCGACGGAACGACCTCGAGTGACCAATCCAGCGCACGTCCTCAGGCGCAAAAGCTCGATAGTGATATCGGCAAGATTCTGCGTGTGCGAGACGATGGTTCGATTCCACCCGACAATCCCTTTGTGAGCCATCCCAACGCAAACGGCGAGATATACAGCTACGGGCACCGCAATGTTTACGGCATAGACTGGGATCCAGATACGGGAGAAATGTGGGCATCCGAGTTCGGCCCTGCGGGCGGAGACGAGATCAATCGGGTAATCCCCGGGCATAATTACGGATGGCCGCTTGTATCCCTGGGGAGACACTATTCCGGCAGCCTCGTCTCCGACCAGCCCTGGCATCGGGACGGGATGGATGATCCGCTGTTTTTCTGGAATCCTTCGTTTAACCCTGAGAATATGTTTTTTTACACCGGGGACAAATTTCCGCGCCTCAAAGGTAGCCTGATGGTCGCCGGCGCTCGATCAAAAAAAATCGCCCAGATAGTTATCCGCGGCGACTTCATCAAGCAGGGCGATACAATGCTGAGCGAGTTGGGCGTGCGCTTTCGCGATATTCGACAGGGACCGGACGGCTACATATACGTGCTGACCGAAGGGCGGCTCCGCGGACCAAATGACACTGATGGCATGTTGCTCAAGCTTGAACCGCCAACTGCGACAGCTGTCGCAACCGTCGCCGCAACAACCAGTGCCGAGAACCTGACGCTGCCTGACGCCCCGGGTAAGCAACAGATCGTAGATTTATGTACCCGCTGTCACGGTGTCGATCTCATTACCGCTCAGCGGCGCTCACCCGACGAATGGATGCAGGTTGTCAGCATAATGGTCGGCAACGGCATGGCGCTCACGGACGATGAATACAGCACCGTCGTACGCTACCTGTCGGAAAATCTCGCCAGTCCTGCGACTGGCCCCCACTAGCAGCCACCAGGGTTTGTTCTGCCCGGGCATCTAAGCCGGTGAGGGTATAGAACACGATTATGCACGCGCAGGCCCTGCCCAATACGCCGGAACCAAGATGATGAGATTGGTAGGCGTTTTTCTAGCAACAGCCGGTGGAACGTTTTCGAATACCGCGACACAGAAATGAGCGTTGAGGTGACAAGCTTTGCACACTTGTCAGCGTTGCTTTTTACCCCACGAGCTACACCACGACTCCTGCACGGAGGTGCCGTCCGAGATTGCTATATTAATTCGTGAATGCGACAAGGCTTACTAAAAAAGAAGCCCTGAATCGTGTCACAGTCCAGATCTGCAAGTATCGATGCCTGATCAGCACTTTCTACACCCTCGGCCACGACTTCCAATCCCAGGCTGTGGCCGAGGGCGATCACGGCCGTGGCAATGGCCACACTCTCTTCGTTCATGCATATCTCGTCGATGAGCAATTTGTCCATCTTCAATTGGCTGACACGAAAGCGTTTCAGGTAACCCAGCGAAGAATAGCCGATCCCAAAGTCGTCAATCGAAAGACTTACGCCGGCCTTGCGTATCAGCTCCAGCGAATCGGCCGCATAGCTGGCTTCTGCAACCAACACGGTCTCAGTGATCTCAAAGTAGACAGCGCTATTGGGGACTACACTGGCTTCAATTAGCGACAGAATGGTCTCGATATGCTCAGTGGTTGCAAGTTGAGCTCCAGAAATATTGATGGCCAGGGTGTGCTGTTGTTCGCTGCGCGTCAGTAGCTCTTCCACTTGCTCCAGAGCGTTTTTTACAACCCACTCGCCAATCGGGATAATCAGACCCGTTTTCTCCGCCACGGGAATAAAATCCTCGGGGCTAATGAACTCACCATCGGCGTGCTCCAGACGAAGCAGCGCTTCGTAACCCAGATTGCGGTGCGTCTTTGCATCGACCTTGCTTTGAAACCGCAATGATAACTGGTCGTTTTCTATGGCCGAACGAAGAATATTTTCGATTAGAAAGTCTTCGATGGATTTGCTGGTGAAGGCAGGCTCGTAGTAGCAAAGTCTGAGTTCGCCGCGCTTCGCCCGATACATCGCGGTATCTGCTTTGGTGAGCAGACTTTCGGCGTCTCGCCCATCGCGCGGGAAACACGCGATGCCCACACTGCAGTCCAGGGGAAACCGATACGCTTGATACTCTATCGGCAGCGATAGTGCATCAATCACCGCTCTTCCCAACTTTTCGCCGTCATCAATGGTGTTGGCAACGATGACGAATTCATCGCCACCAACCCGGGCTGCACAGTAAGCTTGCTGTGTGCTATCACGAATCCGATTGCCAATGAGCTTAAGGATTTCATCCCCAACGCTATGACCAAAGTTGTCGTTAAGTATTTTGAAGCGGTCCAGATCCAGATACACCACCGCGAACTCGTCATCGTTCTGGTCGGCCTTCTCGATAAGCAATGCGAGCTGCCGGAACAATGCGCTCCGGTTACTCAGTCCTGTCAGCGCGTCCTCATAGGCCATCTTCTCCAGTTGCTCCTGCTCACGGGAACGCTGTAAGAGAATTCCGATGATGTGCCCACCCACGGCGAGGAGCTCCTTGTGAAAAGCACTGGGTTCACGGCGCTCAAACGACGACAGGGCGAAGCTGCCGATTGAATCGCCATTGGCGTTGCGGACAGGGTTTGACCAGCAGGCATTCAGCTCGAATTGGTCGAAGACAGTGCGTATATCGAGACACCGACTATCGGCCTGAACGTTAGACGTATACACCGCCTCGTTGCGATAAACAGCGTTTCCACAGGTACCCGCAGTAGGGCCAGGCTTTAAGCCGTTGAGCAATAGCTGATCGTCCGGTGCTACGGTGGGTGCGGATAGAATATCGAGACTTTGGTGGTCCTGCATCAACATCACTGTGCCGATGGAATCTGGCACCAACGCCTCGGCCATGTGGCAGAGTTCTTCCAGAATAACTTCTTGTGCCAGGTTCGCGGCGACCATCTCCAGAATGGAGTGCTGAATATCCAGAAAGGCTTGCTGCTCTTCCATGGACAGCTGGACTTTGGTCTTTGGTCTCTGAAAATTTGCAGAAATGACTTTAGCGGTGCTCACTGACTCCCTCGCTTCCCTTAGACCCAGGGACAATGCAATCGCGTATGCGTATTTAACTTTTCATTATTTTCATTATTTTCATTGCTCACCCTGCCAAGCTCAATCATCAGCCTGTGGTTGGCAAGACAACTGGCGCCTTAACACGATGTTTAGCGCGACGCAGTATGGACCCTCGCATTGCGCGATTTTCAATTCTATAACTGCTTCAAAAATTAAAAAATCCAAACATGACCAAACATCTTCGGGGTTTTTTTGCTGCTTTAAAATACCCCATCCGGAGTAGCGGTAATGGATCTGGCCGCGACCGGAAAAGCCTGGTGCTGGTCGGTCAATATCCCATAGAAAGGACTTTTACCGCAGCAGCCCCATAGCCCGCCGGGTTGGGGCTGATGTGCTCTGTGATTTGTCGCTTATTGCGCGGGACAATGCCTAAGCCGCAAAGCGCCCCTCGCTCAATCCAGCTGACGTAAGCGACCCTGCGCCTGAGTTCAAGTGGCCGAAGGCTGCAGTAATTTATTCAACACTAGACGCACCTCCCTCGCCCATATCTGCGAGACTTTCTGGCCCGCGGGGAGGTTCGTGCTGCGGCGGCGGTAAACGATGTTGCCGTCTCCGTCTACCACCAACAGCCCGGGAATGAAGTCGATGCTCCAGGCGTCACCGATAGCGTCGGCATCAGCAATGGCTATAAGCGGAAAACCCAACGATTTCGCATAGGCGCCGGCATCACCATTGCCGCGCTCTTTGTGATTCAGGCCGATGATTTTTACACCAGCCTCGGCATACTCAGCCTGGATCTCAGCAGCTCGGGGCATAAACGCTTTGCAATAAGGGCACCAGGTAGCCCAAAACAGTATGACGGCCGGCTTGCCATCCAGGACTTCGGGGAATGCCACGATGTCGCCGGTGACGAGGTCTGTACCTCTCCAGGGCGGCGCGACGTCACCCTCGCCCACCGCAAAAACCTGGCTGGCTGCCATAACAAGCAGGACTGTCGCAAGAAATCGTTTCACAGGTTGTTTCCTTTGAATGGCCTGGAGTCGATCCTAAAGCATGCGTCGATTTTTGTCCTCGCACCAGGACCACAAAACTCACTTAAGTAACTACTACCCGAAAAAAACTGTCCCGATCACTCCGCAGGCAGCTGGGGTTGAGATCACGCAGACAAGCACTCACAAAAACAGACACAATGACACTTGTCAGGCCCTGCATTTTGAACTGTAATCTGCGCCCCAATTCGCAACGACGCACGCGCCCATGGATATTCAGAGACACACCGTAGTTTCCTTCCACTACACGCTGAGCGATGCGAACGGTGAGGAACTGGAGACCTCGCGCGACGGTGAGCCCAGTACGTACTTGCATGGCGCCGACAATATTCTGCCCGGTCTGGAACGCGGCATGACGGGTAAAGCCGCTGGCGATGTTTTTAGCGTCAGTCTTGAAGCGGTTAACGCCTATGGTGTCCGGGACCCACAACGCCAGCAGCGCGTGCCTGTGAAGCACTTGCTGCACAAAGGCCGCCTGCGAAAAGGCATGTTGGTAGAGATAAACACGCAGGAGGGACGACGCCCCGCTACCGTAGTAAAGCTGGGCAAGTTCAGCGCTGATCTCGATACCAATCATCCCCTGGCCGGTCGCGACCTGGTGTTCGATATTGAGGTTTTGGAGGTTCGTGCCGCGAGCAACGAGGAAATTGCCCACCGGCATGTACACGGCCCGGGCGGGCACCAGCATTAAGCCTCGCCTGCAAGCAGGGCCCCCAACTCATTGCCCACGCCCGTTTCACAGCCCGAGGCGCATACCCTCTCGCGCTACGCGATAGCCACGTGAACGAAGCTGCTCGCTCTCCGCGCTGTGCGGATCCAGTAAAGGATTGGTGTGATTCATGTGCGTAAAGATGATCCGCGATCTAAGCTCGGGGGTAAGCGCGTCGAATAAGGCCATGGATTCACTGACAAAGGGATGCGGAATCTCACGCATAGCGCGGCCGGGAATCTCGCCATCAGCGAAAAAAGTGGCATCCACCAGAGCATAGTCAACACTGCGAACCGTATCGCGAATGTCTGTATCCCAGCGACTCCATTTGTCGATATCGGGAATGTACACGGCGGAATGGCTGGGGCCCTCGATTCGGTAGCCCACTGTCTCCGAGTACTCGTCGCGGTGTGGCACAAGAAACGGGGTAACGCGAACCCTCGGAGATACATCGACGGCTTCACCATCGGCCAGGGCTCGCAAGTTGACATTACCAAGCCCCACGAGTTGACTCCAGGGCCCGTTGTTCGACAGAAAGTTCAGCATTCTCGGCATTGCGAACACCGGAACACCCTGCGCGTTCATCGCTTCGCGTCCCAGATGCATGAGTCCGGTGTAGTGACCGATGTGGGCATGCGTTAGAAATACGCCGGCAAGCGCATAACCGGGACTCTCCAGCTCCAGTTGGTAGAGCTGCTGTGGGAAATTCGGTGTCGCATCCAACACCAGGACCTGCTCAGGTTGGGGAAGCACAAGCGCAATTGACGCGGCGCCCAGACGTTTGCGTCGATCCTGCCACCCGGGCATGCAATGCGGCCGATAGCAACCGGCCTGCGGATAGCCCGCATCCTGAGCGACGCCGAGCACGTACAGATAGGGTGCTTCGCTCTGTGCCTGTGCCTGTGCCTGTGCCTGTGCCTGAGCCTGTGCCTGTGCATGAGCGACCAATAGCCCCGTGCCACTGATCAGTAAAGACAGGCAGATTCCCAGAAGAGTTCGCATAGCGGGCAGCCCCTATCACCGATACTATGAATCCAAAGCTCGAAAGTAGCGTCAAACAACGCGCATCTCTGGAGATGCATGCACGCTTGCAGTCGCAACAGCCTATCTCGATCGAGCATTGGAAAATACACCCGCGCGATGCTCGCGGTTTAAAAAAGGGCGCACATTTTGAAAGCAGGACAATTCGTCGGACGGCTCATCGCAAGCATTATGGTTACGCTACCTGTTAGCGCTGCGCAGAGCGCAGACAAAAGCGACTACGGTGAGTTTCAATTTGTCGAGGCGAGCATCGACGATGCGCACAGCGCGCTGCGCCGCGGGGAGTTGAGCTGCGCAGAACTTATCGCAGGCTATCTTCAGCGCATCGAGAAATATAATCAGCCCTCGGGGCTAAACGCTGTGATCTTTACCAATCCCGCAGCGATGAAAAAGGCCATGAGCATCGATGCACGGCTCAAGGCGGGCGATACGCCCGGACCTTTGTACTGCGTACCGGTGTTATTGAAAGATAATTTCGATACGCAGGACATGCCAACCAGCGGTGGCTCGCTGGCGTTAAAGAGCAGCCTGCCGCCAGACGATGCCTTTATGGTTCGCAAACTGCGCGAGGCAGACGCCATTGTGATTGCAAAAACCAATATGGCCGAATGGGCGTTCAGTCCAAAACAAACCATTAGTTCCAGCTACGGCACAACCGCCAACGCCTATGCACTTGATCGTGTGCCCGCGGGCTCCAGCGGGGGCACCGCATCGGCGACGGCAGCAAGTTTTGGCATCGTTGGAATGGGCACTGACACGGGCAACTCCATACGCGGCCCGTCATCGCACCTCGCGCTGTTTGGCATTCGCTCGACTCTGGGCCTGACCAGTCGCGATGGCGTGATTCCCCTGGCATTCGACCGCGATATAGCGGGACCAATGACTAGATCCGTCAGGGACGCGGCCATAGTGTTTAACGTCATTGCAGGTTATGACCCGGCGGACCCGTTCACGGAGTTGGGCAAAGGCCGACTGGAAGAAGATTACACTGCGCTGTTGGACAAACAGGCGCTGCGCGGCCGACGCATCGGTGTGCTGCGGTCTCTAGTGGACACTGACGACGCGGACGCCGAGGTCATCGCTGTGTTCGAACAGGCGCTGCGTGATCTCACCGCACAAGGCGCGGTACTGGTGGATCCTTTTACGATACCCAGGCTCGCCGAACACCTCACGGGCGATTATTTCTGTGCGCGTTTTCGTTACGATATGCAGGTTTACCTTGCATCCCTGGGGGAAAAAGCCCCCATCAAGGATGTGATGGAAGCGCGGGAACGCGGAAAGTACTCGCCTTACATCGAGGGCCGCCTCGACTACTTCGGTACGTATCCGCCGGATGTTGCCCCGATTGCGCTCGATCCACCTTGCCCGGACTTTCCCGAGCATCCTGGCCGGCGGGCTTACCTGGATGATGTAGTGGCGGCCATGGACGAAGCACGCGTAGATGCCATCGTCTATCCAAGCTGGACCAACCCACCCGCGCATCTGGCGAACGCGATCAAAGAGTACCTTGGCGATAACAGTCAGCTGGTCGCCCCCGCGACTGGAATGCCCGCAGTGACAGTGCCCATGGGCTACAGCCACAATCGCTTGCCGGCGGGCTTGCAGATTCTGGGCCGACCCTACGCCGACGGCCTGCTGTTCGCGCTGGCCTATGCCTACGAACAGGCGACGCTGCATCGGCGGCCTCCAGAAGGGTTCCCGGAGCTCGATCGGTAACACGGGTATTTCACTACACCCGACAAGCGAGGAAAACTGGTGGGTTTATTGCTATATTGAAGCTCAAATAATTTCAAAGGATTCTGATATCTCATGAACCTATCACCTCTTCTCAGCCGCGCGGCCATCGTGCCAATCGTATTTACCCTGGCAGCCTGCGAAGGCGATGACGGTAGGGATGGTGCCGCCGGCGCCAATGGTGCCAATGGCGCCGACGGCCTCAGCTCCTTACTCGCGCAAACTGACATCCCGGCCGGGGACAGCAACTGCCCCACGGGCGGCGTGCAGGTGCAGTCCGGGGTCGACAGTAACGGCAATGGATCACTCGATGCCGATGAAGTAGACCAGACCAGCTACGTCTGTAACGGCGAGGATGGTCGGGGCATTGCCTTCCAGGAGCTTTACGATCAGGGAGTAGCCCGCTATCTGGGCAGCTTCTCGCCGATGCTCTCGGAAGTAGGCGCGGACGGAATCACTGAACACGTATTCGGTACCGGCGGCAATGGCCCTCAATGTCTGCGCGGCGGCGAATATCGCATGGCAACCAGGGACGGTGACGGCGATGAGTTGATGATATTCCTCGAAGGCGGTGGTGCGTGCACCAGCCAACTCTGCGCGGCTACGCAAACAGCGTCGAACAACCAATTTCGTTTGCAGCTGGGAATATTGAGCAGCGCAGACGCCGAAAATCCTGCGGCGGACTTCGACGTTGCCTACTTCCCCTACTGCGACGGCTCAGTGTTTTCAGGCGATAGAGACTTTGACGACGATGGCGATGGCGTACTCGATCGCTTCCACCGCGGTGTACAAAACACCTCCGCGGGACTCGATACTGTCGCTAACGCCTACCCGGCGCCAAGCGTAATTTTGCTCACCGGAAACAGCGCCGGTGGCTACGGTACTAACTACGCGCTGCCGTTGGTCCGCAGGCTGTGGCCAGATGTGCCTATCCGCATGCTTAATGACTCTGGCGTTGGAATAGCATTCCCCGGCTACACTGCGGCGGTGTCTGCGGAGTGGAACTCGACGGCCTTTTTACCCGCCAGCTGCGAGACCTGTATCGGTGACGATGGCCATACTACTGACTACCATAAATATCAGCTGGCAGAGGATCCCAACCTCATCACGGGCTTTATGAGCACCAAGCAGGATTCAACCATCGCGGATGATTTCATTGGCATTGGTGGACCAGCCTTCGAGGCAGCACTGCTTACGGAGATGCCGGAAATCGAGGCCGCACACCCCGATCGTTTTCGTTCCCTGATTGCCAATGGCGATGGTCACACTTTCCTGCAACGGGCGTTTGCTCTGCCGGTGGGCGATACGACGGTGAAAGAATGGGTGGCGGACATGCTGGCAAACAGCAGCGATTGGGTTTCCGTTACCGAAGACTGATAGCACAGGCAGGCCCGGCTACTTTTGCACAGCCAACATGCCTCGTATAACAGGTGTTAGTGCGGCGAATGCTATGAATTGCGGCCGGGGCCGGCGGACCAGGAAGGTGCGCGGACTCTGGCGGGTGATCAGCGTGGCGGTGTTTGCACTGTTCCTGGGCCCTAGCGTCAATGCCGAATCACCCCTCGAGCAAGCACGAGACGATGTAGCTCTCAGCGCATCTACCCCCCGCTTCGGGAATGGCAGGCGCCTGGTACTGACCGGCGGTCGTATTGTCGATGGCACGGGTGATCCATGGTTCAACGGTGACATCCTCATCGAGGGCAATCGAATCATCGCAGTCGCCGAGACAGTCGCCGAGACAAAGCCCCAGCACCAAGTAATAGATATCTCAGGCTACTATGTTGCTCCCGGTTTTATCGACACGCATTCCCATACGGGTCCCGGCCTGGCTACGCCCGCGCTCTCTGCTGCAGAACCACTACTGACCCAGGGGATCAGCACGGTCTTTGTTAATCCGGATGGCGCTGGCGCCACGGACATCATCGCCCAGCGCGACGCACTGCTGCGCGACGGTCTCGGGGTGAACGTCGCCCAGTTCGTTCCGCATGGTGCCGTTCGCGAAGCGGTCATGGGAATGGCAGACCGCGCACCTACGGGGGCCGAGCTGGAGCAAATGCGTGAGCTGGTTCGCGTGGCAATGGTCGCGGGTGCCTGGGGGCTGTCGAGCGGACCTTTCTACGCACCGGGTAGCTACGCCAACACCGATGAGTTAATCACTCTCGCAAAGGTGGCTGCAGAGTATGGCGGCGTTTATCAGAGCCATGTCCGCGACGAGTCCAATTATTCAATCGGACTGATAGCCGCGCTGAATGAAGTGATCACAGTGGCCCGCGACGCGGGTCTGCCGGGCGTGCACACGCATGTCAAAGCGCTGGGGCCACCGGTCTGGGGCGCTGCGGACGCCATCGTCAAGGGTATTAACGACGCCCGCCTCGCCGGCGTTGAAGTTTACGCTGATCAGTACCCTTATCTTGCCTCCGCCACTAGCCTCGCGGCGGCGCTCCTTCCGCGCTGGGCGCAGGCCGGTGGCCTGGATATCATGCGCAAGCGACTAAGCGAGGAACCGGACGCGGCGCGTATTCGTTCGGCGATTGCGGAAAACCTGATCCGGCGCGGCGGTGCACAGCGGATCCAGTTTCGCAGCGTAAGCTGGGATTCAGACCTCGAAGGACAGCGCCTGGCAGAGGTGGCAAGCGCCTGGCAGATGAGCGCCGTCGAGGCCGCGCGGCGTATCCTGTTAAATGGAGGTGCAGGTATCGTTTCTTTCAACATGGATGAGAACGACGTTCGCACTCTCATGCGCCAGCCCTGGACTATGACCGCTTCTGACGGCGGACTCATACCCTTTGGCGAAGGGGTTCCACACCCACGAAGTTACGGATCATTTCCCCGTAAGCTCCAGAGATTCGTATTCGATGAAGAAGTAGTGTCGCTTGAGCATGCGATCCGCAGCATGACCTCGCTGCCGGCGCAGGTGTATCGTCTCGAGGATCGCGGCCTGCTGAAAAGCGGTATGGTGGCCGACCTTGTCGTGCTGGACCTTGAGACACTGCGCGATCACGCAACGTTTACTGATCCGCATCAACTATCTACCGGCGTTGTCCATCTCTTTGTCGGGGGCGTTGCCGCCATTCAAGATCGTCAGTTAACCAAAGAGCTGCCAGGGATCGTTCTGCAAAAGTAGTCCCGCACAACGGCGCGGTCAGCCTATTGTCTAAGCTACACCGCAATGGCAAGATCGCGTGCGCCGAAGAGCCGAAGCCTCTTGGGACGTTCATAGCTACTTCATATAGCTCATTCATAACCATAGTCGGAGAATTCAATCATGGCCTACGAAACAATCGACGGTAACAAATACGAAAAAGAACTGCTTGAACTGGCTCGCCAGCACACTACCGGCGTCGGCGAAGGCAAACTGTCGAAGGACGAAGTAGCCGACCTGTTCAAGTCTGCCGCTGACGGACAGGGCGTCACCGACACCGAAAAAGCGACGCTCGCATACATCCGCGACAACTTCGTTTTCACCGATGCCGCAGCAAAAGACTTCGATGAGGCTTTTGCCAAGTTATAAAGTCTGACGACGGCTAGCGACCGCGCTCGCCACTGCTGGGGGGAGCATCTTTTTTCCCTCAGCATGTTTGCACGCATGCCGAGTTGGATCTTAGCGGCACTCCCTCGGTAAATCGGCGACTTTCAGGCAAGCTCTGCCAACGGGCTACTGCACATCGGCAAACTGTCGAATCCAGGGCTCGAGCCTGACCAGTTTCTGCCTGACCGCCTCAGCATCAGTACGTGCCACGTAGTCGCCATAGAGCACCAAGTATTGTCCGGCAGCGTTTTTGTCGCGCTTTCGCACCGTTGCCATAGCGCCAAGCGCATTCTGCTCGATGAACAGACGCGCAGATTGCCCGGTACTAAAGGCTCCCAGCTGTAAAGTGAAACTGCTCGACGCCGATCTGGCGCGCTGATTCCCTTGCGCCAATGCACCTTTGCGATCCGCTGGATTAGCTGCCACCACCGGGCCGCTCAGATTGCCACCAAGACAGCGTGATACGGCCAGTTCGTCGCCGGCCACTACCTGCTGATACTTGTCCCAGAAGGCCGCATCGACCTTTTTGCCGTAAGCCGAGGCCTTATCGCTGCGATAGCGTGCCACCTTGCTGGGTCCACCGTTGTAGGCTGAATAGCTGGCACGGGCGAGATTCGAAAAACCACCCGGTTGCCGGTGCTCGCCTTTGCGGATGGCATATCTGAGCAGATAGTCAATCAGCACCTCGGCACCTGCGGCGCCGTTGTAGTCAATATCCCAGCGCAGCTTTTGCTGATCGTAGAATCCCCGCCACACGCGCTCATTGATCTGCATAAGACCTACATCACCCGTACCCGAGCGCAGCGGCACCAGCTTCCGGTCGTCGCTGACCACGTAGTGCCGCCAACAGCTTTCCTGCCAGGCCGTAGTCAACACAAGCTGCCGAAACATCGTCTTGTACGATGGATCCAGGTTGCGACTGCTAATCGCTTCTTTTGCCGATGAGTTCAGTAGTGCACCTACCAGGGGCAAATACTCGGCGAGGTCCTTGCGTTTCGGCGCCCAACTATTGAGTCGACCCATGTCCGCAGCCATGGCTTTTGGAAACAACGAAAAGTCTAACCGCCAGGACGTGGGTGGTGGATTGGTTCTCAGACTTTCGTCCAGCAGACCCCGCAGCTCTGGATCGACTTCCCCGGAGTACTGCAGCAGATCATCACCCGAGCCGCTGATAATCATTCGCGCCAGCCTGCGCAGCCCGTCCGTGGAAATGTCGAGGCCCACATTCGGTCCCAGCTGGTCGAGAGCGTCCAGCGCATCGGTGGCCGCTATGACGCTGAGTAGCAACAGATGTTCCTGGCCCGGTTGACCTATGCCGATGCGGCGTATTATCGGCGTCAGGGCTTGCCAGCTTTGCAGAAACCACTCTCTTACTGCGTCTGTTGTGGTGTCTGTTGTAGTGTCCGGGATTTCTACCAGCGCGTCGCGCAGGCGATAGCGGCTCTCGATCAGAGCGTCGAGTAGCGCATCGCGAAGCTCCTGTAGCTGAGTGGTCGCCGAGTAGTGTTTGACGACCAGGACCAATAGCGAATCCATAAGCTGCCAACGCTCTTCCCAGCGAGCGAGCTCCACATCGGTAAGCGCACGCTCGGGTGCCAGCGGTTCGGGCAGTGCCTCGACGGAAAACGCGATATCGGCATCGAGTGAAGCATCGGTCACCTGCAGACTGGACACACGCAATGTGGCCAGCAGCGCCTCGATCTGCTGACGCGAGTGCTGCGGCAACACCTCAGGTAGAAACTCACCGACAGACATTAGCTGTGGGCTCAGGTCTACCAAGAAGCGACCAAAGGCGGAACGCACGCCGGCCTCCGCCAACATTTGAAGACTACCGTTGTTGATTGGCTTGCCCTGCGGGTCGAGCAGCCATACTCGATCTGGAACAAATCCAAGTGCAGTTCCCTCGTTGCGAATCTCCGGGCGACCGCCTATGCCAATCTTGCCCTGCCAGCTAAGCATGGTTGTGCAGCTGCCGACGCTACCCATGCCAATCCGTGCGCGTAGATCCGCCAGGAGCTCAAGCTGAGACTCTCCGGCTGCCAATGCAGGGGCGCTCAACAGGACCTCACTGCAGCCAGATGGATCATCGAGAACTTCCCGGCTATTGCCAGTACCGGTGAACATCTGGGCGATCAAGAGTTGTTTCAACAACGGGTAGTCTAGCTGCACTGGGACGACAACTTGTTGCATCGCCTGCGCATCCACCGGATCAGCGGTGACAGCGTTGCTAAAAATAGCCAGCGCGGTAAACACCAGACCGAGAAGCCCTGGCGCCATCTTGCGTGATGCTCGATAGGCGGCTGGTAAAAAGGCAATACTGCGGCGTAGGTGCGGCGTGATTATTTGCATCGAGTGTCCAGGGAACTCCAAAAGTTGGTAACCAAGTCTGCGTAACTGCTTCTGCCGGGGTCCGCGACACAGTCGATAAAGGTCAGTCTCTGCCACTTACCGAGGCAATGCAGCGTCATCACTGCGACTGGCCGGGGGCCCCGAAGTAAATCATGTTGGCTGCGTTCGAGCGGGCCACGACAATATCCCTGAACCCGTCACCATCCAGATCGTCAACGGCAAACCCGTATGTAGCTCCCTGCTTATCGCCAAACGGCACCGGGAAGAAGACCCGGTTCCCTGCATTGAACCAGACCACCGGGCGCGCTTCGACGTGGCCTACGATCAGATCTGTGTGGCCGTCTCCATCCACATCTTCCGCGAGGATAGCGTAGGGCCGATCGGCAGGCTCTTTCAGGTCTGTATGTTCCATAGGCGCTGCCAGCTCAACAAGAGCGTCGAAGTCCCCGCCTGCCGCGCCAAAGAAGATACCTGTCCGAGGCGCTGCAATCACGCCGCTGCCCCCATCCGGGCTCTGGGTTTCGACACCGGTGCGTGACCCCGGGGCGATAATAGCCACGTCCACGAGCCCGTCTCTGTCGAAGTCTGCCACCACAGCGGATCGGTACCCAACTCCCTCAGGGCCAAACGCCTGGCGCTGCGCAAAGGTACCACTGCCATCGTTCAGGCGCAGTTCACTCTGGCCGCCGTCCCGGTGTGGGATAAGCAGGTCCAGATCGCCATCCCCATCTACGTCTGCAGGTGTAATGGTCGTGGCTGAGCCCTGATACACTGCCACGCAAGGCTCCTTGAGAAGCCCGCCCTCTGCACCAAAACATACGAAGCTCTCAGTGCCCTCGGTCCCACCTCGATTGGCAGCGATCACGTCCTGCCGGCCATCGTTGTTCAAGTCCGCTAAAGACACATGCCGCGTATTCCACTCCGGCGCACCGAATTGCTGGACTTCGATGAAACCACCGCTCCCGTCGTTGTGCAGGACGCGCTTGGGGTCTGGCGAGTCGTTGCTGACGATCATGTCGAGGTCTCCGTCTCCATCAAGATCAACCAGTTCTCCCGTGTAGGATCGATCCGGGCCCGGACCCACAGAAGTGGCAGGCGCAAAGCCCCCCACGCCGTCACCCAAGCGCACCAGGTTTTGCAGTGGCCAGTGCCTGCCTTTCACCAGAACGACATCCAGATGGCCATCGCCATTCACATCCCCCAGACTCACATTAGCTGAGGTGTAGGCCGCGCTCTCCAGAGCCATACTCCGCTCAAAGGATAGGACACCGGCCACGCCCGCCCGGGTCTCCCGGGTAAACTCGCTGGACGCGTTTGTGACGTTCAGTACATTAGCTACGACAGCGGACAGCGTAACGACGACGGGAATGTGTAAAATCTTCATGGGCTTGCCTATTAAGGCGGTCAACGGGCTCGCGAGGTCCGGACGGCTGGAATCTCACAGGATAAGGACTCACGGTTCAGGTCACGCAATAACCCGAATTGGAAAGTCTGTTGTTTGTATGCAAAGAGCGCTGCCGCAGTTTACGGTTATTTACTTACTCGAGCCTGGATCACGATCCAGCCACCAGCCTATAAACTCATCCGGCTCTACAAGGCCGTCTTCATCGCCGTCGATCGCGGCGAATTCGAGGGACTGAGTCGCGCGCGGCGAGTCCCACCCCAGGACCGACAGGATGGCGGCAAATTCAGACTCGTCAATGCGTCCATCGTCATTGGCATCGAAATGCTCAAAGAGCTTCATAATTCGTTGTGTTTGCTCGGTCGATTCCTCAGACATTGGGCCTCCATTCGATGTTTTTCAAAGACGGGCTCTCGACGGCGAGAGCCCGCTCCGCAAGACTAGCAGCTGTGAGTCGAAAAACACCCCTCAAACAAGCAGATCCCTAAGAGTGAGATAGCACCTGGATCGACTGTTATCATCCCAGTGCATCGGAGGCCTATCCTCCCCGCAACGACCCGTTTACGATGACCTATCCACCGCTTCGCGCTGTAATCTTCGACCTCGACGGAACCCTGGTGGACTCGCGCCTGGACTTCGCCGCCATGCGGAGGGAGCTTGGGGCACCGGCAGATGTCGGGCTCCTTGAATACATCGCCAGTCTTTCATCGGTGGACGCACGTGAGCAAGCGATGACCGTGGTTCAAAGACACGAAATCGCCGGCGCAGAAGCAGCCTGCTGGATGCCCGGCGCCGAGCAGGCTGTGAATACCCTTTACCGCCAGGGTACGCCGATCGCGATAGTGACACGCAATTGCCGACCAGCGGCGCACCTGACCATGCAACGATTGAGTATGCCGGCCATGCCGCTTAAGGCGAGAGAAGACGCGGCGCCAAAGCCAAACCCGGAAGCGCTTTTGGCCATCGCATCGGCATGGGGCATCCCCCCGCCAAACTGCGCGTACATCGGGGATTTTCGTTACGACATAGAAGCGGCCGAGCGCGCTGGTATGATGCCCGTTTTATACCTTGGCAGCGACGAGCTGCCGACGGAGTATGGAGACCGGGCTCGAGTGTTAAGAGACTTCAGCTCCCTGCCCACATGGCTCAAGAGGCAAGATAATGCGTAAGGCGTACATCATCCACGAGAATCAGGAGTGGAGTCGTCCGCTCATGGATGCGCTGGACAATCTCAGCGTACCCTTTGAGGACTGGTTTCTTGATGAGGGAGAGCTCGATCTGTCAGAGCCACCGCCAGATGGCGTGTTCTATAACCGCATGAGTGCTTCTTCGCATACGCGGGATCACCGCTACGCGCCAGAGTATGCCGCCGCGGTACTGGCCTGGCTTGAGCGCCACGGTCGCCGTGTACTCAATCCTGGACGTGCACTGCAGCTTGAGCTGAGTAAAGTGGCGCAATACTCCGCGCTTGAAGCTCTAAATATTAAAACACCGCGCACTATTGCAGTCGTGGGTAAGAGCAAACTGGCAGTGGCCGCTGCGCGCATGGAGATGCCGTTCATCACCAAGCACAACCGGGCCGGTAAGGGTCTCGGTGTGCGGCTCTTCCAATCCGTTGATGAACTGCAAGCTTATGTTGCCAGCGACTCGTTTGAGGAGCCCATCGATGGCATTACGCTGCTGCAGCAGTACATTGCAGCCCCGGAACCCTTTATCACGCGCTGCGAATTTGTAGGACAGGAGTTTCTGTATGCCGTGCGCGTCGACACTTCCGATGGTTTTCTGCTATGCCCCGCCGATGAATGCCAGGATGAAGACGCTACCGTATGCCCGGCAACTTCCGCGGCCAAATTCGAGATCATCGAAGACTTCGACGAAGCGATTCTTGAGGACTATCGCCGCCTGCTTATCGCCAACGATATCCACGTCGCTGGCATCGAGAACATCATTGACGCAAACGGCCAGCGCTTTACCTACGACATCAATACCAATACCAACTATAACCCGAGAGCCGAGGCAAGGGCCGGGATATCCGGTATGCAGGCGATTGCTCGCCTGCTCCACGCAGAGTTAGCAGCAAGCACGGAATAAGCAAGGCCGATTCTTCGGCCGACCATTGCGATTCGATAAGCCTATGCCAGGCATAGCCGACCCTGGCCACCACTCTACCCACATCCGCCGAGGTAACCATGATCCAAGTTCATCGCACCTACACCGTCGTCATCCTTGCGCTGCTGGGAGTATTTCTCGCTGCCGCTCTCGCAGCGCAAAGCCCTGTGGAGACGGAGGCGAAGCAGATGCCGGGGGCCAAACCGGATAGTTCCCCTGCGTCGTCGGGAGCCACCACTGCACTGGAAATGACTTATTTCGGCGCTGCCGGGTGGCGAATCACCGATGGCGCGACCGTGGTGCTAGTGGACCCCTGGCCGTCCCGGGTCAAATACGGCGGCGGTGGACACCCTGACGACGATCGCCCTAGCTACACGCGCACTGACATCGCTCCGGTCGATACGGCGCTCGTTGATCGACTAATCCCAGAAGCCGATTTCATTTTGATGCAACACGGCCACTTCGATCACCTGGGAGACGTACCTTACATTGCCAAAAAGACTGGTGCGAAAGTGATTGGCACAGAGACGGTCATCATGATTCTGCGCGCCTATGGCGTGCCAGATGAGCAGCTCTACGCGGTGCAGGGCGGCGAGGACTATCAGTTCGAGAACTTTAGCGTGCGCGTGGTGCCCGGACTCCACTCGGCCCTGGACAACAAGCACTATCACGATTCAAGACGCTACGACCGGGACACACCGCTTGAAGCTCCACTGCGCATAGAACAGTTTATTGAGGGCGGAGCACTTAGCTTCCTGGTCCGACTCGGTGGGCGGAGCGTGCTCACTATGGGGTCCATGAACTTTATCGAGCGCGAGTTCGAGGGACTGAATCCGGATATTTTGCTGGCGGGGATCAATGGCTCGCGACTGGGACTCTACGACTTCGATCGTCGACTCCTCAGCTCGACTGGCTTTCCGTCGGTGATTATCCCGACACACTGGGACAACTTCCGCCTCCCTTATGGCTTCTCGCAGCAGGCAAACATCGAGCGAAACCTTGAGCCCTTCGTCGAGACCGCGCGAGTGGTATCACCGAGCTCCACTGTTATCATCCCGGTGCATCTGGAGCCCATCGTCGTTCCATGATTGAGCCGTGCCCGGTAAGGCGCACCGTCAGCTAGAGCTTCCATTCCGTCGACCCAGGCAGGGTCGGCCAAATCGTCGGATGAGCTATGCAAAGCATAAAAAATATTTCCGTTTCACTGCTATTAATGATGTCGATAGCAGCTGGTCTGGCAGTCGTGGTTACGCCCGCAAGAGCCGATCCCAGAGCCGACTCGTTCAAGGTTGGCGCTATCGAGGCGCCGCGCGGGCAGCTTGTTTCCGGTTTCCTGGAGGTGCCTGCAGGAGTTGATGAGGGCAGCAAAATACCCGTGACGATCGCGCATGGCGTCAGCGACGGTCCAGTGCTCGCCTTGCTTGCGGGAATACACGGTTATGAATATCCGCCGATTACTGCGCTACAGTCGCTGCGCGGAAAGATAAATCCACTGGATCTGCGTGGCACTATTATCATGGTGCATGTGGCGAATATGCCCTCGTTTCTCGGGCGCACCATCTACTACAGCCCTGTTGACGGGAAGAACCTGAACCGGATGTTTCCGGGCGATGCAGAAGGTACTTTGAGCGAGCGAATTGCCCACAAGATCACCACCCAGGTTATCGATCAGGCTGATTACCTGATCGATTTGCACGCCGGCGATGGAAATGAAGCGCTGAGGCCTTATGTCTACATGCCAGAAACAGGTGATGCGGAATTCGATGCAAAAATAGAGGGCCTGGCACTGGCTTTTGGTCTAGATCATATTGTCATCGATGAGGGTCCGAAGACGGCGACCGGGCCGTCACTTTTCACCGACCAAACCGCCCTTGTCCGGGGTATACCTGCGATCACAACTGAAACAGGGCAGTCAGGATCCAACGACCCGAAGTGGGTTGGACTGGCAGAAGCCGGTGTGTGGAATGTGCTGCGACACCTGAAGATGCTTTCCGGCGATGAGGTTCCCAATGTGGGCGTGACCTGGCTGGGTGATTTCAAGGTTGTGCCAGCACCGCAGTCGGGAGTATTCCGCGCGATAACCAAGGACGGCTATGCAGTCACCGAAGGAGCCCTGCTGGGAGTTCTACACGACTTCTTTGGCAATCAAATCGCGGAGATACGCGCGCCTTTTTCCGGCGTCGTCAACTACGTCATCAGTACGCCGCCGGTCAGCGCGGGCGAGCCGGTGGCGATGATCAGTAAAATTCGACCGCATTAATCTAGGACGTCCTGCGTATCGTTTGGATTACCACATGAATTAGCACCAAGTGCGCCTGTTCCACTGATCATCCGACATCTCATTGCAGGTAAGCACAGGCTCAACATCCGCTCCACGCGGTCTGAAAAACATAGACTAGTCTTAGCTTTCTGCGCGATTGACCGATCTGACATGCCGGGTACACTCCGCCCATGGACGCCAACATCCCTAAATGCGCGCAAGTCCTTCGTGCGCTCTTGTTCGCTGTGCTGCTCTGCGCAGGCCTGGCGTCTCACGCATCGTTGGACGCCGAACGCTTTACCAGTATGGTGCGCCAGGGTATGGCCGACTGGCAGATCCCAGGACTCGGCATAGCCGTTATTGAAGCCGGTGAAGTGGTCTATACACGTGGCTTCGGCGAGACATCGCTGGTGAATGGCAAGCGTGTAGACAACAGCACCTACTTCATCAATGCCTCGACAACCAAGGCGATGGTCGCTGCGGGACTGCTCATACTGGTGGACGAGGGCCGCGTTACACTCGACGACCTATTAATTGACCATGTGCCCGAGATCCATTTCGGCGACCCGGCGTTAACACAGCAGGTAACGCTGCGTGATCTGCTCACGCACCGCACCGGTTTGCCTTCGACGGATTTCTGGACCTTTAACCAGGGCATGCCACTAACGGACCAGCTCCCGCGCCTGCGCGCCGTAGAACCAGTAGCTGCACCGCGTGCGCGCAAGCTGTATCAGAACACTATGTACGAACTTGTGGGTCTGGTGATCGAGCGCACCGCTGGCGAGCCCTGGGAAGTTTTTCTGGAGAGGCGTCTCTGGAGCCCCATTGGCATGGGCACCGTGGCTAGCCGCGACGCCATTCCGAGTGCAGCCATGCGGGCACAGCCCTTTGACGTGATAGACGACGAACCACGGCGCGTGAATCACTCGCTGCGCGGACCGGTAAGCGACGCGGCGGGCTCGGCCTGGTCATCGATCGGCGATATGGTGCTTTGGATAAAATTTCTGCTTCGTGGCGGGGTGACGCAAGACGGTGAGCGCCTGCTATCAGTAGACGCGATTGAAGAAATGTTCAAACCCCAGCAGCTGGTCCGTAAAGAAGACTACTACCCGACCGCAGCCCTCACCGATCCGAACTGGATTAGCTACGGACTGGGCTGGTATCAGCAGGACTTCCAGGGACGCAAGATCGACTATCACACCGGCAGTCTGAATGGCGCATCGGCTATGGTGGGCATCGATCGCACAGCTGACCGGGGTATTGTTATGCTGGCCAACCGTGGCGGAGCCGAGCTCCGACATGCGCTACTGTGGTCCGTGATGGACACGCGCAAGCAGCTTGATCAAAGAGACTGGCTGAACGACGTGCTGGCACTCTATGACGCGCGCATCGGCGCGCGTCGCGAAAGAAGGGCCCGCATCGAAGCAGGTCGACTGGACGCCCCTCCCTCACTCCCCTTAAAAGCCTACGCAGGCCGGTTTGACTCAGAGCGCGGCGGTCCACTGGAACTCACACCTGACGGTGATGGTCTGCGACTCAACACCCTGGTAAGAACATATCGACTCACTCCCTGGCATGCTGACACATTTCAGATGAGTCACGCGGATTGGGAGAACAGCAGCTTTGTGCGATTTTCTCTAACCCCTGCCGGCGCCATCGATGGGCTTGAGGCCTTTGGAATGCAGTTTCATCGCGTTGGCAAACCCCGCTGACGCCGCCCGCGTGAAAACCAGAACTTTCAGCTTCAATTAACTATCAGATATCGCGTCAAATCCATTCTGGGTGAGCGTCGTGTTTAGCGTCGATAAGTCACTCGCAATCACCTGATCCAATAACATCAACTGCTCGTCCAATTCGCCCTTAAGCAAGGCGTACACATCAAGCTGTCCTTTGGTTGGTAGGCCATCGCCGCTTTCGGTGCTCTTTTGTAAAAACGCGAGGCGGTTATTGAGTTTGATCGGAAAGTTAAGCGGGTCCTGCGGACTCACATTCTTAACCTGATACAGAACTTGCTCTACTGCACCGAGCTTCTCTTTAAAGTTGTCCGCAGCCTTTGCCAGTGATTTGGCGGGGGGCTTCTCAAGCGCTGCCAGTTGATCATCGAGCTGTCCTTTTAAATGCCGGATACGAATGACCGCCATATTTGCCGCATCGATGGCGTTCCGGATCTTTACGGTAAATTCAAATTGCTCCTGAATATGCGCATCAGGCACGTCGAAGCGCGGATCCGCTTTAAGCATAAACGTGCGAGTCTGCGTATCATCACCCACCGTCATTTTGACGGTGTATTCCCCGGGAGGAGCAATGGGACCGAGCTGCGGTCTGCCCGACCAGATGATCATGCCCTCAAAATCAACGGCACCGGCATAGCGATTATTCCAGGACCAAACGTTAAGCCCTTTGGCAGTTGTCGGGTCAACGGGTAATGCCCCCAACCAGGCCGCAGAAGGATCGTCGTCTTCTTCCAGCTCAGGCTGCGAACCTGTTTTTTCTACAATGAGATTGTTTTGGCTATCGAAGATTGAGATCTGCACCTCGTCCACTTGCTCTGCCAGATAGTATTGGATCGACGCGTCCTGCACCCGGCGCACGGCGTACAAAGGCTCAAACAAGTGGAACGGCTTGTTGGCAATATCTGAAGAGTATTCTCGCAGGGGTGCTATATCGTCCAGAACGTAAACAGATCGCCCGTGCGTCCCGGCCACCAGATCTTTGTCAGTCACCTGCAAGTCAGCAATCTGAGTGTCCGGCATGTTGAGCTGCAGAGAATGCCAGTTGGCTCCATCGTCAAATGACACGTATACCGCATGTTCACCCGCGGCAAACAACAGACCCGGTTTGACCCGATCCTCCCGGACAGCGTGAATAAAATCGTCTTCCCGAATACCCGCGACGATTTTGGTCCAGGACTTGCCGTAGTTGGAGGTCTTCCAGATATAAGGCTTACGGTCATCCATCTGATAGCGTTTCACCGCAATGTAAGCAGTGCCAGGATTGTGCCGTGATTCTTCGATAATACTGATTCGGGAATGCTTGGGCAGATCGGGAGGCGTAATGTTCTCCCATGACTCACCGTGATTCCGGGTGATGTGCATCATCCCATCGTCTGACCCCGCCCAAAGGGTGTTCACATCATGCTGCGACGGCACCAACGCAAACACCGTCGCGTATATTTCCGGGCCATTCATATCATTGGTAATCACGCCGCCCGTTTTCCCCATCGTGTCGGGCTCGGCATAGGTCAGGTCAGGACTGATCTTTGACCAGCTTTGACCCTCGTCCTCGCTGACCCAGACATGCTGAGAGCTGGCGTACAGGCGCGTGGAGTCAACTGGAGAGAACACAATCGGAAAAGTCCATTGCCATCTTTCAGGCAGCGCGCTGGCAGGTTCCCCCGAGAAAAATCGGGGATACACCTGTACATCGCGCAGGTAACCGGTCGCTCGATTGAACTTGGTGAGAAGCGCTCCCTGGCTTCCCGCATAGAACCAGTCAAGCTTGTCGGGATGCTGGGCTATGTACCCGCTTTCACCGCCACCCGCCGGGTAGTAATACTCGGAGGATGGACCGCGCGCCTGCTTAAAATCCCATCCTTCACTGGGGACACAAAGGGTGGAGTTATCCTGCTGCGCGCCGCACACGTGATAGGGAAAATCCTTGGTGACCATAATGTGATAAAGCTGTGAAGTCGCAAAATCCTGATCAGTCCATGTCTCCCCACCGTTGATAGACACATTACCGCCGCCATCATTGGAATTCGCCATACGCATGGGATTGCTTGGGTCTATCCATAAATCGTGGTTGTCACCATGCGGGACTTTAATGGTGACATCGAAGGTTTCGCCCCCGTCGGTGGATTTATAAAAACCGGTGTTCAGCGCATAGACCGTATTCTCGTCTTTCGGATCTGCATAGATTCTGCTGTAGTAGAAAGCCCTCTGTCGTAATTTTCGATCGCTGTTGACTCGAGTCCACGTAGCGCCCGCATCGTCGGAGCGAAAAACACCGCCCTCGGCAGATTCCACAATCGCCCACAGGCGGTCTGAGTTGACCGGCGACACGGTAATGCCGATTTTGCCTACGGGCTTCTCCGGCATGCCGGGATTTGTAGTGAGCTGCTCCCAGGTATCACCCCCGTCTGTGGACTTCCAAAGCCCGCTGTCACCGCCGCCGCCCCACATTTTCCAGGGGCTTCGGTACACCTGCCATATCGATGCGTACACGGTGTCGGGATTTCTACGATCAATAATAAGGTCCGCGGCGCCCGCTTTATCACTGGCATATAGAACCTTCTTCCAGCTTACGCCACCGTCTTTACTTCTGAAGATTCCGCGCTCCTTGTTGGGTCCGTACGGGTGACCAAGAGCAGCAACAAACACGATATCGGGATCGGTGGGATGCACCCGAATCCTGGCGATAGCCTGGGTGTCGCGAAGACCGATGTTTTCCCAGCTCTCCCCGGCATCCACAGACTTGTAAACACCGTCGCCCTGCATGATGTTGCCGCGCAGCTGAGTTTCGCCGGTACCGATATAAACAACATCCGGGTTGGTCTCAGCCACGGCAACGGCTCCGACCGAAGAGCTTGTTAGCTGGCCATCGGTCACGGGCGCCCAATTCTGGCCGCTGTCTACGGTTTTCCAAAGGCCGCCACCTACTGCCCCAAAATAGTACTCATTTTTTCTACCGGGACTTCCAGATATCCCAAGCGAACGACCGCCTCGTTTTGGGCCGATGTTCCGCCACTCCATACCGTTGACGACATTCTGGTCAAAGGTGGATTCCTGTGCACGAGCGGACTCAGGTGCTACGACAAAACAGGCTATGACAAGCAAAAACGGGATCAATATTTTCATAGAGACAATTCGGTATAAGTGCAAAACATCACGCTATCACACTGACACTCGGACAGGCCACAGCTCCAGCCCACGCCGCGCATCGCATTGCGACATCGACGACTCTATACTCGCCGATTGAACGTTGCGCATACGCGGTGTTGCGCGACGAAACCTGCTGGAGAATCCAATGTCTGCCCTTAATCGACGACAGCTTTTGCAAGCCGCCAGTGCCACGGCGCTGCTCGGTGCCCTGGGGGGCTGCGCGTCATCGACCAACTATGGAGGTAGTTTTGACACGATTCCGCGCGTCCGCCTAACCCAGCTTCCCACACCGTGTAAGCGGATGGACAACCTCAGCAAATTGCTGGGCCGGACGGATCTTTTTGTTAAGCGCGACGACGTAATGGAACTCGCGCACGGCGGCAATAAGACACGCAAGCTTGAGTACGTATTGGCGCAGGCGCTAAACCGCGAATCGAAAGCCGTAGTAACTCAGGGAGGCCTGCAATCAAATCACGTGCGGCAGACCTGTTCCGGTGCTGCAAAGTTGGGACTGGAGGCCCACGTGATTTTGTCCAATCCGGTGCCAGAGATGAAAGACGCGCTGATGGGCAGCGGGAACTATTTGATGAGCGAACTAATGGGCGCCAATATCTACCTGGCCGAAGACGGTCGAGCCCCGGTTGTTGAGCGGGTAATGTCCGAACTCACTGCGGCGGGTAAAAACCCGTATAACATCCCGGCAGGTGCATCCAGCGGTATTGGCAGTCTTGGCTACATGAATGCTGCGCGCGAGCTCATCACGCAGTGGGATGATATGGGTATCGCCCCCAGCCATGTATTCACTGCCAGCGGCAGCTGCGGGACGCAGGCGGGGCTTTTGATGGGTTTGCGTTACTTCGGCAATACCAGTGTGCAGGTCGTGGGGGTTGCTATCGCCCGTCCGCGACTCGACACCGAGGCGCGCGCGCGCAGGGTACTCAATATGATTTGTGATGAGACAGGTATCGACCGCAGTTTCATCCCAAGGTCCGACATCGTAGTTACCGATGCCTATATCGGTGACGGCTACGGTCGGCCCACAAACGCCGGTATAGCGGCGATGAAGACCGTCGCCGAGCGCGAGGGCATCATTCTCGATCCTGTGTATACCGGGAAATGCATGTCTGCAATGCTCGATATGTTACGCACGCGGAGTCTGCAGGCCCCGAAGGACCTGGTGTTCTTACACACCGGTGGGGCACCGGCGATACACCCCTATGCGGAATATTTGCGCAGCTGAGCTTTCGTCGCCACAGCGACTTACGGAAGACTTGTTACGACGCGCACGGCATCAGCAGAAGCCCTGCCATTCGCTGCAGACACCTCGACATAGTGCCCTGCACCGGGACTCAGCACATAGGAGCCAAGAAACTGCCAACTACCACCGTCAGATTTTTGGTTTTTATGATGAATACTAGTGCCGCCGTCATGCGCGACGGTAACGGGCACCTTATTTGAACGGCCGTTACCTGATGTCCACCACAAATACACATCGTAGGTATCGCGGACAGGTACATCAAATATCCAACGAAACGCGGAGCTAGAAGACGAGCTATACAAAGACCCACCCGCCCAGGGGTCCGGTCGGCCGGACTGTCTCCAGCCACCGCTGCGCCTTACCTTGGCACTGTCTTTATCATCGATAACTATCTCAATCGCCGCATCATTTGGCAGATCGACCTCTGCACCCTCGCTCGCATCAGTCTGAATATGCAAAAACTTGACGGAGTAGCCATCCCACCAATATTCACCCTCTGCACACACCGGTCGCGGACCTACTTTCCAGCGCAGAGTATTTTCACCGGAGCGCAGGTCTCCAGACCTCAAGGGCAGGCTGAAACTGCCCCAGTCCCGCCATTCGCCCGAAGAGCAATCACCAATAGGGAAGTCGTCCGGTCCAACCACGATATCCGGCCCCCCGTTAATGCTGAGTAGTGGCTGGCCGTTTAGAGGCGCATTGATCTGCCCAACAAGGACCGGGTTTTCACCCGGCTCATCGGGCAGATTGATTGCGACCGTTACTTCGTCGCCCACCGGTCTGTCCCCGTTGCGCTGCAAATACACTACATCGTTAGCGTGGTAAGCCTTATAGGGTTGAAGCGCAGGCCCGGAAAATCGGATGTTGTCCCAGTGAAAAGTGTAGGTGCTCTGGTTTCCCAGCTTGTAGGGTGTATAGGCGTGTGTTTTGAATTGCACGATGCCGCGGGAGAAAGGAATGCCTCCGGGCACATCCACGGCGAATTCGTCGAAGCTTCCGTCAGGGGTTTCGATTCCCCAAACAATGCTTTCACCCTCAAGGCGGATACGCATTTTTCTGCGGATTCTGCGGTCATCAAGTGCCGGGTCCTCTGGATACAGATCGCGCCAGTCCAGATAGTCGTATTGGCCAAAATGACGTTCCTCAACAATCCAGCCCGATGGCGCGATCGTGTCTTTGCCGACGCGAACCTGTCGAATATTGCCGCGAAAATCCAGCACGATACGATCTTGGGGATAGGTTTCATCGACGGCCGATTGCAAGGGAGCCGGGCCGAAGCGCATTTGATCTCGAGGCGCAATCAGCACCTCCCACCAACTGCGGAAGGTGTGACCCTCGTTGATATTCACGTCGAACTCGAGCGTGGCGCCATCGCTAAAATCAAACGCTTGCCGTGGCCAGAAAAGAGAATTGGAGTATGCCTCAACCTCCCCCATAGAAGACATCATGTGATTCTTGCAAACGAAAAAACTCGGATCAGGGTTCTGGCTGCTGGACGTCTGCGTCGTAAAAACCTCATGCTGCGGTAGCGGAGAAACTGCGGGGTTGGGACCTGCGCAATCACCGGCATGATCTGCAGGATAGGCAGCGTAGGGTTTTGTAAACTGCTCCTTGGGATGCGTGCGATGTGTTACGACATACTCAAACGTACGCGGCAAAAGATCCTGCGACGGTTTATCCGGGTCACCATCAAAGGTTTCCTCAAATACCCAGTTGTTTGCCGAATTAATGGTCTTAGGGGCTGAGTCCTGTGCAGCGGCCGACGCTGCCACTGTCAAGACCATCACAAAAGAGAGCGCGCAAGAAATTTTTTTATATGCAAAATGCGGACCCGAGGGCTGGGCATTTAAAAACCAGGTCATTGATAACCTCCTACGCTGCTCATCCGATGCATTGATTAAAATGCCTCAGGAACCATCCTCCAGCGCTCACTGAGCAGATGCGATAGCGCTATATTTTAAAGACGTTCGGGAGTGCGTTTAATTACATCGTAAACTCGCTTTTTGAAGCGATAAAACTCGCAGCACCCTGTTTCAAAACCACATACAGCCTCCAGTGCTAACATGCAGATTCTACTTATGGAGACCCCAGAATGAACCGTCGTGATGCCTTACGAACTTTTGCCGCCACCGGACTGGCTGCCTCGCTCCCCACAGGCATAGCTGCGTCTGCATCCGCAGCCGCTGGTGTCCCCCCAGTTACCCTGCATACACCGGTGCTTGGACCGAGGATGAATTTTGAGGAAGCCGATCGGGTCATGGCCATGCTTGGCCTGGACGCTCTGGTACTTGGGACGGGAACCAACTTCCAACATGCAACCGGTCATCGTTCGGTAGTCAGCAGAATGGGACACCCGCCTTCAAGTCTCGTGATCGTGACTAAACACGAAGACCGGCGACTCACTATCGTTACCTCCGCTTTTGGCTACTATTTCACCTTGTCTGACATGCTTCAGCATTCAGGCATTCCAGCCTACCTGTTTACTCAACCCACGGCACAACTCGACAACGGCACACCGGTTGCTGGGCCACTGACGGTTTTCCCAGATCGCGGCGAAGTACCGACCGATGAAATTGAAGACAATCGCGTTACCGCAACGAATGCCGCCATTGCAAAGAATGGCGCGTACCCCACGCAACAAGTGGCGCTGGCAAGCGCACTTAAGGACCTTGGCCTAAACAAGGCACGACTCGCGGTCGATCATGTCTACGTGGATTCGCAGGTTGCCAAAGCGGCCCCTTTGGCAGACATCACCGGTGCAGAAGATGCGCTGCGGCGAATTCGAACCGTTAAGTCCGCCAGCGAAATTGTACTGATGCGTCAGGCCTCCGCAGGGAACGTGGCAGCTGCTTTGGAAGCGGTGCAAAGCGTGCGCACGGGCGGCAGCTATCGTCAGCTGCGCAACGAGTTTTATGTCGCAGCAGCGAAACGCGGCCAGCGAGGTGTCTTTATGGTGGTCGATCGCACCAGCGACGAACTCTATGACGATGAATTCAAAGATGGCCAGGCCTTCATGATCGACTGTGTCAGTGAATACGAGGGCTACCATGGCGACTATGGCCGCACCGTGTTCATAGGCGAGCCCAACGATTCCATGAAGTCCGCCACTAAAGCGCTGGCGACTGGCTGGGACTCGGTACGCGAGCAGTTGCGCCCGGGTCTGAAGTTCTCAGAAATTTACATGTTGGGGCAAAAAGCGCTGCGCACCGCCGGAAAAACCTATAACACGCCATTTGCACCGCACAGTGTTGGGCTATATCACAGTGATCATATGGGCCAGACCGGACTACCACAGCGCGAAGACATCGTCTTGCGTCCGGGGATGATTCTGAGCATTGACTGCCCGTTGATAGAGACCGGCGTTGGTGGCTCTGCGCACCTTGAGGACTTAATGCTCATCACCAGTGACGGCGCAGAGCCCATTCATGAAATCGGGCATCAGACTATTACTGTTTAGGCCGTACTGTCCTGGTGGTACGGTCTTAGCGGTTCTTTCGGGGCGGTTATCGTTGATGTCATTGCCCATGTCGGTGAATTGATTTGGCAAACAAACCACAGCCGCCTGATGCCTGTTGAAATACAGCCCCTTTGTTGGCCCCCGCACTGATAGCGCTTTTTACTGTGGCTCGCGCTACCGTATGATATCTGCCGCCCCTGCGCTCACGGCTATTCGACTATTACATGTATTACGGTGAACGACTCAACAGCATTAGCCACCTGGTGGGCGCGTCTCTGGCCCTCGTTGGCTTTGGAGCGCTGCTAACCGTTGCGATTCCGAAGCAAGATCCCTGGGTCATCAGCAGCTTCACGATCTATGGGGTCACACTGATTCTGCTCTACACCATGTCGACCCTTTATCACAGTTTTCGCCCGGTCGCGCTCAAACAGCTATTCCAGATATTTGATCATGTGGCGATCTACCTTTTAATAGCGGGAACATACACGCCTTTCACCCTGGTGAGCCTGAGAGACAGCAGTGGTCCTTACATCCTCGCTATGGTGTGGGCTCTGGCAATAGCCGGCATTCTCAGCGAAGTTTTCCTGTCCGGAAGGGCCGTAAAAATTGGCCAAGTTGTCGTCTATCTGGGTATGGGTTGGGCCTGCGCATATGATCTGGAGGGTCTTCGAGCAAACCTGCCAGAGAATGGGTTCCGATTCCTGGCCGCTGGCGGTTTAGCCTATACTTTTGGTGTTCTATTTTACGTACTGGATAAGCTGTCCGTGCTCACGCATGCACACGGTATCTGGCATATGTTTGTGCTGGCCGGCAGCGTACTTCACTTTACTGCGGTACTCGGGTTCGTCAGGTAGATGCAAAAGCAAGGACCAAGCCTGATATTGTTTACAGACTATCTATACTCAGCAGTCTCGCGGCCTTGTGCCCGCTCATTAAGGAACGTCAATGATCTACCGTAACGCCGTGTTGTGTGTTCCGTTGGCACTGGCTCTCGCCGCTTCGCAAAATCTGCATGCGGCGGACGAAGCATTAGTGGATGTTCAAATCCAGCAGTTCTCGCAGCGCGCGATCCCGCGTTTTCGTGTTGATGCCAGCTGGCCAGAGATTACCGACGGCATTATGCTCGGGCAGGTTCCCGGCCTCGCTGTCGACAAAGACGACAACGTCTGGATCCTGCAGCGGGCAAACTCTCTGTCGTTTTCTGACAGTGGCGCGGCGCAGCAGCCACCCATCGCCGTATGCTGCCGTCCCGGCCCTCACGTGATGCAGTTCGCGGGCGACGGCTCCTTGCTCACCGCCTGGGGCGGGCCGGATCACACCCCGGAGATCAATGGCGTCGATCAGTGGCCCGCCAATGTACACGGACTGTTCGTCGATGAAAAAAAGACCGTATGGATCGGGGGCAACGGAGACGACGACCACGTAGTTCTTAACTTCACCGCCGACGGGCAGTTCATCCGATCCATCGGAAGACGCGGCGCATCAAATGGTAACTATGACCGCAGTACGTTGGGCGGCCCGGCTGACATTGCGCATAATCACGTGACCGGCGAGACTCTGATTGCCGATGGCTACATCAACAAGAGAATCATAGGCTTTGATCCAGAAGGCAAGTTCACCCGCTTTTGGGGCGCTTATGCGGCCGCGCCTGATGCGCAGATCCGCGAAGGGGCTTTTGATCAGAGTCAGGCATCCAGTAATGCTGATGGGGGAGCTAACCCTGAATCAAAGGCCTTTGGCGATATTGTCCATTGCATAGTAGAAGGGCCGGATGCACGCCTATATGTTTGCGATCGGCGCAACAATCGCCTGCAGGTGTTTGAAACCAGTGCTAGCGGTGAAACTGTTTTTGTGCAGGACATTGTTCTCGCACCCAGTACTGGCGGGACGCGCACAGCATCCGATGTGGCTTTTTCGCCAGACGGCATCTTTATGTATGTCGCAGACATGATGAACGGACAGATATGGGTTCTGGATGCGAAGACCTATACCCAGTTGGGCGCGATCGGTCGCAACGGCCGTTACCCCGGTCAATTCATCTGGTTGCACAGCGTGGATATCGACAGCGAGGGCAATATGTACACCACCGAGGTCGGCACTGGCCGGCGCGTACAGAAATTCCGATTCACGGGCATCGAGTAAGGGTCGGTCGAAATGTAAGCGCCAGTCGTTGCTGCACTTGACGCTGCAAGTCGACAGTGGGCAACAACGAGCAGTCGACGGTACTGTTTTAACAGTCGCGATTAACACGCGTATCTATAAAAACTCCAGGGGAAATCAATGGAAAGGGCAGTAAAAATTGACACGAGAATCGCCGGGCTCATCGCGGTGTACTTTGCAAAGGTCTTCACCACGGTCTTCGCAGTAGTCTTCGCAACGACCGGCATGCTGGGCGCGAACTTTGCCTACGCGGAAGGCGACATGCTCACCGACGAGGCCGCCGCGCCGATGCAACTTACCGGCCTCAAGGCAGAGGCCGCAGCCTTGGTTGGGGCCAACAAGAAGCTCACCCAGGAGATCGTCGACAGTCTGTTCTCTTTTTCGGAGCTGGGTTTTCAGGAGTTTGAGACACAGCGCTATCTGACCGACATGCTCCAGTCGAATGGCTTTACCGTGGAGCGCGGTGCGTCTGTGTCAGGCCTCCCGAGCGCGTGGTGGGCCACCTGGGGCAGCGGCAAACCGGTGATCGCGCTGGGCTCCGACGTAGACGGCATTCCCAAGTCTTCACAGTTACCGGGCGTTGCCTACCGAAAAGCGCTGGTCGAAGGCGCACCGGGCCATGGTGAAGGGCATAACTCCGGGCAGGCAGTGAACATCACGGCTGCGCTGGCGGTCAAAGCGATCATGGAGCGTGACGGACTGCCCGGTACAATTGTAATCTGGCCGGGCATTGCAGAAGAGCTCGTGGGCTCCAAAGCGTGGTACGCGCGGGATGGTCGCTACGACGATGTAGATGCGGTGCTGTTTACACATGTCAGCGATGAGCTCTCTGTTGCCTGGGGCCAGGCAACAGGCACAGGTCTGGTGTCCGTCGAGTACACATTTGACGGCCAGTCCGCGCATGCCGCGGGCGATCCCTGGAAAGGGCGCAGCGCGCTCGACGCGGTAGAGCTGATGAACGTCGGCTGGAACTTCAAGCGTGAGCACCTCCGCCCTCTGCAGCGGTCTCACTACGTGGTCGTCGATGGCGGTGATCAGCCAAACGTGGTCCCTTCAAAAGCCTCGGTCTGGTACTTCATTCGCGAAATTACCGCCGATCACATTCGCAGCAACTTCGAGTCGCTGCAAAACATTGCCGAAGGCGCGGCCATGATGACCGGCACGAGCGTATCGCGCCGCATCATCGGTACGGCATATCCCCGGCATTTCAACAAACCGATCGCCGAGGCCATGTACGAGAATATCCGCTCGGTCGGAATGCCCGCCTGGTCCGAAGACGATCAGGCCTTCGCGCGAGCCTTTCAGGACTTCATGCAGGCCGATGATGACGATCAGGTAGACGGCCTGAATACAGAGGTCGGCGACCTTGCCGCACCCCGGGAGGAACCAAAATCAGGCGGCTCCGACGACATAGGTGACGTGTCCTGGAGTGTGCCTACCGTGACACTGCGCTTTCCATCAAATATAGACGGCCGAACCGGTCATCATTGGTCCAGTGCCATTGCCATGGCCACACCAATTGCTCACAAAGGCGCGACTGCTGGCGCCAAGGTTATCGCCGCCACCATGCTGGACCTTTTGCAGAGTAAAGAACTTCGCAGCAGTGCCTGGACTTACTTTCGAGAGGAGCAGACAGTCAATGAAACTTACGTGCCGTTCATCGGCAGTGACGACCCGCCAGCGATTGAGAAAAATGCCGAGATCATGGGCCAGTACAAGGAGGAGTTGAGCAAGTTCTACTATGATCCGTCGAAGTACGCGACCTACCTGGAGCAGTTAGGTATTGATTACCCGCAGCTCATGGACCCAGACAGCGAGTAAAATAGCTCGCCTGGTACCCGCTAAGGACCCGCTAAGGGCCACCCAACGGGTGGTCCTTTTTACTTTCCGGGTACTGTTTTACGCTATTGGGATCCTGAACCATGGGAACCGTAGACCATGTTTATGGTACTTGATGTAATTCACAGAGACGCAACTCGAAACATCCGACCATGACGGTTCAGGAAATAGAACGACGCAGCGTCTCCGGCTTGACCTCTACAGTCTGCCCGCCCTCCATCATCCACAGTTCGCCTCCCGAGATGGTGCATTGCAATGCCATACCGGATGAGGCCAGCGCCGCAAGTGCCTCGCACTCATCGTCCGCGATACGGTGCACCGTGAGATTTTCGAACCGCGCCAGTGCATCGGCATGCTTATCCCACCAGACCTTAAGCGCGCGCTCTCCATAGGCATATAGCACCACCTGCTCTGCACGACCACAGGCCTTACGCAAGCGATCCGGATCGGGGGTGCCCAGTTCAATCCATTGCTCGATGACACCTGTGAGATCTTTACGCCAAAGATCGGGCTCGTCGTCGGTACTTATACCGCGCCCAAATTCGAGCCCCGCATCCGCGTGCAGCGCGAAGGCGGCGATTCGCAGCATCATGCGCGCATCGGTCTCGGAAGGATGACGAGCTACCGCAAGGGCAAAGTCGTCGTAAACGTTGCGATCAAGGTCGGAGACGTTGAGCTTCACCTTGAATAGGGTGGATTTAAGTGCCATGAGGAAGCCAGTGGGATGGAGCAAAGTGAAGGGGGAATCAGTTTAGCGACCTCGATGTCATTCTCCCATGGCCGCGTGTCATTACTTTACGCTAGGCTTGCGATGGAATGCATTATCACTAAAGACAGGACCCAGGCTTGAGACGGAAATCCTACACTGCCAGGTACTTGCTTGGCATGCTTCTAGCCGTGACAGGCAATATCGCCAATGCCGACATTTTTATGGAAGAAGCCTCGAGCGTCTCGGGCTATGGCGCCACTCGCAGCAGCTTTAGTCTGTGGTACAGCGGCCACTGCGCCGAACGCGTCCGCGTTTCTGCGGCTTTTATTGGCCGGACCCCGCTAGCGGAGGCGTTACCACAAACACTGCAGTACGCCCGGGATTCGGTAACACATATCCTGGCGCGCTGCCCACAGGCAGAGCACATTCTGGTTAACGCAAGCGGGCAGACCAGCGCCCCCGCTGAATCTTATCGGTTTGTCATGCACAGCAATGATGACTGGGCTCCGACAGGCCTGGTCTTGAATGCCACACTGGTCGATGCACTGATTGGCGAGGGCTACCTTCCCGTGCAAGGCCCAAAGCCACTGCGTGCGCCTGCCTTTGTCCGCTTTGCAAATGACAAATTCGACGTGGTCTATGGCAAGCATCTGGATGGACGCATGACGGCAACTCATGTCGAGCGCAATGTTCTGGAAGGCGCAACACCTGAGCAAGTGTCGAATTATGTTATCCGCGGCCATTGGTTCAGTTTGGGTCATGAACAGCCGGAGCAGTCGTGCAGCAAGAGCCGAGAGGGGTATCCTCTGTGGGGCAGCTTTTTCCTGCAGGTCTACCCCAGTGGCAGCAATCTTACGGTCACGCGAAAACACTGCGTCGACACACACACAGACGCGCCGTCTGAAGCGGCCAATCTGACAGATCTGCCTCGACGCGACTTTGAGCGCTACGGAATTGCGCCGCTGAAAATTGCCAAGGTCCTTGGTGCAAGCCTGGTCAAAGCAAGCTTTGTCGCGCCGCTTCTCGACAAGGATGACTTCGCAAAAACCCGTCAACCACTCTATGCAAGCAAGCTCTTGCGCGTATATTCGCAGGAGCCTGAGCTGTGCGTGAAGCTCACCTTCGACGCCATCTACCGGGTCAATAGCGAACGTCGGGATACCCAGTTCGGCGGGGACTATGCCAGCACGCTTGGCGGAATTCTTAAGGACATTTCGTCGCGCAATTGTAAACAAGCGCGCACGGCCACAGTCGACAGTTACAGCCTCGGCGATAGCGAACGCTGGGACCGCATGAGTTTTAGCTTCAGGCCAAGTCGCGCGTCGCCCTGGGGCAGCGATGCGGATTACCTGCAGCGTTATGATCTTGTAAAAAGCGCCCGTGCCAAGGCACACGATGCATGGCTTGCGGCAAACCTCCTTGGGCCACAATGTACCGACGGCCCTTTTTGCGATCTTGCCGGTGGACGCTATCTGAATGCCATCTATCGCGGTGACCTTGATGCCATACGGCAGATGGACCATTTGTATCGCGAATCTGCGCAGGCTTTCATCGCGAGCCGCTTGCCAGATATAGCTACCGACGATCCGTTGGCTTCGGTGCTTCGCACTACGCTCAACACTGATGAATTACAGCTATTGCGCGAAGCGGCCAACAAATATCTCTATAGCTATCCAGCGTGGGGAGATGTCTGCTTTGACGATGGCGCGGTGGCGCGTACCTTTGAGTACACGACACCAGTCGTTATTGATACGGATGAATTTGGCGGTACCACTACGTCAGGCGGTATTAAGTCCAGCGCCACCTACACGCTAAACCCGGATTTCTTTGCCTTGCGGGACCGCGTAGGTGACGCATTTGGCGCCCGCGACAGTGATGATGCAGCCAACCTCCCGCCCAAAGCAGCTGTGTTTACGGGCATTGTAGACATGAAGCGCAGGTACCAGTGCCGCGCGGTGGAAGTGAAAAAATTTGAACGCGAGCTACGGGCGCTAACGCAGCGTGTGATCAATGAACCGGGCACGACGACGCCGAGCGCTGGCGGCCGACCACCCACGGTGGAGTTGGTACTGGCAGAGCCTTTCTCGAGCGTCCCTACACCGACGGGAAAACCATCTCGCCGCATCGCGTATCGTCCGCCAGCAGCGCTACCCAATCCTGGAACAACGATGGCTATCCCTGCCACCAAGCGCACCCGTTCCGCGGTGACCGCAGCGACTCGAACGCAAAAACCATCCGGCACAGTCTTGGTACCCTCGAGTGACCTGCGTACGCGTCAACAGCAAATGCTGGCTGAGATCCAGGCACTCCAGAGCCAAATGCTCGAGGAAAACCAGCGCTTCAGTCAGTCGATGGAGCAGCGCATAGTGGCTGCGGCGACTCCGGGGGAGCGTAGCAAACTGCTTGCCGACTATCAGACGCAACTCGCCGAGCTGCAAAGTCGCATGCAGATGGAAACCGAGCGGATTATGCAAAAGTATCGCTAGTCTCTGGCATCACAACGACAACACATAGTGAGTCGTGTTTTATGTTCTCGGGATGCAGCTGACAAGGCCCGCTCAAACCAGGCCTATTTACTGGAGGGACGCCCAAGAACGAATCCAGCCGCAGCGCCCGCGACAGCAAACAGCGTAGCCGTTATAACGGGATCAGCCAGAGTGGCTTCGATAGTCCAGAGATTGGACGTGCCGTACTGGGCAAAATCGTAACCAATCGCCATCGGAAAACCGAATATGGCCCCGGTTTACGCGCCTCTAAAAAGCGAAGCCTGCCCACGCCAGGAGACCACGAGCGTCAGTAGAACGCCCATACCGACCTGGCCCAGGAGAATCCACAAAATTTCTGGTGACTGCTTCATGACTCCCGGAATGGTCACAGCCCCTTCGCGAAACAGGCCAGCAAACACTACGCCATACAAGACAAACCCCAGCAAGAGCATCGTAAATGAACCCGCGATTGCCGCAGCGATAAACCTCTTGTTCACTTGCAATCTCTCAACATTCCAGGTGCTCCCAACGCTTGTAAACGTGGCGCAGACTCAGCTTACAAGCTTAAGGCTTCCGCTGTGCCTAGGCTAGCGGGATCATCGTAGCTCCAACAAACCCCCATCCACCGGAATAACCTGCCCGGTCATCCAGGCCGATTGGGGCGTTCCAAGAAAGTGAACAAGCTCCGCGATCTCCGACGATTCGCCCCAGCGTTTGATAGGGTAACGCGCAAGCACGCCATCCATCAGCTCTTCATAGTGCGCATCGTCTCGCGCACGGGCACGAAATTGCGCTTCCGAAAGCGGAGTTTGAACCGCGCCCGGTGCCACCGCATTCGCGCGTACCCCGCGATCCGCAAAGTCTGCTGCGACTTGGCGCGTCAACGCGGCAATAGCGCCTTTTGCAGCAGAATACGCAGCGACACCGCGCATGCCTGACAGCGCAACTGTCGAAGCGGTAAACACCAGCGCACCGGCGCCGCTCTCAATGAGATAAGGCAGCGTTGCACGCGCTGTCAGAAATGCGCCCGTTGCATTGATGCGAAGAGCGCGATTCCATTCATCGAGCGTCAGGGACAGGATATCGCCCTCGACCATGACACCGGCATTCGCAGCCACCGTATCAATCCGACCGGTCACGTCAATCACGCTCTTTACCATTTGCGCGACCGACTCCTCATCCGAAATATCAACTTCAACGGCAAGAGCATCGAGTCCGCGAGCGCTCAGCTCGCCCGCCGCGGCGTTGGCGGTTTCAGGGTTGATATCCGCGCAGACAACCGTCGCGCCGGCAGCGGCGAAGCGATCTGCGATAGCGCGCCCGATGCCGGACCCGGCGCCGGTAACCAGAACTGTCTTGCCAACCAACCCGCTCATAGCACCGGATCGGCGGCGAACAGTTGCGGATACATGTTGCGCATTGCCGCCTCGTCCATTTCGACCTGAAAATCATGACGAGCTGGCAGGGCCTTGGCTCGCTGCGCGGCCGGGCGTGTATCGATCTCCGCCATGAGCCGATTCAGGTTCGGATACTTATCCATAATGTCGTTGTCGGCCAGCATATAGGTCAGCCGGTCGCCCCAACCCCAAACGGCCATATCCACAATAGTGTAGGTCTCACCCAACATGTACCTGCCCTGCGCAAGTCGATCATCGACCAGCTGCCAATGTCGTCGCGCCTCAAAGTCGTAGCGCTTGATGCCATAGGGGATTTTTTCCGGCGCGAAATTGCGAAAGTGCACCGCCTGACCCGAGAAAGGGCCAATACCTGACGCGATGAACATTAACCAGGACAGAAGCTGACCGCGCGCGCCCGGGGCGTCGGGCGGAAGAAACTGACCCGTTTTGTCTGCCAGGTACAGCAAGATTGCATTGCTGTCGAAAACGGGTTGCCCGTCATCGATGATCGCCGGGACCTTGGAATTCGGGTTGATCGCCTTGAAAGTAGGCGTGTGTTGATCGCCGCGCTTGCCGTCTATCGGAATCGGTTCGTATTCCAATCCGGATTCTTCGAGAAACAACGCGACTTTCATGGGATTGGGCGCAGCGCTGTAAAAAAACTTCAGCATTTCGTCTCCAGATCTGTGAGGGCTTACGTGCCCAAAGCCTGAGGATCTTACCGAAGAACGGGTGCTGACGCTCCTGAAGTCGGGATTGCCCTGCTTCCGCGCGACGCTAGCGCCAGGACACGCGGCTTACTTACCCACCCATCCACTGCACCAGCCTGCAGCGTGTACGCGTTTTCCGGCAAAAATCGGGCAGTTGCCATACTCGCCGTCGATCGCCTGATACAGAGCGCAGGTCGTGCACTGTTGCGTGTCGCCAGCACCCGCTTTTTTGGTCCACTTGGCGGCATCCACCGTGCTGTGGTCCGCCGCGTATCCGAGCGACAACGCCATTGGGTCGTCTTCACTAACAACAGGGCTCTGGGCGTGTGACACGCGCGCTATGAGTAAGCCGGCCGCGGCCGCAGCACTGCCTTTGATAAACATTCGTCGATTTACTGTAGATGACATGGTCTGCCTCTGTTGTCAGATAATGTTTTTATAGTTACGGGCACTGGCACGATTTGGCGGCCTGTTGTCAGATTTTTGTCTCAGTAGACTTACGGGCCCGGCTGCGGTGCCGGGTCACATGGATTTTCGGGGCGCTGGACCCTGCCGCCAACGCCTGCTAGGTGTAGTTGCCTATACTTTGCCCCGCCGCAGTCCTACCATGGCGGTAGCATAATCGTAGACACAACTTGGATGGTATTTTCCAATGGCACCAACAAACTACGCGGTTCTCGCCGCGCTCTGCCTATTGTTGGCTGGTTGCCAGTCAACCCCGACAACGGTGGAAACCGATCCGACTGACAAACAGTGTCCGGTGATCGAGGCCGTCGAATGCCCCATTTGCGAGATAGCGACATGTCCGACACCCGAGATAGTCGAAACACCCGCGCTTGAATGTCCCGCAATATCGGCAAGCGAATGCACAGGCTCTGAGACAGCCTCCCGGTTCCCGATCATCGGCGAAACAGAGTGGGCCGTGGTTGAGCCAGGGGACCTGGTACTCGAAGCCCGCATAGACACGGGTGCTGAGACTTCATCTATTCATGCAGAAAACATTCAGCTGATAGAGAAAGACGGCAAGCGCTGGGTACGCTTCACGATGCTGGACCCGGAGACAGATCAAGATATTCAAGTCGAACGGAGACTCCACCGACGCATTTTGGTCAAGCAGAAAGCCAGTGATAACACTGATCGCCGGTATGTAGTGCGCATGTGGGTGACCATCGGCGACACAAGAACCTGGCTGGACGTCAGTCTCTCGGACCGGGACGACTTCGAGTTTCCGCTCCTTATTGGACGCAACATGCTCATAGACGCCTTTGTCGTCGACGTCAGCAAGCACCACACGCTGCCTAAACCATCTCTAGAAGAGGACGAGAGTTAGCAATGCTCGCCTCGCGCACACAGATTGGGATTATCGCAGGCGGCTTGATGATATTCGGCCTGGGTCTGACCTTATACAAGTCGATCTCTCTGGGCCTGCCACTCGCGCCAGGCCAATATCAGGACGTCTGGACGATAGAATCCAAACTCAGTTTCTATCCGATCAATGAGCCTGCGGAAGTCGCCCTGCGCCTCCCGGACGATAACAACGGCTGGGTAACACTCAACGAAAACTTTGCCTCTTCAGGATTTGGCTTCACAGTAAAAGAAGGGGACAGTAGCCGCGCCGCGCTCTGGACTAAGCAGTCAGTGCCTGAGTTCACCACCGTTTACTACAAAGTGCAGGTTTATGATCAGGACGGTGCGCGTATTCCTCAGGATCAATCCATGGAGAAGCCCGCGCTGCCGCGTTTAACTGACGCACAGCTGAGGGCTTTCGAGCTTTTCGTGACTCAGCTTCGAGAAAAATCTACGGACGACGGCAGTTTTGCCAGTCTGTTGCTGCAGGAGTTTTCGGACAGCGACAATCAGGACGTGGAATTCATACTCAGTGACTTGCACGAAAGCAGGATCACCGCGATCCGGTATCTCCTGTCGTATGCGGGCATTCCCTCGCACCCGGTTCGCGGAATACAGCTCGAGGATGGGCGCCGCAGGCAGACGCTCAGCTCACTGCTGGAGGTTTACACGGATGGAGAGTGGGCGGTCTTCAACCCAGAAACCGGTGCACCTGGAATGCCCGACAACTTCTTTGTCTGGACGCGCGCAGATGAAGCGGTGCTCACAGTTGTAGGTGGAGAAAACTCCAGCGCGGAGTTTGCCCTGGTGAAAAATAGCGTCCCCATACGTACCGTGGTGAGTATGGAGCAACGATCCGAAGAATTTGCCTTGCTGGACTTTTCGATCTACGCATTGCCCGTTGAGCAGCAGGGAATCTTCAAGGGCTTGTTGCTGATTCCCGTTGCCGCACTGGTGGTTGTTTTAATGCGCGTGGTGGTAGGCCTGAGTACATCGGGAACCTTCATGCCCATTCTCATTGCATTGGCGTTAATTCAGACGACGCTATTGGTGGGACTCGCCATCTTCGTGCTGGTGGTAGGTGTAGGACTGTGGATCCGCTCCTATCTCAGTCACTTGAATTTGCTGCTGGTGTCGCGTGTCGCTTCGGTGGTTATCGTCGTAATTCTGCTCATGGTGGCGATCGCAATCATAAGCTACAAGCTGGGTATTGATCAGGCTCTGACGGTGACCTTTTTCCCAACCATTATCCTCGCCTGGACCATAGAAAGGATGTCGATCCTGTGGGAAGAAGAAGGCGGCCACGAAGTGTTCATTCAGGGCGGCGGTAGCCTATTAGTGGCTGTGCTTGCGTATCTGGTAATGTCCAATCGCTATGTAGAGCACCTGACGTTCAACTTTCCCGAATTGTTACTCACCCTACTCGGCATCACCCTTCTTATGGGCAAATACACCAGCTACCGGCTATCGGAGCTGTACCGGTTTCGGGAGCTGAAGAAGCTCGGATGATACAACTGATTTCACCCAAGACTCTTCACGCGCTTGGCATCGTTGGCATGAACCAGCGCAACATCAGTTTTATTGGCAAGAACAACGATCGAAAAAACTACCGTCTGGTTGACGACAAGCTACTCACAAAGCGCATTGCTCTGGAAAAAGGTGGTATTCCCGTGCCAGAGCTGTACAGCGTGGTCAGCCACCTGTTCGAGATCGAGAACTTTCTCAAGGAGATCAAAAAACACGAGCGCTTTGTGATCAAACCCGTACAGGGTAGTGGCGGTAAGGGCATCCTCGTCGTTACCGGACGTGACGGTGACGCGTTCGTCAAAGCCAGCGGGGCTCGGGTCGATGATTCCGACTTACGCCATCACATCAGCAATACCCTTGCGGGCCTTTACAGCCTCGGCGGACGTACCGACCGCGCGATGGTCGAGGCACTCATCGACTTTGATGCATCGTTAAAGAGCTACAGCTACGAGGGTGTACCGGACATTCGGGTGATTGTTTTTAAGGGCGTGCCATTGATGGCCATGATGCGCTGCGCAACCCATAAATCTGACGGCAAGGCTAATTTGCATCAAGGAGCGGTAGGCGTCGGCCTGGACATCGCAACGGGCAAAAGTGTCTGTGCGGTGCAAAACGGCGTTGTGGTGACCGAACATCCAGATACCAGGGCCTTGCTCACCTCATTACAGGTTCCATATTGGGACAAGATCCTGGAACTCGCCGCGAGTTGCAACGAGATGACAGGGCTGGGATACATCGGCGCAGATGTGGTGCTCGACAGCAATCATGGCCCCATGCTACTCGAACTCAATGCTCGGCCGGGTCTGGCGATACAGGTCGCAAATCAGGCGGGGCTGCGGCACCGCATGGAAATCGCTGTCGAAATCGTTGATCAAACAAATGACGCGGCGGAGCGCGTCGCGCTGGCAAAGAAGCGCTTCGCTGCTTTGATCGCTACGTAACAGCTACTTCGCAGCTCTTTGACAAAGACGTCGCACTAGCCGCTGCGTCGCTTCCGCTTTCGCAATGGCACGAGCCGTGTCATCGACCTGCCTCCGCGTCATCTACGCTGCCCAGCGAATCCAGTAAAAGATCGAGGACACTGCCAGAAGTCTGTGGGGTTGCATCGGGATCTGAATTTACGCCAACCTGCGGTACAGCGTCACCGGGGTCAGTCGTCGGCAGACCCTCGCTGTTCAATCCGCCACGGTTCTTTGAGGCAAGTTGACTGTCTGCATCCTCCGAAGGCTTGATACCCAGGTGATATGCCGCGTAGCCTGGCTGCATGACCTGATTCAGCGACATGCCAATAATGCGCCCGCTGGATGGACTGCGAATCTCACTGCGTTGATTGGTAATCGGATTGGTTACAACTCCAAGAAGCTCATCGGGCTGCACATTCGCACCCAACCTGGTCTCGCTAATCAGAAATCCACCCTCGCTCGCGCGAACCCAGGCCGATTTGTAATACACGGGCGCATCGGAGCGTGGACGCCACTTACCCGCGTTAAACAAGCCCAGGCCACTCATTGCGTTTTCAACGCTTTTTACGCTCGCCTCAACAACTGCATTGTCGAGTTCATTGGGTGCGCCTGCTTCCAGGGTCACGGCGGGGATACCCTTCTCAGCCGCAGCGCGGCGCAAGGTGCCCCTCGCACCTCTGCTTTGGACCACGACAATTCTTCCCATCTGCTCAGACAGGTCTTTTACTCCGGGAGCTGCAAGGTCTGCGCGCAGTTGATGCAGGTTGGTGCGTCCGAACGAGCCCGTATGTAAATCAATAAGCAGATCGCAACGGCTGATCACCTCCTTAAAGAATGAAAATGCGATACGAGATGCCGCACTACCTGTCTGGTTGCCCGGGAAAAATCGATTCAGGTCGCGGCGGTCTGGAAGATAACGAGACCCCGCGCGAAAACCCTCGAGGTTAACAATAGGCACACCGATGATGGCACCGGAAAGCTCTTCGGCATCAATGCTGTAGAGCACACGGCGAACCGTCTCGATACCATTAGTTTCGTCCCCATGCACGGCAGCAGTCAGGCAGAGCGTCGGGCCGGGGTGTACGCCATTCACCACCAGCACCGGCGTAGGTGCAGACACCCCCATAAAACTGACTTTGGGTGACCAGGCGAGCCGGGTGCTGGTGCCTGGAAGGACTTCTGTCTCGAGCAATATTAGCGCCTGCTGTCGGTCTGCTGGTGGCAAATCAGAAGCTGGGGTAGTCGCCTCGCCAACAGCGATCACTTCATCTGCTTGGGACACACTCGGGGAGACAGAACTGGGAGATACAGGAAGAACTGTCTCCGGTGAATCGGCGACCGCCGTGTCCGCTTGCAGCTCTGTACCTTGTTGAGCCGCGCCGGGCTGCTCTACGTCGTCGGTCGGGGTGCTCAACAGTGTTCCCGACGGGGTCACAACCACGTCGCTCAAGTCCACGTTTTCGGCGGGCTTTAATACACGCTTTTGCGGAGCCTCGGAGGTATCATCTGCGCCACGGGAAACGTCCATGGTGGCACTGCTCGGCTGATCGTCTGCGAGGCTGCCAGACAGGAACAGTAGCCAGCCGCAAACCAGGCCGAGGGCTCGAAGAAGAATGCGCGTTCGCAGGGGCAACACAACCGTTAAACCGTCTCTACAAAAAATTGACAAGGTAAGTTTACCTGTCTGCCGTATGTTCGGCCGATTAAGCGGCGCTGCGACAAGATTTTTTTCGGTAACTTGGGACGCGGTAGACACTTTCGCAGGCCCTACTCCTTGCAACGCAGTGCCTAGTCGGCATGGGTGTTCTTCGCCGCTGTGCCGGCATGTTATTCCAACGCCGGTAGTAGCGGACAACTGACACGGTCATTCACGAACGTCATCACCGTCTCAGCTTCCAGAATCTTTGCGGGTTTTGCCGTCAAAAAATCAGTATCAAACACCCTCAAGTCCGCGTAGTTGCCTAATTCGATAGATCCGCGCTCCGATTGCCGAAAAGTGCCGTAAGCTTTACTGCATAAAGAGCGATATCTCGCATCACCCCGGTGGACTGCGACAGCCCGTGGTGCTTTATTCAGAGCACCCAACCATGCTTCGTATCACAGCAGTTGACCGCCAGAACGCGCTCTACTAGGCGTCAGACCGCCCTGTGTCAGATTGTTTTGAAACACTGAAATACCGCTCCAGAAATCTGGCCGTTATAGAGGTAAGTGGCAGCATTATCAACAGATACGCATTCGCTTCCAGAAGCTCCTCAAACAATCTCGAGTGAACAAGGCCAAAAACGTTTTTATCCATCAGCGCGCTCACAAGTAGCAAACCGAATGCCGCAGCAAGCAATCGAAACATACGGGAACGGAGCACTTTCTCCAAAGACAGTATTTTCAAGTCGATGCTTCTCAATGTGTACGCAATCAGTGATATCCATAGTGACGCCAGCAGAAGCACCCGGCCTCTTCCACTTCCCAGGGTCTGCAAGAACAAAGGCACGTTCAGACGCTCGAGATCCAGTTCGCGTAACAAAAAACTAAAGCACAGCAGCGCTACTGCCATGAAGACCAAGCGCTGGTCTTGCGTTGCCGGCATCAAGCACAGATAGGCCAGTACACACGACGCCAGGCATGCGGCCTGAAAATTTTCGAGGAGGGAATTCTCTGCATGCACGCTGGTGTCGTTCATGCTGATGGCGTAAAAAGCCACCAGCAGATTCGCCATTAGACAGGCAGTGCCGACTACTACGCGATTAATATTGCTTGCCACAAACGATCGTTCTCTTAAGCGAATCAATACACCGTGCCTTCCCAGGCTGGCGCACAGAATTTGACTTATATGTGCACCAGCAGAGACGGGTTACGTCGCATAGTAAAACGGCATTCCAAAGAAACAGCAGTACTATCAACGGTACTATGTACGTTGTTGCAAACAGTTCTTTTGGCAGCAATGTGACCAACAGTATATGCAACCGCCAACCTGTTATTGCTTTGGCGATAGTCGTCGCACTAAGTTAGAGTCGCGTTGCGAAAATACAGCGCCGCCCACTTTTCACAACCAGATACCGCGAGCTCATGCCAAAACGCATTGCGAATTTTATACTCGACTTTATCCGCCTTGAATCTGCGGCGGGGATCTTGCTGTTTTGCACGGCAATGCTGGCGATTGTCATTGCCAACACACCGCTGTTTCCGTGGTATCAGCAACTCTTCGCTACGCCCGTAGAGATACGCGTAGGAGCACTCGAAATAGCCAAACCACTGATCCTGTGGATCAACGACGGTCTCATGGCGGTGTTTTTCTTCCTCATCGGATTAGAGCTCAAGCGAGAACTGACCGAGGGCGAACTCTCGGACAAGCGCAATATCGTGTTACCCGGCGCCGGTGCTATTGGCGGCATGCTGGCACCTGCGGCTATTTACCTGCTGTTTAACGGTGCTGATCCAGTCGCCTCCAAGGGCTGGGCGATTCCTGCGGGCACCGACATCGCATTTGCACTCGGGGTACTTAAATTGCTGGGCCCTCGAGTCCCACTCTCGGTAAAGGTATTCCTGACCTCACTGGCAATTTTCGATGACATCGGTGCGATCGTGATCATTGCGGTCTTCTACACCTCGAAAATCTCTCTGGGCGCCCTGGCCGTGGCGGGCCTGTGCCTCCCAGTGCTTTTCATATTGAATAGACGAGGCGTTACCTCCATAAGCCCCTATGTGCTCGTTGGTACTATGATGTGGGTCGCGACGCTGAAGTCCGGAGTGCATGCGACGCTCGCGGGCGTAGTGCTGGCAATGTTCATCCCTATGCGTGACAAGGCAGACCCTGACTTTTCGCCGTTAAAAAACCTTGAGCACGACCTGCATACAATCGTTGCCTACTTCGTGCTCCCAGTTTTTGCCTTTGCCAACGCCGGCATCAGTTTTGCGGGTATCACCGCCGAGCAGCTCATCCATAGCGTGACGCTGGGCATAGGACTGGGGTTGTTTGTGGGTAAACAGCTGGGAATCTTTGTCTTCTGCCTGCTCGCAGTGAAGCTCAGTCTGGCCAAGCTGCCCGAGGGTATGACTTGGTCCGCCCTGTATGGCAGCTCGGCGCTGTCGGGGATTGGCTTTACCATGAGCCTGTTCATTGGATCGCTGGCCTTCGCCGGCGCAGATCTGGTGGTTGACGAGCGCATGGGCATATTGATTGGCTCCCTCGCCTCAGGGATTCTCGGCTACCTGCTGCTGCGTCGCAGTTTTCGCGACCGGGCATGAGGCACGACCAATCTAAATCAGATACAGCTGCTTCATCCACACAGACAAGGGCACTTTTGCCCCGCAACTTCAGAGGCGAGCAAGCATGAGAACTGTCGACATTACCCGAGAGCCCGTCGCGCTCTACAAAATCCTGAAGTTCGAAGGTCTGGTTACTACCGGCGGTGAAGCCAAGCTACTTATTGGCGATGGCCAGGTCAGCGTGAACGGTGAAGTCGAAACGCGTCGCAGTCGAAAGATGGTCAGTGGTGACGTGATCGAATTTCGTGGCGATCAACTCACCGTGCGTCTTGCATAGGATTCCCGTGTCAATCTTGCTGTCACGCATACTCTTACCGGCAAGCTTGGCGCTACTCCTTGGCGCATGTATCGAGCGTGGTAGCGACTCCAGGCCAGAATCCACGTCACTGCTGATTGCAAACGCCGTCATAGTCGACGGCACCGGCGTCACAAAGGTGTTGGGTGCTGTGCGTATTGTCGGGGATACGATTATTGATGTGGGCGATCTCGAACAAGTGCCGGGCGAGCAGCTGATAGACGCCGATGGTCTTGTGCTCGCACCGGGGTTTATAGACACACACAGTCACCACGACGAGGGTCTTGCCGACAACCGCGAGGGCCTCCCCCTGCTGACGCAGGGTATTACTACCGCCGTTTTTGGCCAGGACGGGTTTCACTCGTTACCCCTTGATGCCTTTCTCAATGCGTTCAGCGACGCACCCGCCGCGATTAATATCGGCGCCTTCGTGGGGCACGACACGTTGCGCGCACATGTCATGGGCGACGACTTTAAACGTGAAGCGAACCTCGCAGAAATCAGCGCGATGCGCGAACTGCTCATCGAAGAGCTGGATTCAGGGGCACTGGGGCTCTCTACGGGTCTCGAATACGAACCCGGGATTTACTCCAGCGCCGAGGAAGTATTGACCCTGGCACAAGCCACTGCAGATCGTGGCGGTCGCTACATTTCACATATACGCTCAGAGGACCGTTACCTCTGGGATGCGGTGGAAGAAATTATCGCTATTGGGCGTGAGACCGGTATGCCCGTGCAGATCTCACATATCAAGCTCGCTGCAAAGGGACTCTGGGGACAGGCAGACAAGCTGCTGGAACGCCTGGATCACGCGCGGGCCGAGGGCATTAACATCACCGCTGATGTTTATCCCTATGAATACTGGCAATCAACAATGTGGGTATTACTGCCTGATCGCAATGCTGACGATTTGGAAGAGATAGCCTACGTGCTCGAGGAGCTCACACCGGCGGACGGCATTATCTTCACACGCTTTGAGCCTGAACCCTCCTATGTCAACAAGTCGGTCGCAGACATTTCCAGAGTACGCGGCACTGGCGAAGCCGAAACTTTCTCTGCGCTTCTAAAGGAAGCGCGGGCATGGTCCGAGGCCCATGCAGGGCAGTCGGCGGAATCGATTATGGGTCGCTCAATGAGCGAGGATGATATACAGACTTTCCTTGCCTGGCCGCAAGTCAATATCTGTACGGATGGCGGTTTCACCGGCCATCCGCGCGGCCATGGCGCATTCCCCCGTGTGCTTGCACGCTATGTAAGAGAGCGCGGCATTCTCTCGCTGGAAAACGCGGTTGCTGCGATGACGTCGCGCGCGGCCGAGCATCTGGGCATAAAAAATAGAGGCCGGATTGCGCCGGGTTTCAAGGCCGACCTGGTACTTTTCGACCCCCAGACGATCAGAGACAACGCCAGCATTCGCAATGGACAGGTGTTGTCCAGCGGCGTAGCGGGGGTTTGGGTAAACGGCGAGCGTGTGTTGAACAACGAGGGCTTTACCGGTGTGTTCCCGGGGAGTGTGCTGAAGCGCGACTAGCCTTGCGCAGCCTCCCTGAGCTTGCATTGAAGAACCACAGCGCAGCCTAATGTAGCCTGATCAGCAACAGTAAAATTCGGAGATTCGGTTGTGCATACAAGTCGTCGACAATTTGTAGGTCTGCTCAGCGCGGGAGCGGTCCTTGGCGCTGCGGGGGGGACCTCATCGGTCGCCGCCAGTGACACTTCTATTCGCCATGCCTTTGCTTTCGACGACGCACATATCCCCATGAATGCCGCCAATCTTTGCCCATCGCCGCGACGAGTAGCCGAGGCGGTCACACGCTATACCTCCATGATCGATGCAGATTGCTCCTTTCAGAATCGCGCGCGTTTTTCTGACCTCCTGGAGCGTTCACGCACCGCAGTAGCCAAGCAACTGCAGGTCAGCGTCGACGAGATCGCGCTAGTGCGCAACACGTCGGAGGCCAACACTATCGTGAATGCGGGACTGGATCTCGGTCCTGGCGACGAAGTGCTGCTATGGGATCAGAACCATCCCAGCAATAGCGTTTCCTGGGATGTCCGCGCGGCACGTAGTGGAATGCAGGTGGTACGCGTCGGCGTTCCCGGCAACCCCTCGGATGAGGATGAGCTGTTGGCGCCGTTTCTTCGTGCCATAACGCCGCGCGCGCGCGTTCTCTCGGTCACGCACATCTCGAATATCTCAGGTCTGAAACTGCCAATCACAGCGCTCGGACAGCTCTGCCGTGAACGAGGCATTCACTTCCATGTGGACGGCGCACAAACCTGGGGGGCTGTGGATATCGATCTGCATGCCATCGGTTGCGACTCCTTCAGTGCCAGTGCTCACAAATGGTTTATGGGCCCAAAAGAGGTGGGACTGCTGTACGTGCGCGAAGACGCGCTGAAGCGGATCTGGCCCTCTGTCGTTTCCTATGGCTGGGGCGACGACGAGCTGAGCGATTTGGTCGGCGCACGCCGTTTCGAATCCCTGGGGCAACGCGACGATGCGGCACTCGCGGCTCTGGCCGACACCGCATCGATCCACGCAGAACTAAGCCCCGCCCAGATTGAACGGCATGTGCAGATTCTGGCAACCCGTCTCAAGGAAGGATTACTCGAGGCCGGCCTGCCACTGGTAACGCCTCTCTCACCGACGTTCAGCGGCGGCGTTTGCATCGCCAAGGTCGGGAGTGAAATGGGCGCTGAGATGTGGAATCGACTCTACACTGAGCACGGTATTATAGGCGCCGCTACCGGCGGCCTGCGACTTTGTCCGCACATCTACAACACCGCCGAGCACGTTGATCGTGCAGTAGCAGGCGTACGTACATTGCGTGATAAGCTAGGCTGAAGGCGCGGTCATTTTCGCGACCGTCCTGCAGACCCTGTTAAGCCAATCGCATCACCTTAGCTATCTCTCAAAGGTTGTCGCATGCTCTGGATAGACACAAAAGTCGCCATCAGCAATATCTTCTTTTTAGCGCTCTTCGCTCCAACCGTCATCACTGCCTGGGCGTCCGACGACACGAATAGAAGGGATGGCTCGCTTGTCACCTATTCTGAAGAACGCGCACCTTGCGCTGTGCAAAGCGCGACGCGCAATGCCTACTTCGGCGATTTACATATACACACTGGCTATTCTTACGACGCCCGACCGTTGGGGACGAAAACCACTCCCGCAGACGCTTATCGTTTCGCGCGCGGAGGCTCTATTGCCATACCACCGTACGATCGGAATGGCGTGCCGGTTGGCGAAATGCAGCTCCGGCGCCCGCTCGATTTTGCGGCAGTAACAGATCACGCCGAATTTTTTGGTGAGTACGCGTTATGCGCGGATGTGGAAAACGAGGCCTACGGCGCAGAGATATGCGCAGCCCTGCGTGGTGAAAGCGATAAAGGCACTTTCCCGCTGGTAAAGATAATCGTAAGCCCTGACCCTCAACGACTACCGGAAATCTGTGGAGAGGACGGCGTTGCGTGTATCAATGCGTCTAGTTCGCTGTGGCAGAAGACCAAGGATATGGCCGATAGCGCCTACGATCGAAGCGCCGATTGCAGCTTCACATCATTTGTAGGTTATGAGCATACGGGAACGCCGGGCTCGAACAACACGCACCGCAATGTGATTTTTCGTAACCACCAAACACCTGAGCGCGCGATCTCCTATATCGAAGCGCCCACCGGTTACCAGCTACGCGAACAACTCCGTCGGGCCTGTACAGACGCGATTCCGGGCTGCGATGTCATCACCATTCCCCACAACACCAATTTAAGCGCAGGCGCTATGTTCCCCGACTATACCGACTCGAACTCCGAGGCGGACGCACAGGCACACGCCGCGTCTCGCAACGCCATGGAGCCCATCATGGAGATATTTCAGCACAAAGGTAACTCCGAATGCTTTAACGGTCTTCCGGACATTCTCGGTGAGCCTGATGAACTCTGCGATATGGAGCAGATGCGCGTGCTGGGTGACATTCAGGACATGACCGGGAAAGACTATGAGGTGAAGTTCTGCGAGAAAGGCGAGATCGGTTTTCGGGGCTTTCTCAGAGTTGGCTGCATCGCCAAGAATGACTTTTTTCGCAGCGTACTGCTAACGGGACTCCAGGATGAAGCCGCACTGGGTATTAATTCTTACCGCATCGGAGCCATAGCCTCAACGGATACGCATATCAGCATCGCGGGCGGAACCGACGAACGTAGTTGGCCAGGACACCTGGTCGACGAGGCCACTCTCGAAGGACGACTTACGCGTATGGCTTCCGTGCCCCGCCGGCTGGACACCAACCCGGGCGGGCTCGCGGGCGTGTGGGCAGTCGAGAACTCGCGTGACGCGCTTTTTGACGCTATGCAGCAGCGCGAGGTCTTCGGCACTTCAGGTACGCGCATACGACCGCGTGTTTTTGCGGGCTGGGATATCCAGTCGAACGCCTGTGAGCTTAAAGACATGATTGCGCACGGCTATGCCCGCGGCGTGCCGATGGGCGGCACACTCAAACGACGAGAGTCCGCTGGCGCCCCAAGGTTCCTGGTCTCGGCGCTGCGCGATCCGGACGGGGCCGCACTGCAGAAGCTGCAGCTGATTAAAGGCTGGATCGACGGCGGCGGCCAGTCTCACTACCGGGTCATCGATGTGGCCGGTCAGGAAAATAGCGCCGGCACTGTCAATCTTGATACCGGCCACTGGAGCGGCACTGGGGCATCGTCGTTGTGCGGGGTATTTACAGATAGCGAGTATGACCCTTCTGAACCAGCCTACTATTATCTGCGTGCAGTAGAGGTTCCAACACTGCGCTGGAGCTGGGCACAGTGCATAGCACTGAAACCCAATGAGAGGCCTGAAGAGTGCGTGAACGAAGCCCCCAAAGTTATTCAGGAAATGGCGTGGACGTCGCCGGTCTGGCTATCCAGCGCGCCGCCGAACTGAGCGTCTTTGGTAAGCTTTACATAAAGGTTCGGCGACGGCTTGGCCCAAGCTACTCAAAGTCACCTTAGTGCGCCACCTCGCAGGAAGATTTTTCAAAGTTCATCTCCAGGGAATATTCCAATGAATAAGCGTCGCTTCACGCTCTATCATTTTCCACTTTCACGAAGCGCCAGAGTCAAATGGCTGCTCCACGAAATACTCGATAATGACTTCGATGTCGTATCCTTGGCCCTGATGAAAGGGGAGCAATATGATCCCGAATTTCTGCAGCTAAACCCGAACCATGCAGTCCCGGTTCTGAACATCATCGAGGAAGACGGCAGTGTATTCACCATGATTGAAAGCGGTGCGATGGTGTCCTTCCTCGCTGATGCCTTCCCCGAGAAGAAGTTAGCACCACCGGCCTCCGGCTACTCAACCGAGCGCGCCGACTATCTTCAGATTCTGCACTTTGGTACATCTTCGATGGACATGATGTTGTGGCAGCTCCGCCTGCACAAGGATTTATTGCCTGTTGAGGAGCGCGACTGCGCAACCGTAGAACGCTATCTAGGCATTTTTCGCCGTGAAGTAGAGCCTCAGCTTACGACTCGCCTGGCGCAAGGCCAATACATGTGCGGAGATCAATTTACCGCCGCCGACTGCGTCATGGCCCAGAATATCAACTGGGCGCGAGCCTATAGTCTCTGTCAGGACCCGTGTTTCAAGCGCTATCTCGATAAACTGCGTGAACGACCGGCCTACCAGGCAGCTTATGCTGACAGAGCTGAGTTCCCCAGCGCATAATGGTGGTGCATTCGCTTGTCTGAGATGCATCACGTCAGAATCAAAAGCACGATGGAATGCATACACCATTCCCAAGGATAAAAATTATGACTGAACAGCTAGGCAGTATCACTCAAGCACAATGCGCACACCCACCTGCAAAATATGATGATCTGAGTGTACTCATGCTCAACTGCACACTGACACGCTCACCCAAGCTGTCGCACACTGAGGGCTTGCTGAAAGTCGCCGAGCATATTTTTCAAGCCAACGGCGTCAAGACGGAAATTTTGCGTCCCGTGGACTTTGAGATCCCCGCCGGCCTTGAGCACAACTATGCCGGTGTCGACGGCTATGCGCGGGATGACTGGCCTGAGATTCAGTCGAAAGTAGATGCCTGTGACATTCTGATCATTGGCACCTCGGTCTGGCTTGGCGAAAAAAGCTCGGTATGTAACCGGATATTAGAGCGCATGTACGGCTACACGCACGATTTCAATGCCAAAGGCCAATACCGCGATTACGGAAAAGTCGGTGCCACTTTGATCACGGGCAATGAGGACGGCGTTAAACACTGTGCCATGAATATTCTGTTTTCCCTGTCGCACATTGGCTACACCGTACCGCCACAGGCTGATGCGGGCTGGATGGGCGAAGCGGGCCCAGGACCGTCCTACATGGACCCAGATTCCGGCGGACCGGAAAACGACTTCACCAACCGCAACACCACATTCCTGGTTTGGAACTGCCTGCATCTCGCCCGAATGCTTAAAGATGCTGGTGGCATACCAGCTCACGGAAATCAGCCCGAGGCTTGGGACGCGGGTTGCAAGAGCGACTACCAAAGCCCGGAGCATAAGCGGTAGTCGACGAGCGGGGGACTACCGGGAGACTACCGGGAGACTACCGGGAAAGAGGAGCAAATGGCCTACGCATTGCAGTTTCACAGGACTTCAGCCGAGTTAATTTTGCTGCGACAAATTTGCCATGGCGCCGTGCCTGAAGAGACATGAAGTGGCTCAAGCGAATCATGCTGGCAGCGGGTGTCATAGTTGCGCTCGAACTCGTGGCCTGGGTTGGTATCGCACTTCTGGGTAAAGATGCTTTTCGCACGCTGCTGGATTTTTACGACCCCCGACCCTACGTGGGCAAGGTAACCTCATCTGCTCGCGCCGACGGCAGCGTGCAGCGATGTTCTACATTCAATGGGGAACTATTTTGCATCGATGACAATTCTCGAAAGAGCGATGCGCCGTCCCAAAGCGACACGGCATTCGAGGGCCAAGTCGCCGCCACAAACGCACAGAAGAATCACCACGCCGTTGAGAAATGTGCGACTCTGAATGGAGAGCTTTTCTGCATTACCGAATACCAGAATATCCACATTCCGGACAGCTCCCTCGCCGGCGATGGACATCACTCTGTCGACAGCGCTGATAGTCTGAATTTGAACCCCGACTCCCGTGAACGCAAGAAGCGATGCGCGTATTTTGACGGCGAGTCGATCTGCATCGAGGAGAAAATCTAGTGCCCGCATTGATACTACTTGCAGCCATGCTGGCCACGGCCGGTGCAACCGCTTTGGGCATGTATTTGCTGGGCCCGGATGCATCAGACAAACGCACCAGTTGCGTCGAGGCCATGACCGAGGCGCTCGAGCCGCAAACGGTGGACGGCGTCAAAGATATTGTCAGGCAGTGCAAAGAACGCTTTTCCGACTAAGCTGCTAGTCAGGGCGTCGCGGAGCCCTGCGACCCCCTCATGCTCGATTCGCAGTTCGAATCGATTCCTGCCAAAACTCGCAAAGAGTCCACGATATCTGCACATTTCCAGGCTCAAATAAAGCAAAAGCTGGCTTGGAGCAAACTTATTAACACACGCATACCCATCACACTTGTCGCTATATCTTTTCTGATCAGTGCTTGTGGCAAATCAGGCTCGGGCAGAAAATCACATTGAATCCTGCCCAGTCCAGCAAAGCGATCTTGTCGGAACGCACCGCACGCCAGACCAGTACCTAGCGCACTTTTTTAGCGATGGTTATAGTGCACTGATGTCGCTCTCCATTAAGCAGAAACTCCTCATTGCCCTGGTTGGCTTAACAGCAGTGGTACTGATTGCCACCCTGGGACTAGCCCGCTGGAGTTTCCAGCAAGGATTTCTGGATTACGTGAATGCGCTTGAGCTGCGTCGCCTGCAATCTCTGCAGCAAGAGTTGGCAACGCAATACCAGGCGCAAGGTGAAAACTGGGATTCTATTACGGAAGCGTCCTTCGGAAATCTGCTGCGTCGATCATCTCGCTCTTCGGATTCCCCCCCACCGGCACAGCCCGCCACAAGATCCACCGCTGGACCATCACGCGGCCCGGGACCCGGACAGGGGCCGGAGAATCGCCCGCGCAGGCCACCCGGGGCGGGCACCGCACCCACAGCGCTTTATGACATCGACGGCAAGCGTATAGCCGGCCCCGTACTCGATGTTGCTCTGCAAAAGCCGGTCCAAGGCATTCTCCAGACCGAGGCACCAACACTAACGCGGCTGAATATTGTCGCCAGCGGTCGCATTATTGGCGAACTGCGCAGCGAACCGCGTCGGCTGATCGACTCGCCGCTGGAGACCGCTTTCTCAAGGCAACAATTGAAAACAAGTTGGATTATCGGTCTGGTAAGTCTCGCGGTAGCGCTGCTGGTTTCATTGCTGCTCGCCAGCGGTTTGCTTGCACCGATTGAGCGAATGATTGCCAGCGTCGCTCAACTGTCCGCGGGAAATTACGCTCATCGCATGCGAGAACATCGCCGCGACGAACTCGGTCAGCTAACGCGTGATATTGATCGCCTGGCCATGATCCTGGAAGAGAGCCAGCAGGCGCGACGCAGGCTCATGGCGGACATCTCTCACGAACTGCGAACCCCGCTCACGGTGCTCAGCGGTGAAATAGAAGCGTTAAAGGATGGACTTAGAAGTTTTGACGAGACGCAGCTTGAATCCCTCGACCAGGAAGTGCAGCGACTACGCCTGCTAATCGATGACCTGTACGAGCTATCAGTCGCGGATGTTGGCGGACTGCGATACCAGTTTGAGCCCATGGACCTCGCACAGACCCTGAAGGAAGCTATGGATTCTGCACGAGATCGCGCATCTGACGCCGGCTTGGACCTACTTCTGGATCCTGCAAGCGCCGCATCAGCGCCCCTCACTGGCGACGCGCGGCGACTCAAACAATTGTTGACGAATCTGTTTGAGAACGCGCTTGCCTATACGGACGCACCGGGGCGCATAGTCGTTACCTTAAGGCTTGAGGGCGCCATGACCCGACTTTGTATCGAAGATTCCGCACCTGGCGTGAATGCGCAGGATTGCGAGCGACTGTTTGAACCACTGTACCGACAGGAGTCATCCCGCAGCCGCCACTCTGGCGGGGCTGGACTGGGACTCGCTATATGCCGCAACATTGTTCAGGCCCACGAAGGCAGTATTAACGCTTCTCCATCATCACTGGGCGGTGTACGCATCGAGATAGTGATTCCGCTTGATTCAGAGCACAGCGCATGAACAGTGAACAAATTTTGATCGTCGAGGATGAGCCAAAGATCGCGCAGTTGCTTATCGACTATCTTGAGCGTGAGGGCTTCTCCGTCGACGTGTTGCATACGGGCGACGATGTAGTTGAGACCGTACGCGACAAAGCACCGGATTTTCTCATTCTCGACCTGATGCTTCCCGGTAAGGATGGTCTGACGATTTGCCGTGAGCTGCGGCAATTCTCGAATCTACCGATCATAATGCTTACCGCCAAAATAGACGAGATCGACCGCCTGCTTGGTTTGGAATTGGGTGCAGACGACTATGTATGTAAGCCCTTCAGCCCTCGAGAGGTCGTGGCACGAGTGCGCTCGATACTTCGGCGACTTTCACTGGCACCAGTTAGCAGTAGCAAGAATGAATTCTGTTACAGAAACATCAGCATTGAGATCGACAACTATGAATGTGTTGCCGGGGGACAGCGTATTGAGCTGACGCCGGTCGAGTTTCGCATGTTGCACGGATTGCTTGCACATCCGGGCCGCGTGTTTTCCCGCGACCAGCTTATGGATATCTGCTACGCCGATGAACGGGTGGTGTCGGATCGCACGATCGACACGCACATCAAGAATTTACGCAGAAAGCTCGCCCACCTCACTGACGAGGATGAACTCATACACTCGATCTACGGTGTAGGATACAAAATCGAGTAGCACTCTGGTGCATGCTCACATCTCCTTCGATTCTTCACGATTGCTACTAAACCACTCCTTGCTTTTCACCGACTATGATCATGTTCATACAACAGGAGAATGACATGAGCACATACGTTCTATGCAGAAACATCGCTTTGACCGCAGCGGCTACGGCCCTAACGGCTTCTGTAGCCTTTGGTGGAGAGTCATCTGACGATTCGAAGAAGAGGCGCGGACCGCCGCCGGAGGCATTTGAAGTTTGCGCCGACCAAAGCGAAGGGCAAGCGTGTTCGTTCACTGGTCGGCGCGGCGATATAGCCGGCACCTGCATGGCACCACCACGGGATGAGGAAGTATCGGTATTGGCATGCGCACCCGAGAGAGGGAGCCGCAAACGAAGAGTAGAAATAGAGGAAGAGGTGGAGTGAGACTGAGTTGATCGACTGTCGCTCGGCCCGCCGGACTGCGAGCCATTTGCCAGAGTCGGCAGTGCTAAGGAAAACCTGAAGACCCTGTACCAACGTCAAGTAGCTTATCGATATACTAAGCTAAGTTTCGCGTAACGTACGGTGCATTGTCATGTCATTTGCTACCCCCCTTGTGGACTCCCTGCAGGGACGCACGGGGGCCGAAGTGATTGCTGCCTCGGTGCTCAGTCTCATCCTGACTATGGGGACCGCATCTCCCGTCGTGGCGAAGGACTGGGAAACGATCACCGTGCTTGACGTCACCGCCTTCCCGGACGATGAACAACCGCGTTTCTACAGCCAGTCCAAAAGCCTCTTTCGAGGCCCGGGTGGTGCCAGCCTGATCTGGGCGCGCTTCGGGGCGTTGTTTGACGATGAAGCCCCCAACGATCCGCTCGGACGTCACTATCATCATTTTCATGAGTGGGCCTTGGTGCTGGATGGCGACTATGTCATTCATGAACCGGTTTCGCCGCGGCAAAAAGGCGGGGCGCTGTATCAGTATGTGCAAGGTACCTGGCTGGACCGACCCGCCTACACGCTGCACGGCGGTGCATGGGCCAACGGCGGCAAGCGCGCGCAGATGCCCTGCACGCTGCTCATCTTCGAAGAGGGTGACGGCAGTGTCGTTACCATCGGCCCGAACGGGGATCATTTCAAACCAGATTTTCCAGAATCAAAACCTGCGCCTTATATGCCTGACTGGACAGCAGTAAAGTCCTTCGCGCACCCATGGATTGTCGATACCGTGGGCCAGTTGGAATGGGAGCGTGATGACGAAGAGCCAGGCCTTCTGGTGAAATGGCTATCGGATGATCCAGCGCAGGGGTTCCGCGCCAGGCTCATTAAGGCGCCACCAGGGTGGTCATCCCAAAATTCTGCCAGACCCTCCTGGTACGCATCCGCAAACCGGTTTCTCTATATCACCTGGGGTGATCTGCGTATTCAGGCGTATGATAAATCGGGAGAGCCCACAGCACCCATGATTGCCCGTAAAGACTGGTTTGTTCATCAAGCACCCCGAGCGCCGATGTCTCACGGCTCCGGCCCTGCGACCGCAGGCGGCGCAATCTGGCTGGAAGTTACCTACGCCAGGGGCATCACACACGGCGACTCCGTCATCGAGGCACCCATACCACTCCGCTAACCCGTCATGATGCAAAAACTGGCTTATAACTACTCAATAGGATTGGATAACAATAATGAGTGATAGCAATATTGACAGCGATACGGCGTCGGGCAGCGTTCCGGATAACCCCTACCGAAGCAATGGAGCCGCTTGGTACGCGTTGGTATTGCTGACCATCGTCTACAGCTTCAATTTCATCGACCGACAACTCCTGGCAATTCTGCAGGAGTCTATCAAAGCCGAACTCGACCTCTCGGACAGCCAGCTTGGTCTGCTCACTGGATTCGCCTTCGCGGTCTTCTATGTGACCGCAGGCATTCCCATAGCCCGCTGGGCGGATCGCGGTAACCGCCGCAACATCATATCCTTGTCGCTGTTTATCTGGAGTTTTATGACTGCGCTGAGCGGTTACGTGCAGAATTTCTCACAGTTGGTGATGGCTCGTATCGGTGTAGGTATCGGTGAAGCTGGCGGCAGTCCACCATCGCACTCGATTATCTCTGATATTTTTCCACCCAATCGCCGCGCCACGGCGATCGGCTTTTACTCCATGGGCGTGAGCATCGGCATTCTATTTGGTTTCCTGGCTGGCGGCTGGCTCAACGAATTCTTTGGCTGGCGCGTCGCCTTTATGGTGGTTGGTCTCCCCGGCGTGATCCTCGCCATCATCGTGCGGTTTACCCTGGCAGAACCGATACGAGGGCTGCAGGACGGCCTGGTAAACACGGCTGATACCAAAGCGTCCGCTCCCGTGCCATTCCTCGAAGTTCTCAGCTTACTCTGGAGTCGGCGAACCTTTCGCCACATGGCAGTAGGCGCCGGCCTGAATGCCTTCTGTGGCTATGCGACGATCAACTGGACGGCATCTTTTATGATCCGCACGCACCAGATGTCCACTGGGGAGTTGGGTACCTGGTTGTCGGCGATTATCGGGCTCGGTGGCGCAATCGGCGTGTTCGGCGGAGGGCTCCTCGCGGACCGGCTGGCGCGAACTGACCAGCGTTGGTACACCTGGCTCCCCAGCCTCGCGGGGTTTTTGGTCGTACCGTTTATGATCGCCGTGTATGTCGTCGACGGGCCCTACATGGCTCTGACGCTGTCTATCGTTCCGGGCCTGCTTTTTCAGGTGTATCTCGGCAATACGATAGCCACGACCCACGCTATTGTTGGACCGCGCATGCGCGCCACGGCGTCGGCCGTGCTGTTCCTTATTATCAACATAATCGGTTTGGGCCTCGGGCCGTGGGTGGTGGGCTTTTTAAGTGACTATCTGGCACCGACGCTGGGTAGTGAGTCCCTTCGCTATGCAATGCTGTATGCGCTGCCGCCGGTAATGACCTTGTCATCGGTACACTATTGGCTGGCAGGGCGCACTTTGCGCGCGGACATTGCCAATGCGCCCGGTTTGTAGAAGACAGTGCCCACAGCCCAGGGCTAAAAAAATGTTCGCAACACAGATTAGCCTGCCTGGACGACTGGAATGAGTCATTACTGGGCGCTCTTTCGCGAGATAAACGGACAGCGGTTCCGCTTTGATACGCGCATTTATCTGCGGCCCTGCGATTCTCCGAGGCGCGGGGACAAAGCCTGCGGACGCATTATTGGCAAGAACCCTGGCTCCGCCTCCCCGTCAGAGGTTCGGGACGAACTGCAATCCATAGAACTACAGGGGGATCACTTTTTACCCACGGTTCTGTCGGTCGCACGCAAGGCCTACCGTGCCCGCTCAACCGATTGCCCGGATCGCACGTTTATACGGGTGCACAATTTATTCTATCTGTGCGATCGCGACCTTCGAGAGGCCAAGCGCGCCTTGCGCAGCGTCGAGCACCCCCCTCTTTGTGACACAGAGCGTTTGGCCGTGCCATGGACGTGGTTTGCCTGGGGTGGTCCGGATCCACAGCTTGATGTATTAAAACAGCGCTTCATCAGAAAGCGTTCTGCGCACAACTTCTTCTACTGTGGCAGCGCGCAGCGCGTAGAACAACGAAAACCGCGCCTCGATGATAGAGCCCGGCACACACAGGGCATGCCGCATGCGGCGGTCATAGCGCACCTGACAAAGTGAATGTCAGTCGCAGTGCCGCGCGTGCCTTCGACGTTCCACAGGCGCTATCCTAAAGCTCAAATTTAATACCCTGCGCCAGCGGCAATTCCCGGGAACGATTGATGGTCGAGGTTGATCGACGCATATAGGACTTCCATGCATCGGATCCGGACTCGCGCCCGCCACCCGTTTCTTTCTCGCCTCCGAAAGCACCGCCAATTTCTGCGCCGCTGGTGCCAATATTAACGTTGGCTATTCCGCAGTCGCTGCCACTGGCCGACAAAAAATGCTCAGCCTCGAGCAAGTCGTTGGTAAAGATCGCGGAAGAAAGTCCTTGGGGTACATCGTTGTGCAGGCGGATTGCCTCCGGGAGATCCTCAAAGCTGTAGAGATACAAAATCGGCGCAAAGGTTTCACTTTGCACGGTCTGCTCGCTGTCGCCCACATCAACCAAGGCGGGTGTCACGTAGAAAGCATCCGGATACTCATCGAGCAGACAGCGTTCCCCGCCAAGCACACGGCCGGAAGCTTCTCCAAGCGCCGTCTGCATTGCCACAAAGGCCTCTTCGTCCACCAAGGGCCCCACCAGGGTGGTCTCGTCCAGCGGACTACCCATGCGAATGGATGCGTAAGCCTGCTCGAGAGCCGCAACCACCTCGGTGTACCGGCTACGATGGATAATAACGCGGCGTGTCGAGGTACAACGTTGCCCGGCGGTGCCCACTGCGCCAAACACGATCGCCGGCAATGCAAGCTTGAGATCAGCGGATGCGCACACAATCATGGCGTTGTTGCCGCCCAACTCCAGAATGGCGCGTCCAAAACGAGCGGCCACCACCGGCGCGACCTGCCGTCCCATGCGCGTGCTTCCGGTCGCGCTAACCAGGGATATGCGGCGGTCCTGGGCTAAACGCTCTCCAAGATCAGCCTCCCCAACGATAATCTGCGAGAGATAGGGCGGTACAAAATCAACCTCGCTGGCGATCTGCTCAATGATTGCCTGACACGCCAATGCGGTAAGTGGGGTCTTTTCGGATGGCTTCCAGATAACGCTGTCACCGCAGACAAACGCAAGCGCCGCGTTCCATGACCAGACGGCGACAGGAAAATTAAACGCAGAAATAACGCCCACTGGTCCCAGTGGATGCCAAAGCTCCTGCATCCGATGTCCGGCGCGCTCCGAAGGCATCGTCAAACCGTAGAGCTGCCGCGACAGGCCGACGGCAAAGTCGCAGATATCGATCATCTCCTGCACTTCGCCAAGACCTTCTTGCAGGATCTTCCCCGACTCCAGGGACACCAGCGTGCCCAGCGCCTGCTTCTTGAAACGCAATGCCTCGCCAAGCCGGCGCACGAACTCGCCGCGTTGGGGCGCCGGCACTTCCCGCCAGGAGGCAAAAGCCTGCACGGAACGCTCCACGGCCTTCGAATAGTTTTCGGCGTCGGTGCGTTGAACTCGCGCCAGCGCGTGTCCGTCGATCGGGCTCCTCACTCGCAAATCGCCATCTGCCCCCTGCAGATTGCCGAGGCCAAGTTCCTGCAGTACGTCTTTACGGTCCATGTGCTTAACGCCCAGGCTGTTGATATGCCAATGCTACCTGAGCGAGGGCCGAGCGGTGGCCTTCAGATCAAAAAATATCTGGCTACGGACTCGCTGTTTTCTCAAACACGAGCACATGCTGCTGCGGCAAGTAGTTATCGGTGCGCACCCACCGCAAACCGATGGCCGCCATTTCTTTGCGTGCCTGCGCTTCACTCATTTTGTGTAGACGCTTTATTGGCACCTTGCCGTCCTCTGCGCGGTACTCAATCAGTATCAAACGGCCGCCGGGCCGAAGGGCATCAGCAAGGGCGAGGCCCATTTCCAGGGGATGGGAGAATTCGTGATAAGCGTCGACAATAAATGCTAGATCAATGCTCGCTCGCGGCAGATTCGGCGTCCTTGCGCTACCCTGAATCGTAAGCACGTTGCTGATACCGCGCTCGATCTTTCGGTCCTCAACAATACGCAGCATCTCCGGCTGGATATCGACGGCGTACACCGTGCCTTCAGGCACACGCTGAGCGACGGGAAAAGTAAAAAACCCCGTGCCCGCACCGATATCCGCAACCTCGTACCCAGGCTCCAGCGGAAGATTGCGAATCAGCAGATCTGTACGCTCCTGGCGCTCACGCTGTGGCCGCTCAAGCCAGTCGGCACCGAGATGCCCCATCACATGTGATATCTCCCGACCCAGATAGCGCTTGCCAATACCGTCGCGACTCGGTGTGCCAAACTCATAACTGGTGTCGAGATCAGCGCTGCGGTCCGGCGCAATCTCCGCGGTACATGCAGGGCTACCAATAGCGACAGCAACCATCATCAGCGCAAATCGAAAAGTTCGCAGAGTGGACATGATCCTTTACCTTGATCCGGAGAGTGTGACAGCAATGCCTTGCTACGCGGGAAACCCGTCTATCGGGTCACTCCGGTGTTCTTCAAAATGGCGCTAACTCGCCTCAAAATCGTCTTCGCGCCGCCGCAGGACTTCAGATGTTCCGTCGGCGGTTTCCGTGGGACCCAGAGCAGGCTAGGATACCCGACCCCAATCTCTGAATGAGGCCTGCAGCCGAATGTTGATTTCCGCGAAAAAACTACCCACTTCGAGGCGATATCTATTACTTGCAGCTGCCTGCGTGTGCGTCCCCGGATTCATAGCCAAAACCACCGCTCAAGAAAAGGATGCCCGCAACTCCGTTGTTGAGAACCTGGAACTGCGAGCCATAGGCCCGGCAATGATGGGCGGACGCATCGCCGATATCGAAGTGCACCCGCAGGACAAAGCACAGTGGTACATCGCCGTCGGGTCGGGGGGGGTTTGGAAGACAAACAATGCAGGCATCACCTGGGCCCCCATCTTTGATGAGCAGCGCTCTTACTCTGTGGGCGAAGTTACGCTCGATCCAGGTAATTCGGACGTGGTCTGGGTAGGTACTGGCGAGAATGTCAGCGGACGACACGTTGGCTGGGGAGACGGTGTCTATCGCAGCCAGGATGGGGGTTCCAGCTGGACATCCATGGGGCTGGAGGAATCAGAACATATTAGCCGCATTCTTGTGGACCCGGGAAATTCAAACCATATCCTGGTAGCAGCCGAGGGCCCGCTCTGGTCATCCGGCGGACAGCGCGGCGTGTTCCGCAGTACCGATGGTGGTAAAAACTGGGTCCAGGTACTCAGTGTTGACGAAGACACAGGTGCTACGGATCTGGAGTTTCACCCAGGCGACCCGTCGGTGGTCTACGCGGCCACTTACCAGCGACGCCGGACCGTGTGGTCGTTCCTGGCCGGGGGACCGGGCTCGGGTTTCTGGAAGTCCACTGATGGCGGCGCAAGCTGGCGGGAGGTCACGCAAGGCCTTCCAACTGCGGATGCAGACCTGGAAGTAGGCAAAATAGGCTTGGCCGTCACTCCCGCAGATCCTGATCGCGTTTATGCGACGATCGAGGCGAATAATGGCGAGCAGGGCTTTTTTGTAAGCCGCGACCGCGGAGAAAGCTGGGAGCGCAAAAACGAGTACATCTCTGGCGGTACGGGTCCACATTACTATCAGGAGATAGAAGCGTCACCTACAGACGCTGATCGGGTGTATCAAATGGACGTGTTCATGCACACGAGCCACGATGCGGGAGCAAACTTTGCTGTGCTCGGAACAGGGCGCGAAAAGCACAGTGACAATCATGCGCTTTGGATCGATCCGCAAACACCCAAGCATCTATTGGCGGGCACCGACGGAGGTCTGTACGAGAGCTTCGATGATGGCGCGACCTGGCGTCACTTCGCCAATCTGCCGATAAGCCAGTTTTACAAGGTCTCCGTAAGCAAACACTCTCCCTACTACAACGTCCTGGTCGGCGCACAGGATTTGGGCACGCTGCACGGCCCGGCGCGCACCACAAACATCGAGGGGGTCCGCAATCAGGACTGGTACGTTCCTTACGGAGCCGATGGTTACGGTGTCGCTTTCGATCCCTTTGACGCCGACGTGTTCTATCAGATGAGCCAGAAGGGCAATCTCATTCGGCATCATGCCCCCAGCGGCGAGAACAGCAGCATTCGTCCACAACCCGCGATGGGAGATGGGCCCGAGCGCTGGAACTGGGATTCCCCTCTGGAAGTGAGCACACATCAACCCGGGCGTATTTACTTCGGATCACAACGGGTCTGGCAAAGCGATGATCGCGGGAACTCATGGACCGCTATAAGTGAGGACCTCACCAGCGCAGCCAATCGTTTCACGCTGCCCGTAGACGAGCGAGTGCGCAGCGTCGATGCGCTCTGGGATCTTGGCGCCATGTCCGGGTATGCATCACTCACCGCAATATCCGAGTCACCGCTACAGCAAGGTCGCTTGTGGACCGGGAGTGACGACGGTCGCGTGCACAGTAGCGCCGATGCGGGCAAAAATTGGCAGGATCTCACGCCTCCAGCGCTTCCAGAGCGGGCGTTTATCAACGATATAGAGGCCTCGCAACACAACGCAAATAGCGTATTCGTCGTCGCCGACAATCACAAAACCGGTGACTACCGACCCCTGCTGTTTGCAAGCGACGATGGCGGTAAACAGTGGCGGGACATCAGTGGGAACCTCCCCGATGGCGTCATTTTATGGGCGATACAGCAAGATCACATTGAGCCCGGCTTACTGTTCCTGGCCGCTGAAAACGGAATGTACGCCTCACTTGATAGCGGGAAGCAGTGGCAACGCCTGAGTGCCGGCGTGCCGACCATCCCGTTTCGCGACCTAAAGTTACAGCGCCGCGATGACGACTTGATTGGCGCCAGTTTTGGGCGCGGCGTTTATGTGCTGGATGACTACGGCCCACTTCGGGCACTGGCGGCGGACCTTCGAACCGGTGGTGAGGGCGTCGCCGCCGCCAGCAGGCTGTTTCCTGTGCGCGACGCCTGGTGGTACATCCCATCCGTGCCCGGTCAGGCCAAAGGCCTGCCGAGTCAGGGCAGCACAGAGTTTCGTGGTGCCAACCCTGAGCTGGGACCCTTGTTCACCATTTATTTGGAAGCAGTGGAAGAGACACCCGGCGATATACGTCGCGCAGGGGAACGTGAACTGGCGGCCAAGGGCAAGGACATCCCCTTCCCGGGTTGGGACTTGCTTAGAGATGAAAGCGTGGCGGGAGAGACTCGATACTACCTGGAGATTTCCCCCGCGACCGGGGATCCGGTCAGGCGTCTCAGCGTAGCGGCTACCGCTGGCACGCAGCGCATCAGCTGGGATATGCGCGGGCCTGCGCCCAATGCGATCAGCTTCCCGGACGGTAGCTTTCGCCCACCCTGGATGAGCACGCCAGAAGGCGCGCTTGTCCCACCGGGACGCTATCGCGCGCAGTTGGTACAGGTGGGCTCTGGTGCAGTAAGCACGCTTGGGAACGCGCAGGAGTTTGACCTGATCGCCGTCGACAATCTTCCCGGCAATGCGGACCTCGCAATCACCACGGATTTTTATGCGTCGATCAGCGACGCCAGTCGACATCTGAGCGCCATCGACGGTGCGCTAAAAGAGATGGAAGAAGAAGCGCGTTATTTGCGCGCGGCTATCGATTCCACACCAAAGGTCGCTGCAGAGTTACAGATCGAAATGGATGCTGTAGCTACGGAAATTGCGCAGCTCAAATTCATGCTGCGCGGAAACTCTGTGCGTGCCCGCCTCGGGGAGTACATGAGTCACAGCACAGCGCGGCGTATCAGCTCCGCATCACAGGCGATGAACACACGCCAGCCACCAACAGCGACGCAGCGCGAGGATCTCCGCCTCGGTAACGAGGGTTTAAGGGAGATAGGAAAAAGAGCGGAAGCACTGCGTGATGGTGCTTTGTCCAGCGTCAAGCAGACACTCGCAGACAAAGGCGCACCCTGGGTGCCCGGGCAGCGGCTCAATCGCTAAAACGTTCTCGCTCTTCGCTGAGACCGGGGGCCCGGATCTTGATAAAGGTCTGGGCCTGCGGCTCCACATCCAACAAAATACGATTATCAATTCTGGGGAACCGTAGCGGTAAATCGCTGCGCCACTCCTGATACACAAACAGAAAATCATCCTCGATTTCCGCGCCGATGGTTTCTAGCGTCAGAGGCTTTTGCGCAGCGCCCAGTACAAAACGCTCCTCCACGTAGAGCGCCACGAGCGCGAGGCTGCGAGGGTGCTCAATGGGCAAGGCGCCCCCGACATGACGATTGACTGTGATCGCATCCGCCAAGTGCATGCGATGCACTATCTCAAAACGTTCTCCAGTCCAGTCAATATCTGTCCACACCGCATGCCCTCGGTGCGCAGACGCTGTTAAGGAGAAAAGCAGCGCCAGACCCAAAAGGCACGACAGCGCTACTCGTCTGGAGACAAACGCCAAGCCAGCGAACACGGGGATGCAGCACCACTCGCTATCGCGAACGCCGCTTCCTTGCAGGCGGCAAAAGGCCGTAGGAAACCTAGCCCTCATTAACCGGCTGCAGCGGTGCTTCTTTGCTGTCATCGCCATCTTCGCCGCCGACTTTGCCGCTCTCGCGCAGCTCGTGTAGCAAATCTGCCATCAGATTCCGTTTGACCTGCTCCGCTTTGTAGGCAGACAAGCGCGATTGATGGATCTCGGGCGGGAAGCGGTTGTTTCGGTAGTCGGCGTCCGCTGTCTGATGCCGCTGATCCACCATGATATGAGAAATAGGCTTTTTCTCGATAATGCGATGCGTCACATGCCTGGCATTGCGCCGCCAAATTTCCGCCGGCAATTCCAGACTGCGCTGCTTACCATCTTCATAGTGAATGTCGAGCATTAAAGGCGTTGGTACGCCGCCGATGTTTTCGAAATCCAGGAAGTAAAACAGCTCATTGTCTTCCAAAGCCTGTTCAAAAACCCGCTGCTCCCAGGGTTCCAGCAAGGCAAACGCGTCATTTGCGGCGTTGCGATCCTTGTTGGTAACCGTGTAGCGGTCGCTGTCACTGTACAGGTCGCGCAGCGCTTCAACGCGCGCCGCGCGCGGCACAATACCGTCGGCCTGGTTGCGCTCAATATTTACAGGTACCGGGTTGTCGCGCAGGTGTTCCTCGCGATCGAGTGGGTAGTCGATCATGGGGTCGCCTGTCTTCAGCCGGTAGGCACGTACATCGCTAATCGCCACATCTACGTAGTCGATGGTGTAAAACCAGGCACGCCAGAACCAGTCCAGATCTATACCGGAGGCATCTTCCATAGTTCGAAAAAAGTCAGCGGGCGTAGGTCTCTTGAACTTCCAGCGTCTGGCGTACTCCCGGAAGGCAAAATCAAACAGCTCGCGTCCCATCACAGTCTCGCGCAATACCGTGAGTGCTGCAGCGGGTTTACTGTACGCGTTCGGACCCAGACGCAGCACCGTATCAGACGATGTCATTATGGGCACCTGATTCGGCGAGGTCATGTACTCGGGAATCATATCGAGCACATTGACTTCATTGATGAGCGGGTTCGAAATGCGCCGGAAAGCAGGGAAATTCTCTTCCCACTCTAGTTCCGTGACGTATTCGAGGAAGGTATTCAGTCCTTCGTCCATCCAGGTCCACTGACGCTCGTCCGAATTTACGACCATAGGGAAGTAGATATGCCCTACTTCGTGAATGACGACGCCGATCAGACCGTATTTAATACGTCGGGAATACGCGCGCTGCGCCTCGGCGCGCGACTCGGCGGCCTCAGGCTCGTCGAGAATCGCTCGCGGCGGGTCCGGCCGGTACCCGTTGAAGGTGATCATCGGGTATTCCATACCGCCACCCGCCCAGGTATTCACAGATTGCGCAGTGGGATAGGGGTAGTCAAAGGAAAAGCGGCTGTAAACATCCATCGTATGGACCACGGACTGCGTGGAATACATGGACCACACGGGCTCCGCTTCGTTGGGATAGAACGACATTGCCAGCACGCGCTCGTGCCGCGCCCCGGGCTGCTCATGCACCATTGCATCCCAGATAAACTTGCTCGAGCTCGCCCAGGCAAAGTCACGCACGTTCTCGGCGGTAAAGCGCCAGGTGCGGGTTCCATCGGCCGCGGTTTTCTCGTTTGCCAACGCCTCTTCCGGTGTAACAATGAAACTCGGCTTGTCGGCCGCCACGGCAGCAAGACGCTCGCGCTGCGCAGGAGTAAGGACCTCCCCAGGATTCGCCAGCGCACCGGTAGAAGACACGACATGATTGTCAGGGACCGTCAAATCCACCGTGTAATCGCCAAACTCCAGGGTAAATTCACCGCGTCCTAAAAACGCCTTGTTGTGCCAGCCTTCGTAGTCACTGTACGCGGCAAGACGGGGAAACCACTGGGATAAAAAGAATATCTGGGTGTCTGTGTCTTCGAAGTTTTCGTAACCTCCTCGGCTGCGGACAGTGTCGCGCTCTATAACATTAAAGGTCCAATCGATCTGGAAACTGATCGCAGTGTCAGCTCGCAATGGCTCCGGGAGATCGATTCTTAACAGCGTATCGACAACCGTAAAAGGCAGCTCTTTGCCATTGCGCGCCCTGATGCTAACACCGGTGTAGCCATACTTGCCGGTAGATACCGTCTGATGCTCACGCAAGTTCTGATAAGAAACCTGATCCTGGCTGACTGTGCGCGAACGTCGATCCAGAGAATCCTCCATAAACCGGTTCTGGTCCATCTGTAACCAGAGATAGCGCAGCGCGTCGGGTGAATTATTGCGGTAGGTGATGGTCGCGGTCGCATCAATGCTCCGCGCCTGTGCGTCCAATCTCGCATGGATCTTGTAATCTGCTTCCTGCTGCCAGTACGCGTGCCCCGGCGCGCCGGACGCGGTTCGATACACATTAGGAGAAGGCAGTGCCTGCCCAAGTTGGGCAAAAGCCCTGGCCCCCGAGCCAATCGACTCATCGACCTGTGCCGCAACACCGTGAGGAAAAGCCAATGCGGTAGTAAAAGTAAATCCGATCGCCCACAGCAGCTTGCTGGAAGCCGACCGCAGGGTGTCAAACCCGGTGCAATTTTGTGTCATGTTGAAACGCGCTTATGTTAATAAAACCGGAGCCGAAGGTTATCAGATCGTCGACCACAAGTGAGCGTGTGGGAAGATGCCAAAGCTTTTGCGACACTGGCAGCCGTTTTCCTGAGGTCCTCAACTATGTCTTGCAGCAACAATGAGCCTGTTTACACTACCGCGATGCATTACCTTCGGGCTTTTGCGCTTGTCTCTATAATTATCTTGCTCGCACCAAGAGCGAATGCCGACGACTTGCCGCCCCTGACTCTGGACGAGCTGTTTGCCACACCCAGTCTTTTTGGGACCACGCCCTCAGCCCCTCGCTGGTCGCCCGACAGCCAGCAATTCGCGTTTAGCTGGAACGCCGGCGGTCTGCCCGCGCGCGAGCTCTGGGTGGCGTCAGCGGATGGTCTAGCTCTGCAAGTCATACCGAAAGCTGGCTCTGCAAGCGGTACGTTGCGAGATTTCGCCTGGCTAGCGGATAGCGACACCTTGATCAGTCTGCGCGGCGAAACGCTTTGGCTGACCAGCGCGGACACACTCAAAAGCACACGCCTTGCAGATATTGGTGCGGGGGCTTCGACACTCTCTGTGTCGCCGCGGGGTGACAGTCTTGCCTACTTGAAGGCCGGTGACTTATGGATCATCGACTTGGAAACAGGAAAATCGCTGGCAATGACCGAGCTGGGCATTGATCCACTATCGTCCGTAGGGCCAACACTGCCGACCGGCCGCTACAGTCGCCGCGAGCGTGAGATCGGCCCGGGCATCTGGGGTGGTCCACGCTATGCCTGGTCTCCCGATGGCGAGACCATCGCCGTGCACATGGTGGATCGTCGCGGCATGTCCAAGGTGCCCTTCCCGGATTACCTGGCAGACGAAACCGCGGTAAACGAAGTCCGCCGCGGCTACCCCGGCGAGGCAAATGAGTCACGCTCCGTGGCCCTGCTGGATGTCGCCACACGCGAAATCACCGAGTTTGCACTGCAGGCTCCCAGCGCCCATCAAATTGTTGATTTCTCCTGGTCATCCGCTGGCGCCCTGCTGATTGATGTCGCTACTGACACCGCTGAAGATCGTTGGCTTTACGTTGCCGCGCCGGGCTCCATGGAGGCGCAGGAGATTTGGCACAGCCATCGCGCGACGCGCATATACACCTCCTTCGCATCGGCCTGGCACCCTGACGGTGAGCATGTTGTGTTTCTCAGTGATCTTGATGATCGCTACGGCCTATATCTTATTGATGCCGTAGCCGGCGCTAAAGAGCCCCAGCTGCTGACCTCCAGGGACTCCGATGTGCTGGGAGCACCGACTTTAGTCCAACAAGCTGCAGCTGCACTAAGCGTTAAGGAGCCTTCGGTGTTCTACGCGGCAAACGGCTCACAGAGCCATGAGCAGCAGGTGTACCGGCTGGCCCTGGCATCTGCTGACGAAGGCCCACAGCAAGTCACCAGCCAGGCCGGTCAAAACACGGGCTACCCTTCGCCTGACGGGCGTTTGCTTGCGTACATGCACAGCGACGACACCAATCCGCCAGAGCTATACCTGACCCGGGTCGGCGATGATTCAGTCCAGCGGATCACGCATTCACCACTGCCGGAATTTGCGCAGCGAAACTGGGCGCGCGGACGCTATGTGAGCTTTCCCAGCGAAACCGATGACTACACCCTGCATGCCAGAATCCTGGAACCTGCAAACCTCGACTCCGGAAAAAAGTATCCGGTACTGTTCGGCCCTATGTACTCAAATACGGTGCGCAATCGCTGGGCCAGCGTCTACAGTGAAATACAGCAGCTACTGGTGCAGCAGGGTTACATCGTCGTCCAGGTCGACATGCGCGGCAGTACCGGCTACGGCCGGGAATTTCGCGAGGAATTTCTCGCAGATTTCGCAGGCGATGACATCAACGATATTGTCAGCACCGCGAACTACATCAAACAGTTGTCGTACGTTGACGGGGAGCGTCTGGGGATTTGGGGGAGCAGCTACGGCGGCACCCTGTCGGTCTACACGCTGCTGAAGCAACCAGGCCTGTTTCGTGCCGGTGTTGCCGCAGCCGCCGCTGTGGATCCGCGCTTCTTTGGCACAGACGACGTTGCCATTGTTCGCAATCCGGATACACAAGCTGAGGTGTTCGCGAACAGAGCCGAACGCTACGCAGCGAATCTTGAGGATCATCTGCTTATCATTCACGGCATGCAGGATCAGGTCGTCCCGTTCAAGACCACCGTGGCCCTCGCCGAGGCTCTGATCAAAGAGGGTAAGGACTTTGATTTTGCGTTTGCACCGGGCGCCACTCACGGCTGGCGCAGAGAAGCCTATTACTCGCGCTATCTATTCGGCAAAATGCTGTCACATTTTGATCGCTACCTTAAACCAGACGCTGCGATGTAGCTCTGGGCCCAGCCTTGTAAATGACCCTCCGGGTTCTCCCGGGCGGGTATTGTCCAGGCCTTAACGTTCAATTCGGAGGAACGTCGCTTGAAAAATACAATATCTCAACCTCACAAGGTAAAAGCTGCCGTATACGTAGGGCTGGTCGGCGCAATCGCCGCGGGCCTCGCGGGCTGTGCCGCACAGATGAGCACTGACAGCGCAGCGCCCTCGGCCTCCGTTATTGCGGCTCTCGAAGCGGCCGCACGGGGGGACGCCTTCCCGGGCGATCTGCACCCGGACACCGCAAAATCGGGCAAAGTGGCCGTTCCGGTCTTACAACAAGGCTTTGACGTTCGACACTACGCACTGGCGCTGCGCGTTATGCCTGCGACTCGCTCCATAGCGGGAACCGTCGATGTAACTTTCCTCACCACCGAGTCTCTGGACAAGCTACAACTCGACCTCGACCCGGTCCTCAACATCAGCGGCGTCAGCATGAATAATACTGCGCTGGAAGTAACCCGCGAAGGTGGCTCTTTTTCAGTCGCGCTGCCTGCAACTCTTCCAAGCGGAACCCGGGCGATGGTGTCGGTCAGCTACGACGGCAAACCGCATGTTGCGCTAGCCCCACCCTGGTTCGGCGGTTTTGTCTGGGCTGAGGCCGACGGCAAGCCCTGGTTCGCCACGGCGGTTCAGGGTGATGGTTGCGATCTATGGTGGCCCTGCAAAGACAACTTTGCCGACAAGCCAGACGAAGGCGTGGACATTGCTATCGCAGCGCCACGGGGAACAAAAGTCGCCTCGGTTGGAACACTTGCCGGCGTGGATGAGGGCGACGATGGTTTTGACACCTGGCGCTGGACATCACGACACCCCTACTCCGGCTATGCCATCGCCATCAACGGCGGGCCTTACGAACTCATCGAGCGCGACTACGCCGGTGTGAATGGATCAAGTTATCCGGTCCAGTTCTGGGCGCTGGAGGAAAACGCTGACAAAGCCCGCAAACTTGTCGACAGCGACGTACTCCCCGACCTTGCGTTTTTTGAGCGTCTTTTGGGCCCATACCCCTGGGGCGACGAAAAAGCGGGCTTTGTAGAGACGCCTCACCTGGGCATGGAGCACCAGACCATCAACGGCTATGGCGAACAGTACAAGCGCGGTAAGCATGGCTTTGACGGGCTTTTGCATCACGAGCTGGCCCACGAGTGGTTTGGTAACGTCATGACGCACACGCGACCGGAAGACGCCTGGCTGCACGAGGGCTACGGCGCCTACATGCAGGCCGTCTATGCCGAGGAGACCGTCGGTAAAATTGGCTACTTCGACATTATGTACGGCGCCTATACCAATAACGAACATTGTTTGCCCGTCGCCAATCCAGAGGTAGAAGACGTAGGTGAGGCCTTTGATAACCGCGATATTTATACCAAGGGCGCCTGGATGTTGCATACGCTGCGTAACTACATTGGTGAAGACGCTTTCTGGTCGGGCACCCGCAGACTCATTTATGACACCGCCCAGCCCTGGTCACTCAGCTACCCTATCCAATCCCGCTACCGAAGCACCGAGGACTTTATCCGCATCATGTCCGAAGAGGCTGAGCAGGATGTAAGCTGGCTTGTCGAGACCTACCTACGCGAGGCCGGGATGCCCGAACTGCTGGTTTCGCGCAGCGATACGTCGCTGTCACTGGAATGGTCACCGTATGGCGAGCGGCCATTCCCCATGCCAGTTGAGGTAATGATCGACGACAAGCGTATGGTGGCAGACCTCGCTGAAGGACCCGCGAGTTTCAGCGTTACCCCCGGCAATCGTGTACTCGTTGATCCGGACAGCAAAATTCTGCGCTCGCTGCCGATCATCGGTGATTGCTCGGAGCAGACGGACACGCAGATACAGAACAATATCGACCGCTTTACCCGTATGGCCCGCGAGTATGGCTGGCAGAGAGACTAGATATGAATCAGCAAACAGGTATGAAGGGCTCTATTTACAAACTCCTGCTATGCGCCTCTGTCGCAGCGACCCTGACCGCCCGCATCGCCATCGCGCAGGAAGTCACAGACCCGCGCACGCCGCATATTCTCTCGATCGGTGAGCGGGCCGATGTGGTAGATGGCTGGCTCAAAGAACGCCTGGATACAGTCATCGCGCCGCTCATGCGTCGTGAGGGCGTCGACATGTGGATTCTCGTCGCCGGGGAGTACGACGAAGACCCGGTGGTCAAAACCATGCTTCCAGCCACCTGGCTGGCGGCGCGGCGCACCACCATTCTTATTTTTCACGATCGTGGTGACGATGCGGGGGTTGAGAGGATGGCAGTCGCCCGCTATCCGGTCGCTGACTTGTTTCCATCCGCCTGGGACCCAGAGTCACAGCCGGATCAGTGGGCTCGGGTCGGCGATATAGTCCGTGAGCGCAATCCAGGTGCTATTGCGATCAACACCTCCGAGGACTTTCCCTTAGCCGATGGCTTAAGCGCGGGCATGAAGCGCAAGCTGCTGCGTGGCCTGGGCCCACTTGCCGAACGTCTGGTAGAGAAAGACAGCCTCGCGCTGGGTTGGCTGGAGACGCGCACCGCCTCGGAAATGGCGGCTTATCCTCAGATCGTGCGCATAGCGCACTCAATCATTGCCGAAACTTTTTCCGAAGCGGCAGTTACGCCTGGGATCACCACGACCGGCGACCTGCGCTGGCACCTGCGCCAGCGGATATCGGATTTAGGCTTATCGACCTGGTTTCACCCGAGCGTGCACGTACAGCGCGCTGAGCAATCAACCTTTTCGATCGCGAGCATGAACATCGACAAAGGCGAGGTCATCATGCCTGGCGATTTCCTGCATGTGGATTTCGGCATCACCTATCTGCGTCTGAACACGGACACACAGCATCACGCTTACGTGCTCAGACCCGGCGAAACTGAGGCGCCCAAGGGATTACGCGATGGCCTCGCGAAAGCGAATAAAGTGCAGGATGCGGTGACCGGCGCTTTCAAGACCGGGCGCACCGGGAACGAAATACTGGCCGCTGCGCGGCGCAGCGTAGAGCGCCAGAACATTACGGCGACGATTTACTCGCATCCCATCGGCTTCACCGGCCACGGCGCAGGCGCCTGGATCGGCTCCTGGGAAAACCAGAACCCAGTTCCGGGAAGACGCGGCGCCTATCTCTTGCAAGCCAACACCGCGTGGTCCATTGAGCTAAACGCCGAGGCGGCCGTGCCCGAGTGGGGCGGACAACGCGTGCGCTTTATGACCGAAGAGGACGCGTTCTTCGACGGTGAAAGTGTGCAGTATCTCGATGGCCGTCAAACCGAGATCACGCTGATTCCGCGGCAGCGATAGTAACTGCCAATGTACGCAAGGGCATGCATATTCCCGAGAAGCATTAACAATGAACGAACAGATCTTATGCCGAAGTAAGCAATACCAGTAGACTCTGCCGCTCGTAAATGGGGAATACCGTGCTCGGCATATTAGACAGCAAAGATCTGGAAAAAAAAGCGAACGCCGTCATCATGCGTTTACACGCCTACCTGGATGAGGGCAAAAAAGTATTTACCACCAGCTCTTTCCAATCCCAGAGTCTCCCGCTTTTACACATGATCAGCCGTGTCGACAGGGATATCCCTGTGTACTACACCAATACCGGGTTTTTGTTTGCCGAAACGATTCGCTTCGCCGACCGTTTGGCTGACCAGCTTGGATTGAATGTCATCGCGTTGCGCCCGGATGTCCCAAAGATCAAACAACTGGATCGGTCCGGACGGTTTCTGTATGCCTCCGATCCCGATCATTGTTGCTATCTGAACAAGGTCCAACCACTCGAGCCCGTGCTTCGGGAACACGATATCTGGATCAACGGAGTGCGCTCCGATCAGAGCGCCGTGCGCGCCGCTATGGCCGAAGAAGAACCCGCGCAGCATGGCTGCACACGCTACCACCCCATGCTGGAGTGGGATTCACGTATGGTTCACTACTACCGAAAAATCCATGAGCTGCCAGAGCACCCCATGGAATCTCAAGGCTACCTCAGCATCGGCTGCGAACCCTGCACTATGCAGGCCTTCGGTGAGGGCAACGCCCGCAATGCGCGCTGGTTTGGCATGAACAAAACCGAGTGTGGGCTAAACACAACACTGGTCTCGGGCGGCAACTGAATGAAAGTCATGGTAACCGGCGGTGCGGGCTACATCGGAAACGAACTGGTCTATAGATTGTCAGCGGAGCCGAGCATCAAGGACATCCTCGTCTACGACAACCTGTGCAAGGGTAACTACAACCTGTTCACGGGCCTGCGCAAAGTGCCGGGCAATAATGTGCGCTTTATTCAGGCGGACATTCTGGATTCACGCAGTCTGCGCAGCTGCATGGAAGGTATGGATGTGGTCATACACCTGGCTGCCAAAGTCGAAACACCGCTTGCGGATCAAAACGCCCACGACTTTGAGCAGACGAATCACTGGGGTACCGCCGAAGTTGTGTATACCGCCGAAGAAGTGGGAATAAAGAGACTGATTTATCTCAGTAGCCAGTCTGTTTATGGGCAAGGCGACGTCAGCAGCACCGATCATCCGCGCGTGCCGAGCAGCTATTACAGCATCTCCAAGATGCGCGGTGAAGATCACGTGATGCGTCTGATGGAGAAGATCCCCGTACAATTGCTGCGCTGCGCGAATGTGTACGGCTATTCAAAAAATCTGCGTTTCGAGACGCAGGTCAACCAGTTCGTTTTCGACGCGCACTTCACCAACCGGGTCGCAATACACGGTAACCCTGAGCATGCGACAACTCATATCAGCGTCTACAGGCTAGTCGAAGTTCTCGCGCGAATGATGAAGCGGGATATGGACTCCGACGTTTACAACCTGGCGCACCGAACACTTTCCTCCATCGAACTGACGGACGCGCTGAAAGAGTTGTACCCGGACCTCGAAACCATTTTTGTCGATCAGCACATCCCCTTGCACAATCTGACCATGAACTGCGATGAGCGATTACTCCCGATGCTTTCCGGAGACTCCACCATGGTCGAAGATCTGGTTAAGTTTCGCGAGCTGTTTACGTTCTGAGCATTGGGTGGCACAGTTCTCAAAGACTCTATTCTGCTCTGGCTGCTACGTATGACACACACACCGCATAAAATTCAGCTCGACATCGTCTCAGACATTGTCTGCCCCTGGTGTCTTATCGGTTTTTTGCAATTGCAAAAAGCGCTGAATCAGATGCGGGGCCGCTTCGAGATACAAATCCACTGGCGCCCGTTTGAATTGAATCCACAAATGGCTGAGGCCGGGGAAAACCTGCGCGAACACCTGGTGCGCAAACTGGGCCCAGCCGCGGGGCAAGGCACCGAAGTCCGGGACCGGCTCACCTCCCTAGGTCGATCTCTGGGCTTTGAGTTTGATTTCTTTGACGACATGCGAGTTGCCAACACCTTCCGCGCGCACCAACTTTTGCATTGGGCCAAGGAATACGACAGAGAAAATGACCCGCGACCAGAGTCTTCCGTGACCACAGAAAACAGTACACAGACGGCCCTGAAGCTCGGGCTATTCGCGGCGCACTTCGCGCTTCGCGAGAACATCAACGATCCGAAAACACTGTTTCAGATTGCCACCAACGCCGGCCTACCTGCTGAGCAGGTGGACGCCGTGCTGCGTGACGAAATCTATGCGAAGGCAGTTCGCACTGAGGAGCAACTTTGGCTGGAGCGGGACATTCACGCCGTGCCCGCTTTTGTATTCGATGAGCGATACTCGGTCCTCGGGGCGCAGGATGCGGAGAACTTTACTCGTGTACTGAGTAAACTTGAGTCCCGGCAGGCGAGCGTCATCGAGTAGGGCCCCGTAGTCCCAATCGGTCATCTCGAAGTCCCGCGTGATAACGTAGCGCCTGATACGCGAAGGCTGACCCCATATACTCCCGACGCGCCTCTATACGCACCGCTTGCACCCATAGTTTGTAGACACGGACTTTAGATATAGTTTGTACCCAGCGGGTGTACCCATAGATCGAGCATGTCCAAGCAGGAGAAGAAGACGTTCATGTACCCAATACACAACAGAATCAAAGCCACCAGGAGCGCAGGCACACTATCGCTCGTTGTCGGGTTGCTGTTTTTTCAGCAAGTCGCACTGGCGCAATCGATTGGCGATGAGGCCGTCGCGTGGCTACAACAGTTTTTGCGTATCGATACGATCAATCCTCCAGGGAACGAATCACGCGCGGTCGACTTTTACAGCAAAATTCTCGATGACGAAGGAATAGCTTGGTCATCGGCGGAAAGCGCACCCGGGCGCGGCAACATCTGGGCGCGCCTGGAGGGTGGCGACGAGCCAGCGCTGATACTGCTGCAACATACGGATGTTGTTCCTGCGGACCCCAAGTACTGGACGACTGATCCACTGTCCGGCGAAATCCGCGATGGCTATATCTGGGGGCGTGGTGCGCTGGACATGAAGGGTACGGGCATCTCCCAGTTGGCAACCTTCTTGAGCCTGCATCGATCGGGCAAAGCGCTCAATCGGGATGTCGTGTTTGTCGCCACAGCCGATGAAGAAGCCGGGGGCTTGTATGGCGCTGGGTGGCTGCTGGAAAACCATCCGGAAGTGTTCGCAGGTGCGGGACTGTTGCTCAATGAAGGCGGCAGCGGCAGTCTGAGTGCGAAAGGAGAGACGGTATTCTCCATCGAAGTGACGCAGAAAGTTCCCGTATGGCTGCGACTGACCGCAGTGGATAAGCCCGGGCACGGATCCATGCCCAACGCCACGTCCTCGGTAACGCGCGTGGTCCAGGCTCTGGAGATTCTGCGCACCAACCCATTCCCTCCAAGAATCATAGCGCCGGTCGATTCCATGTTCCGGAGTTTGGCGCAGAGTGCCAGCCCCGAGTGGTCGACTGACTATGCCAATATGTCAGCGGCCATCAAGGAACCTGGATTTCTGGAGCGTCTGCAGACACACTCTGCGCCGCTGCATGCGCTGACTCGTGACACCTGCTCCATGACCCGGCTTTCCGCATCGAACAAAATTAATGTGGTGCCGCCCGAAGCCTGGGCAGAAATAGACTGCCGCATCTTGCCAGACAAACCTGCAGAGGCTTTTGTGGAAGAGTTAAAGGCACTGCTGGCACCAAGTGGCATAGAAATCAGCGTAATCATGGCCTTTACGCCCGCAATCACCGACACCGGATCGCGGTTGTACAGCGCCATAGAGAGCATTACCGCCGAGCGACACCCAGGCTCCCGGGTTATGCCCTCGGTATCTACTGGTTTCACCGACAGTCATTTCACCCGCGATGCGGGAATTGCCAGCTATGGCTTTGATCCGGTCATCGTTCCGGAAGCCGAGGCTGTGCGCATTCACGGCAATGACGAGAGAGTTGGTTTGGAAGCGTTCCGCCGCGGCGTGGAAGATGGCATCGCTATCATTGAGGCTGTTGTTTACGACGACTAGGTTAAGCGGCGCGGCGCTAAAAGTATCGGCGCTATCTGTACTTGCGGAATCCGGGAAGAACCATGATTGACGCAAGCACAAACAAGCAAGGGCACGCGATGCAGCAGCGTAAATTCACCGGGGTGCGGGCAGCGGCTCTCGCCCTGTCGATCGCCATGATCGCCCTGGCGTTGATCAATCTGCACCGGGCCAATGCCGGCGTTACCACAGAGCGCGTGATGCTCGGGCCAACTCCAGTCACGATATTTCGGGCCAACCCCTCCTTGGACGACAAAGCAAGTCCTCTCGTGCTAATTGCACATGGTTTTGCGGGATCGCAGCAGCTCATGCAGGGGTTTGCAGTGACGCTCGCTAAAAATGGCTTTATTGCAGTTACCTTTGACTACTACGGGCATGGTCGCAATCTCGAGCCTTTGCGCGGCGATGTCACAAAAGTAGACGGGGCCACGCAAAAACTACTGGAACAGACTCGCGAAGTGGCGGATTACGCTCTGGAACTCCCGGGCGTCAGCGGCGAGCTTGCGCTGCTCGGACACTCGATGGCCTCGGATATTATCGTACGTTACGCGCAGGAAGATCCCCGCGTAGATGCCACCGTCGCCGTCTCCATGTTCTCTCCGGCTGTAACGGCCGAGGCACCCAAAAATCTCCTGGTCATCGTCGGAGGATGGGAGGGCTTTTTAAAGGAAGAAGCGCTGCGAGTCCTGGGACTGATTACCGACAAACCCGAAGCGGGGCAAACCTTCGAAAGCAACGGCGCGGCAGAACAGCGTCGGGTCGCGATCGCCGAGGGCGTAGAGCACGTCGGTGTTCTCTACAGCCAAACAAGTATGGCCGAGGCAAGCGACTGGCTGCACCGGGTTTATGCTAAAAGCCTGCTAGCGGACCAGGGCTACAGAGATAAGCGCGGCGGCTGGGTTGTGATGCTGCTGTTCGGGCTGTGCGCTCTGGCCTGGCCTCTGGCGAGCCTATTACCCACAGTCAGCTCACCGCCGCTTGGGGCTTCTCTGACCTGGAAACAGTTGTTGCCGGCTTCCTTGGTTCCTGCAATCGGCACGCCGCTGGCGTTGTTCTGGTTTCCCGCCGATTTTCTCGGCGTGTTAGTGGGCGGCTATCTTGCGGTGCATTTTGCCGTGTACGGACTACTCACCCTGCTGTGTCTCTGGTGGTTAAAGCGCGGTATCGACAGGGAGCAAAGCATCACGCATTGGGGACGCTTTGCGCTATCCGGCGCTCTGGCCACGCTGTTCACCGCGGCGGTAATTAGTCTCGCACTCAACATCTACGTCACGTCTTTTGCCATCCCAACTCTGCGGATTCCGCTGCTGCTCGTCATGCTGGTCGGCACGCTGTGCTACTTCCTCGCGGACGAATGGCTGGCGCATGGGTCGCATACCGCTCAAGGTGGTCATTTATTCACCCGCGTTTGTTTCCTGGTGTCCCTGGGAATTGCTGTTGCGCTCTCCTTTGAAGACCTGTTTTTCCTGCTGATCATTGCCGCGGTAATCATCATCTACTTTTTGGTCTACGGACTGTTCAGCCGCTGGGTTTATCAGGCAACGGGACACCCGGCGGTGGGGGGCATTGCCAATGCCGTGGCATTTGCCTGGGCATTGGCGGCGGTGTTCCCACTGATGGCGCCTTAGCCCGGGAGGGCTGACCCTATAACAGCGCAAGCCAAAGGATTGGCTAAGCATCACCCCACTGTGGCGGGCGTTTCTCAAAAAAGGCGTTGGTACCTTCTTCGGCCTCACTCGTGCTCATCGCGCGTATCATCGCGTCATTTGCATAGGCGAAGGCATCTTCCAGGGGCATTTCGACCTGCCGATAGAAATCAGCTTTGCCCTGACGAATGCCCTGCGCTGACTTGGACGCAATACGTTCTGCGAGTTGTGTTGTGAACCCCAGCAACTCGCTTTCTGGCACAGCTTCGTTAATCAGTCCAAAGCGACGCGCGTCTTCGGCACTGATTGCGTCGCCGGTCAGTGCCAGTGCCATCGCGTGTTTACGATGGATATTGCGCCCAATACCCACCAACGGCGTCGTGCAGAACCCGCCGATGTTGACACCGGGCGTGCAGAAGCGTGCAGTTTCAGCGGCAACAGCAAGATCGCAAGCAGACACCAACTGACAGCCCGCCGCAGTAGCGGTGCCCTGCACACAGGCAATGATGGCTTTGGGAGAATTGACGATTGCGAGCATCATCTCAGCACAGCTCTCCAGAATTGAACGCATGCGTGCCTGGTGAGATTCGCTGTCATCTGCCGCTGTTTTTTTCATCTCGCCAAGATCGTGGCCCGCACAGAAAACAGGACCACTGGCCGCGATAACTACGGCACGCACCCCCACGTCGGTAGCCGCGCGCGCCAGAGCCTCCCGAACGGCCTGCAGCATTTGCTGCGACAGGGGGTTGCGCTGCTCCGGGCGGTTCAGGGTCAGCCAGCGAACGCCGTTACTGCTGCTTTCGATGAGCGGCGTTACCCGATCTCGTACATTATTATTCATGCGTAATTCCTCATTCGCTACGCTCACGAGCAAAAGCTCATTCTCAGTGTAAACCAGCCCTGCAGCGCAGCAAGGCAAAAGCTGGCCAACGGCGATCCCAGAGGACCGTCAGTCGCGTCAGCTGTGATAATCTAGCGCGGCAAAAAATACCCAAAAAAAACTACAGGAGCATGCAATGCTGCCAGCCACTCTGCGCCGTCTGATCGCCTCAGGCCTACTGCTACTTACCGCACTGCTGGGCCATACCAGCGCCTGGGCTGATATAGATCCCGACACATTCCCGGCCGAACTTCGCGCCATAGAATGGCGCGAAGTTGGCCCTTTTCGCGGCGGTCGCTCAGCTGCTGTAACCGGCCTGGCGGGCGACCGTGAGACCTACTATTTTGGCTCTACCGGCGGTGGCGTGTGGAAGACGCAGAACGGCGGAGTATCCTGGGAGAATGTTTCCGACGGCTATTTCGGCGGCTCTATCGGCGCAGTCGCCGTATCTGAGTGGGATCCGAATATCCTGTATGTGGGCACCGGCGAGAAGACGGTGCGCGGCAATGTGAGCCCGGGCGATGGCGTTTGGAAATCGGTAGACGCTGGTGATAGCTGGCAACGCGCAGGCCTCGAAGATTCACAGCATATTTCGCGGATTCGTATTCATCCAACCAACCCAAACATCGCCTATGCGGCGGTGATGGGCCACTTGTTTGGATCCAACGACGAGCGCGGTGTGTACCGCACGACCGATGGCGGCAACACCTGGGAAAACATCCTGTTTGTCAGCGATGAGGTTGGCGCGGTCGACCTGGCGATGGACCCCACTAATCCGCGGATTCTGTACAGCAGTTTCTGGCGCGTAAAGCGCACGCCGTACTCACTGGAGAGTGGCGGACCGGGTTCAGGCTTGTACAAGAGCGTCGACGGCGGCGAAAACTGGGTCGAGCTTACCCGCAATGAGGGCTTGCCGCAGGGCCTGGTGGGAATCAGTGGTATCACCGTTTCTCCTACGAACAACAAAAACGTGTACGCCATTATCGAGGCGGAGGATGGCGGTGTATTTCGCTCCAAAGACGGTGGTAAAACCTGGGCCAAAACCAATGATGATCGCAATCTACGTCAGCGCGCCTGGTATTACACCCGTATCTTCGCAGACCCCTCTGACGAGGAAGCCGTGTACGTCGCCAATGTGCGCTTTCATTACTCCAAGGATGGCGGCAAGAGCTTCAGTATGATCGCGACGCCCCATGGGGATAACCACGACCTGTGGGTGGATCCCGCGGATTCCATGCGCATGATTCAGTCGAACGATGGTGGCGCCAACGTCTCCTATGACGGCGGCAAAACCTGGTCCACACAGTCCAACCAGCCGACCGTGCAGTTCTACCGGGTCTCCACCGACAATGATTTTCCCTACCGGCTTCTCGGTGGGCAGCAGGACAATTCTGCGGTGCGCATCCGCTCCCGCTCGGCCGTAGGTGATTCCATCGGTGTACGCGACTGGGAACCCACCGCAGGCGGTGAAAGCGGCCATATCGCGGCAAAGCCCGATGAGCCTGACGTTGTTGTCGGTGGATCATACGGTGGCTTTATGCGGATTATCGATCATCGCACCGGCGCGGAGCGCGCAATCGACGTGTGGCCAGACAATCCTATGGGCTGGGGCGCTGCTGAGCTGAAGTATCGCTTCCAGTGGAACTACCCCATCGCTTTCTCCAAGCACGATCCTGACACCCTGTTTGTGGCCGCGAACGCCGTGTTCCGCAGCAACAATCTCGGGCAGAGCTGGGAGCAGATCAGCCCGGATCTCACTCGCGACGATAAGAGCCGAATGGGTAAATCGGGTGGCCCCATCACCAAGGACGACACCAGCGTCGAGTACTACGGCACCGTTTTCGTGCTCACAGAATCGCCACAGACAGCAGGTTTGATGTGGGCGGGCAGCGATGATGGAAAGGTGCATTTGACGCAGGATGGCGGAGAGAACTGGAAGGACGTAACACCCTCCGGTTTACCCGACTGGGCCATGGTCAACAGTATCGACGTCGACCCTTTCAATGAGGGTGGCGCTTACCTGGCCGCTACGCGTTACAAGATGGATGACTTCAAGCCGTACCTGTTTTACACCAAGAACTACGGGAAGAGCTGGAAGCGCATCAGCAGAGGTATCCCGAATGATCACTTCACGCGAGTGCTGCGCGCCGACCCGGAGCGTGAAGGACTGCTGTACGCAGGCACCGAGCGCGGCGTCTATTACTCCATGGATAACGGTAAGCGGTGGCAGACATTGCAGCTGAACTTACCCATTGTTCCAGCGACTGATATGCAGGTTAAAAACGGCGATCTTATCGTCGCGACACAGGGCCGGGGATTCTGGATCATTGACGACCTGAGCGTGTTAAGGCAGTACAACAGCAAGCGGAAAGACGCCGCGGCACACTTGTATACACCGCGCCCAACCTATCGACTGCTCGCCGGGGGACGTAAAGAAAACCCGCAAGGCGCGGGCACCAACCCTCATCCCGGCGTAGCCATTTACTACGAGCTGCCCGAGGATTTTGGCGCCGATACAGAAGTCGCTCTGACGGTTTTCAAAGAAAGCGAGCAGACACCCATATGGACCTGGACCCGAGAGCCCGCGCCGGGTGACAGCGAGGATAAGCCCGCCGCGGGTGACATGCCGGATACACGCCTCCTCAGCGCACATTCCGGACTCAACCGGCATGTCTGGGACCTGGATTACCCGGGCATGCAGCGCTTCGACGGCATGATTATCTGGTCCGATATGAAAACCGGGCCAAAAGCTGTACCGGGAGCCTATCGCGCGCGCCTAAGCGTGGGTGACACGCAGCGCGAAGTGCCCTTTGAGGTCATACCGGATCCGCGCTCTACTGCTACACCGGAGGACTTCGCAGAGCAGTTTGCCTTCGTGCTCGAAACCCGCGATTTGCTATCTCGTACACATGAGGAAGTTGGCCGCCTGCGCACCTTGCGCGGGCAGTTGGAGACGGTAGAAGCGCGTCTTGGGGGCGACGCTGAAGACGCGGTACAAACGCCATTGCTGACTGAGATTGCAGCCATCAACGAGGCCATCACCAGCGTGGAAGAAACGCTCTACCAGACCCAGAACCAGAGCCGTCAGGATCCGCTTAACTACCCCATCCGGCTAAACGACAAGCTCTCGAGCCTCATGCGCGGGGTAGCTCGTGGGGATGCGCGACCCACGGAGCAGGCAGTTCAGGTGAAGGCCATGCTGAGCCGTGCGATTGAAACGCAACTCGAAGCGTTGCGAGTGATCTGGGATGTACGTATTCCGGCGCTGAATGAGCAGATCAAAGCCGAAGGCATTGATATGATCACGACGAGCTGAGCTAAACCGACCGGCCTCGACAACGAGGGCGGTCGCTTCTTGTGTCCACGGCAATCGATCTCAGGGCGAAAACCAACGCGCGAGTTTCATCGTAAGTATCTGTATGGAAACACGACAACAGCGATTAGTCAGACAAGCACTTGAGCAGGACTCCCGCGAAAAAGCGCCGACGAGCGGCGAACTGCCGCCCAAACCCGCGCAAACGTTGCTGAGCAAAAAGTCCCTCAAGCGCACCGCAGACGATTACGTCCCACGCACGCTCACGCCGCATGAATGGGAGACCTATTATCGTGAAAAAGGCATACCGCCGTCGCATCGACCGCGACAGACTAGCGCGCCCGACAACTCCGGCTGGTTGAGATCGCTGCTGCGTCGGCTGATGCGGCGCGACATGCCACCGTGAAAAAGCACTTTGAAAGAGCGCCCTGAAAAGGCGCTCTGAAAAAGCGCCTTGAAAAAGCGCCTTGAAAAAGCGCCTTGAAAAAGCGCCCTGAAAAAGCGCCCAAGCAACTAGCCCTGAGCTACTAGCTTAAAGCAGCGGCCGACTACAGTTTGACAATCAGCTTGCCTTTATTGGCGCCGGTTAAGAGCATGTTCAAACCGTCGATTGCTGAACCCAGTCCTTCGATAACATGGCTCCGATACTTGATCTTGCCTTCCATCACATAGGGCGTCAGCCTGGCGATATACTCAGGTATATCTCCATAGTGATCGGGCACCGTAAAACCCTGAATTGTAAGGCGTTTTTTGATTATCGGTATCCAGTTTGGTCCCGCTGAGGGCACCGCTTTGCCATAGTCAGCAATCATGCCGCAGACAATAATACGACCGTGCGCGTTCATGCGATCCATAACGTGCTGCTGGACGGCACCACCGGTATTCTCAAAGTAGATATCGATGCCACCCGGTGCCAATTCCTGGAGCTTTGCCGCTATTTCGTCGGTCTTGTAGTTGATAGCACCATCAAAGCCTAGCTCATCGACAATCCAGCCGCATTTCTCGTCGTCACCCGCAACGCCGATAACGCGCAGGCCGTCGGCCTTGGCAATCTGCCCGACAATCGAGCCCACAGACCCTGCCGCACCGCTAACAACGAGGGTTTCGCCCGACTTAGAATGACCATATTTCCAAAGACCGATGGTGGCAGTTACCCCTGGCAATGCAAAAACAGATAGCACAGTTTCGGCGTCAATCCCCGGCTGCACCGCGCGCAATCCCGCACCATCTGTCACCAGATACTCGGTCCAACCCATCATGCCGGAGACTCGATCACCCACCTTAAAATCCGGGTGGTGACTCTCAACAACCTCCGCAATGCCTGACGAACGCATCACCTCCCCCAGTCCCACTGGCGGAATGTAACTCTCAGGATCGGGACTCATCCAGCCGATCATCGCGGGGTCCAGCGACATATGCGTCTGTTTCAGCAGCATCTGTCCCTCACCAGGACTCGGAATATCGCTCTCAACGAGGTCAAAAATCTCAGGTTTAACCGGCCCTGGTTCAGGCCGCGCCACTAGTTTGATAGACGTAAAAGTAGTCATGTTCGTCTCTCCGGGGAATGGTTGATCGTAGATTGGTTTGAGGTCACAGATTATCGGCCTACGGGAGCCAAAGTGCCATGTAACTTCCTGCGACTTCCTGTCACTCGAACTCTTGTCTTGAGAACACCTGTCATACGAACTACTGCCACGCTAAATGCTGTCATCTAAGTGCAACAATTTTGTAAAATTACGGCCTGATGCTGATCCTCACCTTCTTTTGCGCGCTGTTCCTTGCCGGCGCTATCGCTTTGCAAACTGTCAACCATCCACGCTGGGTCGCCGTTACGGCAGCGACACTCGCGTTTGCGTTTCTTTTGCTCAGCATCACCTGGCTTGTCGCGGACCAATTCACCGGAGAGGGCTTCAACAGCGCCGTCACCTATCACCTCAGAATCGGACTTGAGGGCGGCGGCACACTCGAGTATCTCGGCTTGCTTATCGTCACAGTGCTGCTGATTGCCCTCGCCGCCGCCACATGCAGCTGGTTCGCCTGGCGACTGCTAAGACAGCCGGCACCCGGCAGTCCACGCGCCTATCTCTTGCTGTCCGTGCTTGGCATCCTGTGCGTTATGCACCCAACCAGCAACGCCTTCCTCGGGAGTTTCAACAGCGCCATTTACGGACCGGATTCTGTGCTGGGGCAGTGGCTTTTATCGGACGACTCGACGGAGTCAATGACCCAGCGTTTTGATGACTACTACCGGCTCCCCTCGCTGCCTACAGACCGGCGACCGGGAAAAAACCTGTTGCTGCTGTATGCAGAAAGCCTGGAGCGCACCTATTTTGACGAGGCATTGTTTCCCGGCCTGATCACAGAGCTGCGCGCGCTGGAAAACGACGCTATTAGTTTCACGGGCATAAAGCAGGTTCGCGGTACGGGCTTCACCATCGCGGGGCTGGTTGCCAGCCAGTGCGGAATCCCCCTGATTACCTCCGGGCACCCAAACTCCATGCGCGGCATGGCCGACTTCCTTCCCGGCGCCACCTGTATTGGCGATGTACTCACAGCCATGAACTACACGCTCCACTATCTCGGTGGTGCGCAACTGAGTTTTGCGGGCAAAGGGAAGTTCTTCGAAACGCATGGTTTTGATTCCATTGCCGGTCTAAACGCACTGCGCCCGGCGCTCGATGATGCGGATTACACATCCACCTGGGGACTCTATGATGATTCGCTGTTAGGGATGATCTACCAGCGGTTTGAGTCCCTATCGCAAGCCAACTCCCCGTTCGGGCTGGTTGGATTAACAATGGACACCCATCACCCGCACGGTCACCAGTCGAGGTCCTGCGATGGCCTGATTTACGGTGATGGCAGCAATAGCATGCTCAATGCCGTGAAATGCAGCGATCGTCTGTTAGCCAACTTCATACGTCAGGTCCGCAGCTCTCCGTGGGCGGAAGACACGGTGCTGGTACTGGCGTCAGATCACCTGGCCATGAAGAACGATGCCTTTGATCAACTCGAGCGGGGGAAGCGACATAATCTTCTTTGGGTATTCCCTGCCGCCAATGCCGAACCGCGGCAAATCGATCGTCCTGGCACTACTCTGGATACGCCCGCTACGCTGATGTATGCCCTGGGCCTTGGCGGCGAAGCGTTCGGCCTGGGCAGGAATCTACTCGCTGGCGATGACAGCCTCTTGGCGACTATGAAACGCTTTCCCTGGCAACTGCGTGAGTGGCGCACCGATATCGCGAGGTTTTGGCAGCTGCCAGCGTCCATAGAGGTAATGCAGATTAATCCCGAGGAGATGAGCCTATCTATCGATGGCCGTCGCTACGCAACGCCCGCTTTGCTGGCATTGGAGAACGGTGCCGTAGCGGAGATCCGCTTTGAATTCGACTCAAAGGTAGAGCTGCATAGCTATGTACGCCAGGCGGAAATCGATCAATCTCTGCTGTGGGTTGACGACTGTCAACGAGTGCGAACAATGGCGCTGGCATTGCCGAAAATCGGTCTTTGCATATTTGCTGGCAGACCCGGGGCGCAGAACATCATGGCGGCGCACCTCACCGAAACGACAGAACTCAGCGCCATGGAGCTCCGGGAGCTCGCGGCACAGCCGCTCGACGAGGTGGTGTATGCGCAGCGTCAGCGCAGTCTTCGCTCACTGCAGGAATTTGGCGAAGCGGATTTGCGTTATAGCGCACTTACGCTGGGGAATGATGCCGGGCGTGGATTGCTGGAGGTCCGAAGTGGAACCGGCCCGCGCTCGCGATCGCATGTCCTTCTGGGGGAGCAGCGGCTGGAGCTGACGCGCGGCCTGAACGTAGTGCGAGTTATGGGACGCACGCTTGAGCTTGTCGCCAGCCACGACGTGTGTGCGAGCGCACTTCCAGAAGATGCAGGCATCGAGAAGTTTTTTTCAAAGGACACCGCTGAAGTATCCATGCTCCTGGTGATCGCGCATGATTCAGCGACTTGCGGTAGGGCGCTCGACGGCTTCTTTGCCGGCTCAGGACTTGATCAATGGCAGAGTATTGGCGTCCGCCAACCCTACGTTGCCCTGTATACCGAACCGCTCAGCGGCAGGCCTGTTTTCGAAGCCCTGGGAGACCCCCTATCGTCACTGTTAGTTCGCACAAAGGATGTTTCTCTATGAAGCCTACCGAACGTGGCCTTGCGCACCTTTTTCTCGCAACCCAATACTCGATACGCGGTTTACAGGCCGCCTGGCGCCACGAAGAATCCTTTCGTCAGGAGGCTGTTCTTGCGCTGATGGGTCTGCCGCTGGCGCTCTGGCTGGCGCGCGACATGGCAGACTTTCTATTCCTGACGTCATCTCTCCTGCTGCTATTGCTCGCCGAGTTGGGGAACAGTGCCATAGAAGCGGTGGTAGATCGCGTCAGTGCGGAACACCATGAGTTATCCGGCCGCGCCAAGGACCTTGGTTCCGCGATGGTGTTTATGGCCATACTCATCGTAATAGTGTGCTGGAGCAGCGTGCTGCTATCGATCCTCTATCTGAACCCCTAAGCTTTGGATCGCCGGGGCTTGTGCAACAAACCGCTTGGGGCTTAGGCCTTAAAAAGTCCGTAACTTCACAGGAAGAGGCATCCCCCCCTCGCGTCTTAGGTTGTATAATGTGGGCCTGCGCGCCCGTAGCTCAGCTGGATAGAGTAACTGGCTTCGAACCAGTTGGTCGGGAGTTCGAATCTCTCCGGGCGCGCCACTTTTTGCGCAGGCTTGGCTCTTGGCTTAGCTCCAGGCTTAGCTCCAGGCTTATTGTGTAACTAGCCGCTCAGCTCGAATACATCTGCACTAACTGGCCGACGTCGTCGTCGTTAATGGGTTTCAAAATATACCCTTTGACGACCGGTATGGCCCCGGCCCTTGTCCGATCTGCCGAATTGTCCGAGCTTGAATGCATTATCACAGTGATATCTTTAGACGCGTCACCGGCATCTATTAGTTCCTGCAATGCCTCCGCGGTCTCGAAGCCACTCAAGCCAGGCATATTTATGTCCATCAGGATGAGTACTGACTTTGGATCAGCCGGCGGCCGAACGCCAACGTTTTGCATATGCTCAATAAAACTGGTGCCTGTCTCCAGTTCAATGAACTCGCCAAATCCGTCGCGACGCGCAAGAGTGCGACGGACGATGTAGCGGTCCACGCTGCTGTCATCGACAATTACCGTGGTAATTTGCATCTGCTTGCCCTACGGGTTCTGCGGAAGGTGTATTGTAAAGCTGGTACTCACTCCAAGCGAGGATAAGACAGCGACATCGCCGCCCAGCGCTTGAACGTGGCGCTTGACAATCGCAAGGCCAAGACCGTCGCCCGGGCGGTTTGTGAGTCTTTTAAACATGTCAAAAATGGCCTCGGCCTCGGTATTCGCAAGACCGATGCCGTTATCAGCTACGGTGATTTCAACTGCCCCGCGATCCTGTCGAGCGCTGATTTGCACCCAGTTGTCGACTTTTGCATGATCCCTGTATTTTACTGCATTCGACAACAGATTTTCCAAAATGATCTGAATGGCCTCTGTGCTGCTGACAAACGGGGCAGAGAGGGCTACGTTCACCTCGAAACGCGGCGGTGCTGTTTCATGGAGAGTGATCTCCCGCCACAGTCTCCGCGCAATTTGCGTCAGATCCACGGGCTCAAATTCAGTCGATTCGTGCCCAAGTCGTGCCAACTTGAGAACCGACTCCACCTTCTCAGCGCTGCGCGCACTCAAGTCCTTCAGCGTTTGCAAATTCGCCGCAAGCTCTTCAGTGTTTCCATCGGCGAGATCAGCGAGACACAGACCAAGCATCCCCTGAATCGTCGCCATCGGTGCTTTCAGGTCGTGACTTACTGAGTAGGCAAACTGGTTCAAGGCATCGTTAAGACGCGCCAGCCGCTCGGACTGAGCTTCAGCGGCCCGTTTACCGGCAAGGGCGCGCTCGGCTGCAAGTCGCTCGGAGAGGTCAACGATCGTGGCGAGCACCAGCTTGCGGCCCGAAACCTCCACGGGCGTCAAGGCGGCTTCTAGCCGAAACTCGGTGCCGTTTTTGTGGCATCCGTAAAGTGATTGACCTGCGCCCATTGATCGCTGGTCACTTGCCGAGAAAAAACTGGCGCGGAAAACACTATGCCTCTGCCGTATGTCCTGCGGCACCAGAATTTCAATCGACTGCCCCACTAATTCCTCTTGCGCGTATCCAAACAGAACATTGGCAGCCTTGTTGGCCGATATGATCGAACCATCTTGCGACACCATAATTATTGCCGACGCCGCCGCTTCAAGGGTTGCGCGGACCAAGGCCTGGCCTTCCTGACGCTCGGTCGTATCGATCGCTGTAACCAGCACCCAGCGCACGCCGTCTTCTTCGACCGGCTCAAGGCCAAGCTCCAGCGGTACGCGCCTACCGGTGCGGGTCACGCCCTCGAGGTCCCGACCCTGACCCATTTGTCGCTTGGTGGGGAGCTGGCGGTAGGCGTCACGCAGCGCGGGGTGCGAGTGCCTGAGTGTTTCCGGCAGCAAGCACTCTACCGGCTGCCCAATCAGGAAGCCGGCCGGGTATTCGAACATTTCCTCGGACGCGCGGTTGGTCAGTTGAATGTCACCATCAGGTGATACCAGCAGCTGCGCGACCGTCGATAGATCGAAGGAAAGCCGGTATTTCTCCAAGAGTGTCACGTCACATACCCCTAACGCGATCCGGGCCGCATCTCAGTACACACCCCAGCAAACTGCGCATGTATTCAATGCTCCAGCAAATTAAAAAAGACGAATTTAACCGTGATTGGGTATCGATATCACGAGACGGGGCTGTTCTCTGTCTCGATCGGCAACGGTAGGCGATTACGTTTTGATCCGGGCCATATCTGGGTTTTAGGCTTGGTACAGCATCCAGCGCCCGCGTTCTCTAAGTTTTAGAGCTCGGCCGCAAGATTGAATACGTGCAGAACGAAAGTCCCATACCCGAGGCTATTACGATCACTGCTATCACACTGCGAAACTGTGTATCCACGTCCCAGACCTCACCGTACTCCAGGTAGTAAAGGAGATAGAGAGATAGCGCCCAGGGCGCCATCGCGATCGCGCCAAAGAGAATGCGCTTCAAAAAAGAGGGAGCTTGCTGCGGCATAGTTTGTAATCCCGATGGCATCGGCGCACCTTGCCCAGTTTAGATGAGTCCTGTAGAACCGGTTTTCTTCGCCTATCGGGTCGGATGAACTCAGCTAAGCGGAGTGCAATGTTCGAACCTTGTGTGTAAACAGCAGCCCCAGGACAGATCTATGTCTACCGCAGCAAACTCGATCCTGAAACACAAGGCGATCAACGGCTGGCCGCTGTTCTGGCTGATCGTACTGCCGATGAACGTTTTCATGGTCGTCGCGATAACAGGTTTTGATCTCTCAAAGCCCGGCGACGTTTCGCACATGATCTCCTATTCCGTACGCTGGGCCGTGCCATTCATTTATTTCGTGTTGGCCGCCTCGGCAATGCCTGTACTGTTTCCCGGAGCGGTCTCGCAATGGTGGATGCGCAGCAGAAAGTACATCGGTCTGGTGTTCGCCGTAGCCATGGCCTGGCAAGGTGCGTTCATCTTCATTATGTCCGCGATCTACACTGACTATTACTATCAGGACGTGTACGCGCTACGCGACGAGTCTGAAGGGAGCAGCGGCTATCTCTTCCTGGCTGCAATGGTGTTCACCTCCTTCAGTTTTGGACGCAGGCTCATTAGCTCAGTCCAGTGGAAACTGCTGCACAAGAGCGGCACGTACTTCTTGTGGGCTTACCCGTTCAGCGTCTACTGGTGGAATCTCTACTACTACGAAAACCCGGAGCCGATCGACTATGTGTTTTACTGGGCTGGATTTCTGGCCTTTGCGGTGCGCATCGCGGCCTGGGGGAAAAAACGTAATCAGCAATCAGTCAAGCTGGACCCGGGCAGTGAAACACCACTGCTGTTTCGCGGCATGGGTGCGCTGCTCGTTGCAGCCGGCTTGCTAGCCTCCGCCACAGGGGGCGTTTGGCAGGAGACAGCGACAAATTTTTTAACCGCAGCGCAATGGGCGGCAAAGCTCGAAATCTGGTTTCCGTTCTGGCCCTTCGAGCCATTTTTACCCTTGCTGATAATGGCTCTGGGAGGCCTGCTCTTTACCTACAGCGGGAGCATGGATACCGCTCGAGCCGTCAAACCGGCAGGGACCGTCTAAGTCGCACTCAGTCCTCCGACGACTCATTCTTCGATGTATTCCCTGCGTTACTAGAACGCTTCCGGGCGCCTGCTTTACTCTTGGTCTTGCCCACTTTGGCTTTGCTACCCGACTTGCGCTTAACCGGTTTCCTGCCGTCGCCGCTGCTCGCGCCATCGATCCGCTTGATCTGTAATCGCTCACCACTGACCCACACGGTTTTCAGATGCTGAAAAATCTCCTTGGGCATGCCTCCAGGCAAATCCACCGTGCTGTGCTCAGCATTGATATCAATGCGGCCAATATGCTCAGCGTCAATTTCTGCCTCATTGGCGATAGCGCCTACGATATTGCCCGGCTTCACTCCGTGTTTGCGACCCACGGCAATTTGATAGCGCTCCATCCCTTGTTCGGGACCATTCTTGTCGCGTTGTCGTCGCGGAGCCTTCTCTCTCGGGGCCATCTCTCGCGGACCCATGTCTCGCAGAAAACTATCGCCCGGCACCTTGTCTCGGGGAGCTTTGTCTCGCGGGCGATCCGAGCCTGATGCGGAGCGCTCTTCTCGCAGCTGCGACTTGCGAGGTGACTCCGCCTTGGCGACCAGCGATTTCTTTCCCTGCGCCATCGCGGCGAGCGCCGCGGCGACCTCGATAACTGGCACACCAAACTCAAACTGGTATTCCTCCACCAGCTTGCGAAACACCTCCAGATCACTCGTAGACAGCGTGTCCGTAATCTTGTTTTTAAAGGTCTCAATACGCTTGTCAGTGACTTGCTTGGCACTGGGCAGCTCCATCTTTTGAATGGTCTGGCCCGTGGCCTTTTCGATCGCGCGCAAAAGACGACGCTCACGATTCGCGGCAAACAGGATCGCGTCTCCCTGGCGCCCCGCACGACCAGTTCGGCCAATACGATGAATATAGGCCTCAACATCCTGAGGAATATCGTAGTTGACAACGTGACTAATCCGCTCAACGTCGAGACCGCGCGCCGCGACATCGGTGGCAACAAGAATATCCAAGGTACCCTTACGCAGACGATCTACTGTGGCCTCCCGTGTTTGCTGTGGAACATCTCCGTTGAGCGCCGCGGTGGAATAGCCGCGCGCCGCAAGTTTCTCTGCGACCTCGGTAGTAGCGATACGTGTTCTCACAAAGATAATGACGCCGTCAAAATCCTCCACCTCGAGAATGCGCGTCAGCGCGTCCATTTTATGCACGCCCGCCATCATCCAAACACGCTGCCTGATGGACGCGTTAATGACCGTAGATACCTTTATGGCAATTTCCTGCGGCTTGTTCAGGTGCGTCCTCGCAATGCGCCGTATCGCATCGGGCATGGTCGCGGAAAAAAGAGCAATCTGCCGCTGCGGTGGCGTTTGCTCAAGAATCCACTCCACGTCGTCGATAAAGCCCATACGCAGCATTTCGTCGGCCTCATCCAATACAAGCGTTTTCAGCTCCGACAGCTTGAGAGAGCCGCGCCGCATATGATCCATAACCCGTCCGGGCGTACCGACAATCACTTGCACACCGCGCTCCAGCTGACGCAGTTGTCCGCGATAGTCCGTACCACCGTAGATGGGCAGTACTCGAAAACCTTTTAAGTGCGCCGCGTACTTTTGACACGCCTCCGCAACCTGAATCGCCAGCTCCCGGGTCGGCGCAAGAACCAACACCTGTGGCAAACGCAGATTCATATCGAGATTCGCCAGAATCGGCAACGCAAAGGCGGCGGTCTTGCCCGTGCCGGTTTGCGCCTGGCCCAGCACATCGCTGCCAGACAGCATCGGCGGGATCGTTGCTGCCTGGATCGCTGACGGAGTTTCATAGCCCACTTCTTTCAGCGCGCTGTGCAAAAACGGGGGGAGGTTCAGCTCCGAAAAGCTGCTGATCGGTGTTGAGGACATGGACGGGGCAGGCCTGGTATAGCGGCCACTCGGTTACCGGGCGAGCGATTATACAGGCTGGGGGAGTAATCGGAGACGCAAACTGTGTGAGTTTGTGAACCTTTACGCCAACTAATCGTCTGACAACTATGCGAATACTCTTTCTGACCCTGGCATTTTCACTTTCTGTCGCCGCCGCAAGCGCACAGGAATTTACCAGCGGGAGCGCGCGCGTCCCGCTGCTCGAGCTCTACACCTCGGAAGGCTGCAGTTCCTGCCCCCCGGCGGACCGTTGGCTGTCGTCGTTAAAGAACGACCAGAGGCTCTGGAAGGAATTTGTTCCCGTGTCCTTCCATGTCGACTACTGGAACTATCTGGGCTGGGACGATCGCTTTGCGAAAGCCAGTTCCGGAACGCGTCAGCGCGACTACAAATACCAGGGCTACAGCGCCGGCGTTTATACACCGGGCGTGATGCTCGCCGGTATCGAGTGGCGCAGCTGGCGTCGTGGCAAGGTTCCCAGTCTGGTGAGCGAAGACGCGGCGGGGAGCCTGCAGCTCCGGGTAGATGGCGAGCGCTTTACAGCATCCTTTATCCAGAATACACAGCAAAAAACCAATAGTCCGCGCCTGCATATTGCGCTGATCGGCATGGGTCTGAAAAGCGAGGTGCGGGCCGGGGAAAATCAAGGGAAAGAACTCAATCACGACTTTGTGGTACTGGACTCCCTGAGCATGGACCCGAGCAGCCTTGGCACATCCAATGCGCTTTGGCGCGGCATACTCCCATCCGCCCCGCTAAAAAGCGAAGCACAGCAGCTGGCGGTCGCGGCATGGATCAGCGATGGCGATGATCTGCAGCCACAGCAGGCCGTAGGTGGCTGGCTGCATCCAGGTTCGCCTTAAAGGGGCTCCGCCAGAATAGCGATCATGGTCTTGATACCTTCCCGGTAATTCCCAAGACGCAAATTCTCATTCGGGCTGTGCTGGTTGTTGTCGCGATTGACCGTCGGTACAGTCACCGCGGGTACACCGAGCGTGGTGACAAACGGCGAAATTGGAATCGACCCACCGCTCATGCGGTGCATGATGGGTTCCTCACCAAAGGCGCCACCCAGGGCACTGCGCAGCCAGCGCCCTACCTCAGAGTCAAAGTCCGTACGAAAAGACTGGTAGGAATACTCATAGGTAAAAGTGGCAACCTTCTCGTTTGCCATCCGCGTAGCTTTATCGGGTAACGTATCGGTGACAAAGAACCCCTGCGCTTCGACATGCTTGCGGACAAGACTGATCAGGCGTTCGGGGTCTGACTCCAGTACCAGGCGCACATCGATCTCGGCGCGCGCCCAGGCAGGCACGATGGTGCGCACTTTTTCGTCGATCCACCCCGACTGCATGCCACGAATGTTCAGCGACGGATACTGCAGTGCCTCCTGATAATAACTACCCACCTTGTCGACGCTACCAAGTTGCAGGCGGTCGCGTATCTCATCCTCATCATCAGGCACGGCGCGCAAAATGGTCTCGACGTCCTTGCTGATGCTAATGCCATCGTAAAAACCGGGGATCAGCACGCGTCCATGTTCGTCTTTCATGGAGGCAAGCAACCGCGACAGGCGCAGCGCTGGGTTCGGGGCGTAGTTACCGAAATGTCCGCTGTGCTGGGGTACGATGGGGCCGTAGGTAGTGAGCGTCAGCGTCGCGATACCGCGAGCCCCAAAGGTCAACGTTGGCCGATTGGTGATGTGGCGCGGACCGTCGAAGATAACCAGCATATCCGCGGCGAGCATCTCAGCGTTTTTGATGACAGCTTTGGGTAACTGCGGCGAGCCCAGTTCTTCTTCAAAGTCCATAATCACTTTGAGATTGAAGTTGCTGGATAAGCCCTGGGAAGCCATGGCGTCCAACGCCGCGAGAAACATGGCGACCGGCCCCTTCGCATCCGAGGCAGAGCGCGCAAACACCCGCACTTCGTCATCGAAGTCTGAGCGAGGGTCGGTGATCACCTCTTGCCACTTGCCGTTTTGCGCGCGCTTTTTCAGTGCGGGCCGGTACGGATTGTCCTGAAACCAGCGCGTCTCGTCGACGGGTTGTCCGTCAATTTGCAGATACACAAGCACCGTTTTTTTCGCGCCCAGGCTCTCACGCTCAGCGAGCAGGAGCGGCACGGTTTCCGTCTCGATCCGGGTAGTTGTAAAGCCGCGTGACTCGAATGCTTTTTCGCTCCACAGCACGTTGCGCTCTATATCCTCTGGATTATTTGCATCGTTAGGTATGCTAAGAAGCTCAATCAACATCGGGAATGATTCGCGCGCGTAGCGCGCTGACAGCTCGTCCAGCGTCGCTTCGTCGATGGCCTGGGCGAACGCGCTGAGGCCCAGCATTGCAATTAACAGTAAATGCACTGCGCTGCGCTGCGCATAAAGGCGCTGCATCGCGACAAGTGTAAAGAAACGGGTTACGAGTACTGGCAATGAAAGCGGCATGTATTTTCCTTACAACTGTTCGAGTGGCACGTAGTCACAGTCAAAGCCAAAGACCCGCGGAGCAACCACGCGCAATGCGGCCTCGGTGCGATAGTGTGCAGGGCAGCCAATCCCAAACACGGTGACGCGCTGACCGTAGTGCAGGCGTTCCGCATTGATCGGCGCGGAGGTTTCGTGGTCTACCATAGTGATAAGATCCGGCACGCTGGCAACCACCTTGTCGCCCACCGTAGCCAGGAGAAACTCGTTCTTGATCGTCAGATGCAACGCAGGCTGGTCGTCCAACGTGGATTCCATCACCGCCTCGCCAACATCGAAGCCGCCCACGGTTTTGCGTTGTATATCCACTACTTTGCCCGTGTAAAGATGCTTGAAAACGCCGTAGTCAGACTGCTCAAACAGCTCGCGCAAGGGCGCTTCGACCAGAGCTGCGTTGCCAGCGTGCTCCCGAAGGACGCGGCCCAGGGCGAGCGCAAAGCTGATCGTGCCAGGGATCACCGCACGCCGCGCCTGCTCGCTGTTCATCGGATGTTCCGCCGTAAACACCATACCGCCCATCGTCATCGCGAACGCGCGAATTTGTCGTTCATACATCGCCGTGTCACTGACATCGAAGTACACGCAGCCTCCGGTGTAATCCACTGCTACAGCGGGCCCCGGGGAAACACCCTCAATTGCAAACGTCATCATCTGTGCTTCCGGCAGCGCTCTGGCCATGCCATCGCCATCGATCATAGGCAGCCCACGGGCGGCGGCGGCCATCAGTGGAATAACCGAATTCGCGCCACCGACCTCAAAGGACACCAGATGCGTAATCGATCGACCGGTAAACGCTTCAAAGCGATCGATCACGGTCAGGCATTCGCTACCAATCGGCAGCTGTTCCAAACTGATCGACGGCGCGCCGACTTCCCCAATAGCAACCACCAGCGACTCATCGGGGAGCTCGGATAGTGGCAGCAGTTGGACCGGGCCATATTTCTTCAGCGCTTCGGTCACCAGTAGCTGACTGATATAGGGATCACCGCCCCCCCCGGTGGCGAGAAACACAGAACCGGTACACAGATCCTGAACATCGTCGTGGCGGATGGTCGTCATACAGCGTCTCCCGCCTTTTCGTTGGTCTGCGTCCCGGACAAGTCCAGATCACCGACCATCTTGACCCGCAGGCGGGTGGATTCATCGGCCATGTAGGAGATTGCCGTCTCTTCGATATCGGCGATGCGAACTGTAGCGAGGTCTGCGCCCGCCGCAACAAGCTCATCGCTGAGCTGTCGCTGCACCTGGTCGAGTACCTGATCGCGCGACGTCCGGCGATACGCAACAATTTGTTCCAGCTCCCGACCGATTTGCGCGTTCGCGGCACCGATGGCGTTAGCCACGCCAGAGTGTTCCGGGCGGTGCAGCTGCGAGGCAGTGCTCAGCGAGCGCGATACCAATACCGAGCCGCCGCCCACCAAAACCACAGGTACAGGTTCACGACTGGATTTCATCTGGTCGATACCCGCATCAATAATTGCATGGATTCTCGCTACCGCGGTCTCCACCAGCGCGCTGTCCAGGCCTGCCACGCAACTCGCATCGCCAATACCTGTGGCGCCTGCGGCCACGGCAATATCAGTAGCGGTCAGCGTGTCGCCACCAAACACCAAACCCTCGCTGAGCAGTCGATAGCCTACCGATTGAGGACCCAGCGTCCCACCCGCGTCGGCCACAAGACTGCCTCCCCCGAGGCCAATAGCCTGAATATCCGGCATGCGGAAGTTGGTCCGCACCCCGCCCACACGAATAGCTACATTGGACTGCCGCGGGAACCCCCCCTGCAGCACGCCGATATCCGATGTCGTGCCGCCGATATCTACCACGACCGCATCGCTGAGCTGCGTCAGCAGACTCGCGCCGCGAAGAGAATTAGTGGGGCCTGAAGAGAAGGTCAGCGCCGGAAACTCAGCGGCAAATTCAGCAGACATCAAGGTGCCATCGTTTTGACTGATATAAAAAGGGCAGCGGATATCGCGCTCACGCAAGGCATCGCCAAACGCGCTTATGACGTTTCCTGCCAGAGTAAGAAGACTAGTATTTAGAATGGCCGCGTTTTCACGCTCGAGGAGACCCATGCCACCAATCCGGTGCGAGAGCGTCAGCAGCGCATCGGGAATCCGTGCGCGTACACGCTCACCCACCGCTATCTCCTGGGACGGATCCGAGGGCGAAAATACCGCTGAGACCGCGATTCGGCGGATGCCTTTGGCGCCAATATCGTCTATGGCCGCATCGATCTCCTGCTCATTCAGCGCGGCAATAGAGAAGCCATCATAGGTTTTCCCACCGTGCACCATATACACGTTGCGCCCCACCGCATCCGCAATATCCTCCGGCCAATCCAGCATGGGGGGAATCATCTCACCAGAGGGCAGCGCAATACGGATGATAGCGGTAGGCGCGAGTTCCCGACGCTCGATCACGGCATTGGTAAACTGGGTCGTGCCAATCATTACCGCGGTGAGTTCACGGTGCCCAATCCCACTGTCAGCCAGTACGGTGTCCAGCGCATCCAGCACACCATCTTTCACGTTTGCCGAGGTCAAGGCCTTAGTCGATGCGAGAACCTTGTGCTGATCCAGTAGTACCGCGTCGGTATGCGTGCCGCCTACATCAATTCCAATTCGCATGCGCCTCTTTGTGTCCTTGTTCTTTGATCTGTGCCTATCCCGAACCGGGCGGCCGGTGATTAGGGTTTCAGTGCCAAACGCTTTTGCGCGATCCATTCGAGGAGCACATAGAAAACTAACGACAGGAGCAGCGAGTCGAGAGCACCAATGCTCGTCAACGACCAATCTCCATAGTACATCCAGGCCGCCAGGGCCCCGGTTCCACCAGCGACTACAATTGCGTTAAGACGCACCGCAGGTCGTGCCTCAAGGTGCTGCGTGGAAAAATCGCGCCGCCTGAAGACAAAAAAATCGGCGAGGTATACACCGGCCACTGGCGGCACCAGGAGGCCCATCAGCACCAGCAGATCAATCAGCATGTCCGACACACCGATAAGCGCGACGACGGTGCCAAGAATGCCGATCAGCACAACCACGGTGCGATAGTTCCCCACGGGAAAAGCGGCGCGCGAGGCGAGAGCCGTGGAATACAGATTGATCACATTGGTCGTCCAGGTCGCAAACACCAGTACCACCAGCGCCGCGCCGCCAAAGCCCATCAGCAGCATGTAACTCATAGGCTCAAGCTCTCCCCAGACAAGTACGGGAATCATGCCGACCACAAAAGCAATCAGCATGCCGCAACCCTGCCCCAGGAAAGACGCGGTAACACAGGCGCCAACGCTCCGGGCGTAACGCGTCAGATCGGGAGTCAGCACGACGCCGACGATCGCGCTGCCTATCACCGCAGAAATCGCCGTAGGCATATCCATGCCGCCGGCTCCCGGCATGTCGAGTAAATCGCCCAGGCTGACTTTGCGCAGGGAAAAAACCACGACGGCGACCAGCGCGAGCAATAAACAAGGCACCGCAAGGAGCGCCAGTCGATCGATGGCTTTGAAACCATAAATGGTGGTAAACGCAACTATGGCGCTGGACAGGACCGTAAACACCCATTCCGGGATCTGCAGCGCAATCGCATCCGCGGCGGCCAGGAAAAGTGTACGACCGAACAGCTCAGCGGTCACTGCATACCAGCCAAGCAGAAAAAAACCGAAACAGAGATTGACGACCTTAGCGCCCGCGTACCCGAAGGTATGCTCGATAATCATATAGCTGGACAGGCGGGTCTTCGCGCCGACAATAGCCGCGGGGACAGACATCAGGCTGAGTATCACAGCACCGATCACCGTGGCAATCACCGCGCGTCGGAACCCAAAAGACTGAGCCAATTCGCCCGCGCTGTACATCAGCGGCAAGGTAATCGCGATACCGATAAGCACAATGCTTATCTGCAAGCCGCCGACCGCCTCCGCAGGGTCTACGGGCGTTCTGGAGTTGGCGTCATGGCTGACAAGGTCAGACAACGTCTATTCCGCCGACTACCATGGGCGCGGATAGAAAATTTCTATAAGCTCTGTTCATTACAATATGGTCATCCAATTCGACCGGTTGAATACTCCAAGGATACCCTGATGCATTCAAAAAGACGGTTTTTCGGCAATCAACTAATAAGCAGCCTGATGGCTGCAGGTCTGCTTCTATCTTCTCTGGCCCTAAGCGCAGCTGTAAGAGCACAGTCCTACGACGACCTGGTCACGCTGTTTGAAGATTGGCGCGCCTTTGAAACGCCTCCCATGGTTAATGGGGCGCCCGACTACAGTGCGGAACGCTTCGCGCGCGCCTATGCGGAACTTCCGAGGTATCGCGAGCGTCTGGAGAGCTTCTCGATCGAAGACTGGCCTGTCGAAAAACAGGTGGACTGGCATATTGTCCGCGCTGAAATGAATGGCTTTGATTTTAATCACCGGGTACTCAAGCCCTGGGTTCGCGACCCGGCCTACTACCAGACCATCTGGGATTATCGCAGTGATGTGCCGGCCCATGAGGGACCGACGCACCACGCAATTCTCGAGCTGTGGACCTATGATTTCCCGTTGTCGGCCTCCGAAGAGCAGCGCATGATTGCGGAGCTTGGCGTCATCCCGCCGCTGATGGTACAGGCCAAGCGCAACCTTACCGGCAACGCCCGGGATCTCTGGGTAGCGGGCATTCGTAACATAGAAGATCAGGCCGAACGGATTGAGCTCATCCGCGAAAAGGCGGGGTCTGACAGCAGCGCGGCGCTCGACAAAGCGCTGGACGATGCTGCGGCCGCCACCGCTGCACTGGTGGACTGGCTGCAGACGCAGGCGCCGTCAAAAACCGGTCCCTCAGGTATGGGTAAGGAAGATTACGCCTGGTATCAGCAGCAGGTGCATTACGTCCCCATGAGCTTCGACGAGGAATACATGCTGCTACAGCGCGAACTGGATCGCTCCTGGTCTTCGCTCAAGCTGGAAGAACACAGCAACCGGAATCTGCCTGCACAAAAGCCCGTTGACAGTGCCAAAGCCTATGACCTGCTTGTGAAAAAGACCTCGGCGCAGATGATGCGTTTCTTCGATCAGGGCGAGGTCCTGCCGATGCGCAGCTACATGGCCGAAGAGTTGGTCGCCCACCTGGGCGGCTATGAAGAGCCTGAAACCCGCAACTTCTTTACTATCGCAACACACTATGATCCGCGCCCGCTGCTGTCGCACTTCTACCACTGGTTCGACCTCGCCGAGATTGTGGAATATCCGCACGCCAGCCCGGTGCGCCGTGGGCCATTGCTCTACAACATTTTTGACAGCCGTAACGAAGGCACGGCCACCGGCGTCGAAGAGATGTTCATGCACGCGGGTATGTACAACGAGACACCGCGTTCTCGGGAACTGGTGTGGATCATGCTGGCGCAGCGCGCAGCGCGTGGGCTGGGATCTCTGGAAGCGCATGCCAACGAGAAAACCATGGCAGAGGCCGGCACGGTACACGTCGAGTGGACGCCACGCGGCTGGATGAGTAATGAACCCGAATTGCTGAAGTTTGAGCAGCATCTCTATCTGCGCCAGCCCGGCTACGGCACGAGCTACGTGACCGGGAAATATCTCCTGGAGCGCTTGCTGGCGAAACGCACCCAGCAGATGGAAGCGGCTGGCGAGGACTATCCGCTGTCAACGTTCTTCCGCGAACTGCGCGATGCCGGCAGTGTCCCCATCTCGCTGGTGCACTGGCAACTCACCGGTGACGACCGCGACATCCGCAAAATCATGCGTGCGCAGTAAGCGCAGCAACCCACTCGATCGTTTCGCCCGGGGTCTCGCACCGGGCAAGCTCGAGTGGATTGGTTTGCGCACCGAGCGTCGCGCACCGCTTATCGAGGTGGAGCGCGTGCTTGCGATTGCAGGTCGCGGCCTGGAGGGCGATCACCGGGTGGACAAAACGCCGGGCTCCGGACGTCAGGTCACGCTTATTTCTACAGAGTTCGTCGAACAGACCAGCCACTTTTTGGGCGGTATGGACATTCACCCAGGTCAGCTGCGGCGCAACCTGCTGGTGTCCGGCATCAATTTGCATGCGCTGCGCTATCAGCGATTTTCCATTGGAGAGGCGGTGTTCGAAGCTGGCGCCCTATGTCATCCCTGCTCACGCATGGAGACGGCACTTGGGAAAGGCGGTGTTGCGGCGATGCTCGGCCATGGCGGCCTGTGCTGTCGCATATTGCAGGGCGGCGAAATCGCGCTGAACGATGCGCTGGTTGTGGTCCAACCGGGAGTTACTGCGGATTTGTTTGGATAAACGTGCGGGGATTAAACCACTGAAACTCCGCAGCGAAACGCCGTATATGGCGCCTGCCGCAGATGTAGTCTGCTTACTCGTGTTGCTTATTGCCTGCCTCGGCTACCAGCTAAGCTGCCGAGGCTACCGCTTAAGCAGCCGCAGCGACCTCTGAGGTGCAGTTCGGGCAGCGGGTCGCTTTGATCGGGATCTCCGAACAGCAAAATGCGCATTCCTTGGTGGTCACTTCTTCTGGCTCTGCTTCTTCTTCACGAGTGAGATTGTTAATGCCTCGAATCAACAGGAACACCGCGAACGCAACAATCAGAAAGCTGATTACAGAGTTTACAAACAAGCCATAGCTGATGGTGACCGCACCGGCTTCCTGCGCTATCGCCAGCGAGGAATAAGGCCCGGCGACGCTGCCCTCTTTCAGGGTCAGAAACAGGTCACTGAAGTCGACGCCACCAAGGATCAAGCCAATCGGTGGCATGATCACGTCGGACACGAGGCTTTTGACTATCGTCCCGAATGCCCCCCCGATAATAATACCCACCGCCATATCGACCACGTTGCCGCGCATGGCGAATTCTTTAAAATCTTTAAACATTTTCGTCCCTCCAGACATTTGATTTTTATGGGTAGGCGGGCCAACTGTTACCGAACGAGGGCAGACCTGGCGGCATTATAGGGGAGTGGCTGCGGAATTGGATCAGATTATTTGCACCGCGCTTTGTTCCTCACTCTACAGATCATGCACTCAGCTCGGGCGGAGCAGACGATCTGCGATCCGCACTGTGTCTTACTCGCTGGGCAGTGCAGAGCCGCGCAGATGGCGATCGAAAAACGCAGCAATCTGTTTATTCAAATGCACCCGCGTGGCTTCGCCCCGCATACTGTGCTTTTTGCCAGGGTAGGTCATTAACTCGAAGGGTATGCGCGCATCCTGGAGGGCTTTCATCAACCGAGTGCTATGAGTAAAGAGCACATTATCATCGGCCATGCCGTGATAGAGCAGCAATGGATCCTTGAGCTGCTCGACGTACGGAAAAACCGAAGACGCTCGATAGGCATCCGCATTTTCCCCGGGACTGCCCATGTAGCGCTCGGTGTAGTGCGTGTCGTACAGCAGCCAGTCCGTAACCGGAGCGCCGGCGACGCCGGCCGCAAAAATCTCTGGCGCTTTCATCAGGCTCATCAACGTCATGTACCCACCATAGCTGTGACCATAAACGCCGATACGTTCCGCATCAACGAAAGGCATGGACTTGAGAAAGCTGACGGCCGTCAGCTGATCGTCCACCTCCGGGCTGCCCATGCTTTTGAACAGCGCGTCCTCAAAAACTTTGCCACGCGCCTCGGAGCCGCGGTTGTCGACGGTGAACACCACGTAGCCCTGCTGCGCGAGGTACTGCAAAAACAGGTTCCCCCATTGATTTTTCACCCGCTGTGCCCCGGGCCCGCCATACACATACACGATCACCGGATAGCGGCGGCCTGCCTCAAGCGCCCTGGGTTTGTAGATCTGGTAATAGAGACGATGCCCCTGGGGTGCCGTGATATGCCCGAATTCAGGTTCAATCAGCTCCGCGCGATAAGGGAAAATCGGGTGGGATACCTCGAGCCTGTTCTCTTCCACCCAGGCGATACGCTCACCGCTCTGTGCATGCAAGCTGACCTGCGGCGGGATCGATGTGCTCGAAAAGCGGTCCAGATAGCTGCTTCCATCGGGAGCGAATTCGATTGCATGCATGCCTGAGCGCTCCGTCAGACGCTCCGGCTCCTGCCAAAGACCCAGCGGCGCACTGTACAAATGACGCTCCAGCGGCGTGTCCCTGCGGCCGGTGAAAAACAGTTGTGAACGAGTTTCGTCTACCGCGGCAAGTGCGTCCACGGCCCAGTCACCGCTGGTCAGCTGATCCAACAGCCCCGACTCAACACTGTAAAGGTACAAATGACGAAAACCGCTGCGTTCAGACGACCAGACATAGCGGCCATCCGTCAGGAAATGCAAATCATCGGTCAGATTGACCCAGGTGTTGCTGGTTTCGGTAAGCAAGACGCGAGTGCTGCCGGTGCCAAGATCAAATAATCTGAGCTCCAGCGTTTGCTGGTCGCGGCTTTGCCATTGGTAGGACAGCTCGCTATTGCTGGCCCATTGAACCCTCGGGATGTAAAAATCAGACGCGTCTCCCAATTCCAGCCACCGCGTCTCACCGGAGACAACATCAGCAATACCCAGACGCAGGCTCACATTTGGCCGTCCGGCCGCGGGATAGCGCTGCTGGATGACATCGACGCGATCCGCATAAATTTCACTGCGCGTGACCAGATCGACCGGGCTTTCATCTACCTGCAGAAACGCGATCCAACGCTCATCGGGTGACCACCAGTAGCCTGTCAATCGGCCCATTTCTTCCTGCGCGACAAACTCAGCCATGCCGTTTTTAACCGCGTCGCCACCGGTCGTAGTCAGCGCACGCTCGCGCCCTGCAGCAACATCAATAACGACGATGTTCTGGTCGCGAATAAATGATACGTAACGACCCTTGGGCGAGCTGCGCACATCTGTTTCGAAACTCGGCGTACTAGTCAGTTGACTGACGGCAGACGATGCCAAATCGTAGCGATAGACGTCGCCGGCCAGCGGAAACAGCAAGGCCTGACTGTCCTCGGCCCAGACGTATTCCATGATGCCCTTGCCAGAAAGTCGCTGCCGCTCACGGCGGGATTTCTCTTCCTCAGAGAGCAGCTCATCGCCCGTATGCAGGGACCCGGAGTCCACCAGCATTTGAGCCTTACGGTCCGCTATGTCATACGCCCAAAGATCATATCGTTCGGATTCATCCGCCCGTCCTTTGAGGTAAGTCACGCTGCCGCCATCAGGCGAATAGCGTAAAGCTCGCGGCGCCGAACCATCCAGCGCAGGATCCGCAAAAATGCGCTCTATGCTCAGAATTTCGCCGTCGGCGGCGACTGTCTGGACAGGGAACGCAGACGTCCAAAGCAACGCGATGAGGGTTAGGAGCACTCCCATTCGGCTCTCTTTTTCTCTTGGTGCGCGTCGTTCTACGGGCACTTGCATCATGCTATTTCTCCACAGCGGGCTTTGCGAATCGAGCCATTCGTACACTCAAAACGGGCGAGTGAACGATGTCAGAAAGAACAACTGCGTCTCATCTGTCACGATAGGACTGTCGCCGGCATCCTCAATCAGCTGGCTGACGCGTAAAATGCTCGTCCAACGCCATTTTGATCCGGAGATGGGCACGCTGGCCAGGCCCTGCACGCCCAAACGCTCAACGCCCGCATCCGCAGAGTACTCTGGAAGCCCTGAGCTAATCGACTCCGCGGCACTAACACTGAAGAACGACTCTTTATAATTCTCATCACCCAGACGCAGCACTGGACCCACCGCGTAAAAACCGCCTCGCTGCCCCAACTGTCCTCGCAGTGCAAGGCTGAGATCAAGATAGGCGCCCTCATGGCCGGAACCAAGATCCTGCGCGAGCGTTGCAGAGGCCGCCCAGCGCCGCCCGCCTGTCTCGAGATAGAGCCTCGCCTCGACCGATCGCTCAACCTCTTCCAGACCATAAATCGAGTCATCGCGTACATTGAAGCCAGGTGCTATGGCTCCACCGATGTTGACAAAGGTTCCTGCCTGTCGATCGCGGTAGCGATAGGCGTAGCCTCCCAGACCCTGAGGAACATTCGCAAAAAACCGGGTACCGCGCTCATCGAAATACCGAAAGTCCAGATAGGGAATCGGAGTGATGTTGTAATCGTCGCTACCAACAAACTTGGGGTTGGCGATTACGCCCACGCCCCATTGATTTCTCCACCCGACCTGCGTTGGACCCGCGGCGCTGGGCACCCCCGATGCAGCCGCTACCGCCGCGGAATCAGCATCATCTTGCGCGCATGCAAGCTGTTGAAAAGGCGCGCAAACAAGTGCGGTAAACAGTGCTGCAGCTCGACAATTGTGATGCTCAAAGTAACGGCGCATATCTAACTCCTGGGGAACGAACCTGAAGGCCCGGCGGGCAATAACGTATGAGTCAGGTCTATACGCCGCGCGCCAGCAAGCGGAGCAACGGGAGTAAAAAAAATTCTCATTGAGCAGGCGTGCGGAACGAAACCGCGGGTATCAGGCGCAGTCGCCAATGACCCGCAGTTTCACAACCTCAGCAATTGCGTTTAGCGCCTGCAAGGAACTGTCATCGGGACAGGCCGCGAGGTCTATGATGTTGTAGGCGAGATCGTCACGGCTCTTGTTCAACATATCGACAATATTGATTTCGTGGTCGGCAATCACCGCGGTTATCTGATTCAAAACCTTGGGCACATTGCGATTACTGATAGTCAGGCGCACGGGCGTCGTGCGCGGCAGAGCAATATGCGGAAAGTTAACGGAGTTCGAGATATTGCCGTTCTCCAGAAAATCCATCAGCTGATCCGCCACCATCATTGCACAGTTCTCTTCCGCCTCACCCGTGCTCGCGCCGATATGCGGCATCTGCAGAATTTTGGGATGGCCAAGGGTGCTGTTAGCCGGGAAGTCTGACACATAGCGGTGCAGACGACCTTCATCAAGTGCGCGCACAACCGCCGCGTTATCGACTATCTCGCCGCGGGCAAAGTTAAGCAACACCATGCCGGGGGTAACGCTCGACAGCAGACTGTCATTGATCAGGCCGCGCGTCGCATCCAGCACGGGTAGATGCAGGCTGACATAATCTGCCCGGGCAAACAGACTGTTCAGATTATCCATCTTCTCTACGTCGCTGCTCATACGCCATGCGGCCTCAACGCTGATTGCCGGGTCGAAGCCAATCACCTTCATACCCAGCGCCAGTCCCATATTGGCGACCAGTGAACCAATATTACCCAAACCCACAACGCCGAGAGTTTTGCCGATGAGCTCCGTGCCGGCAAAGCGTTTTTTTTCCTTCTCAAGCAGCGCGTCGAGACCATCCTGCGGTGCCAGCGACTCGATAAAACGCATCCCGTCATAAATGTCGCGAGACCCCAGCAGCATCCCCGCCAGCACAAGTTCCTTAACCGCATTGGCATTTGCGCCGGGGGCGTTGAATACGACAATCCCCTGCTCGCTGCATTTTGCGACAGGTACATTATTTACGCCCGCGCCGGCCCGACCAATCGCTTGCAGGCTCCTGGGAAATTCAAGATCGTGAAGTTTCTGACTGCGAATAAGAAACGCATCCGGGTTCGGTAGCTCGCTCGCCACTTCGTAGCGATCACGGCCAAAGCGATCCAGTCCTCTGACAGAAATACTGTTGTACGTGCGAATCTTGTAGACGGGAGCAGTCATAACAGGCGGCATATCTGGAAAGGGGCGCGCGATTGTATGTGCAATAGCCTATTCACTGCCAGAACACCTAAAATACGCGCCATCTACTCGGAAATATAACTTATGTTGAACCACGCATTAATGGCCCCGCAGGCCGCACAGTGATGAAAACCCTATTTATTTCGCGCTCGGAGAGTTTATTGGCGACCTTTGTAAGAGTCATTGAGGGCGTAGCTGATTGCATCGCGCCTCGAATGGCTACGTGCTTGCTTGCAAGCACAATGCTGCTGTCATTCCAGAGTGTCTCGAGCGCTGCGGATTCGCCCCGAGACAATTTCCTGTCAGTGACCGCAAAAAACTTCGATAGCGGCGGTCCCGTAAGCCGGCAGTTCCACCTGCATCCCGAGTCTTATCAGCGTAGCGCCACCATTGCCCGGACGGCGCCCCCGCGCGATTTGCAGAGCAGGTCGCGCCCTGCGCTAGCGGCCCTCTCCGTTACAACTGAGAAAGGTAAAGCCAGCTTTGCAGATTACGTGGCGGCGGATCCGTATTTGGACGGAGTTGTTGTGCTGCATCAGGGCAACATCATCTTCGAGGCTTATCCGGCAATGCAGCCCTGGCAGCGCCACTACACCTGGTCCGTGACAAAGGTTGTGACCTCCGCAGCGCTGTCTGCACTGGTAGGAGAGGGTCTGCTGGAGATGAGCGCGACCGTCGACACGTATCTGCCGGAGTTCAAAAACACGGCCTGGGCCGACACCTCCCTGCAAGACATCGCCAACATGGCATCGGGAATCGACTGTCGTGACAGCGACGGATATCAGGACACATCAACCTGCGTTTATCGCATGGAAGAGGCTCTGGGGATTACCGAGCCAACGGGAGAAACGATATCCTTTCGGGAGCATCTGCGCAGTATGCAGCGCCACCGCGCCACGGGCGCTCTATACGAGTATGTGTCTGCCAATACTAACGTTCTGATGCTGGTGATGGAGGCCGTAAGCGGGCAAAGCTACGCTGAGATAGTGCGTACCCGGATCTGGAATCGAATTGGCGCAGAGTCCGATGCGCTCATCAGCATCAGCCCGGAAGGCCACGCCTACGCGTCCGGCGGTGTTAGCGCACGGCTCAGGGACATGGCCCGTTTTGGGCTGGTGTACACAGACCCGGAGTTTGCGGATATAGCCAGTCCCGTGCTCGAAGATCTGCGCGACGACGGCGGCATTGCGCTGAGCGCTGCGGCGATAAAACGTCTACGTAAGGACCACCCGGGCGATCTGCCTTCGCGTGCAGGCTGGCAATGGGATCGTGTGTGGGATGACGGCGCGCTGTTTAAGGGCGGATACTCAGGCCAGGGTTTGTATGTGGATCCGCAGCGTAAACTGGTTGTTGCCTGGTTCGGCACCGCCATCGACTTTAGTGCCACGCAAACGCCTATGGACAGCATTGCGCGGCAGATTGCCGCCAGCACGCTGTTTGCCCAACGTGAATAGCTCCTTGAAACATCGCCAAAATGTGACACACCGACTGCGCGCACTGCCATTGAAACAGGATTCTTGACGATGACCAACGACGAACTCACGGCGCTAAAAATTGCTTTTACCTACATGCCGCAAGCCATTGAAGTGACCAAGTATGAGTATGGGGATCGCTACGAAAAAGTCCTGGCGCAGGTAGAAGCCGTACGCGCCGTGCTGCTGGACAATGATACGGACCCAGATGAGGTCGCCGGTGAAGTCAATCCCGATCTGTCGCCCAACTCTTATTATTAATTCGAGGGTCCGGGCGCTGTGGTCCAGGCAAGCCTGCAAAAAAATCGGTGGCGCCACAGTGCGTAGCGACATGCCATCACAGCAACGCTGTCGCGCACTCTGGCGTGTAGCTTTTATTGCCTCGTTTCTATTTTTGTTCACAGCCTGCACGCAGCGCGTGGAGCTTGGCCCTGGGGAACTGGCGAGCGAGCCGCCACTGCAGAGCAAGACCGAGCGGCGAACGCTGGATGTGCTGGGAAACCAGCTACACACTCGCGCTGAATTCAGTGTTACGGGGAAGATTCTCAGTAAACGACGCTATCGCTGGGACCGCCTAACACCGCTGGTCCCGTGGGATTTTGCGATGGGCTGGGGCGTCCTGTCAGACGAGGCGCACTTGCAGCATACGCGCGTCACCCAGGGCGATCGCTTTATGTTCTGGCACCTTTACGACTCGCCCTTGAGTTTGCCATTGGTCGAGCGCTCGTCGGCTAATATGCATCTCATTCCTGCCAACGAGGCGGTACTGAAAATCATGCAGAGTGTCCCAAGGGGCGCAATCGTCACCATCACGGGCCAGCTCGTGGACGTGACATTGCAAAACGGCAAGCGGATTCCCACGAGTCTTTCGCGACGGGATACGGGCCCGGGGGCCTGTGAAATAGTCTACGTGGAGAACCTGCGGGTTGTGCACGACGTGCCGGGCTCAGTAGACGTATAACGCAGGCGATCTGCCAACCGTATACACCGGGTCATAGCACCAGGGCGCATCGGCAACACCCACCAATGAGCATGTCGATACGTACGCGTGCTCTTTACTCTGTACGGCCTTCCAATAATAGGTTAGCCCGCGGCGCTTCGCGCAGATAAATCGATTGATCGCATTTTTAGATGACATTTTCATCTTTAATTCATTTTACTGTTCAAAGTTCAGCCTCTACTGTGTATCCATACCCGGCCGCGTGCCGGAATTTTTACCCCCTGGCAGATAAAGGATTGATCGATGATGCTAAAGAAGAAATTGCCAATGTATGTAGCCATGGCCGCCTCAATTTCGGCGGGCTTGTCTGCGGGAATGACCGCCAGTGCCGGTACTTTCCCCGGCGAACCCAAATCCGTTCAGGATTGGTGGCCTAAAACTGTAAACCTCCGCCCGCTGCGACAAAACGCCAGCAATGCCAATCCCGCCGGCGCGGATTTTGACTACGCCGCCGCGTTCGCATCGCTGAACCTCGCCGAGATTCGCAGTGACATAGAATCCATCATGACCACGTCCCAGGACTGGTGGCCCGCCGACTACGGCAACTACGGACCGTTCTTCATCCGTATGGCCTGGCACAGCGCGGGCACCTACCGCACCATGGACGGCCGCGGTGGCGCCGGAGGCGGACAACAACGTTTCGAACCGCTGAACAGCTGGCCGGATAACGGCAATCTGGACAAAGCCCGCCGTCTGCTCTGGCCGGTGAAGCAAAAGTACGGTCACGCGCTGTCCTGGGCCGATTTGATGGTCCTGGCCGGCGACGTCGCCATGAACTCAATGGGCTTCAAAACCTTTGGTTTTGCCGGTGGCCGCGAAGATGACTGGGAGCCCGATCTGGTTTACTGGGGCCCGGAATCAGAGATGCTCGCTGACGAACGTTACAGCGGCGATCGCAAGCTTGCGCAGCCTCTCGCGGCCGTGCAAATGGGTTTGATCTACGTAAATCCCGAAGGACCCAACGGCAATCCGGATCCACAACTTGCGGCCTACGATATTCGTGAGACCTTTGGTCGCATGGCCATGAACGATGAAGAAACCGCGGCGCTGATCGCTGGCGGGCACACCTTTGGCAAGGCCCACGGCGCGCACAAGCCCGACGACTGCTTAAGCGCAGAACCAGCAGCCGAAGGCATAGAGACCCAGGGAATCGGCTGGATAAATCGCTGCGGGAAGGGCAATGCGGAAGACACCGTTACCAGCGGTCTCGAGGGCGCATGGACCGCAGCACCAACACAGTGGACCATGATGTATCTGACCAACCTCTATGGCTTCGACTGGGAGCAATCACGCAGCCCGGCCGGCGCTATTCAGTGGGTACCGAAAGACGGTGGAGCGGCAAACACCGTCCCCGATGCACACTTAGAAGGCCTGCGTCACCAGCCCATTATGTTCACCACGGATTTGGCGCTCAAAACTGATCCCAGCTATCGCAGAATCACCCAGCGCTGGCTGAAGAACCCCGCCGAGTTTGAGCTCGCCTTTGCGAAAGCTTGGTTCAAGTTGACGCACCGAGACATGGGTCCACGCGCTCGCTACGTAGGCACCGATGTGCCGGCAGAAATCCTCAGCTGGCAGGATCCAGTGCCTGCCGTAGAGCATGACCTGATCGATGATGCAGACGTAGCGGAACTCAAGGCGAAGATTTTGTCTTCCGAGTTCACCACGTCTGAACTGGTGCGCACGGCCTGGGCATCGGCGGCGAGCTATCGCGATACCGATATGCGTGGCGGAGCCAACGGCGCCCGCCTTCGATTGGCCCCGCAGAAAGATTGGGAGGTCAACGACCCGAAGGCAACGCGCAAAATCGTGAAGCGACTCGAGCGCATCCAGAAGAGCTTCAACAAGTCGCAACGGGGTGACAAGCAAGTTTCCCTGGCGGATCTTATTGTCCTTGCCGGTGCAGCCGCCATCGAGCGCGCTGCGGAAACCGCTGGATACGACATTGAGGTGCCCTTTGCGCCGGGTCGAACGGACGCCACGCAAGCTCAGACCGATAAGCAGTCCTTTGCAGTGCTCGAGCCCAAGGCTGACGGATTCCGAAATTACTACAGCAGCGATGCTTACCGAACCCCCGCAGCGGCTTTGATCGACAAGGCGGATCTGCTGGATCTTTCGGTACGCGAAACCGCGGTACTGGTCGCCGGCTTACGCACCATGGATGCGAATGCCGACGGTGTGCAGCACGGTGTGTTCACCGATCAGAAAGATGCGCTGGACAACGACTTCTTCGTCAATCTGTTGGACATGCGCAATCAATGGCGTCCCTCGACAGAGAATCCCTACATATTTGAGGGTCGCGATCGCGTGACCGGTGAGCTGCGCTGGACGGCGACGGAAGTCGACCTGGTGTTCGGATCAAACTCCGAGCTGCGAGCAGTCGCCGAGGTCTATGCCTACGACGGTGCCGAAGAGAAGTTCGTGAAGGACTTCGCCGCTGCCTGGACAAAGGTCATGCAGTTGGATCGCTTTGACCTGAGAGGCACCAACGGCGGCATGATGGCGCAGAAGTGATTTCAGAGATAGCTTGACGCTGAGCGCACTAGCTCACTGGCGGCCCTCCTTCGGGGGGCCGCTTTTTTTTGGCTCCTTGCGTCTCTGCACGCTTGCGCTTTGACGAGACGACGAGCAAGACATCTAGAGGCTCAATTCACTCACCGCTCTGGCAGCTTGATCAATCGCCGCATGCGTATAAGCATCGGCAGCGGCGTCCGAATTCGCCATGACAATATTCCCGAAAGGCCTGCGCGCGATCTCATGCGGCGCCTCACCCTCCGGCCAGTCTTCGTCCCAGAGATCCAGATAATCGTAGGAGTAGCCGTGCGGCCAACGGTTTACCGTGATTGCGAGCACATCGTTCTGCACATCGAAACCAGCGGGCCCCAGAAGTCCATCAAGGACCGTGCGTACTTCGCGCTCATAATCCTCAAAGCTCAGTCCCAGCATGATCGCTCGTGAAGCGCGGTGCTGAGATTTTACATCTTCAACATCCGGCGGCGGTGACACCGACCCCCAGAAAACCACCGACACCGGGCCACTATCGCCCAGATCATGTTGGTAACCACCGGTGTTGATGCCGCGAAAGGTAAACAGGCGGGAATGGAGACGACCCGGGCAGTGCACCGCATCAATCCCCAGCCTATCGAGTGCCCGGGTATTCCGAATCAGCACATTGGTTAACAGTAGCGGCCGTTTGACCTGATATCGCATGGCCGCCTGCTGGGCATCAGGGAGCTGAGGGCAAAGGTGGGGGATAATCGCGTGGTAGCACGCCATGACGCAATGTTCGGCCTGCACTCTGAAAACCCTGTCATCTTTTACATAATTGACCGCTACGCCTGCCGGTAGATTCTCGGCTCGAATCGCCGTGGCACTCAGCCGTAAGCGAACCCTTGTATCGGGTTGATCCAACCGCGCGTAATCGACCTGTGCCAGCGATACGTTAGCGGCGTTTGTGCCCGGCGCCGCCAGGGGAATCAAGGAAGCCAGTTGCAGTCGCGCCAGGCTCGCGTTCCCGTCGGGCCACATCGCTGCCGGATAACGCCACTCCTGCGCAGCGGGCTCCTTCCCGAGAATGTTGATGCCCGGCAGGCCGACATCCAGCGCCTCCATCGCGGACAGTACGCGCATCTCAAGACCCCAGCCGCCGTGCTGCAGCTTGTCAAAAAGCTGCACCGCCTCGTCGCCAAGCCCGGCGTACTGGCGCAGGAACTGCGGGTAGGACATAGATCGTAAATGGCTCTCCGCGTCGGCTTCACTCAATCCGTGTAGCACGTGGCTGCGCCGCGTAAAAAAGCGCTTTAACTGATCCCGCGCCTCGTTGGACAAAGGGAGCTGATCAACCGTCGCATCATCTAGCCCAGTAGATGAACTCAGGTCACACGGTGCAACCAGGCGGTCTTCACCGTAGGTATCCTGGTCAAACCAGGTCGCAGTGCCATTGACCGCCGTTCGCCCGTAGTTGAACTGTTTTTTCTCGAGCATTTGCTCGGTGTCCACGTCGAGTCCGCGAAGATAGGTCTGCACGGTATCGCTAAAGCTCCACCATTCAAGATTGTGGGTACCGCCGAGTGACAGGCGCATCTGACCGCCTTGATGGAACTCGTTGCGCCGCGCATGCCCGCCGAAATCATCATGGTTTTCCAACAGTAGAATCTTCGCATCGTCACCAAAGCGCTGTCGGTAGAAGTGCGCCGCCGCCAAACCGGAGATACCCGCGCCCACGATGATAAGGTCATAGCGCTCATCGAGATCCTGTGGCGCGGCGAAGGTCTTGCCGTCTCGTGCCAGCGCATGCGCCACCTCAAAAGCGCCGGGGTGCGAACCGCGCAGGCCTGTTGCTGTCGGCGGATACGCCGGTCCCCCCTTTGCCGAAGCGTCAATACCGCCGGGATCGTTCGGCGCGATATCGGCAAATGTCGGCAGCGTGTTGGCGCCGAGTGCGAGCCCCATCGCGGCGAGGGCGCTGCCCTGGACGAGGTCGCGACGGGTTATCTTCGCCATCATTCCCAACTGCTTGTCGGTCTTGTCACTCACGTCTAATCAGTCCTTTTTCAATGAGAACCCTGCGGCACTCACGGTACATCGCAAGCTTATCCTCAATTTGCGTCATCGCGCCGGAACTGAACACCCCACCTGGCGCCATGAAGCCCTCGCCCCAGATAAGCTGCAGGGCCGCGACCATACCCTCGTCATACTCATCACTGTGCGCCACGTCACACCCTTCTGCTAGCTCTGCTTCTACTCTATAGCCTAAACTGACGGTCTAACCAGTCCGTATGGCCCCGCAATGGTTCTCAGTCGAGAAACGCCCCAAGCAAGTTTCGTTGACGATGCGTCTTTCAGCCGCGCCAGACGCAAAGTGTTCGTTCTTGTCGCAGGCCTGATACTTCTGGTGGGGCTAGTTTATACCGCGTTTCAGCCCAGCCTTTATCGCAGCAGCGCAACGGTGCTCATGAGCGCGCCGACGGCGATAGATCGAAAAATGGAGGCGGCCGACGTTCAGGGCGTCGCCATTCAACGACGTACACTGACGGGTCGCGAGATCACCACCACGCTGCAGGAGGAGCTCTCCACTATTGGCATAGGCCTGGACCCACTCGCATTGCGCACGATGCTCGACGTCACACCCATAGCCGCAACAAACCTCCTGGAACTGTCGGCCACCGGTTCAGACAAGAACATTCTCGCGCCCCTGGTCGAAAGCTGGATCGAGGTGTATACGAGAGCACGTGCTGATGATATTGATGCTCGAAAATCAAGCACCCTTCGGGAGGTGCAAGATGAGCTCGACGGCCTGCAAGGCCGACTCGAAGCTGCACGAAGCGCTCTGGACGAGTATCGCGCAACACATGAAATTATCTCCATGGAGCGTCAGGAAAATGCCGTTCTGTCACGACTGGATGGGCTCAATAAGGCGTTCAATAACGCCGTAGAGGCGGAGGTCAAAGCGCAGTCCAAGCTGGAAACGCTGCGCGCGTCTCTGGCTGCGGGGGAACAGGTCGTACCCAAGGGCGATCGCAGGGAAGTTGCCGACATGGCTAAACGACTGGCCGATCTTCGCGCACGCCTGAGCGCCTTGCGCTCAAAATACACCGATGACTACATTCGCAAGGACCCGCGATTGCGCGAAATCCCCGAGAAGGTTGACGAGCTGGAAGAGACGCTGACCAATGCCTACGCGCTTGGAACCCAGGCAGAGCTCGTCAATTCCGAGCGCGAGTACCGCGCGGCGCGTCAGACCGTCGCTGACCTGGAGCGCCGGCTGGAGGATCACAAAGAATCGGTTTCTGAATTTAACACCATCTATGCAACCCATCAGGCCCTGGTCGCCGACTTATCGAAACTCGAACAGCTGAATCGCGAAACTCAATCGCGACTGGTGCAGATCGAGGTAAGGCAGGTCGAGAAGTACCCGCAGGTCTCGGTCGTGGACTGGCCAACCGCGGAACCGCAGCGTGTCGGCCCTCCCTATACCCTGCTTCTCGGCGGCACAATCACTGGCGCCTTCGTTCTCGGCGTACTCGCCGTGTGGCTCTACAGCTACCTGCATCCAAGACCTGCGCAAGCTGCCATGGTGACGCTGACCGGGGTGCATATGTATCCCCAGGATGGAACTGCCGCACTCGGACAGGTGACCGAAATGCAGGGGCGTTTGCAAAGCGCAAATGCGCCACTGATAGCGGATGAATCGGGCAGCAATGCGCCTGGCGCTGAAACTAACAATCCCGACGCCGCAAGCGACGATTCAAACGATGAGGATCCGGATCCCAAGGCGAGTGACTGATCAGGGGGTCAACCAGTCGTCCCCAAAAATCTTAGGTAAGCCTCAAGCACCAGTCCCGGCGCCTCCACCTGCGGGTAGTGACCAACCCTGGGCAAGCGCTGGATGAAGTGTCCCGCACCCACCACTTCCTCAAAACGCGCGACCATATGCTCACCAGACACCGGGTCCAGGCTGCCATTAATCAAACCAATCGGACAGCGTGCCAGGCGCAGGGCCTCAACCCAGCGCTCCCGGTGGCGGATGCGATCCGTCATGTAGTGAATGAGTCGATGCACATTGTGGCGACCACCATCGCGATCAAAGAGATCGAAGAAAACATCAAGTTCTTCCTGGCTGACTTTGGTCTCACCGAAAATGGTATCAAAGGACTTACGTAAGCTTTTTTTGGTCAGCGCGCGCCGGAATATGAACCCCAGGGGACTTTTCAGTATGCGCTGCGCGAGCACCGCCCGATGCGTTTCCGGGAACAGGCCCCCATTGAGAAACAAGCAGGACTGCCAGACGCCTACACCCGCTCCCTGGTTCTGACGCGCTAGCAGTTCCTGGGCAACGGTGTCGCCATAGTCATGGGCGAGAACATCAAACTCAGTCAGTTCGAGATGCGCAACAAGCGCCTCGCAAAGATCCGCCTGCTCCATAATGCGGTAGTCGTGGGGTGTGGGTTTGGCGCTGAAACCAAAACCCAGCAAATCCATGGCGACAAGCCGGTAGTGCCGATTCAGCGTGGGCCAGAGCTTGAGCCAGTCCCAGCTGGATGTCGGGAAGCCGTGGATAAGCAGAATTGTTCCACGCGGTTCCTCGCAGGCTGGCTCGTCGACAAAGAAGAGCCTGTGTCCCAGAAGATGCGTTTCCCGCCCACGCGCCAGCCATGCCTTTGCCGATGGCAGAGCCGAAAGTTCAGTCATCCGATCAACAACTGATCATGGTCGTATCGCAAAGCCCTGTTGCTGCAGGAGCACATGCGTAGTCGTCGCCGACAACGTTACTTCAACGCCATCAACAAGGTCGCTTTGCTGCACATCGCGGACTGCTGCAGACTGACCGCAGTAATAGACCTTGACCCCGTGCGCCTGAAGTTGACTGAGCAGGTTCGCGTTGGGGTTTACCTCGCCGTAGGCCGCGTCGGTCAGAATATCTCGGTGTGCGGGACCGTGAACCACCAGCGCAATCTCCACGTTCTCCGGCGGAATACCGTTCGCCTGCTGGAGGTTGAGAAAAGCCGCGGCGGTCTCAAATTTGCTGTTTACCTTGCCTGTTTCACCACCTTCTACCACGTCAATCGCCAGTTTAAAGCGTGTATCTGCAGGCAAGGGCTTGGCGTCCGGAACTGGCGCAATAAAGCCGTAGTTCTTAATCACCGGGCCGGGATGAAAGTCGTTTTCCCCCGCCATTGCGTGAGGGCCTATTCCCTGAAAGACGATGCCTTGAAAAACCATGACCAACGGGAACAGCAAAGTGTGCAGGCGCCGCATAAGTTCGCTCCTTGATTGTGTGCCGGAAGTTTACGGAATCAGAGAATACGCCAAAACAGAGGGGGCCTGGGTCAAAATTGACAGCGAAACGTGGACGGGAGCTGCGGATCAGAAATCGCCACTCACCTGCAGTGAAATCGTTCGCGCCATGCTCTGCTCACGCACCTCGCGAAATTGCAGCGCTGTGTTGCTGCGGTCACCCGCAAACACCCGACGATCACGACTCTCGCCATCGCGAAACACATCTTCTACCGTCAATCGAATGCGCAGGCCATCAACGGCGCGACTCTCGATAAAAAGATCCATGTCTGCGCGCTGTCCCGGTAAATCAATCTCATCCAGACCGTACAGTGGGAACGCATCCCGCGCGAAAAGCGTCACGCCCCAGGCCAGACGCTGTACCTGCAGGTCTTGCCGGATAGAGAGATTAGCTTGCCACTGACGTTCGTTAGAGAGCCAGCGGGGCGAGCGGGTCAGAGGATCCTCAACGCGCGAGGTTTGCCACTGTCCGGACGCGTCCATGCGACCGTTGACCAGGCCAATCCCATCCAGAGGCAGCGTAAACTCGCCTCTGATTCCTGCGCGCGTGGCCGAGCCAATATTCCCGGGAACCTCAAGATTGCCGTTCAGGGGCAAAAGATCGTTAACGTCATCTACCCAGTCGTGAAACAAGGTCAGCGAGCCGATGCCAAATCCTTCGCCGCGAGTCTCATAACTCAGATCGACGGTAACCGTTGTCTCTGGAGAGAGATTCGGATTGCCCAGCGCGAGCTCCCCGTCGCCAAGATCCGCACCGCTAACGAAGTCCTCGAGATCCAGCTGACCGACATTGCGCAAGGCCCGCAGTCGCCATTGTGAACGTGCGTCGGGAGAAAAGCTCATAGTGACGCTGGGCTTCCAGAAAAAGAACGAGCGATCTTCGCTAAAACCACCTTGCTGGGTGACTGTGGAACGCTCCGCGGACAGTGCCGCATCGAAGGAGATTTCCCCTAGCCGGAAGGAATCCGATACGAGGAGGTCGTAGCGCTTTTCCTCCACCTCGGAATTCGCACCGGGGATCGGCTGCTCAGCCAGAATTCCGCTCTGAAGCGAACTCAGCGCAAACTGGCTCTCCAGGGTATTGTTGGAGGCCTCAAAATTAATCTCTAGCGTATGGCTGTCAAAACCGCTGTAGTCGAGCTCAAGGCGTGCGATTAACTCCTCAATCACGCTCCTGCGCTGCGTTTCTACCTCGGTAACGGAAAGACCCGCGTTCGGGGTGCGCACCAGTGTCCCGGACTCCTTGTGGTCGCGATCCCGGAACAATCCAATCACTTTGCCGCGCCAGTTGCGGCTTAGGGCGCGTTCGATATCCAGGCCCAGCTCCGCGCGACGCACAAGATCGTCATCGCCCTGAAACAGGATAAAGGGCTCATTGTCGACCGGGTAACGGCGTGAGCGTTCCCCACCCACGGAACTAAAATACCGCCGCGCCAAATTGAGGGAGTATCGCGTCTCGTTGAACAGAGTACTGGCGTTTAACGTGCCAACCAGTTCTTCACCGTCCTCATCAGACAGCTCAAAACGACCCTCCAGTAACTCGCCCTCGGGATCGAGGACCCGCTCGCGACGGGCGATCACGCTCTGAAACTCTCGCCCCTGCAGGCCGAAGGTAATCTGACTGTCGCCCAAGGCCTTGCTATAGCTCAGGTCACCAAAGGGATAAACATTGTCATCGGGATTAAAAGTTCTGAGGCCAGCTGTCCAGGCGCCCGAAGAGGAATCACCGCTGCGGATTACATTCGCAACGACTGTCTGGCCACGAAGATCAAGGCCTGTCACCTGGCCTCGGATCACGACGATTTTCTCTACATCCGAGGCCGGAATCCGCCCCAGTATGTTGCCAGGAGTCTGGCTTTTGGCGGACACGCGGGCGCCATTGATGACAATATTGCCTGCCGCACCGCCAAAACCGCGGCTATCGTTATCGCCGTTGTCCAGCGCAAAACCCGGGATATTATTCACCATGTCTAACGCGGTAATCGGCGCATAGCGCACAAAAAAGGCCGCATCGTAGGTAATAAAACAGGCGCCATCGTCGCAGCGCTGCGAAGGCTGATCGGTATCCACCGCGGGTGCAGTCCCGAGCGCGCCGCCTTCTGCGAGAGATGCATCGGAGAAGACGACGACAGAGGCTACTATCGCCATCAAAACGGCAATCCAAAAACTGCTTGCGGGCTGGAACCCATCGTATGTTATTTTGCGGGAACTCGTCACAGACGGAAGTATCGTCGACCCAGACCCGGATGTGGAGCTCGCCGGCGAGATAGGGCATCCGAAGCCTTCGTTCAACGCGTCAAGTGTGACGCATGTCATAGTTTTGGCTGTGACAAGTCGCACACGCGGCACGATCAGCGCTTCCTCACCCCCGAAACTCGTTGTGCCCCGGTCAATGCATGGACTCGCTGATTTATCGACAACTACGCCTGTAACAAGACGTAACCGTCATCGGGCGGCGTCCAGCGCCGCCTTGATAAGTATGATATCCAGACCGTTCGCGAGAGGGACATCATCGGCCGACAAAGGATTGCTACCAATATCCAGCTCTTCGAGATCACTAAATCCATCCCCGTCGCTGTCCGCAAGGTTGGGATCGGTGCCAGCAATGGCCTCCCGGTTGTCGCCAACCCCGTCGCCGTCACTGTCCACGCTCTCTGTTGCGTCCAGGGGAAAAGCGTCGTTTTCATCCAGCACACCGTCCGCATCGTCATCGTCGTCCGCGCTCATACCGCTGAGTAAGCAGGCTGAATCGCAGTCGTTTGGCACGCCATCAGCGTCTGTATCGACACGCCCATCCAGTGAGATCAATGGAAAGGCATCGCTCGCATCCGGCACGTCATCGCCATCATCATCATCGTCAGCTGCCATACCGGTCAGCAGACAGTCCGCATCACAGTCGTCAGGGGCGCCATCGTTATCGGTGTCTGTCAGCCCATTGAGAGGGATCAGTGCATAGGCATCATCCAGATCTGACACGCCGTCATTGTCATCATCATCATCAGCTGCCATGCCGGTCATCAGACAGTCCGCATCACAGTCGTCAGGAGCGCCATCGCCATCGGTATCTGTCAGTCCACCGATAGGGATCAGTGAAAAGACATCAGCTACGTCTAACACCCCGTCATTGTCATCATCAGTATCAGCTGCCATGCCGGTCAGCAGACAGTCCGCATCGCAGTCGTCAGGCGCGCCATCGCCATCGGTATCTGTGAGCCCATCGAGCGGAATCAGTGCATAGGTATCATTCGGGTCTAACACTCCGTCATTATCATCGTCATCATCTGCGACCATGCCGGCCAGCACACACACAGCATCGCAGTCGTTAGGGATGCCATCACCATCGGTGTCCGCCAGGCCGCCGAGTGCAATTGACGGGAACGCGTCACTGTCGTTGGGAACACCATCGCCATCGGTATCAGACGCAATCAAGGCAGTCAGCAGGCGCCTGGCACGAATCAGCCGCCGCATTTCTTCATCCGCCGACTCTCCAGAAGCGCTGCCACCGACCTCCAAACTATCGGCAAGCGGTTGCAGCGTTTGGCGCAGCGCCGCAATCAACTTGACGATGTATGTCCCCGGATTCACCAAGTTCGCGAAGAAAGTCTCTGCGTACGTGTCAAGAACCCAGCCCAGGCGCTGTCGACGCGCGACGTCGGAGACAAAGCCTTCAACGCCGATGAACAAGGGCTGATTGGGGTCGGTAGGCGTGTCTGCCGTGCATGCCACAAGCGACGGTAAGCAGTTGCCGGAGGTCGATAAAAAGAAATCTTGTCGCTCTTCGGCCGTCAAGACTGTGCCATCAAAGCCTTGCAATTGCGTGTTTGCAGTCAAGACCGCAAGCTCAGGGCCGAAGCTATTGGCAAGGGCCGTTGCCTCGTCGTTCATCCACAAGCGCTGCCCAGGGGCGGACAGAAGATCCGGGCCCGTGCCAAAGTACATATGCGGCATATCGGGATCGGCAAAGTCACCAATACCACTCGGCGCATTGTCATAGACGCTTCGGCAGGATCCGTCGCGTAAGGCACTGGGCACCGCAGAGCTCAACACCTGGCGCTGCGGCGTCCACAGCTCCTCCTCCAGAAAGCGCAGGCTAACGTCATAAGGGGCATTGGGATCATCCGGCACCCCTGGTACTCCAGAAATGAGGCTTCTCTGAATATCTCCAAGTTCAATGAACGCATCTTTATCTCTCACATCCTTGGCACACACCGACAATTCGGCATATATGTCGCCCAGGTAGTTATTGTCATTGAAGTAAACTAGATAGTCGCTACCCGGATCAAAGCGCGCAACGGGCTCCCACAAATCTGCCGTATACAGTGACGTATCAGAACGCGGATCGACGATTGTTGAAGGGTTTTCCGCCAGCACGTTGTGCAGGTCGACCCCACCAGCGGCCAGTGAGCTCGCAGCAAACCCCCAGGTGCCGGTACCCAGACCGCTAAAGTCATGGGCCAGCGACAGTATCTGCGTACCGTCCAGCCAGACGTTGACGCTCGAAGAAGTCAGCTGCAAGGTGACCCGATAAGTCACGTTTGGCAGCAGCACGGGCGATGCGCCGATGAGCTCAGTCTCGCTTTCGTCAATGATTCGCAGGGCCTGAGACTCCAGCGGATCAATACTGAGCCTGTAGACTGCCGCAATTACAGCGCCACCCTCATCCAGCGGCAGCGCTCCGACCCCTGCGCTACTGTCTTGATCCCAAAAGAATGTCAGCCGCGAGCTCAAATCGGACTGCGTGGCCTTGGACGCAAACTCAAAGCTCACGGTAAAGTCCTGGCCTAAAGAAGCAGGGAAGGTCAGTCGCGTTGCGCTTTCCGGCTTCGCCGCCAGGGTCATCACACCGGACGCAACGCTATAGGCGTCGGTTTCTGTAAAAACATAAATGGGGTTATTCGGATCCATGGAATCGGATCGTAGTTCGCTAGCGGGCTGACTGCGGTGTTCGCCGCTGTAATCGTCCAGCTGAATGTTCACCGGGAACAACGCGCTCCCCCCGAGTACGGGCTCCTGTGCCTGAATCTGCACGGCAAAAAAAACTGAGCAAAACAGAGAAGCAACTAACGCTATGCCCCGGCGCGCAGGCAAGGGCGTAAGAATGTTCGCGGTCATCAGAAAAGCTCTAAAAAAATATAAAAGAAGTATAAGGCCAACAAACCAGAAAAGCTTCTCTACCACATTTTGCTTCCTGCGGCGACTTTCAGCGAGTTTCACGGCACCACTGCTGATCGACCGCCGTAATGACGTGCAACAGCACTGCCACACCGCGCAATTCATCCCACCCGTAGAAACTTGATCCACGGGTTGCAAGCGCCTCGGTGAAGAATTGCTGACAATCGAGGTTTGCTCGGATCGAATCCTGCGGAGCGCAGACCGGTCAAGATCATTCAGACCTTTCGCGCAGACAGCAAATCAATGCTCATCAAGCGCAAAAAAAAAGGGCGCCCAAGAGCGCCCTAAAGCCATTGTAGAAACGGACCGCCGAGGATCCGGGGCCTGGAGCCTAGAAGTCGACCCTGAGGCGCGCGTAGTAGTACCCGCCCTGCCAGTCCGCGACACTCGTGGAAGGGTAAATACGTCCACAGCAGTAATCGTTGTCGCTAGCGATTCGATCCACCTGATCCGGGAACTCATCAAACAGGTTACGTCCACCGATAGATGCGCGCAGGTTGTCGCTAATCTGCCAGGAGCCTTCAAGATCGAAGAACACCACCGGGTCGTAAGTCTGAATCGACAGAGGCGAGGTATTGTCAGAATCTTCCCACTCACCAAAGTAACGGGCACGAGCCATCAAACTAAAGTCACCAAAGTTGTGGAACGCCGTAGCATTCCACCGCACGTTCGGCAGCTGGTTCTCCAGATCAAATTCCGCTTCTGCATTCAGCACGTCAAGCGGGTCATTTTTGATTTCCTGGTCGTTGTAGTTGAGCGCCAGAGAGAAATCTGTCGAATGCCCGTTTGACCAGCTCACCGGGTAATTCGCCACCAGGTCGAAGCCCTGAGTCTGAGTGTCAATGGCGTTCTGGAAATAGTTAACGCCACCGATACTCTCTGCGCCCGTTACGCCCGCAGCCACCAGCGCCTGAAAGCGCGCAAAATCATCGGGATCGCCATTGGGATCGGAGCTCACATCCAGTGTCGATACCGCACGGAATCGATCGTCGATATCAATGCGATAGACATCCAGAGTCAGCGTCAGATCCGCTATGTCGGCGGTAAAGCCCAGCGTGAAGCTGGTCGACGTCTCCGGCGCCAACTCCTCGGCACCCAGTGCCTGAGCCACAGTTCCACCGGCGGGAAACAGACCCGTTGCAACCGGGAAGCCGTTAGGCAATCGCGTGGATACGTTGGTCGTGCCCTGTTGGCCCGGTGTGGGCGCCCGGAAGCCAGTGCCAAAGGAGCCGCGAATAGCGAACGAATCGTTAATGCGGAAACGCGCCGCCAGCTTACCCACGACTTCGCTGCCAAAGTCTGAATAGTCTTCGTAGCGCAAAGCACCCTGCAGGAGAAGCTGGTCAGTCACATCGGCAGAGAGATCTCCATAGAACGCAAAGGAGTCTCGAGTGTATTCCTCGGAAAACGCCGGTGAATATCCCGGGAACCCATTGGACCCAACGCCGACCACCTGGAACACGGGATCGTCAGGGTTCGCGCAGTTTAGCGGTTCATCCGCCGGCGCATTTGTCACCGCAAGACCCGCTGCAGAGGCTGTGCCGTCGGCGTTACAAAGCCCAAATGGATCGCTGACGGCGTGGGGACCTGCGATATAGGAGGCCTCATCCCTCGACTGGCCTACGTCGTAGGTTTCGTCGAGATAGCTGGCGCCGTATGCGAACACGAGTGGAGACGCAAACCCTACATCGAACTCGGTACTCATATCGAGCTGGAGTTGGAATTCCTCATTGGTCAGGGTGCCCGGCCGAAAGTCCGTCGGAGAGGCAGGTCCTAATGATGGGTTAATGGTATTGAACAAACGGTAATCAATTTCGTTCGATCCGTAACGCGCGCTCACGTCAAAAGCGCTTGATTCACCGATGCTGCCGCGCAGACCACCGGCCGCCGAAATGTCTTCTACCTCACCCTCAAAGCGCGGCGTGAAACCACCCGGAAACTTCTCCAGTGGGCTATAAACAGAGCCATCGGCCTGACGCAGATCCTCGATAGTGCCGTTGCCAGGGTAGCGATAAAAGAAACTGCCGTCGCTTTGCACAGCGCCGTAGTTACCAAAGGCATACAGTTCCATACCGTTGGCCAGGTCATAGCCTGCGTTGACGAAGAACATCTGGTGCTCGCGGTTGGGGATACCCCAGGGCATGGCATTTTCACCCTCCACCGACGCGGCGCTAACCCCCCCGGGAAAAGCCGATTGCAGACCCTGAACGCGTGCCGACGCGCCCGGCGTCGGCGTGCCGGTGACAAATCCCTGGCGAAGCTCGCTCTGATCGGTGAATCGCGAATTACCCTGATCAAGACAGAACCACGCTTCGCAGTACTGCTCTGAACGCTCCGTAAACTCCGAATCATTGATATCTGCAGAGATAGAAATAAAGCCGCTTTCGCCTAGCGGCAGCCCCACATTGCCCTGCACCGTGTAAGCGGTGCCGTCGCCCTCGTAATACTGTCCGGTGTCGATCGTGAGGTCAAACCCTTCACGGTTTTCCTTGAGATTGAAGTTCAACACGCCGGCAATGGCGTCGGAGCCGTACTGGGAACTGGCACCGTCACGCAACACTTCGATTGATTGAATGGCGCTCGCCGGGATAGTCGCAATATCCGCGCCCTGGGTTCCCGCACCCCCTATCTGCACCAATGAAGCGCGATGGCGGCGCTTGCCATTCACCAGTACCAGCGAATGGTGCGAGTCCAGACCGCGCAGCTGTACTGGCCGTATAAAGGAAGCTCCATCCGAAATTGGCTGTCGGTTAACGTTGAACGACGGCACGAGCGTCTGGAGTATATCCACCGTATCGGAGTGCGAGACCGTCTGGATTTGCTCTAAGTTGAAGGTATCGATCGGCACCGCCGAATCCACAGCGGAGCGGGGCGCACCGCGCAGGCCGGTAACCACGACCTCCTCTAGCGCGGTACCAGCGTTCTGAGCCAGAACTGCGGGTGCCGAAATTGCCGCAGCGCCCACTGTAATCAGCGCGACTGCGATTGGCATTGGCTTAAACTTGGTCAGCATAGTAACGGGTTGCTCCTGAGTGACATTGTCCGCCGGTCTGACACCGGCGCTTGTGCTTCGAACGATTGTTTCCGGGTAGCCTGTGTGTGCGCTCCGGGCTTTTAGCGGGCTCCTCGCGCCTGCAGATGTCCCCATTGTGAACCCAGCAAAACGCGTGCCGTTTCTGTTGTCTGTGTTGCTGGAGCGCGCAGAAAACAGGCGAGACTTCGCCTTTAAGACCCAAATTTCCTATGATTTTTAAGAGCTTGTCGCCATTCAGGAAAAAGGCGTCGCCGCGACAAGAGGTCGCTGACCCGAGGTAAATATGGAGCAAAGTATGCAGATTCTGCCTGCAATCTCGGTAGGCAAATGAGCACTAAAAATGCGCAGACGCATTACTACGGTGCACTCCAGCCCACCGATCCACAAAGTGGGCGTCGTCTTCCGAATCGGCGGTGAGATCAGCGGGACGGGGTCCCCACCCTCAGTGGAAACCATCCAGATCTGTTTTTGTCTCTTGTCCGCTTCGAGATCGTGATGACTGAGCGGGTAGGCAACCCAGGGTAAAAAAAGATAGAGCGCGCATGCACCGTGCCTCAGCGAGTCATCAATACCTAACGATTATGTCGGCTCCTAACGACGCGGTGACGACGGAGAGCTAACACCATCTTGATACCGGGCAGAGTATTACGGGTATTGCATCTAGCGGACGGGAAGTTCCGGTGTGTTCAGGCGCACGTTGATCGCACCGGCCTGCAGTTTCGCATCGAGATCGCAGGCGCCCGGGCCCTTGTCCCAGACAATTTCCGAACCCACGAGCAGTGTGCGCTCGTCGTCGGCATAGCCTTCAGGAGTCTGTAAATTGGCATCGCCGAGATTTGCATCCAGGGTTACACCGCGTACATCGCTCAAAGGAACATCGATCTGCAGATCACCGGCGCCAGCACTCACACTCAGGCAGGCCGTGGGGCTGTTGATGCTGAAATCGCCCGCATCCACGTCAATAGAAAGTCGAGCCACATCCGGGACTTCAACACGGTACACAATGTTGGCGTGACGCGTGGAGTAGGAGAGCGCGGGTTTGAAGAGAATCACCGATCGTTCCCCATTTTGCTCGTGCACGATGCTCGCCTTGTCGGCGTTCTTGGGGCACTGCTTGCTATCTACATTGCAGAAGAACCGCGCGCTGGCATGTAGCTGGCCGTCGGTAGACGGAACGACGGTGACGTCTCCGGATGGAAACTCCAGATTCAGAAATTTGCCAACCTGCGTGCTCAGGGAAGTCGCGGGGGTAATCTCAACCTCGCGATCACCTGTTGAAATGCAGGCCGTCAGTGACAGCGTGGACAGCAAAAGAGGGCTGGCAAGTAACAAGACACGTCGGTTCATGAGTAAAGCTCCTGGAAGAGTCGCGAATTCTAAACCTCATTGGCGCCGCTAGGAATGCACGCGAGCCAAAAAAGCGTTGATCTGCCTCGCAGCGAGTCTCACCGGCGCAGCAAAACCGGAATTTCCGCGAAGGAGCACAGGTCCGGCTGCTATGCTTTAGACGCCTCAGGACGACGGGCATTCCACCTGCGCCAACTGACCGTCAGCTTGAAGCACCCCCACTCCACAAGGAAGCACAGGCATGTCTACCCCGCAAGCACCAGTCGGCTCTACCTTTAACCGCGATAGCACTGCATTGGATGTCCTTGCGGGCATCGATCTTGCCGGCAAACTGGCCGTGGTAACCGGCGGGTACTCGGGCCTGGGCCTGGAAACGACCCGCGCTCTTCTAGCAAGGGGAGCTCAGGTCATCGTGCCCGCACGGCGTCGGCAGCACGCAGAAGCGGCGTTGCTACCGCTGCAGGGCGGTAGCGCTGTGGAAGTTGATGAGATGGATCTGGCCGATCTCTCTGGCGTAAAAGCCTTTGCTGAGCGCTTTCTGGCCAGCGGGCGTTCCATTGACCTGCTGATTAATAACGCGGCCATCATGGCCTGCCCGGAAACACGTTTTGAAAATGGCTGGGAAGCGCAGTTTGCGACCAATCATCTCGGGCACTTCGTGCTGACCAACCTGCTTTTCCCAGCGCTGAGCGCCGCCGGCGGTGCGCGCGTAGTTGCTCTGTCGTCTACTGGCCACAAGCTCTCGCCGATCCGCTGGGACGATCTTATGTTCGACAGCGGCTATGACAAATGGGTCGCATATGGTCAAGCGAAGACCGCCAACAGCCTGTTCGCCGTTGAGCTCGATCGGCTTGGGCGGCACCATGGCGTGCGCGCGTTCGCGGTGCACCCCGGCGGCATCATGACGCCGCTGCAACGCCACTTGCCGCGCGAAGAAATGATCGCGTTGGGCTGGATTGACGAGGCAGGCACGGTCAATGCGGTCTTTAAAAATGCGCAACAAGGCGCCAGCACATCGGTGTGGGCCGCGACATCGCCGCTGCTGGACGGCCAGGGCGGCGTTTATTGTGAAGACTGCGACGTCGCATCGCCGACAGACGTTGACAGCCGGTATGCTCGCTATCAAGGCGTCAACGCCCATGCTATCGATGCCGACGCCGCCGGCCGTCTCTGGGCGCTTTCAGCAGAACTGACCGGCGTGAGCGTTTTGTAGATTGAGTGTGACGTGCTGCCGATCAAACTGGGCCTGCCCTTCGGCGATGATGCCGCTGTTCGAAGAAGCTGAGCGTCTGGGACTGATCGTATTCTTTCATGGCGGGCGCGCTGATATCACATCGGCGCCAGCTTAGAGAAAGTCCTGATTTGTACCGACACCCCGGAGATCGCATCCGTGCGCCCGGCGATACTGCATAATAACGCGCTGCGACTGTTTGCTTAAACAAGCGTAGCGCAGAGGCACTGCTTCAAACGGCGAACCTCGGGCGCAACACATCCCCTCAAAAAAGCGGTTCTGAGGCGGTCCAATTTAAATCAGCCGGCGTAAAAAGTTTTGGTTTAAAGTCGAATTAGCTCAAGAAAAGGATTTGCTATGTACATGATGGCTCGCTTGTACTCTACCGACGAACAGGCACGCGCCGCGGCGGCGGCCTTTGTCGCTGCGGGGTATAGCCGTGACGATATTGCTGTACTGGCGTCGCAAACGACCCAGGCAGTTGCTTCAGTAACGTCGGCAGAAGCCGTCGGAGAGGGCGCGACAAGCGCGGCCCTTGAGACCTCTCCAAGCGCGGATGAGATGACCCATGCAATTCGCGCCGGCGGTATGCTGGGCGCGCGCGCTGACTTTTATATTTCGCAGCTGACAGATGGCCGAAGCCTGGTAGTCGCCACGCCACCGTTTATTGCCTCGCGCAGAGCCGAAGAGATTCTGGACGAGCACGACCCGCTGCCTATTTCGCACCTGCCACCACGCAAGGTATTTGTGCCTATCAACGAGCAGGCATCGCCGTTTTCAAACATGCTGGGCTTACCGACACTCACTGATGGGCCGGTGCTCTCCAATCTACTGGGATTGGGCACAAGCCAAACAGGCCTGAGTCACTTTTCACGGTGGCTTAAGCCTCTCAGCTCCGATTTCAGGTTTTCCAGCGTCCTAGGTATGAGCCTTTTGACCACTAAGGCCACCCCCCTATCATCCAAGACCAACATGCAGATCAAGAGCGACCGGGTAGCGGGAAAGACGTCGTCGTTTGGAATGGCGTTCTCGACCCAAAGATCGGTGCCGTTTTCGTCCCTGCTGGGACTGCCACTGCTGAGCGAACGCAAGCATTTTCTGATTTTTGGATAGGCACTGACTGCTATCCGAGCTCCTATCTTTCGCGCTTTCGCGCTTTCGCGCTTTCGCGCCCAGCATCGTGGGCATGCAGCCGCCCTAACGTCCACGTTATTCGCCCCGCTTTATTCGGGGCGCTTTTGTTGGTACTGGACAAAAATTGATACAGTGTCAATATATGAATGTCACGGTTTCGATAATAAAGCGTGACAAAAGACGGTCCAGTTTAAATCAGGCGGCGCAAGCTCATCGAGGATATGACTCAAACCGCTTACCAGGAGATGTTTCTATGTACTTGTTAGCCCGTTTGTATTCCACCGATGCACAAGCTCGCGCCGCAGCGGCAGCGATACTCGAAGCCGGTTATGGCAGCGACCATGTGGCCATGCTCGGATCAACCCCCCCTCAGGCGGCGTCCACCGATGAATCTGCGCCGGAAGGAGCAGAGGTCGCTGCGGTGACTCCAGCGCACAGCGCTGATGACATCGCGCGTATGCGTGAAATGCTTGGCTATCGAGCCGACTTTTACCTCTCGCGACTTCGCGATGGTCGCGGCCTCGTGGTCGCTGCGCCACCGTGGTTCGCGTCACGCGAAGCAGAGCTCATTCTCGATGCGCATGAGCCCCTCGAGATTTCTCATGAGCCCCCACCCGCTCCCTTTGTGCCAACGAGCCAGCAAGCGGCGCCGCTGTCAGACTTCCTGGGGTTGAAAGTGCTCAGCGATGGCCCGGTACTTGCGAGCTATAACACCAAGCAAGACGCCTTCAAGCTATCGAACAAGCTCGGGATACGCTTACTCTCGAAGAGCGATACTCCACTGTCGTCAATGTTCGGCCTTTCTACGAGAAGCAGTCGCGGAGAAAGCTCGTCCTCCTCCTTCGGCATGTCTGTGCAAACGCGTAAAGCTACGCCGCTGTCTTCTATGTTTGGATTGCCCGTACTGACCAAGCGTCAACGCTTCCTTTCCTAGTAAAACAATGCGCGGCGGTGCCAAGACACCGCCGCGTGCTGTCTTCTTTTGTATTTTTTGTCCGGCTTTCTTCACGGCCGCACTAAGGTAGCTAGCTCTTACACCCGCTGCCGTATATTCTCCTTTTTAGCCCCGATTTCTCACACGCGATTTCCTACACCATCTTCTCCTCTCTCAATTTCTTCGCCTAACATCAGTAAATTTCGCTTAAAAGTCGTTATTTGTTCGCTTTTTAGCCAAATTATGCCGACTTCGCCATCCGCTCAATATGTAAACTAAAAGTTACACAATAATTAGACATTAAAACTTGACATTAATGCTCGCGGTTGACTAATCTGATTGAACGGGATAGGGCTGTCAGTGACCGCGACTAAACCGTGACAACCTAATAGGTACAGGAGTAGGAATCGTGGAAGAAAGTGGAGAGAAGGTATGGCCAACAGGCCTCACCGTAAGAGAATCAGAAGAGATTCATAAATACATCATAGACGGCACCCGTGTGTTCTTCTGCATCGCTTTAGTAGCGCATGCTCTCGCCTATGCATTAAGCCCTTGGCTGGGTTGAGGAGTAAGTAGCGTATGAATAACGGAAAAATCTGGTGCATCGTAAACCCAACGGTTGGCATTCCAGCATTGCTGGGCGGCGTTGCCTTAATTGCGTTTACCGTTCACTTTGCAATACTGGAAAACACTACTTGGTTTCCCGCGTTCTTCGGCGGCTAAAACCACGTAGCACCGCTCTTACAGAGCTTAACGGGGTAGCATATGCTGCCCCGCGCTTATTTTAGGGCTTGATCAAACGTGAAACGCACGAATCTCAAGCTACTTTCTTTCTGGTCCTCTCTCGGACCCCATTTACTTCCATTTGCTGATGTAGCGACGCCCGATCTGCCACTGAGCAGACTACTGAGGCTGTCCCTGTTTCAGGTGTCCGTAGGCATGGCAATGGTCCTGCTGGTCGGCACACTCAACCGCGTAATGATTGTCGAGCTCAATGTGCCCGCGTGGATCGTCGGCGTGATGCTGGCTATGCCGCTGATTTTTGCCCCCCTGCGGGCATTGATAGGTTTCCGTTCAGACCATCATCGAAGCGCCCTGGGCTGGAAACGGGTGCCGTATGTCTGGAAAGGCTCGCTCGCCCAGTTCGGTGGATTTGCGATTATGCCTTTCGCACTCCTCGTCCTCGCCGGCGAAGGCTTGTCCGGCAATCTCTCTCCCTGGGTTGGACAGGCCGCCGCAGCAATAGCCTTCCTGCTGGTCGGTGCCGGCGTGCACACGGTGCAAACGGCTGGACTGGCGCTGGCGACGGACTTAACGCCGCCAGAATCCCACGCGCGCGTCGTCGGTCTGATGTATGTGATGTTGCTGGCGGGCATGATGGTGAGTGCACTGATATTTGGCACAGTGCTCATAGATTTCAGCCCGGGTCGGCTTGTGCGCGTCATTCAAACCGCTGCCGTACTGACGCTGGTGCTGAATTTCATAGCGGTCTGGAAGCAAGAGCCCAGACGCCGACAAAGCAGTACCGCAACGCTGGTCGCAGACCCCAGCTTTATGGATGCCTGGCGCGAGTTCTGTAAAGGTGAGCACACGGTAAGACGCCTGACTATTGTTGGCCTGGGCACAATGGCATTCGGGATGGCAGACATTCTTCTGGAGCCTTTTGGTGGTCACGTACTGAACTTGAGCGTCAGCGCCACTACTTTGCTGACCGCTCTGTTTGCAGCAGGCGGGTTAGTCGGCTTTGGTCTGGCTTCTAAGCTTCTGAGTGACGGCGCAGATGCTTTTGCCGTTGCTCGCGCCGGCGCGTTTGTCGGTCTCCCCGCATTTGCCCTGGTGATGACAGCGGGACCGCTGCAAATGCCCTGGCTGTTCGTTATCGGCAACTTCATGATCGGCTTTGGCGGCGCCCTTTTCGGACACAGCACGCTCACCGCCACCATGAATCGCGCGCCCAAGGATCAGGCTGGGCTCGCACTCGGGGCCTGGGGCGCTGTGCAGGCAACAGCAGCAGGCATTGGTGTGGCACTCAGCGGTATTATCCGCGACATGGTTAACGCGATAGAAGCTGCCGCCACCGTAGGTGCTGCTAATTTGGCGAGCCCGAGTGGGTACGTCACAGTCTATGCCATTGAGCTTACGCTGCTTATTGTCACGCTGCTGGTTGCGGCGCCAATGATTCAAAGGAAAGGCCCAAAGCAGAGCGCTGTAGTAGACAAGCTGGCAAATGAGGCCCCGGGAAAGCCGGCCTTGCAGGATGCCTCTTGACGGTATTAACAGTATTGGAGCATCCCGACGAGACCTTGCGACGTAGCTCTAAGGCCGTCACAGCCTTTAACGATTCGCTCAGCAGTTTTGTCACAGACCTGTTTGATACGCTCAAGCACAGCGGCGGCATTGGCATGTCGGCGCCTCAACTGGGTCGCCTTGAGCGGATTTTGGTCGTAAGCGTCCCGGATGATCAGTACGGGCCTCAGGTCTACATTAATCCGGAGCTACTCAAAAGCTCCCGCCGAGGACTCGTAGAAGAGAGCTGTCTGTCAGTCCCCGGCGTGGTGGGCAATGTCCTTAGAGCCACCCGTATCCGCATCCGGGCCTCAGATCAGCACGGCGTTAGTTTTGAGCGTGAGCTGGACGGCATGCACGCCGTTTGCCTGCAACACGAAATGGACCACCTTAACGGCAAGCTGTTCATTGACCGACTTTCCTGGTTCAAAAAACTGCGCCTGCGCCTGGCGGGCTCGACGGTTTTCGACAATCAGGATCATCATGCCGCCTGATCAATGCTGCCCTGCCCCAGTGTGAAAAAAGCCTGACTGCGAAGCATCGAGGGACCGCATTGGCAACAGTCAGAGCTGACCTTAAATCCCGCTAAAATGAAGCCGGGCTTACTGAGAATCAATGAACATGTGGAAAAACACGGGGAGAATACGTCCGGACTTTGCTGTTGAACCCGGACCCAACCAGGAATCCGTGTGGGACTACCCGCGCCCACCGGTGCTGGTAGTCAGCGACGAACTTGTCGAGGTCTCGCAGGACAGCGCCGTCATTGCGACCAGCCGTTCGACGCTGCGTGTGCTGGAAACCGCAAGCCCACCGACCTACTACATTCCAGCTGTGGATGTAGACTGGTCCGCGCTGCGGGAAATCAGGCACAGCAGTTTCTGTGAGTGGAAAGGCCAGGCGAGTTACTTTGCTCTGGCCGGTGATGCCGCACAAACGCCCGTTGCCTGGCTCTACGCAAACCCCTCTAATCGCTTTTCCGCGATCGACCAGCATGCGTCCTTCTACCCTTCGCGCCTTGTATGCTCAGTAAATGGCGAGCGCGTGCGACCCCAGCCTGGGGAGTTCTATGGTGGATGGATTACCGATCGCGTGGCAGGACCCTTCAAGGGTGAACCGGGTACAAGCCACTGGTAGGTGTGATTCTGCCTGGGTTTTATGCCAGCGCGCCTAAACCTTTATTCAGACAGCATTCAGCGTGCGAGTCGTATACCGCTGAACTGCCAGCGATCCTGGGGATAAAAGAAATTCCGATAGGTCTCGCGCGCCTGGCTGGGCGGGGTTACGCAGGAGCTACCACGAAGCACCCACTGATTGCTCATGAACTTACCGTTGTACTCACCGATCGCGCCGCTCGATGCCTTGAAACCCGGATACGGTCCATAGGCGCTGCGCGTCCACTGCCAGCAGGCACCGTAAAGTTGGTCCAGATCGCCCCCCTCACTTGCCTCGGGCTGCAATACCCCGTGACCTGCAGGTTTCTGCCGCGGTGCCTGTGAGCTCACCGCCGCGCGCTCCCACTCCGCCTCGGTGGGCAGGCGTGCCTTAGCCCAACTTGCGAAGGCATCAGCTTCGTAGCCACTGACGTGACACACAGGTCTCACCGGGTCCCAGGTTTGCAGGCCGTGCAGAGTGAATTCATACAGCGCGCCGGACTTGCCTGCATTTCCATCGCCCTTTTGCTCTACCCAGTTCAGTGGTCTCGACCAACCCTCTGCTTGCACCATAGCCCAGCCGTCAGCCAACCAGAGATCGGAGCGCGAGTAGCCACCATCGTCGATAAACGCCTGAAATTCACCGTTGGTTACCAGCCGATCAGCCAGTTCAAATGCCTGCGTAAACACCTGATGCCGCGGCAGTTCGTTGTCAAAGCAAAAGCCCTCTCCGCTGTGACCGACTTCAATCAGCGCCTCGTCGAAGACGGTCCAGGTCGCAGGCCCCGCACCGTCATTCGTGTCGGACGCGACGCCAGACTCACACGCTTGATAGATCGGGTATAGCGGATTAGCCGATAATGAGTATTTTATGTCGGTGAAAAAAAGTTCCTGGTGCTGCCGCTCGTGCTCAATCCCCAGCGTCACACGTTCGCAGATTAACCCGTACTCTGCGTGAGCCGGATGCTCGAGGAGCGCAAGCACAGCGGCCTCGACACGGCGCCGATAATCAAGCACCTCTTCGAGAAGCGGCCTGGACAAAAGCCCACGACGATCCCGGGGATGCTGTTCCCCAATACCATTGTAGTAAGAGTTGAAAAGGACTTCATAGCGTGCATCGAGCGCTTCGTAAGCCTCGGCAAAGACTTTCAGAAGAAAGGTCTCAAAGAACCAGGTCGTGTGTGCGAGATGCCATTTTGGCGGGCTGGCAAATGTCGCAGCCTGCAGGCCATAGTCCTCTTTCTCGAGCGGAGCACAGATTTCAAGGGACCGCCGACGCGTAGCGATAAAGTCTTCAGCGAGAGAGTTAGTGTTCAAAGGCGGGTTCCTTATCTACTGCTATCACGCGCCCACCGACCCAGGTCAGACCTTCACGAATATGGCTGAACAGCTCTCCCCCGCGGGAAGAACACTGATACGCATGCAAGGATTCGCTAAGCTCCCGATTTGACCAGTAGGTCGCCAGTACGCGCATGGCTGAACCCGTGGCGCTGTCCTCGGGAACACCGTGCTGCGGCGCAAAGTAACGCAAGTGGATATCAATGTTGGAACCGCTGCCATCAAGACAAGTCGCAATGATGCTGCGCTGGGTGCGGCGGCGTAAATCATAAGTCGGCGCTTGCAGCGTACTCAGATCAAACCCTGCGGGCCATTCCAGAATCAGATAATCCGAATCGCCACCGGCCATAGCGGCTCGCCAGGGTTGCGTTGAAAAATACTGACTCACCCAGCTCGGTAGCTGACAAGGTGCGCTGGAGATTGACGGCAGCCCGATCCAAACCCGGTCATCGCGGGCATAAAATGCGACCTGCATGCCGTTCATCTCAAAGCTGCTTACGGGGTTGTCAGATTGCCGCCAGGCTTGGCCGCAGCACAATAAACCATGACCGCAAAGCACAATGTCTTGACCGGTGGGCGTCCAGCAGCGCACCGCGGCTGCATCATCGGCAGTCATCCAGGACACACAGTACATGCCCGGCTGCGGCTCAAAAGCCGCGGTAGGCGGCCGATCCAGCAGACTTAGTCCACAGGGGTTTCCCAGTGCGAGACCCGGCAGCGACTGAGAGCCGTCGCCCGCAAAAGCATTAAAAAGCAGACTTTGTGTGGGCAGGTCGATGGTACGTGCGGACTCGGATAAGAGGTTTGTTGACAAGCCTAGCAGCTTTGGCTACGTGAACATAATACGCCTAGCGGACTCCCAGATGGGCCGGTACAAGACGGCGCTCCAGTAGCTCAAACATAAACTCAACCAGCTATTGCCAGTCCCGCCGCGGGAATAGCACCCTGAAGAATCAAGCCGTGATCATTCAGTGTCAAACCCGTGATAATTGGCTCGCCAAGCCCCCCTGCGCCGACAAAGGCCGCGAGCGTAGCGGTGCCGATGCTAATCACCGCGGCCGTTTTGATACCGGCCAAAATCATGGGCATCGCGAGAGGAAGCTCAATCTTCCGCATCTGCTGCGAATGCGTCAGCCCCATGCTCGCCGTCACCTCTTTGTGTATGGGATCAATACCGGCAAGACCGGTCGGCGTGTTCCGCATAACCCATGCGACGCCGCAACACTGGCAACGCTGCGTAGTCGAGCGCTTCGCCAAATGCGCTCACCACGCCTGCGTCAGGCCGAATCAAGCCGTTGAAGAGTTTAAGCAAGGTTGCCTCGCGCAACCGCTGGGACCGACGATCGCCGTTACGGCATTGCGCGCAAGACTCAGGCTGATATCAGCAAACACGCAGTGCCCATGGAACGCCTTGGACACATTCTCGACTGCGAGCACCGTGGAGGACGCGCTCGCGCGGACCGAAGCAGACGGATCAGGCACAGTGCGGCTGTGCGCTGCTAAAAGAAATCAAAGCGAATGCCAATCCCCAGCAACTGCGAATCCACAGCGTTATCAAAGCGTAGATATTCGGCGTATATGTCGACCGTATCGAAAAAATCCCAGGCAACACCCACACCAGCAAAGGGCTCGGTAGCATCGCCATTGACCAGCTGCCCGGCAACGCGCGACTCAAGCTCAATTCGGGCCATGCCTGCCTTGGCGTAGACTTCAAAGAACGAGCCCAGCGGAAGGTAGGCGACGCCGGCAAGAGAGAGAGCGCTGGCATCCACCGAGTAACGCACATCGGCAATCTCACTGCTCACACTACCCAGATTGTAATAACCGACCTCAGCAGACAGCATTAGAAAATTGCTGTCCAGAAATTGGTAGCCGATAAACCCTGCGGGGGTCAGATCGTCCTCACTGCCAATCGCGAGGTTTAGGTCAGCAAGGTAAGCGCCTGCCCCGAAGTAAAGACTGTCCGCACGTGAGGACGCCGAAACCAACAGCGTCAGCGGCAGCAAGAGGCAAAAAACAGCGTTAGCGAAAGGCATAGACGGCGCCGCGATGGATCATCAGGATGCGCATATTATAGATCAAACCTCTGTGCTTCATTTGCACTGCAGGGGTAAAGAATGACCCCGGCGTGATTGGGAATATCTATCAGATACCCGCACAATTGAGCCATCGGCCAGGGAGTAAATATGATGCTGAAAATGAAAGACAGCTGCGAGCGCTGCAATGCACCGCTCACACAGACAGCAGCAGCCTATATATGCTCCTATGAGTGTACGTTCTGCCCCGACTGCACCGATGCCATGCACGCACAGTGCCCCAATTGCGGCGGTGAATTGGTGTCGAGGCCACGCAGGGACGTGGCCGCGGGATCGAGTACTGAAGCACCCTAAACCCAGCGGAGAACCCCATGAAAGCATCAGACCTGTTTGTCGCCTGCTTAGAAGCCGAAGGCATTGAGTACATTTTTGGTGTGCCGGGTGAAGAAAACGCGGATTTCATGCTCAGTCTGGAAAAATCCGAATCCATTCGCTTTGTGCTCTGCCGACATGAGCAGGGTGCCGCTTTTATGGCGGAGATTTATGGCCGCCTGACAGGTGCGCCCGCAGCATGCATGGGTACCCTTGGCCCCGGCGCCACCAACCTCATCACCGGCGTTGCGGATGCCAATATGGATCGCGCGCCGATGCTTGTGTTGACCGGCCAGGGCAGCACCCGGCGACTGCATAAAGAATCGCATCAGATCATGGATGTGGTGAAGATGTTTGAGCCAGTCACCAAATGGGCCACAACCGTGATCCACGCAGATACGATTCCAGAAATCATCCGCAAGGCGGTACGTCTGGCGCGCAGCGAGAAGCCCGGCGCGGTGTTGATTGAACTTCCGGAGGATGTCGCAGAACACGAAACCGATGCGCTACCCATAACGCCGGTGAGATTCAGGCGACCCATGGCGAATGCCGAGGCCATCCGTGTGTTCGCGCAGCGGGTCAGGCAAGCCCGCCGGCCGGTCATACTCGCCGGCAATGGCTGCGTGCGCAAGCGCGCCTCCCTCCAGCTCCGCGAGTTGGCACAGCTCACGGGAATTGGCGTACTGAACACGTTCATGGGTAAGGGCGCAGTCGATCCAACGTCCCCGCAATGCCTGTACACCATCGGTTTGGGCACCAAGGACATCGGTACCTGCGCTATCGATGCAGCCGACCTGGTTATCGCCATAGGCTTTGACATGGTCGAATACCATCCCCATCTCTGGAATCCGGATGGTACGAAGCCGTTGCTCAGCATCGACTTTGTACCCGCCGAAATCGATATGCACTTTCACCCGGAGCAGGAACTCATTGGAGATGTCGCAGATAACCTATCGGCATTGCTGGAGGAGTTTCGACAGCATCCCGTGCCCGCCTTTGATATGCAGCAACAGGAAGCAACCCGACGCGACATGCAGGCCGAGCTGCTGGAGCACGCTGACGACAACACGCAGGGCGTCATCAAGCCGCAGAAAGTTTTGCATGAGGTAGAAAAAGTCTACGCTAAAGACGGCTTACTGCTGTCTGATGTTGGCGCTCACAAAATGTGGATTGCCAGGCACTACCACTGCCGCACACCGAACGGCTGCCTGATCCCTAATGGCTTTTGCTCCATGGGCTTTGCACTGCCAGGTGCGATTGGAGCATCCATGGTTGACCCAGAGCGTAAAATCCTGGGTATCTGCGGCGATGCGGGATTCCTGATGAACGTTCAGGAAATGGAAACTGCGCGCCGCCTGAATGCAAACATCACCATGATGGTCTGGGAAGATAATGCCTACGGCCTCATCGCCTGGAAACAATGGCAACAGTTTGGCAAACACACCGATTTGTCGTTTGGTAATCCGGACTGGAACTTACTGGCGCAATCTTTTGGCTGGGATTTTCAACACGTGGCCGCGAGTCGCGAGCTTGGCACTGCGCTGCAAGCCGCCTGCGACCATCGTGGCCCGAGCCTGATCGTTGTGCCCATCGACTACCGAGAGAATCAGAAGCTCAGCGAGCGCCTCGGAGATCTGACCTGCTCTATCTGAGCTGCGGGCTCAGCCTGGCTGCAACAATAAGATCGCTACGCCGGCGGTGCGGATCTTCACCGAAAAGACCCGGGTCCCGGGCGTATAGCAGTCGAAGAATCAGACATACAAACTACTCGATAAAACTCGCAATCTGCGCCAGCGGTTTCTTGTTTGTCGCCGCCCTGGGCACCAACGCGTCGTCGGCGGGGTAACCCACCACGAGCAATATGTAGGGTCGCTCATTGCTGGGGCGCTCAAGCACCCGATTGAGAAACCTCATGGGATTGGGCGTATGCGTGAGGGTCGCAAGCCCCGAGCTATGCAGCGCATTAATCAAAAAGCCCGTAGCGATACCCACAGATTCAGAGATGTAGTAGTTCTTGCGGCGATTGCCCTCATCGTCCACCGCATAGCGCTCTGCGAATATCGCAATCAGCCAGGGGGCGGTTTCAAGAAAAGGCTTTTGCGCATCGGTGCCCATTTTCTTAAGTTCATGTAGCCACTGATCACCCGCTTTGCCGCCATAAAACTCGCGTTCTTCGTGCTCCGCAGCCAGGCGGATCTCGCGCTTGGTGTCGGCGGAAGACACACAGGCAAAGTGCCAGGGCTGATGGTTTGCACCGGAAGGAGCGGTTCCCGCAGCTTTTAGGCAGGTTTCAATGAGCTCCCGGCCCACCGGCTCTGCGCTGAAATGGCGCACGGAGCGTCTAGTGCTAATACCGTTGTAGAAGGCGTGCGCCCTAGTCAGGCCTTCCTGCGCAGTGATTTTCTTACCGCGCGGCAGTGGCACCGGGTCGTAGTTGTAGTCCAAGGCGTCATCCCCAACGTGCATAGACAGCCATAGCATACTAGTCTTAAAAGGCGTAGTCGTACGAAAGACGAGCAAAGGGAAGATCACATGTTGCCAAGCCGTTACAAATCATCCGGCGTCTCTGTGTTTATTGCATTGGTAGCGGCAATGCTCACAGCGCTGTCATCGGCACCCACGCGGGCCGAGCAGCTCACTATCGACGTTACTGGCCTGACTAAAGTTGCCGGCGCCCTGATGGTCGCCGTGCACAACTCCGAGGATAGCTGGGACGACAGGGGAGAAGCCGCCGCCTTGGCTCGCCAAAACGTCACGGCGAACACCGCGCAGCTGGTGTTTGTTGACCTTGCACCTGGCACCTATGCCGTAATGCTGTATCACGACGAAAACGCCAACGGCGAACTCGACACGAACATGCTCGGGGTTCCCAGCGAGGGTTATGGCTTCAGCAACAATAAAGGTCGCTTCGGCAGGCCCAGTTTTGACGAGGCCAAGATTTTTTTAACGGGCGACCTGCGCATCGAAATCAAGATTCTTTAGTAACGGTTTTCTACCCAGCGCCTTGACTGCATGCTGATGCGATCGTCGTAGGCATCGCTCATATCTCGGTCCGGTAACTCCACCGTAGCGCGAGCCGACCCCTCATAAGGCAGGCTGGAAAGAAGATGCGCAATCAAGTTGAGTCGCGCACGCCGCTTGTCATCGGAGGCGACGATATGCCATGGGGTGTAATGACGATCGGTCGCATCCAGCATGTCATCTCTGGCACGGGAATACTCGAACCAACGCTCCCTTGAAGGCAGATCAATGGGTGACAGCTTCCACTGCTTGACCGGATCGTGAATCCGGTCGTGAAAACGCTGCTCCTGCTCTTCCTCGCTGACCTCCAACCAGTATTTGAGTAGAAAGATACCGTTGTCCACGATCATGCTCTTTTCGAAACTCGCGCACTCACTCAGAAAGCTCCGGTACTCGGGCTCGGTACAAAAGCCCATAACACGCTCAACGCCTGCACGGTTGTACCAGCTCCTGTCGAAGATCACGACTTCGCCCGCAGCGGGGAACAGGCTGATATAGCGCTGCATGTACACCTGGCTTTTTTCCCGGTCTGAAGGAGCCGGCAGCGCGAACACCCGAAACGTTCGTCCGCTGAGCCTCTCTGTCAGCGCCCTGATACAACCACCCTTACCGGCGGCATCGCGCCCCTCAAACACCACAATCACGCGCTGCCCAGTCGACTTGACCCAATCCTGCAAGACACAGAGTTCTGCCTGCAGCGTGCGCAGTTCTTTCTCGTATTCTTTACGTTTCATCCGCGGAAGTGCTCCTGATGTAGAAGCGTATTTATACGCGTTCCTGACTTACACGAACAGCTCGCTTCGATGTGTGCGCTCGATGCGACGGGCATCAGGCTCGGGTACGCCAGCGATTGCAGCAAAGGACGGCCAGCGCGTCAGGGCAGCACTCAGCTCGGCAAGTATGGCCTTTGTCCTCGCCTTTTTTACCCCGGCGACGGCTGCGAACCCAAGCAGATCTTGGATCTCAAAGTTATCGCGTTTGCCCGCGAGACTCATCTGGTGCTGGCTCGTCCAGGCGCCGGATGGATTGTAAGAGTAAACAAGGTCGAAGGCGGGCGAGAGTCTCCATTCACCTTTGCGGTTCATCAAAAATGCGATGTTCTTGACATGGTCGTCCTGATTGCGCGCCAGAACGTTGAAGAACGCCCGCCGCAGCTGCTGCTCAAGATCCTGCACTGGCAGATCGAGGCGCCGGATTACCTGAACCGCCTGCTCGTAGGAGTAGGCCCCCGCAAGGTTAAAATCGTAATGCATCAGCGCTCCGAAAGACTGCATGTGCAGCTTTTCGCCACTGCTGGTGCGGTCAAAGCGACGCGTCATGAAATGCGCGCGACCGCCCTCTTCATGCAGTCGACATTCCTCCATGTTTATCCCGGCTGCCTGCGCCATCAGGTAATACGCGAACTCGATACGCCCAAAGCCCTGCGGGTCCGCGAGCTCCTTGTCGCGGTTGCCGTGCACGCCATCGAATTTCATTAGCCAGTAGGCAAAGTTCTCGTCAGCCGGAGCCTGCCCCGAGCGAAATTCACCGCTTGCTGAATTCCAGGCAAGCACCGCCTTGGCCCGAGCCCCCCCGGCGGAGGTACCCACGCGCAAAATGTCTTCGATGACCTGCTGATCACCCTCGCCAGCAGGCCTCCCCGCAAACTTGCCATCGAGTGCGATACGCGCGTCGAGGACACGGTTAGCGAGGGCAACAAGCGCATCGATTTCGACACGGCGTGAGCGGGCCTGAACCTCTTTTAACAGAGGCTTGAACTCCAGCGCACCCATGCCCCGGGTCCCGGTGTAGCAGAGCCGCTCGACCGGGGTAAAACTGCCGGGGTCGCGACTCCGAGCGGAGAGCCAGGCGTTAATCAACGTGTTGCCAAACTTGTCCGGCAGACTATCAGCGAGTAGACCCGGCAGACCTCTAAAACCCTCCCGAGATAGCGACGGGAATGTGTAGGGCGCATCTGTGAGTGGCATCATCAGAGGCGCTACCTGTATGCCAGAACCCACAAATTCCGGGGTGTACTGAAACACGGCTATTCCCCGGTCTGCGAGCCAGGTAACTGCGCCTATATCGCTACCCCATAAAATAACCCGCGCCGTGTCGGTCATTCTTCGTCTTGCCTGTCACCCCAGGTCCACGCGGAAAACTCGCGCCGCTTGCCGCTCGCGCGCTGACGCTCTGCGCCGTCCAGGCGCACACGTTCTACTGGCCGGATGCGCGGATCGGGTAATAGCACTGCCAAATGATCAGCCAGCCCCAGGGCCTGCGTGACACGGACGAAAGAGTCGAGCGATATAGCTCTGCCATCCGCTAGCCGGGTCAAGGTGCTGCGTGATACGCCCGCCTTTTCAGCCAATTCCGCCTGACTGATATTGCGACTGAGACGGATCTCATCAAGACGCTTACAGAGCGTGTCAATGATGGCTTCGCTGGAAGCTGTTATAAAATTATCTTTGTGCATCATTTATGAATCATTAATGCCTTATAAAGATTCTAACGATTGATTTATAACACATTAGAAATAAAAATATATGTATCGTTAAAGCGTCATTAATAAATCATTAATCGGATTTTATGGCATTTTTGCGTCAAAAATGAAGTAAAGATTTTCGTTGCCGAAATGCTGAACTTACCATCTTTTACACGTATCCTGACCAGACCTCTACTTCGGTGCAGTAATTAACCACAAACATGCCATTTTTCGCAGAACTCAAACGTCGCAATGTATTTCGCGTCGGCATTGCCTACGCGGTTATCGGCTGGCTCATTGCACAAATTGCAGAGTTTGCCTTCGCAACCTTCGAGGCACCAGATTGGGTGCTCAAAGCAGTCGTTGTTGTCTTGCTACTGGGACTGCCGATCGCACTGCTCTTCGCCTGGGCTTTTGAAATGACCCCGGATGGCGTGAAGCGTGAAAAGGACGTTGATCGCAGCCAGTCCGTAACACCCAAAACGGGCCGCAAACTCAACGTTGTCATCATTGGCACACTCGTACTGGCGTTGGGCTATTTCGTATGGGAACGACAGACATTGCCTGATCCAACGACCACTCCTGCAAGCGCGAACATAGTGGGCAAGCGCTCAATCGCCGTGTTGCCCTTCGTCAATATGTCAACGGATCAGGAGCAGGAGTGGTTTGCGGACGGCCTAACAGAAGAAATACTGAACTCTCTCGCCAAGACACCGGACGTATTGGTCACTGCGCGAACGTCGTCGTTCGGCTTTAAGGGGTCAACCGCGCCCATTCCAGAAATCGCCGACGCTCTCGGAGTAGACCATGTTCTGGAGGGCTCCGTCCGGCGCGGCCGTGACTCCCTGCGTATTACTGCGCAGTTAATTCGAGCGTCTGATGGCTTCCACCTTTGGTCAGAAACCTATGACCGGCCGCTAGACGATGCCATTTTGGTGCAGGAAGACATTGCGGTGCAGATTGCCACGGCACTGGAAACGGCACTTGATCCCGTCGCATTGAAGGCAATGATGTCCGCCGGCACGACTTCCGTGCCCGCTTACAATGCCTATATCGCCGGCATAGGTCTCCTTCGCGCGGCCGGTCGAAAGGTTGGGTTCGAAGCGCGGCTGCAGGGCCGTGATGAACTGTTGCGCGCCGTCGAACTGGACCCGGAGTTTGCCGAAGCGCATTTTAAACTGGCCGGTTTTTGGGCCACCGAAATGTCGAGAAACCAAATCCACAGCGGCCTGACAAGGCTTGGTCGCGATGAAATCCGCCGCAAGCGCGACAAGCAGATGGAGCTGGCAATTCGCCATCAAACCGACGAGGCTGAACAAGACCTCTACCGCGGTTTATTCGCCTGGCAAACGTACGACCTGCGTCGAGCCCTGCGGCTTCTCTCCGGGTACGATAGCCTTAGGCCCAACAGCGAAGACGTGCGATTTATCGTCACTGGCCTGATGCTGTCTCTGGGACGATACCATGAGGCTACGGAGTTTGTTCGCGAGTTTCTGCGCGAGGGAATATTCTCTGAAAGCGTCGCGAATAACGCAATGCATGGACTGCGAACCGTCGAGGATTCTGACTTAATGCGAGAGGTCGCCAATAGAGCCGTCAAGGAGTTTGGCGATAACAGCGTCACTATTCTCTATCAGTCCCATCGCATACTGCTGTGGGCAGGTGACATAGAGGGCGCGGCTGCCCTTATGTCGCGCATCAAGAACAGCAACCTGCCTGCCGGCAATCAATATTTCGCCGAGCTCCGACAGCTATGCGCGGAGCAACGCCCAGCAGACGCCGAGGTGGTTCTGCAAAGCATGCTTGCGTTTTATACGAACGACCCCAGACGCTGGCACGGGCTCAATATGATCGGACGCCGTGATGAAGCAAATCAATACCTGATGGCCTATGACGATGCCGAAGACTTTGAAGCGCTCGCCAGCCTACTGCCGTACCCGCAGTTTGATCCCAGGCCATTTCCCAGGTTTATGGCGCGAATGCAAGGGCAAGGTCTTGAGGATCGCGTGGTTCTCGACTTGCCTTTTCGCTGCGACCGCTAGACATGAGATCGGAGACGACGGGAATGCAGGCCAGACGAGAAAAATACAGGACAGCGCCGAGGTGATAAACTTCCTGTTCGGGGAATGATGCCAGAAGCGCAAAAAGCGGGTGTAGTTTAATGGTAGAACCTCAGCTTCCCAAGCTGATGACGTGGGTTCGATTCCCATCACCCGCTCCAGGTCAGCTGTAGGCGAGGCTCATTGGGATGCAGCCATTCATCGTTGATCACATCCGCAACTCGCATAGCTTTCGGGACGCTCTCATGACCTAGGAGCGCATCGACTGACTGATGCCAATAATAGATTCTCGCCTCTTGATAACTTAAGAGCACACCAGCGCCCGATGCCTTGGCAGCACTGAGCGCCAACTGAATCGCCTCTGACATATCGATATCTTCACGCAGCACCAGGCTTGGACGCTCCCCGTTGCCCTCGGTCCACATATCGGGCCCCGACTCAGCATCCGATCCCCAGTCGGGCGCCATGGTCCAGGTCTCGACAATGCATCGATCAATGCCATCGGGCCAAAACTGAATCGGTGGCACGACAAACTGATTCAGCGGCATCACGAGATTGGGAAAAACGCTATACGACTGCGTGCACGTCCTCGCAATCTCTCCCGCAGTGGCAATGTCTGGCCAGGACGAATTCCACTCGGATTTCGAGTGGCCGTCAGGAATAGGCGCCACCATGCGGCCATGCCCTCCGGGGTAAAGGGTATTCACGTTCTGGCGGGCATCAAGCACAGGAGCCACAGTCTTATTGTGAATACTGGGTACATGGTAGACCTCCATGTTAGCTTCCATGGCGATCTTCCAGTTGCAGCGCACACTAAAGCGGTCTCTGCGGGACAAGCGGCAGTTGTCCAGGTCGAACTCGGCCCACTCGTCTACAAGCACACCGAGACTGTCCTTGAGAGACGCTGCGTGCGTATCGAAGTTTACAAAAATGAGCTTACCCAAACGTTCGCAACGCAAGCGCTCTAAGCCCAGACAACTCATATCAAGATCTTTAAAATCCCGGGAATCCCTCACCGCCAACAGTTCTCCGCTATGGGCGTAACTCCAGCCATGATAGGCACAGCTTAAACGCGCCCTCTTGCCGCGTTGCTCCAACACAACCGGCGCACCGCGATGGCTGCAGCGATTGATAAGCGCGTTTATGCTCCCATCGGCCGCGTGCACCAACACCACGGGCGGTCCTGCCACGTCCCAGCGCTGGAAACAGCCCGGCTCTGGCATTTCGTCCAGGTGACCGGCAAGCAGCCAGGTCTTTTTGAACAACACCTCACGCTCCAGATCCAGAAAACCGGGATCGCTGTAGCGAGCCGATGGCACGGGAGGTAACACCGGGAAATCCCATGGAGGCGCGGTTCTGTCTGCCTCGTAAGCCATCAGTCGGCGAAGGCGCTGTGTATCTTCAGGGGACATGTTGGTTACCTTGTCAGCTCTTCGCCGTCTGTCTCTCTGCTTTGCCCCTCAGCTCGCGCTGCCCCACAACGCGTCACCGGTTGTCATAGCGGTTAAGATCGAAAAGCCCCGCTTCGACAGGGTGTTCATCCTTGTAGATCGCATTGAATTCATCGCTGAGCTTCCAGAACCAGGGAGCCGTGCGCCTTACGCCATACCGCTCAACCAGACGAGTGTAATGCTCGCTGCTCGCTATTGCGCGCAGCTCCGCCACAAACTTCGCCAACTGACCCTCAGTAAGCTGAAAGAACATGTTCGGATACGCGCCAACAAAACCTCGGACAACCGTGAGCGTATCCTCGTACGGCAAGCGACGATCCTCCTCACCAAACAGCTGCGTGATATTTGTGTGCGCCCGATTGTGGACCAGAGTGTATATCGCGCGACTACCGTCTCTGGCGAGGACCTGCAAAAACACCACCTCGGGCAAATGACTGAAGGCACCGCTCGGACCGCCCATCAGCGTCGAGAGCTCCCTATGCGCCACGGCGTAACGCGGAACGCGAGCAGCGGGAATATGCGCCTGCATCATCGACATGAGCTCTTTCTTCGGATCGTCAGTCAGATAGCCAATCGCAGTGTCCCGCTCATATTTTGCATTCTCCGGTGACAGTACGTACTCCCGCACATGCCCCTGCGCGCCACGATACCAATGGTTACGCAGGGCAACACGGCTCTCTTTGGGAAGAAAGAGCAAAAACGCAAGCTCACCTTCCATGCGTAAGAAATCCATATACAGGCGACTCTCCAGTTGATGAGCAACCGCGCCGTAGACGTCAAAGCCCGCTACGAGCAGATAGTGAATGCGTTCCAGCAACGAGTAGTTGATGACCCACATCGTGCTCGGTTGCTGCCCGACCAGGCCCTTGACCACGGTCGCGCTATCAAAGTGTCTGAATATCGTGAGCGCCGCGTTTTCATTCTGCTCCGGGCCACCATCCCAGATCAGGTCCAAATCAATCTCCAGGCTGTCCTGATCCAGGACCTCAGCGAGCGCGCGGGCGCGAGCCTGTATGAAGCGCTGCTGGCTCTTCGCATAACCGCGCCATTGCAAGGCGCTGACCAATAGACCATCTTTCGATTGCGGCAGACGCATATCGTGGGCCTCCCTCGCCAGGAAGGCCCCTTGCTGCGCCGGGTCCTGCACATTGGGCTCAACGAAGGTCACCCAGAAATGATCGTCGATGACATTCAGTGCCACCTGTCCCCGGCACACGGGGCCCTTAATGTAGGCCATGATCGTAAAATGCGCTTCGTCGAGCATAAACCGATAGCGGGCTCCTACCGGCAGTTGTTCGAACGTGATAAACGGGTTTGCAGAAGTAGGGCCCGCATATCCGGGCAGGCTGGCGACGGCGTAGTCCGGCTGTAAAAACAGGCTCTGCCAGCGCGCCATTCGCGCGGAGCTTAGTGCATATGGCATATGCCGCTTGGCCAGACGACTTTGATGACGCAACTGAAGCCGGTAGTAGAACGCCTCTACCCCGGGGTCATCGTAGGGGCGGCGAGTGGCTATCATTTCGATGGGCTGCCCCGGAGGCGTGCGTGAGCGGACCAGTTTGTACCAGCTCCGCTGCGCCCCCGGGTCATCAGCCCGCAAGTCCTCCAGGTACAAATCCCCGATAAACAAATGCTCAAAAATATACCGGCTCATGAGCCGGGTTTTGTTGTCCTCCCCATTGAAAAATGCTTCCCACTCAGCGGCTGCGCGCAACTCGCTTGCGGACCGAGGTGACGGCTCCACACCCGTAGCGCCATCATTTAGCCAGTTGTTCAGCACCGCAAGCTGATCCGGGTCCAGCGCGGGAAATCCGTAAGGCATGCCCTGATAAGGCCGCTCCTCGCGATAGCTGGCAAACTCATCTGGGCTGGGACAGCTTTGATCTCGATCCAGACTGAAGTCAAAAGTCTCTGGCAGTGACCCGGACTTTGGCAGGGGGTACTCCGCCTTGAGCGAGAGCATTTTCTGCAGGATTCCCGCTTCTTGCGAAGTGCCGCCTAACATGGAGTAAAACCCTTTTTGGCGCCACTCTTCGATGCTGTGTGCATCCTCCCAAAGCCGGGTCAGCTTGGCGCTCACCAGCCGGGTGCCGTCGTAGACCATGTCCTTACTGGCCCCGCGCTGCAGGCCCGACCAGGCATCCATCTTGAGCTGACAGGGCGCGTCATAGCAGCCGTGGCACACGACGCAGCGCTGTTCGAGAATGTTTTTTATCGCTGGCGGAAAATCTTTTCTAAGGGTATTTTCAGCGACCACAGGAACGGTGCAAAACAGCGGCCATGCAATGAAAAAAAAGACAGCTTTGTAGCAATGCCGCATCTACCAGAACACCTAACGCCGTCTCGTCACGAAGTGAACGCGGCTAAGCTAAAAGAAGCCGCATCAACCGGCGGCAGGCCTCCACCCAACGCCAGGGAACCTTGCCAAGGATCAACCGATAGCTCAGAAAACCCCGCGTCCCGCAGCAGACTGGTCAACTTCTCCGCCTTCGCATAACGAAAGGGACCCGGCGCTTCAGGATCAGCGGGAGTGATATCGAGAACCGTCGCAACACTATCGCGCACCGCCATACTTATCGCCGTACCGCCCCCACCGCAACCTATTTCGGCGACTTGTAAGCCGGCGCTGAGGCGCAGCCCTGCAAACAGCGGCTCGTCGACAGGGCTGAGCATCCCCTCCATCTTTGTCACATTGGCAAGCCATTGCTGACCGCGCAGGCCACTCCAGTCTGAATCGGGACTGGTACCGGAAGCAGGTGTGGAATCGGTCATTGTTTCTCCTTATCCAAGCTCTTAATTGTGTGCGGATACAACAGCGGGCGGAGGCAGCGCACCTTAACTACAACTGACAAATCAGCCCCTGCTGAGGCAGCACCGTGCCAGCGCAGACCGCCGGATAAACTTCCGCGAAAGCCTCGAGCCCCGCAAACGTTGAAAGTTCCAGCCAGCTCAGAGACGCCGCGGCCGCACTGGCGACATAAGCCTGTGCCTGCGTCGCAAATTCACCCCGGGACAGCTCCCCACTGCGTTCCAGTATGTAACTCGGCGCAAAAAACATCTCCATGCGATCGCTCTTACTGGCAAGCCCGTTGTCGTTTTGGTCCCAGTGCGTAAGCCCCACACCAATGAAGTAACGAAGCTGGTCGCCCATTTGCGTCTGCAGCGCTTTAGCCAGCGCACTGTTACCCGCCATGTCCACAATAACCGTGGGTTTTTGGGCAATGGACGCGACGTCCGCATAAGCCACGGTCTGGTCGTAAATTCCCAGACCCGCGACAAAGTCGACATTGCGCGCCGATGTCAGACCGACGACTGCCGGCGCATTGTCATGCGCAGCTAGCCCATAAGCCAGACCCATGCTGGTTTTGCTTGAGGCGCTGATGATCAGGACTTGCTCGGCGCCGTACCAGTCGTTTTTTTTCAGCTGATCGAACAGACAAAAGGACGTGTTGTACAGCGGCCCGAACAGCGCCTGGGCAACTTCCTGCTGATGATTGGCCGCGGTTTTTGCTGGCACGCGCTGGTAGCGGTTGTACAGTGGCGGCAATCTCGAGCGATGCTCACTGGCGTCAAAGAGCGAGCCAGGGTTGAGTTTTGCCGGCTCGATAATCAAATCGTCGCCGGGCGGGAAGTAACCATACAAACGCTCGCCAACCGGCAGCTCGGCGAGACGGGTCTCCGCCACGTCGGCAAAACCCCACACCGGTATTACGCCCCAACTTGTATCGGGCTCCGGGAGCGCTGGAAAAAAATGCCAGTAACCCAGCGCGTCACCCGCAGCGGCATAGGTCAAATTGTTCGCGGTGAAAGCAAAGAAATCGACTTTCAACCGCACCTCCCCAGGCCTTAAGTCGCGACTCTCCGACTCAACCAAACGATAGTTTTCAAAACCATGTCGCTGTACTTCAAATCGTGAAGGCATGCTCCGACCTCTCTTTGCAGTGTGTCGCTGTATTTTGCCAACGGCTCACGCTGTGGTCTTGCCCTTGGCATCGTTATAGAGCTTGTGCAGATTGACCACCGCAGCGGGTCCCTGCGAGCGCATCCGGTCCAGCAGCTCTTTGGTCTCTGGATGCTCCGCAATGACGTTCTCGAGCATTTGGCTAAAGCCATCCAGGCGATTGTTTTTGATCCAATCCCGCAGCGTCTTGTCCTGCGACCACATGTATTGGTTGGTCATGGATACGGCCGTGAAATAAGTGAAGTCCGCCAGGCCCCCGGGGGGCGGTACAACCGCAGCAAGTTGGTTTTTCTCTTCGTCCGAAGCATAGTTCAGCTCCACATGCGCAATCAGCGAGGCACTAAAGACCGGTTGATAGGAGCGAACCATCTGTGGGGTAATCAAGCCTCCATGGAAAACCGGCTTGGTCTCCAGCTCATCGAAAGGTCGCGCCGAACAGTCGACGTAAAGATTTTTCGGGTGTGCCGGCAGGCTGCCCTGCTGGAACTGAATCTTGTCCGGCCCAAGGTGCGTCACGCGCCCCAATCGGACCACGTCCTTGATTTGCCGCAATGCCTCCAGCTCGGCCAGAGAGATCGTGGCACCGTGAAACATTTCCGGTGCCACAGACGGATCGATGCGGACAAAATAGCCCTGCTCTTCCAGACGCGCAAACAGGGCGTTTATCGACAAAGCCTGCGCCGAACTTTCAATGAGTGCGAGCTGGGAGCCAAAGAAGTCATCAAAAAACTGTTCTGTCGGCTGCGTGTTGCGGCGGTTGAGTAACCAGGCATCGCGAGGACGGATCCACTGAATCATGTCCGGATCAACGTGCATTTGCAGCAGCCACAGACAGGCATCGATGGCCGTCTTTCCTCCGCCGACGATCACGTACTTTTCCGGTGACTCAGTGACCCGGGGCAGGTTGTTCAGCGGCATAAAGTTGACCTCCGCCGCAATGCTGAAGTTGGGGGTGTGCGTCGACGGCACTTTAGTCTTCAGAAAAGTGGCATCAACTACTTTGCGCCGCGCCGTTGCGTGGTATTGGCGACCCGTTGCCTTTGACACGAAGCGTCCATCAGCGTGGTAATCGCACATAGGGAAATACTGCAAACGACCCGTCGGCAGAAACTGGTGCCGCATCACGTCATCGAAGTAGGCACTGACTTCGGCGCCCGTGGCCAGCTCATTGAGCCCGTCGTTTAAACCGCCCCGCTCCAGCCGCCCACCACTGAGCTCCCTGGAGCTGACACCGTAAAACTGCGAAGGCTGATGCAATTGCACAAACGGGTAAGCCGCGTTCCAGTGACCGCCGGGTTTGGCGTAGCGGTCGACCATAATGACCGTCGCATCCGACTCCGCGAGGATCACATCAGCAAAGGCCATTCCCACCGCGCCGGAACCAATGATCAGATAGTCCGCGTCTAGCTCTTGCTGCATTTAGAGTTATCCTTTTTTGTACTTTTTATAAGGCGCGTTTACTCGGTCTTTTAGTTTAGTGCTTTATCAGCCCGCGCTTTGTATCTAGCGCAACAATCGGTACGTCCGACCACTCAACTCACCGGCCACGCAGGCACCGTCCACGATCGCGGGACGCGCGTGCGAGTCGCGCAGCCAGCGATTGATAGTGCCTGCGAGGGCTGAGCTACCCTCATCGAGGCGCGTGGTATCGACTGCACTGACGTTCCCACTGCCAGACACTCTGAAACTTGCCTCAACCACCGCTTTTACCATCACATCTGAACGCAGCAGAGAGACCCAGAGCGAAGCCTCCTCGGGCAACTCCGCAGGCTTGCTCATTTGCTGACGCAAAGCCGCCCCGCTCGCACCATCAGCGAGCAACCAGGCCTGTGTATACATTTTGCAGGCACGCCGCCATTTACCGTTCCACTGATGCCAATTGCCCAAACGCAGATACAGTCTGGCCCGACTCACAGCGGGTTGATCTGCCGCACGCTCCAGCAAATTATCCAGTAAGCGAATACCTTTGGAGTACGCAAGATTATGATCTCCGTTCACCAGATGCAGGGCAGCACTCGCCCCCGACGGGCCATTCGGCTGTAACTGCAAGATTTCAGTCCCGAGAAGCAGATACAGATTGTAGAGATGACTGAGTCCCAGCGCTTCCATCGTCGCATAGTCGACCTGATTGAGCTCAGCTTGCACCTCGAACATTGTTTGGTTGTCCATAAATGCCTGGTAGAACAGGCTTACCTCGCCACGCCAGCGCGGATCGATAAAAATCTGCCGCGCCCGACTGAAATACGCGAGGCTATCGTCCAGTGCCTGAGCGCTAAGCGGTCCCTGGCCTTGATTGTGAATACGGAAAATGTATCGGTGATTCAGCTGCGCGGAGCGAAAATCGCCAATAGCCTGGGAACTGTCCGCCAGCGCGTTAAGATACGGAATCTGACCTTTGCTCAGCAGACCCTCGTTAATGCGCATCCGCTGCAGCGCTTCGCGATAATTTTTAAGCGCAGCAGGATGGTTGCATAAATCTGCAAACAAGCCGCCGAGTTCGCCGAGGTCATCCGTCGGGCCCATCGCGTACGCACCCTCCCCAAGCTGCCGCGGCTCAAGATCCTCCTGCAAGGCGGTAGCGCGTTGCTGGCCTTGGACTCGTGCATCTCCCCCGCAATCGAGTTTCGGTTTGATGGCCGGGTCTTCGTCCACCAAAACGTACTTGCGACCAAAGTATTCGGGAGAGTGTGCCAGCGCCCCCGGCATTGCATACGCTACATAACAAGCCAGCAGCAGCGACAGTAAAGATATCCTGAGCATCGCCACAGCTTAATGGTCAACGCATCCGCGCACCAGACGCAAACTGCATGCAGCGCCATGCACCACGAACATTCGCACCTTTGAGGAAACGCCCGATACAGCGAGTTCGCGAGAGCTGTGCGCAAGTGCTAAGTTAAAGATGGGCCCATTCAAAGGCTGTTCCTACAATACCCAAGGGAGAAACTAATAATGAGTATTCGCCAGACCAAAGGCCGAGGCAGACTCTACGATAGCGTACTGGACACCATTGGCGACACGCCCTGCGTCCGAATCAACCGGATCGCCCCCTCCAACGTCACTGTCTACGTCAAAATCGAGTCGTTTAACCCCGCTGCATCGGTGAAGGACCGGCTAGCCACCAATATCATCGAAGCCGCAGAGCGCGAAGGTCGCCTGGCACCGGGGCAGACGGTTGTGGAAGCGACTTCAGGCAATACGGGCATCGGGCTGGCCATGGTCTGCGCAGTGAAAGGCTATCCACTTGTTGTGACTATGGCCGAAAGTTTCTCGGTTGAGCGGCGCAAGCTCATGCGCTTCCTGGGTGCACAGGTGGTGCTGACACCGAAGGCTGAAAAAGGCCTTGGCATGTACAACAAGGCGCGCGAACTCGCCGCGGCCAATGGCTGGTTTCTGGCGAGTCAATTTGAAAGTGGCGACAATGCGGACATCCACGAAAACACCACCGGCCCCGAAATCATCGCAGACTTTGCGGGCGAACGCCTCGACTACTGGGTAACCGGCTATGGCACCGGCGGCACTGTGACTGGCGTTGCCCGTGTGCTTCGTAAAGAACGCCCGGAGACGAAAATTATCCTGACCGAGCCCGTGAACGCGGCTATTGTTTCTTCGGGGCATGCGCAGGAACGCGACGACGCGGGCTCTCCGACAGTCAGCCACCCGGCTTTTGAGCCGCATCCGATTCAGGGTTGGACGCCGGACTTTATTCCACTGGTGTTACAGGAATCTTTGGATAATGGCTTTTACGACGAACTGCTGCCGGTGGCCGGCGCTGATGGTATCGCCTGGTCAAAGCGTCTGGCCGCAGAGGAAGGCATATTTACCGGTGTATCAGGGGGCTCAACTTTTGCCATTGCCATGCAGGTGGCGCAAGACGCGCCCGATGGCTCGGTGATTCTGGTAATGCTGCCCGATACTGGCGAGCGCTACCTCTCGACCCCGCTATTTGAGGGGGTTGCCGAGGGAATGACCGAAGATGAAATAGTCTTGTCGAAGTCAACGCCCGGGTATCAGTTAGCGCAGGACTGAGAACCCTTGTTGCACCGCCTGCTGTTTGCTCGGCATCGGAAAAACCTCTGAGCTAGCGGCCCTTTTTCTCTACATCTACAGGTTTGATTATGGAGAGCATGAGTTATCTATCGGCCCGCGATAAATTTGCCGAAGTCATGAAGCAGGTATGCGACGACCACGCACCTATCGCTATTACCCGGGCAGGCGCAGACACGGTAGTCATGATATCGATGGCAGACTATAAAGCGCTTGAAGAGACCGCCTATTTATTGCGTAGCGCCAAGAACACCCGCAGGCTCATTGATTCAATCGAAGAGCTGAGTGCGGGTCTGGGCAGTGTTCGGGTGATGCTCGAATGAGACTGATCTTCGCTCAAAACGCCTGGGAGGATTGCCTGTACTGGCAGAGAACCGACAAGCAGGCGCTAAAACGTATTCGGGAGCTGATCAAGGACATCGCTGAGCATCCGTTTGAGGGCCTTGGCAATCCCGAGTCCCTGAAACATGCGCTGTCGGGATACTGGTCCCGACGAATCACAGAGGTGCATCGTCTGGTGTATCGGGTACAGGATGACGACCTTTTTATCGTGCAGCTTCGTTACCATCACTGAGCGCAGCCTTAGCCTGGTACTAGGTCGGTACTAGCCCGGCATTAGCCCGGCATTAGCCCGACATTAGCCCGACATTAGCCTGATAAGTCTTGCGCCAGCATTAGCGCGTTGTCGTCGGGATCGAAAAACGTGGCTGTACTCACCATGCCGTCTATGGTCTCAGTATCCCCGTCAAACCGTACACCGGCAACTTCAAGCGCCTTGCGCGCAGACTGTATGTCCGGGACACCGAATACAGGAACCGTATTACCAGGTGCGGGTTCGGCCTGCTCACCAAGACCCAGCGTGACGCCATCTGTCCTGGTTTGTAACTCGCTCCATCCAGCCTCATCGCTGTGATAAATGAGTGTGAAGCCGAGCATCTTTCTGTACCACGCAGCACTCAGCTCGCGATCGCGGACGGACATAGCAATGGTGATGGTGTGATCTACAGAAACAACGGCCATAGGGCTATCCTTTGTGTACTAATTATAGTTACTATATTTTATGGACATAAAATCGCTTGTCAAGATCACCTCGCGCGCATGGTCGCTGGATATATTAGCGCTGCTTGATTCCGGGGTAGCGGGTAGACAGGCGCCCTTGCTTGCTGCGACAGAGGCCAATCGAACCGCTTTCGCCAAAAGTCTGTCGCACCTGATTGACCTGGGCTTGCTGCAACGCAATCCGGGGCACGGCCATCCATTGCGGCCAGAGTATCGGCTGACCGCTACAGGGATAGAGATTGCAAGGGTCGCTGGAAACCTTGTGCGAGCGGTCCCCAGTGACGCGGAGTTTGCACCGCTCAGACGTTGCTGGACGCTGCCCATCCTGTCGGTGACTGCGGCGCCGCGACGGTTTACCGAAATCAAGACGGACCTGCTTTCGGTATCGGACCGCGCGTTGTCGCAGTCGCTGGGCCAGCTGCAGGAAATAAACTGGCTGCAACGTGAGGTCGACAGTGCGGTCCGGCCGCCAAGACCGACCTACCAGGCCGCCAGTATCGGCCTCACCCTATGCCAGACTGTGAATGGCGGCAGTGCCATTAACTAAAGTCACTAAAGTCCTGCTTGGCCAGTGGTAACTCCCGTACGCGCACACCGGTGGCGTTAAACACCGCGGCAACCAACGCCGGCGCGACACCCGGTGTGCCGGGCTCACCGGCACCACCCCAGGCTTCGCCGCTGTTGATGATCTCGGTCTCGATCAATGGCGAGTTGTGCATGCGCACCATTGGGTAATCGTGGAAGTTGCTCTGCTTGACCGCACCGTTCTCGATGCTGATCTCGCCATAGAGCGCCGCTGTAAGCCCAAAGGTGATCCCGGACTCCATCTGAGCCATAAGCCCATCGGGGGAGACCGCAAAGCCTGGGTCAATCACGCAAACCACGCGCTCGACTTCAATGTTCCCACCCGCAACTCGTACATCGATCACCTGCGCGACCAGCGAGCCAAAGGATTCCTGCAGCGACATTCCCCGCCCCATCCCTTTTGGCAGCGCCTCACCCCAGCCGGCGTTCTCAGCGGCAGTGCGCAGCACCTTCTGATGCCGCGGCTTGTCTTTCAGCATTTGCATACGCATCTCGAAAGGATCTCGACCCGCGGCCGTAGCCACCTCGTCGAAAAAGCCTTCGGTGAAAAATCCGTGCTGTGAGTGATCTACGCTGCGCCAGGGACCGAAGGGTACGTGGGTTGGTATATCGGCTATGCGAAGTTTTTGCGCAGGCACCGCGTAGGGCACGCGTGCGGCGTCGGGCGGATCATGCTTCTCATGGTAAATATTGTCCCAGGCGGTAATGTTCCCGCGCTCATCCAGCGCAGCGCGAAAACGCGAGGCGACCGCAGGCCGGTAGTGGTCCTGGCGCACATCCTCTTCTCGCGACCAGATCAGCTTGACGGGTACACCCGCATCCCGGGCTATCAGCGCTGCTTGCACCGCCGAATCGGACATAGCTCGGCGACCGAAGCCGCCACCCATGTAGTACTGGTGAAGCGCCACCTTCTCCACGTCCATTTCCAGGGCTTCGGCTACCTCGTAGCGAAATCCCAGCGGGTTTTGCGAGCCAATCCAGACGTCACAGCTATCGGCTGTGACACTGGCTGTGGCGTTCATAGGCTCCATACAGGCATGCGCCAGATAAGGCACTTTGTAAGTGGCTTCAACTGTCGCGGCCGCATTTTGAAACGCAGCGTCCACGTCGCCCTCAGCAAAGAACTCATCGCTTTCACCATCCTGTGCGGCAAGCGCAAGGCCGTTTTCAAAACGCTCAAACAGCGCCGCGGAATCCACCGTGTCATTCTCAGTGGCAGACCACTCGATATCCACCTGTTTGAGCGCCTGGCTGGCCTGCCAATAGCTATCGGCTACGACGGATACTGCTGCGTCTAATGTCACGATCTTGTGTACACCGGGCATGCGCTCGGCGGCTGAAGCGTCCACGCTTACCAGTGTGGCTCCAAACACCGGCGCTGCAAGAATAGCCGCGTGCTTCATGCCTGGCACCTGCGCGTCGATCCCAAACTGCGCACTGCCGTCTACCTTGGCCGGGATATCGAAGCGAGGCTTGCTGCGGCCCATCACCCGGAATTCTTCAGGCGACTTGAGTCTTGGCGTCGGCGAGGGCTTGTGCTCCGCGGCCGCTTGCGCAAACTCCGCGAACGGTGCGCGCTTGCCGGATTCGCGATCAATAATGTGAGTATCTTTGGCATCCAGCTGAGCGACAGGTACCCCCCAGGCTTCGCTGGCCGCGTCGAGCAATAGCTCTCGCGCTGCCGCGCCGGCCACACGGATACCGTAAACACCCGTTGCGCGAACAGATGAACTACCACCGGTGATCTGCAGTTTCATTACCTTGGAGAGTTGAACAAACGCGCCATTGACTGTCGGTACAAGCGCCTCGGGGATATCTGCCCCACCGAGCAGGAAGCCCTTTCCTAGCGCCCAATTGGCGTACTCGTCGATCGCCGGCGCTTCTTCGTAACTGACGTCGTCCCAGTTGGCGTCCAACTCGTCGGCGAGCATTTGCGTCAGCGTGGTATGCGCACCCTGCCCCATCTCACCGTGCGCAGCGATCAGCGTCACTTTGTTGTCAGCGCCGATCTTGACCCAGGTATTCACCAGGATTTCGCCGTCCCTGGTCATTCTGGACGCCAGCTTAGGCGCAAGATGCCCCGGCCGGATGGCCACGCCTACCGCAAGGGCACCGCCGGCAAGAACACCGGTAGTGATAAACGCACGTCTCGTCCACTTACCCATGATTTACCTCCTGCGTCACCGAAGCTGTCACCGAAGCTGTCACCGAAGCAACAGGATCAAAGGTCTGCACACCACTCGCGTTGGCGGCGACTTTGATCGCTTTGCGAATGCGCGAGTACATGCCGCAACGGCAGACGTTGCCAGACATTGCCGCATCTATTGCCGCATCATCGGGGTTGGAATTCTCAGCCAGCAAAGCCGCCGCGCTCATCAACTGACCGGACTGACAGTAGCCACACTGCGGCACCTGCTCGGCAATCCAAGCCTGCTGCAGGGGATGTAAGTCGCTGCCATCATCGCCGGTGGCAAGCGCAGCCAGGCCTTCAATGGTCGTGACCTCGCCATTCTCGGCCGCGGACAGCGGCGTCACACAGCTGCGCACTGCGCGCCCGTTCAGGTGGACCGTGCAGGCGCCGCACTGGGCGATCCCGCAGCCAAACTTGGTCCCGGTCATTGCCAGGTTCTCCCGTATGGCCCACAACAAAGGCATTGCCGGATCGGCATCTAGCTCCTGCTCTTGCCCGTTTACGCGCAAACGAATCATGTCATCCCTCGTTGTAGCTGCGAGCTACGCTTGTCTGTTCTTGCGTCGCCTTCGGAAGACTGCGGCGCGATGTTAGCTTGTAAGTATGATGTTGGCTGGTAAGTATAAGTAATGTTGGGCGCCAATGGTGCTGGCCTTCTCAAGTATCGAGATCGGCCGCCGAGTGTCGCTCGGCGGATTGCAGCTCATCGTCCCCCCAAACGCGATTCACCCTGCGTCCACGAATGGATGCCGGCCGCTCAAAAAGCTCCTCGGCCCAACGCACAACGTTGGTGTAGGAGCTCACATCCAGAAACTCGCCAGCTTCATAAAGCTTGCCGAGCGCCAGGGCGCCGTACCAGGGGAACGTCGCCATGTCTGCGATCGTGTAGTCATCGCCGCAGAGATAGCGCCGGTCAGCAAGGTTGCGCTCCAGCACATCCATCTGGCGTTTTACTTCCATAGCATAACGATTGATGGGGTACTCGTACTTTTCCGGCGCATACGCATAAAAATGCCCAAAACCGCCGCCCAAAAATGGCGCGCTACCCATTTGCCACATCAACCAGGAATAACACTCAGCGCGCCCGGTTAGTGACTTGGGTAAAAACACATCGAACTTTTCTGCCAGATACATGAGGATAGCGCCTGATTCAAACACACGCACAGGCTCTGCGCCGCTGCGATCGACCATGGCGGGGATCTTGGAATTGGGGTTGGCGTCGACAAAACCGCTGCTGAACTGATCGCCGTCCTGGATATTAATAAGCCAGGCATCGTATTCCGCCTCGGTATGCCCGAGTGCGAGCAGCTCTTCCAACATAACCGTGACTTTGACGCCATTCGGGGTTGCCAGGGAATAGATTTGCAGCGGATGCTCACCCACCGGTAGGTCTTTGTCATGCGTGGCCCCGGCAACAGGACGATTGATGTTCGCAAACTTTCCGCCGCTCTCTGTATCCCAGGTCCAGACTGCTGGAGGTACGTAGGTGATATCGCTCATAAAATGAAGGGTCCGTATTGAGACAGGGTAAAAAGTCACTCAGACATTTGCTGAAAACGTGTCCAGGCGTCACGGCCCCGCACATCGTATTCAAGCATAGTTGCTATCATTGTACGCCGCGCGAGCGCATCAATCATCGCGTCCGGTAAGAGCGGATCCGCATTGATCTGGCGGATAACTGCCTCGCCAATCAGGAAAGTCTCGCGCGCCGCGTCTTCAACGTCTAAATCAGCGAGACGCTGCACACTCTCACGCATCGCCTCTGTGAGCATGGCATAGCGCTCTTCCCGCTCACGACGAGGCCACAGCGTTTGCGGCTCTACCAGCATGCCCAGTAACTCATCTACACGCAAGATCAGCGCCGACGCGTCCAGACCCAGGGACAACAAGCGCTTTCGCGTGGTAGCCAACGGCTCGGAAAAATTCCCGGGGCGGCACCAAATCCCCGCATGCAGCTGCGCGAATCCCTCCAGCCGAAGCGCATGTTCTCGCGAGCGCAGTGCCGCTTTATTACTGCGCCCAAGATGCGCTGTTTGCGCCAGTATCCAGGCGCCCTCCCAGTCGCAGACACGGCGCTCGGCGTCCACCCAACTGCGCGCGGTTCGACTCAGCACCACACCCTTAGGCCCAATAGCGTAAACACCGCGACGCCGGCTGCTCAGATACTGATCTTTAACCATGCGACCCACCGCAACTCGCATGGCGGCGGGGTCAATAGTGAACAGGCAACCCCAGTCCACGCACTGCCGCGCCGTGATCGACTCCATGCCCGGGGCACTCAACAGCGACAACACAAGCCGCTTGGGGGTGGGCTGCTTATAAGAAAGGGCATAATTCATGGGCAAATCTTAGCACCACACAATATAACAACAGCAGTCAGATTACGTCCTGGCATGTTACATTTGACGAAATCAGCAGCACAACAGTTGCGAGAGATGGCCCATGAAAGCACCTGATTACCTAAGCCCAGACGAACTGGCCACGTTCACCGAGCGCAGTGATCTCCAGGGCGCCTGGCTGGTACTGCGCAATTGGCTACTCGTTGGGGCAATCTTCACCGTTGTCACTGTATGGACCAACCCACTGACGATTGTTTTAGGCATTGTTTTTTTGGGCGGCCAACAGCTGGGCCTATCGATACTCATGCATGAGGCGGGCCACAAGACTCTGTTTAAAACCCAGCGCCTGAACGAGCTGGTCGGGCAATGGCTCTGCGCTTTTCCGGTGCTGGGCGACTGCGATGCGTACGCCGCCTCGCATCGAGAACATCACCGCCTGGCCGGCACGCACGATGATCCAGATCTACCCAACTACGAAAACTACCCTATCTCCAAATCCAGTTTTAAGCGCAAAATCCTGCGGGATGTGACCGGCCGCACCGGCATTAAGTTGCTTGCCGGATTGTTTAGCGGCATCGGGAACCGCGCGATGATGCGAGAAGGAGAAGGCAACGGTGCTCTGAGTCGTGGATTGCTGGCAAATGCCGCGCTGTTTTTATTGCTGTGGTTGATAGGTGTGCCTGCGCTGTATTTGCTGTGGGTGCTCAGTTATCTCACTTCTTATTTGTTGGTGGCGAGAATTCGACAACTTGCAGAGCACGGCAACGTAGCCGCCTTGTACGATGAAGACCCGCGCGGAAACACCCGAACCACGCGCGCGAACTGGCTGGAGCGACTTGTTTTCGCACCCAATAATGTCAACTACCATACGGAACACCATCTCTTGCCGAGCACGCCTTCCTGGCAGCTGCGGTCTCTGCATAACGCTTTAGTCGCAAAGGGGTTCTATGCGGATCACCCACATGCGGTGGCGAACAGCTACTGGGATGTAATCACGCATGCGGTGCCGGCACTAGCTCGAAGAGACGCTGCGACTACCTGAGCAACATGGAATCCGTAAGCAGCAGCGACCCAACGCCCCACCCAGAGGCATTTGGCATGGAATCACGGGGTCGCGTCACCCTAGCGGAGATGTTGTCACATGCCGAATTGCCCGAAGCGCTCCGCATACACATAACGTCCACCGCTATAGGAATCGTGCCATGAGCAACTACGATAAAAAAATAGATCGCGATCGCCGTCGACTACTTGCTGGCGCCACCGCCGCTGGCCTGGCTGGCCTGGCATCTGGTGCAGGCGTCCCATCCGCCCGAGCGCAGGGGGATGCGATAATCAGCGCCCGCGATGAAGGCTTGGCTGGCCAGGACGATGCGACAAAATCCTACGACGAGATTTCTGTTGCACGACGTGGCCGCTACGAATCCACGCCTTTACGCCAGAGCAGCATTGGTATCGGTGCAGTGCAATCCCGGGTCAAGACCCTGGATCTTGCCGATTTGAAGAACAGCCAGCGGGACAGCATGGATCATTTCCTCAAGCTCATTGATCTGGCACAGGGTTCGCCAGAGGAATGGGGCAACGAGCGGCGCTGGGGTTTCAAGAAAGATCTGCTGTGTTTCCACGAGTTCCCGATTCAGGGCTGGAACCCCTGGTCACGCAAAGAGCTGCAACGAATTGCCTTCGAATTACCGGGACCGGAATCCGAGGCAATAGGAGAGCGAGCCAAACGCTATGGCTGCTACATATCCTGGGGCTGCTACGCAAGAGACGAGGCGTGGCCGGGTCATATCATCAACATGTCCGTGCTCACTGGGCCAGACGGCAGCATCGTCAGCAAACAGTGGAAAGCACGCAACATCCTCGGCCTTTTCGGCGCAGGCGCCCTCATTGGCAGCACCGTTTACAACACCCTCGACCGGTTTGTGGAGATGTATGGCTGGGATGCAACCCTACCCGTTGCACGCACCGATATCGGCAACATCGCCATCACCGCCGTCGGCCTTGAACCAATGCTCTACCAGTGCCTTGCCCTCAAGGGTGCGGAGATTTTGGTGATGAGCGTTACCGGTGGCTCCAACGCTGAATCAGCAATGCAGAGCGCGCTCAATAATAGGATTTACACAATCGGTGTGGGCAATTCTGTATCGCCGGACAACATCGGTTTTATGGACGCGGCTGGTGGAAAAACCGAAGGCACTGTTATTGTCGATCCTCGAGGGATGACGATCGGCAAAACCAGTAACCCACACGAGGACATGGCGTCCGCTAGGGTTCCTATTCAGGAGTTTCGCGATACACGGCGCTTTCGGGAAATCCCCGTCGCACTGTTGTTGCCTGTCCTGATGCAGTATGAGCCCGCATTCCAGCCGAGCGCGTTTCTTGAGGAACTTCCTGAAACCTACCAGGAGGCCGGCGAGATGCTAAAGAAACGTATGGAGAGCTGAAGCCAATTACATATCGGACATTCGTGAACCATCTTCACGCTCACGTCTCCAGCAGACGCACCTCCCGCTGCGGGAAGGGAAACTCATAGCCATCCTTATCCCGAAAAAGGTGGGAATTTGAGAGCAGGAGATCCGCTTCGACACGGTTTGCGCCGTCGTCGATGCCCTCGTATTCCACCACCACGTCTTTGCCGGCATAGGTTTCGAGCACGCCAAAGCGCATGTTCAGCTCGCGTAGCGTGCCTGCACGGCCATACTCCAGTTCCACGTGGTCCCCAATAGATAGCGAACGGTCCAGAAGGAGAATGATGCCCGAGATGAAGTTCGAAGCAATTTACTGCAGACCAAAACCCAAGCCCACGCCGAGTGCACCACCGAACACCGCCAGAGTCGCGACGGACCCACTTAACCAGGCCAGCGCAGTGCTCTGAAACTCCTGTATATCAATCGTATTGGCCTACGCAGTTCCGATGTCGGCAATCCAGTTACGTGAGACAGTCGAAAGGCGGCACTCTATCAAGATATGCGAGACATTCACCTCATTCTGTTGCTGCGCGATTCATAGGCACACGAAACGCCCTATCGACATCGCGCTGCTCACGGCACCCGAATTGGCAAGCAGTCCTTAAACCGCCAGCTGCGCCGCTCAACTTTTAGGGATGCGTCACACAATGAGCATTCAGACAAAGAAAGCTCGGTGCGCGGTCTTGTTGGCCGTTTCGCAGCGATGCTAGGATGGTTTTTTGTGAGACTTGCGAAGAAAAAAGTATTAACACACCCAGGCAATAGCCTTTCAAAAGTCTATTGCCTCCGGCTACTCCACCTACATTCTCAATCACCGAGGTATAAAAAGAGTGAATACCACTATCTCCAGATCCCTTATTTTGTCCGCATTCGCTTTCTGCCTGTCACTAAGTGGCATGGCGAGCGCTTTAACATCCACCGAGGACTTCACGCTCTATCAAATGAGCCGCGGCAATGCCGAAGAGTTTCGTGCTGCGGCGCGCGGCGTCATTGCAGAGAACATTAAGAACACCACTGTGCTCGATGCGCTCGCAGAGACAACGCTGAAAAACTATACCAGGGAAGGCGAGTGGGTCGACGCTGCAGCCTGGGCCACACGTGCTCTGGGCGAATCGGGGAACCCCCGCTATGTGGGCGTTCTCGATACAATTAACAGCAGCAAAGCGAGCCGGAAGATAAAGAAGTACGCGAAGAAAGCGGTGAAACAGTTGGGGCCGACTTCGGACACGCCGCAGTACAAGGCTGGCAGCGTAAGCCTCGCAACAGTGAAAGCAAACGCAGACAATGCCTACGACCGACTCACCAAAAGCCTGGACGCCCCGGCGGGCAAGGAGACCATCGCGATCGCCACCGTTGGCATGAGCCAAAGCCAGATAATGGCGCGCTGTGGACCGCCTTCGTCTACGACCGCATACGTCACCGGCAAGAGCTTTATACCGTTCAATTTCCGTGGCAAGGACTCGGTACGCACAATGCTTCTGTACAAGGGGCAGGGCCGAGTAGTCGTATCGAATAACAGCGCTTACACCAGCGACGCCAGCGTGATCGAAGTGATCATCGACCCCAACGAAGCCGGTTACCGCTAGGAAGGATATTGCAAAGCCCGATGGGGAGTCTTGCTGACCAAGGCAGCCCCCCATCGTCCATAGGGCCGGTGTTCGCCGCCGCCACAAATCTTGCAACCCATAAGCTCGAAAATCCCAGAGTATGGATATTTCATCGCGTTCATGCCTGTGTGTTCTCCCAGTACTCCTCGGATCATAGTCTGATCGCTCACCTCTCATTTCCCTTAGTGTTGAAAGAAACCCGGCGCTAAGCTCCCGCGTGGTCTACTCTCAGCTTACCGCCTATCGCGGTGGCGGCATCACCAGGTTTCAGGATGCAAAGTATTTGAGAGGTGGCGCTGAGTGCGCTGACCAAGATGCTCTCATTTTGCCAAGCACCTGTTTGCTTCATAGGCAGTTGGCGGACGCCGGCGCAGACCATCCCATTCCAGGGGCAGCGTGTTTTCGTGTTCTTGTTGACTCGCGAGAACGCCGATGGCGTTGCTACTCCCTATCGAGGTCGTGATGTCAGTTTCCGTGTAGAGCCTACTAGCAATGCAACGGTAATGCCTGCGAGTGCGAGTGCGGGCCCGGACGGTACAATCACGGTTACGGTAAGTGTGACAGGCGACTATGACGGGATCGTCAAACTCTATGCCAGAATTGTGGCTGAAGCATTGGAGGATCCACCCACTGAAATCCTGGTGGTGGATGAAGAAGATTCGAGTGTAGCGTGCGCATAGTTGATGAGATGCTCTGGGCCGAAGCAAAATGAGGCGCGCTATGATGCAAGAAGCGACACGTGTAAAAGAAGGCAGCAGAGTAAAGTCATGCGCTTAGAGACCATTGCGGAACTCAGCCCGAGCATCGACCGCTCAGAACACCCCTACCTCAAGGACGCCTGGACGCCCAACTACATCGAATGCAACGCCAGCGACATGCGCATAATCGGCGAGATACCCGACGATATCGATGGCGTGTACCTCAGAAATACCGAGAACCCGATCCACGCTCCGATTGGGCGCTACCACCCCTTCGATGGCGATGGCATGCTGCACATGCTGAGCATTGCCGACGGCAAAGCCGAGTACCGCAATCGCTTTGTGCAAACCAAAGGCTTTGTCGCTGAGCAGGAAGCCGGCGCATCGCTCTGGGCCGGGCTAATGGAGTCACCGGAGCGTTCGACCCGCCCGGGCTGGGGGGCACAGGAGGGCCTGAAGGACAACTCCTCCACGGATGTGATTGTGCATGCAGGCAAAGTGCTGTCGACGTTCTACCAATGCGGCGAGGGCTATCGGCTGGACCCCTACACGTTAGAGCAGTTAGGTACAGAGTCCTGGGTACCTCTGGATGGTATCTCCGCGCACCCCAAGGTAGACCAAGCAACCGGCGAACTACTGTTCTTCAACTACTCCAAACACGCGCCCTATATGCATTATGGCGTCGTGGGGGCCGACAACCGCCTCAAACACTATGTACCCATCCCTCTACCCGGCCCGCGGCTACCGCACGATATGGCGTTTACCAAAAACTACGCCATTCTCAATGACTTCCCTCTTTTTTGGGATGAAGACCTGTTAAAAAACAACGTGCACGCTGCGCGCATGCATGATCTGCCCAGCCGCTTCGCAATCATTCCACGTCTGGGACAACCGGGGGACATTCGCTGGTTCGAAGCCTCGCCAACCTTTGTGCTGCACTGGATCAACGCCTGGGAAGAAGGCGACGAGATCGTGCTGGACGGCTATTTTGAAGACCAGCCGGAGCCCGGAAAAATCCCGGGCGCACCGCCCGGCTATGAGCGCATGATGGCGTACCTGGCACAAACCCAGATAAAACCGAGAATCCATCGCTGGCGCTTCAATTTACGCACGGGAGCCACCAGGGAAGAGCGGCTCGATGGGCGAACACTCGAGTTCGGCACGATCAACCAACGCTATGCGGGAGAGAAGTACCGCTACAGCTACAGCGCCGTGCCCAAAAAAGACTGGTTCCTGTTTACCGGCTTTACCAAGTTCGATGCGGATACCGGAAAGTCCACAACTCTCCAGCTTGGCGAGGGCCGCTATGGCAGTGAGGCCGCGTTCGCACCCCGCGTTAACGCGACTTCTGAAGACGATGGTTACCTGCTGAGCTTTGTTACGGATATGAATGCAGACCAGTCAGAGGCCATACTCATTGATGCGCAGGACATTGAGGCGGGACCGGTATGCCGCATCATTCTCCCCTATCGAATCAGTAGTGGCACGCACGCGACCTGGGCGAATGGCGTGGATATTCGTGCAGCCAGCCGCGTAAGCCCAGCTAAAGCAACACCCTAGCCAGGCGTCTACGAGCATGGACGCTGCAACCCTTGAACAACAAAGGCCTTCGCACGCAATGAAACTCCTCCGTCTGATAGTTTTACCCCTCACCTTCGGTCTGGCGTCCTGCGGAAACGAAGAGGTCGGGGATGTCTCCCTGGGCTTTTTCACCACCAAGGACATCAAGATAGAGGTACTCGAGGACCCAGTAGTAGCCGGGGTTACCTGCCATATTTCTTCAATAGAAGCGAACCTGAACTTCTCCGACCCATCCGACTCCGGGGTCAGCTGCCGACAGACAGGTGATATCACCGCTGCGATGATTAGCGAGATAGATAAATCCAAGAATGGCGATATCGTTTTCAAGAAATCAAAAAGCATCTTTCTTAAAAACGTCAAGATTCGCCGAATATTCGACGCAACGACCCAGTCACTAATCTATCTTGCATACAGCACAAAAGAGACCAGCGGAAGCTTTAAGCACAGCATGTCAACAGTACCGCTCTGGAACACGGCGGCATATCAGCTTGAAGTCATTCCCAACCCAAACTAAGTCAGCCCGCCTCTGCGCTCGGGCCTCCTCGACCAGCATCGCACTCCAGCCAGCTGGCCCACTACTTAACTGGTGATTCCTTATTTATACTGTATGGGCCACAAAAACTATAACAAGGAAGAGACATCGTGCTATTTGACTACCTGCTCTACCCTCCTCTCCTCGGCGCCGTAGGCCTTGCGGTCGCTTTCATTATTTATCACCTCATGATTCGCCACAACCACGGCGACGGCAAGGTCAAGAAGATCGGCGACCAGATTCACCTGGGCGCTATGGTGTTCATGCGTCGTGAATACACGATGCTCGCCATGTTTTCCGCGGTGCTGCTACTCGCCATATTTGTGTCACCTCTGGGTGCCAATACTGCGATCGCCTTCACCGCTGGCGCCCTGTCGTCCGCCACCGCAGGCTTCCTCGGGATGCTCGCTGCCACCAAGGCAAATGTTCGCACAGCGGTGGCCGCGCATAACCACGGTCAGGCCGAGGCCCTGAACATCGCTTTCTACGGTGGGTCGATCATGGGGCTCTGCGTTGCCTCGTTGGGTCTCATTGGCCTTGGCAGTCTTTACTACTATTTTGGTGGTGATCCTGAGACCGCGCACGCGATCCACGGCTTTGGCATGGGTGCTTCTGTGGTGGCCTTGTTCTCCCGGGTCGGCGGGGGCATCTTCACCAAGAGCGCTGATGTTGGCGCCGATCTGGTCGGCAAAATCGAAGCTGGCATTCCCGAAGACGACCCGCGCAATCCGGGGGTAATCGCGGATAACGTCGGCGACAATGTGGGCGATATTGCCGGTATGGGATCGGATATTTTCGAATCCTACTGCGGTTCGATGATTGCCTGTATTGCGATAGCGTCGACCATGACCATCGACCGGCAGGCGGAGATGATGTTTCTGCCGCTGGCACTTTCAAGCATTGGTCTGCTCGCTTCATTTCTCGGTATCGCGGTGGTGCGAATGCGCTCCAGCGCGGCACCAGAGGCGGCTCTGCGCAGCGGCACGCTGCTTGCTCCCGCCGTTTTTGTTGCCATCGCCTGGTTCCTGATTCAGGGCCTGGGTTTATCCGTAAACATTTGGTGGAGCGTGGTGGCCGGCGCGATAGGCGGCATACTTATCGGTCTGATCACTGAGTACTACACCGGCTCCAAACCGGTTAGAAAGATCGCAAAGAGTGGCGAGACCGGCCCTGCGACCGTCATGATCACAGGCCTTGCGGTCGGTATGGAATCGGTGGTGCTGCCGGTGCTGTTTCTCGCTACGATCATCTGGGTTTCCACCTCACTCTCCGGACTCTACGGTGTAGGCATCTCTGCCGTGGGTATGCTGGCGACGGTAGGTATTACCATGGCTATCGACGCCTATGGTCCGGTCGCCGACAACGCCGGTGGCATCGCAGAAATGGCTGGTATGGGCGATGAGACGCGCAAAATCACGGACGGTCTGGACGAGGTCGGGAATACCACAGCGGCTATCGGGAAAGGCTTCGCGATTGGTGCAGCCGCCCTGGCGGCTCTCGCGATCATCGCGGCCTTTGTAGAAACGGTGCAGGTCAACAACCCCAGTTTCTCGCTGGAGCTGTCTAACCCTCCGGTACTCGTAGGCCTGTTCATTGGCGGCACCATTCCGTTTCTCATTGCCTCCATCACGATGACGGCGGTGGGTGACGCCGCCTTCGAGATGATCAACGAAATCCGGCGTCAGTTTAAGGAGATACCGGGTCTGCTTGAAGGCAGAGCTGAGCCCGATACGGCGCGGTGCGTTGACATTGCCACGACCGCTGCTTTGCGTCGCATGATTCTTCCCGGGGTAATTGCTGTGGCTGCTCCCGTTGTCGTAGGGATGGGCCTGGGAGCTGCTTCTCTGGGCGGCATGCTCGGCGGTGCTCTACTAGGTTGCGTGCTCATGGCGTTGATGATGGCGAACGCGGGCGGTGCCTGGGACAACGCCAAGAAGTATGTCGAGAAGGGCAACCTGGGGGGCAAAGGCTCGGATACCCACGCGGCCTGCGTGGTGGGTGATACCGTGGGCGATCCGTTCAAGGACACCTCCGGGCCGGCCATGAACATTCTCATCAATGTAATGGCAATTGTGAGTCTGGTCATAGCGCCGCTGCTCTGAACAAGGAAGAACCACCGGATGCTCCACGCTGACCTGGCCATCATCGGCGGCGAAATACTGACCATGACTGATGCGCCGCCGGTGCCCTTGGGCACCGTGCTGGTATCGGGCAACAAGATTATCGCCGTCGGCGGTGAGGAGCAGATCGGCCCCTATCAGGCGACCAGAACCCTGGACGCGAAAGACCGGGTGGTCATGCCAGGATTCAGCAACTGCCACACACACATTGGCTCGAACATTCTGCTACGCGGCCTGAATGAAGACGCCAAGCTGTTTGAATGGCTACAGAGCATGTGGCGCCTCAAACAGAACTTTGACTACGAGACTCTGCGCCTCGCGAGTCTCGCCGGCCTTGCCGAGATGGCACTGGCCGGCATTACCAGTTTTAACGAACACTTTGATGCCTATTCGGTGAGCCCGGAGATTGACGCGCTGAGCAGCATCGGCCTGCGCGCAACGCTCGGCTACGGCTTTGCGGATATCGGCCTGTATGGCGAGCTCAGAGACTGGTCTTTTCGCGCACTGAATCATTTCGACGATATCGTGTCCGAGCATCACGGCGCGCTGAACGGCCGCCTACAGGTCGCGCTGTCCCCACACGCCACCTACTCCTGTACCGCCGAACTCTGGCAGCGCTGCGCGGACCTTGCCGAGGATCTCGACCTCAGCATCCACACACATTTGTCCGAGGGCCAGCAGGAGCATCGCTTCGTCCGCGACAAGTACGGCATGACTCCAACCGCCTGGCTGCACAGCCTTGGCATGCTCTCGCCGCGGCTCACGGCAGCGCACTGCACCACGCTCACCGATGACGATATTGCGATGCTGGCACAGCACGACGTGAAGGTCGCCCACTGCCCCATCAGCAATGCAAAGCTCTGCTCCGGGATTATGCCGATCGGCAAATTGCTGAAAGCGGGAGTTACGGTAGGGCTGGCAACTGACGGGCCGGCCAGCCACAACACGCTTGATATGTTCCAGGAAATGAAGTTTGGTGCGATCACACACAAGAATCACCATCTGGATCCGGAGCTGCTCACAGTCGACCAAATGCTGCAGCTCGCTACGCGCGAAGCGGCCCGCGCGATGCATATACCTCGGGCCGGAACCCTGGAAGCGGGCAAGCTGGCAGATCTGATCGTAGTGGATCTCAACAATGCGCACTGCGCGCCGCGCTACAGCTCTCAAGCCGCCCTGGTGTATTCAAGTCGTGCGGACGATGTCGTGCATACCATCGTGGATGGCGCTATCGTGGTTGAAGATGGTCGCCTTCAGGGTCTGGATCTGCATGCTCTGCTGCGCGAGCTGCGTGATCGGGCCCGCGATCTACGCCGACGCAGCGACGCCTGACTCCCCAGTTAAGGTTCCCGCCCCCGACGAATTTGAGGACCGATGCGAGATTCATCTGAGGACAGCCCTGAGCAGGTTAACAGCCCTGAGCACGCCACGAACCCCGTCGATGAATGGCTGCCGTTACGCTGGAGCCTGCCCCTGGGGATTCAGCACCTGCTGGCCGCCTGCGCGAGTATCGTCATCACCCCTCTGGTACTGGCCGGTGCACTGGGCTGGCCCGAAGAGCAGATTACCTACCTCATTTCCGCTGGTCTGCTCGGCACAGGCATCGCAACGCTCATCCAGGTACTGGGTATTCCCGGCATTGCCGTCGGCACCAAACTCCCGGTGATACAGGGCACCACCATTGCTGTCATCCCGCCGCTTATTGCAATCGGCCAGACCAGCGACATTACCGTGATGTTTGGCGCAACAATATTTGCCGGGAGCGTGTGTCTACTGCTGGCAGGGGTTTGGAGCCGCCTGCTGCATTTGTTTCCACCCGTTGTCACGGGGACGGTGATTACGGTAATTGGCGTAAGCCTGTTCCCGGTTGCCGTTATGTGGCTCAGCGGCGGCGCAGGTTTCGGTGCGCAGGCAACCAGTGCTGCCGAGGTTGGTTTGGGGCTATCGACACTCCTGCTGGTGCTCCTGCTTGTGCGTTACGGCAATAATTTTCTCTCGCGCACCGCCATTCTCTGCGGCCTGATCTTCGGCAGTATCGCTGCCGCGGCCTTTGACATGGGAAATTTCAGCGGTGTCGCTCGCGCAGACTGGCTGCTGCTGCCACTGCCCTTTGCCTATGGCTTACCCGGATTTACTGTCTCGGCCTGCGTTGCAATGACCCTTGCTATGTTAGTAACCATGGTGGAATCCACCGGTGACTACATAGCCATTGGCGAAGTCTGCGAGCAAAAGGTTGATCAAAAACGGCTCGCCGCCGGCCTACGCGCCGAGGGTATTGGGACGATCATCGGCGGTATCTTCAATGCTTTCCCCTACACCACCTTTTCGCAAAACATCGGGGTGATTCGCGTATCCGGCGTACGTAGCCGCTATGTCGTGGCTGTAACCGGGGTGATGTTTATCGGTCTAAGCTTGGCGCCTAAAGCAGCGGCAATCGTCTCGAATATCCCCACCCCGGTGCTCGGTGGCTGCGGGCTGGTGCTGTTTGGCAGTATCGCGGCAACAGGCATACAGACCCTGCGCAAAGTGGACTTCGAGCAGACCGGCAACCTGATTACCGTGGGCGTCAGCCTGGGCGCGGCTATGCTGGTCGTGGCAAATCCCATCTACTTTGCGCAGCTGCCCGGTTTTCTGCCGGACATCCTGAACAATCCGATTACTCTGGGCGGTGTAAGCGCTGTCAGCCTGAATCTGGTGTTCAACGGTATGAAACGCCCTGGCGAGCCATTACCGGAGGAACATAGTGCGCTTGACCTCAGCCGAAAGGGCTAGAAGCAGGCAGGTGCGGCGCCAAAATGCCGTACAACGTGGGCCTGTGTTTCGCGACCTCCTCGACGCTCAGACCCTCAAGTGAATGCGGGTACTTTAACCACTGCTCGGTCTCATGAAGATAGTAATCCGGTACCCGCTGCGTTAGATTCCTCGTCGGTTTGAAGTAGGGCACCGCAACACGAACATCGTGTGGCATGTTGAGCCGCGCCTTGTCTTCCAGATACCGAATCACGGCGTCGATGGTGCGGCCCGTATCGAACACGTCATCCACGATTAACAAGCTATCGGCATGCTGCACTTTTTTGATGAGGTAGTTCATGCCGTGAATGCGAATATCGCTTGAGCGGCCATCAATCCCCGTGTACGAAGAGGTGCGGATCGAGATGTGATCGCTGTGGATCCCGCAGTAAGCGAGATACTCCTGCACAGCGACACCCACCGGGGCACCGCCGCGCCATATCGCAATCATCATGGTTGGTCGGAATCCACTCACCACCACCTCCGCCCCAAGGCGGAACGAATCCTCCAGCAGCTGCTGTGCACTGAGATAGACCTTGTCACTCATCGCCGCATCGTTCCATGAAGGTTTGCCTCGCTAATATCTGAGGGAGAGCGTACACCAGCAGCACCGCACCAGCACTCGGAATACGCTGAGTTTTTATGGCTAGTTGCTCGATATCGACAGAGGAATTGCCAGGTGATTGTAAGTTGGTATACGATCGTCGTAATCCTCGTGCGGTCGCAAGGTAAAAAAACACAAACAGCCCGCAGGCTACCGACCGCTGTTCCCACTCTCTGTTTCAACTCTCTAGGGGGTAGCATGAAGCACCAGTTGGTGGCAGCTTTACCTTGCCTATCGCTTTGCGTCTCAGTCTGCGCAGCGTTTGGCTTGGCGCTTGGCGCGCAACACAGCCCTGCAGCCCAGACCGCCGATACACAGATTTACGACTCGATCGTCGGTGATGCCATGACCATGAGCACGCCAGACGAGCACTGGTTCTCTGTTCGCGGCAAAGAAATCGCCTATCTCATTGACGGTGACGCCGGCAGGGTCAAAGGTACGCTTACCCTGTCGATGTTTTCCCCGGCACTTGAGCCGCATATCGGCGCCAATCGTATTTATTCTTACGGCAGCTTTTACACCCGCACCTTTTACGGCGAACGTACCGACGTGGTACTGGTGTTTGATTTGGAATCAGCGCTGCCGATAAAAGAGATTGAAATTCCACCCAAGTCAGCAGGTATTGGTCACAGCGGCATGATCGGTCTTGTTGAAGACCGCTTTATCGGCGTATGGAATATCACCCCGGCCATGTCTGTCAGCATTGTGGACACTGCCAATGATCGCTTCGTCGGCGAAATATCCACCCCCGGATGTGCGGGTGTCTACCCGGTGGACGCGGGTTTCCTGATGGCCTGTGGTGATGGCCGTGTTCAATACGTGCGTCTAGACAGCGTCGGTGAAGAAGTCGACAGGCTGCGCAGCGACGTGTTCTTCAACGTGAGTGACGATCCGGTGTTCGACTACGCGGTACCTACCGCTAAGGGCTGGATGTTTATGTCGCTCGAGGGGCATGTAACCGAAGTCTCGGTGTCGGGCGGCACAATAAACGTCAGCGAGCCCTGGACGATCAATCCTTCAGATGAGGACAATGCCGCTGACCTCAACGGCGTTCCCATCGAGGCGGATGACGACTGGCGCATAGGCGGTCGACAGCCTTTCGCCTACAACGACGCCACAAAAATGCTGGTGACGCTCATGCACCGAGGTGGCGGTCAGGAAACGTTTGAGGATCCGGGTACACAGATTTGGGCTTTCAGCACCGAAACCCATCGCCGCGGCTACGTTATAGAACTCGACGAAAAAACCAAGGCTGTATCCGTAGAAATGACCGCCGACGCTGAACCCCTGCTGATTGTCGCACCCGCCGAGGGCAAGGAACTCCTGATTCACGATGCCAAGTCGAGTCGACTGCTACGCAGCATGACCGAGATGGGTGCAAACACGATTCAAAGGCTGGAGTGAACGGTGATAGATCCTTTGTTACAACTCATTATTGCCGTATCGCTGTCGCTGCTGTTTATCAGTGCTGCTTCGCACAAACGATCGGATCGTCATCGCTTTGCAGCGCAGCTCGAAGCCTATGAATTGCTCCCAAAATCATTCGCAGCCCCGGTAGCGGCCGCTTTGCCATGGTTTGAACTCGCTGCAGGCCTACTGCTGCTTATCCCGGCAAGTCGACCCATCGCAGGCGTTGTCGCATGCGGTCTGCTCGTCATTTACGCAATGGCGATCCTCGTCAATCTGCTTCGCGGTCGGCATGACATTGATTGCGGCTGCGGAGGCACGGCTCAGCCCCTGTCCTACTGGCTGGTACTGCGCAATGGCTCTATGGCCCTAACTGCCCTGGCTATAGTCCTGCCAGCCACGCCTCGCGCCTTACATCTCGACGACGCTCTTGCGATGGTGGCGATGACCGCGCTGCTTGGGCTTTGTTATTTGATAGTTGGACAACTCATCCACAACCAGAATGCCCTTCAAGGCGGGAGCCAGCATGAGCAGTGAATCATTGACAGTAATCGTCGCTCTGCTGGGTGTTGTGGTCACGCTAATGCTGATTGTTGTGTTTGCCCTGGCGAGACAGATCGGTATTTTGCATACGCGTCTGGCGCCTGCGGGCGCGCTCATGACGGAGGGCGGACCCGAGGTTGGCGCGCCGTCGCCCAAACTGTCGCTGCGCGACATCAGCGATAAGCCCGTTCGCATCGGTGGCAGCGGTGCTGGCGCACTGCTGGTTCTGTTTGTGTCACCCAACTGCCCCATTTGTAAGGAGCTAGTACCCGTGGCGCAATCGATGGCGCGGACCGAGAAACTTCGACTCATTTTTGCCAGTGACGGCGGTGAGCTGACCCAGCATCAAGGCTATATAAACAAGATGGAGCTGCGCGATTATCCCTATGTGATCTCATCGGAGCTGGGTATGAAGCTCGGTGCCGACAAGCTGCCCTATGCTGCGCTTATCGATGACGCAGGTATATTGCGTTCACGCGGCCTGGTGAATAGCCGGGAACATCTTGAGAGTCTGGTCGAGGCAATGCTCAGTGGCTACGATTCCCTGCAGGACTATATGCTGCAGGAGCAACTACTGGAGCAAGCCTCATGAGCACATCCACTGCGCTGCTACAGCAACTTCTCGCCGATATCGATGCCGCAACCACTGGCGCGGTACGCTTTTTTGCCGGACGCACTTCCCGACGCTCGTTCCTGGGCAAAATGGGCGCGACGCTGACAGGTATCGGAGCCTTCCCATTGCTACCTATGGCCAGAGAAGCTGCCGCGCAAACAGCCCCCGGCACCGAATTGGCGGCACCCGCCGCCGGTAGCGCGAGCGGAGAGAGTCCGATCTCGCCCGACACAGCAGCTGGAACCGATATGGCCGGGACTTCACTGCAGGAAATGGGCGACCAACAGAGCTGTGACTACTGGCGCTACTGTGCCTTTAGCGGCTCTATATGTAGCTGCTGCGGGGGCAGCATGACGCAGTGCCCCCCTGGCTCCGAAACCGCCACCGTCGCCTGGGTGGGCACCTGCCACAACCCTCTCGACGGTCAGGATTACCTTATCTCCTACAACGACTGCTGCGGAAAATCCTCCTGCGGTCGCTGCGGCTGTCATCGCTCCGAAGGCGATCGACCGGTGTATTTCCCGTCCAAGTCCAACAGCATCCTCTGGTGCTTCGGCTCGAACAGTCACGCCTATCACTGCACTTTGGCGCGGGTCGTGGGCAAGGCCAGCACTGATGCCGGCTAACTGCGCGCGGTGACACAAAGATCCTGCGCCGTCACTTTGTTCCTCGTACTCGTTGCGATCGGCACCGCACAGGCAACCCCACGCAGTGACTACCTGCTGCACTGCGGCGGCTGCCATCTTGAAAACGGCCAGGGTACACCTCCAGAGGTGCCCGACCTGCGGCAGGACCTGGACTGGCTTGCAGCATCGGCTGCAGGACGCTCATACCTGACCCGCGTACCCGGCGCCTCCCAGGTGCCTCTGTCTGATCAAAGGCTTGCGGGTATCTATAACTGGATTTTTTCTGTCTACTACCCCTTGCAAACGGATATTGCGCTGTTTAGTGCAGAAGAAATCACCGCGACCCGCTCGCTGCCTCTGCACGATCCTCTCAGTGCAAGAAATGTGCTCGTAAAACAACGTGCAGGCAGTCCCTGATATCCTCCCGTCTCCGCAGGCTAAAAAGCCACCTCACTGACACAGCGATCGCAACTTATGGCTGACTTCACCATCACAGCACCCAAGACCTTTGTTCAGGAAGAGGCGCTGCTGGAAGACTCCTACCGCCTCGCGGTAAAGGTTTTTGACTGTGGATTTCGACCGGACTTTATCGTTGGCATCTGGCGCGGTGGATCCACGGTAGGCATTTACGTACAGGAGTGCCTGCAGTACCTGGGCATAAAGACCGACCACATTGCAATCCGCACGTCCTATCGTGGCATGGAGAGTTACCAGCGCAGCATCGAGAATCCCGAGAGTATCCGGGTGCATGGGTTGCAGTACCTATACGAAACCATGAATCGCGACGACAAGTTGCTGATCGTAGACGATGTTTTCAGCAGCGGTCGCAATATTGAAGCTGTGATTCAGCGTCTGTCCGCAAAGAGTAAACGCAACATGCCCGAAGAGGTGCGCATCGCCGTGCCGTTCTACAAGCCCGCGAAAAATCTCACGGATCGTGTCCCGGACTACTATATCCATGAGACCGATGACTGGCTGGTACTACCCTACGAAATTACCGGACTGAGCAAGGCAGAGATCGCTGAACATAAACCCTGGTTAGCTGAAATTCTGGACCGCGGTGCGTCGTTCACAAACAGCAACACGCCTTCTTCTGGGAGTACCCGGTAGGACTGCGACTCCCTCGGCGTAACTCACGCCGCAAAGAAAAAGCCCGCTTACGCGGGCTCAACTAATACACAGCCAGCGCCTAGTGCGTCGGAATTGGCTGCCCCGCTCCCCAGGGCGCACCGGCCTCCAGCAGGTCCTTACGCAACGCAGGAATAGTAGTCTCCAGCGCGTTGTTCAAGCGCTCAAGCAAGGGCGCAAAGGTCTGTTTCGCATAATCGAAGCTGCGTCTGTGCGAGGCCGTGGGGCCATAGCTGGAGGCAGAAACGCCACTGCCCACGTGCCCAAGCCAATCAGTCACATGATGCGCATCGTAATCACCAATCGCATCCCGGGATTTATGCCCATTAATGCCTTCGTCGATGCCATACAATTCCTGATGCAAGGCGTGTAAGCGGCTATCCAACTCGCCTGGTGCCTGGGCAGTTGCCGCGAGCATCATCTGCATGGTCGCCACCGTTTCGAAGGCATCTTCCAGCGCATACTTCGCTGAACTAACCTGCCCGGACAAGGCCGAGTACTCCTTCCAGAAGGCTCCGACCTCGTCCATCGAAGCCCCCGCCAAGGTCGGCGTGTACAGACGCTTAACATCAAAGCTTACCGGCTCATCGAGACGTCGGCTCGCGCCGCCCTTGAGCAGCACGAGCTCAGCACTGTAGGTGCCGGGCAAAACCGGGAGGCCTTTCGGCGCGAGACCCTGCCAGTTCGCCGGTGTCTCTACGGAGCCGTAATAAGGGTGATGCAGATCCCAGGCAACACGGTGGAATCCCTTCTCTGCGGGGACATCCATGCGCCGCACCACGTTACCCTGTGCATCACGGATGAGCATTTTGAGAGCCGGCGCTGCTTCACGACGTTCGACCTCAACGGCATCCCAGCCCGCAAAGCGCACCTGCTTGTCAGCCTCGATAAGCGTTTTCTCCGCATCCTGCCGCTGTTTTTTCAGCGTGGGGTAGCCCTCGGCCAGGTGATAGGTCAGTACCGCCCCGTAAGGAGGATTCTCCGCAACATATAGATCATCACCCTGCGAGCCACGCTTTTTGGCACCGAGGACTTCGCGCTGGAAGTACCAGTGTGCATCTCGAGTCTCGAAGAGTGTAGCGTCCGCGCTCGCAGTGTCGCTGTCCAGCTCACGTAACATCGAGTAGTCATCCAGCACAAAGAAGCCGCGACCGAAGCTCGCCGCTACAATATCGTTCTCGCGGCGCTGAATCTGGATATCACGAATGGGGATTGTCGGCATATCCGCGCTGAACTTCTCCCAGCTCTTGCCCGCGTTCAGGGTCATGTACACACCAAACTCCGTGCCCAGGAACATCAAATCCGCACGCTCATGGTCCTGCACAAGGCGCCACACAAGATGCCTGTCAGGAATACCCTCAGTGATGCTGCTCCAGCTGCGACCCCGATTTCGGCTGACCATCAGGTAAGGCTTGAAGTCGCCATACTTGTGATTGTCGAGCGCCACATAAACCGTATCCGCATTGTGCAGGTCGGCGCGAATATCGTTAATAAACGCTGTCGCCGGCACGCCGGGCATTGAGCCCACCTCTATGCGTCGCCAGCTATCGCCGCCGTTCTCGGAGACCTGAATCAGACCATCGTCGGTACCTGCATACAACAGACCTTCTTCAATGGGCGATTCAGCCAACGAAGTGATGGTGTTGTAGTCGGACATAGCGAACAAATCCCAGGGCGCATCCCAACTCCAGGTTTGATCCATAAGCGGCATCAGCATGCGATCTTCGTTCCGCGTGAGATCGCCAGAAATCGCCGTCCAGTCGTCGCCACGATCCTCGGAGCGCCATACGCGTTGCGAGGCAAAGTACAAGCGAGTCGGATTGTGCGGGCTGACCAGAATCGGGGAATCCCAGTTGAATCTCTCGGGCGGATCACCGGGCGCCGGCTGCGGCTTGATGTAAACCTTCTCACCGGTGACCATGTCGATGCGGTTGAGGTTCCCCTGCTGCCATTCGGCATACATGATGTTGGGGTTCCCTGGCTCGGTGGCGGGCTGATGGCCGTCGCCCCCAAGCACTACGTACCAGTCAGCATTGCGAATGCCGTTGACGCTATTAGTCCTCGAGGGCCCACCCTGGGTGTTATTGTCCTGCGTGCCGCCATAAATATTGTAGAAAGGCTCCGCATCATCCAGCGCCAGCTTGTAGTACTGCGTCACGGGCAGATTGGCCATATAGCGCCATTTCTCGCCGAGATCGAAGCTCTCATAAACACCGCCATCGGTACCCATCATGATGTAATCAGGATCAGCGGGGTCAAATACGATGGCGTGCATGTCTCCGTGCTGGTTGAAATGCTCCATGGGCTCAAAGGTTTTACCGCCATCTTCAGACTTCAGCACCGTAGGCCCAACCAAATACAGCCGGTCGTGCTTGTGCGGGCTCGCTGTCAGCTCCTGGTAGTAGTGCGGACCGGTACCGCCACTAACCGCTTCCGCACCCTTGACCCAACTCGCGCCTCGATCGTCAGAACGCCAGACGCCGCCAGTGCGGCGATTTAGCTCTATAGCCGCATAGACCACGTCAGGATCATGTAGTGAGATAGCCAGACCAATCTTGCCCAGGTTGCCCTGTGGGAGCCCATTGCTCAGCTTGCTCCAGCTGCGCCCCCCATCCAGGGAACGATGTATGCCGCTCTCAGGGCCACCGTCCATAAGAGCGGCAACCGTGCGGTGGTGCTGCCAGGTCGCGGCGTAAAGAATATCCGGGTTGCGCGAATCAATCACAACATCGGTTACGCCGGTCCACTCACCCGCGCTCAGGGTTCTTTCCCAGGTCTCACCGCCGTCCGTAGTCATATACAGACCACGCTCACCGCCTTTGGACCACAGCGGACCTTGAACCGCGACCCACACGGTGTCGGAGTCTTCCGGGTGCACGATGATGGTTGAAATGTGCTGCGATGCTGGCAGACCCTTGTTGGCCCAGGTGTTACCGCCATCGTCGGAGCGATAGATGCCGTCACCAAAGCCTATGTGTCGTCCGCCATCGTTCTCGCCCGTTCCCACCCACACCGTATTTGGGTTGCCTGGATCTACTGTCACGCTGCCGATTGAGTACGAGGACTGGTCATCAAAGATCGGCTCCCAGCTAACGCCAGCATTAACGGTCTTCCAGACCCCACCGGAGGCCACGCCCACATACCAGACACTAGAGTCGCTGGGATCCCAGGCAATATCGGCAATACGCCCGGACATGAAGGCAGGGCCGATATTGCGCCACTTCAGACCATCGTAGGGGCTAGGCGGCGTGTCCTGTGCAACGGCTGCGCCAATGCTCATAGTGCAAAACAATATCGCCGACACTGTTGCTGCAGAAAACGCGGAGAGAAAACGATGCATAGTCAGTTTCCACTAGTTCGACTGGAGCTAGCAAGACTAGCAAAGCCCAGCATAAACATCTGCCTTTGAGACGCGCTTGTTCATATGATTTTCATGTGTATGTTGTCAGCGTTAGGCGGAAAATTGTCGCCAGAGTGCAGATCCCTTGAGGCTGGGATACCCTGCAACCACGCCGGGAGGAGTAGACATCGATGTGCCGAACCTTTTTCGCGCGAGCCTTCGCTGCGCTGGTACTTCTTGTGCTTGGCAACATGGCCCTCGCGGACGTTTTCAGACCCGCCTATCTCGAAATGCAGCAGATCGACGAGCAGCACTACAAGGTCCTGTGGCGCTTACCGGCCCTCTCCGATCAACGACGACTCAGCGCAAAACTCGTATTCCCCGATAAAACCAATATAGTCGGGGACGTACGCGGCATGTTGTTCGACAATGCCTGGGAAGAGCGCTATACCCTGCGGACAACAAACAGCCTGATCGGCCAGCAAATCCGCATCGAGGGTATTCTCGGTGGCGCGACGGACGTTATCGTACGTATCGAGCGGGCTGATGGCACAACGCAGCTCGAACGGCTTAAACCCTCACAGCCACAGTTCACGGTCACTGCATCTCCGGGCTCGGGCGAAATCGCCTGGGACTATTTCGTGCTCGGTGTGGAGCACATACTCGGTGGCATCGACCACCTGCTCTTTGTATTGGCACTACTGCTACTCGTGCGCAATAGGCGCCGCCTGCTGCTGACCATCACAGCTTTCACGGTGGCACACTCCATTACTTTGATATGCGCCAGCCTGGGCTGGATCAGCCTGCCTGGCCCGCCGGTGGAAGCGGCTATTGCACTGTCAATCGTCTTTGTTGCAACCGAAGTGGTGCACGAGCAGCGCGGACGCATATCTTCTACCGCGCAAGCGCCCTGGCTGGTGGCCTTTGCCTTCGGACTGCTCCACGGTCTCGGCTTTGCCGGCGCACTCGAAGAGATCGGACTCCCGGAGACCGCGGTGCCCGTCGCGCTGCTCATGTTTAACGTCGGTGTCGAGGCGGGACAGCTGCTGTTTGTGGCGGCAATGGTGGCTCTATCGGCAATCCTTGGACGCTTTACCCGAACATCCTATTCTGCAGCCAGTCAAACGATCAGCTATGTGATTGGCAGTATCGCCGCATTCTGGACCCTGGAACGGGTCGCCGCATTTGCGCGTTAACCGGACGTCCACATGGACGCTCATCATGGGGCACCCAGCATCATGGCCGTCGAGACACAATGGGCCGCATCAGCTGAGCGTTCCCTGGCTTGATAACAGACCAGCCCGGCGGGGGCACAACAGGGGTCAACGGCGCTGGGCGCAGAGGCGAAAACGGACTGCTTGCGCTATTAGGGTATTTAGCATGGGAGGACCTGCGTAGCGGCGTGAAGCCCCGGTTATATCTTTGCCGAGGCACGGGCCAGTAATTACCGCTCCAGATCACGCCGCCAGGCGCGATCCCAGGGGCCGCAGCGACAGTCGGCTCACTACTGACCGGCGCAAGACCTCTAGACGAGTCGCGCCGCTGCTCCCGCTCACGGCGATCAGCTGCCATGCGATCGGTGGTATCGCGCATATTTGCAAGGCGTTGTTCATAAACACCATCCGACGCGGGCGCTGGCGTGGTAATGGTGAGGACTTCCGCATCGCCGGTGGCGGGCGGCGCATCACTGAATTGCGTCACGCCGTCTTCAACAGTTTTGTACACCGTTTGCGCCATCAGCAGCGGCAGACTGAGCATTAGGAATAGTCTGGTCATGCGCAAAGTATAGGCCAGTATGTGGTGGATACTGTGCTGCCGGACAAGAAGTAACACCGGAATGAATACTGTTTACTCATTCTGGGATTCGATCGAAGAAACCTTCTTAGCCGCGTTTCCCGCTTTCCTGGCTTACTTCCGTCCCGCGTCGCGCGACCGCCAACAATCTGTCATTGGCTTAACGATACCGTGCTGTTCATACCCGACATTCTGTTCGGCCTCGCGACTATCGGCGTGGGTTACCTTATCAGCACAGTCGTGGGTGAGCAGGTACGGAGTCAGCAAAAGCGGCGCAGTCCTCCCAGAGCAGGCTGCTTGGGCTTCTGGCGCAGGGCGCGATGTTTGTGGTCGCGCATATCGCCGAGGCCTCCGGAGAGACCCGTCATCCCGATCCACTGCAGGAGACAAAACATGAACACCGCCCGCAGTCTATTTATCGTAGCTGAGGGTCAGCGTCTGTCGGGAAAGGTATCGATCACTGACTTAGCACTGTCGCATCCCACAAAAACCCTGGTCATGCTGGAGTGGCCAATTCCTTTCTGGGAATTGCGACCCTGCTGATGCAGCATCTTTGAGCACAATACCGTAGCGCCGCGGTATACGCCGCAGCGCCAAGCGATCCATGCGATGCAAATCGCCGAATCTACAGCACCTTCTCGATGGCAGCGGTAAGCTTTGCGCTGTCTGGACGAGTGCCGCTATCAAAGTGCTCAATCACCTGACCGTCGCTGTCGACCAGATATTTGTTGAAGTTCCATAGCGGGGCCCCAGCCTCTGCGTTCAGCGTCTGGAACACCGGGTTTGCCGCCGGCCCTTTCACCGAGCTTGGCGCCAACATGGTGAAGCTCACACCGTAGTTCACAAAGCAAACGTCCGCCGCCTTGGCTTCTGAATCGGCCTCCTGGGCAAAGCTGTCGCTTGCAAAACCCAGTACCACCAGACCGCGATCCTTGTAGGCCTGGTGCAGCGACTCAAGGCCCTTGAACTGCGGGGTAAAACCGCAATGACTCGCAGTGTTGACGATGAGTACCGGTTTGCCGTCGGCAACCGCGCACAGGTTTACTTCTTCCTGAGAATGCAGACGGCGCATTGAGTGATCCAGATAATCAGGGCAGCTGGCATCGGCCGCCAGAGACGACACGCCTAGTGTCAGTGCACACAACGTGCGCGTGGAATTAGCAGTAAAACGTGTCATAGCAATGTTCTCAGGTGTCTGGATTAATGGATACGACGAAGATTGTCACAGAGATCACAACGCGAACCGACAGACGTATGCTCAGCCATAACCACAGAAAGTCCCCGCCACCGCAGGTGGCCGAGCCTCTACCAGCTTAGTCGCAGTGACCCAAGTCCACGAAACATGAAGCCGTCACGCCAGGCAGGGTTAGCAATGTCCGCACACGCCTTGGGTAATCGCCGCGCCAAATGCTCAAAGGCCACACGCCCTTCGATACGGGCCAACTCAGCACCCACGCAGTAGTGGATCCCCCCGCCAAAACTCATATGTCCTTCACCGCAACGGCTGATGTCAAAGCGCTCGGGATCGGTGAATACCCGGGGATCGCGATTTGCGGCACCGACGAGTGTTAGCACTTTGTCGCCCGGCTCCACAGCCCTACCGTGAAATGTGCGTTGTTCAAGCGCCGTGCGGTAAGTGGCAATCAGCGAACTTTCATAGCGCAGCACCTCATCGACGGTACCGGCCGCCAAAGCTTGCGGCGCCTGCGTTAGCGCTAACCATTGATCGGGGTTGCGTCCAAAGCACAGCATGCCATTGCCAATTAAATGTGCCGTGGTCTCAAACCCAGCACCAAACAGCCCGATCGCCACGGTAACCAACTCCCGGTGCGATAAAGGGTCCACATCACCCGCAGTCGGGTCCTCGGACTGCACGAGAGCCGTGGCAAGATCATCGCGCGGATTTTTCTGGCGCTCGGCAAACAAGCGACCAAAAAATTCCTCGAGCAGCTCAATCTCCCGATTCGCTGTTGTTAGTTCCGCGTTCGACAGTTGTCGCGCCTCAAAAACAATAAAGCTCTGTGCAATGGCGTTCACCACCGCCGGCAACTCCGGGTCATCCGGATCCACGCCCAACATGTCGCACATCACCATCACCGGTAGGCGATAAGCAAAATCGGTAATGACATCCACCTCACCTTTACCGACAAAGCTGTCGATCAAACTGTCGGCAATCTCGCGAATCCTAGGCTCCATCGCACGCACTCGCCTGGCGGTCAGGGCACCGGTTACCAAACCCCGTATTCGCGTGTGCTGCGGCGGGTCCTGCATAAGAAACACCTCCGACAGCCAGCGATACGCGGGCTCCGCCAGAGGGTCAAAATCAGGACCATAGAACAACTGAATATTCTTCACAAAGTCGCCCTGACCAAAGCCGCTGCGATCCATAAGGACGGCACGCACATCTTCGAAACGACTCACTACCCAGTAGCCAAATTCCGCACGATGCAGGGGGTCCAGCTCACGTATCTCGCCCATGCTCGGATAGGGGTCGGCCCGGAGGAAGTCCGCGTCTGGATTAAATGGTGGTGGCTGCTGGGTCATCACTCGTCCTTCCTGATAGTGCTCAAAGACATCCGGGTTGGCTGAGATGAATGTTAGCGCCTGCGTCCTCGGCGTGCCGGACGCCGCATCTCACGGCTCGCACCCGTGTTGCGCGCCCGATGAGCGCGGTCAAACTCGTTGCGATTAAAGCTCGACCCAGCAAGATTTCCGGGACGACTGAAGTCAGCGCTTGCCGGCCGCTCAGGTTTTGCCTGACTTGTTGAAATGGAATCCCTGCGACTTGAGGCATTACTGGCCCAACCGCCCTTCTGTGGTGTTTCCCAATTGTCACCGACGCGACGCGCGACGTTGCCATTGGCATCGGCAAACACGTTGTTAGGAGTTCCGGTGGCAGGGCGCGCACGCTTAAGCGCATCACGCGTGCCGGTATCAGCGAGTCTTTGACGATTCTCCGGACGATCATAGACGTTGCTGCGGCCACGCCGATCACCAAGGGACTGCCTGCCATCGGATAGCTTTCCACTGATTTTGGAGCGATCGCCGACACTGATGTTATTGCCGATGTTGACGTTGTTCCCAATGTTGATATCGCCTGTATTGATAACCACCGGTCGTCGGTAGCCACCGCCATACCAGCCGCCTCCACAACACCCCCAAGCACCACCCCAGCTCACACCCATACTGAAGAAACCGTTGCTCCAGCTGACGCCAAAGTTCCAGCCCGTCCAGGGGTTGTAACCGACGTGCATTCCCCAGGTGGGCGGACGCGGGTAATAAAAGCTCCCCCAATACGGCGGGTAGTACCAACCCGTACCGTATACCGGTACGCCGTAGTACGGGTAAGACCCGACATATCCCGGCGTGTAGCCGACGTAGACAATCTCAGGCGTAGAGTCATAAACATGCACATGAGTGACGTTGTATACCGGCGAGCTTGGTGGAATTTTGGCTATTTCGTCTGAGGGCACCTCGTCTGCCACCGCCCAGGGCCCCGCGGCATTCGTAGCGACAAACCAAACGCCGTTGTCCACTGCATAGTAGCGCCCGTTGATCGCGAGAACCTGCGCACTGGTGTTGACTGCGTAAGAGACTGCAGTGCCTTTGATTGGCTCGAACTCAGGCTTGCCGTCATAGTCGACCGTCAAAGACGCTTCCTTGCGCTTTACCGCGGCTGTTTGCGGTATAGCCGCGTCAAGCATCGCCTGCTCGGCCTCTTCTGTGCCCGCAACGGAACTACGCAGGCCGCCGATTTCAGACGCCGGAGGGATCTTCGCAAATGCACCGGGCAATTCGGTGGCGGGTACGAACGTCCAGGGGCCCTCAGCGGATTTTGCGCGGAACCAGCGGCCTGACAACAACAGATACATGTTGCCGGTATCGAGGTAGCGCAACCAGGGTGTCTCCGTGTTTTTTACGTAGAGCAATTCGCCACCATCCAGTGACTGCCAGTTGGGTTTCCCATCTGTGACAATCAATTCTGTTGGCTCAGTCGAGACGAAGATAGCGGGCGCCGGAGAATTAACAGAACCGGGCTCCGTCGCGTTGCCAGACTGGCTCGCCGCCTCTTGCACCATCTTGTCGAGATCATCTGGCGGCGCAGTGCTTAGCTCCCAGGGACCCAATGCGTCGCCGGCCCGGTACCAATGCTGGCCATCGCTCAGCCACAGGATCCGCGCTTTATCCCGGGCAACAAGAAACGGCGTATTCAATGCCCGTTCGTAGCCCGTGTCCGGTACCGGTTCAAATCGTGGCTCACCATCAAACTGCAGTAGCACCGCAAGAGAGTCAGTAAAGCGAATAATCGGTGGATCGTTCTTGAGGGATTCCAGACTTCGACGCTCAACATTGGCAGTTTCGAGCGAAGCCGACAGGCGCTCCATGGAGATATCCAGCCCGTGCTCGGGAAAAGCGCGCTGCACTATCTGGACCAACTGCTGCTCCTGCGCATCACCGGAGTCTGGCCAACCCACTTTGGTGACCTTGATATCTACCACGTTTACGATACCCGCATCACGATCAGTCGCGATGCGTGACTCAAACCACATAGCGCCGAAGATAGCCTCATCGCTGCCCGCCAACTCAATCGAAATCGCCGCGCGGGCGCGTAGCTTGTCGCCGTCCAAAGCCTCAGGCTGAGGTTGATAAATCAGCAAAGTGCCTTTGTCACCCGATATCTCCTGCGGCCACTGCAGATCTTGAGCGTGCAGCGGTACGACAAGTAGAGCTAAAAGAAGCGGCAACGACCAGGCCAAACGGCCAACTACCTTGTGCATCTTGAGCATAGCGTCCTTCCCTCTTAAAACCGCTTCCCGACAGATTCTAAAACACTTTCGTTCACACGATGCCGCCGTAGATCTCAGCTTTACACCGGGCTATCGCTGTCCGTTGGCGACCATCGTTCCAACATACGATCAAACTGCCGCTCCCGGGATACCCACTTTGGTGAGTCCGGTTCGCACCGGGTGCTGACCGGTAATAAAGGCTGAGCGACCGGCGGTACAGCTTTGCTCGCCGTAGTAGTCGGTAAACACCATGCCTTCGTTGGCAATGCGGTCAATGTTTGGCGTGTGATAGCCCATCTGACCCATGCTGTAACGACTGATATTCCAGATCCCGATATCATCGCCCCAGATCACAACAATATTCGGACGTTCCGCTGCGCCAGCGGCACTTGCAATGAGGGTGGCCATAAGCAGACCGATGAATTGAATACGTGTGGAGCGAGAAAAGTCGCCCGCTGCGAAGAGGGACATGGATAACACCATTAAGACTTTTATTTCACTACACCTTATACCAACTTAGCGCCTCAACGCAGCGGCCGCGCATGCGCGGCGCCACGAAAAATGGCGTTGGCGAGAATCAGGTTCAGCCCATCCTGATACGCACGTACTGTCGGGTCCTGTGTAAACGCCACCAACTGTCCTTTGCCATGACTGCTGGCCATCACGAAGGGCTTGTAGGCAAACTGTCGTCGATTGGTCTCCCACAAATGACCACTTGCGACTATTTCCTCGGCCCCTGCAAAACGAGCAACGTTCACCCCTTCGTCCATCCGCAAAGGCGTGTAAACATTGGCGTTGCGCACCAGAACGTGCAGCTGCGGAGCAATACCCGCCGACAACCAATGGTCAGTGTCCACCTGTGCGCGCAACTGAGCGCCGCCAATCTCCGCCGGCTCCGCGTCCTGCAGTTGTATCGAAGCAGCATAGGCATCGCTATCCAGGGCCGTTCCGTTGACGCGGCCACTTACTTCTTTGGCGTCAATCCCTTTCTTATCCTGAGCGTTGCTATCCTTGTCATGCGAAGACAAGCGATATTCACGCCGGGTGGCGAGCATCCCCGCGTCGGGGTCCGCCAGAAGCTGGGTTGCCTGTGCGAGCCCGATCAATACACCACCCCGGCTGACCCAATCTCCGAGGCGAGCGACCGCCTCTTCTCCCAAGGCCTGCATGTAACCGGGCGAAGACCGGTCGGGCAAGATAAGTACCTGATAGCGCGACAGATCAGCCTCTCGCAACTGAGCAATGCGAACAGGCGTCACCGGATAATCAAACTGGCGCTCGATCACGAAACGCAGATTTCCCGCAGAGTAGGTGCTAACCGGCTTATCCCAGGCAATGGCGATACGCGGTGCGGACATGCGCACCACATTGCCGCTACCAAAGCTCGGCCCGTCGGTGACCCAGCTGTCATTCACGGCAATCACTCGCGCATGGGTCTCCTGGACATAGCGCTGGATGTGCTCATGCAAATCGACAGGATTCTCCCCAACCTCGATAATCAGACTACCGCCTGGGAACTGTAGGCCACCATTCACAAAAGGCTTGTCGTTACTTTTGACTCGCAGTCCGTCGCGCAGTGCACGGCTGAGAAGACGCACAGCGCTGCGCTCACCCCAGGGCACCAAGTAGGCAACATCGGCTTTTACCGGGAACTCCGGCATGGGAATCACGTCGGCAGTGACCGCCTCAAGCTCCGCAGTTACCAGTTGAGAGCAGCTAACCGTCTCCAGATTGAACAATAATGGCAGTGACCAGGCCGTTACGTCGTACATTTGATGCGGCAGGTTTTTGCCGTGCAGTCGTTCCTGCTCGGCAATAAAGTCGTCTTCCATGGGGGTTTCTACATCGAGCAAAGTGCGCAGCAGTCGTTTCGCCGGTTGATCCAGATTAATAACCAGAGACCCGCTCGCAAACGCCTGGCCACATGCATCGAAAGCGGCGGTGCTGCGCTCAACCACCACGCCCTGAGCGGCCAGCAACGCACCGAGTCGGTCCACTCCATTTTGATCGGCCTGCGCGGGCACAATGTAGGACCGCGTGGCCTCTTCGCTGCCTTCGGTAATTGCCGTGCGCTGGTATTCATAAAACTCGCGGAGCAGCTTCCGACGGTTCACGGCCACCGTTTCCGCCGTGCCCAAAGAGGTCAGAAAGTGGTTGCGCACCGTTTTTTCATAGCTTAATTCTCGGCCGTCGTATTGACGCACCAGCAGACCCCGGGCTGAGGCCTGCTCGTAGGTCATGGCGACCGCCCCGAAGTACGCCGGCCAGCTAGCACCGTAACCCGGGTAAAAGGCATCGAACACCTCGCGGGTAAAATAATCGATACCAAAGCGATCGAACCATCCGGCGTTCGTGCGTCCAAACAATTCCAGGCTTGCCCGCTGGTCCGCGGCAAGATGCGGGTTAAAGGGAATAGCCTCCGGGGCGAAGTAATAACTCGAGTCCGAACCCATCTCATGTAAGTCGACAAAGGCTATCGGCAGCCATTTGCTAACCGCATCCGCATGCCCGCGTGTCTCGGGCTGCGTGCGGATAAACCAATCTCGATTTAGATCAAACAGATAATGATTGGTGCGGCCGTTGGGCCATGGCTCGTTGTGTTCCGCGGATATTCTGTCACTGCTCGGCTCCAGGCCCAGCGCGCTCTCAAACCGGTGGATAAACCGGTCACGGCCATCCGGATTCTGCATCGGGTTCACCACCACGACGGTATCGGCCAGAATCGTTGCCACACGCTTATCCCTGGTCGCCGCAAGCAGGTGATACGCAGTCATCATAGCCGCGTCGGTGGAGGAGATTTCATTGCCGTGCACGCCATAAGCCAGCCAGGTCACGGGCGCCAGGCCCGCGATCAATTCATCCACTTCTTTAGCCGAAGTGTTTTTCGGATCCCGAAGCGCCTGCATGCCGGCACGAATATCGGCACTGCGCGCGATATTATCAGCCGAAGAAATCACTACGTAGAAAAGCTGCCTGCCCTCCCATGATTTAGCGTAGTCAACTATCTGAACGCGATCGCCAGCAGCGTCCGCAAGCGCCTCAAAGTAGCGTCGTACATCGTGCGACCAGGTAATACGTTCGCCACTGTTGTAACCCAGCACATCGCGAACAGTCGGGATTGCCGGGTCATATTTTTCGTCTGGCCACAGTGCCTGGGCGGGACTAAGCGGTGCAATCAGGAGCAACAGCAAAGCGAAAAAAAGGGCCGCGTACGGCGAGGATGCGCAAGTTGAACCTTGGGCGGGCCAGTGAGAAACCAACATAAACTCTTTTCCTGAACGGGAAGAACGCCTATGTTGCTTTGCTAAATGTTGCCAGACAAGTACAAAAAGGAATGTATATGTTCAAGAATGTTATTCCAGCCCTGACAATCAGTTTTTTCTGCCTTCTGGCAACCGGACTTGGCGCAGACGAGCGCAGCGATACAGACGCAATTAACCTCCTGTTGAACGACTTTCACCTGGCGGCGGCCGCAGCAGACGAAGAACGCTATCTGGGCTATTTCGCGCCCAATGGCGTATTCATGGGAACTGACGACTGGGAGCGCTGGCCGCTGCCCGAGTTTAAACTGTACGTCGCCGAGCGATTTGAAGGTGGTGTCGGCTGGAATTACGTGCCCGAAGCAAGAAACCTCGGCTTTTCTGCGCAGGGTGATACGGTTTGGTTCGATGAAATCATGGTTTCTGCGCGTTGGGGTCGATTTCGCGGAACCGGCGTAGTGACCAGAGCCGGGGATGTCTGGAAAATTGCGCACTACTCGCTCACCGCACTGGTACCGAACGAGAGTTTCCAAGCCGTCTCGAAAATCACCAGAAAAGGCTTCACCACGCGCGGAGCGGCACAGTAGAACGATCCCGGCAAAAGACAAGGAAACCGGAAAAATGGAAGGACAAACCGTCAGTTACTCACAGTCCACGCTCACCGAATTAATGATTCCGGCTTATGCCAACTTCGGCGGCAAGATCCATGGCGGTACTTTACTGTCACTGATGGACAAGGTCGCTTATGTCTGCGCCAGCAAACACGCGGGAAACTACTGCGTGACCGTGTCGGTCGATAACGTACACTTTCTGGAGCCTGCAGAAGTGGGCGATTTGGTCTCCATGAACGCTTCGGTCAACTACGTGGGCAACTCATCCATCGTTGTCGGTATTCGCGTCACTGCCGAGAATGTACGGGCGGGCACTATCAAACATACCAACACCTCATACTTCACCATGGTGGCCAAAAATCCGGACGGTGGTACAACAACGGTGCCGCCGCTAATACTGGAGCAAGACGAGGAGATACGTCGTTTCGCAAGCGCCCTACGACGCAAACGTCTACGTAAATACGCCAGCCAGCGCATGGATGAGTACAAATCCGAATTTGTTGTAGACGACGAGGTCCGCGCATTTCTCGCGGAAGAGCGCTGTCATATCCAGCTGGGCGAGAACTGAAAATGTCCCTGACGGAGAGTCGCGTAAATTGCCCTTACTGCGGTGAACCACTCACGCTGCTGGTCGATGAAGGTGATAGCGGTGTTGACTACACCGAGGACTGTCAAGTGTGCTGCCAACCCATGCTCGTCTCGATCTTTGCCAGTGAGGGCACCGAGCTATTCGCCTCAGTGCGGCGAGAGGACGAATGAGCAGCACCAGCAGAATCAGCACTCACAGTACGAGCAGAACTCCTCGTCCAAAAGTGACAATCCTGGGCGGCGGCTTCGCGGGACTTGCCTGTGCCAATGCGCTCGATGCGAAAAAGTTTGCCGTCACTTTGCTGGATCGCAAGCCACACTTCGAGTTTTTGCCCAACATCCACGAATTAGTATCGGGTGTGAAAAAACCTGCGCAGCTGCGGCTCCAGCTTCGCTCCGCCATGCACACGCTCGGGCACACCTTCATACAGACCAATGTCACGGAACTCACGCCCGGCGAGCTGACGCTGCGGGCTGGGCGGCAGAACCTACAATCGGACTATCTTCTCATCGCGCCGGGTAGCGCGGACGCTGATTACGGAATAAGCGGTGTCGGCGAGCATACGCTGGGGTTCAAATCAGTGACCGAATGCACCGCGATCGGACAGCGAATACGCAAGCTTACAAAGGAGAAAGATCGACCACGCGTGGTCATTGTCGGCGGCGGGCTTGAGGGTATTGAAGCCCTTGGTGAAGTGCTAAGGCGCTACGGCGACAGCGACCTGCGGTTAACGCTGGTAGAGGCACAGGAATCACTCCTGCCCGACGGCCCAACTGCGGTCGGAGAGCATATCGCACAGCTTTGCAGCTCCCAGGGCGTGAGCTGCCTTATGGACGATCCGGTTACGCGCATCAGCGCAAAATCTGTCACCTTGGCCAGCGGGCGCCGCTTGCGCTCGGACGCAACCATATGGACTGGCGGACCAAAACCAGCGCCGTTGCTCGCCAACTCTGAGCTGGCGAAACCGGGCGATTGGGCAGCCGTGAACCCGACACTCGAACACAAAGCCTATCGCAATGTATTTGTGGCTGGTGATGCAGCGGGACTCAACAACGCCATCAGCAAACAAGCCTATTACGCCCTGGACATGGGCCGCTGCGTCGCCGCCAACATCAAACGCAGCAGCGCAGGAAAATCACTACGACGCTTCAGGCCGTCTGCAAAACCCACACTTCTGGCCTTTGGCGATATCGACACAGTGCTAATAAGTGAACGCGGCAGTCTTGCGGGGCCCTCCCTGGCTGCCGGAAAAGAGGCGGTGTACGCTGCTGTGATGACGCAACTCGATCAACGGGCGGGACGCCAGCGTATCGGCGCAGTGCTGGATCGCGCGAAAACCGCCGGGGAAAATCTGCTTTGGCCAAGGCTGCAAAGCTGGCAGACGCTGCGCCGTCAAACGCAGCTGAAAAGACTCTCATGACCTCACTCGACCCCTCGCAAGGCGGCAGAGAAGAACTCGAAATGCCGGACGACGAGCGTCAGCAAATATGAAACGCGTCATTTTCGATACGGACATTGGGATTGACGATGCGATGGCACTGCTGTTCCTTCACTTCGCACCCAGCGTGACGCTGGAAGCTATTACTACGGTCACGGGTAACGCCTCTGTAAACGATACCACCCGCAATGCGCTGTATGTCTGCGAGCGCTTTGCAATAGACACGCCCGTGTATCGCGGTGCGGCCTCACCAATCGCCGCAGCGCTCGGTGAGGGGTTTCCTGATTTTGTGCATGGGAAAAACGGTCTTGGCGATATCCCGCTAACCGCGCCCATCAAAGACGCAGAAAGAGGCTCTGCCGCAGAAGCTATTGTGCGACTTGCACGCACTTACCCCGGAGAACTCAGCCTGGTTGCGGTAGGTCGCTTGAGCAACATAGCCCTGGCACTCGAGCTTTGCCCGGAACTCCCCGAGCTGCTCAAGGAAGTCATCGTCATGGGCGGGGTATTCATGCGCCGCAACCATATCGGCAACGTATCTCCGGTAGCTGAAGCCAATATTGCGGGTGACCCAACAGCGGCGGATCGTGTATTCACCAGCGGTTTTACCGTCACGGTGGTGGGCCTCGATGTAACAGAAGAGACCTGCATGGACGAGGCGTTCATGACGGCCTTAGGTGAGAGCGGTGCCGACGCAGGGCGTTTTATCCGCGACATTACCCGCTACTACTTTGATTTTTATGCCAGCGTCACCGGCCAACGCATATGCCCGATCCATGACTCAAGCGCTGTGGCCTACCTTCTCGCACCCGAACACTACACAACGGAGTTGGGAGCCGTGCGTGTCGTCACGGAGGGCCTTGCTATGGGGCAGACCATTCTGGGCGAGCATCCGGATCGCTACGCCACCAACGCCTGGCAGCAGAAACCGCTGATCCAGGTGTGCACCGAAGTCGATGCCGCTGCCGTGAAGCGTCTTTACCTGGAGACACTTGCCATCGCGGGCCAGCGCCCTTCCAGTAGTCTCCGCTAGCCTTCATTAGCACTCGCTAACGTGCGAGTAGGGTCAGACGCTCATGCAGGTAACTCCCGGCTGTGTATCGCTCGGACAAACGTACATTAAGATACGGTGCCATAAAGTAAGGTATCGCAATACGCGACAGGTTACTTTCGAGCGTCGGCGGATTAATCACCCGATGCGAGGTGGAGGGAAATGCACCCGCGCTGGCTTCCTGCAGCATATCTCCGGAATTGATAATGACGTCGCCCGGCTCCCCCGGCACATCTTTCCAACCGCCCTTCCGCGTGAGTATCTGCAAACCAGGCTCAGCCGATACGGGAAGAATAGTCAGCAAATTGATATCCTCATGCGCTGCGGCGCGCACCGCACCTGCCGGCTCGCTGCCGGACAGCGGCGGATAGTGAAGCACTCGCAACAGGCTGTCGGCCGGCGAGAGGTTCGAAGCCAGCTTACCGCGTAGACCCGAGGGCAAAACATCCGCGCAGTGCTTATCGAGCCAGCCAAGCAGCTGTTGCCCCAAGATAAAGGAGTCTTCCAAGTGCAATCGGGTATCCGCCGCCAGATCACGAGGAAGCTGCGTCTCTGGCACGATATGAAAAAACTCTTTTAGATCTTTTTTATCGTGACCCACAGCGGTTTCTGAGACGTCCGGGGGTATGTATCCACTGCTGTTACCCGACGGGGTTTCCGTGAGCGGGTAATTCCACTTATCTTCGCCACAAAAAAATGCCCGCCATCCGAGCACTAACTTCTGCAGCCGCTCAGAATTCAGCGGCGGGTTACGCAGAACCGCAAAACCCGTGTTGCCAAGTGCAGAAACGAAGGCGGCATCAGCATCCGCGTGTTGCATATCAACAATAGCGACGCTCAAGTTCCTGTCACTCCCGACGCGTTCAGACCCATTTCGATGTTATCGCTGGAAGTACGCCGTTTGACCACAAGCCAGGCGATAAAGACCAGCAGCGCCAGCACCAGATAGCACAAGGAACCGAACTGCAACACCACGCGCGTATCGCGCATGCCAACGACAACACTGGTAACAACCGGGCTTACCGCAGTGCCGGAGGTTGCTCCAAACAACAAAGCGGCCACCAGGCGGGGCGTAGGCACATCGACACAGAGCGTGGCAAACGCGATGACGATTTTCAACAGACCCAGATTCGCAATTCCCCACAGTAACGCATACCAGGGCAGCAGGCCCAGAGAGTCACTGTTCCACAGCGGCAATGATCCAAGGAAGGTCCCGCCGACGCACAGCAATACCAAACGCCGTGCGCCAATGCGCAGTACCCACCAGGCCACCAGTAACTGAGCGATAAGCATACCGCTCCAGAACCGGCCCACCACCGCACCCGCTTCGTCGCGCGGCGCACCGAGCTCCGTTTCGAGGTAGCTGGGTAACCACCACAGTAGTGAATACTGACCCAGGGTGTAGAGAAACAGCGCGACAACGCAAAGCCAGACCGGCATAGGCCAGAGACGCCGTTTGCTGTGCTCGAGAACGGCCGACGCCTCGCGGCCCGGGAATTTTGCGCTTGCCACCAACAGCGTGAGTACCAGCGCAACAGCGGCGACCGCCAGGTACGCCGAGGCCCAATGCATATCGGCGGCGACACAGACGACTGCCAGTGCAGAAATTAAGATCCCCGCGATACTAAAGGAGCCGTCCGTAATCACGAGCATGGAGGCGCGGCGGTCCTCTACGTACAACCGCGTTATCATGCTCGCCGCGGCAGCAAGCCCGATTCCACAACTACATCCAACCGCACCGAGCGCAATCCGCAGAGCCCACAGGCTGTCCGACAAGCGCAGAACAATTAGCGCTAGTCCGATGAGAATATAGAGCAGCAGAAGCCAGAAGCGCTCGGAATAAATATCGAAGACTATGAGGGCCAGCGCAGACCCAAGAAGAATACCGAAGGTCAACCAGCTGAACAGTCGGGCCGCGTCCGCCACCGGCAGCGCAAGGGCCTCCGCCAGCGACGGCAATACGATCCCAATGGGCGACAGCATGCCCGACATCACGAAGTATGCGAGAAAGCAGGATAAAGTGACGCGAGTATTATTGTTCACAGCGCTTGACGCATATTCAACCCCAGAAGCAAGCCCGGCAGCTTAGCAGCTCTCCCCTTCTACAGAGGCTGCCCGTGTTGCTCAACAATGCGGTCTATCTCGGCCCTGGCAAACTGTGCAATCTTGCGTTGAGCCTTGCGTTGCGCAGCGGTCTTCGCGTCTATGTCGCCCAGTATGATGATGTTTTCATCGTTCAATGCGTTGGCCGGCCCGGTGTAATTGAAGGAGCCCGCGATCACGACTTCGTCATCGAGGACCATCAGCTTGTGATGCAGCTTACCCACGCCGTCACCCTTGCTCACCGAGTGCAGCTCTGCACCTCTTGCCGCGATATCGTTAATAGGGGACCACCGCTGAACGCCCTGCTTGCGATCAAAAACGCCACGAATCGGCATACCAAAATCCAGGAGCCTGAGCATAGTGTCATCGATTCCTGAGGATTTGGCGAAGGTGAATATGGCGAAATCAATGCGCGACCGCGCCTTGAGCATCTGCTTCATAATCTCCATCTCAGGATTATGATCCGGCGCAAACAACACCTTGATCGGCACATTCGACACGACCAACTCGGGTGGGCTTGGGTCATGCCCTTCGTTGCGTTTGCCGAACTTGCCTTGCTGTATTTCGCGGAACTCACGCTGGTACACCTTTGCAACGCGTTTGTCGTTAACGATGACCAGATGATTGAGATTGGCGTGGGTGCCGGTGGGAGTAAAATTGGTCGAACCGGTGAGCACCGCCTCTCCGTCTCTTACAATGAACTTCTGATGGAAAATGCTGGCGTTGTAATCGACTTTTACGTCGATGTTAGTCCGCAAGATAGCGGCGTGCACATCGCGGTTCATTTCGTTCCCACCCCCGGACGTCCACGGATCGTCTTTCGGCGGTGTACGCCGCAGGTAGCTCTGCTCAATAACCAATTTGACCAGGACCTTACGCCGCCGCGCTTCGATGATGGCCTGCGCAATAGGTCGGCTCTCCAACTCCTGCACCGCTATCTCAAGACGCTTTTCCGCGGCGCAGATAAACCCGACTATGACCTGCTCAAGATCATCCGGAGCACCAACCGTATGCGGGCCCGAGTAAAACTCTACGTCACCTACCTTGACACCCATTCCACGTCTCTCCTTCGGGTTGCGGAGCTACTACGGCACTACTACGGCACTACTACGGCACTACTTTGGAACTGCTTCGAAAGTGCGCCGGAACTATTCCATGGCAACCTTGTAAATGGAGTTCTTTGGTGCGGCCATCACGCGTCTTACCATCGGTTCAAAAAAGTCCAGTGAATAGGTCTCGGCCTCTGGATCAAAGGCCGGCGCGTCATACTTTTCGATAAATTCCCGCGTGTAGTCGTAGTGCGGATGCGCCTTGAACTGCTCATGCATATCGCGATCCAGACCAATATGATGAAAAAAATAATAGCCCTGAAAGACCCCATGATGCTTGATCATCCAGTGATTCTGTTCGCTGATAAACGGTTGCAGCAATGCCGCAGCGACATCTGCGTGATTGTAAGGCCCTAGCGTATCTCCAATGTCGTGAAGCAGCGCGCACACCACATACTCTTCATCACGACCATCTTTAAGTGCCAGCGTCGCGGTCTGCAGACAGTGTGTTAGGCGATCAATAGGGAATCCGCCAAAGTCACCATCCAGCATCCGCAGGTGCGTCAGCATTCGCTCAGGCAGCTCGGAGGAGAAACCCTTGGCTTCCTTCATGATGATTTGCCAGTCTTCGGCGGTGCCTTCTTTCATATGATGAAATTTAGCGCGCTCGGGCAGTGCTGTATTCATGCTGGTCTCCCTGACCCTCCAATGTGAGCGCAAGTATAGCGAAGCACAGGGAAACAAGGATACCAAGTGCGTCAGGGGCTCCGCTGATACGATAAACTAGTACGCTCACTCATTGTCGTTGTGCACATGCAGCATCAGGTAATGCGTGCACACAACGTTTTTGGACAAGATTCATGAACAAGCCCGGAAAACCGACTCCCATACCCCGTTCTTTGCTCGCTATAGCGGCAATTCTGGCTGTTGGAGCAGGCATTGCAATCGCCGGCAGCGACGAAGGTCTGCTGGCGTTTGGCATTCCCGCTTTTGCGCTCGCGACTGGCCTCGCATTTGCTATACAAATAATCGCCTTTCTGCCGTCCTATATCTGGCAGACCGAGCGCTACTACGATCTGGTCGGTGCGCTGACCTATCTGTCGGTGATAGCGTTTGTCGCAACGATAAAGGGCGATGGCCGATCGCTACTGCTCGCGGCCGTCGTCTCGATGTGGGCCCTGAGGCTAGGTTCTTTCCTGTTTACCCGCATTCTCAAGGATGGCTCAGATCGGCGTTTTGAACGTATCAAACCTTATTTTTTTCGCCTGCTGGTCACCTGGCTTCTGCAAGGCCTGTGGGTTGTAGTCACCGCTGGAGCCGCGCTGGCCGCCATGAGTGCGCATGCCAGCGCAGTAGTCGATATCACCGCCTATATTGGGCTGCTCATGTGGTTGATCGGCTTCGCTATAGAAGTCGTCGCCGACGCACAAAAGCGTGCCTTTCGACGCGACCCGGCCAATGACGGACAGTTTATCCAGACAGGCATATGGGCCTGGTCTCGACACCCCAATTACTTTGGGGAGATTTTACTTTGGCTAGGTGTCGCCGTTATTGCGTTACCGGCTTTACAGGGCTGGCAGTACGTGACACTGATATCGCCGGTGTTTGTTTTCCTGCTGTTGACGCGTCTCAGCGGCGTACCCGCGCTGGAGTCACACGGCAAACGGCGCTGGGGCGAGGACCCTGCCTACCAACGCTACTGCGCTAACACCCCCGTGCTGTTCCTCCGTCCGCCGAGCACCAGCTTGCCAGAATGAAGTGGCTGCTCAATCTGCTAGCCTCAGTTCCAGCGCGCCTAGGCTATGCACTGAGCAAGTTGGCATTTGTGCTGGTTTTTTACGTCTTCCGGTACCGCCGGGACACGGTACGCGAGAATCTGGCCTACGCGTTTCCCGCCATGCAGCCGCAGGACAGAGCGGCGCTTGAGAAAAATTTCTATCGGCACTTCTGCGATCTATTTATAGAGATTTTGCGCACCACACGTATGCCGGCCGAAGAGTTGACGGAGCGCGTTTCCTTCGCCAATGAAGCTGTGCTTCGTGAGGCGACGCGGAACTACACGCAGCAGGCGATCATTCTGTGTGTGCATCAGGGCAATTGGGAGTGGATGCTGCACAGCGCCAAGCTGGCTCTGCCCGTTGCCATTGCCCCGGTGTACAAGACCCTCCACAGTCCGTTTTGGGACGACTTCATGCTGAAGGCACGCTCACGTTTCGGGGCGCGCCCCATGAACATGGAAAATGTCGCTCGGGAGGTGATTCGCGGACGCAGAGAGCGGAGACTGATTGTCGTCGTAGCGGACCAGTCAGGTCCAAAGTTTGGTGGTTACTGGACAGATTTTCTGAATAGACCCGCGAGCTTCTACCGCGGCGCGGCCAAGCTTGCGAAAACGCTGAAACTGCCCGTGATTTTTGCGCAGTGTCTGCGCCAATCCCAGGGCCGCTATGAGATTCGCTTTCACCCGGTTAGCCTGCCTCCGCATAGCAGCGATAGCGAAGCGATCCTCGAAAGTTACGTACGCATCGCGGAGGCGGTCATTACCGAACAACCAGAAACCTATCTCTGGACCAACCGGCGCTGGAAAAAAACCCCGCCGACAAATATCGCCGATGCACCCCGGGACGAAGACCGCACACAGCATCCTTGATAAAAGCACCCCGAAGAGGTTCTGCCCATGTCAAACACACCGTTAAAGCTTGGCGCCGGGACTGTGCAAGAGCTGAACACCCCCGCCATGCTGAATTTTCTCACCGAGCAATCTCGCGCTGCTGAGCTTATATGCTCTGTCTGCACCGGCTCCGCGCTGCTGGCAAAGGCCGGAATTCTCGACGGGCGCCGCGCCACGTCAAACAAACAGGTGTTCGCGCTGGCAGCGCAGCAGTCCGACAAGGTTAAGTGGGTAGAGGCCGCACGCTGGGTTGAGGACGACAAATTCTTTACCTCCTCGGGAGTATCGGCAGGCATGGATATGACGGTCGCGATCATTGAGAAGCTATGGGGCAAAGACACCGCCGATAAAGCAACAAGCTACACGGAGTACAGCGCGCAGAGGGACGCCGATCACGACCCCTTCGCGTCTGAACTGAACGCGATGGTGAATTAATTAGGGATGGTCTGATCGCGACGCGATCAGGCGCCGCGCTTACCCGTTCTCATTCTGAGCCGGAAAGACGCCATGGAGTCCTTACCACTCACTTTGATACGGCGTAACTCCATCGCCTCGTCACCCAGGTTCTCGCTAACACCCTCAACGGTTGTTACCGCAGTGGCGTACCCGGCCTCGCGTGCTGCCACCACGTCTTCCGGGCCGTAAATCCCAAACGGGTAGGCAAGGCTGTCGATGGATACCTCGAACAGCTCTCCCAGCGACTCGCGCGCCGCACCGATTTCCGCTTGACGTTGCTGTTCGTCGAGCACCGCAAGATTCGCATGCGTTCGCGTGTGGCCTCCCAGTTCCCATCGCCCGCTCGCGAGCATACCCCGCACCTGCGTGTCCGTGAGCTTGTCTTCACGCATTAACTCGCCGCTATCGTGATGCGCTTTCTTGCTACTCGACCAATCGCGTTCAAAGCGGTCCTCAACAAGATATAGCGTGGCCTTGGCGCCGTAGCGCTCGAGTATAGGGTCTGCAATGAGGAGGTTATCTTCGTAGCCATCATCGAAGGTCAGCACCACGGTCTTCGCAGGTAAGTTACTGTGCAGCTCCGACATAAACGCGAAATGCCAGCCCTCATCACGGAGCCACTTAAGTTGTTTCTCAAACTGTGCCGGGCGTACACGGAGCTTGTTAAACTTGGCGCCGGGACAGTGCTCACAGATCATGTGGTACATAAGAATTCGCGGATGCGCTGGGCTAACGCTGGCACGCCACCAGGCAAACCGCCGGCTGAGAACGATCAGCACTGCCAGCACTATCAGCACTATCGGTAACACCAAAAAAGCGCTTGGCAACGGCATCGAAGTCATAGCCAGCCTCGCTCAAGAATACGTGTGGCACAGCGTTCTGCCTCGGCAAAACGAACGCGTGGGGGCGTGAGCGCGGCGCTCGGTGTCAGCTCAGAGAAGGTGCTGAGCAGACCTCGCTGGCCTAAATCCGCAATCGCCGCCGCAACCCGGCTACCCTCACGCGAAGGTAGATCAAACACGCCCACAGCACATCCAGCGGTGAGCGCCTCGTAGACCATCGAGGCACTATCGGGGGTTACCCAGCAGCTCGTGGCCCTGGGCAGTTGTTCAGCCAACCAGCCCGCGGGCAGCTCATCCACCGGCAGGACACTCAAATTCGGCAAGCCAAGCGCTTGCACAGACTCAAGGAACTCAACTGGCGTACGGCGAGAGCTACTGAGTTGCCAATGTCTGGAACCATCGCAGATGCGCATCACCTGGCGCTGCAAAGCCTGTGGCTCCCACTCGTAGTGAGGTGACGGACCGCCGATGAGAATGAGCCCCATATTGTCTCGGGACCGACCAGCTCGTATACGATTCAAAGGGCCGTCGCTGAGCCAGAGCCGCGGAGACTCCTGCCCCCCGTCATGGCGTGGCTGAATGCAAAGGTCAAACAAACGCACCGGCAGGCTGGGTCGCATCAACACTATCGACGGGCATCTGGCGCGGCGGCTCAGCGCTAGCAGGCTGAGATGCGTGGCGTGTCCCGCGCCAATAAGCAGATCAATTTGATCGGCTGAGGCACTGGGATAAAGCAGGCTACGCAGGGCTTGTCCGCGGGGTAGCGCCGACAGTTCACGGATAGTACAGGCGGGCCGCTGACGCTCCAGGGCCTCGGCGAGACCCAGGCTTTGATTCAGATGCCCGGCCTTACCGTCACTGATTACCCCAATTGTGACTGCGTCTTGCTTCAAGTAATTGTCACTTCGCCGAGCTTTTACTCTGGCTATAGTAATGCTGCAGGCACCGAAGGTACTAATGCCAGCACACTCAACAATACTGCCAGCGATACGACCAGCAACACACTCAAGAAGGACTTACGCGACGCTTTGGAGTTTCTACCCCCTAAACTTGCCAGAGGCCGCGATATTTTGCAGAGCCAGAGCGGCCTAACTGAATAGCTTTTTCGCCGCGCCCAGAAGACCCTCTGCACCACCGGCCATCTCGAGGAGGCTGCCACCGCTGCTGGACTTGTCCATCATCTCAGGCAGTGCCTGTGCCAGGCCATCTGCAGCGGTGTTTGTGTCAGTGCCAAGCCGCTTGGCAAAATCAGCCAACTTGTCGCTTCCAAGCAGATCTTTGATGCCATCGGCGGAGATAGCCTCGTTCGCACCATCACCGAGCCAGGAACTGACGATGTTGCCGAAATCACCGCTACTGGCCATTTTGCTAGCGAGACCAGTCAGATCCAACTCACCGCCTTCGTTGTTCAGCAAGCCTCCCAGAGCACCAGATATTGCATCCGAATCGAGATTTACTCCAAGTTTCTCTGAGAGCATTGACGCGCCGAGCTTCATGATATCCAAAGTCTTTCTCCAGTTATTATCTGTCGTGTTTAAAACGGTCTACTATTATAGCGCCTGATGATGACTTCTGCTCGATTCGACCTGCTACGCAATCTTCCACGGCTCACCGCGCTGGGCTGTGCACTGCTGCCCTTCTGCGCGGTACATCTGGCCTATCTGGTCGCCGCGCAGCACGGGTTTATTAACTGGTGTATCCCCTACATAGACAGCTGCACCTCTATCAGCGCCACCGGACGCTACGCGCCAGCCAGCTTTGTTTTTCGCGCGCTCATGCTGCCCAGTGCCATGCTAATGATCGTTTTCTGGTGGCTGCACTGGTATTGGCTCGATCAGCTGTCTCGTACCAGCGTCCGGCACCATGTCATGCTCGTGCTGGGTTGGCTGGCCTGCATTGGTCTGATTCTCTACGTCACCGTGCTGGGAGAGATTGGTGATTTATGGCGACTGCAGCGCAAGATTGGCACGGTACTGTTCTTTTCCTTCACGTTTATCGCACAGCTACTGTTGGCTTCGCTACTGAGCCGGCTGCCCAACACTGCCAATTCGGCGACCCAGATAAAGTGCCAGAATACGGGCACACGCCTGCTGCGGGTCTGTCAGATCATGCTCGCCATCGGCATCTTCAGCGTGCTCGCGCAGCTCGCAAGCGACGCTTGGCATGATGAGGTTGAGGATGCCATCGAGTGGCAGCTGGCCTTCCTGCTACAGCTTAATTTCCTGCTGACAGCGCAGCTCTGGCGCGATGTGGATTGGCGGCTGGTCTTTCAACACCCCGAGCAGTAATGTCATCGAGGTCAATCCGGCGACTTCACAGCCGCCGTGCCCGCAAAGCCTGAACAGTCCACGGAGTCACACATGCGCAATAGTCTCACCAGAGTTACCGGGCTAATCTCACTTTGCGCGCTGACGCTAATATCCGCCTGCGAGCGCGATGAGGAGGCGTCGGTGAATATTGCAGCCTCTGCCGGCTCAGGAGCAAACCCCTATCAGGTGCCGTTTGCTTCACCGCCATACCTGCGTGAACACGCGCGCTATCTCGAAGAAGAACTGTTTCGCATTGGCGACACACCGGTGTGGGACTACAACACATCTAATCGCGGTTTTGGCAACGTGATCATGATCGAGGGAGAGGACGGACTGATCATCGTCGACACCACCACCGCGCACGAGCACGCCAGCGTGACTGCAAGAGCTTTCCGAGAGATAAGTGACAAACCCGTCATGGCGATTATCTACACGCATCATCACGCCGACCATATCAGCGGTGCGGGCGCGTTCACGAGCGCCGAAAGCGTCGACAGCGGCAGGGTAAAGGTCATCGCGGCAAAGAATTTTATCCGCGAGCTCGAAGACGAGAACCAGGTTACAGCACCAATAATGGGGCTGCGCGCGCTGTATATGTACGGACAGCTGCTGGACCCGGTTACCGATGGCCGGGACTACCACGTCTCCTGCTGCGGTTACACGCTGGGCAGCGAAAAGGTGAGCTACCTACCCCCCAACCACTTTATTGATGATCGCGAGGAGCTGACGATCGCCGGTGTACGGCTCGAGCTGTTCCAGACCGGTGGCGAATCTGCCAGCCACCTCGCTGTGTGGTTGCCGGAGCACGACGTGCTATTCACCGGGGACGAGGTTCAGGGTCCCAACTACCCGAATCTGCACTCCCTGCGTGGCACCAAGCCGCGCGACGCGATGAAATGGCTTAACGCTATTGATCGCATGCGCGCCTATGGTGCCGCACACCTGGTGCCCAGCGCCTTGTCGAGCTCATGGGTGGCCGCGATCGAGTCTTCGCCGAATCTGAGCGGGCCTTTAACGACGGCGAAGATCAATGGGCCGCGGAGCTCGCTGCGTAGCTGGTGCGAATTGAGCATGAAGATATGCCCGCACGTTACCTGAAGGCGGCGGCATTGCGACGCATCGGCTACGCAACGGCCAACACCAACTGGCGGGGTTTTTATCTATCGGCCGCGCGCGAACTTGAGGGCTCAATCGTACCCAGGGATATTGTGCTGGCACTGCAAGCAAAACGCTTTGACCCCACCGCCCTGAGCACGGCGCAACTCTTCAGCCGGTTGCGCTTTCGCGTGGATTCGGCAGCTGCGGGCGATAGCAACATTCGCGTGGCCTACGAGTTGAGTGATACCGGCGCAGCTTTCACCCTGGAGTTGCGTAACAGTATTCTGGACATCAGGCCGAGGCTCGAAGCAAACAGTGATGTCACCCTGCGCCTCAGCCGAAGTGTGCTGAATCAGTTGTTCATGCAGGAGCTCAGCTATGGGGACGCGATTTCGCAGCAATTGGTTGAAATGGAAGGTTCCGTGTTGAAGCTGCGCAGCTTTGGCCAGGCCTTTGACCATGATCCTGGGCACCCCTACCTGAGTCTGCGTTAAAAGTGCCCGGCACTAACGTCTGATTCGCGCACAGCGCGTATAACCCCTCATGCCTGCAAATATGCCATTTGAAGAAACACCAGCGGCCCGGGAGACAGTACCGTCGCTGGGCGTTCTCTCTGCGTATGGGTCACTGGCCTTTCCACTTGCCGGTGCATTTATTGCGCTGCAAGTTATCGTGCCCACCTTCTATGCACAGGCAATGGGCCTGAGTCTGACCTCCATAGGTGCAATCCTGCTCGCCGCCCGGCTCTGGGATCTCTTTACTGATCCCATTGTGGGCTATCTGTCTGATCGCACACCCGCTCGCTGGGGCCGACGTAAACTGTGGGTTGTAGGCAGCGCGCCGCTCATCGCTCTATCTGTATGGCTATTGTTTAACCCACCTGTGGATGCAAGCAATCGCTTCCTGTTGCTGTGCACTTTGGGGATCTATATCGCGGGCACCATGAGCATCGTGCCACTCAATGCCTGGGGTGCGGAACTCAGCACCTCCTATTATCAACGAAGTCGCATCTCTGGCGCCCGGGTGATCTTCGGTCTCGGTGGAACGCTGGCGGCCTTGTTGCTGGTCGATAACAGTAGTAACGCCGCGCTTGGGCAATCGCTCTATGCAATTACCCTGCTCACCATTGTGGGCCTTCTTGTCAGCGTTCCCATCGCTGCGCTCGTCGTGCCCGATCGCGGTGAAGTCGCGCATAGCGAGAACTCGCTCTCCTCAGCCATTGCCCTGGTAACCCGAGCTTCGCCTTTTCGACGCCTGCTGCTCGCTTTCTTTCTCAACGGGCTTGGCAATGCGATCCCCGCGACCTTGTTTCTGCTCTACGTCACTCATGTGTTAAAGGCCCCGGCAATCGCAGGTCCAATGCTGTTCGCCTACTTTGTAGCCAGTGCCGTGTCCGTACCGTTTTGGGTAAAGGTGTCCAAACGCTACAGCAAGCACCGCACCTGGTGCATGGCCGTTGCAGGCTCTTGCCTTTGCTTTGCTTTTGCGCCCTTCCTCGGAGTCGGTGATGTTGCGCTTTACGCGGCAATCGTAGTCGGCACCGGCTTGATGATTGGTGCTGATTTGGCCTTACCATCAGCGATCAACGGCGATCTGATCGAGTGGGATGCGTTGGAGAATCAGAAAAGACGCCCGGGACTATTCTTTGCACTCTGGGGCACCGCCTCCAAGCTGGCATTTGCGCTGGCCATCGGCCTGATCTTCCCGGCACTGGAATTAGCGGGCTTTGATGCCACAGTTGACAGCAACCTGCCCGAAGATATCCGACTGCTTGCGATACTCTATGCAGGCCCCAGCTTGGTTTGCAAAATCCTGGCTATAGGGCTTATGTGGCGCTTCCCGATTGACGAAGCTGAACACCAACGTATTCGGGAGGAGCTCGCCACCCAGGGTATCTAAGGCCGCACGAGCGTGCGCATACCCAATGACCAGGTACGGCGACAGGAGACGCATATGATCACCGACTGGGACGCGAACAACTACGAGCGTTTTGCCACGGCTCGGCAAAGGCCAGCCTGGGATTTACTTCAAGCCATCCCCGAATATCCTGTGCAATCCATCACGGACCTGGGCTGTGGTTCTGGACTCTCCACAGAGCTGCTCTTGAGACGCTGGCCAAACGCGCAGATCCTGGGTGTCGACCAGTCGCCGGACATGCTGCGACGTGCCCGAGAACGGCTCGCAACAACAGCTTTTGTTGAAGCGGATATTGCCCGGTATGAGCCGCCGCAATCGCAGGATCTACTATTTGCAAATGCAAGCCTGCACTGGCTATCTGATCAGCGCACACTTCTGGCGACACTGCTGGGACAACTCGCCCCCGGCGGCCACCTCGCGGTGCAGATGCCCAACAACCTTGATGAGCCCAGTCATCGCCTGATGCGCCGCATCGCCGCACGCGAGCCCTATGCGGCGTACCTGAAAAACGCCGAGGGCATACGACAGACACTGCTGCAAGCCGAAGAGTATTACGACTGCCTCACGCTCAACGGCGCCTCTGTCAGTCTTTGGGAAACGCGCTATCTTCACGTGCTGGACGACGCTCGGAGTATTCGGGACTGGTATTCAAGCACGGGATTAAAACCGTATCTCGATGCGCTGACAGAGACCCTGCGCGTCAGCTTCCTGGCTGAGTATGACACCGCTCTAGGCAAGGCGTACCCGGCACAATCAGACGGTAAAGTCTTACTGGCAATGCCACGACTATTCATACTGGCACGCCGGGAAAACTGACGAGGCGACTGGAATCAGACAGCGCAAGCCACGATCATAAATAACAAGCAATGAGCCGCTAAGGACGCACTATGAGCAATACCTACAAGGAAACCCTGCGCATACGTTTTCGTGACACCGATGCGCAGGGACATATGTTCTTTGCCAACTACCTGGTACTCGCAGACGAAGTCGCCGGTTACTACATGAAGGACCTGGGCTTTGACTGGAGCGACCCGGACAAAATGCCCTGCTTCGTGTTTACGGCCAATGCCAACTGCGACTATCTACACGAATGCCTCGCCGGTGATGAGGTATGTGTCGAAGTGGGCTATGACAGGATTGGCAACACCAGTGCCACCATGAGTTTTTCCATGACCCGCACCCGCGACGATGTGGCGCTGGCCAAAGGCGGCTTTACACATGTCTTCGTCGACCCACAAACACGCAAGCCGCAGCCCGTGCCGGAGTCGGTGCGTGAGGCCCTTACGGTGATCGACTGAGCACCGGTAAGGGCTTCCCGACAGCCTGGCTGTAGCCTAGAGTGCGACGCGTCGCTGCACACCAGCCAGCGCCGCGATCATCAGCAGCGCCATGAGAGCGATGAGCCAACGCGGCATGAGCGGTATGTTCTCCGGAGCGAAAGTGCCCGGCGGCTGCGCGGCGCAGGAGCCGTTGGATGGAGGGTATGTCACCGTGGTCGATGCGGTAGCACCAAACACCGCTACCAGTTCCAGCATCGGCACCCGGTCATCATCATCCACGCGCTCCCAGTCTTCGCCATCAAATACCCAGCCTGGCCAGCCAATAGCCATACCACTGTCATCGAGCGTCGTACCGGGCCACAGCAAACGACCACTCCCGGGTTGATTGTTCAGCTCTTCAACTACACGACCATCCGGAGTCACCCAGCGCAGCGTTACGGCCGGCGATGACGCACCGCCGAATCCGTCCAGGGAGTAATCGACATAGGCGCCGTCGTTAGCGCATATCGCTTCCGCGCTCAGGGTCAGGGTCATCGGCACCACTTCACCGAAGTCGTAGTCAACGCCCGCGTCGCCAGGCCCAAGCGTAATAGCCGACACGATGTCACTGGCGGAATCGTCGCCCACGGAGCTGCCATCTACGCTGCCCGCAGTATCCTGACCATCGGCATAGCCACCAGGCTGAATCTCCGTGACCGTGTAGCTACCTGGAGGCAGATCGGTAAAGCTCCAGCTACCGTCAGCCGCGGTTGTCGTGGTCGCCGTGACCGGACCAGTAAGACGAATCTCTACACCGCCAATACCGCTTTCACCGGGGTCAAACACACCGTCGTCATTTTCGTCGAAATACACGTTGCCGCTGATGCTGGCCGGTGCGATCTCAGAGAAGTTGTTGTTGGGCGAGCCACTCACCTCATCCGGATCACCATTGCTGTTAAGCACGATATTCGTGATCTGACTCGTGGTTTCCGAGGGATTGGACGCAGCACCCGCCGTTCCATCGCTCCCCCCAAAGGGTTCAATACTGCCCTCGGTGGTCACGCTGTTGAGAGAATCTGACGGTTGCTCTGGCTGACACACCGAATAGGTCCCGGCGGCTAGATTCGGGAACAGATAATTCCCCTGTGCATCCGTGGTGGTCGTGGCAATCACCGCACCGGAGCAATCCGAGCCCATGCGCAGTTCAATAAGATTCCCGCCCACAGGCGTCGACTCTCCGGGGATAAACACCCCGTCAGGTGCCGTCTGGTTATCGAGGAACACCTTGCCGGAAATATAACCCAGAGTGCTCACAATCAGCGGAGACTCCGTGCCCGTGTCATTAGCACCGAGATCCGTTTGCAGGGCCCCTACCGGAATATTGTTGAGATAGTCCCCGGCTCCGGTCGCCGTGACGTCGATCGTCACAACGCAGCCGCCGGCCGGAATAACGGTCCCGCTATCGATCACCACCGTGGTATCGCCTGCAGAAGCATCAACAATCCCCACACCACCGGGACAGCTGGTGGTGATGTTGGGAGCCCCTGCTACTTCCATTTGCGCCGGTGACGAGGGCAAGCTGTCGACCAGGTCGGACGTGAGCGTCGCAGAGGCATCGTTATCGTTACCCAGGGTCAGGCTTAGCGTCGACGTGCCACCGGGCGGGATGACTGGCAAATCGAAGCTCTTGCCGATAGTAGGAGGATCGGTGACCACCAGCTGTGCCTGGGTCGCGGGATCGTTCCCAACGCCCTCAAAACTACTGACATCGTCGATGCCTATCTCATTGGTGTAGACACCTGCAGTATTGCTAAACACATCGGCTGTGACCGTACAGGACCCTCCGGCAGGCAGTGTGGCACCGGTCAGAATCAACTCGCGTCCATTCGGGTCTCCGGTGACCACACCGTCGTCACAGCTGGTAGCCACGTTTGGCGGCACGGCCAGAGTCATTCCATCCGGCAAGCGATCCGTAAACGCAACCGCGGTCAACGCGATGGTATTGGGGTTCTCCAGACGAATACTCATGGGCGCCGCAACACCAGGCAGGCGCACCGCATTGCCCGTGATCAGAGGCGCTGGGGGCCCCATATCGAGCGTGAAACCATCGATGGACTTGCTCACGACTATGCGCTCGCGTACCTGTAGCTCACCCGTCGCGGGTGGGTGCGAAACGGCGACACCGAGGACGGTTAAAGTATCTGCGGGGATCGTATTGGTATAGGTGCCCTCCGTTGCGGCGACCACATTGACCTCGACAAAACAGCTCGATGCCTGATTGCCGACAGCCGCCGGGATTGCTCCACCGCTGATGCTGATACCCGTGTTTCCCGGGAAGCTCAGTACCGCTGATCCACCACAGCTGGTAATCGGATTAGGCTCTGGTGCGTTTTCGAGACCTGCCGGGTAGTCGTCGGTCAGCGCGAAACCGGAAATGGCTGCCGAATCACCATTAAAAAACTCTATGCGCAGTCTGGACGGCTCGTCCACAGATGTGACTGCCGGGTTGAACACCTTGCTAATACCGATATCGCCTGTGGTGCTGAGGCTGCTCTCGGCGAACGTAGTGCTGTTTGTCGCTCCTTGATCCGTGTCAATGGCGTTTTCGGGAATGCGATTGACCAGTGTCCCGATAATCTCGGAAGTTACTTGTACGGAGAACTGACAGCTGTCGTTCGCCAACAGCGACACGCCGGAAATTCTGACATTATCGCCATCGGGCTGCGCAGTAACGATACCACTGGTACAGCTCGTGGTCGGCTGTGGAGCATCACCGATGCGCATACCGTTAGGGACGGCACCCGCGGTGCCGTCCAGAGTGAACCAGTCGACGACAGATAAGCCCGTGAGATCCTGACCGCCGTTGGTAATGGTCACGGTCAGCGTGGATGATTGCCCGGGCACAATCGTGCCGGGATTAATGGCCTTGGAAATCAGCGGGATTTCAGGCGGTACAAAGCTGAGTGTCGCCTCCACGGGAGAGCTGTTCACAATACCGTTATCGGCCGTGATCGAACCGGCCGGGATACTGTTAAGCCAATCCGCCGAACCACTGTTAACAACAACGTCAACCAACAGCGCGCAGCTTGCGTTCGCGGGCAAGGTCGCACCGGCAATAGATACATTGCTCGCACCTTCTGACGCTGTCACGCTTGGCGACCCGGCACAGGTACTGTAGGCGTTTGCGGGCGAAGCTACGGTCATACCCGCCGGTAAGTCATCCGTGGCGGAAACTCCGGTAATCGGCTGCGTCGGGTCAACATTGGTAAAGCGTAGCTCCAGCGTGCTCACACCACTGATCGACGCACTGTCCGGTGTGAAGCTTTTGCTGCTTTGCAACGCCGGCGAATAATTGATCGCAGCGGTGTCTTGCAGAGGGTCGCCAATCGGCGCGACGGGGGTTGCAGATCCATCCGCATTCGGGCGCCTACCGGTGGCTTCTGCGACGTTGGTGTAACTACCAGCCGGACCAACGATATCGAGCTCGATAGCGCAAACACCGGCATTGCCACTGGCGAATGCCGGCACAGAACCGCCGTTGAGCGACACGGAAGTACTCTCGGCATCGGCCGTCGCGACGCCGCCACAACTATTGTTGACGTTCGCGGGTGATGCCACGCGCAGCTGCTGAAAAGGACCCGCCGATGGCAGCGTGTCGCTAAACGTAACATCGGTCAGCGCCAGCGCCGCCGAATTGCGCAGTTCCAGGCGCAGTCGAGCGGGCTGCCCCTCGGGCTTGGCGACTGTGTTGAGTCCATCGATAGTCTTGATGAAACTGACCGGATCGCGGAAGTTGATTTGCGTCGAGTTGGAGCCACTCTGATTACAGACTTCGCCCATACCCGGATCAAAGCACACGTCCCCTGCGCCGATCTGGTTGCTTGTCGCGCCACTGCCTTCCGGGTCAATCATGGCAAAGAAAGTAATGGAGCACTGCCCCGCAACATCGGGCGGCCCAGCGGTACGCGCAGGAATAGTTGGGATAATAAAGTCGAAAGCGGTGTCGCCGTCGGCGGCGCCATTCGTGTCCAAGGTCCCACAGGCACCGCTCACAGATGGCGCGTACGGATCCGAAACCAGCAGTGTGGATCCGTTTTGTAACATGTCTTCGACACTCACATTACTCAGGACGTCGCTGGAGAAGTTTTGCACCGTCACCGTGTACTCAACGGCGTCTCCGGGTGCCGCGCTGCTCGGACTACTGGATTTCAATATCCTAAGCCGGTCAGCGACTATTACCGTCGCGGAGCGCGGCTCGCTGATAATCTCCGGTGATGCACCGATCTCTACCGCGCCCTCAGGAATCGTATTCGTGTACGTGATCGGCTGATCAGTGACGACGTTCACCCCGGTATAGGTAACCGTGATCACACAGTTGCCACCCGCTGGTATGTCGAAATTGGCTACGTTGAATCCAGTACCACCACCCTCGACGCTGGCACTGCCTCCCGCGCAGGAATTGCTGATATCCGCCGCGTTCGCAATACTCAAACCCCCGACAGGTGTACCAATGGGGTCGTCACTAAAATCTGTCACCGTCAGAGCGGTGGTCGAACTGTTGGTCAGCGTTATGTCGAATGTGCCCTGAGTACCGCTGGCAATAACCGACGGATTAAACTGTTTGTTCACCGCCAACGGCGAGCGAACCGTGACGTCGGCCGTGGCATCGGCAATGGGCTCCGGTCCCTCGCGACTGGTGAAGCTATCGCTTTCGATCGTGTTAGTGCCCGTCGTTTCGAAGGCACCGTCGGTCTGCCTGGCTCGCACTTCTACATCAATCGTACAGCTGCTATCTGCCGCTACCGTGACGCCGCTAACCTCAATCTGTGCAGCCGCGCCGGACGTCAAAATAGCAGTAATTCCACCCGACACACAGCTTCCGGTAACGGCACTCGCTGTCGGCTCGATAATCGCGCCACCCCCACCACTGGTCGGAAACACATCCAGGAACGCAAGGTCGGTCAGCGCGATATTAGGGTCCGGATTGGTCAACGTGATGCGCAGCGTTTGCGGCGCGCCGCCAAGGGTAAGCTCGTCGCTTGGGGTGAAGGATTTGCTGATGCGTGGCGGCTGCACTGAGCGGACGGTAATGGCCTGATTGCCTCCGGTGCCGTTGGCACCCGTGCCGGCAGTCACTTCTCCAACGCCGATCGCAACGCTCAGCGATGAGCTGCTTCCGTCATCAGTAGTGGCGCGAATGGGGAAATCTACATAACATTCTCCGGTGCCTGCCACACCGGCCGTACGAACGGGCACGGTCACCCCAGAGAAATTGATGCCCTGCGTTCCAGGAGTCAGGGTAAGGCTCCCGCCGCAGGCTGCGGGGCTAATAGTACCGGCGCCATCTACCAGCAAAGCCGATGTCACATTTGAAGGCAGGCTGCCGCTATAAGCCGCCGCGGTGATCGGTGCGCCCGTGGAATTATTGGCAAGGGTAATGCGCAGGCTGGTGGTCTCGCCGGGGAACACCGTATCGGCATTGGGCGCGACTGGCCCCGTATTCACGGTGACATTGAAATCCGGGTCTGTAGCCTGTGCCAGTGCAGTCGTGCTGAATACGCTGACGGTCGTCAGTAAAACAAACAAGCCGAGTAAAGTACGCGCCGGGATTGCTATACCGGTTCTTGTTCTGATCAAGTTTTCGCGTACACATCGAAGCCTATCTATAGCTATATCGATAGCTATATCGATACCAAATGTCCCAAATCCCATAGGTCTTGCCTTATTTTATTATCGCCCTCGCAGCTTATTAGGCTACCGGGCACAACCAGGATACCGGTATAGCGCACGGTATCTTTACGATATCCGTGCGATATTCCACGCTCTCGCTAGCGCTCGCTTTCCCGCGCTCGCACGTGTTTGTGTGCTAGCGCCCGCTTTCCTGCTGGCAGTCGACTTTTTTGCTTCTCTTTATGCTTCTTTATCTGGCGCTTACACAGCGCTTACATGTTCCTTGATCCGCGTGTTCCCGTATTGCGGCCGTATCCACTACGACCTATTTTTTGACAGTTAGGACTGGAGTGCATTGGCATTGGCATTGGCATTGGCTTCGGTATCGGTATCGATATCGCAGCTATGCTTGAGCAAACTCTAAAAGATTATGAATGGTTTTCAAAGCCATCCCCAGTGAGTCAACGTGGCACCACTGGGGTTTATTCACGTTGTACGTATCTTCAGCTCGACGTGCTTCTTAGCTGCCCGGCTCACTTAGCCGTGATAGCCTCTGCGATGACGCGCTGTGCGTGATTCTCCGGCTACCAGCAATGCGACAGACCAAACTTTTTGCCCTGCTATTCGCCTTTGCAGCAGGCGTTGTATTTACGGCACTACTATTGGACCCCAGGTGGAGAGCATTGGTGGGTCTACACAGCGCAAGCGCCGATAGCGGCCTCTACGCGCCCAGGGACTGGCGACGCGGCGCGCCCTCAAAGCTCAATATTTCGATCTACGTATTTAGTGACCGCAACAGGTCTGCTAGCTACGACATCGGCGATAAACCGCTGAACCGGATCGCCGTGCGTTTGCTGCGCCCGGACGGCACTACGCGACTGGAACGATCCAACATCAATGGATATGCGAATTTTAGTATGCAGGCAAACGGCTCGGACGCTGACATCAACGCAGCGAATCAGGGTTATAGTTTTACGGTTCTGCCGCCGGACGACTGGACCGTCACCACGCAAAACGCAACACAAGACGTCAATTTTAAACTCGTAGCCGGATCTATCGCTGGCATGGGCGCTGCAAACCCTCCCGCTGTGGTGGGGCTTGCACCGCCGCCCACGGTGCGTGGGCAATGGCCTAAGTATGCCGGGACTACTCTGCTGACATTACGCAACGGCCAGGCAGATCAGCCTATAAAAGTGTCGAAGGATGGAGGTTTTGCGGCCACGCTTCCCGCAGACACGGGGCCGACAGAAACCTGGTCGCTCGATACCGACAACGAGACGCAAAAGCGGCACCGCCCCGCGCAGCAGGAATGGCAGCCCGGTTTTGCACCCGTGGTACTAGCCGAACCGAGGGAGCCACATCGCCTGCGCGAAGGCATGCGCCGAGACATATTGGTGACGTTTGACGATACTGATCGCTCCTTTATCGAGAAACTCCCCAGCGGCTATGCCGGACTCGATTGGGATTACCTGCTGGCGGTAGACAACCAACATTACAAGGGGCCCGGGTACATCAACGGGCTGATAAGCGGGTCGCGGGTCGCCTATAATAGTTCCGGGCACCCGGTCACGATTCGGACCCAGAAGCCGGACGGTCGCTTTGACTTTGTCGGCGGTTACTTTTCCGTCGCCTGGCACAATGCTGAGGGAGAAACGCTGATAGCCCGGGCCTGGCGAGGCGACAAACTTGTAGCCGAGGACCGCTTTGCACTCTCGCACCTGACGCCGGTGTACCTGCAGGCCAACTACCAGGACATCAGCAGGCTGGAATTTGAGACTGCACACTACTGGCAGTTCGTTGTCGATAACTTGCATTTTCGTGTACTCGCAAGCGACTGAACCGGTTTCCTGCCATGACAGCATTCTTTTATTCACAGCTCGATACCAGTAGGCTCTCCCGCTAACTTTCTGGGTTTAGCCTACGCATGGATCAATCACTCCTTTATACGCTGGCATCGGTACTCGTGCTCGGGGTCGGTGCGCAGTGGCTCGCGTGGCGACTCAAACTCCCTTCTATTTTGCCTTTGTTAGTGTTGGGCATCCTGGCAGGCCCGGTAAGCGGGTTGCTCAACCCCGACGAAATGTTCGGCGACCTTCTTTTCCCCATGGTCTCCCTGGGCGTCGCGCTGGTGCTGTTTGAAGGCGGAATGACCCTGCGGTTTCGCGATATTCGCGGGCATGGCGCAGTCGTCACGAATCTAACCAGCTGGGGCGCCGTCCTGAACTGGTTAATGATAGCCGCTGGCTGCCACTTCATTGCCGGCATAAGCGGCGATATCGCCATGCTCTTTGCAGCGCTGGTTATCGTCACCGGGCCCACAGTGATCAACCCCTTGCTGCGCACCATGCGGGCCCAGAACACCGTGAGCCAGGTATTACGCTGGGAAGGGATTCTTATCGACCCCGTTGGGGCTTTACTCGCGGTACTGACATTTCAGTACATGCTCACGGATCAGAATTCCCTCGCGCTGTTTGCGAAAAGCGTAGGCTCAGGAACGTTTACCGGCCTCGCTGGCGCCTGGACACTAGGGTTTTTACTTCGCCGCCACTGGGTGCCGGAATACCTGCTGAATGTATTAACCCTGGCCTGGGTGGTCATGGTGTTCGCGCTAAGCGATGTACTGGCACACGAATCCGGGCTGCTGGCCGTCACGATAATGGGTATATGGCTTGGCAATATGCGGGATGTGTCGGTTAGCGAGATTCTGAGCTTCAAAGAGAGCCTCTCCATTCTGATCATCTCCATGCTCTTTGTGATTCTGGGTGCCCGAGTTCATCCCAATGAAATTCTTGAGACAGGATGGACCGGCGTCGCGGTACTCATCGTTGTTTTATCTGCACGGCCGTTGGTGGTCTGGCTCTCAACGATTCGCAGCGGCTACAGCTGGCAGCAAAAAGCGCTGATTTCCTGGGTGGCACCCAGGGGTATTGTTGCGGCGGCGGTGTCATCGCTATTCGCTCTACGTCTGGAAAGTGCCGGACACGAAGGCGCCTCAACGCTGACAGCACTCACTTTTCTGGTGATTATCGCCACGGTGCTGTTACAAAGTTTCACCGCGCGACCTATGACCCGGGCTCTGGGACTTGCCGAGGCCGAGCCGAACGGTGTGCTCTTTGTTGGTGCCAACAGCGTCGCGCGCGCCTTGGCGACCGCGTTGCAGGACAACGGCTTTCGCGTGAAGCTCGCCGATACTTCCTACGAAGAAACCCGCGCCGCGCGTATGGCAGGACTGGATGTTTACTTCGGCGACCCGCTGTCCTCCCATGCCGATCAGTACCTTGAGTTATCGGGGATCGGGCGGCTATTTGGCGTAAGCCGGCGTTCGCGCTGGAATACCCTGGCATGCATGAAATTTCGAAATGATTTTGGACCGCAACGCGTATTCAGCCTGCGCAATAGCGAGGACCGGGACAAATCCGATCGCGAGCGCATAGCTGATGAGTACGCGCCACCGCGGCTGTTCGGTCCCGATGTCAGCTACGAGAAGCTCGCGAGTCTGCTGGCTGGCGGAGCGGCGATCAAAACCATCAAGCTCTCTGCGGACTTCGGCCTGGAGGACTACCGCCGCGAAAATAATAACAAGTTGATCCCGATGTTTACCCTCAACGAAAAGCAGAAGCTTCGTGTCATCGGCGAGACCGACACGGTCACCGAGGTCGAAAACGGCACGCGCTTGATCGCGCTGGTGTGGAAAAATAAGGAGGAGGGTCCGGCGACGGAAAAGCTGCCGGGAACCACCGCTTGAATCATCGCTGAGATGCGGATGCTCGACGACACTGGGGATTGTTTAGCAACGTTGATTGCAGTAGCTTTGACGGGACGTTTATGGGTAGGAACGCATGCAGGCGATCCTCAAGCTTGATCTGGCAGGGCAGCCCCGTGGTTGGCTGACACTGCACGAAGCCGTTACGGCCTATGCCCGTGGCAGCGTAGTGTATGGCATTGGCGATGCTCTGCCCCCGGTCTACGGGGGCATCCAGCGACTCTCAGGTGAACGCTCTCGGTTAGATATACAACCCATCATCGCCCTCGAGGGGCGAATCATGCAGGGCTTTACCCCACCACTGTGCAATCGCACGCTGTTTCGACGCGACGATCATCGCTGTCTCTACTGTGGCGCACAGCACAACCGTGGTGAGTTGACGCGCGACCACGTACTGCCGGTATCCCGCGGCGGCACCGATCGCTGGGAGAACGTCGTCGCCGCCTGCAAGCGCTGCAATTGGAAAAAAGATAGCCAGACGCCAGAAGAGGCGAAAATGCCTCTACTGGCCGTACCGTTCAGACCCAACACCTATGAATGGCACTTTCTGGCTAAAGACCGGGTACTGGCAGATCAGATGGGGTATCTGTCGCAGCAGTTTCGGGCGCACCGTAACTGGGCAAACGACACGGTCAGCACGCTCGACTCCCTGTAGTTTTTAGCCTCGTTGCCGCGTCCATAGCTGGCATTGGATCTAATCAGGCGAGCACGCTTCGGCTAATAAGTTCCTTCATAATTTCGCTGGTGCCGCCATATATGCGCTGCACCCGGGCGTCCACAAACGCGCGAGACACTCCGTATTCCTGCATATAACCGTAACCACCGTGCAGTTGTAGACAGGTATCAGCAACGCGTCCCTGCATTTCGGTACAGGTCATCTTGGCCATACTGGCCGTCGTAACATCCAGCTCACCGCGCATTAACAATTGCGTGCATTCGTCCACAAATGAACGATGGACTCGGATATCCGTGGCGACTTCCGCCAGCTTGAACTTGGTATTTTGCAGCTCAGACAAAGGCGCACCAAAAGCCTTGCGCTCTTTAACGTAGGCGACGGTACTTGCCAGAACACCCTCCGCCGCAGCGACCGCGCCAATGCCAATCGCCAGTCGTTCACGTTGCAACTCGCCCATAAGAACGGCAAAGCCTTTATCCAACTGTCCCAGCACGGCGCTGATCGGAACGCGTACATCCGCGAAAAACAGTTCCGAGGTGTCCGCGGCGTGCAGGCCAATTTTTTCGAGATTGCGACCGCGCTGAAATCCTGCCTTGTCGCAATCAACGACAAACAGCGTGGTGCTCTTGGAACCCGGCCGATCGAGGCTGGTACGCGCGGCGAGAATCACGATATCGCAGTGCTGCCCGTTTGAAATAAAGGTCTTCGACCCATTGATAACGAAGTCATCTCCGTCACGTTTCGCCAGCGTTCGAATCGCCTGCAGATCGCTCCCGGTGCCGGGCTCGGTCATGGCAACGGCACCTACACAGTCCCCGCTGACCATCTTTGGCAAATAGCGCTGCTTTTGTTCCTCAGTACCGTGATTAAGAAAGTAATGCGCAACGATATCCGAGTGCACAGCGAGCAAGCCACCTACCGCGGGGCAGTTTGCCCTGGAAAACTCCTCCTGTATGACCATCGAAAATGCGAAATCGGCACCGGCGCCGCCGTAGGTCTCGGGGATATCGACCGCCAGCAGACCATGCTCGCCCAGGGTGTTCCAAAGCGAGCGGGGGAACATTTCGTCCTTTTCCCACTGTGCGTAGTGAGGGACAATCTCCTTCGCAATAAAGCGCCGGACGTTTTCGCGAAACAATTCTAGCTCGTCGCTCATTCGGTAATCTCGATACTCATTTTTTCAGACAGGTAATTCATAGCAGCATTCATCCGCGAAAATAACGCTGGGGCACCATCGGGAGCTTACTGACAGTCACCGGCAGAGGCTTACCGCGCACATCTACCGCAAGTTCTTCTCCAGGACTGGCTTCCGCAGTGTGAATCATAGCCATCGCAATAGGCATATCAACGCTTGCACCAAAGCCACCCGAAGTGATCTCGCCGATCACCTTGCCGTCCGCATTTAGTACCGATTGCCCTTCTCTCACCGGACGCTTGCCGAGTACCCGCAACCCCACTCGTACTCGCTCAGCGCCATCTGACAGTTGCCCTGCGATACGCTCGGCACCGGGATACCCGCCGGCACGTTCACCACCTGGACGCCGGGCTTTACCTAAAGCCCAGGTCAATCGCGCCTCTACCGGCGTAATCGTTGGGGATAACTCATGTCCATACAGGCAAAGACCCGCCTCGAGACGCAGTGAGTCGCGCGCGCCGAGTCCAATAGGCTGCACGCGCGTATCAGCCAATAATGCGCGGGCCAGCGGCTCGGCTTTTGCGGCGGGCACAGACACTTCGAATCCATCCTCACCGGTATAGCCAGAACAAGTCACATATACAGACTCGCCTTCAAACTCAGCGTGAAGCCCTTGCATAAAGACCAGGGATGCAGTCGCCGGAATCAATGTTTCGAGCACGGACCGGGCGGCCGGACCCTGCAGCGCCAGCAATGCCTGATCCTTGATCTCTCTCAACACTTGCCCAGGCTGTAGCTGCGATTCAATCCAGCTGCGGTCTTCATCCTTACATGCCGCATTGACCACCAGAAAAAAACGATCTGCCGACCATCTCGTCACAATCAGATCGTCCCGGACCCCGCCATCGGCATTCGTCAGCAGTGAATAGGTCTGCGCGTGGTCTGTCAGGGCGACAAGATCGGCCGGCAACAGGCTTTCAAGGGCAGCGGTTATTGCCGGTCCCTCAGCGATAAACTGCCCCATGTGCGAGACATCAAAGAGTCCTGCCTGTGCCCGCGTGTGGCGATGTTCAGCGATAATCCCCGAGGCGTACTGCACCGGCATCTCATAGCCCGCAAAAGGAACCATCCTCGCACCGAGTTCGCGATGCAGAGCGTCGAGTGGCGTGTTTTTCAAAGTCATACAGAAACGTCTAATCTATCCAGAGATGGGCACTGTATCATGCAGATTAAGGCCTTTGAGTAAGGTCTTAACAGACTGAACAATACGGGCATTGGTAGCAGGAATCTCTATGAGCACCGCGTTTACTCAATTCACCACCATTAGTCTGATCGGCATGCCAGGGGTCGGTAAAAGTACCGTCGGCGTTATCCTGGCTAAACTGATCGGTCTGGAATTCAGCGATACGGATCTTGCCATTCAAGCGAGAGAAAGCCGATCGCTGCAAGACATTCTCGAGAACGACGGCCATCTGCGTTTACGCGCAATTGAGGAAGAAGTGCTACTTAACGTGGCGCTTGAAAACCGGGTGCTGGCCACGGGCGGGAGCGTGATCTATAGCGCGACTGCAATGCAGCGCCTGGAAGCCGCCGGCCCGGTGGTCTACCTTCGCGCCGATGTGAATACCCTGGTGGAGAGAGTAGCGCTCAATCCGCAACGCGGCATTGCAAGCGGTGCCAGTCAGACCTTTGAAGATATCTATGCTGAACGCACCCCTTTATATGAGCGCTATGCAACACATAGGGTCGATGCCGTGGGCGCCAATGCAGACGCCGTGGCGGGCGTTATCGTTCAGGCGCTGCACGCCTGAACAAGCGTACACGTCCCGTGAACAGGGTGGACGCGTTCCTGCAACACCTGGATGTATTCTTGTTCCCACCTCGCATCGCACGCTACCCGGTCACAGCGCGCTTTGGCAGCGCTTTCTCGCAGTTCCTTCTCGAAGGGCTAAGGCTGGCATAGGGCTTGCACTAACAAAACTGCGTCCAGCATTCGACGCATGACGAGGCACCCGGTCACCAGACCTACGCTGCTTGATCGCAGAAAGCCAAGGGATTGTATGGTGATTTCATGGATGAAAGCCGGGTTCGCCCGTCAGTTTTATACACTAAATCGCTTGGATTCAATCGATTAAATTCATTGCGGACTAGCCTGGCAGTGGATTGACTGCCGAGCGGCCGTGTCCGATATTGGCAACCTGAATAACCCGAAATCATCAGGAATTGATTGATGGGAAATCGCGATCAGGAACCCACCCCGGACACTTTTGACGATCTATTGGAACCGGGAGTAGGAGATTTCTCGGAAGAGATCTACGAAGGCCTGAGCACTGTATCGTCGGAGAAGCAGAAGCTGGCAGAAAAACGGCGCCGCGCAGAGCACTTACTCGAGGAGCGGCGACTTCGCGAAGAGCTGGGAGATTACGACTTCGAGTTTGACCCCTGACCTGCCCTGCCCTGACCTGACCTGGCACGCGTTCTTACATATTCACCAGACTACTCAAGCTTGCTCACAAATCCAGTCAATCACTCGCCGCCATAGCTTGAACATCATGCGTCTCCTGCTGCCAGTCGAACACATTCAGCTCGATAAAGATAAACGCAAACAGCCACAGGCTGGAATCCCAGAAATCCAGAAACTTCCCTTCAAAGCCCCAGTAGACGGCGGCCACGAACAATACGCTGTACAGGACGTATTTTACGTAGCGTGTGCCACCAACAATCCGGTCGGTCAGTCCGCCTTTTAACTGCAAGCGCACTTCTATCTCAAGCATGATAACAACCAGAATCCAGGCCGCCGCATTAATCACGTCGGTCCAGGCTAAATACCGGGTTGCACGCAACACATCGGGTGCTGCAACGATATTGAAATCACTGATACGCAGCGCCACGTCAGCCACTGACGCGCAGTTTTCCGCATTGAGCACTTGATAATCATCTATCCGAATTAGCAAAGACCAGCCTTCAGCGACTTCCTCGCAACCACGCCAGGCGTCGAGCACACTGGCCTGGTAAAGCGTATTCAGCTCAGCGCAATAGCCAACAAAAGCCCAGACAATGGCCAATCCGCAGATCAATCGCACGCCATGCAGGCTGTGTTTCACCCAGCCCTGGATTTGATCGTCATCCAGGACCGAGGTCTCAAGCTCCAGCAGCAACAAGAGCAATACCCAGGCAGTGGTATCGATTGTCGCGGCAAACACCTGCACAAACTGGGCGACGGACATGGCGCTGGTAAATGTGTGCTGCAAAGACCCAAGCTCTTCACGCAAAAACAGGAAGACATTGAACAAAAGCAGCGTGTAGGTCAGGTACTTGGCCGCAGTAAACAAACTGTGGCGAAAATCAGCGCCTGCCTCGTGATCGACCAAAGCGGTCAGACCTGAAGGAGCAGGTGCTCCCGTTCCCAGGAACTGATCACGCGGTTGAATTCCTCGAACTCGTCCAGCTTGACGGCGGCGTAGGCCTGTAAAAAACGGTCGCCAAAAAGCTCACAGACAAGCGGCGTATTGCGCAACCGCCGCAGACCTTCTTCAAGGGTCCGTGCCACCTCAACAGCATCCTCATTTGCAGTGCCCGTATGCGGATCTGAAGGACTTAGTTTCTGCTGCATACCTAGCAAACCACTGGCCAGGGTTGCTGCGATGGCGAGGTAAGGATTTGCATCGGCCCCGGGGAAACGATTTTCCACACGTGTAGCATCAGCCTCGCTGTTGGGAACGCGAAAAGCCGTGGTGCGGTTGTCGAGGCCCCAGTTGAGATTAATAGGGGCCGAAATCTCCGGCGCGAGGCGACGATAAGAATTCACATTGGGTGCATACAGGCTTATAAGCTCCGGGGTAAAGCGCTGTAGTCCCGCTATATAACTCATAAATGCCGGGGAGAACTCACCGGCCTCATCGATAAAAATGTTGTTGCCAGCGGCGTCGAGAATGCTTTGGTGGATGTGCATCGCGCTGCCCGGCTCTTCTTTCATCGGCTTGGCCATAAACGTCGCATACATCTTGTACTTGTGCGCGGTTTCACGCACGGTGCGTTTAAAGGTAAACACCTGGTCAGCAAGCGACAGCGGGTCGCCGTGGCGAAAGTTGATTTCCATCTGTGCAGCGCCGTTTTCATGGATCAGCGTGTCCACATCCAGCTTTTGCGCATCCGCGTAGTCATACATGTCTTCGACAAAGTCCTCAAACTCTGCCACCGCATCAATACTGTATGACAAACGCGCGGTCTCCCGGCGCCCGCTGCGCCCCACCGGCGGCTCAAGTTCAAGATCAGAATCCGGGTTTCGCGCGACCAGATAAAACTCCATCTCCGGGGCAATCACTGGTGTGAGTCCTACGTCCGCATACGCCTTGAGCACCTTGCGCAGCACGGTGCGACTTGCGAGTGGATGCAGCTCACCACTTTGCGTGTAACAATCATGGATTATCTGTGCGGTTGGCTCGCGCGCCCAAGGCACCAGACGCATAGTGGATGAATCGGGCACTAAGAGCATGTCGGTATCAGTTGGCTCCACGAAGTCCCAATGCTGATCACTGTATTCGCCAGTCACGGTCTGGATCAGTATGCTTTCTGGCAGCCGCGGCTGGCCATCGCTGAGAAACTGCCGGGCCGGGATAAATTTACCACGCGCGTTACCCGTAAGGTCCGGCACCAGGCATTCGACCTCGGAAATGTCGTTTTCCGCGAGCCAATGTGAGATCAGGCCACTGCTGTCAATGTCACTCGTCATATCACTCGCCTTACCGGTCGCTTTACTAGCCGTCTTACCAGTCACCTTACCAGTCACCTTACTAGTCACCTTACCAGTCACTTTGCCAGCAACCTAAGTCCCCGACCAGACTCCGCACATGTATCAGAGTATCTCAGCCTGCCTTGCAGGCAAACAATAACGGCTTCGGGTTATCGACCCGTGCCCTAGCTGCGATACGATACGGGCTTGCGAACAGACATTCCCACGCTATGAGTGAAGCGCACACACAATCCTGGTACGCCGCCACCGCAAACTGGCAACGTGAGTTTGCTCCCATTGTGGGGGAGCACAGCACCGACGTCTGTGTCATCGGCGGCGGCTACAGCGGACTCTCCAGTGCAATCCATCTGCGCAAGCGCGGCATTGAGGTAACGGTACTGGAAGCCAGGCGACTGTGCTGGGGCGCCTCCGGTCGCAATGGCGGCCATGTGGGCACGGGTCAGCGTGCGGATCAGGATTCGCTGGAGCGTCTGCTGGGCAAGCAACATGCACAACAACTCTGGCAGCTTGGACTCGACGCTGTGGACACCGTCTGCGATCTGATCCACGAATTCGATATCGACTGCGAACTGAAAACCGGAAATCTTCACGTCGCGACGTCGCGCAAAGCGGCCAGGGAACTGCGTGAGGAAGTTGACCACATGCAGGCCGCCTACGATTATGCCGCCGTCCGATATGTCGGCCCTGAAGAGCTGGCGAGCCTGAGTTCTGCGCAGGGCATGCACGGTGCTTATCTCGATGCGGGGTGTCGTCACCTGCACCCACTGAACTACGGCCTCGGTCTTGCTCGGGCGGCCGATCAGCTTGGCGCGAACCTGCATGAGGGCAGCCGCGTACTGCGTTACGAAGAGGGAAAGCGTATTCAGGTCTACACTGAAAACAGCATGATCGAATGCGATTCACTGATCCTCGCCTGCAATGGTTACCTCGGCAAGCTTGAGCCGCGGGTAGCGGGACAAATTATGCCCATCAACAATTACATGCTGGCCACTGAACCGCTGCATGAAGACATCGCGCGACGCCTGATCCGCGATGACACCTCCATGTCTGACAGTCGCTTCGTGGTCAACTACTGGAAGCTCTCTGCCGATAATCGCCTCCTGTTTGGGGGCGGTGAATCCTACCGCTCGCGGTTTCCCAAAGACATCATCAGCTTTGTGCGACCTTATATGCGGCGCATTTACCCGGAGCTCGCGGACACAAAAATAGACTATGGGTGGGGCGGTACACTAGCGATCACATTGAATCGCATGCCAGCACTTGGCCGGCTCGGCGCCAGGATCTTCCACGCGCACGGCTACTCGGGACACGGCGTGCCGATCGCGACCCTAGCCGGCCAGCTGCTGGCAGAGGCGATTGATGGTGACAGCGCGCGCTTTGATGCCATGGCCAATGTACCGACCCCCCGGTTCCCGGGCGGCACACTGCTTCGCTGGCCGGGGTTGGTGGCAGGCATGCTGTATTACTCAATGCGCGATCGACTCGCATGAACCTACTCGCTTCGGATACCCAACAGTCCTATCGGGAAAGCTGGCAAGAGCAGCTGCAGAATGCCATTCGCACGCCGCAGGAACTGGCGGGCGCTGTCGGTCTTAGTGAGAGTGCGCTGGGATACTCGGCCGCCGCTGATGCACAGTTCCCGCTGCTGATTCCCCGCGCATTTGCCGCGCGCATGCGCCGCAGCGACCCGCAAGATCCACTGCTGCGGCAAGTACTGGCAATGCCGGTAGAAATTCAGGTGCACGAGGGCTACAGCACTGACCCGGTGGATGAGGTCAGTCGCTACGGCGGCACGCCTGGAGTGCTGCAAAAATATCAAGACCGCGCATTGCTGGTGCTGACCGGACAGTGCGCCGTTAACTGCCGCTACTGCTTTCGAAGACACTACCCATACGGCGACAACACCCAGTCGACTAGCGATCGACGACTCGCGCTAAAGAAGTTGCTGGATGACAAAAATCTGCAGGAAATCATTCTTAGCGGCGGCGACCCGCTCCTGCTCCCAGACGCACAGATAGCGAGCATCAGTGATCAGATAGCCGCCAGCCCGAATGATGTCATCGTGAGAATTCACACCCGGCTACCCATAGTGATCCCTGATAGGGTGACGGATGCACTGATTTCGGCTTTGCAGCGTCCCGGTATGTCCGTTGTGATCGTGCTGCACTGTAACCACCCCAACGAGATAGACCTGCCAACCCACTCCGCTATTCAAAAGCTGGTGCAGGCAGGCCTTACCGTCCTCAACCAATCCGTGCTGCTGGCTGGCGTAAACGATGACGCCGATACGCTGGCACAACTAAGCGACTGCCTGTTTCGTGCCGGCGCATTGCCGTATTACCTGCATACGCTGGACAAGGTCGCGGGAGCGGCGCATTTTGATCTACCCGTATCGTCCGCGCGCGTCCTCGCAGCGCAACTCGCGGCGATACGCCCGGGTTACCTGGTCCCCAAACTAATGGTCGAAACCCCCGGAGCGTCCAGCAAACGCGAGCTTGCTCCCGATTACATCGTGGCGGCAACGCAGGCTTGTGAAACCCCATTACCCAGCACTTCCTTGGACAATATCCCATGAGCGGATCTATTTTTGCGGTAAACGACGCCATCGATGAAGCAGGGAGGCTGGCGAGACAAGGCGCACACGAAGAGGCCAAGCAGCTTTACGATCAGGTATTAGCGGCCTCACCAGGTAACAAGCGTGCCAAGAAAGGACTCAAGACCTTACGCCTACGCTCGAACATTGCGCTGTCTCCGGCGGACTTTGCCCGGGTAGGACGATTAATGGAGTCTGGCAAACTCAACGAGGCGCTGGCAGATCTCAACAGGTTGTGCCGTGCGAACCCCGAGCAACCGGCTTTGTTCAACCTTTTGGGCGTGGCGCTAAGCCGAACCGCGCGGAAAGAAGCGGCGCTTGAGGCGTTCAAGACAGCCTGGGCGCTACAAAGCGACTTTTGGGATGCCCTGAACAACCTGGCATCCACATTTACCGATCTTGAGCGCTACGAGGAAGCCCTCGAGTGTTTTCACACACTCATCAAGCAGGGCGATCCCGACGCTACGATCTACACCAACCTGGCGAGAGCGCTCAAAGGCGCCAAGCAGCACGACAATGCTGTAGAAGCACTACGCCGCGCATTACAGCTGTCGCCGCTATCCGTTGAAGCGCATAACAACCTCGGCAACCTGTTGAACCAGATTGGCCGGCACAAAGAGGCGCTTGCCGCCTACGAAAGCGCTCTATCAATAGATCCGCAATATGCCACCGCGCGACTTAACAAGGCTCGCATGCTCAGTGCTCTCGATCGGAACGACACTGTCGAAAAAGCAGGCTAAATCTCTGATCAAACAGAGCGCCGAATGGCTCCCCGGCGAGGTATTTGCTTTAAAGCGTAGTTATCCGACGGCAGCCCCGGGCGTCATAGGCAGAGCCGGGCCACCTTGATCGTGGTAGCTGCTGCCCTCAACAATAGCCTTCAGTGCTTCGACACGAGTCGTAAAGTACGCGTTCTTAGGCAGGCTTTGATCCAGGCCGAGACTCGACAGGGTGTCCAGCACGGCCGGCGCCATGCCGGTGATGTAGATTTGCTTGCCCGCCTTTTCAGCATCACTGGCAATGGTCTCTACAGCTCGTGCTGCAGACACATCCAGGAATGGCACGCGGTTAAAATCCAGAACGATCGAGTGCATCGAGTCCCGATAGCGCTCACGCACTTTATGTCCCACATCCGCAGCAGCCCCAAAACTCAGCGGCCCGCCAAATTCAAACAGCGTCACCTGATTGCCGAGGCTGTCGAGGAGTTCACGCTCTTCAGGCGTCGCCTTCGAGTATGGCAGTGACGTCAATTGCTCCAGCTGGATCTTCGCGACTTGCTTCACATAGGCGAGAGCGGCAAGCACCACACCAACGCCTACGGCGGTAATAAGGTCGACGAACACCGTGAGACTCAATACCAGCGCCATCAGCACCAGATCCCAACGCGGTCCTTTGTGCGCGCGCTTGAGGTAGCTCAGGTCGACAATATCCATACCTACCTTGACCAGAACCCCCGCCAGGGCTGCGTGAGGGATGAACGAGGCCAGAGAACCCAGACCGAGCACTACGGCCATCAGGACAACCGAGTGAATCATGCCCGACAAGCGCGTCACGCCGCCGGAGCGAATGTTGATAACCGTGCGCATAGTGGCGCCCGCACCGGCTATGCCGCCAAAGAGGCCGGCAACAGTGTTGCCAATACCCTGTCCGATCAACTCCTTGTTGGAGTCATGACGGCTGCGAGTCATATTATCGGCGACCAGCGAGGTCAGCAGGCTATCGATAGACCCGAGTACTGCAAGGATAAACGCCGCTTCCAGAATCAGGGCAATTGCAGACTGATCAAACTCCGGTATATGCAGCGACGGTAGACCCGAGGGAATATCACCCAGAATCGGCATCATTGGCAGGACGAGGCTCAGCAAGGTGCCCACGGTGAGTGCGGCAAGTGGGGCCGGCACATACGTGCCCCACTTCGCGGGCCAGGTATATACCGCGACCAGTGTGACAATACCGACCCCCAGGGCTGAGAAATTGATATCTGACAAGGCAGTAGGCACATATTTGAGCGCCGACAGCGTGCCCGAGGGAGCTTCATGGCCAAAGAAAGCATCAAACTGCAGGATAATAATGATGACGCCGATACCGCTCATAAAGCCGGATACCACCGGATACGGCACCAGGCGTATATAGCTGCCCACACCCGTGGCGCCAAAGATGACCTGTATCACGCCGGCCAGCATGACCGCGGTCAGAATCAATCCGACGTCCCCTGACAGACTCGCAAATAAGCCGGCCAGAACCACGACCATAGGGCCCGTCGGGCCTGAGACATTAGTGGGCGTACCGCCAAACAGCGCTGCGAAGAAGCCAACAAAAATCGCCCCGTACATACCAGCCATCGGCCCCAGGCCCGATGCCACACCAAAGGCCAGGGCCAATGGAATGGCGACCACGCCAGCGGTCAGTCCGCCGTATATATCGCCGCGCAAGTGGCTAAGATCAAATGTAAACAGCGCTTTCATTAATTCTTCCCTCCCCATCAGTGCCGGGGATTTTGTGACCTGTAACACTATGAGGCGCGTTAGATGCAAAATAAATACAAGGAATTCTTTTCTGTTATAGTTTTTACCTATATAGGGTCAAGCTATCCGAGCGCAGGCAATGGCGACTTTCAAACAGGTGCTTTATTTCCAAACGGTGTCGGAAACCGGATCGATACGCCGTGCGGCTGATCGTCTGGACATTGCCCAGCCGACCCTCTCGACCCAGCTATCAGCACTGGAAAAAAGCCTGGGGGTGATCTTGTTTGAGCGCACGCGACGGCTCACGCAACTCACACCGGCGGGCCGGGAACTGCTTCCGGTGGCGAAACAGCTCATCGCTCAATGGCGCGAAATGCAGGAGCTGGCACATTCGCTGTCCGATACGGCAGCCAGCACTCACCGACTTGGCGTACCCCCAACGCTGGGACCCTATCTGCTGCCCAACATCGTGCCGAGTATTCACGCCAAATTTGATCGTCTGAAGCTCTATGTGCGCGAAGAAACGCCAAGCCAACTTGAAGCCGGGCTTCTTGAGGGGCGCCACGATCTGGCGCTTATCCCGCTGCCACTGCGCACTAACAGCCTCGCTGTCGATGTACTGTTTCGCGAACCTCTTTGGCTGGTTGCACCGCGCGAGGCGGGACTGGCCGCCGCCGGCGTACTTAAAGAGACACAGCTAGCAGGCATGAGCATCCTCAGTCTTGACGAAAGGCATCAGTTGCACGAGCAGGTGCAGCGTATCTGCGAGCGCACCGGCGCGATTCTGAATCGTGATTACGAGGGCACCAGCCTGAATACCTTGCGCCAGATGGTGGTTATGGGCATGGGGGTCGCTTTTATGCCAGCGCTGTATATCCGCTCGGAGATACATCGCCCGGAGGAGCTGGATGTCATACGTATCGAAGGCTCACAGTTGTTTCGGGAACATGCACTGGTCTATCGCGCGGGGAGTCCAGTGCGGCACTTGTATCAATCGCTGGCGCAGCTGATTCGCGAGCGAATGGCCGAGGACTTCAATGATGTGGTGACGCCGATCTTTGATCGCAGCAGTTGAATATCGACGTCGACCCCATAAGCTTTGGCCCAAAAACACGAAGCGCACGCCTACCCGGACTTACGCATACCGCTGGCATCACTCAGCCACTGCTCAATCTGATCTACAAACTGCGACTCTCGATAGCCTGCATCGGCTCGCAGCGCGGCACTGATCGCTGCGAGCGTAGCTACCGCCGCGTCATGCTGCTCTGGCGTTGGGTCGGTAAGAACAATCGCTCGTGCGAGCGACGCCTGCGCCAACCGGGTGTATATCGAGTCTGCGTCACGAAAATCGGGAAACACCTCGACGGCAATCTCAAGATGCTCGATTGCTTCCTGCGGTCTTTGCATCTGCAGCAACAGACGACCCACGTTGAGATGCTGGGCAGCGACGGAGTCCGTGCTTTCACCGTACACGCGATAGCGAATATCCAGAGACTCCAGATAAAACGTCAATGCGTCCTCGTCCCGACCCTGCTGCCCCAGTACGTTGCCGTAGTTGTTCAGCACGTGTGCAAGATCGGCAACAACGCCTTCATCTCCCTGTGCCCGCAGACGTTTGATAGCCAATAAATAGCTTTCTTTGGCTTTTTCGAGTTCACCCAAGCCGTCATAGGCGTAACCCAGATTAATTAATGTCGCGACGCGATCTTCAGACTCGGGAGCAAGTTGCATGGCCAACTCCTCGTGGCGAATCGAATCCGCATACCGGCCGAGCTCGGCAAGGACAACGCCCACGTCGTTGTGCACCATGGCGCGAAACTCCGCATCGTGTCTCTCTGTAAAGCGCTCAATAACCGACTCATAGCGTTGCGCAGACAGCGCATAGTTTTCGCGTTCGAAATCGACCCAGGCAAGATTGGACTCAGTGCGCAAATACAGTTCGGCGTCTCTGGGGAGAGCCTGGACAAGCAAACTCATTGCGCGCTCCAGATTCGCCTCTCCTCTGTCGATGTCGAGTAAGGTAAGTTGCACGCCCCCAACCGCCTGCCGGAGCGACGCCTCAAGCAGCGGTTGCCCGGCAAAACGCGCGTCCAGCAGATCGCTTGCCTCGCGCAAGGCCTCACGCACCGTCTTATCCCCACGCGCAGCATAAGGGTCCGCCTCGGCGAGAACCTCCTGCATAAAACTGTTCATGGCCTGTGCGCGGTCACGCTGTCTCAGGGCTTCATCGGCCTGCCATAGCGCAAGGCCCAGGCCAACAGTCAGAGCCAGCATGATTGCCGCGGTGGCAGAAAGTCCACGCCAGTGGCGGCGCAGAAAGCGTCCGCTGCGATACGCCGCGGAATTAGGCCGAGCGAGGATCGGTCGATTGTCGCAATAGCTTTCTATATCCGCGCGAAACTCTGTTACCGAACGATATCGTCGCAGCGGCTCTTTCTGCAGTGCTTTGGCGAGAATGATGTCCAGGTCACCACGCAACCCAGCAACCAGGCGTCGCGCCGTGGTGCCGCGCCTTGAGGCAATCTCGGGAGCTTCTGCACAGCGCTCGAGTAATACACTGGCGAGTGGCGGCTCCAGCGCGCAGATCAGATGCTCGATCTCAGCGGCGGTCTGACCGCTTTCAATCGAATATGGCGCGACGCCACTGAGTAAGCGATAAAGCAGCGCACCGAGGGCATAGACATCCGTGGCCGTGCTGATCAGGCCGCCCTTAAGTTGCTCTGGCGCCGCGGTGGCCAAGCTGAGACGACGCTCTGCGGTAGCTTCGTTGTTTGACGCGGCATCATCCAGCAAACTGGCTATGCCGAAGTCGAGCACTCGAACATGACCATTATTGTCAACCAGTACATTCGATGCTTTGAGGTCGCGATGCGTAATCAGGCGCTCATGCAGATAGGCTACCGCGTCTGCGAGCTGCGCAAACAGATCAAGACGCTGACGCAGGGTCAAACAGTGATGATCCGCATATAGGTCTATGGCCAGGCCGTCGACATACTCCATGCTCAACCACGGCAAACCCTCCCCCGTGGTGCCGCCGTCCAGGAGTCTGGCGATGTGTGGATGCTCTATCTGAGCGAGCAGCTGACGCTCACGACTGAAGCGACTTACTAGTTCGTCTGTTTCAAATCCAACGCGAACCAGCTTGAGCGCACCGGTCTGCGTAAAGTCATCTTCGATGCGAGTGGCACGAAATACGCTGCCCATGCCGCCGGCATGCAGCAGTGAATCGACTCGCCAGTTACCGATGCGGCTGCCAATAAGATTCGATCCAAGCAGCGCAGGTACGAGCGCTGCTGCTTCTGCGATTACCGGTGTCTCGAGAAAATCTGACGCCACGTCATGGGAGGCCAGCAGCGTCTGGAGCTCGTTCTGCAGCGCGCTATCGTCGCCGCAACTCCGCTCTATAAACGCCTGGCGCGCTTGCGGATCGGCATGCTCCAGACACTCGTCGAAGAGCTCCGCAAGGTGATCAGGGTTCACCGCTGGCGGTACCGGAGTTTGTGAGTCGTCGATGCAGCCACGCTTTGGCCAAAACCCAGTCGCGCTTTGCGGTGGCAGGCGACACCTGCAGGTAATCGGCGCTCTCCTCTACCGAAAGACCGCTGAAATAGCGCAGCTCCACCAGACGGCCCTGACGCGGATACACTTCCAAAAGTGAGTCCAGCGCCATATCGAGGTCAATCAGTTCTACCGCCCGAGCCTGCGTCATCGCCTCCAAAGGTAGTGGCGCCTCCATGTCGGCGTCCAACGATAGAACTTCGCGGCGGCGATCGCGCTTATCAGCCAGGCGACGACGAGCACTATCGAGAAGTATGCGCCGCACCACGGTCGCGGTGACCGCAAAAAAGTGCTGCCGATCCTGCCAGTCGGTGGAATGCTGCTGTGACATCCGAATGTACGCTTCGTTGACGATGTCCGTAGCCTGCAAGGTGATCGACCCCGCATCGCCGTTCAAGCCGCTGCGAGCGATGCGCCGCAATTCGTTGTAAATAAGCGGTAATACTTCCGCCTCGGCGCTGCGGTCTCCGCTGGCCCAGGCACGCAGCAGCCGCGTCACTTCTGCCGGGTCTTCCCGCGAATCGTCGCTGCTTTTACTACCGCTGTCTTCACGAAATGAAACCAAAGAAATTCGACCTCACACACCAAGCAGCCATTCTGGCGCAAGCGCGCCGCCAACGCCAAGCCACTTTCGTGAGACCCGTCGCACCTGCGAGTTCGTTTGTTCGCGGCTCCAGATCGACTTAAAACCTTTTGTTCTTCAATTCCAATAAATGGTTGATCGACGCTAATCCAACTTTCCATGGACAGCGCCCTATCGACAAATGGCTCCCAGGCGCTAGGATACGGCGTCGCAGAAATGCGACCACCCCTAGCTGCTGATTGGAGTCCTGCGCGTGAGCCGCCAACTATTTATTACCATCCACCTGTACCTCTCGTCTTTTTTTACTGCCGCCGTGCTTCTGGTTGCGACTTCCGGGGGCTTGTATCTACTGGGTTACAGCGGGGAAACCGCAAAGACCGAGGTTGCCACGGTCGACGGTGGCACAGCGCTGTCGACAGATAGCAGTCCGACGGCTGTCAGCGCGATACTCGCTCGCGCCGGCATTACGGACTTCAGTTTTGATTACGTCCGAGGGCGAGGAACTACGTTTTACACTCGCCCGACTTCAGAGCCACACTACATCCTGGAGATCGCGGGTGACGCGGTGACGGTCACGCTAGCTGAGCCCAATCTGCAACGGCGCATGATGGAATTACACATGGGGCACGGTCCAAGCTGGTTCAAAAACTTCCAGAAATTCTTTGCCGCTGGCATGGTCTTCATCATTCTGAGCGGTTTGTGGCTTGGCCTTTCGTCGGCCCGCTTGCGACGCAACACGTTGATCTCTGCAGGCACCGGTTTACTGGTGTTTGTAGCGTTGCTGATGAGCTAGAAGTACGGAGTGCCGGCGCGGGCTGAAATCCACACAGCAGAGACGCCCGCAACCGCCAGCGGCTAACACATTGGCCAACATCCTTTATCTGTGGCCGCAGGTAACTGCTCAATTTGTGGATTCAAAGTTCGCCCGAGAGACCTGCTTTCTGTAATCTCTCGCCATTGCTAGCAAACTAATACTGAGACCTCTCCATGCATCTAGCCAGATTCCCGCGCCTGCATTTTGCCCACCTGCCCACGCCACTGGAGCCTATGACGCGTCTTTCCAGGGAACTCGGTGGACCCAATATCTGGATCAAGCGCGACGACTGCACCGGTCTGGCCGGAGGGGGTAACAAAACCCGTAAATTGGAATTTTTATTGGCAGATGCCGAGGCCGCAGGCGCGGATACGATCATTACACAAGGCGCCACGCAATCGAATCACGCCCGGCAGACAGCGGCTATTGCCACCAAGCTGGGCATGCACTGTTACATCCTGCTCGAAGACAGAACCGGCAGTAAGGACGACGACTACAACCTCAACGGCAATGTGCTGCTCAACCAGTTGTTTGGTGCAACGCTAAGCAAGTACCCGGGCGGCACCGATATGAACGCGGCCATGGACGCCCTCGCCGACGAGCTTAAAAGCGATGGAAAAAAGCCCTACATCATTCCCGGTGGTGGATCTAACCCCATAGGTGCACTGGGGTACGTGCACTGCGCGCAGGAGCTTCTGTATCAAGCCGATACGGCAGGATTGAGAATGGATCTGGTGATGCACGGTACAGGCAGTGCTGGCACCCAGGCGGGTCTCGTCACTGGCTTTGCTGGCAGTCGAAGCGGGGTGCATGTTCTGGGTATTGGCGTGCGCGCGCCAAAAGAGAAGCAGGAGCAAAACGTTTTTACGCTCGCCGGGCAAACAGCCGAGCTTCTGGGAATCCCTGGCGCGGTGGGCCGCGATCAAGTTGAGGCCAACTGCGACTATGTCGGCGAAGGCTACGGCATCCCAACACCGGGCACGATCGAGGCAATAGAAATCTTTGCGAGAACCGAAAGCATTCTTCTGGACCCTGTGTACTCAGGCAAGGGCGCCGCAGGCCTCATCGACATGGTGCGGCGGGGGCACTTCGCCAAAGATCAGAACATCGTCTTTATTCATACAGGCGGCAGCCAGGCGCTGTTTGGCTATCGAGATGCATTTAGCTGAGACACTTTTACTTTCACTTACGCTTGGAATTTTGAAGTCGCTTTATGGGCAATGACAATCGAAACCATCGCTCGTCACACCAAAGAGAACAAGCATGACAGAGAAAGTAGTGGGCATCATCGGTGGCATGGGTCCCGAGGCGACTATTGATCTTATGCGTCGCGTCATTGCTCTCACCCCTGCAGAGGGCGATGCCGACCATATCCACATGCTGGTAGATAACAACCCGAAGGTCCCGTCACGAATACAAGCCCTGATTGAAAAAACCGGACCCAGTCCGGCCCCCTTCATTGCCGACATGGCACGTGGTCTGGTCGCACAGGGTGCTGACTTTCTCGCCATGCCTTGCAATACGGCGCATCACTATTACGCAGAAATCGCGGCAGCGGTAAGTGCCCCTGTTTTAAATCTGATGCAGCTCACCGCCGCACACATTGCCGTCACCCAGGCAGGTACGCGACGGCTCGGTTTGCTCGCATCCAGCGCACTCTTGCAGATCCATCTGTACGAACCCTGGTTTGATGACGTCGGGATCGAATTGGTGTACCCGGATGTCGCAAGGCAGTCCGCGCTAATGAATTTGATCAGAGCGGTAAAAGCAGGTAAGCAACAACTCAATATAGCGGCCTTCAATGAAGCCGCAGGTATGCTTGCCGATCGGGGTGCAGACAGCCTGTTAATAGCCTGCACAGAGCTATCAGTGATTGCCGAACACTTGCGATCGCCGCTTGTCATCGAAGACGCCGCTCAAATTCTCGCCAAATCGATCGTCGCTAAGGCGCTCTCAGATCAATGAGCATGCAAACGCACATCCCACAGAATTCGCGTTAGGCAGCGTACGCCGCCACAATGGCAACCAACTCGGAATCATAGACAGCGACAGGATATGCAGATGAGAAAATATATGACCGCTTCGAAAGCAATACGCTGGACCGTAACCGCCCTGACGCTCGTGCTGATCCATGGGTTGAGCGCTTTCGCGCTTGCGCACTCAGAGGCAGAGGGTCCGGAAGAGCCCGCCAGAGCAGTGATTATGATGCTAGAAGACACCTGGAACAGCGGCGATATGACAGGCTATCTGGCGCAATATCAGCAAGACGATTCGCTGAGTCTGACCTTCGGCAACACAGTAGTAGAAGGCTGGACAGCACTGAATACACTGTTTCGCAAAAGCTATCCGGACCCGAAACGCATGGGCAGATTTTCCATCGACCGCCTGGACGTGCAAATGCTCCGGGAAGATGCAGCGATAGCCTACGGCAATTTCACCCACGTATTCCCCAAGGAGACAATCAAAGGCGGGTTTACGCACGTACTGTCTCGGAATACTTCCGGGAAATGGATCATTCGCCACGAGCGCACGTCGCGAGGTGAGGTAATAGAGACGCACTGAAAGTCGCTCCAGCAATCAGGTCACGATCCACAATCTATGCTTTACTTGGGGTAATGCTTTTCGAGGTCAGGCGCTGGTGAACGTCGCTCTATCAACGACCAAGCAATGCCTTGCGAGGCGCAGTCCCCTTGCCTAGCGCGAGCGACTCCCGCTACGCGATACCGGGTTTTATCTCGATACTCGTGGTACTCGGCGTTCTGGCCGTTGGCAATCAAACCTTTGATCCTCTACGTCCTTCCGCAAAAGAAACCATCGATTACAGCGAGTCCAGCTTTACGCGCGTGGAAGCGCGGCTATGGCAGGACCCCTTTGCTGCGGTGGAGGCTTATGACGCTTCGGAAATTGGATCGACCGAAAGCAACTCGCACGATTTAAAAACAGCAGTCAGCTTTCTAAAAATTTCGCTGGCGGAGCTAGAAAGTCGCTCACGAGTAGATGCGGAAGAGGTCAAGAACTATCACTCGCTGCTCCTGAAGTGTCTCGATTTAACATTGAGCTCCACCAAACAACTGACCGCCGAGGTCGTGTGCGAACCCAATAGACTTAACGCCCCGGTCCTGGCGCGCTGGGCACGCGAAAGACGCTCCCCGGAATTGTTTGCAGAGCAAGTGCGGAGTGAGCTGAAGTCGAAGTGGACAGATAAAACGAAACTGCTCTTGCTGCCAGTCACGCTGCCAGTTGGCGACTATGCCGATCTTATCGAACGGCGTCATCGAAGCCGCTATGCGGTGGTCGCTGCCTTGAGCCAACATGGCTTTCTGCCCAGCGATAGCGAGCACATTCGGGTACTTCGAGATTACCGATTGCACTGTGAGTTGGGAGACGCCTGCGTGGACCAGGATATTCCCTATGAGTACTTCAGCTTTAATCCACTCTTGGCGGGCGAAGAAAAAGATGCCGACGGCTGGGTGGCCCTGGTGATGTGGTTGCAAGATGGCAGTCTGAACAAGGTCCTGCGACCGGCGATGGAGCAGCTATCCGTTGAACTCAACCATGCGCTGTCGCCAGTATCAAACGCGGAAACTCACATTGCGGAAGCAGAGAGGGCAATGCCCGCCGCAGTAACGGCGAAGGCGGCAGAAGCAGGCACCGCAGACGACAGAAGTAAAACCGTTAGCACCTATCTGCTGGGCCCCTACGCATCGAGCAGGCTACCGCCCGAGGACTACAAGTACCGCCCTCCTGGTGCAGGTAATGACGATACAGTTACAAAGGATCCAAACTATGTCCCGGCGGAAGATCCCGGTCATATAGAAGTGATTAACTGGTCAGCGACCAACCGCATTGACGCCGACGACGCCTGGGGCATTGTGAATGCAGTGAGCACCGACAGCCAGCTCTTAGAGGTGCTATCAACGGTCGTAGAGAGACGAGTGCGCGGGCGGTCACCCAAGGTCGTTCCGACATGCGACAAAAGCAGGCCCTTCGTGATACCCGATGAAAAAGCAAAGTACGACCGAACAGTACTGCTGATTTCTGAGGGCGATACCGGTTACGCAACGTACTTAAACAGCTGCGCGAAAAAGATGTTCTCACGCATGGAGTACGAGGTTATAGAACTCGCCTACCTCCGAGGTATCGACGGCCAGTATCCTGGGCATTCACCAAAAAAACCCGCCGATGACTCGGTAAAAAACGGCGACAGCAAGTCGGTGTCTGCCAGCCTTCTGCAATCCGGATATTCAGAAACCTCCGCAGGCACCAGCCAGTTCGACTATTTGCGCCGCCTTGCGAAACGCCTTGGCGACCAACGCCAGCGGGTCGATGCAATTGGTGTTCTCGGTAGCGACCCCTACGACAAAGCGTTGGTCCTGCAGGCGATGCGCTCTGAGTACCCCAACGCCGTGTACTTTACGACTGATCTGTACTCACTGTTCCTGCGCGAGGATTCCGCAAATAACTATCGCAACCTGTTGGTGGCCGCGTCGCACGACCTGGCACCGAAAGAAGCTGGAGGCGGAAAGCTGGGACGGGACTGGCCACCGCTGCGTGATTCCTACCAAAGCGCACTCTACGAGGCCACAAGCCTGGCCGCGGCAGCGGCATTCAAAGCTGCCAAAAAGACTCCTGAGGCAAGCAACCCACCCCGTACACCTGACGCTGCAGCGACTGCCAACAATACGGTCGCTAAACAATCAGGGGTTAAACATCAGCCTGTCGCACGTGTTTTCGAGGTAGGGCGTGGACGTACGTTTGAACTTACCGATCAAAGCCCTACGGCATCCACAACACGCTCAGGTGCGAGCGCCTGGCTAGCCTTCTGGACTGTGCACTTGCTGGCCCTGTTTTACTTCTGTGCTGTAGTGGTGCAGCAGCTGACCATCTGGAAAACCGCAACGCAAACGGACAAAGAGAAACCAGAGGGTGACGCGATTACCGCACTGGCCTTACGCACAGCCGCGGCGGCAACCTGCATCGCCGCGGTAACCGTAATGCTGGACTGGACACTCGACTTGATAGGAACAGCGCTAAAGCAATATCTCTACGCCAGTCAGTTTACACCCAGCAGCAGTGAACAAACGGTGGCGTTGGCCGTGCTACTACTCGCCTGCGCCTGCAGTCTCACCTTCATATCTATCCGACCGCCCGGGCTCTATAAGATCGCGATCAAGCAGGATGCTTCATCCGATGAAAAAGATCGCGTAGCCGCGGAGACAAAGCTACGTGCCGTCATATCGCTCACCATCGTGGCATGCTTCAGCGTTGGCTATTTTATAGTGTGGTGGCTTCCCAATCTGTTAAGCGGTCAGGTCCGGGAGCTCTGGTCAATATCTCAAGGAGTGAGCGTCTGGCCACCTTTGGGTATAGCTGCATTGATCATCATTCTTTCCTTTGTCATCTATTACTTCATAGAGGCGCGGAAGCTATTTCTTGCCCAGGACCTGAAAAAGCAATTTCTGGCAGACAAAATCAATCCGGAATCAGGCGATAGCTACCTGCTGGATGAACTAAAAAGCTTCTATTCCTCATTGGTCGGGGATTTAGAGCCTACCTGGCGCGACCACGGTAAATACACCATCTCGGTATTGCTGCTGCTATACGCTTTCTCACTGATAGCGCTTGTCGACAATGGCGGCGCCCTGTTATTCGCCGCGACGTTCCACGGCGGTACCGGGACCATTGATATCGCTCAGTTACTCATTGTGATTCCGGTATCGCTGTTTTCCGTGAGTCTCTTCCTCGTGGGCAGAGAGGCGCGGAAAATGCTCGAAGCCATACGCAATCAGGATACACAGCGCGCCGATATTCGCATTCAAAAAGATTACGAATCACTGCGCAGCCTGAGTAGCGGCAACGCAGCCATGCAAGAACTAGTTGATAAGGGCGCCTGGATGGACGGCCCGCTCACGGCGCATGCGCGCATTTACTTTGAAAATAGCAAGAAGCCTAAAACGCTGTACCGAAAAGAACGCTTCTCCGCGTCCATACAAAATGCGTTGGCGGATATTGAACTGGTCGAGATGATCACCAAACAGCTGCAGCGCCTGTTTTATATCCCGGTCATTATTCTGGTGATGTTCTCCATAGCGGCGTTACCGCTGTTTGATCCCTGGCCCGTATCCAAGCCGGTGTTGCTGTTTGGCTGCCTGGTTACAACGGCGCTGGTCTTGCAAGCCTGGCGTCTGGATTACGCGGCTCGGAGCGTGCAGAAAAATCTGATATCCGTATTGTCAGCCCGTCATGCAAGCATCGAACACATGGCCGCGAGCAAAGAGATAACGGCCCCCGTACTCGACATGCTCACCTACGCCATCCACAGCATCAAGAACGAACACGAGGGTGCATTCCTGCCTCTCACATCGCTGCCGCTGGTCAGGATTATCATACTGACGGTGGGTGCTCTTGGGCTGATTTTAAGTCAGGCGATCTTTGGAATTGGGTATAGCTTGTAGCTGGGTGACTGTGGGAGCGGGTTTACCGCATTGACGTAATCATTCTCCGCGATTTCTGATGTCCCTGATTTCCTGCCGCAGGCGGTCTACTTCATCCCGCTTACCGTCGATCTGAATGTTGTAGTTATCGCTTTAAAACAATAGAGTCCATAAACAGACGCAGCCAACGAGGCCCTAGATTTTCACACCGAGCTTATAATGATGCGACCCGGGAACTTCGCGACGCTTGGTGGCCCTCAACTCAATACCGTTCTGGTCAAAACTGCTTTTCAACCAATTGTCGTTCATGATCGCTATACCGTAGTCCGCCCAGCGCCGCGTATCGCCCCAGACAAAGCCTTTTTCAGCCAGGGTCGCGATCGCTGTATCGTACTCACCCAGAATGCTCTGAATCCATGCCAACATATCAGCGTTTGCATAGTACTTGTCCATTTCGCCCTTTTCGAGCACGGAGACAACGAGCACGCCACCCGGAGCAAGCACCCGACTAAGCTCGCCCAGCGTAAACAGACTGGATCTCTCTGATAGATGGCTGAAAACAGAGTTTGCGTACACGATATCGAAGGCACTGTCGTCAAAAGGCAGCGCTTGCATGCTGGTTATCTGTTCATGCCTGATAAAGGGCAGCAACGCATTCGCGCTGCTAATGAGACGCTCATCGACGTCGACACCCACGATAAGGTTCGTCTTGAAGTAGTAAGGCAGCACCCGGGTCATCCTGCCCCAGCCGCACCCGTAGTCCAAAACGCGCATATCCCGGTTCAAGTCGGTCACTTCACGAACGCAAGATAGTACGCAGTCAAGAATCGACAGCGCACCCCTCCCGGTATCCTCCCCTTTTTTATTGTTTGTGATGACCTGAACGTCATCGCTGGGAAAGGGCAGGAGGTCCTTACGCTCCCGGCGGGCGTGCTGCAGATACAGCTTTTTCCAGGCGGATTCATCCAATTCGCTGACTGTAGATTCAATGTCCGACAGGCTTGGCAAGAGTACTCTCCTCCGCGGCTTTTCAGCGAGGCTCGCTTTACTCGATCAAGACCAGTAGCTTGAGTCCGATTTAATCAGAATACAAATGGAACTTCTCCGCTCACGCGGACCAAAGCTCATGCAGTCTGCGCATTGGGCTGCTAAGCTTTCGATCCCCGCACACGCTCAATTTAGAGGATACCAATTCATGCACACTCAACCCCGATTGGCCAATCTGGGACTGGCCGCAGCACTACCGCTATTGCTCAGCTCATTTCTGTTCAGTTCATTCAGCGTCGCCCAAGACGGCATGGACGAACGAACATCCGGCAAACTCAAGGCTGCCATGGCAGCGAAAGACCGACCAGAGGGCGATCGCAAACGAGACCGCAATCGCAAGCCGCTGGAAACGCTGGAATTCTTCGGCTTTAGCGATGACATGAAAGTGCTGGAAATCTCGCCAGGCGGCGGTTGGTACACACGCTTTCTGATGCCGACTCTCGCAGATCGCGGCAAGCTCTACCTCACCCTCGGCGCCAGCCGCGTATCCAATCTCTCGGGCGTACCCGGGTACAAAAAAGCCGAGGTGCTGGAGGGGGCGAACTTTGGCGAGCGCCAGCCCGACGGTCGCTTTAACGTAGACGCGTTCTCGTTGGGTATGGACGACCTGGATCTCGCGCTGACCTTCCGCAATATGCACAACTTCAGCGAGAGTGGCCGCGCGAATATCAACAAGGCCGTCTTTGAGGGTCTGAAGTCCGGCGGACATTACGGCGTCGTGGATCACACGCGCAGACATATGCAGCCAGATAGCTCGGAGGTTGGTCGTCGAATCGACCCCGTGCTGATCATCAAGGAAGTAGAAAGCGCTGGCTTTGACTTTGTGGGCTATTCGGATCTGCACTACAAGCCAGACGATGAGCTGCGCTATGAGGTCGGTCGCGCGTCTGTGACCGGGAATACTGACCGCTTTACGTTGCTGTTTCGCAAGCCTTAGTCCTGACGTTAAACCTTAGGTCCGACCTTGAAGCTTGAGTCGGGCCTGGGGTTTCGACTTTGACCTAGCCGCGAGGACTTAGGGAGGGACAAGCCAGTCGGCTGACTGCGTAGGCTCTCAAAGGTATTTCTGTCTCGATCGGGACCCATCTCGGCAATACTGCGATCCATCAGCTGCACCAGCTCCTCGGGAAACCCCGATCGGTGCAGCTGCCACCAATCCTGCGCGTAACGATTCCCGAACCATGTCAAAGCTAACGGACCTCGAGGAAGCCGCACAATACGTAGCAGAATCAAGTATGGGAACGGCAGCAGACCTGTTAACCGTGCTTGATCCCAAAAGTCTGAGGGATTTATCGTGAACCTATTGCGTGGCGGGCTATTTGCTTCGGGCAGACAATCTGACTGTAGAGTAGAGAAAAAAGTAGTAATCTTTTTTACGGGCACAGGCTGAGCTGATTTAAGCGGAAGGAAGACGGGACGCCCGCCGCATACTGGTCATTTGGAGCACCCAAGGCATGTCAAAGCGTCGTATCAGAACACTACGGATTTCGAAGCACCTGTTCTTGCTGCTGACGCTGTGGCTCTCTTATGCGCTCACCGCTGCAGCCCAGGATGAACCGCTCCCAATTGTCGTAGACGTCTTTGCCGCCACCCCCAAGAGCACCAGTGGCAATCCCCAGTCCGCGCTGGTGATACTGGAAGGTTCGGATGCCGATACCCTGGCCGATGCGCTCACGTACCGCATTGTCACCTCCCCCGCCAACGGCAATCTCAGTGACCCCGATAACGGCGGCGCGGCGGTCAGCACC
>JBGCDU010000011.1:0-45936 GCA_045105635.1 Congregibacter sp.
CCACGGTCTGGAAGTGGCGAAAGCCATGATCCAGGCAGGAATCCAGGCTGCTGCGCACGTCGCTGAGCAGGCGGAGGTCCATATCGAAACAGAAGAAACTGAAGTCGAGGGCGACCCAGAAGGCGCCGCGAAGGCGTCCTCCAGAGTTTTGCATTAGGTTTCGCCGGGTTTTTTTTACCTCTGAGACTCTCTGTTCAAACCTCCCAGTTCAAACCTCCCAGTTCAAGCCTCCCAGCCGAACCCCCGGGCCCAAACGCTGGCTCACTGAGGTATCAGGGATTTTAGATCTAGCGACGGATTACGCCGACGCTCAGCCCTTCGATTGCGAACTCCTGTTGCGTCAGATCAACTTCAATCGGCGATAGATCATCGTTTTCTGGCAATAGCTGCAAGCGACTCTTGTTTTTGCCGCGTTTCAAGCGCTTGACCGTCACCTCGTCTTCAATCCTGGCAACGATAATCGAGCCGTCGTTGGCTACCGGTGTGCTATGCACCGCCAGAAGGTCGCCGTCAAAAATACCTACGTTGATCATGCTGTCGCCCTGCACGCGCAGCAGATAGTCCGCTGGCGGGTGAAATAGCGACGGGGCTACGGCACAGTGATCCTCGACATGCTCTGCCGCGAGTATGGGTTCTCCTGCAGCGACACGTCCGACAATTGGAAGTCCGCTCGACCCAGGAAGCCGAATACCTCTGGATGCGCCCGGCACGATCTCGATAGCACCCTTTCGAGCCAGCGCTTTTAGGTGTTCTTCTGCGGCGTTCGCCGAGCGAAAACCGAGCTCGCGGGCGATGTCCGCACGCGTGGGGGGCATCCCGGATTCTTCGATGTGTGATCGGATAACCCTTAGCACTTCTTCCTGACGCGCTGTCAGCTTCAACATGATGCGTGCCTGCTCTCACGGCCTGTGGAGGAGCTTAAAATAGCGTCGGGTCTCGAGAGGAGACCAGGTTTCGTGACCGACCCAAGTTTTTCGCCAGGCCCTGTTTGTGCACACAGTCCTGGGTTCGCCGAAGGTGTGTATTTCGCGGAAAGCCCGGGTCGCGTAAAGGGGTAGGCTAGAGAGATGTACTTTGACATGCGGCACCTGTGGATTCGTACAGTGCCTGTGATTATATACAGTAATCGCGTGAGAGCAAGCCATCGACGATGGTATGCACTGAACGCCTATCTGGTCAGATTGACCGACTTACAAAATCTGCGAGTTTCGCCGTAGAAGCGTTGCGAATCGGAGAGATGTTTCCGCGCTATATGTCTTCTACGCCGCAGATAGCATCCGGCTCGATACTGGTTAAGGGACTGTCCCATTCGACGGGGTGTAGCGCAGCGTCCGGGTCCACAGAGCTGCCGTCATCGAGTTCGAAAGCGGTGCGCCAGTCCTCCGGAGCTGCAGCGGGCTTTGCGGCCATGACGCCCCATGTCTCCAGATCAAAATCGGCGAGCTCTCCATCCAGATACTGAACTTGAACAGAGGCTTCATCTGGCTCAAAGGTGACTATCTCAAACAGTGGGCCATTGCCTTCCTGATACCAGTGGCCAATCTTCGGAACGACTGTTGTCATCAGCATTATCTCCTGCCGTTGTTGATACCTCCTGTCCAGCTTACGCTCTCCATTGCGTGCGTACAGTGTCGGTTTTCTTAACACCACAGCGATCGCCAGGGGAGGGGTTTGCGAAGTCATTCGGGTTTTCAACAGCTTGGAACAGCGGTCCTAGAAACCACCTGAGGAAGGAGTAGCGTTGTTATAATGTAGACGCTCCTGTGCAGTGATGTGACAGGTAAAAAAAGTCTAACCAGCGCTGCAGATCATTGAACAAATGGTTTTCTAACGAGCTGGTTTAGCACTTCTATCGTGCTTCGGCAGGCAGGAGTTAATCAGCGAAAACAAGTTCGGGCCAGGTCAAGGGCCTTCAGCGCAGGACAATTAGCTATGAGTATCGCCCTGATTGGTGGAACGGGACTGCAGAGTCTGGCCGGACTGGAATTGAATCGGGTGCATGCGATAGACACCCCCTTTGGTCCCACCTCCACCGCCATCGAGGAGGGGAAATTCGAGGGTACGTCGTTGTTCTTCCTACATCGGCATGGGGGCGCGGACGGACCGATACCGCCTCATCGAGTGAATTACCGAGCCAACATTTGGGCCCTGCATGAACTAGGTGTGGATCGCATAGTCGCGGCAAACGCCGTCGGCGCCGTCAATCCCTCACGGTGCTCCGGTGAGTTGGTGATACCGGATCAGCTGATTGACTACACGTGGGGCCGGGAGCATAGCTTTGACGATGGTGCCAGTGGGTCGCTGGCGCACATAGACTTTACGGAACCCTACGATGCGACGCTGCGTTTGTCGCTGCTCGGTGCGGCACGACGTGCCTCAGTACCTTGCTTCGATGGGGCTGTGTTAGGCGTAACGCAGGGGCCGCGTCTGGAAACCGCTGCGGAAATACAGCGCCTGGCTCGAGACGGCTGTGATCTTGTCGGAATGACGGGGATGCCGGAGGCGGCACTGGCACGCGAAATGAACATTGCCTACGTGGCTGTCTGCATGGTGGTTAACGCGGCCGCAGGCATAGACGATCAGCCCATTACTTTGGCGTCCATTCAGAAACTGGTGGAGCAGGAAACGGCCCTGCTGCGGTCGCTGCTGGGCGCTTATCTAGTAGCCTCGTCAAGCGCTTCTGGTTCCGCTGTTTGAACGTTGTGGCGGGCGCGAAAAGCCCGTGCCGACAATTTATCGCTTATGAGCGGGGAGTCCTCCTCACCCACAGGCGTGATGCGAACGATCACACCAATTGCCGGGTGGTCGAGGTAGTGAATCTCGCCGGAGCGCATGCGCCTGGACTGCCGATGGGTGATCGCGTGCCGCCAGGGGTAGATGCGTAAGGGCTCTTCGGTCGCAGTGGGTATATCCGATGAGGGGTCGAAAACCCCATCCATGGATTCAGAAGGGTCAATGGGGTCATAGGTAGCGCTTTTTGGCGAATCCGGCGCCTGCGCAGCCCATAGATCAACCGGAGCCCCGGCCAGCGTATGCGCCAACACCGATGGCTGTGCCAAAGGTGGCGGCGTTATAGACCATCCCTGCGGCAAGTAACCACCCTCGGTGTTTAGCCAAAGGTTGACGTCGAGATGCAGATAGCGAGAGCGATACACATGCACACTGCCCTGAAGCGCGGGCCAGTCCGGCGTATCGACATCGCCGGAGCGATCGAGAATCACTGGCGCGGTGTCCGCGGCTTCATCCAGTTGAGCCCACCACGCACCGTGAAAAACGATCGTGTGACCTTGGCGGCGCAAACTGCCTGCCTGCGAGGAGAATGCCAGTTCCTGTGTATCCACTAATTGGTACGGAAGCGCCAGCAGGGGTTCGTTGGGATCGGGCAGTAGTTCAGGAAATTCATTCTCCAGCAGCGTACTTTCAAGAACCGCATTAGGCTCTGGCGGAGCGTTGGGCTCGGGCGCGGGTTGCCCGGTAAGCGTGTCTTCAGTAGACACCATCTCGGGTGGCGTAATTAGCGCGTCCGGGCGGTTATAACTGAGCAACTCTTCGATAGGCGTAGGCACCTGCAAATACTGCACGCCATTCTCGGCTAATTCGCTGCCGAGCGCCTGGCGCTCCTCCCAGCGGCGCTCTAGCAGGGCTGCATCGATCAGGAATCGATAGTCTTGCGGGTAGTTTAGCTGCGGTTGTGGATCCCACTGCTCAGCGCTATTGGTGTTGGGGTCGCGAACGAAAACGAGCAGTTCAGTCTTGTACCAGTTTTCGGCGATGCCGTCGGTGGGCGCCTGGGCTCCGACCCTGGTGAGCATGCCAAGGGCCAGCACTAGCAGGGTCAGGATCTGAATCCATCGCCGCGATGCCAGGATTATCGCGTCAGGCCGCCGCATCAAGAGCCTCTCCTCCCAGACGCTGCATGAGATCCCGGGCGAGTTCCTCGCGCTCTTGAAGGGTCGGCAGTTCGCGTTCTATGCGTAGCCGCGAGGGGCCCGCAAGGCGAAACTCGAGCGGCTGCTCTTGCACCAGGGTTACCAGTTGCAGCGGATCAATCGTCGTGTTGTCCATAAATTCGATGTGACCTCCAGCCTCACCAAGTTCCAGCGCTGCAATACCGCAGCGCTGCGCCAGCAGGCGCAATGAGTTCAACTTGAACAGTCCTTTTACCGCATCCGGGAGCAGTCCGAAACGGTCTATCATCTCAACCTGCATTTCGCGAAGTGCCTGATCGTCTTCACAGGCCGCGATTCGTTTGTAAAGAATCAGTCGCATATTCGGGTCCGGGAGGTAGTCTTCGGGTATCAGTGCGGGTGTATGCAGGTTCACCTCCGTTGACGTTTCGAGCGGCGCATCTATGTCGGGGATGTCGCCCCGTCGCAAGGCCTCCACGGCGCGGCGAAGCAACTGTGAATACAAGCCAAACCCCACGCTTTGAATCTGCCCGCTCTGCTCATCGCCCAGTAGCTCGCCGGCGCCGCGAATTTCTAGATCGTGTGTAGCGAGTTGATAGCCGGCGCCAAGATCTCCCGCGGCTTCGATCGCCTCCAGGCGCTTGCCCGCTTCCTTACTGAGCATCGAGGCTGGTGGGCATAGCAGGTAGGCGTACGCCTGATGGTGGGACCTGCCCACGCGACCGCGCAGCTGATGCAGCTGAGCCAGGCCGAACTTATCGGCGCGATCGATGATGATGGTGTTGGCATTCGGAATGTCTATGCCGGTCTCAATAATGGTTGAACACAACAAAATATGATGACGCTGGTGATAAAAATCCGACATCACCCGCTCGAGCTGAGTCTCGTGCATCTGGCCATGCGCCACGGCAATCGACAGATCCGGTAGCAGCTCACGAAGGCTGCTGGCGCGTTGCTCAATGGTTCGTACTTCGTTGTGCACAAAGAAAATCTGCCCCCCGCGCAGTGTCTCGCGCAACACGGCTTCTTTGATCAGCCCGCGATCGTGCTCTCTTACAAAGGTCTTGATTGAGAGCCTACGGGCGGGTGGAGTCGCAATGATCGAGAGGTCGCGCATGCCACCCAATGCCATATTCAAGGTGCGGGGGATCGGCGTAGCGGTGAGTGTCAGAATATCGACCTCTGCACGCAGCGCTTTTATGCTGTCTTTTTGTCGTACGCCAAAACGATGCTCTTCATCGATTATCAGTAGACCGAGGTCCGCAAAATGGATGTCGCTCTGCAAGAGCTTGTGCGTGCCGATAAGAATATCGACGTCGCCACTGGCGAGTTTTTCCGCCACCGCTTTAGTATCGCTCGCGGCACGAAAGCGCGAAAGCACTTCTATTTTCACTGGCCAGTTTGCGAAGCGGTCCCGAAAAGAATTGTAATGCTGTTGCGCGAGCAAGGTGGTAGGCACCAGCACCGCCACCTGCCGTGCGTTGGCAGTGGCGATAAACGCCGCGCGCATGGCGACCTCTGTTTTGCCAAAGCCAACGTCGCCGCACACCAAACGATCCATGACGCCTGGCGCGCACATATCCCGTTCAACCGCCTCAATCGCCGCGGCCTGATCCGGAGTCTCCTCAAAGGGGAAACCCGCAGCAAAGCGTTCATAGTCCTCCCTGGGGTGTGCGAACTCAACGCCCTGGCGGGCCTCGCGGCGCGCGTAGACCTCCAGGAGCTGCACGGCGACGTCCTTGGCTTTTTCCCGCGCTTTACGTTGGGCTTTCTCCCACTGCTCGGAGCCAAGTCGGTGCAGTGGGGCATGCTCCGGATCGCTGCCCGCGTAGCGGCTGATCAGCTGTAGCGAGGATACTGGCACGTAGAGCTTGGCGCTCTCGGCATATTCCAGGGTCAGGAACTCTGCGTTTGCACCGTCGACCTCCAGGTGCGTAAGTCCCAGATAGCGACCGATTCCATGTTCGATATGTACGACCGGGGTGCCAGGGTTCAGTTCGTTGAGATCCCTGAAAATCGCCTCCGGGTCCAGTGCGTTGCGATGCTGACGGCGGCGACGCTGAGCGACACGTTCGCCAAACAGCTGTGTTTCGGTGACTAGCATCGGCGCGTCTGCGCCAAGGTTGATGCCGCGATCAATCGGTGCCACCGCGAGGGCAAATGGTGCATCCGATGCAAGGAACTCCTGCCAGCTCGAGACTTCCAGCGGAGGCTGACTTAGAGACTCGAGCAGGATCTCACGGCGTCCTTTGGTCTCCGCACAGAGCAACACCCGGCCTTTATGACCTGTTAGCAAGTTGTCGAGACGTACTTTTAAACCCGATTCATTCACTGACTCCAATAGTTGAGGAGGCGGTTCCACGGGTGTGCTGATGTGCACGGGTGCATCCGGTGATAAACGTAATTCCAGCACCGCCTGTGTGCCTAGGGTCTGGTAGAGCTCTTCCACGGGCGTGAAGAGTTCCGCCGGTGCTAGCAAAGGCCTGCGTGGATCGACGCCGTACTCGTCATAGCGGCGCTGAGCCTCGTCCCAAAATCGCGTAGCCGCGCCGTAATGATCGCCCACAGCCACCAGCGAGGCACTGTCGGGCAGGTAGTCGAGCAATAGCTCGCAGCGGTCAAAAAACAGCGGCAGATAGTACTCCGCGCCGCCCGGCGCCCGGCCCTGACTTAATTCAGTGAATACTGGACATTGCTCATGATCCACATCAAAGCGCGAGTACCAGGCTTGCTGAAAACGCGCTATCCCGGTTTTGTCGAGGGGGAACTCGCGCGCTGGAAGCAATTCCACAGCCCCCAGCTTCTCTACGGTGCGCTGTGTTTCCGGGTCAAAGCAGCGCAGGGTATCGATTTCATCGTCCAGTAGATCGATGCGCAGCGGCAGTTTGCTACCCATGGGGAAAATATCAATCAGGGAACCTCGGACCGCGAATTCACCGTGTTCAAAGACGGTATCCACCAGGCCGTAGCCGCTTTTTACCAGCGCCTGGCGCAGGCCATCACTGTCCAGCGATTGACCTTCGCTGAGAAGCAGGCTGTTGGCCTGTATGTAATGTCTAGGCGGCAACCGTTGCATCAGAGCGGGCATCGGTACCACAAGCACTCCGCGCTGCGCTTGTGGTAGCTGGAATAGAGTACGCAAGCGTTCGGAGACAATATCCTGGTGCGGCGAGAAGTTATCGTAAGGCAGCGTTTCCCAATCCGGGAGCTGCATGATCTCGCATTCCGGTGGAAGGAAAAATGGCAATTCGCGCGCCAGAGTCGACGCCTGCGCCGTGTCTTCTGTCAAAACCACCAGCAGCTGTGGCTCCGCGGCGAACTCAGCGAGGCATAGTGCCGCACTGGCACCGTGAAAAGGGCCCATTGCCGTGCGACTGCCTTTCTTTTCAGGCCAGGGACACGAAGCGAGGAGCGGTGCAAATAGCATACGCTTTACTGTCATCAAAATCGGGAAGCGGCGTATTGTAGGCCTTGCAGCTATGCTGCACCAATCTGTGATCTGTCCGACAAAAGTTGTATTGCGAGTCCGAGGGTGCCCGGAGATAATGCGCGCCCTGAATTCGTAAGACAGCGCGCCCGCTTTGAGACTGTCATCGGCGTAGTGCCGGGCATATCGATAGGCGTATCCACAGGCGTATTCGCACGCATATACAGCGCAAGCAGAGAACGAAAGGATAAAAACAGTGACTGATCGCAAGAGACCACGCCCGGACGACTACTTTGGCGACTGGAAAGAGCGCGAGGCTCTGGCCGAAGATATTATTCCGATGGTGGGCAGGCTCGCGCGCGAACGCAACGTCAAGTGCTTTTGTTACGACAAGTCCATGGCTAACCGCTCAGTGCTCGACATCATGAAAACGCACCGCTACGTCCGCCAGGTCGAGGGCAATGAATTGTCCGAGCGCGAGACGCATCCGGTACTCACGGCCATGAATAATCTGGATCTCGGTCCGGCGCATATAGACGTCGGGCGCCTCGCGGTGAACTATTTCAACAAGAACCACGGCGCTGATCTCACGCTAGAGGAGTATGTGCGACAGGAGCTGGCGCACCTGACTGGCAGCCAGAAACAGGCGGTAGACAAGCCCGTAGACGTTGTTTTGTATGGTTTTGGCCGTATTGGACGCCTTATGGCGCGCATTTTGATTGATAAGACCGACGGTGGCGAAGCCTTCCGTCTGCGCGCGATTGTGGTGCGCAAAGGAAAGGCGCCCAACGATCTGGTCAAGCGGGCGAGCTTGCTGCGGCGCGATTCCGTGCACGGCGCTTTTGACGGCACGATCCGGGTCGATGAAGAGAACCAGAGCTTCGTTGCCAACGGCAACGAGGTGCGGGTCATCTACGCAGACTCCCCCGACAGCATCGATTACACGGCCTATGGTATCGACAATGCAATAGTGGTCGACAACACGGGTGTCTGGCGTGACGAAAAGGGCCTGTCGCTGCATCTCAAGTCCAAGGGTGTCGCCAAAGTGGTGTTAACGGCGCCAGGTAAGGGCGAAATGAAGAACATCGTCGCGGGGATTAATGGTCACGACATCGACCCTGACGATCGGATTATCTCAGCGGCCTCCTGCACGACCAACGCAATTGTGCCGCCTCTGAAAGCTGTCGATGACAAATTTGGGATCGTGCATGGACATGTAGAAACGGTCCACGCCTACACGAATGATCAGAACCTCATCGACAATTATCACAATGCTGATCGGCGTGGTCGCAGCGCACCGCTGAATATGGTGATCACAGAGACAGGTGCCGCCAAGGCTGTGTCCAAGGTGCTGCCACAGTTGGCCGGGAAACTCACTGGCAACGCGATCCGCGTTCCCATTCCCAATGTGTCCATGGCTATTCTCAATCTGACCCTGAAACAAGCTACCGATACAGACACTTTGAATGAATACATGCGCGATATGGCGCTGCATTCCAGTATGCGTCGGCAAATGGACTACTCCAATTCTCCCGAGGTTGTGTCGAGCGATTTCGTCGGTTCGCGCACGGCGTGTGTATTTGATGCCCAGGCAACCATTGTCAACGGCAATCAGGCTGTCATGTATCTTTGGTACGATAATGAGTTCGGTTATAGCTGTCAGGTTTATCGCATCCTCGAGCAGATGGCGCAGGTCAACTACCCGGTGTACCCGCTGAGCGTCTGAATGCTTGGTGCTTGTCCTGAGTCGCGTGGACAGGGCTTGTGACGGGTGACCGTTGCCAAGCGGAATAAAACCGCGTAATGGAGCGATAGCAAACCCAATCGTGCTTGCTAGTAGCACCCGAGACCCCCGCTTGGCTATAATGAGCCCGGCCTGAAACCGGCGCGTCGGGGGAGCGAAGCGAGTCGGTATGTCATCAAGGTGTCCTTCAGCGGCTTTCAATGCCGCAGGCTGCCCATTCGCTTGATTTCCAACGACAATCCAGGCGGATTACATGATCAAAATTTCACGGGGGTTGGATATACCCCTGGAGGGAACTCCTGAACAACGAATCCACGATTCGACGCCGGCGCGCGCCGTGGCGGTTTTGGGTCAGGATTATGTGGGTATGAAACCCACGATGGCGGTGCAGGAAGGCGAACGCGTAAAAAGCGGGCAGCTCTTGTTCTCTTGTAAAAAGACAGATGGTTTGCGCTACACAGCGCCAGCCAGCGGCAGAGTGTCCGCAATTAATCGCGGCGCCCGACGCGTGCTGCAGTCCGTGGTTATTGAGGTGGACGGAGACGAATCCGAGAACTTTGGACAGTTCACGGCCGACGCGGCTCGTGCGTTGTCCGCTGATGCCGTGCGCGAGCAGTTGCTGGAGTCGGGGCAGTGGACCGCGTTGCGTGCCCGACCCTTCAGCAGCGTACCGGCGCCTGACCAGGAGCCAGCGGCCATTTTCGTCACAGCAATAGATACGCATCCGCTTGCTGCCGATCCCGCGGTTATCATCGGACCGCACAGCGAAGCCTTTGCGCTCGGGCTGGATTTGCTGGCGGGACAAACCGCCGGTGCGGTTTATGTGTGTACCGCGCCCGGTGCCGACGTGCCCATTGGGGATTCGGGGAGTATCCGCAAAGAGGAGTTCGCGGGACCCCACCCTGCGGGGCTTGCGGGGACGCATATCCACTTTCTGCTCGGCGCGAGTGCCGAGCGTCCTGTATGGACTATTAATTATCAGGATGTGATCGCCATCGGACGTCTGTTTCTGGATGGACATCTCTGGACCGAGCGGGTTGTTTCTCTGGCGGGCCCTCAAATCGAGAGGCCGCGGCTGCTACGCACCCGATTGGGTGTCGATCTTCAGGCCTTGTGCGCGGGCGAAGTGTCGAGCGGAGACAACCGGTTTATATCTGGCTCGGTGCTAGGTGGCCGGAAGGTGAGCGGCGCTACTGCCTATCTGGGGCGCTACCATCTGCAGGTGAGTGTGCTGAGTGAGGGTCGTGAGAGAGAGTTTATGCATTACCTGCGAGCCGGTGTAACGAAACACTCGAGCATGGGAATCTACCTGAGCAGCTGGTTTGGTCTGAAGCCCCAGCCAATGACCACCAGCACCAATGGCAGCGAGCGAGCCATGGTGCCGGTGGGCAATTACGAACGGGTGATGCCCATGGACATCCTGCCCACGCAATTGCTGCGCTCACTCATCGTCGGTGATACCGAAGCCGCCCAAGCGCTGGGCTGCCTAGAGCTGGACGAAGAAGACCTGGCGCTATGCACCTATGTATGTCCGGGCAAGTATGAGTACGGACCCATTTTGCGAGACAACCTCGTGCGTATAGAAAAGGAAGGTTGAGAGATGGCTTTACGCAAATGGCTGGATCGTCTCGAGCACCAGTTCCAGGATGGGGGCCGCTACCAGAACTTTTACCCTATTTATGAGGCGGTGGACACTTTTCTGTATAAGCCGTCCTCAGTAACGCGCAGCACGGCACATGTGCGCGACGGCGTGGATCTGAAGCGAATCATGATTACCGTCTGGATGGCCGTTCTCCCGGCAATGTTTTACGGGATGTACAACCTCGGTTTTCAGGCGAATGAAGTCCTGGCTGTTACCGGCGGTAGCGTCGATGGCTGGCGCGGATCGGTTATCGGCCTTTTGGCTGGGAACGACTCAGGAATTGTCTGGCATAACCTGCTTTTTGGTGCGCTTTATTTTCTGCCGATCTACGCCGTGACGTTCATTGTAGGGGGACTTTGGGAGGTGTTGTTTGCGGTCAAACGCGGGCATGAGATCAACGAGGGGTTCTTTGTAACGTCGGTGCTGTTCGCCTTGGTCTGTCCGCCGGACCTGCCCCTGTGGCAGGCTGCACTGGGCATCAGCTTTGGTGTTGTGATCGGCAAAGAAGTGTTCGGTGGTACCGGGAAAAACTTCCTCAACCCGGCACTAACAGGCCGTGCCTTCCTGTATTTTGCGTACCCAGCGCAGCTGTCCGGTGATGCAGTCTGGACCGCGGTAGACGGATACAGCGGCGCAACCCCACTCGGCGTGGTAGCTGCAGAGGGCATGACTGCATTGCAGACGCAGTACAGCTGGCTTGACGCCTTCATCGGATCAATTCCGGGTTCTATCGGCGAGACCTCAACGCTTATGGTGATGATCGGCGGTATATTTTTACTGCTTACAAAGATAGCGTCCTGGCGCGTCGTGGCCGGCGTGTTCCTCGGAATGTTTGTGTTTTCGTCCTTTCTTAATCTGGTTGGTTCAGACAGCAATCCCGCGTTTTCCATGCCTTGGTACTGGCATCTTGTGTGTGGCGGGTTTGCCTTCGGCATGTTTTTCATGGCGACAGATCCGGTATCTGCCGCCATGACAAATGGCGGACGTTGGGCTTACGGCATGCTGATTGGGGTGATGACGGTGCTGATCCGCGTGATCAACCCGGCGTTCCCGGAAGGCATTATGCTGGCGATACTATTCGCCAATTTGTTCGCGCCGCTCTTTGATCACTTCGTTGTGCAAGCCAATATCAAGAGGAGACTAGCCCGTGTCCGGTAATGACAGTTTTGGGAAGATCCTGGGAGTAGCGCTGGCGCTTTGTGTCGTATGTTCGGTCATAGTCTCTACCGCCGCGGTCGTTCTAAAGCCCGCACAGGAAGCGAACAAGACCCTGGATCGCAAACGCAATATTCTGCAGGCCGCCGGGATGCTGGTGCCGGGAGAGAGCGTTGAGCAGCAGTTCGAGGTTATAGAGGAGCGCTTCGTGGATCTGTCTACCGGGCAGTTCACTGATGCGGTTAGCGAGGGTTACGACCAGCGCGAGGCCTCCAAAGATCCGGGGCTTTCACGAGCCGTGCCGCAGGAGCAGGATATTGCCAAGCTCGGTCGTCAGGCCAATGTTGCACAGGTCTACCTGGTACTCGGTGACGACGGCGGCTACGAGAAAATTATCCTGCCGGTGCATGGCTACGGTTTGTGGTCGACACTGTACGGCTTTCTCGCTTTGGAGTCAGATGCAAATACGGTGGCGGGGCTGGGGTTTTACGATCACGGCGAGACGCCCGGCCTTGGTGGTGAGGTGGACAATCCGCGCTGGAAAGCGCTCTGGCCTGGCAAGCAGGTCTATCAACAGGGCGATGTAGGACTGGCTCTGATTAAGGGAGCGGTGGACCCGGGTGCCGGCGATGCTGACTGGAAGGTCGATGGGTTATCCGGGGCCACGCTAACCAGCCGTGGTGTCACTAATTTGATTAGCTATTGGTTAGGCGATAACGGCTTTAAACCGTTTCTTGAAAACCTGCGCAATGGAGAGGTCTGATCATGAATGCCGTTAAGGACACGCTCACGGGTCCGATTTTTAAAAACAATCCCATAGCCCTGCAGATTCTTGGGGTATGCAGCGCACTGGCAGTGACCTCTTCACTGAAAGTCACGCTGGTTATGTGTTTAGCGTTGACTCTCGTTACGGCTTTTTCGAACCTGTTTATCTCACTGATTCGTCGACACATACCGGGCAGCATTCGGATTATCGTACAGATGACCATTATTGCTTCGCTGGTCATCCTGGTTGATGAGGTGCTGAAAGCCGTCGCCTATGACATCAGCAAGCAGCTGTCCGTATTCGTAGGGCTTATCATCACGAACTGCATTGTGATGGGACGGGCCGAAGCATTCGCGATGAAGAACCCGCCGGTGCAGAGCTTTCTGGATGGCATTGGCAATGGTCTTGGCTATTCCGTGGTGCTGATTTTTGTTGCCGTTATCCGCGAGTTGTTTGGCGCGGGAAAACTCCTCGGTATAGAGATACTGCCTTTGGTTACCGAGGGTGGCTGGTACAACCCAAACGGTTTGCTGCTGCTGCCACCTAGCGCGTTTTTCCTCATTGGATTGTTTGTCTGGTTACTTCGGTCGAGGGATAGCAAGCAAGTAGAAGAAAGCGACTTCGTGATGGCCAAGCACACGGCAGTGGAGGAAGGCGCGTAATGGAGTATTACCTAAGTCTCTTTGTGCGCGCGATTTTCATCGAGAATATGGCCTTGTCTGTCTTCCTCGGCATGTGCACATTCCTTGCGGTATCCAAGAAAGTCAGCGCGGCGATCGGCCTGGGCATTGCGGTTGTGGTCGTGCTGACCATCACCGTCCCGGTCAATAACCTTATCTACAATTATCTGCTCGCCGATGGCGCTCTGGCTTGGGCGGGTCTTCCGGATGTGGATCTGAGTTTCCTTGGATTGCTCTCGTATATCGGTGTGATTGCGGCCTTGGTGCAGATACTCGAGATGTTTCTCGATAAATACGTGCCCGCACTTTATACGGCACTGGGCGTATTTTTGCCGTTGATCACGGTCAATTGCGCGATTCTTGGGGCCTCCCTGCTCATGGTTGAGCGGGATTACAGCTTCGGGGAGAGCGTTGTGTTTGGCGCTGGCGCCGGGGTGGGATGGGCGCTCGCTATCGTTGCCCTCGCCGGGATCCGTGAAAAACTCAAGTACAGCGATGTGCCAGACGGTCTGCAAGGCCTGGGCATCACTTTTATTACCGTTGGGCTCATGTCGCTGGGTTTCATGGCGCTGGGCGGGATCGACATTTAAGGCACAAGTATGGATATGACAATCGTATATGGCGTCGGCATGTTTACAGCTATCGTCATCGCGCTGGTAGGCATTATCTTGTATGCGCGCTCGCTGTTGGTGAGCAGCGGCGACGTAACAATCGAGATTAATGGTGAAAAGAGCATCACCGTTCCCGCCGGCGGCAAACTGTTGCAGACCTTGTCGGAAGCGAATATTTATCTGGCCTCTGCCTGCGGCGGTGGTGGTACCTGCGCGCAGTGCAAATGCATTGTGAACGAGGGTGGCGGCTCCATGTTGCCAACCGAGGAGAGCCACTTTACCCGCCGCGATGCCTCTGATGGATGGCGCCTGTCCTGCCAGACTGCGGTCAAGCAGGATATGAAGATTCGTGTGCCGGAGGAGGTTTTCGGCGTCAAGCAGTGGGAGTGCACCGTCGAGAGCAACCCGAATGTGGCGACGTTTATCAAGGAACTTACTCTGCGTTTGCCCGAGGGCGAGAGCGTGGATTTTCGCGCCGGGGGATACGTGCAACTCGAGTGTCCGCCGCATATGGTGAATTACAAGGACTTTGACGTCGACGAAATCTACCGCGGTGACTGGGAGCGTTTTGGTTTCTTCAAGTTGGCATCGCAGGTCGACGAAACGGTGATCCGGGCGTACTCCATGGCGAACTATCCGGAGGAGCATGGCGTGGTTAAGTTCAATATCCGCATCGCGACCTCACCGCCGGGCAGCGAGGGGATCCCTCCCGGTCAGATGTCGTCCTGGGTGTTTAATCTCAAGCCTGGTGACAAAGTAAAAGTGTACGGTCCCTTTGGTGAGTTTTTTGCCAAGGATTCCGACGCTGAAATGGTCTTCATCGGGGGCGGTGCGGGTATGGCCCCTATGCGCTCACATATTTTTGATCAACTGAAACGCCTCGGCAGCAAGCGAAAAATATCATTCTGGTACGGCGCGCGTTCCTTGCGTGAGATGTTTTACGTGGAGGATTACGATCAGCTGGCCGCAGACAACGATAATTTTGACTGGCATGTTGCGCTTTCAGATCCCCAGCCAGAAGATAACTGGGATGGGTTGACCGGGTTTATACACAACGTGTTGTTCGAAGAGTATCTCAAGAACCATCCGGCGCCCGAGGACTGCGAGTACTACATGTGCGGCCCTCCCATGATGAACGCGGCGGTTATTCAAATGCTGCGTGATCTTGGCGTCGAGCCCGAAAACATCATGCTCGACGATTTTGGTGGCTAACGTGGCTGCTTATCGATTGCCTGGTAGGCCAATTCGCCTGGACAGCGCCTCATAGCAGCTTTTGCCGCATGCGCAGTCAGACCAGCGGCAGAGTCGTATTGATGCGTCCGTCACGCTGGGCACTGTGGGGCATGCTCGGCGTTTTGCTGTTGCTCTGTGCATGCGCCGAGGAGCCTGCACGGGTAGTGCTTCGCGGCGCCACCATGGGCACGACCTGGTCGGTAATCTATGCGCCGCCGCCCGAATCGGCTAAGCAAACCAAGCAAACCAAGCAAATCGAGCTGACAGGTCAGTACAGTGGCAAACGCGAACTCCAGCTGCTGATAGAGAGCGAGCTCAGTGCCATCAACGACGCGCTCTCTACGTATATCCCGGAATCTGAGATATCGCGTTTGAACGCTGCGCAGGCGACGGTATCCCAGCGCTTATCAGCACGTTTTGCTGAGGTTCTAGACGCTGCGCTATCTCTGGGAGCACTCACGGGAGGAGCCTATGATGTCACTGTAGGCCCGCTCGTGGAGCTATGGGGCTTTGGCGCGACAACATCTGATCGACAATTGCCAACTGGCGAAGAGATCGCCTTGGCTCTGGAGAACGTGGGTGCAAGCCGGCTCAGCTGGAACCCGGACACCGCGTTGCTTATACGTCCTGACGGGATGCGGATTGATCTTTCGTCGATTGCTAAGGGCTATGCGGTAGATCGTCTGACGTCCGTCCTGCAAAGCCATGGCGTGGAGAACGCGCTGGTAGAGATAGGTGGGGAGCTCAGAGCAATGGGTGAGCGTCCCGAGGGAGGCTTATGGCGCCTTGCTATTGAGTCCCCGGACCCTGAGGAGGGACGCTTTATTGAGGCGCTGAATCTTACGGATACGGCGGTTGCGACCTCAGGAGACTATCGAAATTACTTCGAACTAGACGGTCGGAGGTACTCGCACCTCGTGGATGCGCGCACGGGCTACCCGGTCGAGCACGAACTCGTGTCTGTTACCGTGGTCGATAAACAGTGTATGCGGGCAGATGCTCTGGCGACTGCTCTGATTATTCTCGGGCTCGATGAGGCCTTGGCGCTGGCACAGGAGATGGGGCTGGCGGCGATGTTTGTAAGCCGCGCAGCGGCGGGGCTTGATGTACACTACACGGCGCGTTTTGAAGTCTACATTCGACAGTCAAATCCTGAGTCTTGATTGTGCAGCCGTACCTGAACACTGACTAAAACTCTAACCTGGGACTACAGCCGGAGCCACGATGATTTATCTTCTTAGCTTTTTGATCATGCTCCTGATTGTTGCCGGTATGGCGGTCGGTGCTATGGCCGGTCGCGGTCCGCTAAAAGGGTCCTGCGGTGGTCTTGCCGCGGTCGGCATAGAAGGGCGCTGTGATATCTGTGGTGATGATCCGAGTCTCTGTGATGAGCAGAAACGACAGGGTGAACCTTCGGGTCAGGGCGTCGTGCGCACCGCAGAGTTTTACAAGCTCGGAAATTAAGGCTTGGCTTCCTACACGCGCTTTCTCGGTCTGCGATACGCCTTTAGTCGACAACGCTCACGTTTTACGGCGCTGGTTTCTCTTGCGTCCATGTTGGGCATGGCACTGGGCGTCGCGAGCCTGATTACGGTGTTGTCCGTAATGAACGGCTTCGGTGGAGAGCTGCGCGGACGGATTCTTGCGTTGGTACCGCACGCCTATGTCGAACTCGATCCAGAAGTGGACGATACAGAGCGTGTTGAGGCAGCCCTGGGGGCTGTTCCAGAGGTGCTCGCAACGGCGCCCTATACGCGTGAAACGGTGCTCTTTTCTGGCTCGTATCGTCATCAGGGGGCGGTACTCTTTGGCGTGGACAGTGCCCTTCAGCCACAGGTCACCGATCTCGATGAGTATTTACTGGTCGGCTCGCTGGATGCGCTTGCGTCGCCGTTTAGCGTAATACTTGGCAGCTCACTGGCGCGCGCTCTGGGCGTTGTGCCTGGGGATCAGTTGCGGGTAGTGCTGCCCCAGATCACCACGTCTCCCCTCGGGGTGTTTCCGCGTTCGCGAATGCTGACGGTGGTCGGATTGTTTGAAGTGGGCGCGCAGCAGGATTCGAGTTTGGCTTATACCTCGATGGAGACTGCGAACCGTTTGTTTCGCAAGCGCGGTCAACAGGGCTTGCAACTGCGCACGGATGACCTAATGACAGCCCCCAATCTGAGTCCGCTTATGTCTCCGCTGTTGGCGGGCGTGGGTAGTTATCGGCCTTGGAGTGAGACGCAGGGGTCACTGTTTCGCGCGATTAAAATGGAAAAGCTGACCGTAAGCATTTTGCTGCTCAGCGTTGTGCTGGTTGCCGCATTTAATGTGGTGTCTACGCTGGTAATGGCAGTAACGGAAAAGCGGCGAGACATCGCCGTGTTGAGAACCATGGGCGCTACCCCGGGCGAGATATCCGTAATCTTTCTGACTCAGGGATTGTCTCTGGCTTTGTTCGGCGTATTGGTGGGCGCAGCGCTGGGTATCGTTCTGGCGCTGAATATCGCCAGCGTGGTTGATTTCTTCGAACGCCTGGTGGGCACGAGAATTTTTGATCCACAGGTCTACTTTATTTCGCGACTACCTTCCAAACTAATGCTCAGCGATGTTGCCATGGTGGTATCTGCCGCTACGGCATTGAGTGTTTGCGCCGTCGCTTATCCCGCCTGGCGTGCCAGTCGCATAGCTCCTGCTGAGGTACTCCGTTATGAGTGAATCTATTGCGCTGCAATGTCGTGGCGTCACCAAGCTCTATAACGATGGCGCATCACGTGTGAGCGTTCTACGCGGTGTTGACCTGACGCTCCGTGAAGGAGAAAAAATTGCTATTGTGGGGACGTCCGGCTCGGGTAAATCCACCTTACTGAATCTGTTGGGCGGCCTGGACTCTGTGACCGAGGGCAGCGTTGAGCTCGCCGGCGGTGATTTGAGTACCATGACTGAGGGCGGTCGTGCTCGCTGGCGCAACAAACATCTGGGCTTTGTGTATCAGTTTCATCATTTGCTGCCGGAGTTTAGCGCGCTTGAAAATGTCGCGATGCCGCAGCTTATCGCCGGCGTCGGCAAGCGAGTGGCTAACGCACAGGCAGCTGACATGCTTGATGCCGTGGGTCTGGCAGAGCGCTTGTCACATCGGCCTGGACAGTTGTCCGGGGGTGAACGCCAGCGCGTTGCTATCGCACGAAGTCTCGTAAACCGCCCCAGCTGCGTGCTTATGGACGAGCCAACCGGCAATCTTGATCCGGAGGCGGGTGAGCAGGTACTCGATCTGATTGATATCTTGCGCAAGAACCACAGCGCGTTTGTAGTGGTCACACACGACGCGTCTGTCGCGGCCCGCATGCAACGCAGTTTGCGACTGGAACAGGGCTGTTTGACGGCCGATAGCGACGACGCATGAATAGTGGCGAGATCCTGCGTATTGCGCTGCGTTACACCGTAGCGTTTGGGCGCGGGCATCTGTCGGTCTTCATGGCCAGTGTTTCCATGCTTGGGCTGGTGTTGGGCACAGCCTTGCTGCTTACCGTCCTGTCGGTCATGAACGGCTTCGAACGTGAAATGCGCGAGCGGATTCTGGCGTTGGTGCCGCATGTGGCGGTACACGCACCGCTGGGTGAGCAGGAAGCTGCGCAACTGGCCGAAGAATTCCGCGCGTTACCGGATATCGCAAGCGTAGAGCCTTTTGTCAGCTTTGAGGGTATGGCAGTGCGGGGTGTTTCCGTGACTGCAATTGCAGCACTGGGGCTGGCGACGGTCCCGGATGCGCTATCCCAGCTTGCAGGGAATGCGTCCCTTCGGGACATAGAGGGCGTAGTGCTGGGGGACTCGGTGGCGCTTCGATTGAATGTTGCCGCTGGCGATTTGCTGACGCTGATAGTGCCTCCTAGAGGCGCGTATCAACAATCCCGTATAAACACGCAGCGCGTTACGGTAGAGGCGGTCGTTGATACCGGCACCGAGCTCGATGAGGCCCTGGTACTGATGCCAGTGCAACTAGCCTCGTCGCTGGCGGGCATGAACGGCAGCGTCAGTGGTCTGCACGTACGCTACAACGATCCCTTCGGCCTAGATACGCAGCTGCCTTTGTTGCGTCAGCGATTACCACCTGGCAGCTACGCCACCAGTTGGCGTATGACTCACGGCAACCTGTATGCGGCGATCCAGCTGTCGCGCGATCTGGTGGTGCTATTACTAACATCTATCATCGGAGTGGCGGCGTTCAATGTCGTGTCTGCGCTCGTCCTTATTGTGATCGATCAGCGTTCGGCAATCTCAATTCTACGTACCATCGGGGCAACGCCGGGCGATATGGTACTGCTGTTTATTGCGCAAGGACTGATCATCGGCCTGATAGGCTCTGTACTGGGTTGCGCTCTGGGCGCTGTGCTGTGCCAGCTATTGCCCAGTTTGGTCGCGGGCCTCGAACAATTGCTTGAGTTCCGCTTTTTGAATACCGATGTGTATCCCGTATCGTTTATCCCCGTCGACCTGCGAGCCACCGATGCACTCTTGATTGCCGCGGTAGCGGTGTTTATGTGCGTGCTTGCCGCTTTGTACCCGGCGCTGCGCGCAGCGCGACTAGAGCCCGCCTCGGTCCTGCATCAAGACAGTTGAGGTCGACTACGCTTGCGCTTTTTCCATTGGCGCGCAACGCGGACACGCCACAGCACGTTAATCACAAAATATCCAAGCGATCCAAAGAACAAGCCGCAAAGCAAGCATCCAGCCAGCACTGGGCGCCATATCAGGGCCATTTCCGATCGGAACCAGTCGATTGTGAATGCAAGCTCTACATCGCGCACCGGCACATCGATAATCAGGGCGCCGACCTGATAGGCAAGGAAAAAAATTGCTGGAATGGTGAGTGGGTTCGTCAGCCAGACCAGACCGACAGCCAACGGCAGATTACAGCGCAGTAGCACCGCTCCAAGCGCCGCCAGGATCATTTGTCCTGGCACGGGGACAAAGGCCAGGAACAGTCCCACAAAAAATGCCATGGAGGCGGAATAGCGATTGATATGCCAGACATTTCTGGCATAAATCCATTCTCCTAAGATCCCGAGCGCGCCGCTGCCCCGCAGTTTAGCGGGCGAGGGCAGGAGACTTTTTAAGGTTTTACGTGGCATCTAGTGTGGCTGTTTTTGCTGTTCGACGAGGTGCGTGACCATGCTTAACTGCTTGGGGTGTGCCGGAAGAGGCGTGTTAGCACCCTTGGTCGTTTGGCCGGATTATAGCTAGAGCACGGGTTGATTATAGCGTTTTTACGCCGTCGCTCTTATCGCCGCCCTTACAGTTTTTGCCGTTTTTGTCGTTCTTGCCAACACAGTCACACAGTTACATAGCGACATAGCGACATAGCGATATAGCGGCATGGTCACAAGGTCATATCGAGATATAGCGACTCAGTGATAGTTGGAGCATCGTGAAAAGGACAGCCAGAGACCGATGCCGGGGGCGTAGGGGCGAGCAACGAAGAGACGTCGAACAGTTGAATATGGCCCAGTGCGGACTTCACTGCTTGTGCTGCTTGGCGTTGTGCTCTGCTTACAGCTACCCAGTTTGCCGGTCCCAGGGGTGTGGGTCGCAGCCGCGATACTCGCCCAAGTTCTCGTCCCCGTCGCCTGGCGTAACAGCGTGTCGCTCGGACTGCTAGGCGCTGCGATTGCCGCCGCCCCTGCCTTACAGTGGCAGAGGCAGTTGCTCCCAATCGAATGCAATCGCACGCAGGTCGAGGGTGTGGGCTGGGTTGTGGGCTTGCCACAGCCTCTTGGCGAGACTTCAGGCGACCTTGCAACCCGTATGCGCTCGCACCGGGTAGCAAATTCGGCGGACGAACGGACGCATCATGGAAACATTAACAGGCGGCATCACAGGACGGTTACGGGCCTTTCTCCTCAACGGCCACAAAGCTACCGGTTCGACATACGAGTAGTTCAACTTGAGCCTGCGCGGTGTGCGGGCCCCAGCGCTATCCGGCTGTATGCGCAGGTGGACGACCCGCTGAGTGTGACTCCCCGGCCTGGAGACGTATTGAGATTTACCGCCCGCGTCCGACGCCCGCATGGCATGGTGAATCCTTTCGCGAACAGCGGGGAAAAGCGCTTCCTCATGCACGGGATTCACGCGGTTGGCTCGATCCCCCAGTCCGCGCCTTATCGCATCGAAGGACGTCGCAACAACCTGCTCGCCTCGATCTCTCGCATCCGTGAAGACCTGTCCTATTGGATACGGCAAGAGGTGCGCGGTGATATTGGCATTCTGCTTGCTGCGCTGGCTGTGGGTGATAAACGTTTTATTAGCAGTGAGAGTTGGGAGCGTTTGCGGCTTTACGGAATCACCCATTTGCTGGTGATTTCCGGTCTTCACATAACGCTGTTTGCGCTTCCGGGCTGGTGGTTCGGACGCGGCATCGCTCACGCGAGTGCGCTGCTGCCATGGCATCTTCCAGGGACAACGATGCTGCCTGCGATGTGCGCATTTTCTTTGGCGCTGGTGTATGCGGCGCTAGCGGGGTTTTCCCTGCCGGTTCAACGCGCGCTGCTCATGCTAATCCTTGGGGTAATTCCTAGGCTCATGGGCAGGGCTTTTGATTCCAGCCGGCATCTGGCGCTGTGTGCTATTGGTCTGCTGCTATTTGATCCGCTGAGTATCCTGGGCGGCAGTTACTGGCTTTCACTTGGCGCTGTTGCGACGCTTTTTATGCTGGCAAGCTGGTCAACGAACCGCGGTTGGTTAAAGAGTCTCGCTCTGACGCAATGTTTTATGTTGGTCTGGAGTGTGCCCCTGGGATTGTTTTGGTTTCAATCTACTGCCGGTGCCGGGGCTTTTCTCAATCTCCTCGCCATACCGCTGATTAGTTTTCTGGTTGTGCCACCATTGCTGCTATCGGTGGTTTTGCATCTGCTCGATAGTGCGCACGCTGACAGTTTCTTGCGCGTTTGCGAATCGGTCTTCGGCACTCTGTGGAGTGCGATGGCCTATTGGCAAGGCACTCTGGAGAGTTTGGGTCAGCTGCGCAGCTCGCCGGGCCCGGCTCAACTAGCTTTGGCCCTGGCTGCCTGCGCGCTGCTTATTCTTCCCGGTTTCCGCTGGCGCCTGCCCGTGGCAATACTGCTCTTTGCGCCGCTGCTGGTGGTGCGCCAGGCAGACGATAGAGACACTTTGAGGGTTTTATTCCTTGATGTGGGTCAGGGCACGGCGGTACTGATACAGCAAGGCGGCGAGACACTGGTTTATGACACGGGTGGCGGTCCCGCCGGAGGCCCGGCGATCGCCCAATGGACCCTCCTGCCGCAGTTTGTCGCTCGGGGGATCGATGTCGTCGATTGGTTGGTCATCAGTCACCCGGATCGGGATCACGACGCGGGCCACCGGGCGGTAGAAACCTCAACGAGGGTCAGGCAGCGTCGCTTTGGCCGGAGCCGCGACACCGGTACTTCTGTTCGTAAGCTGTGCCGTCAGGGTGAGCGCATGCGCCTGGGCACAGCCGTCGAGATTGTCGTTATGTCATCCGCGCAGTCGACGGATTCGGACAATAACGCCTCGTGCGTCCTGCGTCTTGAGGCCTATGGTCGCACCGTGCTGTTACCAGGTGATATTGACTCCAGGCGCGAGCGGGAGTTGCTTGCCTACTGGGGTGATGCCTTAGAGGCCGATGTGCTGTTGGCCGCGCATCACGGTTCGGGTAGCTCATCCAGTGCTCTATGGTTGCGCAGCGTAAGCCCGATTTGGGTCATCGCTACCGCCGGCAAAGCCAACCGATTCGGACATCCTGCAGGATCGGTCGTGAGTCGCGTCAGAGCGATGGGCGCGCACCTTTTGAACACGGCGGATCACGGCGCGATAGACATACAGGTTCACACGGACGGCTCGATACATTGTTCTGTCTCTCGACATAGACTGTCAGCGTTCTGGCGCAGGGGAGAGGGCCGGGCGAATTGCGGAACTCGTTAAAACGCGTTCTTTCGTAGCAGCGGCAGGTATAATCTGGCTGAAGCAACAGGGAGTAGCAATGTGCTGGAACTGGTAACAGCCGGTGGTTGGCTGATGGTGATTATTGTCGCCTGTTCTGTGGTGGCGATCGCGATTTGTATCGAACGCTTTTACGTCCTTAACGGACGGCGAATAGCACCGCCACATTTGCTCGCCACAGTATGGAAACAGCTGAAGGAGGGCGGCATGGATAGCGCCAAACTCAGGGCACTCCGCGAGGCATCGCCATTGGGGCGGATACTCGCTGCGGGTTTGGCCAATGCGCATCACGGTCGCGATGTGATGAAGGAGAGTATCCAGGAGGCTGCCGCACATGTCGTGCACGAGTTGGAGCGCTATCTGAACACGCTAGGCACTATTGCTGCGATTGCGCCGTTGCTCGGCCTACTCGGTACCGTGGTCGGAATGATTCGTGTCTTCGCGGAAATCATGTCCCAGGGCACCGGAAATGCCAGCGCCCTGGCGGGTGGCATATCGGAGGCACTCATCACCACAGCGGCCGGTTTGTGTGTCGCGATTCCCGCACTGGTCATGCATCGTTATTTTAGCGGACGCATTGATGCCATTGTGGTGGATTTGGAGCAGCAGACCATCAAGCTGGTTGACGCGGTGCATGCGCGCGATGAGGCCAAGACCTCCCAGTGAAGTTTCGTCGTCAGTCGAGGCAGGAACTCAGCGTTAATCTGACGCCGCTGATCGACGTGGTGTTTCTGTTGCTCATATTTTTTATGGTGTCGACCACCTTTACCCGTGAAACGCAGTTATCCGTAGATCTTCCCGAAGCCACCGGATTGGCACGCGACGAGGTTGATCAGCAGATTGAAATACTGATCGATGAGCAGGGTAATTATCGGGTTAATGGCGATGCGCTGATTGACGCCCGCCTGCGAACGCTACAGGCGGCGATTTATAAAGTGTCCAAGGGTGATACAACGCTACCGCTGGTGATTTCGGCCGATGCGCAAACTTCGCATGAGTTTGTCGTTCGTGCAATGGATGCTGTGGGGCAGATGGGGTTCAGTCGACTGAGTATTGCCTCGGTTCAGCCGTCTTCTTCCAGACCCTGATCAATGCGCTCGCGTCTAACGCCAATGGTAGAACGTGCCTGGTATAGCGCTCCTGGTTTACTCTGGTTATTGCTGCCTCTCGAGGCGCTTTTTTACCTGCTGGTCAAAGTAAGGCGTGGCTTGTTCCAACGCGGGTGGATGCACAGCACACATCCGGGTGTGCCAGTGCTTGTTGTCGGCAATATCAATGCGGGTGGTACGGGTAAAACACCCGCTGTGATCGCGATTGTGACGGCCCTGATTGCGGCGGGCTTTCGGGTTGGTGTGGTGAGCCGTGGTTACGGTGGCTCTGTACAAACGGCGACACGGCTTCGGCCAGATAGCCTCGCGTTCGAGGTGGGTGACGAGCCGCTGCTGATCTACCAGGCGACGGGTGCCGAGGTTGTGGTCGGCACTGATCGGGTGTCGGCTGCGATCATGGCCGTGGAGGCGGGCGCGCAACTTATCGTTTGTGATGATGGCTTGCAGCACTATCGTCTTGCCCGAGATGTTGAGATTGTGACCATCGATGCCAAGGTCGGTTTCGGGAATGGCCATCTACTGCCACTAGGGCCGCTACGGGAGCCGCAGAGCCGACTCGCCGATGTGGATTTTTCGTTACTGCGCGATGGAGATGATCCTCGCTCGGCGACGAGTTACACGCCAGATATGTTGCGGCTTCACGGGGGGCAAGAGACTCGCGTTGCCCAAGAGCATGGTTTTGCGGGTCCCGTACATGCTCTGGCAGCGATCGCGCGGCCAGAGCGTTTTTTCGAGACCTTGCGAGGCCTGGGAATAGAAGTCATTGAGCACCGGTTCCCGGATCATCATAATTTTAGCGCGAGTGATTTCTCGGGGCTTGATGAGCATCCTGTCGTCGTCACCGCAAAAGACGCGGTAAAGCTTCCTAAACTGAGTCATCCCGTGTGGGTATTGGATATGCAACTGGAGCTACCGGATACATTTGTCACCCAATTGATATCCAGAGTGCGCACACTGAGTGAGGATTACGCATGAGTTTTGTGGTGGTTATACCTGCGCGATACTCGTCGACCCGACTGCCGGGCAAGCCCCTGTTGTCCATCGCAGGCAAACCTATGATTCAGCACGTATGGGAGCGTGCGCAGCAGTCTGAAGCTGAGCGAATTGTTATTGCGACGGACGATGAGCGAATCGAAAAAATTGCCTCCGCTTTCGGTGCAGAGGTGATTTTAACCTCGCCCGATCACGCCAGCGGTACAGATCGTCTGGCAGAAGTGGTCACGACTCTGGGGTTTGACGGCGCGCAAATACTGGTCAACGTGCAGGGCGATGAACCGCTGATTCCGCCTTCGGTGATTAACCAGGTGGCGCTGAATCTGCGCCGCTGTGACGACGCTAATATCGCGACGCTCTGCGAGACCATCTCTGAACCGTCTGTTTTATTGGATCCTAATGCGGTGAAGGTGGTATTTGATTGCAACGGTATGGCGCTGTATTTCAGTCGTGCGTGCATACCCTATCCCCGCCAGCACAACTGGGAGAGCGGTGATATGCCGCAAGGTAACTGGTTCCGCCACCTTGGCCTTTACGCGTATCGCGCGAGTTTCCTGGAGCGCTTCAGCGCCTGGCCGTCATCGCAACTGGAGGAGACCGAATCGCTGGAGCAGCTTCGTGCGCTCTCTCAGGGAGAGGGGATTCACGTGGAACCCGCGATAGCACCTGTACCGGGTGGCATTGATACGCCGCAAGATTTGCAAGAAACGCGCGTACTGCTCGGGGACGATCTCAGTGGTGCCCACGATCAGGATGTCTGATGCAGCTTGCATGCCCCTCATTTGAACTCAGCAACACACTGGGTCTGCACAGTCAGGCCGAGCGAGTGTTTGAGGCCCACCATGACGATGAAGTGATCGAGGCTGCGCGGTGGGCTGTTGATCACGGACTGCCATTGGTGCCTTTGGGCGCGGGAAGTAACGTGGTGCTGCCACCGAAGTTGAATGCGGCGGTTATTCATTGTGCTGATACGTCAGTGCAGGTGTGCGAACGCTCAAGTAACGATGCGGTGTTACGCGTAGGCGCAGGTAAAAACTGGCACGAACTGGTGAATGAAACCGTCGAGTCCGGTTATTTTGGTTTGGAGAACCTGGCTCTGATACCCGGTAATGTCGGTGCGGCGCCCGTGCAAAACATCGGGGCCTACGGCTCCGAACTGTCGGCCTTTGTGGAACAAGTGCACGGGGTTGATCTCGATAGTATGCAGACACGCGTTTTTACCGCGCAGGAGTGCGCGTTTAGCTATCGGGGCAGCATCTTCAAACATCGTTTTCGGGACCGTTTCGTGATAACGGCGCTGACGCTGCGTCTCCCCACCGAGTTCGAGCCGCTTACGGCCTATCCAAGCCTCGCCGCTGCGCTGGAGCATTTGAGTGGAGCGCCGACCGCGCGGGATGTTTTGGATGCCGTTGTTGCTGTGCGTACAGAACGGCTGCCGGATCCGTTGTACGAGCCCAATGCCGGAAGCTTCTTTAAAAACCCGGTCGTGGGCGCTGATCTTGTAGAACGCTTGCGGAAAATTCATCCGCAGATCCCCGCGCACCGGCAGAGCGACGGTCGTTGTAAGCTGTCCGCTGCCTGGCTTATCGAGCACAGCGGCTTGCGTGGGCATCAACGGGGAGGCGCAGCAGTATCCGAGTTGCACGCTCTGGTGCTGGTTAATCGCGGTGCTGCGACACAGGCGAATGTACTGGATCTGGCAGCGCACATAGCAGCGACCGTGGAGTTAAGGTTCGGTGTCGAACTTAGGGTAGAGCCGAGGATCTATACCGGTGTCTGAAGAGTTTGATTCAAAGGCGTTTCTCGAAACACTGACCAGTCGCTGTGGTATTTACCAGATGTATGGTGGAGACGGCGAGCTCTTGTATGTCGGGAAAGCGCGCAATCTCAAAAGCCGCGTAAGCAGCTATTTTCGCAACACGGGTCTGAATGCGAAAACGGTCGCTCTGGTGATGCGTATCCGTGACATCCAGGTGACGGTAACGTCGACAGAGGCCGACGCGTTGCTCCTTGAGCAAAACTTAATCAAGGCGCATAAGCCGCCCTACAATATTCTTCTGCGTGACGATAAATCCTATCCGTATATCTTCTTGTCCACCGAGGACGCCTATCCGCGTCTGGCTGTGCACCGGGGTCGCAAGCGGCGCAAGGGACGCTACTTCGGTCCTTATCCGAGCGCCGGCGCGGTGCGTCAGTCCATGCATTTTCTGCAGAAAGTGTTCAAGGTGCGTCAGTGCGAGGACAGCTACTTCCGCAATCGATCCCGGCCGTGTTTGCAGCATCAGATTGATCGCTGCACCGGGCCCTGCGTTGGCCTGGTGAGTGATGGCGACTACGCAGAACAGGTAGAGAAGACCGAGTTGTTTCTGCAGGGCAAGTCGCGTGAGCTGAACATTCGCCTGGCCGACGACATGGAGAAAGCGGCGGCGAATTTGGCCTACGAGCGTGCCGCTGAATTACGTGATCAGATTCAGCATTTGCAGCAGGTGCAGAACACCCAGGGGATTGAGGGCGCGCATGGCGACCTCGATGTGATTGCAGCAGCAATGGAGGCGGGGCAGTGCTGCGTGCATGTGCTTTTTGTACGCGATGCGCGCGTTCTGGGCAGCAAGAGTTTCTATCCCGGCATTCGTTTGGAAAGTTCCGAAGAAGGGGTCCTTGAAGCTTTTTTGCCGCAGTTCTACCTGCGTGGAGAGCAGCACATTCCCGGCGAGTTGCTGCTGAGCCATTTGCCGGCGAATGCACCGACGTTGGCGGACGTGTTTAGTACCAAAGCCGAGCGAAGAGTGAGTCTGCGGGGACGGGTTCGCGAGGCACGGGCGCGCTGGTTGCAGCTGGCAGTACAGACTGCGCAGAGCAATCTTACCGCTCATCTGGCGGGCAAGCAGACCGCTCAGGAGCGTTTTCAGGCGCTACAAGATGTGATGGAGCTAGAGATTTTCCCGCAGCGTATTGAGTGCTTCGACATCAGTCACAGTAGTGGCGAAGCGACGGTAGCTTCCTGCGTGGTGTTCGACGCCACAGGTGCCAGAAAATCGGACTATCGGCGTTTCAACATCGAGAATATTGTTGGTGGCGATGACTATGCAGCCATGCATCAAGCGCTCACACGACGCTTTAAACGGCTCAGCAAAGAAGATTCGAGCATGCCTGACATATTGTTGATTGACGGCGGCAAAGGCCAGGTGACTCAGGCCATGGCGGTGTTGGAGGAATTACAGGTACAAGGTGTTAACGTGCTCGGCGTCGCCAAGGGCACTACACGCAAGGCCGGTTTCGAGACGCTCATATTTGGCGAAAGCGGTGTGGAAGTGCAGCTGCCGTCGGATAATAGCGCTTTGCACCTGATTCAGCAGATTCGTGACGAGGCACACCGTTTTGCGATTACCGGGCATCGCGGACGCCGTGACAAAGCGCGAAAACGCTCTCTACTTGAATCTATTCCTGGCGTTGGCGCGAAACGACGGCGAGAACTGCTGCGGCACTTTGGCAGTGCCGGCGCCGTGGAGAATGCCAATATGGATGAGCTTAAAAAGATCCCGGGCATCAGTGCTAACATGGCGCGGACGATCTACGATCACCTCCACGGTGTCGCAGACTAAGGTGACAGGAGCGTCTGCGTGTCTCTGAACATCCCCAATGCACTTACTGTGATGCGGATCATCCTGATTCCCGTTCTGGTAGTTGTTTTTTACATACCGTTTGAAGCGCACCTTCTTGTGGCTGCAGGTATTTTCACTGTGGCGGCGGTTACCGATTGGTTTGATGGTTACCTTGCGCGACGCATGGGACAGATGACCCAGTTTGGCGCTTTCCTTGACCCGGTTGCGGATAAACTGATGGTATCTGTCGCGCTGGTCTTGCTGGTGGAGCGTCACAACGACCTGCTGTTTACCCTGGCGGCCTGCGTGATAATTGGCCGTGAAATTGTCGTGTCGGCGCTGCGCGAATGGATGGCAGAGCTCGGCAAGAGAACTTCGGTGGCCGTGTCGATGATCGGCAAGGTGAAAACGGGCTTTCAAATGGTGTCGATTATTGTGTTGCTGGCTGTCGATGCGCAACGTGATGGCAGCGAGGTGCTCGCCCTGGGGGTCGTTCTGCTATACATCGCGGCTGGCCTGACGATCTGGTCCATGTGGGTATATCTGCGCGCGGCTCAATCTGTGATGGCGGGCCTGAACGACGATTGATAGTCCGCCTCGGGGCTTGAGGCCTCCAGCAAGGCTGCGGTAGCTTTCCAGAGCATCATGGCAATCACGACCCGAAGCTTGCGTGGTGCTTGACTCGACAACGTCACACCCTACAATACGCCACCCGTCGCAAGATGGCGTTTTTTGCGGGAATAGCTCAGTTGGTAGAGCGCAACCTTGCCAAGGTTGAGGTCGCCGGTTCGAACCCGGTTTCCCGCTCCAGAATTAAGGCTCGGTGGCAGAGTGGTTATGCAGCGGATTGCAAATCCGTCAACGCCGGTTCGATTCCGACCCGAGCCTCCAATGATCGAAACCAGGTAAGCGCGTAAGCGGGTAAGAGGGTGATGAAGTAAGATCGCCCGCTACGGTCTCAAGAGCCCGGGTCTCAGAAGTTGTAAGACGTCCTCAGGTATAGCGAGCCGCCCTCATAGTTGGTTACGGTCCTGCGGGGGTAGGGCAGGCCAACGCTTATACGGTTGGCAAACACGCCATTATCCTGGATCTCATCCGGGTACTCATCAAAGACGTTAGAGCCGCCGAGTGTGATATTCCAATTCTCGCTCGCGTCCCAACTCAGTTCCACATCGATGTACAGCACGGCGCCAATTTCTCTGCTGCGATTGCCGGGCGTACCGTTGATCGTGCCTCGCTCGTCGAAGTGTTCGCCCCACCAATTGGCGCGGGCCATTAGGCGCCAGTTCTGTGCGAAAGTTGTGTTGGCGGTTAAGACGATACGCTCCTGTGGGTAGTTGTTTTCAATGTCTTCTACCAGTGAGTCGCTCACCGGATTAACGCCATTAACCTGCTTTTGGCCTACGACTTCAATCTGGTTGTAGTTAAAGGCAAAGGTGAGGCTTGTGCTGCTATCTCCGCTCCAGTCCATGATGGATGTCAGGACCAGATCCAGGCCCTGGTGCTCGACATCCAGTGCATTGGTGTAGAACGAAATTGTGTTGCCCTGCGCAGTTTGTATATCGCCCGTACGGTAGATTCGGTCGTCGACTTCGACTCGGTAACCGTCCAGTGTCAGGGTGGTGTTCGCTGAGATATCGGCAGTGATGCCGAGGCTGTAGTTTGTCGAGACCTCCTCGCTAAGCGGTGCACCGCCATTACTCAGCGCTTGCGGGGAGGTCGGTGGGACCAGCCCTTCCTCCACCTGAAGACCAGTGGCGCCGTCGAACGTAGTAATGGTGGTGCGTACGTTTGCCTGGCCCGGTGTTGGCGCATGGAAGCCCGTGGATAACGCGCCCCGCAGCGTGAGGCGATCATTGATGCGGTAGCGACTGGCAATCTTGCCGTTCACAGTGCTGCCAAAATCCGAGAAATCCTCAAAGCGCAATGCGTACTGCATCAGCCATTCATCGCTGACGTCGTGCTCGAGGTCCCCGTACAGTGCATAATTGTCGCGATCGAACTTGCCTGCATCCTGGGGCGGCACGCCTCCCAGCCCACTGGCGCCATCCTCGATATAGGAGTTTAGCTCTCCGCCCAGCACTGTGTAGGTTTCGTCGCGCCACTCGGCACCGAAGGCCAGGTTCAGGTTCTCTGCGATGGAGAGAGAGAAGTCGACCGTGAGATTGATTTCATCCTGCTCGTAGCCACCCGGGTTAAAGGCGGTCTGCAGCGGCTCGCCATCGCTGCCAAGTCCCAGACCGGCGTTAGTGGTGTTGTTCAGGGTGTAATCGAGGACATTCCTGCCGTAGCCGATACCAATATCGTAGAAGAGTCCTGCATCACTATCGCCACGCACGCCTATATTCAGACTGATGTCATCCTGATTGCCGTCCAGAAATGGCGTGTAGCCGGTCTGGTTTAGCGGACCTGTGTAGCCAAATTCGTCACGTAGTTTTTGTAAACTGCTATGCTCCGTGTTGCGATAAAAAAAGCGGTAACGACCTTCGGTTTGCGCGTAGTTACCAAAGGTATAAAACTCTGAGTTCTCTCCCATCGGCACCGCGGCGTTGACAAACAATCGATAGCCGCCGGTTTCGGGTCGGCCCCAGGATTGTGTGAGGGGCGCGTCACCGAAAACGGCGTCCTGCCCGACCCCAGGGTTGCCCGCGTCGATCAACGCCTGCGCGTCTGGGCGCTGGATACCCCTAGATTGGCCCTCGTTGTCCCAGTATTCCCCGGTCACATTGATGAAACCGTCCTGTCCCAGAGAGAATCCCATGTTGCCGCCCACTTTCACGCTCTGTTCACCCTCAAAGTAGTCGCCATACTGGACCGTAAAAGCGCCACCCTCGCTGTCGTCACGCATACGGAAGTTCATCACGCCAGCAATCGCGTCCGAGCCGTATTGCGCGGCAGCGCCGTCGCGCAGCACCTCAATGCTCTTCAGTCCAAGGCTCGGGATCATTCCGATATCTACCCCGTGCGCGCCGTTACCGGCGGCGGGAGCAAAAAACTGTACCAGCGCTGAGCGGTGACGGCGTTTACCGTTGACCAGAACGAGTGTTTGATCCGGCGCCATGCCCCGCAGCGAGGTCGGGCGAATAAACGCGCTGCCATCGCCAGTGGCCGGCGTGGCCGAGAATGATGGTATGAGTGATTTCATATTGTCAGTAATGTCGGCGGTGTTACCCACGCTATTGAATTCATCGCCGCTCAGCACATCTATGGGCACCGGTGAGTCGGCGACGGTCCTCGGCTTGAGACTGCGTGTACCAGTGACCACAACTTCCTCAAGAAGCTCGGCTGATTTGGTTTGCGCGCGAAGCGCGACGCTCGTTGTCATGCTGAGCATTGATACGACGACTGCAGTTGAGCACAGCCGATGTTGTCGCTTGCTTTTATGTTTCATAGACAGACTCCCAGCTCACTTCGATATTTATATTTGGTATTAATTTAGTATCGTAAATAATTATTTTTTAACAAGTTTTTATTTTTTTATGTTCAAGTTGCAGTGACGAATGCACGCGCCTGCCACTATGTTGACCCGCAGTGCCCGAGTGCTGTCGATAATCTGTTGCGGCGGGTCTGCAGCGAAGCAGTGCGGCCTGTGAGAAGATTAGCGCCTTCAGCTATGCAGGCACTTTTTTTCGTGGATTCTCAGGATTTGCAGGTATTAAATGCGGCGCTAGGAGCGTTGCAGAGTAAGCAGGATTGCTGGCTCGCAACGGTGGTGGCAGTGCATGGCTCCTCCCCGCGACCGCCCGGATCTCTGGCGCTGTTTTTGCCGCCGAACTCGCAAGTCGGCTCGCTGTCCGGAGGGTGCGTTGAGGAGGAGTTATTGGCGAGCATTGCGTCAGGCGGCTTCTCACCCGTACCTCCGCAGACCCTTAGCTATGGCGTTACGGCGGAGGAGAACGCCCGTCTCGGTTTGCCCTGTGGAGGTCATCTGACTGTGTTTCTGCAGGGTCTGGATGTAAAGAAGGATCTCGCCTGGGTTACCTCCGTTGTCGATGCGCTCCGGGATCGAAAATCCGCGCGCCGGGTCGTGTCCCGTGTCAGTGGGGATACATCACTACTGACCGGCGAGCGCTTTAGTGATCTGGAGTTTGATGATACCCAGCTGCAGCAAAGCTTTGGTCCGAGGCAGCGTATGCTGCTAGTCGGGGCGGGGCAACTGGCCGCAAGTGTCGCCGAGTTGGCGCTAGGCCTCGACTACGACGTGCTGGTGTGCGACCCGCGGGAGGAGGCGCGTGCTGACTGGCGTGGACCTGCCGTGCCATTGATCGGGGGCATGCCCGATGATGCGGTGCGTGAATATGCCGACGACAGCGAGTCTGTGATTATCACACTCACGCATGACCCACGCATCGATGATATGGCGCTGATGCAGGCATTGGAATCTCAGGCCTGGTATGTCGGTGCGTTGGGTTCGCTAAGAACTACTGCGGCCAGACGTATCCGTTTGCAAACCCTCGGCATAGCGGACGCGGCTATCGATCGACTTCATGCGCCGGTGGGACTGGATATCGGTAGCAAAACCCCGGCAGAAATTGCCCTGTCGATTCTTGCGGAGTTGACGCGTCTCAGGCGACGGGGAACTCCGATGGAGCCAGCTGCATAGGCGCACTCTTTGCCTCAGGGGTAGCCCCTTGTCGTTTGGCTGCTCGTCTAGCTCGCCTGTTTGATAGCTGTGTAGGCATCCAGTGCTGATTGTCTGGCTTGCTTGTGGTCGACCTGAGGCTCGGGGTAGGTATCGCCCAAACTTATGCCCGCGGCGCTTAGCACCTCGCCGGGTGCCTCCCAGGGCTTGTGCAGGTACTTGTCCGGTAGCGCCGATAACTCGGGTACCCAGCGCCGGACATACACGCCTTTTTTATCGAACTTCTCGCCCTGCAGCACCGGATTGAAAATTCTGAAGTAGGGCGCGGCATCGGCGCCGCTGCCGGCGACCCACTGCCAGCTGCAGCTGTTGCTCGCAAGGTCTGCATCCAATAGCGTATCCCAGAACCAGTCCTCGCCGGCCCGCCAGTGTTGCAACAGGTGCTTGCACAAAAATGAGGCCACCACCATACGCACTCGATTATGCATATAACCCGTTTGCCAGAGCTCACGCATGCCTGCATCTACTATGGGGTAGCCGGTCTGGCCTTGTTGCCAACGCATCAACTGCTGCGCATCAGGTTGCCAGGGAAAATGCGTGAACTGCGCCTTGAACGGTTTCTGTGGTATCTCCGGGAAGAAGTGCAGCAGGTGGTAGGAAAATTCGCGCCAACCCAACTCTGCCTGAAACTTCGCGATACTCGCGGAGTGCTCGGGGTTGGCATTTTTGCGCTGTTCGCTTACTGCCCAGACCTGCCGTGGTGACAGCTCGCCGTGGTGCAGATGCGGTGACAGTCGCGAGGTAGCGTCGATGGCGGGAAGGTCGCGTTCGCTGGTATAGCTGCCGACACTTTCGTCCAGAAATTTCTCGAGCCGACGCTGCGCGCCGTCTTCGCCGGGAGACCACATGTGTTCCCAGCCTCGGGCCCAGTCAGGTTTGCTGGGCAGCAACTGCCAGTCATCCAGGCGCTCACTCTCGAGGGTGGCCGACCAGCTTTGTTGTTTTTTTGGTGCTGGTGCTGGTGCGGGCACTTCCTGTTTCTGGCAGGCGCGCCAAAAGGGTGTGAAGACTTTAAAGGGGGCTCCCCCCAAGGTGAGCACGCGACCAGGCTCGTGCAGGAGCGATCCGGGGAAGCGTTTTAGCGACATGCCATTGTCTGACAAGTTCAGATGCAGTGTATGCTCCTGGCTGGCCGCCCAGGGCTCGTAACGGCGACTGCAATGTATGGTTGTAGCGCCGCTTTCGCGACACAGATCACGCAGGACAGTGGCGGTATCGCCACGTCGTAGTAGCAGCTTTCCACCGCGCTTGCCGATATCGGCGGCCAGCGACGCAAGGCTGTGGTGTAGCCACCAGCGGCTCGCACCACCGGGAGCCCATTCCCCGGCCGCTGCGTCATCGAAGATAAACACCGGGATCAGCTCGTTCGACTCTCGTAAAGCAGCCTGCAGTGAGGGTAAATCGTTCAGTCTCAGGTCCTGGCGGAACCACAGGATGATGGGCTTGCTCATTCTTTTATTCCTGGTGTTGTGCGGGAGGCAATCGAGTGTCGCCGAGCAGGCGCGACAGCTCCTGCAAACCAAAGTCGGCGTCGATTCGCCATTTCATGCCCATGTCATCCGCCCGGGTTACGCCGGGGTTCAGTAAGAACACGGGTTTGTGCTCTGCCGCCGCCCAGCGACAAAACCGATAGCCTGAATACACCTTGAGTGAGCTGCCTACCACGAGTAAGGAGCGGGCGTCGCGCATGGCCTGTCTTGATTTTTCGATCCGCGAGCCAGGAATACTGCCGCCAAAGAAAACCACGTCAGGCATAAGTTCGCCGCCGCAGGCCTCGCAACCGGGTACGCGCACAGAATCTACAAGGTGCTCTGGAAGTTCCGCGTCTCCATCGGGTTGTAATGCCAGTTCGCCGCGGATGTGCGGATTTTCATCTCGTAACCGGGTCTGCAACGGCTCACGACCGCTCAACGCATTGCAAGCTATGCAGATAATACGGTCGAGTCTCCCGTGCAGGTCAGTGACGTTCCGGCTGCCGGCGCGCTGATGCAGGCGGTCTACGTTCTGGGTGACCGTATGGGTGATCGCGTTCTGCAACTCCAGGCTTGCCAGCGCGCGATGTGCGGTCGAAGGCGTCGCGTCGCGTACTGCGGGCCAGCCGATCATGGATCGTCCCCAGTACCTTTGACGCTGCCGCGGTTGCTGCAGAAACTCCTGGTGCGTAATAGGTTTGCTGCGCAACCAGACACCGTTTTCATCGCGATAAGTCGGAATTCCGGTGCCTGCACTGACCCCGGCACCAGTCAACACGAGTGCTGGCAGATGGCTTAGCAGCTCGTCCGTAAAGCGATCGCTCTCGTTTGCAGGGTTAGTTTCACGCATACGCCAATCATACGCGTTGCGAGGGTAAGGAATTGAAACTGTCCAGGTTCTGATCCAAAGCACACGCAGGTCGGTAATAACACCAATAGATTAGAAGAAGAGTGGCGACATGCATATTCTGGTTACCGGTGGCACCGGATTCATTGGGTCCAGGCTGGTGCCTGTGCTGCGAGACGCGGGTCACAACGTGAGTGTTTTGAGTCGTTCGCCGAAAGTTAGCGGTGAAGCGGGGCTTACCTACCTCACCGATCTTGCAAGCCTGGAAAACGCGGTGGATGCAGTGATCAACCTTGCAGGCGCGTCGTTGGCAGGCAAACGCTGGAACGCTGAATACAAGCAGGAGATTGTTGGTAGCCGACTAAAGATCACCCGGCAGCTTGGCGAGGCTCTTCGTCAGCGAGGTGATGTTCCCGGTGTGTGGATTAACGCGAGTGCGATCGGGTTTTACGGCCCCCGCGATGATGAACGGCTTGATGAGAGCGCTGAAAAGGGGCAGGGCTTTTCTGCCGATTTGTGCGCTGACTGGGAACAAGCTGCGCTTGATGCCGCAGATGAACAGACGCGGGTGTGTAGCTTGCGCCTCGGAGTAGTTCTGGGCCCCGACGGTGGGGCCTATGCGCAGATGGCGCAACCTTTTCGTATGGGAGTAGGCAACTGGGTGGGTAGTGGCGCGCAGTGGCTGAGTTGGATCCATCGGGAAGATGCGGTGGCCGCAATCAAATTTTTACTGGAGCAATCGTCTGCGACGGGTGTGTTTAATGTCACGGCGCCGGAGCCCGTTACGAGTCGTGACTTTTGTACAGCGATGAAGAAGGTGCACCGCACCCTGATTACGTTGCCGATGCCTGGGCCTGTGATGCGTGTAATGGTGGGCGAAATGGCGGACGAGTTATTGCTGACTGGGCAACGTGTGATTCCTACAGGCCTGCAGACGGCGGGATTCGTCTTTCAATTTGGGCACATCGACGCTGCGCTGGCCGACATTGAATCGAGCCAGGCGCTGCGCTGACAGGTCTGTGTCTGCATGCCGCAGCGCTAGATGCCTCCATACCTCGCCTAGCTGGATTCAGTGGCGCTCACATAGTCCGAAAAAGCGTCGCGTACCCGGTCGTTACGGCTTAGCTTAGCCAGGGCAGCGCGCTCCAGCTGGCGCACCCACTCTCGGCTTACGGACATGCGGTCGGCTATTTCTGCCCGGGACAATGCCGGTCCATCGTGCAGACCCCAGCGCGCGACTACGACCTCGCGCTCGGACTTGTCGAGCAATTGCATTTCGGTCAAGAGACATGTGTGCAGCGAATCGGTCTCCGCGGCTGACTCACTTGTGGCAAATGGGCCGCCGGCCATGCTGTCCAGCATGGTTGTGTCCTCGTCGTCGAACTGCGGCGTGTCTAGCGACACGCCCAGGTTTCGCAGTTGCAGCAGATCCCGGGTTTTTTCCAGCGTCATGCCCGCGGCTTCCGCAAGCTCCGCATCGCCGGGCTCAATCCCGGTACGCTGCTTTTCAGTGATGCGCAGGCGATAAAGCTTGCTGACCTGTTCCTGCACGTGTGTGGGGTAGCGGATCAGGCCACCGGTATCGCCCACGTGCCGCCTGACAGCCTGAGTGATCCAATTGAAGCAGTAGGTGCTAAACCGAAAACCTTTACGATGATCGTACTTCTCAGCTGCTCGGATTAAACCTAAAGTGCCCTCCTGGATCAGATCCAGGTAGTTCACTCCTTTGCCCCGATAGCGCCCGGATATCGAATACACCAGGCGCAGGTTGTGCATGGTGAGCGTGTCACGCGCATCTGAGTACTGCTGCAGTAGTTCGCGTAAAACATTGTGTGTCTCCTCAGCTAACGCTGGGGTCGGACGCTTTTCCATGCGTGTCCAGAACGTCGCCCATTGTTGCAGCGCGTCGGCAACGCTATCTGAGAAGGTGTGTCCGGCTCGTCGCAGGCAGACGACCGCAAGGCCTACGGCCAGACTGGCTGGCATCTCGAGAGCATCGAGCCGTTGTTGGACTAGTCGAGCGCTGCGATCTTTCTGCAACGCGGAGTGCACTGCCTCCATGGATGCCGACTGCTTGCCATCAGCCATGTAGTTCGCCATCTCACGTCGCAGGATAAAATGATGGTCTCGGTTGGAAAAATACGCGATGTCGAGGGGCGTGAGCGCAGTGTTTCCCGACCATTCGGCGACGAAGTGCCGCAACGCCGGATCCTCAGCCATGGTTTGCTGAATCTTGGCCACCGACTTCCACTTACGATTGTCAATGTCCCTTTCCTGGTCGGCAGTAAGTAGGGGATAGCGCCGTGCTTCGGCGAACAGTCTTTCCAGATCCTTCTCTTCGGTCTCCGCAGATAATGATTCCACAGCTTGTACCTCTCTTGCAGTTGTCCAGATATACGGCGGTTTGTCTGGTTTTGGACTGCATAAGCGACTGTTTGTCCTCTTTTAATGAGACAAATATTAGACAAGAAAGGTTGCCTGATACATCCAGTTCAGGTTTTGTCGCGTAACATGTCCAACTACACGGAGACCGTTATGAATTCAGCCCTGTTTGAACCCCGCCCCTTATACGGCATTGGGACTGTCGCTCGTCTTACTGGACTCAAGCCTGACACGTTGCGCGTCTGGGAACGACGCTACGGACTGGGTTCCAGCCACAAGTCCCAAACCGGACGCCGACAGTACACACAATCAGATCTCGAGCATCTGCAGTTGGTCGCGGCGCTGGTAAGCGATGGCGCTCGCATCGGCGAGATAGCGGGTTCCGAGCGCAAGACTCTCCAGATGTTGATAAAACAGCGTGGGTTGCGCGGGCGAGACTCCGCGGCCAAAAGTAAACCCAGAGCAGTCTTTATCGGTGTAAACCTGTGCAACTGGTTAGATCGTCATCAAGGCTGTATCAGCAATGTCGACGCACGTCTCGCTCGCGCTGAGCTTGCGGAGCTAGACGAATCGGCCGTGGCATCAGCCGAAACTGCTGACGTGATAGTGATCGAGTGTGCTTCGCTGAGCAGTTCGAACATGGATCGGCTGCGTGCGCTGCAAAGCGAGGATGGGAAACGCCGCGTAATCGTAGCGTATCAATTCGGTAACACGCACTGGCTTGAGGAGCTGGAGTCGCTGGGCATGGTGTCTATGGAGTTCCCCCCGGACCCCGGCAAACTGGCTTTTGAAATAGCGCGCACTGCGGTCGAGAGCGAAGTACAGATCGGCGAGCACAACCTCGGCGACATCATGGTCGGCAAGCCCAGGCAGTTCAGTGCTGCGGAGTTGACCGCAGCGGCTAATTTGGAAGGCACCTTAGATTGCGAGTGCCCGAGGCACATTTCCGAGCTGATCACAGCACTGGCGAACTTTGAGGATTATTCTGCGTCCTGCTCCGTCGACAACTGGCACGAAGCCGCCGTCCATTCCTGCATTTACGCCTATGCCGGTCAGGCCAGGCATTTAATGGAGAAGTCGCTGCAGGCGGTGCTCGAGGAGCGTGGAGAGGAGTTCAGGATGGCGCTTGCGCGGCAGCGTAACGGGAAAGGCGCTGAACAAAGTGTCGGATGATTCAGCTCGGTTGCCGTGTCGAGGCTGCACCTACTCTTGCCCTAACTACGATACCTGCGATGGCAAACCCTGGCGACTGGGTGATCAGGTGCTGCGCTCGCTGTCTTGGGCAGGGCTGGCCGGTGACGGCAATAAAGCGCGAAAAAGTGGAGAATCCGACGCACCATAGGCCCACAGTATTACCGGAGCCAGCGCTGGAACAATTAGCGTTGAGAACTGATAGCTCAGCGCTACGGCGTCTGCAGGCATTGCTCTCGGGTGGTGCAGGTAGGTCTGTCCCAGCCCGAGCATCAGCTCCTTCAGAGTCGTGCTGAGCAGACCTAGCGCAAGCAGCAGCCACAGCGCCACCAGAGCCCACCCGAAGTATCCCAAACTGGCTCGCTGCGGTGTCGCGAAGTGCAAGGCGGCGTAAAAAGGAATGGAGTACGACAAGGTCCGGGTGCTGATCGGCCATCCGAGTTGGTTGCCGGCTATTTCCATAGCACTGATAACGCCACCGTCTTCACCGAGTTTGCTCATCACCATCATGCTGCTCTCCTGCAGTGACACGCTATCGACCAGGTCGGGGAAGCCCAGTAAGAGCACTGGCTTAACCAGGGCTATTGCAGGTGCAGCGACCAACGTTCCCGCAAAATTCCAGAGCACAAAACAGGCTGGCAGGAGAGCGATGACCGAGAGCGCAAAGCGCAGTAAAGGTCGCGCTGCCAGCCAATCCATCATGCGCTTGCGAACTCGATTTGCTGCCTCGTGAGGTAGCGCAGGTAGAGTAGAAATACGATCAGCACATCCAGCATGATCAGCACGGGCCAGAAGTACAGGTGTGTCCAGGTAAACAGATCCAAGTTCCATTGCCCAAGGTAAAACAGGCTGATAATACGTGCGATGTTCATGACCTGTATGGCGACAAAACCACAAGTAATGGCCATTAGCTTACTCCGCCAAGGTGCCGGGAAGGCGAGCACACCTGCGATCAATACGATGGCGGCTTCTACACCGTTGCAGCCTGCCTCTATCGATACCGCGAAGCCTGTTTCCCGATGGCTAATGATTCTACCGTAGGCTTGCACTGAGGCATCGAAGGGCACGATGATTGCTGCGCTGATATCGGCGAGCCAGCCGGTGAACGGTTGTATAACTGCAGCCTGAACCGGGTCTAGCAGCTCCAGCGTGAACAGGCCGATAAGAATAAGTGAGAAAAGAATGACAAATCGACGCACGGACGTAAGGACCTCTGCTACTGCGAAATTGGTGTGGCGATTAGCGTACTGACTGGATGAAGATTAGCAAAATTATTGCCGGGCAGACCACGCGCAAGTGCCAGGGCCAGATTTTCCAGAACAAGCTTGAGCCAATATCCGGCGCACCCTTTTTGAGCTCACCCAGCAGTGAGTCACGATGCCATATCCAACCCACATATATGCAGAAAACGAAGCCTAGCAAGGGCTGGCTGTAGCGCGTTGTAAAGGCAATCACGAAGCTGAAGAGGGTGGCAAAGTTCAGGAGAATGACCACGCTCACAAGCGCGATCGCGACGCCAATGAGCGGCACCGCGCGGGCCCGATCCACGCCGTGGTTCTCAATAGTGTAAGCGACCGGTACCTCGAGCATCGAGATAGAGGATGTGAGCGCGGCGATGCTCATGAGGAAGAAAAACGTGAACGACACCACGCCACCCGCAATGCCCATGGTATTAAACAGCGCGGGCAAAACGGTAAAAATAAGCGTGTCTTCCGAGAGCAGAGAGCCGTCGGCTGCGAAGATCTCAACGCCATTGTTCAACGCGACGTACATGGCTGGCAACACCAGAAAACCCGCGAGCACTGCGATACCGATATCCACAGCGGTGACCAGGCCGCCGGCAACAGGCAGGTTTTCCTTGTCGCTGATATACGAGCCATAAATCAGCATCGTGCCTACGCCAAGCGACAGGGAAAAGAACGCCGACCCCAGGGCGCTGATAATCAATTTGGGGGACAGAACTGATGCGAAGTCAGGCATAAGGTACACGCGCAGCCCATCGCTTGCGCCGTCCAGGGTCAGTACATAGCCAACCAGCGCGAAGAGAGTGACCAGCAACAAGGGCATTAGTCGGCTGGACCAGCGTTCAATGCCATCACGCACGCCTGCCGAAATAATTGCAACGGTCAGGACCATAAACAGCGCCATGAATACCAGGTTGCGTGGCAGGGTAAAACCGGTCAGCCAGTTTGCGGCCCCGGTTGCCCCGACAATATTCGCAACAGCGGCCAGGCAGTGTGCGAGCATCCATCCGGCTACGATGGCGTAGAAGCTCAGGATCAGGCTGGCGACAACAAAGCCGACCATTCCGGCACCGGCACCGACGCGTTTGGCGATGACGTTGTCGCTGGTGCCCGCCAGCGCAGCAACGGCGTTGGCGTGCGCATGACGACCGAGGATGAGCTCGGCCATGAGCGCGGGATACGCCAGGGTAAAGGCAAGAATGAGGTAAACAATCAGGAAAGCAGCGCCGCCATTACTGGCCGCTTGCGTAGGGAAGCCCCAGATGTTCCCAAGACCCACGGCACTGCCTGCCGCGGCCATGATGAATCCAAATCGGGAAGAGAACTCGCCGCGTGTCGCCGCCATGCCGTATTCAGGTCCTGTGTATATAGGGCGTCTTGGTTATATCCCGCGAGTGTAGCATGAGGTAAACGTAGATTTGCGCCGTTCAAGCCGGGTTGAGCGAGGGGTCGCAGGGCCGCTCTTTCGCGTCATCCGGGCCAATGCCGAACATACGCAGCGTGAGACTGGGTAGCAATAACAGGGCTTGTGCTGACAAGTCGGCTGTCGTCTGTAGCGGTGAGACGCTTATAGAGGGGGCGCTCAGGGGGCCGCGCATGCGCACCGCGCTGGGGAACTGAAAGGTCCGTGTTTTGGACCGCGGTTCAAGTCGTAAATCCAGGGTGCTGGCTTGCAGATCGATGCTCGCTTTGCCCGTGGCGAGCATGCGCTTGGTTTCGATGAACAGCGAGTCACTGCGCGCAAACCCCTGGCCAATGTCGAACTGCACCATGGCACAGTCAAAGGTGGTGGTTTTTTCCGACGCGCCTTTGACCAGCCATGCCAGAAGGTTGCTCATAAGCAAGTCGTAAGCAGCTCCACTCACTGTGACCGAATCGGTGGCCAGGGCGATGCGACCACTCAAATTACCTAGCGCCTCGTCGAATCCGACTCCCTGCGTCGCTACTCCTCCGCGAAAGCTCAAACCGCCACGCACTGCCTGCTGCAAGCCAAGGTCCTGGGTAAGGGCAGCTAACGGTACGTGGATACCCTGGCCGGCGAGACTAAACGCGGGAGGAGAGGCGGCGAGGTCAGCGGCACCACGGAGGATCAAAGCACCACCGGCATAGTTTGCATCGAAGTGGGTAAGCAAAAGCCGCTGTTGTTCACTTTCGATGGCAACGCTCATGTGCTCGATTTGCGACGTCGCGCCGCTGATCAGATCGGCGCGCAGAGTGGCGTGCATGGGAAAACCTGGTAATTCACGGCGCCAGTCCTGCGAGGTGGTTGTGTATCCTGCAGTGTTCAAACCAGTTTCGTTTGGATCATCTGTGGCTTTTTTGCTTGACGCGTTTAATGGGAAATCCTGCAGGTAGACATGCGGACTGTAGAGATCAAGATTCAATGCGCCCAGTGAATTAGAGTTGATATCTGCGTTGAGCACGGCCTGTATTTCGGTGCTGCCCACACTCGTGTTCAAAAGTAGCGTGGCGTAACGCGGCCGCAGTCGTACTTGACCGTTGAGCTTGGATAGTGCGATCGGCAGCGACGAATGGCTAGACCAAGCCTCGGCATTGAACTCTGTCATTGTCCATTGCAGGTCGGCCATGGCAGCGTCGCCCAGGAGTTCACCGCCGCCAGTGAGGTCCAGCTCGATACCGGGAAGAGGCGAGATTTTTAGCGCCAGCTCTCTGAATTGCAGTGGTTCTGATGCGCGCAGCAGTAACATGCTTCCACTCATGGCTTGCACATCTATGGGCAACGGCGAGCCCTGGGCGAGTTCTGCTGCATGTGCTACATCGAAGTTTTGCACCAGCGTGCGCAGCGCCACGCCGCGCAGGGTTAGTATGTCGGCGATAGTGCCCTCAGCTGTGATCTTCCCGCTGGCGTTCTTCTCCTGCAGGCTCAGGACTATCTCCGGCGCCGATAGCAAAGCGTCTCTCCAGAGCAACTCCCCTGAGGCAGCGGCAGAATAATCCGCGTGTTCCAGGCCGGCTTCGACAAGTGTTAGTACCAGTTCTTCCCCGGTACCACGCAGGGTGCCTTTTGCCTCAAGGCTGAGTTTGTCATCGCGGTCGCTTTGTATATCGAGGGACTTCAGGAGTTGCAGCAGATCCTGACTGCTCACGCGGTAGGCGATTTCCGCATCTTCTTCGAGTGTCATGGTCTCTAGCGCGGCGAGGGAGAGTTCGGTATCTGCGCTATACAACTCAATTTGCGTATTGCCGGCAGCGTACAAACGCACGCCCGCCTCGAGAAGTTCTGGACGATCGAGGGTTCCCGCCACTTTTAAGCGCAGCTCGCTGCGTTCCAGCGAGGCGATAAGCGCATCGGGTAACGGCAGCAAGTTTTCCAGCTTGTCGGCTTCGCCGGTGGCCTCAAGCGCAAGCTGGGGATGCGAGCCGCCGTGTTGGGTCACGGTTCCCGACGCGGTGAACGTGTAGGCCTCAGGGGTCGTCAATGTCAGTTCGCTAATCTGCAGCTCGAAGCGCGTGAGATTCCCTTTCAGCTGGCCATTGATTTTCAGTTCACCTGAGAAAGGGTAGGCGCTTGCATCGAAGGCGGTGATGAAGTCACTGACCCGTTCGTACTGGCCATCGAGCGCGAGCTGGTAGGACAAATCGGGTCCATAGGTCTCAGCGAAGCCCTGCAGATTGAGTCGACTGGACTGCTCTCGCCCGATTAACGCTGCCGTCAGATCAAGGCGATGACCCTGCCCGCCGAGCGCGCTCCAGTCGAGTTGTGCTTTGAGGCCTGCGGGCTGGTCCGCAAAGTAGGCGGTCGCAGATGCCTGCATGGTGCCGCTCGCACCGCGTTTAGCGTCAACCGACAGCAAGGGAAATATCCACAGTTGCTCTCGCTGGGACATAAAGTGCACCGAGTCAATCCGCACCTCGGCGGGCATGAGTGACAACGGCAGCAGCAAGGATTCCAGATCGATAGGTTCGTCGGTCTCCTCGTCGTCAAGAAAGTAGCTGATGTTGCTGGCCGTCAGCAGACCGGTCGAAAGCTCGCCGCGCAGTAACTGACCCAGCGGCGCCTCGTAGCTCAGGCGCTGCGCCGACGCAAGGGGAGGGGAGTCGGGGTCGGTGTACCTAAGAAGAATCAGGTCTGCACTGAAGGCGAAGGGCGACCAAGTCAGCTGTGGCGACGTCAGTTCCAATCGGTAAGGTGTCGAACGGGCTACCAGGGTTTTGATCAGCGCAAAGCTGCGCTCATTCGAGCTGCCGACATATATGGCTCCCGCGACCACAAGGGTGAGGAATAAACTGATGGCTAGAAGGCTTAGGCGCAGAGGGCGCATGCGGTTGAGGTCTTGAATACGAGCAATCTAGTTTAGCACTCGGGGTCCAGCTCTCGTATCTCAGTCTGTTTACGCACGGGGCAGTGCAAACAAGGGCCAATCACATGCTAAAATCCTCGGCGCTGATGACTTTCTGCCCGGGTGGTGAAATTGGTAGACACAGGAGACTTAAAATCTCCCGCCTATTGCTGGCGTGCCGGTTCGATTCCGGCCTCGGGCACCATAACATTATGATTACGGAAACTTCAAAGAAGCCCGATAATGGGCAACAGGAATGTGTATGCCCAACGCGGAATTTCTTGAGGTAGCCGGAATCGACCACGCCGACCTAATGCAGTCTCCAGAGGCGCTTGACGCAATCGGCGCGATCTACGGAAAACACACTGGCTGATCGAGCACGGCCATATGAATAACGCGGTAGAAGTGACGGATAAAGTTGTACCTCGTCGTATGTCCGGGCGTCATCGTGTTTGAAGTGGGCACGATCGACACCTGCAATGCTCACATTCGTGAGATGCATTCAGTCCGGCCACGCAAAAGTGGGTACGCACATGCACCATTTAGCGTGTATGCGCCAACAGAGTGTAGGCGCTAACGCCAGCTTTTCTCATAGCCGACATTTGCGCGGATTCCAGTTACGCCTGAAGTCGGCCAATAGCCGTCAGTCGCCGGCGACTATCGCGGCTAATACTTCGAGTGAATTCTCCGACTGCAATCGCTTCTTTTGAGTCGTTGGGAGAATCTTGGGCCGATGACCGCTTTCGACTCATCACAGACTGGATTCTGCAGCCCGATATGCAAGATGCTTGAAGACGAGTGATTCACCTGCACTGTTTTTGGATGGTGTTTACAGGCTGCGAGTCATGAAAACGCTGTTCGGGTCCTCGATGTAATCACCGAATGGGGGACAAACTTCAAAGCCACTGCCTAGATAGAGTGTGCGAGATGGTTTGAAGCCGTCCATGCTGCCTGTCTCAAGGCTGAGCCGCTCATAGCCGCGTTTACGCGCTTCGGTCACAACATGCTCCAGCATCATCCTACCTAGCCCG
>JBGCDU010000012.1:0-100392 GCA_045105635.1 Congregibacter sp.
AGTGCACAGCAAGAGTGAACAGCAAGAGTGAACAGCAAGAGTGAACAGCAAGAGTGAACAGCAAGAGTGAACAGCAAGAGTGAACAGCAAGAGTGAACAGCAAGAGTGAACAGCAAGAGTGAACAGCAAGAGTGAATAGCAAGAGTGAAGCATCATGAGTGAGCTCAACAGCACCGTGGCTGAGGTGACGGCGCGCATAGAGCAGCGCAGTAGCGGCCCTCGCTCCGATTATTTAGCGCTGATGGAACGCAGTCGCGACTTGCGTCCGCAGCGCGGGCAATTGTCCTGCGGCAATCTTGCGCATGGGTTTGCCGCCTGCGAGGACGACGATAAAGACCGTATCCGGCTAATGGAATCGGCAAACATCGGGATTGTTACGGCCTACAATGACATGCTCTCGGCCCATCAGCCATATCTGGAGTACCCGGAGAAGATTAAGGCCCACTTGCGTGCGATCGGCAGTACGGCTCAGGTGGCCGGGGGCGTTCCGGCGATGTGTGATGGCGTCACACAAGGGCAGTTGGGGATGGAGTTGTCGCTGTTCAGTCGCGACAACATCGCCCAGGCCACAGGCGTTGCGCTGTCGCATCACATGTTTGACGGAATTATCTGTCTGGGTATCTGCGATAAGATTGTACCCGGGCTTGTTATGGGTATCCTCCGCTTTGGCCATCTACCGGCGCTGTTCATTCCCGCTGGCCCAATGCCCTCAGGGTTGCCCAATCCCGAGAAAGCGCGTGTGCGCCAGCTTTTTGCTCAGGGCAAAGTCGGTCGTGAGGAGTTGTTGGCTGCGGAGTCGGCTTCGTATCACAGTGCTGGAACCTGTACCTTTTACGGCACGGCCAATAGCAATCAGATGGTGATGGAGGCGATGGGTCTCCAGCTTCCCGGGGGCTCCTTTGTTAATCCCGGAACCGCGCTGCGCGAGACCTTAACGCAGGAAGCGTCGGAGTTGATTGCGCGCATCACGGCGCAGGGGCGCGACCCGCGCCCGCTGGCCGAGGTGATTGACGCGCGTTCGTTTGTGAATGCGATCGTCGCCTTACTCGCCTCGGGAGGCTCGACCAATCACACTATCCACCTCATCGCGATGGCACGTGCGGCGGGGCTATGTGTCGATTGGGATGATTTCTCAGCGCTGTCTACCGTGGTGCCGCTGCTGGCTCGCGTTTATCCCAACGGGCAGGCAGATATCAACCACTTCCATGCCGCCGGCGGAACAGGGCTGCTGTTTCGAGAGCTTCTCGACGCGGGGCTTATGCATGCTGACGCACGTACGGTCTGGGGCAAGGACTTTAGCGACTACACGCAGGAGCCGTATCTTGATGGCGAAAAACTGGCATGGCGTAATGCGGCGCAAAGCAGTTTGGATGAGGCCGTGATAGCTAGCATCGACAAACCCTTCTCGTCGGAGGGTGGACTGAGGCTGCTGAGCGGTAACCTGGGTCGTAGCGTGATCAAGACCTCGGCAGTAAAGCTGGAACACCGTGTCGTGATGGCAGCGGCCATAGTCATCGATAGCCAGCAGGAACTGGTTGAAAAGTTTGAAGCAGGAGAACTGGAGCGAGACTGTATTGTGGTGGTGCGTTTTCAGGGACCGCGGGCCAATGGCATGCCGGAGCTGCATAAGCTCACGCCACTGCTTGGCACTCTGCAGGACAAGGGTTTTGCCGTCGCACTCGTCACCGACGGTCGCATGTCCGGCGCATCCGGTAAAGTGCCGGCTGCTATTCATGTGACGCCCGAGGCTGCAATGGGTGGAGCCTTAGCACGGCTGCGCGACGGTGACATGTTAAGCCTTGATGCTGTCGCGGGCACACTGCAATGCGACGTGCCTGAGGCGGAGTTTCTAGCGCGAGAACTTGCGTTGCCGCCCGGTGACAGTGAAGAGGGTGTTGGCAGGGAGCTTTTCAGCGTTTTTCGCCGCGTTGTCACTACGCCAGAAGCCGGCGCGAGCGTGATTTTCCCCCAGGAATTTTAGCGATGCGCAAACCCTGGCACTTGCTCGCGGACATCGGCGGCACCAACGCACGCTTCGCGTTGGGCGATGTTGTCACCGGCGAACTTCAGGCCTATCACACCGTGCATGTGGCGGACTATCCAACATTTACCGCCGCGCTCGAGACCTATCTTGCGAAGGTGACGCAGACGCGCGAGTGGGAGTCTCTACCGGTCGACGCGTGCCTCGCAGTCGCCTGCCCCGCAGATCGACAAGTTGTCACCTTTACAAACAGTGACTGGGTGATTGATCGCAAGGATCTTGTTTACAGTCTTAAGATACCGAGCTTGAAGGTAATCAACGATTTTGAAGCCGTTGGCTACGCCGTCACAGGTTTTGCGGAGGGAGACTGGGAGCAGCTTGGTGATGGCAGCGCTCAGCCCGAAAGAATGATTGGCGTTCTGGGGCCGGGTACTGGATTGGGTGTGTGTGGTACGTTGCCGGCTAACCGGCGGGTGACGGTGCTGGCAGGCGAGGGTGGGCACGTAGACTTTGCGCCGGTGGGCGATGAAGAAATCGAGATCCTGCGCATACTGCTCACGCGTTATCGCCGCGTGTCAGCGGAGCGTTTGCTGTCTGGAGCAGGTATACAAAATATCTACTGGGCACTTACCCAGATGCACGGTGCAGAGCGCCGTCAGGCAACCCCTGCCGATATTAGTGCTGCAGCCACTACAGGCAAGGATCCGATGGCGACCGAAACCCTTGCGGTTTTTTTTCGTATTCTGGGTGGGGTTGCTGGTAATCTCGCACTGACTTTCGGGGCCCGCGGTGGCATCTATGTCGCCGGAGGCATTGTTCCGAGGGTGCTGGAATTTGCGCGCAAGAGTGATTTTCGTGAGCGTTTTCTCGCCAAGGGGCGCTTTCGGGACTACTTGAATGACATTCCAACGCGAGTCGTGACTCGGGAAAATCCCGGTCTCTTTGGCGCGCTTCAGTTTCTTAAAAGCAGGCAATAAATCATGCACGACTCAAGAGCGATCCTCTCACTGGCACCGGTGGTCCCGGTTCTAAGCATCAGTGATCTTGCGCACGCTGTCCCTCTGGCACGCGCCTTGGTGTCCGGTGGGATTCCGGTGCTTGAAGTGACGTTGAGGACCCCTGAGGGATTGGCGGCGATTCGGGCGATCCGCGACTCGGTGCCCGATGCCATCGTCGGTGCGGGGACTGTGCGCAGCAGCGCTGACTTTGCCGCCGCGGTGGAGGCTGGGAGTCGCTTTGTTGTCACCCCGGGACTGACCGATGGCATACTCGAGGCAGCGGCGGCGTTCGATGTGCCACTTATTCCTGGTGTTGCGACGGTAAGCGAGATGATGCGTGCGCTGGATCACGGTATTGACTGCCTGAAGTTCTTTCCGGCCGAGGCCTCCGGTGGCGCGACGGCTCTCAAAGCCTTTGCAGGCCCTTTTCCTGACGTGGTTTTTTGTCCCACCGGAGGTGTCGGCTTACACAATATCGACGCTTACCTGGCGCTCGACTCTGTCGTGACCGTCGGTGGGACCTGGCTAACGCCGAATGCGCTACTTGCGGGGGGTGACTGGGATGGCATTACCGCAATAGCCAGCGAGGCGACCCAGCACATTCAGGCATTCAGGGCCGCTCAATAGCGAGCGTTCTTAACGCAGATTCGCGCAAACTCGAAGGACATTGGCATGGATTTACTGATTTTTGGCGCCCGGGGTGATCTATCAGGTCGTAAGCTGTTCCCCGCGCTATACCATCTGGATAACTGCGATCTGCTTCCGCAGGACGTGCGGATCCATGCCTTGGCCCGCGATGAGATTGAGCTGGAGACTTTTCTTTCTGATATTAAAACCCGTGTCCGACGTTATGTGGATGAGAGTCGCTGGTCGGAAGAGAAATGGGAGAGCTATGCCTCGCGTTACCGATATCACTTCATAGACTTCAGCGCCCCGGAACAGTACCTAACATTGGCTGAGCATCTGTCTCCGGATCGTCCAGCGCTATTTTACCTGGCGACGCCGCCATCACTTTTTGGACACATCTGCGAGCATCTCGGTGCCGCGGGCTGTTTGCAGGGCGATCGACGCCTGCTGCTCGAGAAACCCATCGGGCATGACCTTGAGAGTTGCAAGGAAGTAAACGACACCGTGGGTCGCTATTTTTCTGAAGACGCGATTTATCGGGTTGACCATTATCTGGGCAAAGAGACGGTACAAAATCTGCTGGTAATGCGGTTTGGCAATCGTTTCATCAACACCCAATGGGATCAGAGTTGTGTTGACCACGTTCAGATAACGGTGGCCGAGCCGATCGGTATCGAGGGTCGCTGGTCCTACTATGATGGCGTAGGGCAGCTCAGGGACATGGTGCAGAATCATCTCATGCAGTTGCTTTGCCTGGTGGCAATGGAACCGCCTAATTCCATGACCGCGGAAGGAATTCGTGACGAGAAAGTAAAAATCGTGCGTGCCCTGCGAGCAATCGATGAGTCCAACGTGAAGGAGCATGCAGTGCGCGGGCAATATACGGCCGGGTGGCTTCGAGGCGAGTCCGTGCCAGGCTATCTTGAGGAAGACGATTGTCCGGCTGAAGACAGTCAGACAGAGACTTACGTCGCTCTCAAAGCGTTTATTGATAACTGGCGTTGGGCGGGCGTGCCTTTTTACCTGCGCACCGGTAAGCGCATGCCTGAGAAGCTCACCGAAATTGTCATCACCTACAAAGCTCTGCCTCACAATATCTTTGCCGGGGCGGGCAGCGAGGACGCACCGAATCGCCTCGTCATTCGTCTGCAGCCAAACGAAGGCATTGAAATGCAGATGGTTTCAAAACTGCACAGCCTGCGTAACAAAATGGGTCTGGTCACAAAGAACCTGAATCTGGATTTTCTGGGATCTTCGGAGCTGGATCGGATTCCGGATGCCTATGAGCGATTGCTCCTTGACGCGATTAACGCCGATCAGTCGCTTTTTGTGGGGCGTGAGGAAATCGAGGAATCCTGGCGTTGGTGCGATGCGCTTATCGATGCGTGGCAGCAGCGCAGCCCTAGTTTACAAGCCTATCAAGCCGGTTCCTGGGGGCCTACTAAGGGCGAACTGTTGATTGAAAAAGACGGCCGTAGCTGGCATGTCTGAAATGCGTTTTACAGAGTTTGATGATCGTGGCGTGCTCGATGAACAGTTAGCCGTCGACGTCGCAGGGGCATTGCGAGACGCTATTTTGCTGCGAGGTAAAGCGACGCTTGTTTTGTCGGGTGGCAGCACGCCAAAAGGTTTCCTGGTTGCGCTTGCACGCAGGGAGTTAGATTGGGACAAGCTCTTTGTCACGTTGGTGGATGATCGTTGGGTTGCGTCGGGACACAGCGATAGTAACGAGCGTCTGGTACAAGAAAATCTGCTCACTGGCGTTGCCCGGGCAGCGCACTTTTTACCCATTGTCACGGATGCCCCACATCCTGAGTTAGCGCTCGAAGTAATTACCGAGAAACTTGCGGGTTTAGGTACTGCAGACGTGATGATTCTGGGAATGGGTGGTGATGGGCATTTTGCCTCGCTTTTTCCCGACAGCGCTGCGCTCGAGGCCGGACTTGAGTTGCAAAGTGGTCAGAGCTTTATCGCGGTGGATCCTCCACTAGCTCCGCACGCACGCATGAGCATGACTTTACCGCGGGTATTTGATACACGGCGACTTATCTTGCACATAGTCGGCGATGAAAAGCGCGCGGTGCTCGAGCAGGCGGCAAGGGAAAAGGATCCCCTGCGTCTGCCCATCGCTGCGGTGCTTAACGCCGTTTCGCCGTCGCTGGAGGTGTATTGGGCTGCCTGAGTGCCGTGTGCGCCTTCACAATGGCGACGATATGCTCCGTAATTCGAGCCAGCCAAAGGATCGGGTCCCGATAGCAGACCTTGAACACTACGATAAGTTGTTACGAAGCTGGCGCTACACGGTGCGCGTTCGGAGCAAAAGGTGCTTTAGTCGTTCAGGTTTACAGTTTGCCCAAATACCAGATCGAGGGATCGTGTGTACAGCAGATACGCGGCTGCCAGATCTTGGGCTGCGACGCCGAGAGATTTGTACAGGGTAATGTCGGTGTCTTCTTGTCGCCCCGGTCTCGTACCGTCCGCGACTTGACCAATTTCTGCGACGATGTGTTGCTCCGTCACTGCCCCTTCGTCTATCGCAATAAGAAGCTCGCCCGCAGCCGCAAGTGTCGCCGGGAGGTAATCCACATAGTAGCGTGAGCGCTGTACACAACGTGCATCGACTTCACGATTACTGGGCACAGCCGAGCCCACCAGATTCAGGTGCGTGCCAGGCGCTACATCCTCACCTCGAAGAATAGGGTCTGCTGCCGCGGTGACCGTGCAGACGATATCGCTCTCAGCGAGCGCATGTGGAATATCATCGGTGACCGAAACCGGGATTCCTTCGCGCTCCTGGACGTTTTCGGCAAAGGCAAGTGCTCGCGGCGCATTGCGTCCCCATATAGTGATGGAGGTAATGTCGCGCACGCAGCGCAGAGCAGTGATGTGTCGCCGTGCCTGCTCGCCGCAGCCGAGAATGAGCAGTCTGGACGCATCCGGTTTCGCCAGCAGGTCCGTTGCTGATGCACTGGCTGCGGCAGTGCGAATCCCCGTGAGAGCAGAGCCTTCAATCATCGCCAGAGGCAGGCCTTCGGCAGCATCAAAGAGCATTACCATGCCGACATGTGAGCTGTGAGGGCTGTTTGGATCGCGGACGTATTTACACACAAGCTTAATGCCGAAGCAGTGCGGGTCGTCGATCACGCCGGGCATGATAGCCAGCTTGCCGTTGGCGCCTGTCACCGGCATGAACTGCCGAATTGGTAAATGTGTGTTGCCTTTGGATACTTCGATCATACAGCTGCGCATGGCCGCGATGCATTCTGGCATGGCGAGATGCTTCTCAACGTCGGAATGGGTGATTATCTTCATGGCTGGTTATCGCTGCGAGATGCTAGGTGTTTCTACCTGTTTCTATTGGCTGTCTGGCTCTGCCGCGGGCGGCATGAACTTAAGTTGTGCGAGGATTTCCGCGATATTGTCCGGGCGGTCAAAGGGCTCTGGCATGGGCTCGCCCGGCGTGCGCGGTCTACCGATGGATTTGAACCAGTCATCCAGTCCCGGTGGGAAAAATACCCAGAACAGTTTGAGGTCGACAGTCCCGGTGTTCTTGAGCAGATGCACCGAGTTACGCGCAAACAGCACGGTGGTCCCTGGTTTCAGCTCATGGTCCACACCGTCGATGGTACACATGCCTTCACCCTCGTAAATGAAGACGAGTTCGTGATTCTGTGTGTGCCCATGCTCGCGCACATAGTTACCGGGGGGCAGTAACTGCGTACCCGAACAGAATGTGTCGTAGGGCATGTTGTCTGGCGTCAGGTTTAGATTGACATAACCCTGTGACGGCATGGGCTGCCAGAGCGACTCTCCCTCGTCGGGGCCTACAACTACAGATCCGGGTTTAAACACAAACAGGCCTCCTCAAGAAGCGTCATATACAAGGGTAGGGTGCCGTCAGCTTTGCAAAAATTCCAGCACCCTTGGATTGTAATGCTCTGTAGCAGCGATGGGGCAGAAATGACCACCATGCTCAAGCAGATGCAGTTCGGCCCCGGCAATTTTTTCGGCCAGTTCCTCAGTAAATCCCGGGGGGGTTATCTGATCATCCTTCGCGCCAATGCAAAGAGTCTGAGTGGTGATCTTGTGTACCTCGCTGCGCAGATCGTGCCCCAGCACCGCCGCGATACGACTTAACTCAACCTGGAGTCCCGGAAATGCCTTGATTCGCTCGCTCATGAAATTGCGAGCGGAGCTGATTTGCGGCTGTAGAAATGACGAGGGGGTTCCGAGGTAATTGCCGACCGTGATGTACGCTTCGGGCCCGCAATTAATGAGAATTTGTCGGCGTGTGTTGAACAGATGCGTGATGTACGCATCAGGCCCAGCCCAGCTGCAGCTCAATACCAGCTTATCAAGCAACTCCGGTTGCCTGAGGGCAATGTATTGTCCTATCGCGCCCCCCGTCGAGTGTCCGACGAGGTGTGCTCGTTCGATGCCCATCGCGCCCATGACCGCAATCAGGTCATCAGCCATATGCTCAGCACCAAATACGACTTTGTCGGGTGTCGAGTGACCGACACCGCGGTGATCGTGAAGAATGACCCGGTAGTGCTTAGCGAATGTTTCCACCTGCTGCTGCCAGAACACCCCGCGACCGCCAAGCCCGGCGACGAAAAAGAGCGGATGCCCTTCGCCGTGCTCTTCGACGTAGATCTCCGCGTCGCCGATATCGATCATTGTCACGCTGTTGTCTCCTTAGGAATTAGCCCGCATTAAAATGTCCCGCTCAAAGTGCAATTGCTACCGCTTTGGTCTGCAGATAATTGGCAACCGCGTCGAAGCCATTTTCTCTGCCCCATCCCGACTGCTTGTAACCACCCACAGGAAGATCCCAGTCAGCAACCATGGCAGTGTTGATGCCAACCTGGCCTGTGACCAGGTCGCGTGCCATGCGGTGCGCCAGCGAGAGGTTTTGTGTCCAGACCGATGAGGAAAGACCATAGGTACTGTCGTTGGCCAGGGCGACTACCTCGTCGGCACTAGCAAAAGACTGCGCCGCGATGACCGGGCCAAATATCTCTTCACGCACGATGGTCATATCATTGGTGGTGTTGGTGATAAGGGTCGGCTCGAAAAAATAGCCTTGTTCGCCGATGCGTCCACCGCCGCAGACTATGTTGCCGCCTTCCTCGCGACCAGTATTCACGTAGCCGCTCACCCGCTCGAGCTGCTTTGCTGAAACCAATGGGCCAAGTACCGCCTCCGGATCAAAACCCTGCGCGACTTTAAGGTTTTTGGCGACGCCGATAATGCCCTCGACAACCTGGTCATGCACCGCATCCTGGATGTAAAGGCGCGTTGCGGCCGTGCAGGTCTGGCCAGAGTTAAAGAACACCGCCATAGCCGCCGCGGGAATGGCTTGCTCCAGATCTGCATCGGCGAAAATGATATTGGGCGACTTGCCGCCCAGCTCCAGCGTCACCTTTTTAAGGTTACCTGCGGCAGCTTTCACAATAGCCTTGCCGGTAGCCGTAGAGCCCGTAAAGGCGACTTTGTCTACATCCGGGTGCTCTGCGAGAGCGGCGCCCGCAACATGTCCATATCCTGTGACCAGATTAATGACCCCGTCCGGGAGCCCGGCTTCCATCAGGATTTCGCACAGTCGCACGGCGGTCAGTGAGGTATCCTCGGCGGGTTTGAGAATACAGGCGCAGCCAGCGGCCAGCGCCGGTCCAAGCTTCATCACGGCCATAATGAGAGGATAGTTCCAGGGCACGATAAGCGCTGCTACACCGACCGGCTCGCGCAGGGTGAATGCATGGTGATCGCCGGGCATGGAGACGTTGTGCGTACTGCCATTGATTTTATCGGCCCAGCCTGCGAAGTAGTTCAGGGCCCCTGCAGAAGCGGTGACGTCTACGGCCTGCGAGATGGACAATGGCTTGCCATTGTCCAGGGTCTCGAGGTGCGCTAGTTCCTCGGCATTCGCCATTATCAGCTCCGCGGCCCGCCGCAGAATAGCGGCGCGCTCGGCCGGAGGCATTTTGCGCCAGGCATCCGAATTGAATCCTGCTCGAGCCGCCGCCACCACTTCGTCGACATCGGCCCGGGTCGCGCTGGCAATGCTTGAAATTCGATTGCCGTTCGCTGGATCAATAACGTCGATCCGGTCGTCCGCGCCGTTTCGCCAATTACCGCCGATGAGCAGGGAGTGTTCGCGCTGCAGAAAGGCCTGAACATTATCTGGAAGTTGAGAATGGCTCATTGTTGTTCCTCGTAAACCCCGGTTCCGGGGCGCTGTTTAATTGGAAGAGAGTTGCGTGGAATACCAAATTTAGGACTCTCGCTGTCCAGCGGCGTCAGGCGTCTTGGTTGTCTCGTGTTATCTGGCCATAGGGCTTGAGCGCGGTAGCAACCAGGACGCAGCCAGCCAGGATGAACAGAGCTGGTGAGATGGCCATTGAATAGCCAATTGCCTTGGGGTCCCGAAACACATAATCCGTGAGAACCCCTACGGACGTGGGACCGCAGGTAAAGGCGATCAGATTGGCGATAAGCAGATAGATCGCGACGACCTGCGCTCGAAAACGGTTCGGGGAAATGATCGGCAATACGGCGGTACCGCATCCAAATGGCACTGCGCAAAGAAAGAGCAGCGGTGCCAGCAATACGAGTGACATGTGTGGGTCTTGCATCAGCGGAAAGCTGATCGCAAAAGGTATTGCGCACAGGGCGGAGATGATCGGAACCCGCAAATTGGCGTCATCGCGGCCACGACGCATCCAGAGCGTAGCGATGGCACCTCCGGCAAACACACCGCCGCCGCTGGCAACGACCACCATCACGCCGAACACGGAGCCTATCTCCATGGGTGTCCAGCCGTGTACGCGGATAAAGTAGGTGGGTACCCAAAGGTTAATGGCATAGGTGGCCGCGGCCATGAGCGTCAGCCCCAGCAGGACGCCTACAAAGAGTCGTCTGTGACTGTTGAGGTAGCGCATGACAGCAAGCACGGACGTGTCACCGCCGATGGCAGTGTGCACCGTCTCCTGACGTGGTGGTTCGCGTACAAATGCCAGCAGCACCAGCACCAGTACGCTGGGCACTGCGACGGTTATAAATGTAGCCTGCCACACTGATCGCTCGCCGAAAAACGGCAGGACTATCTGCTCAAGGGAGCTGTAATACTCGATGATAGCGCCGCCAAACACATAGGCAATTCCGGACCCTACAAATCCTGACCCGGTAAAAATGCTTATTGCCAGAGCAACCTTCGCTTTCGGGAAGTAATCGGTAATGAGGGAGTAGCCCGCGGGGGTCAGCGTGGCCTCACCGACTCCGACAAACATGCGTGCGGCAAACAAAAAAGCAAAACTTCCCGCCAGGCCACAGCTCAGGGTTGCGATAGACCAGCAGATTACGCCCCAGAATATGATGCGTGTTCGTTTGCCCGAGTCTGACAAGCGCGCCAGCGGGATCGCGAGGATCGCGTAAAACACGGCGAAGGAAAAACCCTGCAATAAACCGATCTGGGTGTCATTGATCCCGAAGTCAGCTTTTATCGGCTCTATCAACAGATTGATGACCTGACGGTCAATGTACGAAACGATGCCGGCGATACACAGAACCGCGACCACGAACCAAGCGTAGGCGAGGCTTGCTACCTCGCCTTCGCCGGCAGGATTAGTGTTAACAGCTCCACTGGTTACTGCTTCGCCGTCGGCGTTCATGTCTGAAGAGGAGTCATCGGCAAACCGCGTTATAAGAGTAGGCGGAAATTGCCACATGCACCGGGTTGCAGCAACGCGAGGGACGCTTTCATTCGCTGGTCGGATACTTTGCCTAAAAGCATGGCTTATCGGTGTCACGAAGCTGAAAGTCAGGGGCTGCGCTGCGGGTCGATACCGGCAGGCAGAAGGACTTCATAAAGCGGAGGATATCATTGAGTAACGTTAGCGCCACAGAGACGAGTATCATCATTGCGGGGGCCGGTATTGGCGGTCTCTCACTTGCGCTGGGGCTCGCTCAACAGGGGTTCCGCCCGCGGGTCTACGAGCAGGCGCCAGCCGTCGGCGAGGTGGGGGCCGGTATTTCGATATCGCCGAATGCGACCCGTGGTTTGGAGTGGTTGGGGCTGCGAGATTTCTTGCTGAGCCGCGCGAATGAACCGTTGACTCAATGGACGCATCACGGCGAAACCGGCGAAGATCTGCTGGGTATCGATCGCAACAACTGTCGGGACGAATATGGCGCGGCCTACTACCAATTGCATCGCGCAGACCTGCACAACGAATTATTGCGTCGGTGTCAGGAGTACGACCCAGAGATGCTCGTGCTCGGTGCTTGCTTGGTCGGTGTGGAGAACGCCAATGATCGTCCCACTGCGCTGATCGATACGGCGACAGGGAAAAGCACGCGCGTGTCGGCGGATGTCTTGATAGGCGCCGATGGTGTGCGTTCCACGGTGCGCGATGCAGTCTTCGGCGCCGGCGATATTAACTTCACCGGGCAAGCCGCGTGGCGTGGCCTTATTCCTGCTGCTGAGTTACCCGATTGGGCCACAGAAGCGGTCTCGCACAACTGGATTGGTCCCGGTAGAACGTTTGTCACTTATCCGATTCGCGGTCGCGAGCTGGTTAATTTCGTAGCCTTTGCTCGCACCGATGAATGGTTTGAAGAATCATGGTCAACGCCGGCCCAGCCGGGCGAAATACGCCGTGCTTTCAATGACTGGTGCGAGCCGGTAATGACGGTGCTGGACGCGATGGACAGTAAACAGAGTTTCCGCTGGGGTTTATTCAGTCGAGACCCACTGGAGTCGCTGGTCAGCGGCGAGGTGGCTTTGATCGGGGACGCGGCACATCCCATGCTGCCGTTCTTTGGTCAGGGTGCGTCCTCATCGATCGAGGATGGTGTGGTGCTGGGACGCTGCTTTGCAGCGAGTGCTAGTGCTGCCGAGGCACTAAAGCGTTACGATCACGTACGCACGCCACGCGTGACCCACTTGCAGCGCGAGTCCAACCTTGGCGCTCAGCGTCTCCAGGGGCTGGATCCTTATGTGCTGCGTGACCAGCCAGTGAAGAACGAGGATTCATTAGGTATATTTCGCTACGATCCGGTAGGTATCGACGTCTAGTTAACAAACGGTGGTCTGTATGAACAGTGAGAGTAAACCCGAGATTCCCCTGGACTTGGGGTTTGAGATTGGAGGCCCCGGGCGCGTCTACTACGATGACGTGATTGCGGACAGCGTGGTCGAGTCTCTAATGGAAATAGCAGCGTTGATATGGACTGTGCGCGATCGGCAGATCGTAATGGAGAAGGTTTTGGCTGAAAAGGGCATCGATGTGAGTTCAATGATCGAAAGCCATGTGCCAGACGATGTCGAGGCCGCACACCGGCTCGAAGAGCGCGATGCGCTGGTGAAACAAGTGTTTCACAGCTTTCTTCGTCGTCCCAGCGCAGCCGCTGCCAAAGATTTTAACGCACCCTCAAAAAGAGAATTGGAGGATAAGCCATGAATAGCATGCAGCCCCCTCGCGGTTACGCGGGTATTACTCCTCGGCCTTCGTCGTTAGCCGATGAAAGCTATATGGATTTCGTTCAGTCGTTCCGGAAGATGGTGATCCAGGATATGTTTCCGGTAGTGGCGGAGGCAGGCGCCGAAGCTTACGAGCAGTGGAAGAGTGAAAACGACGCCGCTGATGACTCGATAGAGAACATCAATGAGGCTTTTCGAAAAGCGCCGGTGACACGCAGCTGGCAGCGCTTCGTGCGCACGCAGCAGGAAATGATGTGGCGTACTTCACGTGCAACCCTGCTGAAATCCGCGGAAACCTATCTTGCGGAACTTGATCATGAAGACGGCCCGGCGACTATCGATGCCGACCCTGATTTTGTGACGCCCGGCTGGGGGCGACAGGAAATTCACTGCCAGCCCGGCGGCTATACGGACGACCCTCTCTCTGGCATTGTCTTTCACCTGGGGACCCGCGCCTTTTACGAGGGCATGAATGACAACGAGGAATTGCACACGGAGCTGGCCGAGCTGTTAACGCTACCGGCAAACGGGACTGTGAATCGTGTTTTGGATGTTGCCTGCTCAATTGGTCAGGCAAGTCTGCCATTGAAGCGTCGCTTCCCCGATGCGGAGGTCCACGGTCTGGACCTCGCGATGCCGCTGCTGCGCTATGCGCGCAAGCTGGCCAACGACGCTGATCTTGCGATTACGTTCCGGCAGGCACTGGCGCAGGATTCAGGGTACGACAGTGAATCCTTCGACAGCATTCTCTCGTACCTGCTGTGGCATGAAACGCCGGAGGTCACTTTCGAGCCGATCGTCAAAGAAATGCACCGCATCTTGCGACCGGGTGGCACCTTCTGCATTTTCGAATTCCCCAACAGCTACGGTTTGACGTTGCCGCCGGCGCAGCGGTTCCTGATTGATTACGACTCCAAAAACAACTGTGAGCCGTACTCTCTGGATTTTGTGGCCTGCAATTTCAAGGGCATGCTGGAGGCAGCGGGGTTCGAGGTAGCGGAGGGTCCTGCGACGATGAATCCTTTTCTACAGTCGATTGTCGCGACGAAGAAAGGCTAGTCAAAGCTCTGCGGATACAATCGATGTAACTGCTTCGCACACCCCACGCACACCCCACGCACACCCCACGCACAGGCAATGCAAAAAAAAGCCCGGTATTCTTCAGAGTACCGGGCCTTTTCAAGTGTGCGTCAATAGAGCTTCAGGGGGTAGTGCTAACTTCCACAGCCTCTGCTTTTGCAGTGAGGGCCTTGAAGGCTTTGTACTCATTAACCCCGCGCATTTCTTGCTTCGACCAGGAAGCGGCAAAGCCACGTGGATAATTCGAGTCACCGTCTTCGCGACCATCTTCGGACCAAAGCAGCGGCAGGTGAGAGCCGCCCGGCTTTTCGCCTTCAAGCATTTCATCAAAGGATACGCCAGCAAGATTGACGCAGTCCGGGCGAGGCCTCCAGCGAATGTCGTCGCCAAATACGCGTAGGGACACCGCTACCCGCCAGTCGTCCGTCGGGTTACCGCCGGAATAGTGTAGCGCCCAGGGATGAACGATCAACAGGTCGCCGGGGTCCATATCCCAGGACAGGAAGGTGTAGTTTGGATCGTCACGCAGGTGGTCGCACTTGGGGTGCGGCGGCCGATCGTCAGGCTTAATCATTTGCTGAGCATTTGGCGAGAACAGCCAGTAGCGCTCATCCTGTGTGTGCGATCCGGCGATCACCTCCAGGCTGTTGGCCTTTACGATCGGTGTCAGAGGCATCCACAGCGAAGGGACCATTACGCCTGTGGTGGGCCAGCCCATGCGGTCGGTATGCCAGATGGTTTTGAAATCAGAATGTGGTGGCTTCGCGAAGAACTCATCAAAAAAGAATCGGATCTCTTTCGATTGCATAACCTGGCCGGCCACTTGCCCCACCGGGCTTTCAAACACCAGCTTGCGATACTCGTCGATACACCGGGCCATGTAGCGCCCTGGAATTGTGGGCAGCAGGCCTACGTCTTCCTTATCGACGATCACGCGTCGCGCAATCGGGTCGAGCATCTCGCACCACTCGGGATCAAATACCTGGCGCAAGCAGACTACGCCATCTCGATTATAGGTATCGATGTCTTCCTGAGTGACCGCGCGTAAAGGTTCCTTGTTTAAAGCCATGTGCTTGTTCTCCAGTCAGTATTATTGTCTGCCCTGATTTAGCCCCTTCCGGGGTTTGTCTTACTGTCCGGGAAAATGCGCTTCATGGTTTTCGAGATACCAGTCGGCGATTTCTTCGCGGGTGGCCCACCAAATGCCGTCCAGAGATTTGGCATACTCCAGGAATTCACGCAGCGCTCGAACGCGATAAGCGCGGCCCGTTACGTGGGGGTGCAGGCCAACATTCATGATGCGACCACTGTGTGCACCCTCTTCGTGCAGTACTTTGAGTTCTTCGATGAGGATATCGCGTACTTCATCGGTGGTATGACCGCGACGGGTTGTTAGCGTGAAATCGTTGATTTCATTGGAATAGGGAACTGAAACGATGGGGCCATTATCGGTACGGATCAGGAACGGTTGATCATCGTTCATGATGTCGCAGTAAAACGTGCAGCCTTTCTCCGCGAGTATGGATGGCGTGTTGGGTGTGCCGCGCAGTGACGAGGACAACCAGCCTTTGGCTTTGCGCCCCACGGCCTCTTCATAGACGTCAAGGGTACGCAGAACCACATCGCGCTCTTTTTCTGGTTCGTGCATGTAGTCGGTAAGCAGTTCACCCTGCTCGTAGTTGTGCGCCACAATCTCGCAGCCGCGCTCCATGGCGGCGTCCAGCATTTCGCGACGACGCTCGACAGTCACGGCGTTCAACGTACACGATGGCTTGACGCCGAAGTCGTCCATCGCCTCAAACATCCGCCAGATGCCCACGCGCTGACCGTACTCTCGCCAGGTATAATTCGGGAAGTCCGCTACGTTGCCCGGCAATGTGTTCGGCAGCAGGGCCGGCCCACCGGCGTAGTAGGGCTGGTCCGTATCTTTCAGCAGGTCCCAGGTTTCCAGATTAAAGGTGATGATCAGCGCGACGCGCGCTTCATTCGGCCACTTCAGCGGGTTGCGCTTGGGCATGGGAACGTAGGGGTATTCCATGGTCATTTTTTCAGGTCTCTTTGTCTTCGGGATCGACCGCCAGCTGAACCACGGCAATGCATCGCCAACGACGCACGCAGCCCGCCGGGTGCTCTATCGTCGATCAGGCTATCTTCAGCGACTCGCGGAGGCTATCTATCATCGAGGTTCTCATCAGGAACTCCCGGGCGAGTCCAGGGTCATTCGCCAGGCGCAAAAATTCTCGCTGTCGATTGCGCTGTACTTGCTCGTCCGTAGACTCCATTAACTTCTTATTGCGCATAGTGTGGCTCTGCACAAAATCTATACAGATCTTACGTCGCTGCCGGTCATATAGATCCAACAGTTCGTCCATATCGCCGCCCTGCTTCAGGATCGTGAGCAGTTTATCGCCAAGGTTGAACGCGTCGTGCAAACCGCCATTCATACCCATGCCACCCAGTGGGTTGTTGATATGGGCGGCATCACCCGCCAGCAATGCTCGAGGTGAGACCCGGTAAGTTTCGGCGACGCGCTGATGCACGCGGTATAGAGTGCGATGATAGAGGTCGAAGTCGCCGTCCTTGGGCACCAGGTGTTGCAGACGCTCCTGAATAAATCCATCGCTCAGCAATTGGTCTCTGTCGGCATCCAGCGGCGCCGGTATCAGTACGCGCCACAGATCGACCGTTTTTAAGAGAACACACCACTCGTCGGGGTCGGAGACATAGTTAACCAGGCTGAGGTCTTCAAAGTGGTCTTCAAAGGGAAAGGACGTAGACACCACCAAAAACATTTCCGGGTAGGTGAGTCCTTCAAACTTCACGCCGCCCGACTGACGCACACTGCTGTTCGCACCGTCGGTGCCAATCAGGAATGATCCGTGGTAGCGTTTTTCCTCGCTGCCATCAAATGTCAGCACATCGACGCCGTCACTGGTCTCGCGGTACCCCACTGCCTTCGCGCCAAATACCACCTCCGCACAATCGATTTCTGCCAGCATTTCAGTCACGATGCGGGTCATTTTGAACTGCTCGCACTGCAGCCGGTAAGGATGATTGGTTTCACCGGAGAGATGCTTCATGTGAAATTTGGCGACCTCATTTGTGCGTCGGTCGCGGTATTGGTAGTCGTGGACCTTCAGGCCGATATCGAGAATTCGCTGTGTAACGCCGAGGTCATCCAGTAAATCAAGCGACGGAGGGTGAAACGTGGATGCACGCAAGTCCTCCGGTAAATCGTCCTGTGCTTCGAGTAGCACGACCGGAATGTCATTTTGCGCCAGCAGAAGAGCGAGGGTGCATCCCACCGGCCCGGCTCCAGCAATAATGACTGGATCCGGCTTGCCTGCGCCCGCTGTGCGGCCGGATTCTTGTCCCGCGGAATTGTTGACCAAGTGCATGGGGGGCTCCCAAATTTAGATTCGGCCCAGAATAATCCATGGCACTGCAGCGACTTGAAGCTTAAATGCGGTGTGTTCAACAGTCGGATAAGCCGCGCCCGCACTGCAGGCTTCGTCGAGGTCGAAATTTCCGCCACGCGCAGCGCCCCAGCGCGGGCATCAACGATGCTGCGCAAGCAGTGCGCCTGCGCCGGTGACAGGCGTTGCTACCTTCGCCAGCGATAGCGCGCGCCACAAGGTCGCCGTGTTGGAGCTTATTACAGGCACGCCAAGTTCGTGCTCCAATTCGCTAATCAGGGGCAGCGTGGGCATGTCGGTACAAGAAAGAAGCAGAGCCTCAGCGGGGGCACTTCGGAATGTCTGCGTGGCATGCTTCCTCACCGTGTCTTGTGACAAATGCGCCAGCTGCGCGTACTCCTGTGGGCCCCCGGCACCGATTCCCAGCCCTGCAATGGCAGTGACCTGCACGCCCTGTTCATTGAGAAAGGCCACCTCGTGCTGGTTCAGCCCATCGTGGTATGGCGTTGCGATAGCGATACGCGTTGCTTCGAGGGCGTGCAGCGCGGCGACGATGGAAGCGGCTGTGCTTGTGCAGGGGCAGTTCGCTGCCGCCGCCATCGCTGCGGGCAGCGCCTCTACCGGATTGATCATTGATCCGGCGGTGCAGCCGTAGGCTATACAGGACATATCGGCCGGGGTCAATGCGGCAATGCCCTCGGCGAGTGAGTCCGGTAGCCCATCGACGCTATCGCTGTCCTTGTAGTGATGCAGGGTCATTCGGGCGCTGTGCACGGTCACTCCGTCGGGGACCATCGCCGCCCACTCAGCCTCGTTGACTGTGTTAGTGGTCGGCACAATCAAACCAAGACGCGCGCGGTGGCCCCAGACACGCACCGATCCCGTGCTTTGCTCATGGTGTGTCAGCTCAGTCGGCATTTTGTTTCACCCTCATATTTGTCTTTGTTCACCGGGTTGCAGGCTCACCGGTGCGGGTGTTCACAATACACCGTGATACCTGTGGACGGCTCGATATTGGACAGCAGGCGTTGGGTTGAGCCAAGGTGCTGCTACTGGACTATTCGCCAATCGGAGATTTTCCAATCAGCTGCGCCGGCTAGCCCCGGGCAGTGCTAACCTCATGCTGTCTAAAATCTGGAGAGACGCTCATGACCCTTGCGATAAAAGCAGCCGTACCCAGTCCAGCCGCCGCCGCGTTTCTCGGTGACGGTGAAAAATGCATGCTCATCGACGATGTCTGGTGTGCCGCGCAAAACGGGGAGACGCTGCCCTCCCATGATCCGGCGAGTGGCGCTTTGCTCGCTACTGTCCCAGCAGGTGGGGCCGCAGATGTCGATTTAGCGGTGGCAGCCGGTCGTCGGGCGATTCGCGACAAGCGCTGGAGCGGTCTTACTCCTTCCGACAGAGCCAAAACACTGTGGCGAATTGCCGATCTCATCGAGGCGAATATCGATGAGCTGGCGGAACTGGAAACGCTGGATCAGGGTAAACCCCTTTACGTCGGTCGTTGGGCGGAGATCCCCGGTGCGGTGGAGCAATTCCGTTACTTCGCAGCGCAGGCTACAAAGATAGAGGGGAGCACAATTCCCAGCTCCATCAACTACCAACCAGAGGGCAAACGCGTGTTTGCCTACACCGAGAAGCAACCGGTGGGTGTGGTAGGTGCGATTGTGCCCTGGAACTCCCCGCTGGTGCTGACGGCTATGAATGTGGCGCCGGCCCTGGCAGCGGGCTGTTCCGTAGTCCTTAAACCCGCAGAAAATACGTCGCTCACCGCCCTGCGTCTTGGTGAACTCGTGATCGAGGCCGGCTTGCCACCAGGTGTTCTTAATATTGTCACGGGCTATGGCCACGCGGCGGGAGCCGCGCTGGCCGCGCACCGGGATGTGGACAAGATATCGTTCACCGGTTCGACAGCGACCGGTCGTTCGATTATCGATGCAGCCAAGGGCAACCTCAAGAAAGTGTCTCTGGAGCTCGGGGGCAAGTCGCCGGTAGTGATCTGCGAAGACGCGGATCTTGGCGCTGCTATCCCCGGTGCGGCAAATGCCATTTTCTTTAACGCCGGACAGGTTTGCGTGGCGGGGTCGAGACTATATGTTCACCGACGCATATTTGACGAAGTGGTATCGGGTATTACGGATATCGCCAAGGGTATTGTGCTTGGGCATGGCCTGGACGAGGCGACACAGATGGGACCGCTGGTGAGCCAGGTGCAGGCGGAGCGTGTCTCTGGATACATGCAGCGCGCTACGGATGCTGGCGCAAACATTGTTACCGGTGGTGATCGTCCCGATCCATCGGGCGCGTTTGTTACGCCCACGGTGATTACCGACGTTAACGGTGGCATGGAAATTGTGCGTGAGGAAGTGTTTGGGCCGGTGATCGTCTGCGCACCGTTTGAGGATGTTGCCGAAGTGCCTGATCTTGCAAACGACAGTGACTACGGCCTGGCGGCCAGTGTCTGGACCGAGAGCTTGTCTCTCGCGCATCGCTTGGCCAGCGACATAGAGGCCGGTACGGTCTGGATCAACTGTCACTCGATGTACGATGCAAGCCTGCCTATCGGTGGCATAAAGCAATCGGGCTGGAGCCGTCTCAGTGGTCAGCAGGCAGTTGACAATTTCCTGACCACCAAAACCGTCTGCGCAGTCATATAGCTCGTGGCCAGGGTGCGTGCATGCACATTGCGTTGGTAGTGCGTAGATTGTGCGTAGATTGTGCGTAAGAAGTGCGTAAGAAGCGCGTGAACAGTGCCTAGATAGTGCCTAGATAGTGCCTAGAAAGTGCGTAGCTAGCGAAGCTGCTCGCTCGTATCAAATTACTTAGTGGAAGGAGAATCGCCATGCCAGCTGATGTCTTGTCGAGTCGCGCAAAGTTTGGAGTGATGGGTCCATCGACCAACACGATTGTGCAACCCGAGTTTGATGACATGCGCCCCTGGGGCGTGACCAATCATTACAGCCGCATCCTGAACTCAAATGCGGCAGCAATCTCCAACGAGACATTTATCGCCGGTACCAAGGAGATCTGGAATCTTACCCTGGACGCGGTGCGCTGGGTGACAAATGCAGATCCTGACTACCTGATCATGGGAATGTCGGCAGTAACTTTTAATGACAGCGTGGCCGGTGCAGACCGCTTTGTAGAAAGCGTGCGTGACGCGTCGAACGGTCTGGGAGTCAGTATAGGATCGCACTCCACACGTGACGCGCTCATGGCTTATGGGGGAATAAGGAAAATCGCCGTTTTGTCGCCGTATTATCCCGCCATGAACGACATCGTTCGCACCTACTACCAGGACGTGGGCTTTGAGGTAGTGCGCGATGTCGCCCTCGAATGCGAAAACTGGCTGGCGATCGCCAAAGTTGGCGGTGACCGGCTGATCCAGACGCTCAAGGAGCTGGACGGTGACGACATCGACGCGATCGTACAGGTCGGCACTAATCTCTCTATGGCTACCATCGCCGGAGAGGCCGAGCGCTGGCTGGGCAAACCGGTGATTGCAATTAACACGGCCACTTATTGGCACGCCCTGCGAGCCAATGGCATCGATGACAAGATTCCGGGTTATGGTCGCTTGCTGATGGATTTTTGATGGATGCGTCCTCCGGTTGTTGGGTAGAAAGCCGTACTTTTAGTCGGGTACTCTGTGATAGCGTCTCAGTTGTTGGGACAGGTTCAACAAAAAAACATAACAGCACAAGTACCCGGGAAAAGCTCACGGCAGCTGAAGACCGGCTCGGCTGGTTACAGGTAAAACGAGGGAATTCATAATGAGTAAAACAGTCTTTAGCGCTTCGGTTCGTCCCATGGCAAAGGGCGTTGCTCTTGCCTCCGGTCTTCTGGCGGCGCTCGGTGCGCATGCGCAGTCCGATGATTCGGCGAATGAATTGGTGATGGAGCAGGTGATTGTTACCGCCCGCCAGCGCGCGGAGAGCATTCAGGATATTCCCCTTGCCGTCACAGCATTTGATGCATCGACAATGCAACGTCGTGGCATCACCGAGCTTGAAGACGTCGCGCGCTTCACCGCAGGGTTTGCATTTGAAGACTTTGACGGCGGTAACGCCAGTCCGGTTATACGCGGTCAGGCGACGCTGCGTTCAAATGCCAGGGAGCAAACTGTAGCCACGTTCCTGGACGGCGTGTACATGCCGCGTTCGTGGGCGGTTGACCTTGGGCTGGCTAACGTACAGCGCGTTGAGGTCGTCAAGGGGCCGCAAAGCTCACGCTATGGCCGCAACGCGTTTGCCGGCGCGATCAACTTCGTACCCGTCAAGGCGGATCATGAGCTTGCTTTCAATGTGCAGGGCACCGTCGGTAACTTCGACCGTGAAGAATTCAACGTAGGCGCCACTGTACCGGTTATTCAAGATGTGCTGGCGGTGCGTGCGACCTATGAGAGCTCGGAGTTTGATGGCTCGTGGAAGAACCTCCATCCGAACACTTACCGGCCGATCGACCCGGGTACTACTCGCAACGTGGGCGGCTGGGACAACAAAAATTACTCCGTTGATGTCCTGTTCACTCCGACTGAGAAGCTGTCGGTTAATGCCAGTTACTACGGCTTTGAGAAGCGCGAAGAGGCCCGCGCCGCGAATTGGTTGAACACAGGGCAGGGCACCGGTAACTGTGGACCACTGCAGATTGGTGGAAATCCGAGTTTATTCTGCGGCGAGTACCCGGTGCCGGGAAGTGAAGTGACCATGGACCCTCGCGGCTTCGGCCGGCAGGCCGATATCGACGTCTTTCGTATTGGCCTGGAGTACGCGTTTAACGATGCGCTGACCCTGACCTACGCGTTCAGCAATACCGATGGCGAGACCAATACAGCGAACACGGCGGAAGCGGACACGGTTAACTGCGGCACGATCCTCGGGCCGCCCCGGTTCCCGAGCCTGTGCAACTTTCAGGGCTCCCCATCAGGCTTCATTGATTACGATCAGCATGAACTGCGCGTGCGCTTCGACAATGGGGGCAAGCTGACTGGTGCCGTAGGCCTGTTCTATATGGACGGCCGGGACGAAGCCTACTCCGTGAGTATTAACCTGGCCCCAAGGGGCACCACGCCTATTGATATCCAGGACGAGAGTTACGGCGGCTTCACAAATCTGGTATTCAACTACCAGGATACGGTGACCGAAGCACAGTCGATCTTTGCTGAAGTGTCCTACGCCCTGAATGAAACAACCCGCTTTTCGGCGGAAGGGCGCTTCACCTCAGAGGATATTACGACTCTCGATGTACGTTCCCGACCCGGCACGCTGGTGGGTGACGAGACCTTTGATTTCTTTACTCCGCGCTTCACGCTTGAGCATGACATGACCTCTGACAATCTCCTGTATGCGACGATTGCACGCGGTGCAAAGGCCGGTGGTTTTAACTCCGCAGCGATTTCAGAGAACCTGAAGGTATTTGATCCAGAGTACAACTGGACTTACGAGATCGGTGCAAAGAACACCTTGATGGACGGGCGTGCACTGGTGAACGTGGCGGCGTTCTATACCGACTGGTCCGATATGCAGATCAGCACTCTGGACCCGCTGGGTGGGCCGTTCACGCCGGCAATGCAAACCAATCTTGGTGACGCGACTATTTTTGGTCTCGAAGTTGAGGGCAGTTTTCAGGCGACGCAGAACCTGAGCTTTGACTTTGCAGCCTCGTACACCGATGCCAGCTATGACAACGGGACTCGTGATGCTCTGTTCACCGCGGGCTTCCTGCCATTTTTCCCGGCGCCCTGCGATGGCACTGTGTGTGAGGTAGACGGCGACCTCGGTGGCAATGATATTGAGCGATCACCCGATACCCAGGTGTCGCTCGGTGCAGAGTGGTCCGGGCAGATTAGCGCGAGCACCGATTTTTATGCGCGTGTAGACGTGGCGTACCAGTCCAGCTTCTTTGCGGATTCAATTAATGCCGCAAGCGCTCCTTCGCGGACTATTACCAACGCCAGCCTCGGCGTCAATATGGATAAATTCTCCGTGAGACTGTGGTCGCAGAACCTGTTTGATGAACAGTACGTGTCGAACTCACTGCAGATTATTCAGCCGTTTAGCAACAATATTCTCGGCACCTATTTTGGAACCCGCCGAATTATTGCGGCGACTTTGTCCTATAACTACTGAGCGCGTGTTAGCCATGCGTGGGAGTAATGAACTGTCCTGGCGACGGCACCTCGTGGCCGCCGCCCTGAGTGCCCTGGTCTTTATGGACTCGGCAGCCGTAGCCGATGATGCGGCAGTTTCGAGTGAGTCGTCTGCCCAGACATCGACTCAAATGACAGACGAAGCGATCGCTGAGTTTATCTGGGCCAAGGAGATGGCAATCTTCGAAGGGCGCAGCGACGGTAATATTGCGCCATACCTGGATTCGACCAGCTCGGTGTACCTTGGCTGGCCGCCCGGTTTCAAAGAGCCTTTGCCGCTGGGTGACTTCAAGGCCGGCGCTGGCGTCGCCAAAGGGCTAAAGGGCGAAGTTACCGACGTCAGGAAGATGGGCTTCACCCTGAACGGCAATACGGCGCTAACGTATTTTCTGACCCACCGCACTCGCCTGGGCGAAGGGATGGCGGAGCCCGAAAAGCGCGACGTCGAGCAGTGGTACGAAAATATCCACGTGTGGACGCTTGAGAACGAGGCCTGGCGTCTTATCGGCGGTATGGCCAGACCAGTGGATGGACCTTCCAGTTAGCGTTTAACGGCCAGAGCCTTGAGGTTTTCCGCTGTCCGGTACTCCTCAGGCAGTCCAAGAATGCGTTTGATATAGCTCTCGCGTTCAGCGTCGAGGGTGGCCTCCAGCTGTTCGTTCGGTGTCGCGGCGTCTACTTCGTCCCCCGTTAGAACGCCTTTTTCTGCGAGTAAGTTTTCCAGGACTGCGAGCCTGTCCTTAACGATCCACAGCTCCGTAATGAGCTGCACGTTTTGCCGTGCAAGCTGATCTACATCGGCGGCATTCAGGTAGGGGGCGGTGGCTCTCCGCTTACTCATGCTTCGGCATCCGCTTTTCTGGCGCGAGTTACCCAAGGATAACTGCCTTCGCCAACGGCATACTCTTCGGGGTTCACATAGCCAAGTTCGCTAAGAATCTCGGGGAGATTGCGACGTACAGATACGCCAAAGTAGGGCTCCTCCCGGTTGTCTGTTTCCCAGTCCGAGATGACCGCCTCGTAGGGCGTGAGTGCGCGTAGCGGCGCAGGATCGGAGATCACGATGTCACCGCCCGGCGCAAGAATGCGGAGCATTTCTTTTAGAATGTCTCGACATACATCGTCGGGCGTTTCGTGAAACGTCGCGTAGCAAACAACGGCGTCGTAGTGGTCGTCAGGCTCGGACGTGTGGCGACAGTCTTCCTGTTTAAGGTGAACTCCTAAGCCCAGTTTCTTATCCATTTCATGGCCGGCTTTCTGCATGCTCGCAGAGAGATCAGCACCCACCAGTTCAGCGTCCGGGAATTTCTGGCGCAGCATTCCCAGGGTTGGCGTGCCGCCGCTGCCTGCTTCGTAGATGCGCGTGTACTCTGCGCGTGGCAGTTGCCCCAGTACGCCAGTGCGCTGCGCAAAAATGTCGGCATCGACTTCGACGGCAGCATAGCCTCCATGGCGAAAAATATATGGCACAACGCCCGACATGAACATCACCATCGACAGGTCATAGCCATCCCAGCCGCCGGGCATTAGGTGCCACTCCACACCTTCGTAATATTCGGGCGTTGTCAGCGCGGGGTCTAGATGCAGTGTGCCACTCACATCAGTGTCAGGCGCAGGCTTTAGAAGCGGTTCGGCCTCTGCGCGTTTTTCCTCAGCGGCCGGAATGCCTCGGTCATAGATCGCCTCGGCAACAATACGCTGATAGAAGCGGTTGAATCGATGCGCCTGGATTGCCCCAGCCCGCGCCTTGGCGTCGTCGAGAACCGTTTCAATCTCTTCCATAGAGCGATCACCAATCGGGACCTCCTCGATGGCGTCCGTTGCATAAAACGCCCGCTTCGCACGATCCGCAAGAATCGTCGAGGAGTATCGCTGTAGGCTACCCATAAACTGCAGCCCCGCGCGCCCGGTTTGATTGAGTGGAACCATGGTGTCTTTCCTAGCTTTCTGACTTGGTTGTTGTTTGTTGTCCATCTACGTGTCGCGGCGGTCATGCGAGAGCGGCCCGAAGGCTATGATCATTATCCAGATCGCCGTGTACAGATTTCAAGACTCGCCCAGTTTGTGCACAGTAGCCGCATTTAGCTTCTCTTCGTTCAGATCGTAAAACCAGATCCCAGCTGCCATGAGCACGCTGCAGACGGCGGGCAGGACGGCCATGCCTATCATAATCGCGTTACTGGCCGTCTCGGGTTGTGGTGCCCCTCGCGGTAAGGTCTGATCAAAACCAAAGTACGAAAGCAGTAGCCCTACGAGCAAGGGGCCTGCCGCATAGGTGGATTTTTCGATGAAACTGAATACCGCAGAAAACACGCCCTCTCGATTGATGCCACTGATACGGCGATCGTAGTCGATGGTATCGACGATCATGGATTGACTGCACACCAAAACCCCGCAGCTGAACGCGCCAAGTAGAGCTGCGCGCGCCATAAACACCCACAGCGGCTCGGCGGGTGTGGCAAGCAACCAGCTCAAATAAAGCAGGCTTTGCAGGCCTGTGGCGAGCATAAGCGCCTTGCGCTTACCCAGTGTAGCGATGATGGGTAGCCATAAACGAATGCTGAGTACAGAACCGGCTGACACGGACAGGCCGAAAGGCAGCAGCATGCCCTCGTCTTTCTGCAATACGCCGATAAAGAAAAACAGACTGACGGCACTGCCGGTCGCCAGTTGCAGGAACTGCACGGCTTTTACGCCGCCGAGAATCAGGAAGGGCTTATTGACCAGAAACAGGCGCAGTTGATTGATAGTAGGGACATCGCTGCGCTCGTAACGCGTGTACGTGGTGCCTCGTGTGCCCAGAACGCTCGTCATCATGGCGACAAAAGCCACCGCGCCGAGAAAACATCCGACCCGAAAGTAAGCGTCAGCGCCTCCGCCAAAGTGACGCAGCAAGGCACCCGCCACTGCGGCACCCATAAAACTACCACCGACGAGGAAGAACGCGCGATAGGACATCAGCACCGAGCGCTCGTGGTAGTCGCTGGTCATCTCCGCGGGCATTGCGAGATAGGGCACGTTAAAGGCCGTAAGGGCGAGGGCGTAGACGATCAAGGCAATTTCTACCAGCACCGGTGTCGATAAGACGTCTGAGTGTTGCGGAATGGCGAAGAGTAGTACCATCGACGCTGCGCAGGCGAAACTCGCGGCAAACATAAAAGGGCGACGACGACCCCAGCGTGAGCTGCTGCGATCGCTGATCCATCCCATCAGCGGGTCGCTGATCATGTCGATTATCTTCGACGCAAAAATCAGGCTGCCGGCTAGCACAGGACTCAATTGCAGTACGCTGACCAGGAAGTACAGATACAAAGCAGACACAGCGCTGATCATGGTGATCGTGCCTAGGGAGCCCGTGCCCCAGGCCAGATGCTCCAGCTTGAAGCTGTTCTCGCTCACCGGCTGCTGTTGTCGATCCTGTTCTTTCACAGATGCCTTGTATCACGTTTGAAACTGACTGGCACTGATACCACCGGCGCTTGGGCAACAGAACCCATCCTTTTATGTGTATCCGAGACGCGGACACTACAGGCGCGGATCTATGCGGACGCCGCTAGGTTTCGCACAATCGCAGGTCAAACCGAGTCGGGAGCAAAATTGTGTCCAACGCAATGATTGACCGCGCATTTCTTCGTCTTGACGAGGGACTCGTGCACTACCGTGAGCGTCCCGGGGAGGGCACGCAGCCGCCCTTGTTAATGCTGCATGCCTCTCCCAATTCGTCGCGGTCGCTCGAGCCGATTTTGACGGCTTATTCTGAAGGCCGAAGATTAATTGCGCCGGATACGCCAGGTTGTGGTGATTCGGCGCGTCCCGTTGTGGAGCAGCCCGCAATCGCGGATTATGCCGACGCGATGGATCGCTTCTGCGACGCATTGGGCCTGGGTGCAGTCGACGTCTTTGGGTCGCACACGGGCGCGCACATCGGCCTGGAGCTGGCGGTGCGCAAGCCCGAGCGCGTGCGCCGTCTTGTAGTGGACGGTTTGCTGGTCATGTCGGACTCTGAGCGCGACGACTTCCTGGCGAACTACGCGCCGCATAAAGCGCCCGATGCGTCTGGTAGCCAGTTTCATTGGGCCTGGCAGTACATTCGTGACCAGATGATTTTTTTTCCGCATTTTCGCAAAGACATCGAGCATCTCAGAGCGGGGGGCGTTTTTGATGCAGACTTCCTGCACCGGATGACCATGGATATCCTCGGCTCTCTGGAGACCTACCATCTTACCTACGAGGCCGTTTTTCGCCATGCCGTCGCCGAGGCTTTGAGCGCAGTTACCTGTCCAGTGCGCTGGCTCGACACCGGAGAAGGGTACCTCGACGCCGGAATGCATTTACTGCGTGACACGGCGGCGCAGGCGTCTATCGTACAACTGAAACATACCCCAGACGCGTTCGCTGAACAGATCGCTGTTTTTTGCCTGGAGGCTTGATATGCAGGCACAGCCAACCTTAGTAGATGATATGGCGGGTGACCGGGAGGAATGGCTCGCGGCGCTGGATGACATTCATCGCCAGTATGGCGAAAGCGGTGTTCGAGATATGCTGCGGGCGCTACAGAACCATGCGCTGACTCGCGGAGTACCGCTCAGCGAAGCGACTCTTAATACTCCTTACGTCAACACAATTCCACTGTCCGAGCAGCCGGCGTATCCGGGTGATATCGAACTCGAGAAGCGTATCGAGAACATTATCCGCTGGAATGCGATGGCCATGGTGTTGCAAGCGGCGGACGCGCAGAGCGGTGTGGGTGGTCACATTGCGACCTATGCCTCAGCGGCGACGATGCTTGAGGTAGGGTTTCAACACTGTTTTCGAAGCCGCTCAGACCAGTATGGTGGCGACATTGTGATGCCGCAGCCGCATGCAGCTCCCGGTATCTATGCGCGCGCATTTCTCGAGGGACGCTTAAGCGAAGCACAACTGAAGAACTTCCGTCGCGAGCTCCAGCCCGGGGGCGGTCTCTGCTCTTACCCGCATCCGCGTTCCATGCCGGATTTCTGGCAGGTACCAAATGCCTCAATGGGATTGTCCACGCCCGCGGCCATCTATCAGGCCCGCTTTGCCAAATATCTAGAGAATCGCGGCCTCAAACCCGCCAACGGCGGGAAGATTTGGTGCTACATCGGTGACGGTGAGGCCGACGAGCCCGAGGTGCTAGGTACGGTAAATGTCGCTGCGAGAGAGAATCTAGATAATCTGGTGTTAGTAGTGAACTGCAATCTGCAGCGCCTCGATGGGCCGGTGCGCGGAAATGGCAAGATTATCCAGGAGCTCGAGCGAAGCTTCCGCGGCGCGGACTGGAGCGTTATTAAAGCAATCTGGGGTAGCGGCTGGGACGGATTGCTAGCGCAGGATCAACAGGGCATTTTGCGGCACCGCATGGAAGAGTGTGTAGACGGCGACTACCAGCGCTATTCCATCATGCCGGGCGATGCACAACGCGAACACTGGGTGCAGGGCGATCCCCAGCTCGAGCAGATGATGAATTCGCTCACAGATCATGAGCTGCGCCAGATTAAGCGGGGAGGCCAGGATCCAAAGAAGGTGTTCGCCGCCTACCAGCGCGCTATGGCGCCCACCGGCAAGCCTACGGTTATCCTTATTAAAACCGTGAAGGGCGATGCCATGGGCGACTCCGCGCAGGGTCGCAATACGGCGCACCAGAAGAAGAACCTGAGTGAGGAAGAGCGACTCGCCCTGGCCAAAGACTACGGTATACCGCTGGGCGAGGAGGACATTCGACGCGCGGCCTTTTACCGCCCCGCCGCTGACAGTCCCGAGATGCAGTATCTGCAGGCGCGGCGCAAGCAGCTCGGCGGCTATCTACCGCAACGTCTGGTTGATTGCGCACCGCTCGAGGCGCCGGCGCTTGCAAGCTTTAAAAGCATGCTCGAAGGCAGCGGCGAGAGGGAAGCCTCCACGACAATGGCAACCGTTCGCATGCTCGGTCAGTTACTGCGCGATGAACGCATCGGTGAACTTATTGTCCCTATCGTGCCGGACGAAGCGCGCACCTTTGGTATGGACGGTCTGTTTACCTCGGCGGGGATTTATTCGTCGCAGGGACAAAAATATACGCCGGTCGATGCCAACAGTCTGATGTCCTATCGCGAAGCGGTAGACGGACAGATTCTCCAGGAGGGAATTTGCGAAGCCGGCGCCATCGCCTCGTTCCAGGCCGCCGGTACGGCCTACGCAGTGCACGGTGTTCCGACTATACCGTTTTATATCTTTTACTCGATGTTCGGTTTTCAGCGCGTTGGCGACATGATCTGGGCCTGCGCCGATCAAATGTGTCGGGGTTTTTTGCTCGGCGGTACTGCGGGTCGCAGCACGCTCAACGGGGAGGGTTTACAGCATGAGGACGGACATTCGCATGTGCTGGCCTCGACCGTGCCGAATCTTAAGAGCTACGATCCGGCTTTTGCCTATGAGCTTGCGGTGATTGTGCGCGACGGCATACATCGCATGTACGAATTGCAGGAAAACATCTTCTACTACCTCACGGTCTACAACGAAAATTATCGGATGCCCGCCATGCCCACCGACCCGGGAGTAGAGGAGGGGATTCTCAAAGGTGCGTATTTGTGGCGCGCCGCAGGTGGCGGCGAGGTAGGTATCCAGAAAGGCGAGGACAATGCCGCTGAGATACACATCCTGGCAAGCGGTTCTATTATGCAGCGCGCGATTGCAGCAGCAGACGCGCTGGAGGGTATGGGCTACGCGGTATCACTATGGAGCATTACAAGCTATACAGAGCTTGCCCGCGAGGCTGAAGCCTGCGAGCGTTTCAATCGCCTGAACCCGTTTTCTGAGCGGAGGGTGCCCTACGTAGAACAGCTGTTCGCAGGGTTCAAAGGGCCGATTGTTGCGGTGAGTGATTATCTCAAGTCTCTGCCCAATGGTGTGGCGCGTTGGTTGCCTGCAGATTTTACCAGCCTCGGTACCGATGGCTTTGGTGTGAGTGAATCGCGCGAGGATCTGCGCGATCACTTTGAGATAGACGAGTGGCATATCGCCCAGGCGGCACTGGCCTCGCTGCTGCGGCAGGGCGTCGCCGACGAGACCTTGCTGAGGACGCAGCTGCAGACCTTGAATATAAAGAACGACAAGCCGGATCCAATGGCGCGCTAGGCAAAAGGGCGAATCGCGTCACTGACTTCCCCCGGAATTAACTGCTGGGGAAAGACTTGCCGGGGAATTAGCTACCAGGGAATGATATGCCCCTCGACATGCCGCAGGACTCCGCCGGTGTCCGGTGTCAGTGTGTCGATGAGGGTGCGGAGCTTGACTACCGCCTCGGCCGGTGTCGACATTTGCAGCGTGCCGGCTCGCAGCATATCCACGACCACGTCCATGCCATAGGGCGCGGGTTCTCCCGGTTGGAGATCGGCAAAGCCCTGGGTATCCACAACACCCGGTTCGAGCAGCCCTACGCTGATGCCGTCGGTGGAAAGATTTAGGTGTAGACCGCGCACGATAGAGTGCAAAGCGGCTTTTGCGGGGCAGTAGGCAAACAGTTTTACCGGGGCAACAATAGAAGAAGTCGAACCCGCGGTTGAACCCATAAACACCAGTTTTTTTTGCTCGCCGGCGCGAACGTTGTCGATGAGCCCCTGGGCGAGACGGAAAGGACCTACGGCGTTTACTTCAAAGCTCTGCGCGAACAGGTCGGGATCACCACGCTCAAAGCACTGCTCCGGCAGGTTGATCATATGCGACGCGTTGGACAGCAGAACATCGATGGCTTGCCCACGCAGCTCATCAGCGAATTCACTCACGCTGGTAGAACTGGATACATCCAGGGCGTGAACAGTGAGCAGGGCATGTTTGAGGCTGAGTGCTTGCAGCGCTTTGGCACTCCCGGGACTACGGGCGGTTGCGAAGACCCGCCATCCATCGTTCGCGTACTGGCGCGCAAACTCGAGACCCATGCCGCGGTTAGCGCCTGTGATGACGATGCTGGAATACTCGTCCCGCCGGGCTTGCTCAGTCATTCAATCAATACGTCCGAAAAGTCATGGTGAAAACAGTGTTGCTGTTCAGATTACTCTTAAGGATGATGAGTGTAGTGTTAAAAAGAAAGTCCGGTAAGTGTACGCTGCGCTGCAGGCTTTGAGTCGGTCTTTTCGGGCGATTATTGCACCACACCGATACTGGCGGCAGCGAATCCCGAGTTGCCGTGATGCGCATAGCAAAGGACAAGGCGAGCAATGAGAATACAAGCAGCAGTGGCCCGTAGCGACGAAGAGTTGTTTCGTATTGAGAGCGTCGAACTGGACGCGCCGAGGGCGGACGAGGTCTTGGTGCGAATCGTAGGTAGCGGTCTGTGCCACACGGATCTGGTGATGAAGTCTGGTATCGCTCCTTTCCCGTTTCCTGCCGTTTTCGGTCACGAGGGAGCGGGCGTCGTCATGGCTACGGGTAGCGCGGTCGCTGAATTCAAGATCGGGGATCATGTCGTTATGTCCTTTTTATCATGTGGCGATTGTCGTTGCTGCAACAAGGACGAGCCCGCCTACTGTCAGGAGCTGATGTTGCTCAACTACACAGGGACACGGCCTGACGGTTCGTCGACGCTGCGTAACGAGCACGGAGCGCTGGGTTCTCACTTTTTCTGCCAGTCCTCCTTCGCTACACATGCGCTTGCCCGCGCGCGCAATCTGGTCAAGGTGCCGAAGCATCTACCACTGGCGATTCTCGGGCCTCTGGGTTGTGGTATCCAGACTGGAGCCGGCGCCGTCATGCGTTCGCTCGACCTACAAGCCGATGCTGCCCTGCTGATCGCGGGTGCGGGTGCGGTGGGTTTAAGTGCGGTGATGGCCGGGCGACTACGCGGCTGTAAGCGGATTATCGTTATCGAGCCGAATAGGGCCAGGCGCGATCTCGCTTTGGAGCTTGGCGCTACTCATGCTCTGAATTCGGAGCTCGGTGACGCGCTGGTGGCTCAAATTCTCGCGATCGAACCTGCGGGTATGAATGCAGCACTCGATACCAGTGGCAACGCGCAGGCACTGCAGATCTGCCTCGATGCTCTGGGCACTCAGGGGGTGCTTGGCTTGCTGGGCTCGGCCGCGATGGATACGCCGCTGCCTGGTCACGTGAATGGCGTGCTGTCCCGAGGTCAGTCGATTCGGGGCATCATTGAGGGCGACAGTATTCCGCAGCAGTTTATCCCCGAACTGCTCGCGCACTATGAGCGGGGAGAGTTCCCCTTCGACAGAATGATTAGCAAGTACCGCTTTGAGGATATCAATCAGGCGGTCGCTGATCATCAAAGCGGCGTGACCGTAAAGGCCATTCTTACCATGGATTAGCGTTTATCTTCCTCGGCGTTAATAAGAATCTCACTCGCGACAGTTGTGCCAACGCCCCCTAGCTTGAGCGAGTGGAGCAAGCTGGGCAGACCGACCCCTGACAAAGGCTGCCTGCTCGGGCGAAAGAGCAAGCGCTGGCCGTGAATAGAGACTCAGAGCTCTTTTCGCCAGTTCAGTAGAGACATAATGTTACGGTCGCGCTCCAACTGGCGATCCGGGATCTCGCTGACTGGGGTAGACGCTGCGAGTCGCTCGTGAATCTGCTCGATTAGCGTGTCGTCCCATTGATAATCGGTCCGCGCATCCTTGCCGACAGTGCGCATCATTTCTCCAAGCTGTTCCACAAAGCCTGAGAATCCACCCGCCGCGTTCAAATGGGCTACCTGAAAAGGCCCCATCAGCATCCAGCGCAGCGCGAGTCCGTGCGTCAATACCGCGTCGATGTCCTCGGGCTCGCAGTAGCCTTCGCCTACAAGGTGCAGGGCTTCCGCAACCAGAGTGTATTGCAGCCGGTTGAGCAGAAATCCGGGAATTTCCTTCTTCAGGAGAATCGGGTGTTGCCCCACCTCGCGCATCAGCGTACGAACGCTCTCGATGGTATCGGGCGAGGTCCAGGGCGCCGGGCAAAGCTCCACCAGCGGAATCAATGAGGGTGGGTTGACCGGATGCGCTACGATACAACGCTCTCTGCATGGCACATGCTCAAGAAAGGCGGAGCCGGGTATCGCCGATGTCGAGCTGGCCAGGGTGGCAGATTCCGGTGCGACAGCAGCGAGTTCCAGAAACACGGCGGCTTTGATTTGCGGGTCCTCGCGCACGCTCTCCTGTGCGTGACGAACGCCAGCCAGCGCATCGGCGAGGCTGTGTGCCGGGTGGATACGAGCTGTCAGCGCAGCTGCGGAATCGACAAGGCCAGCAGCCTCCAAATCCACGGCGTTGCGATGCACTAACGCCAGTGCCTGCGTGACTGCCCCATCGGCCACATCATAAAGGCTGACTTCAAAACCCGCGCGCGCAAACACGATAGCCCAGGCTCGGCCTACATTGCCGACACCGATACAGGCGACTTTGTCGTTTGAATCGCGCATTACTTGCTGGATTTGTCTTTGGGGCCAGTGCCGGGATCTGCCCAGCGGCGTTCGAATTCCCAGACTTCTTCAAAGCCGATCAGACTGCAAAACTCCTTAAAATCAAACAGCTCCGGTCCAGCGATTTGCGACGTGCCGTTGTGCTTGAGTGCCGTGAGTGCGTGTTCTACGGCCCGGGCGGCTGCCAGTGCACCCATCGCAGGAAAAATAGCCAGTTGATAGCCGATCTCGATCAGCTGTTCGCGACTGCGAATCGGTGTCGAACCGCCATCAGCCATATTGGCCATGGTCGGTCGGTCGATTCTGGCGCAGGCTTCGCGCATTTCTTCGTCGCTTTCCAGCGCTTCAACAAAAATCACGTCCGCGCCTGCTTCCGCGTAGGCCTGTCCGCGCTCCACAGCCGAGTTAAAACCCTCGGACTGCATCGCGTCAGTGCGCGCGATGATCAAGGTGTTGATGGGGTCTAGACGCGCTTCGCAGGCGACCTTTATTTTGGCGACCATGTCAGCAACCGGAATCACTCGTTTGAACGGCGTGTGGCCACACTTTTTAGGGAATTCCTGGTCCTCGATCTGGATGCCGCTCACCCCGGCTTCTTCAAAGCCCCGTACCGTGTGATGTACGTTCAGGAGCCCGCCATAGCCCGTATCTGCGTCGGCGATAATTGCCGCGTCAACGGTGCGGGCCAGGGTGGCCACGCGGTCCAGCATTTGCGTGTAGGTCGCAATGCCCGCATCGGGCAGGCCATAGGCGGACGCGGTAAGCCAGTAACCAGTTGCGTAAACGACGTCAAAACCGACTTTGTTGGCGATGACACCGGAAATCATGTCGTGAAGGCCCGGCGCGAGTATGAACTCTCCGTTATCGAGCATGTTGCGCAAAATAGGGTTACTCACTCGGGTATCTCCAGTGCTGTCAGGTAGTTCAGAGCCTCAGCTTCGTCCACCACGTCGCCGTACTTGGCGTTCATATCGAAGAGATTTGCGTTATGCGGGTCGGGGTGACGATCCCCGCAGGCGTCGGATACGACAATGGGTATAAAGCCGTGCTGACAGGTGTCGAGGCACGTCGCCCGGATACAGCCGCTGGTTGTGACGCCGGTGATGATCAGCGTGTCGACGCCCAGTGTTGTTAGCGCCGGCGCGAGGCTGGTCCCAAAAAATGCGCTGGCATACTGCTTGGTAATTACGATTTCGTTATCGTAGGGTAACAGCCCATCGGCCCAGGCGCCCATAGGGCTGCCCTTGAGGAAATTGTGCAAAGGCATGGCTTTTTGAAAGAACCGCCCGCCCATTAGCCCTACCGTGTCGTACTCGACGTTGGTGTAGATTATGGGAATGCCGGCCGTGCGTGCCGCATCGCGTAATCGCAGCGCCGAATCCAGTTCGGGCTGTACATCGGCGTACAGCTCGCAGTCCGGATCAAAATACGCCCGCACAAAATCGACAAGGATGAGCGCAGGGCGTTGGCCAAACCCTATTCGGTTGTCATAGGCGCGTTTGTAGTTGGCGAGCAGGTCGGCTGTCTCGTCTTTCTTTTCAGTGGGTTCGCTCATGGTTTACCTTCTTCCATTTCGATTGGCGATTGTAGATACATCAGTTTCGTATTCACCGGCTGGTATAGCGCCTGCGTTCAGGTGCCATTGTCGCTGATAAGGTGTCGCTGACAAGCACGCTCTCATTCCGGCTCTCACGATGGAGATCACTCCAGAGACTGGAACAGCCAGGGCATCGCCTGGCGACGAGTGTTTTCGAACGCACGAATATCATCGCTGTCCTGGGTCAGCATCCGGTCAATCTCGTCCCAGCCATTGAGCAGTGAGTCCCGCTGAAAATCGGGGACCTCAAAGCCAAAGTCCCGCGGTTCGCTGTTGCCATCGCCGGTGCTGATCGTCAAGGATTCGAGGTCGATTTCAAGGCATTCCTCCGCTCTGGCCGCGTTCAATACCGTCGACCACTTCTCAGGGTTGCTCAGGCTAATCGGGAGCACGCCGTTCTTGAAGCAGTTGTTGTAGAAAATATCCCCGAAACTAGGCGCGATCACACAGCGTAATCCCAGATCGGCCAGAGACCAGACCGCCTGTTCCCGACTCGAACCACAGCCGAAGTTCGCGCCAGCGACAAGAATCTGCCGACTGTTGTCGGTCAGCATTGCACTGGGAAACTCCGGGTTTTCAAGACCTTCGGGTGTCGTGCGCCAGTCGTGGAACGCATAGCGTCCCATGCCACTCCGCTCGATGCGCAGAAGGAAGCGCGCGGGAAACACAATGTCCGTGTCGATGTTGCTGCGTTCGATAAGCCAGGGTCTGGAGCGTAGTTGGCGCAAGGGCTCAAAAGGCATCTGGGCTCTCCTCAACAGCGTTGCCGCGCGTTGCAAAGTGTTTGCGAACATCGGTCAGGTGCCCGGCGACAGCCGCCGCGGCTGCCATGGCGGGACTCATCAGGTGTGTGCGGCCGCCAAGACCCTGACGTCCCTGGAAATTGCGGTTGCTCGTAGAGGCACAACGTTCACCGGGACTGAGCCGGTCGTTGTTCATGGCGACGCACATGGAACAGCCCGCCTCGCGCCACTCAAATCCCGCCTCCAGAAAAACTTTGTCCAGACCCTCCGTTTCCGCCTGCTGTTTTACCAGGCCTGAGCCGGGCACCACCATGGCGCGTACCGTACTCGCCACACGCTGCCCTTTTGCGACGGATGCCGCTGCGCGTAAATCTTCTATGCGGCCATTAGTACAAGAACCGATAAAGACGCGGTCAATGCGAATGTCTTCCAGCGCAACGCCGGGCTGAATATCCATGTAGTGAAGCGATGAGCGTAGGCGCTCAGCCGCCACCTCATCTGCGGCATCAGCGGGGTCGGGGATGTACGCGCCTATCCCGGCGGTTTGCTCCGGGCTCGTTCCCCAGGAGACCTGGGGCTCGAGAGTACTGGCATCAATGCGTACTTCGCTATCAAAAACGGCGTCGGGGTCGCTGGGGAGTGTCTGCCAATGCGCCAGTGCGGCGAGCCACTCATCGCCACGAGGCGCGTAGTGCCTACCGGCAAGATAGTCATAGGTGGTTGTATCCGGCGCAATCATGCCGACCCGCGCGCCCGCTTCGATGGACATATTGCAGAGCGTCATGCGAGCTTCCATCGACAGGCTGCGTATTGCTGCCCCCGCATACTCAATGGCAAAACCCGTCGCGCCGGAGGTGCCAATCTGCGCTATGAGCGCCAGGATCAGGTCTTTGCTCCCCACGCCTGCAGGGAAGCGGCCGTCAACCCACACGCGCATATTTTTGGCTTTGCTTTGACGCAGCGCCTGCGTGCTCAGCACAGTTTCGCATTCGGACGCGCCTATGCCAAACGCCAGAGCGCCAAAGGCGCCGTGCGTGCAGGTGTGGCTGTCGCCACAAACCAGAGTGATGCCGGGTTGGGTAAAGCCGCTCTCCGGACCTATTACATGTACGATACCCTGGCGTGCATCGGTGAAGGGTATATGCGTAAGCCCGAAGTGACGCGTGTTGTCTTCGAGCCGAGAAATTTGTTCTCGCGCCAGTGGATCTTCTACCTCACGGTCACGGCGTGTGGTCGGCACCGCGTGATCAGCCACGCACAGGTGTGCCTCGCTGCGCCAAATGCTGCGGCCCGCCGCGCGAATGCTGTCGAAAGCCTGGGGACTGCTGACTTCCTGAACCAAGTGACGGTCGACGTACAGCAAGGTCGTGTCGTCCGGGTAGGTTTTGACCGCATGCGCGGCCCAAACTTTGTCGTAGAGTGTTTTTCCAGCCATGAGCGTTGTCACTGTATGTGTCGGCGGGGCAATGTCGTTACGGTGTTGACTTACAGGACAAACCTAGCAATTTCTCCCCGCGTCATGCCAGTTGTCCGCGAAGATTGGCCGATAGGCGGTGAGACTTCAATCCCAGAGTATATGCCGAGGTCTGAGCGCCATAGCATGGAAGGTCACTTGGGTAGATCGGAGCGGTTCAATGATAAGACTCGGCATCGATGTCGGTGGCACCTTCACGGACCTTCTTTTGCATGATGACGAGCGAGAGCTCAGCTTTCGTGCCAAGACGCCTTCCACACCTCAGGACCAGTCTATTGGCGTGGTGGAGGGTATCCGTAAAATCTGTGAGATTGCGGATACGGACCCCGGAAAGATTGATCTCGTGCTCCACGGCACCACTGTCGCCACGAATGCGGTGTTGGAGGGACGCGGTGCCAGGGTAGGGCTGCTCGTTACGAAAGGCTTTGAATACACTTTGCACCTGGCAAAGTCCTGGACGCCGGGGCCACTGTTTGGCTGGATCATTATGGACAAACCGGAGCCCCTCGCGACGCTTGACGATACGCGAGGCATACCTGAGCGGCTGAGTGCTCGAGGGACGGTGCTTACCTCGCTCGATGAGGAGAAGGCCATTGCGTTGATTGACGATCTCTGCCAGTCCGGTATCGAAGCGCTGACAATATCGCTAACACATTCCTACGCCAACCCGGCGCACGAGCAGCGACTCAGGGCTATTGTGGCTGAACGCTATCCTGACATTCCAGTATCGCTTTCTTCTGAAGTGCTCCCGGAGTTTCGTGAGTATGACCGCACTATCACGGCGGTAATGAACGACTACGTGCGGCCGATTATGCGCAATTACCTGTCGCGCATCGAGGAGCGCATGCGAGAGTTCGGGGTGACCGCACGGCTACATATCGTGCGCTCCGATGGCGGATTGATGAGTGCCGAAGCCGCGTCGGAACGACCGGTGCATACGGTGCTGTCCGGGCCGGCCGGTGGCGTAACCAGCACGGCGATGATTGGCAGAAAAACCGGTTGGAACAAGTTGCTAGCCTTTGACATGGGAGGCACGTCCACCGATGTTTCTGTGGTTATCGATGGGACACCGACCATTACGCGCTCCACAGAGCTGGGTTACTTTCCAGCGAAAGTACCCACCATGGATGTGCGCAGTGTGGGTGCGGGTGGCGGTTCCATTGCGGAAATTACCGAACTGACCAACTCGCTGCGCGTGGGTCCACGCAGCGCGGGTGCCGAACCAGGGCCGGTGGCCTATGGCCGTGGCGGCACAGAGCCGACCGTGAGCGATGCAAATGTCGCCCTCGGGTATCTGCCTCCGACACTGTTGGGAGGCAGCATGTCTCTGGACGTGGAGCCGGCAAAAGCCAGCGTTGCCGTGCTCGGTGAGCGTATTGGACTGAGCCCGGAAGAGGCTGCCCAGGGGATTCTCGATATCGCCAACGAGGTCATGCTGGGGGCGCTGCGTATCATTACTGTGCAACGCGGTCTCGATCCCCGGGATTTCGGTATTGTCGGTTTCGGCGGTGCAGGGCCTCTGCATGCAAATGCCATGGCGCAGATTCTGGGATGTTACCCGGTTGTCATTCCGCCGAATCCCGGCGTGCTGTCGGCTCTGGGTTTCGTTGAGTCGGAATTCAAAAATGAGTTTGTGCAATCGATGATCCGCAGCACTGTGGATATGGACCACGAGGAAATCTGGTCAAGCCTGAATGCCCTCGGTAATAAGGGAAGCCAGTGGCTCGCGACGGAAGAGATACTGGAAACTGATCGCACTGTCAGCTTCAATATTGACATGCGCTACGAGCAGCAGGGCTTTGAAGTCACGGTGCCGCTGAGTGCAGAAGAGGTCGCAGCCGAGGATCTTGAACCCATTCTCAGTCGCTTTAACGATACGCACGAGCAGCTTTACGGCGTACGTTTTGATGTGCCCATAGAGTTTGTCGCCCTGCGCGCGGTTGCCGTGGGCAGAACACCTGCGGCGGTGACTGCGGCTCCGCAGGGTGGTCTTATTGACGACTTGCAAGATGCTGTGATCGAGACGCGACCGAGTTACTTCGCGGGGCAATGGCACGACACACCTAATTACGATCGCGACCGGCTCGGGCAGGGCGCGCGCATTGAGGGGCCCGCGATTGTGGTGCAGTACGACACCACGACGGTGCTGCTACCCGAACACTGGGCTGAGGTTGATCGCTTTGGCAATCTTGTTATCTGGCCCAACAGCAAAGAGGCGGGGTGAAGACTATGACTTCAAATACGGTAGATCCAATTACGCTGGACCTGATTGAAAACGCGCTTAAAAGCGCGCGCTTTGAAATGGACGAAGTGGTGCGTCGTATATCGCTGTCCCCCGTGATTCGCGAGCAACATGACGAGTTTCCGATGATTTGCGATGCCAGTGGGAGGATGGTTGTCGGACAGTTTGGCTCCTATATACCCGGCGTGCTCGAGCAGTTTGAGAACGATGTTAACGAGGGTGATGTTTTTGTGTGGAACGATCCTTATGCGTGTAAGGGCTCGATCTCGCACAACAACGACTGGTGCGTGATGATGCCTATATTCCACCAGGGAACTCTGGTGGGTTTCAGCTCCATATTTGGGCACATGATTGATGTGGGGGGAAAGGTGCCGGGCTCCATGCCCGCGGACGCGCGTTCGATCTGGGAAGAAGGCCTGCGTGTCCCGCCGGTACGTATCTATGATAAGGGCGAGCTGAACAAGGGCGTGCTCGCCATTATGCTGAACAACTCTCGCACACCGGACACAAATCGCTCGGATCTGATGGCGCTGATAGCCGGCTGTCGTTCAGCCAATAATCGCGTGCAGGAAATATGCGATCGCTTTGGGCAGGACACTTATATCGACGCATGTGCGCTCCTGCTGACACGCACCCGCGAGGCGATGCGTGTGCTGATTCAGAAGTTTATCCCTGAGGAACCCGTAAGCTTTACCGATTACGTGGATGATGATGGTCGCGGTAACGGCCCGTTCCGAATGACGCTGTCGATCTATCGGCGCGGAGACATCGCTGTTTTTGACTGGACAGGGACCGCTGATCAGGCTGAGGGACCGATTAACTTTCACATTCATGAGGGCCTTTGTAAGCTGTTTTTCGGCATCTATATGATCATGGCGTTTGATCCGGAGATTCTGTTCAACGAGGGCTTCTATGATCTGTTTGAAATCGTTTTGCCCGAAGGTAGTCTGCTGAATCCCAAATTCCCCGCGGCTCTGGGCAATCGCCTGAATACGCACACGCGATTTTTTGACTGTCAGGCTGGCGCGCTGGGTCAGCGCGCCCCGCATCTGTCTATGGCAGCCGGTTACGGTACCAGCCCGCATTTTATTTTTACCGGCGAGGACGAAGACGGCAAGTACTTCCAACTGATGGAGCTGCTATTTGGGGGTGTCCCCGGTCGACCGCGAGGTGATGGCTTTGATGGTCACGCCTGGTGGCCGCTGTTTAGTGCGACGCCGATCGAGTACATCGAGAACTATTACCCCGTGGTTGTTGAGAGCTTTCGGCCCGTGCGCGATTCCGGAGGCCCCGGCCTGCACCGCGGTGGTTGTGGAATCGAAAAAATCTATCGCCTGCTCGTCGCAGGTGAAATTTCGATCCACGATGACCGCGAAGTCGTGCCGCCCTGGGGCATCAACGGCGGGAGCCACGGCGGCACCTCCAGCAAATGGCTGATCCGCGCTGGCGAGGAGGAGCCGGAACGCATTCCCTCGAAGTTTGACAATCTAGCGGTCGCAGCGGGTGATCGCATTGTCTTCAAGACCGCGGGCTCCGGCGGCTGGGGAGATCCTCTGGAGCGGCCTGCCAAAAATGTGGAGAGGGATGTACGTCACGATCTGGTAAGCCGCGAGCAGGCTGAGCGCGACTACGGTGTCATACTCGGTGCGGACAAACGCGTTGATGAGGCGGCCACTGCGGCGCTGCGTGAACGTCTCGTCCGGGAGCGTGGACCAGCACCTCAGTTCGACTTCGGTGAGTTCCCGGGTAGTGACCGCATAGAAGCGGCATGATGTTGCGGATTGATTTGCACGTACCAGCGATGTTCTGATGCGGCCCCCGTGCAATTTATCCGAGCGATGTACTGAAACAGTAAACAGTACGAGGTCTTAGCTTTTTCAACAGGAACCGGGGCAGGCAGATGAAAAGAGTCGCAGGATTGAAGTTGTTTCGGGTAGAGACCTTTTGCGGCGCATGTCTTTGCCTGACTGGCCTTCTCACGCAGACGACCGCCTGGGGACAGGCGCTGGAAGAGGTGGTTGTCACTGCGGAGCGCCGCGCCGGTAATCTGCAGAGCACGCCGATTGCTGTGTCGGCCTTCACGTCTGACCAGCTTGAGAAGTTGCGGGTGACCGAAACCTTGGAAGTCGCCGATAACGTTCCCAAACTGGTGCTCTATACCGGGGTGTCAAATCCCGGGATGGTGAACCTGTACATGCGTGGGGCCGGTGAGCAAATTGGTGGCCTCGTGACCTCGGAGTCGGCAGTGGGCCTGTACGTTGATGACGTTTACAACGCCAGGCTTTCGGCCGCCAACTTCGATCTTGTTGACATAGAAGTATAGAGGTCCTGCGTGGGCCCCAGGGCACTCTATACGGCCGTAATTCGATGACCGGTGCGATCAAAATTGTTACGCGCGAGGCCGACGGTGAGTCCTGGGCCAAGGCCGCGGTGGGCTACGGTAGTTTTAATGAGCTTACCGTGCGCGCCGGTGGTGGGACAGACGATTGGCATCCGCTTCGTAAACCAGCCGCCCACATGGCAGCTGCTGTTTAAAATGGATTTTTAGCGGAGATTCAAGCGCGTAAGTGAAACTGTATTGCGTCGGTCAGACACGCAGAGCGGCTGATAATCCGGCCGATAGCCGGGTTGATAGCCGGGTTGATAGCCGGGTTAATAGCCAGAACGATAGTAGGGCGAATAGGCACGCTCTAAGCCGTGTCGGGTCGCGCTCGGAGAGTAACTTGATGGAGCATTTTCCATGCGTAAAACGCTCGCGCATTGCACCTGCGTACTGACCCTGATTTTGCACGCTCTCAGCGTCGCGGCGATCGCAGAGACAAGCGCGCTGCACACCAAACTGCAAGAAAACCAGACCTGGTCAAGCTTTGCCGGTGTTGGCTCTGGCGGGCAGTACTCGGCACTCAGCGACATCAACACCGGGAATGTTGAGCGTCTGCAGCGGGCGTGGACGGTGCACACCGGAGATGTTGTGGAAGGGCCTACGGCAGAGGGCGGCACGTCGTTTCAGGCTACGCCGATTCTCTGGGATGACAAGCTGTTCGTATGCACCCCTCTGCACCGGGTGCTCGCTCTCGATGCGGGGAATGGAGATGTCCTGTGGAGCTTTGATGCCTGGGAAACGCTGCCCGTCGACATGCCCCGGTTTGGCGCAAACTGTCGTGGCGTTGCGATTTGGGTCGATGAATCCGTCCTGGCGGGGGAGGTTTGCAGAGCCCGCATTATTAAACCTGACATCTTTGCGCGCCTGATTGCGGTGGATGCAGAGACGGGCCTGCTCTGCGACGACTTCGGAAGTGCCGGGGTGGTGGATCTGAACGCCATGGAGAACCACGGTGAGGGCGGTCTCTTCATGAGCTCCCCACCCAGTGTTGCGGGTGATTTGTTGATTACCGGCAGCGGAGTCGGTGACAACGTTGTTGCGAATGCCGCCGATGGCATCGTGCGTGCATTGGATGCGCGCTCCGGTGAAGTGGTCTGGGAATTTAATCCGATTCCTGCGAGCCTGCGCAGCAAAACCGGGGGTGCAAACACCTGGTCGTTCATGGCGGTAGACGAAGAGCTGGGTTTAGTCTATCTGCCCACGTCCAGTCCAAGTGTCGATCCCTACGGCGTTTTTCGCAGTGAGCCGATTCCTTATGCAAATGCTGTTGTCGCACTGAAACTAACGACCGGCGAGGTCGCCTGGAGCTTTCAGACAATTCATCACGATCTCTTTGACTATGACTTGCCCGCGCAGCCGATTCTGTTTGATCTTCTGCGCGATGGACAGTCCGTGCCGGCGCTGGCGCAAATCACCAAGACCGGTTTCGTGTTTGTGTTTGATCGTCGAGATGGTACGCCGCTGTACCCCATAGAGGAGGTTCAAGTTCCGCTGAGCTTTGTTGCTGGGGAACTCGCCTCGGCTACGCAACCGCAACCGCTCAGACCAGCGCCCTTTGCCCGCAAGAAGCTGGAAAAGGACGCGCTCTTTGGGTTGCTTTACTTTGACCGCAAAGCCTGTGAAAAACGGTTTGACGAATTGCGCTACGACGGGCTTTTTACCCCTCCCAGCGAGCAGGGCACGCTGCAGTTTCCCTCCTCTCTGGGAGGAGGTAATTGGGGTGGGGCGGCACTTGATCCCGGCAGTAACGTTCTTATTGTCAAAACATCCAATGTCGCCTCCACGGTAACGCTCATTCCCGCGGATCCAGAAGCTGTGCGCCCGGTTGGTCCGCCGGTTGAGTTCCTGAAAAAACCGTTGAATCAAACGCCGTACCGGTTGGACGGAGAGTTTTTCCTGTCACCCTTGGGCGTGCCGTGCACCCCGCCACCCTGGGGTGAACTCGTTGCTATTGATCTCAACAGTGCTGAACACCTCTGGCGGCGCCCCCTGGGCAGAAATCCCGTAGGCCCCTTCGAGACGCCAGCGTCCTGGGGATCACCGAATGTGGCAGGCCCCATCGTGACCGGCGGTGGCTTGATTTTTGTGGGTGCGGGATCTGACTCGACGTTCCGAGCGCTTGATGTGCGCACGGGTGAAGAGCTGTGGGCAGACACTGATTTGCCAGCGCCGGCGATGGCGGTGCCGATGACGTACAAGTCGGGCGGCAGGCAGTTCGTGGTGGTCGCGGCGGGCGGCAATGGATTGGCCGGAACGGCGCAATCAGATGCTATTGTTGCCTATTGGCTGGCGGAGTAATCGTGACATTGTCCAGATTGTATTTAGAGGTTGTAGTGAATGAACAGTGAGTTCAGGCGGGGCGGCGGACCGCTGCTGGGGGCCATGGTCGGAGCCGGGTGCGGGCTGACCTCAGTCGTGTTTTATACACACGGTGTGTTTGCGGTGCCGATCACGGCTTCTACCGGCTGGCTGCGAAGCGAGGTACAGTTTGCCTTCACGCTGATGAGCTTGATGGCCGTTGTGACCGCGCCGGCAGTGGGTTGGGCCATCGACAAGGTGGGAGCGCGGCGCGTGGCGCTGTGGTCGATTCCCTGTTTTTTTATTGGCTACGCGCTGCTCTCGTTGACCGGTGCGTCATTAATGGGCTACTACGCCGCGTTTCTCGCCATGGCGGTGTTGGGTGCGGGCACGCTGCCGGTCACCTGGACCACGGTGGTGAATCAATGGTTCTCCAGCAATCGGGGGCTTGCATTGGGTATTGCGTTAACCGGGACAGGTATAGCCGCGTCGGTGGCGCCTGCTTACGCGGGTTGGTTGATCGCGCAGTATGGCTGGCAGGCTGCGTACTTGTGGCTCGCTGCGACCGTGAGCGTGATCGCGATGCCGGCAGTGGCGTTGTTTTTTCGCTCGCCCGCGCGCACTGATTCAGATCTGGAACAAGCAGAGTTGACTGCGCTTGCGGCGACAATAAGCGCGGGTAGTAGTGTCGCTGAAGCGCTGCGAAGTTATCGACTTTGGGTGCTGTGCTTCGCTGTATTCCTGGTGGCAGGCAGCGTTGCGGGTCTTATCACCAGCTTCGTATCACAGCTTACCGACAAGGGCTTTTCGCTACCGGATGCCGCGGGTTTCGCCAGTGTGATTGGAATCAGCGTTGTTTCCGGACGGTTGGTTGCCGGCGTTCTGGTCGACAGGATGTGGGCGCCAGCCGTGGCCGCTGTACTGTTGGCTTGCCCCGCCGTTGCAGCGCTCGTCCTGGATATGGTGCCCGTGACATCGACGATTGCGATTGTGTGTGCTGCGCTAATTGGCCTCGCGGCAGGCGCAGAGCTCGATCTGATGGCGTTTCTGGCAAGTCGCTATTTCGGCTTGCGGCGTTACGGCTCCATTTATGCAATTGTATTCGTGTTTTTCTCCGTTGCCGCGGGGCTGACACCGGCAGCGTTTGGCCTGGTTTACGACTGGAGTGGGAGCTACTCCTTAGCACTGCGCGGCGCTGCGTGCGCCTGCATTGTCGGTGCATTGGGCATGCTGACGCTTGGCCCGTACCCGCATTTTACCGTGTTCCCACGCAGCACGGCGTGAGCGGGGACGTCACGCTTTGCTGCGGGCGACCAGACGCTTATATCGCATCGAGTTCTTCTTCGGGGATGGGTTCTGGCGGCGCGGCTTTTGCCAGCGTCTCCTCGTCGAGTTTGTAAAACGAGATAATTACCATCGATATGAGCGTCGTGACGGCGGGGATTAATGACATGCCGACAAGTACCGCCTGAAACACCTCGGGCGACTGGGCTTCCTTTGGACCCAGGGTTTTATCGAAGCCCGCCTGAGCCAGCAGTATGCCGACTATTAATGGTCCGAAAGCCCCGGCGAACTTTTCGACAAAGCTGTACATTGCCGTGTAGATTCCCTCGCGGCGTATACCGCTGCGTCGAGCATCGTATTCGATGGTGTCGGTGAGCATAGACATCGCTAGGAGAACATTCCCCGCAAAGGGAATGCCGAGGCAGAAGCCGCGCAGCATAATTGCTGACAAGGCTTCCCCAGGTACCGCCAGGTACCAGCTCAACGCCACGGCTATATTGAACACGCCACCAAGAATATAGGTATTTCGCTTACCGATGACTCGAGAAAGGCGCACGAGTAGGGGGGCCGCGACGAGCGCGCCTGCGGTTTGCGCGAGTGAGTAGGCGATGAGGGCGGACTCATTCAACTGCAGGCACGTCAGGAAGAAGAAGTACGCGGCTGAGGCTATGCCGAAAATACCGATAAGTTGCGTCAGCTTTGCAGTAATAACGAGCAGGAAATAGCGGTTATCAAGCAGCGACCGAGCCTGGGTCCAGAACTGCGGGACGGCCTCGGTTCTGGCTATGGTGCGCGCACTGCGCGTAGCGAAAAAACACCCAAGCATGGTCGCAAAAACGAATACGCCCTTGAGCCAGGCGATTATCTGGTAGGTTTCGCGGGTCTGCCCATACTTCTCTAGCAGGTAAAGACCGGTCACTGTTCCCAGTGTGGAACCCACCGACACAAAAGCTACGCGGTACGCGTGTATAGAAGAACGCTCGTGATAGCCGTCGGTCATTTCCGCGGGCATGGTGATGTAAGGCACGTTGAAAATCGTGTAGCCCAGCGTATACAGAAGCAGACCAAAGCATACATAGGCGATAGTCGCGCCCTCGCTGTCAAACTCTGGCGTGCTGAACAAAACGATCATGGAAATCGACGCAACAAACGACCCGATCAACAGGTAGGGTCGACGTCGGCCCATGCGCGACTGCGTGCGGTCGGTGATGACGCCCATGACCGGGTCGGTGACGACATCGAGAATTTTGAACCCGAAAATCAGGCTCCCGGCCAGGACGGGGTCGAGTTTTACGATTGCTACCAGGTAAAAGAGAATGACCATGGACACGCCATTCATCAGCACCGATACCCCGGCTGCCCCCGTGGCCCAACCTATTTTGAGGCGCGCGGGGAGGGCGTCAACATGAGCTACTGCCATAGTTTTGATCCTTTTCTTTTCGAACGCCGGTGTAGCAGCTTGCTTGGGGCTGATCCAGCATCAAAGTCCGCTGTGCTCGCCTAACGGCCATTCCATGCAAGGCCGTTCTTTACTATGGCAAAAAAGCTGTGGTGCCGGGCGCTATGCTACGCGCCGGCGTCTATTCGACTGTCGGATATATCTTCTTTAATAATGTCCAACTATTGTTGCCGTGAGTAGTCTCGGGAAAAATTTCTGAGGTCAAGACTCTGCTTTATACCTTACACAATTGCCGTCGCGGGCGGCCTTCTCCGCTTTTTCTCCTCCTGCAGGCGCTGCAAACCATGCCGGGCTCAACCCACGCCATGGTGAGATTGTCGGGTCTACTCGCTGCGCTTTGGGTTGGAATCGTATCGGCGGCCGACACAGGCGTGCCCACCGCGGCTTCAGATCCCGTTATGGCCAGCAACCTGAAGGCTATGATGGGGCGACCCGGTGTATTGCAATTGGACTGGCGTCAGCCCAAGGAGACGGTTAACGGTACCGAGGACGGTGCAGACGATGCAAGAGCCGCGGCGGCGTTCCCAGTCGACCCGAATGCATTTCCAAGCGCCGCCGCACTCAGCGAAGCGCAGGCCTACTCGGACGCGCACAGCGGTGGCGGACTGTTGGTGTGGTACGACGGCAAGCTGGTTTTGGAACACTTCGTCGACGGTACCGATGCGCAAACCCCGTTTTCTGCTTTTTCGATGCATAAAAGCCTGCTGGGCCTAACTTTAGTAGCGGCTGTAGAAGATGGGATCCTCGGCGGTCTGGATAGTGCCGTCGGCGACTATATCCCGGAATGGCGCGACGACCCGCGAGGCGCAATTACGCTGCGACAGCTTTTACAGCAGGTCAGCGGACTCGAGCATATCGCCATGAGCTCTGGTGATCCTCGCGCTGCAGCGCTTGCGCTTTCCTCGGCTGTGAGCGCCACCGCACTGAGCTACCAGCTAGTCGGTGAGCCCGGGGCCGAATTCAATTACAACAACGTGAATGCGCAGGTAGCTGGCATTGCGCTGGAGAACGCGCTGGCTGCGCGCGGACAGCGTTACGCTGAGTACCTGTCGCAGCGCCTGTGGCGGCCACTAGGGAATCATGATGCGGCCCTCTGGCAGGAAAGCTCGGGTGGCAGTCCGCGTTTTTACGCGGGGCTTGAAGCCGGTCTTGGCGATTGGCTGCGTGTAGGGGTGATGCTCGCCGAAGGTGGCGTAGCGGGTGATACGCAACTGCTGTCGGCAAATAGCCTCGAAGCATTTGCCGCTGCGAGTGAGGTAAACCCTGCGTATGGATTGAACGTTTGGCGCGGGGCTGACTGGAATCCACAGCGACGTTATGGACCTACTACTCCGCTTACCGTGAAACATGGGGAGCCCTACCTCGCCAGCGACCTGCTGTATTTCGATGGTTTCGGTGGTCAGCGCGTGTATGTTGTGCCGTCACAGCGGCTGGTGATTGCGCGTTTTGGCGAAGTCGATTTGGGCTTTGACGACGCCGTGTTGCCCAACATCTTATTGCGCGCAATTCTCGATGCAAGGATCGCTGAAGGTCATGCGCAGTACCAGAATGAGACGGCGGATACGATCTATGCCGAACGCTTTCAGCAACTGCAGCGAGACGCGGGTAATGGTCGAGGTCTCGCAAGCTACGATCCGTTGATTCCGCTGCCCGGTGCAAGCAGCTACCATCCCCTGGCGCGCGGTGAAGCGGCTTGGCTAGATGCACCGACACGGGCATGGCTCGAAGAGCTGGGGCAAACCAGCAACAGCGAAGCGATCATGGTCTGGAAAGACGGCGAGATTGTGTACGATGCGTATTTCGGGAACGGCGGGGATACGGAGTTGGTGGTTTCGCGATCGCTCTCCAAACCGCTCTCGGTCATAGCAGTCGGGCGAGCCCTTGAAGAGGGTTACATTAAGTCGCTGGATGAGCCCGCTTCGCAGTACCTGCACGAGTGGCGCGGTACTGACCGAGAATCCATCACGCTGCGGCACTTGCTGCAAATGCGCTCAGGTCTACTGCAGCAAGGCTCGGCCATGGAAGCAGAAAACGTATTGAACCGAGCGTATCTGCACCCGTATCACGAAGAAGTGATCATTCACGAATACCCGCTCGTGAACGAACCGGGAACGCGCTACGATTATTCCAATGCCAACTCCGAGTTGATCGCGCCGATTATCGAGCGCGCTACTGGGAGCCGCTACGAGGTATGGTTGGCGAAGCAAGTGCTGGGACCCTTGGGTGCACTGGGTGGCGACATCTGGGTGAATCGTATCGGGGGTACGGCGCATTCGGGCTGTTGCGCGCGCCTGCCGGCTGAAACCTATCTGCGGCTTGCGGTTCTGTACGCCAACGATGGCGTTTGGGAAGGCGAGCGTTTGTTACCTGCGGGATACGTTGCAGAAGTAACCACAGCGACTGAGTACAACCCGCATACGGGGATGGGTCTCTACGTGGCGGGCCCATATATTGAAATGCGTGGCGCGGCCAACCCCGATGTAAGCTTCGGCAAGACGAAGCACGGCGAAGTCTATCTCGATAAAGACCTATACCTTTTCGATGGTAACGGTAATCAGGTGGTTTACATTGTGCCTCGGCATGGATTGATAGCGTTACGGGTCGGCTCCAGGCCGCCCAAGGAGCGCCCCTGGGACAACAGTGCCATGCCTAACACGTTATTGAGGGCTCTGCGTGACAATACTGGTGCAACGCTTATACCGCAGGCAGACCCACGTTAGTCGTAGTCACCTGCGCTACTAGCGGGAGACAACCGGTTTTGTATCACACCGGGGTTGAGGTTGGGATGGTAGTGAACAAAGTAGTAAACAAAGAAATACAGCAAGTAGGGAATACAGACTTGACGCTGAGGCCAGCCTCAGCATCATTTTTATCAACGCAATTATTTAGACGATGATTTTTAGGGAGCGCATTCATTATGACCACCCCGTTCAAACCAAGAGTTCTTGCCGCTATGGTGGCGTCGATATCAGCCCTGACTGCCGTTGAGGCTTTTTCCCAGACGCAACTGGAAGAAATCGTGGTGACTGCGCGTCAGCGTGCGGAGTCCATTCAGGATATCCCAATAGCGGTCACCGCCTTTACGGAGGAGAATTTCGATCGTCAGGCGATACGCGGCATGGAAGATATCGCGCGTTTTACTTCGGGTCTGAATTTTGAGGACTTTGGTGGTGGCTTCGGTACTCCGGTTATTCGTAGTGCGTCGCAAACGCGGCTGACAGCTATCGAGCAGAACGTAGCCACGTTCTGGGACGGGCTCTACGTACCTCGCGGCTGGGCGGTAGACGTGGGTGTGTCCAGCCTCCAGCGAGTAGAAGTGGTAAAGGGGCCGCAAAGCGCCCGTTACGGTCGTAACGCATTTATGGGTGCGATCAACTACGTTCCGCGTAAACCGACGGAAGAATTTAACGCCGAGGTCGAAGTCACAGCGGGTATCGACGATCGGCTCGACTACGGCGGCTATCTGTCGGGAAGCCTTATCGAAGGCAAACTGCTGGGCCAGGTGAGTTTCAACGCGTCTGAGTTTGATGGCAGCTGGGACAACGTCCACCCGAATGCGGGGCTGGATTTTGGTAGCCGGGGCACCACGGATAATGTCGGCGGCTGGGACAACGAGTCCTGGTCTGCCAGTGTCGAGTTCCGGGCCACCGATACTCTGTCTTTCAATGCAGCGTACTATCAATTCGATATCAGCGAAGAAAGCCGCGGCGCCTCGCAAATCATTGAGAGTTTCGTACCGGCCGACGGTGGGCCTGGGCGGACTAACTGCGGCCCGACAGGCTTCTTTGGGACACCTCGTCTCTTCTGTGGCACCTTACCTTCACCTCCGGACAAGCTTGCGGTTGATCCCCGAGCCTACGGGCGCCAGGCAGAAGTCGATATGTTCAAGATCGGTGCAGACTGGCAAATCTCCGACGCCCTGTCACTCTCGTACTTCTTTGGCAACGTAGATGGCAGCATTGACATAGCGAGTATCAGCGAGGCAGACCAGATCAACTGCGGCACGAATTTCGGTGCCGCTGGTCTTTGCCGGTTCCAAAATACGCCCCTTGGCGGACTTGATTATGACCAGCAAGAGATTCGCCTGCGTATGGACGACGGCGGCCCGCTCAGCTGGAGTGTGGGAGCGTTTTACTCCGAAGGTACGGATATCACGCGTTTTGCAATACCTACAGTGCCGGCGCTGACTGCAGACCCGCTTGTGCAGGAGCCGCAGATTCGCAACGGCGAGACAACGACAGAAGTAGTCTCTGTTTTTGGTGAATTGTCATATCGTTTTTCCGAGCAGTTGAGACTCAGTATCGAAGCTCGCTACACGGACGAAGAGATAACTACCCTGAACAACAACAATGGCCTGACATTGTCCGACAACTTTACCAACCTGGTGCCGCGCTTCAGCCTTGAATACCAGCTTAACGAAGATCAGATGCTTTATGCGTCGGCTGCTGAGGGTGTTAAGTCGGGTGGCTTCAACGAGACCGCTACGTTGGCGGAAGATCAGGTATTTGACGAAGAGCGCAACTGGACCTTCGAGATAGGCAGCAAGAACGTTTTTCTCGATGGTGCCCTCGTCGTGAATGCGGCCCTGTTCTACATTAGCTGGGAAGATATTCAGCTCAACGCCGCGGATTCTGGCGCAACCAACCCCAACGCGGTGAACATCACCCTGAACCTCGGTAACGCCACGAGCTACGGTCTTGAACTGGACGGTGCCTGGGCACTGAGTGAGAGTTTCTCGGTGAACTGGACGGCGTCCTTTACCGATGCAACCTACGACAGCGGTACGATCGATAACCGTTTTGCTCGCGTCGGTCCTGTGTTCTTCCCTAACCCCGCATCGTGTGACGACGTTCTTTGTCCCTCCAATGGTGACATTAGCGGTAACGACGTTGAGCGACAGGCACCCGTGCAGCTGTCCTTCGGCGCGGAGTGGGCGAGCCGTTTTGACGCAATCGATGCAGACTATTACCTGCGTGCGGATGTGTCCTATCAGTCGGAGCGCGAGGCGGAGTCGATGAATCTGGCGCAGCTCGAGGCGCGCACGATTACCAATGCGACGGCGGGGCTCTCCAAGGACAAGTGGGACTTGCGGCTGTGGGTACGCAACTTGACGGATGAGGCTTACACGAGTAACTCCTTTGCAGTGCTGCTGCCATTTGGCAACGGCTACGGCACCATATTTGGCGAGCGTCGAACTGCAGGTGTGACAGCCAGCTACCGGTTCTAGGTAGAGGAACGTCGGTAGAACAGGCACAGCTCGACCTGGCGCCGCGCGTTGATTCATCAGCGTGGCGCCAGTTCATCCCTCTTGGAGAAAGTGTATGAAGATTGATACCACGGGCGTTACCCGAAGAGGCTTGCTTCGCGGCGCGTTGGGCTACTCTGCGCTGCTAGGCTTTTCCGGCCAGGCGTCTGCGCTGGCGCAGCCCTCCTTCGTGAGCGATTTTTCTGATCCGGTCGATGCGATTCGCGCGCATGTAAAGATGGTAGGGAGTCTCGCTCGAGAGGACGTGATTTCCTTCTACCGGCTGAACCTCTATGCTGACATAGGGGAGGGCAACTTCCTCCCGATGTTCACGATGAACAACTTACTTATCGACAAATGGACTCCGCACGACGATAACCAGTTCGAGATGCGCAAGTACGAAGCGGGTTACTACACGGCAATGGACTCCTATGAACCCCTGCAAACATTCACTAACCCGGTTACCGGTGAGGAACTACCGCTGGTTAATTTTCGTCTAGGCCCGGTACCTCGCCGTTACACGCCCGAGCGTTTTTACGTGATGGCCTATGATCCGAACCCGCTTCCATTGGAGGTCATCGGTGATCGCGTGTTTCTCCCGACACAGTCTATAGAGGCGCGACCGATGCCTGGTGGCCGTGGACTGGACGCGCCGACGCTCTTTACGAATTCATTTATGACGTACTCTGCAAGCCTGGCTGACATGCAGAACCCCGATCTTGCGTCTGCTCCCTGCCACGCGCAGCTGCAGAACAAGAACGATTTTACTCCCTGGATGAAAATGGGGGATACACCCGGAGGCACGGTGGCGCGCGGCTTCGGCTCAAAAGTGGCGGGCCTGGATGCACTGCCTCCGGGCGTCCTTGAGGGCTTTAAGGCCTTCACGCCGGAGATCCTGGACACCGATAATTGGACGCAATTTGTTTCGGAAACTGTTGAAACGGAGTAATCGTTTGTACGGAAACAAGACGCACACCCTGAATGAGTCGATTCTGGCAGTGTGCTGCTACTCGATCTATGTACGTCAACAATAAGTTGATATTGGGCTTGCGGCGCTTTTGATCACAAAGCTGCTTTGAGCCAGAAAGGAGAACCATAAGCATGCTTAACACGTTTCAGCAACGCGTCCACGCAGCGCTTCCAGGATCCAGTGCCAATGAAGCCGCACGCCAGGAATTCGCGAAGAGCTTCAAGCAGTTTATTCAGCAGGAAATTCTGCCCGGAGTAGGCACTGTTTATAAAGGCCGCGCAGCGGCGCAGTTCGAACGAGATACGGGACGCCTACCGGAAGGTCGCCGGGACATCCGCAAGGCGATGGTGAGCGATCGCTATTTTCGACACTATGCCGCCGCGAATCGCATCGCCCAGGAATTGCTCTGGGACAGCGTTATTGACAGTATCGAGCGCGAGGGGGAAGCGATGCCAGCCGCGTTCAAGGCCTGCTCAGAGAAAAATGCGGGAGAGTTGCGTCTGAATCCGGATATGCCGGTTCCACGATACGTTACTGCTTTGGATATTCACTGCATGCCCGGTGGTTACGCCGGACTCGATGGGAATGGCACCGCGGAGCTGGGCGCGCTCTATGACCGGGGTGTGTATCTATACGCAATGGGTTACACCGGGCCGGATAACGACGATATCGGCCGCTCTGTCTGCAACTACGTCAAGCGGCATTACCCGGCGTTCAAGCCTACGCGCATTCTGGATCTGGGATGCACAGTGGGCCACTCCACCCTGCCTTTTAAGGAACTATTTCCCGACGCAGAAGTGTGGGGTATTGATGTTGCGGGGCCGCAGCTCGAGTATGCGCATGCGCGGGCTGGTGCACTCGGCTACGACGTTAATTTTGCGCAGATGAATGCGGAGCAGACGGACTTTGAGGCAGAGAGTTTCGATTTGATCGTAAGCGGCATCCTGCTCCATGAAACCTCGGCTCGCGCCATGCCTCGTATATTTAATGAGTGCCACAGACTGCTTACACCTGGTGGCTTGATGATCCACGCCGATCTGCCTCCTTTTACAAAGATCGACGATTTTTCGCAGTTTCTCCTGGATAACGAGACCTGGTACAACAACGAGCCGTTTTGGGGTGCTATGCGTGAGATGGATCAGGAGAAACTCGCCGAGAACGCGGGTTTTGATCCCGGTCAGGTCGCTTTTGATACCGCACCGATGGCGATTATGGAAGCCATGGCGGCCTCTGGGGGTTACGCAGAGGAAAGTGTCGCCGACGTCGGGGATCGAGAGTTTGTCGCCGGCGAGTTTGCGCCCGGTGGAGGCTGGGAAGTGCTCGTTGGCCGCAAAAGCGACGTAGCCGAACTCAGGGCAGCATCATGATCCGCGAGTCGCGTGGCAAACGCCCACAGTTCTATGAGACGCCTGAAATGGATCAGGTGATGTCGATGATTATGGTACTCGCCAGTGAGGTGTCAGTGCTGGCCGATCACATTGATGGCATTGAACGCGTGGCAGCAGAGAACGGGCTGAACCTGAAAAGTGGTCTTGAATCGTTGTCGCTGGACGACGCGGCCTTGGCTGAACGCGAGGAGCGGCGTCAGGCACTGTTTCGGCGCCTGTTCTATCTTTTGCGCAAGGAGGCGGCGGAGGTGGAGTCGGCAGACAATCAGGATCGCTACGAACAGACCATTCGCGATATAGCTGACGGGACTGGCACGTCCTCGTGAGCGGCGAAGCAGCCTCAGTCGTGGCGGCAACGGTGCCGCTACTTGAGCAGTTCGCTGGGATCATTGGATCCGAGAACTGTCTGCAGGGTGCGGATGCAGAGGCTTTCAGCACCGACGTTTACCGGGCGATTGAGCCGCCGTTTGCGGTGCTGCGTCCTCGCACCGTGGAGCACGTGCAGGCTGTTTTGCGTCTGGCGCACGATCACGATCTCAGCGTTATGGTGCGCGGCGGTGGCGCGTCCTATACCGACGGTTACCTTCCCCGAGCCCCGCGCACGCTGCTGCTCGATTTGAGCGGACTCGATCGCATCGTCGAGATCAACGAGGACGACTGCTACGTCACGGTAGAAGCGGGCGTGACCTGGGCTGCGCTTAGCGGCAGTCTTGCGGCCAAAGGATGGCGCACACCTTTTCGCGGACCTTTTTCAGGCTTGCACGCCACGGTTGGCGGCTCCATGTCGCAAAACGCCCTGAGCCATGGTACCGGCGCGCACGGTATCAGCGCGCAGTCAGTGTTGTCGTTTGATGTGCTACGCATCGATGGGACATTGCTGCGGACTGGTTCTGCGAGCGCGGGAGCAAGCCCGTTCGCGCGACACTTTGGCCCTGATTTGACGGGGCTTTTTACCGGGGACTGCGGTGCATTGGCCGTGAAAGTTCGCGTTACTTTGCCGCTTCTACGAGCACGGCCTGCGCATCGCGTCGTGTCCTTTGCATTCCCGAGCTTCGATGCTCTTCATCAGGCGATGTGTGAGGTCTCCCGGGAGCAACTCGAAGAGAGTCAGTTTGCGCTTGATCAAGCGCTGTCCCAGGGGCAGATTGCGCGGCAGGACAATGCGGGCGAGATGCTGCAACTGGCCTGGTCGATTTTTCGCAGTTCGCCGTCCTGGCTGAAGGGAATTTCTCAGCTTCTTCGCGCTGCGCTAGGTGTGCGTCGCGCTATCGGAGAATCGGCCTACATGGCCCACTACATTGTCGAGGGTGTCTGCGACGCGGAGGCGCGCGGGCGCTTGCATCGTATTCGAGAGCTGGCGCTTCCGCACGGAAAGGAAATTGCGGCGACCGTTCCGGCTTTGGTGCGCGACATGCCCTTCGCGCCGTTCTTTAATACTTTGGGCCCTGCAGGCGAGCGCTGGATTCCCTTGCACGGGGTGTTGCCGCATTCGCAGGCAGCGGCTTTTCATCGGGCACTGGAATCGTTTTACACGCAAAGACGGGCACAGCTCGACGAACTAAAGATATGGACCGGAGGCATGTTTGCCACGGTAGGAAGCTCGGGTTTTTTATACGAGATCGCGATTTATTGGCAGGATGAAATCACGGCTTACCACCGCTCCGTGGTCCCCGAGGAGTACCTTGCCGCGCTACCAAAGTATCCGGCAAATGTGCGGGCGCGCGAATATGTGCATCAGATGAAAGCTGATCTTGCGGAACTTTACGTCAGCCATGGCGCTGTCAACTTCCAGCTGGGTCGCTTCTATCCCTATGCCGAACGCCTCTCTCCGGAGGGGATGGCTTTACTAGGGTCTATCAAGGTAAACCTTGATCCGGATGCCCGACTGTCTGAAGGCGTGCTGGGTTTGAGCGATGGGCGGACGGTTTAGTTGCTGCGCGAGAAGTCAGCATTCAATAGCTTGCGCTCGTTCGCTTGTCCCTTTTTTGCTGGACTCCCCGAGCAAACGCCACATAGATTCAGTCAGGGGGCGCGATGTCGTCTATGAATACTCGCGTCGCGGTGATCGGGGCAGGCATCGCCGGGCTCACTGCAGCACTTGCGCTGCGTAAAAACAATTTTGAGGTAGACCTCTTCGAATCCACGCCGCGATTGGGCGAACTCGGTGCGGGCATAACGCTGGCGCCAAATGCGATGCGCGGACTCGCCTATCTTGGCCTGGCCGACGGTATCGCGGAGGCGGGGACAGAGCCGACCATGCAGGCTATTTCCCACTGGCGAGATGGGCACTGCTTGATGGAAATGCCCCGCGCTGATGCGCGCGAGAAGTACGGCGCGGCCTATGTGTACATACATCGAGCTGATCTGCAGGAGCACCTTATTATGGCTGCGCACGATACCGGGGTGCGCTTGCATCTGGGTAAGCGCCTGCAGTCACTATCCAGTGTCGCTGGCGAGGTGCGACTGGAGTTTTCGGACGGGACTCGCGCTGCAACTGAGCTTGCCGTGGGAGCAGACGGACTTAAATCTGTTGTGCGCGGACTTTTTCAGCCGCGCCCATCGCAGTTTACCGGCCATATCGCCTATCGCGCGCTGGCACCGGTGGCCCCAGGTATCCAACACCTTATCGATCTGCCAGGTCTGCACATTGGCCCGGGCAAGATGGTGGTGCGCTATCCCCTTCGCAAGGGGGCGTTGTTGAATCTGGTGTTTTTTGCCAGGCAGTCGGGTTGGACCGAGGACGGATGGTCGATTCCTGCGAAGTTGGAGGACTTGAGGGAGCTGTACGGCGACTGGTGCGACGATGTCGGCCTGCTCCTAGATGCTGCAAATCCTGGAACCTTGCACAAATGGGCTGTTAACGCTCATGCGCCTCTCCAGAGCTGGTGTCAGGATGATCAGGTGGTATTGATTGGTGACGCGGCGCATGCGATGACGCCGTTTCTCGGGCAGGGCGCCGCAATGGGCATAGAAGATGCGGTTGTGTTTGCCAGGGCTATGGCGGAGGTCAGTGATCAGGGGGAGGCGCTGCGTCGCTATGAGGCCGCACGCCTTTCAAGGGCCTCCTTCGTGCAAAAGGAATCAAGCCTGAACGCCGATCGCCTGCAGGGTCCTGCCTCGGAACTCTTCGGATTGGGTAAGCTCAGAAATGAGGAGACGCTGGGACTGTTCGACTACGATTGTACTTCAGTACCACTTTAAAACATTCGCGCTGCGCAGCCTGCTGCTTACAGTTCTGATTCCGCACCCTGCGGCTCACATACGGGACATCACATGGATGCACAAAGCGCGGCAGACCCCGAGGTAGCGCGGTCAAAACCGCTAGCACTGAAGACTCTGTTGTTTTACGGAAGTGGTCAGTCCGGAGCGCAGCTTTGTCGGGATGCGCCGGCGTCTCTGCTGCCGTTATTTATGGCTACAATGCTGGGCGTTTCGCCTTGGCTTGCCGGGGTCGTGATCCTCGTACCCAAGCTCTGGGTGATCGTTTGCGATCCGCTGATGGGGGCGTTGTCGGACCATTTCAAACCGCGTTTTGGGCGGCGCCCGTTTTTGGTTGCGGGGGGTGTTGTGACCGCGACGAGCTTCGTCGGCCTGTTTGCCTTCTCGGACTTTAGTTCACCCGCTGTCGCAGCACTGACCGTGGGCGTAATGTACTTTATTTCGTCTACCGCCTTTAGCGCTTTTTCCGTGCCCTATCTGGCCGTTGCCTCCGAGTTGTCGACTGATCCGCACGAGCGAACCAAGATACTCGCCGTGCGCATGATCTTCTCCATTGTCGGCGTCATTATGGGGGTGGGTCTGGCGCAGCCTCTGGTGTTTATGCTCGGCGGAGATGCGGCTGCCTGGCGCACAATGGCTATGATTTTTGGCGCGGTCTGTCTGCTGGCAATGCTGATCACTGCCTATGGTGTACCGCGGGACTTTGGTGCAGCCCGCAACGCTGTGCGCGCTGTTGTTACGGATGGCATAGAACGGGTCGCACCAAAAACAACATTGCAGCGGTTTTTGGGTGTGCGACACAACAAGCCCTTCATGATTCTCACCCTGACCTCGTTGATTCAAACAATCGCACAAGGCAGCGGTTATGCGGTGGTCGGCTTCATCTTCATCTATGCGATCGGCGATATCAGCTTGCTATTGCCCTTTGTGCTTTCCATGGCTGTTGGGGTTGTTATCAGCCAGGCATTTTGGGTCAAACTGTCTACCCGGATTGGCAAGCAGAGCACGTTCTATCTGGCGTGCAGCGGGTGGATTCTCATTACGCTCACCTGGTTCGCGGTGGGACCTGCAGACGATGTACTGCTGACTCTGCCGCTGTGGGGTGATCTACCTACCCAACATGCCCTGGTGTTGGGTCGTGGCATGGTTATCGGTATCACCAATTCCGGATTCTCTTTGCTGACATTTTCACTCTTTACCGATACGGTGAGTTTTCAGCGCGAGCAAACCGGTGCTGTCGATGAAGGTATTTTGGCGGGGATATTCTCTGCAACAGAGAAGCTGGCGTTTGCCCTGGGACCGCTCCTGGCAGGCATAGTGCTGAGCGTTGTCGGCTTTGAAAGCTCAACCGATGGTCCGGCGCCGCAGAGTGCTCAGGCCATTCAGGGCATGATCTGGCTCTACTCGATCATCCCCGCCGGGATTCTCGCACTCAGTTTGGCCGTATTTGCCCAGTACAACAAAGCACTTAAAACAGGAATACGGGCCAGCTGATGGAAAGCTTTGACTACATTGTTGTGGGAGCGGGTACCGCAGGTTGTGTGCTGGCGAGCAGACTCACAGAAGACGCCAACTGCCGAGTGCTTCTGCTGGAGGCCGGCGGACGCAATCAGTCGCTGTCGGTTCGAATCCCAGCGGGAATGAGTCGGGCTATCGGGGACCACCGCTTGAACTGGCAGTACCCTGTCGATGCTGATACGAGCCGGGATGATCGTCCGGATCAATGGGCTGCGGGAAGGGGCCTGGGCGGCAGTAGCGCGATTAATGGACTGTTCTATGATCGAGGTCATCCCACTGACTACGATGACTGGGCAGACGCCGGTTGCGCTGGCTGGTCTTTTGAGGAGCTCCGACCGTTTTTTGATCGCGCGGAAGCGCGTCCGGTAGGACCCGGCCAGTCGGCGTCAAAACCCGGCGTAAGCCTGTGCACTTTGCCCTGTGTGCACCCGCTGAGTCGCGTGTTTCTCGACGCGGTGGCGCAATGCGGGGCAGGTCTGGTCCCATCGAGCGCTGGCGGCGGTTCGAGTGGAGCCTCACTGGTGCAGGTCACAGAAGAAGCCGGTCGGCGCTGCAGCGCCGCTGATGCTTACTTGAATCCGGCGGCAGCGCGCGACAACTTGACGGTGCAGACAGGGTGCACGGTAGACCGCCTTCTCTTTGAGGGCAGTCGGTGTAATGGCGTTCAGTATGCTTCCCGGGGCGTTGTGCAGCGCGTCGAGGCATCGACTGAGGTGCTTTTAGCGGCGGGTGCGATTGCCTCGCCCAAAATATTGCAGCTGTCCGGTATTGGTCCCGCCGATACTTTGCGCAAGCTGGGACTTCATTGCGTGGCCGATGTTTCCGGTGTGGGTGAGAATCTGCAGGAGCATCCGCTGGCCATGCTGGGGAATAGAGCAAATCAGAGTACCTACAACGTCGATGCACGAAGACCGTTGCGCATGGCGAAGTATCTGTGGGAATGGATGCGTTCGGGCACAGGGCCGGCGACCAGCCCCTTCTCGCAAGCCGCCGCGTTTTTCTGTGGGCCGATGTCCGCAAACAGACCGGAGTTGGAGGTTTTGTTTGCGCCACATTATTTCGAGTGGTCTGCAGACGGTCCGAAACCTTACCCGGACCCGGCCGTTCTCGGCATCGTGAGCCTCTGCCGGCCTCGAGCCCGGGGCAGTGTCCAAGTACAAAGCGCCGATGCGACGCAGTCGCCGCTCATACGCCATCAGATGCTGGGCAATCCCGAGGATGTCGCCGAGCTGATTCGGGGCTGTCGTTTGGTGCGTGACATTTTTGCCACGGAGAGCTTTGCTCCGCATCTTGCGGCAGAATTGCTGCCGGGAGACCAAGTGCGCAGCGATGCGGATTGGGAGCAATACTTACGAGCAAACGTAGTGGGTGGGAATCATTTAGCCGGAACCTGTCGAATGGGTACCGACGAGGCAGCCGTGGTAACACCGCAGCTAAAGGTCAGAGGGATTGAAGGGTTGCGTGTAGTGGACGCCTCTGTCATTCCTTCGCTCCCAAGCACACACACCAATGCTACTGTGTTTGCGATTGCGGAGAAGGCCGCTGACCTGATGATCAATCCGGGGCTCTAGGAGCCGTTCTCCTGTAGTTTGGCGGGATCGGCTTGCTGAGGTTCCAGTACCTTCGCGTTAACTGAGCCGTGTGCAAGCCGAGCGTTCACTATCTGCCCCGACTGTAGCTGGCCGCTGTCCCGAATTATCGTCCCCGCCTCGTTGGTGATGACTGCATACCCTCGCGATAGCACCGCAAGCGGGTTCAAGCCTTTGAGCAACGCTTTCTTGCCATTGAGCTGCTCCCGATGTCGATTCAATTGCTGTTGCATGGCGGCAACAAGGGTATTGCCGCTGCGCGCGAGTTGCTCCTGTGCGAGCGCGAGACGGCGTTCGGGCGACAGGTGCTGCAGCCGTTCTGAGAACCGCAGGATGCGGTCTCTACTGTGACTGAGCTGCAACTGCATGCCCCGGCGCAGGCGCATGTCCAGCTCATCCAGGCGCTGGGTCTGTTCACGGAGTCGATCGCCCGGGTGACGCAGGCGCGCGTTCAAATTGTCAAGTCGCATGGTCAGCCGCTCTAGCTGGCGCTCCATCGCGGTTTTGAGTCGCCGCTGGTCGACGCGCAGTCTTTCCAGCAACTCGGCGGAATCGTCGCTCAATAATTCGGCGGCGGCTGAGGGTGTTGGTGCACGCATATCAGCGGCGAAGTCGGCGATGCTGACATCGACTTCATGTCCCACGCCAGTGACCAACGGTAGCTCGCTGCCGCGTATGGCCCGTGCCAGCGCCTCGTCGTTGAATGCCCAGAGGTCCTCGATGGAGCCGCCACCGCGGGCGAGAATGATGGCATCGAAGTCACAGTCGGCGCGCGACGAATGCAGCTGGTTTGCTTTGAGCACTGCTGCCTCCAATTGTTCGGCCGCGCCTTCACCCTGGACCTGCACGGGGAGCACCGTAATGATAATGGAAGGATTCCGGCGTTCCAGAACCTGTAGGATGTCCTGCAGCGCTGCGCCGGTCGGTGAGGTGATAAGCGCAAGGTGACGCACTGCGCTCGGCAAGGCGCGCTTACGGTCCGCGTCAAACAAGCCCTCGGCGCTCAGCCGATCGCGCAGTTCTTCAAAGCGTGCCTGCAAAGCGCCTGCACCGGCGGGTTCCATGAACTCACCAATAAGCTGAAACTCGCCCCGGCCCTCATAGAGAGACACCCGGGCGCGAAGTCTAAGCTGGTCGCCGTCTTTGGGTTGGAAGCGCAGTCGCTGGTTCTTATTGCGAAACATCGCGCAGCGCACCTGTGCGCTGTCGTCCTTGAGGGAGAAATACCAGTGTCCCGACGATGGGCGGGCGAAGTTTGACAGCTCGCCCTCAATCCAAACGAAGTCAAAGTGACTTTCAAGAAGACTGCGGACCTCGCGATTGAGCTGGCTGGGGGTCAGGGCCTCGGGTTTGGGTGTCATTGCTGGCACGTCAGTGGATTCCAGAATTAATGTTTGTGGTTAGGATGAGCGCTTACGTCAGGCGCGCTAAAGATCTATAATTGGGAGTTTACTCCACGAAATGTTTAGAGCGTACACACCGCACACACCGCACAAACAAAAGGAGGGGACATGTCGCGCGAATCCTTGCTCGTTTCTCAATCGAGCAACTCTTCTCACACGAGCGGCGCTTCGCCGGATACTGCACTGCGCATCCAGCAGGAGGCATTGACCTTCGATGACGTGCTGCTACTGCCTGGCTATTCTGACGTAGTTGCTAAAGATGTATCCCTGCGTTCCCGCCTGACCCGGGATATAGACATTAACCTGCCGCTTGTTTCTGCTGCAATGGATACGGTGACCGAAGCGGGTCTCGCTATAGCCATGGCGCAAGAGGGCGGGATTGGCATCATCCACAAAAGCATGGGTGTGCTAGATCAGGCCGCGCAGGTACTGCGGGTCAAGAAATACGAAAGTGGAGTTGTAAAAGACCCGATCACGATTCAGCAGGATGCGACGCTTGCGCAGCTTATTGAGCTGACTTCGGCGAACGGTATCTCCGGCGTGCCTGTGCTTGCCGGTGATGACCTGGTCGGTATCGTTACGCGCAGGGACATGCGCTTTGAAACAGAAATGAACAAGACGGTAGCGTCGCTGATGACGCCCAGCGAACGTCTGGTCACTGTGCGCGAGGGAGCCGATTCAGCCGAAGTACAGCGTCTCCTGCATCAGCACCGCATCGAGAAGATCCTGGTGGTTAACGAGGATTTCGATCTTCGAGGCATGATTACAGTCAAGGATTTTGACAAAGCCGAGAACTATCCGAATGCCTGCAAGGATTCCTACGGGCGATTGCGGGTTGGTGCTTCCGTCGGCACAAGCGCAGATACAGAGGAGCGCGTCGCGGCACTTGTTGCTGCCGGTGTCGATGTGCTGGTACTGGATACCGCGCACGGTCATTCGCGTAACGTTCTTGAACGCATACGTATGATTAAGAGGGACTACCCGGATATTCAGGTTATCGGCGGCAACATTGCAACCGGTGAGGCTGCGCTTGCCCTGGCCGAGGCCGGCGCCGACGGCGTCAAGGTTGGTATCGGCCCAGGGTCTATATGCACGACGCGAATTGTGACCGGTATCGGCGTGCCGCAAATAACCGCGATCGCGGAGGCGGTAACTGCACTGGCCGGGAGATACGATGTGCCGGTAATCGCTGACGGCGGTATTCGCTTTTCTGGGGATATCGCCAAGGCGATTGCGGCGGGGGCGCATGCGGTGATGATGGGCAGCATGTTCGCGGGCACCGAGGAAGCGCCTGGCGAGATTGAGCTTTACCAGGGTCGGACCTACAAGTCCTATCGTGGCATGGGGTCGCTCGGGGCAATGGCGTCTAACCAGGGGTCTTCCGATCGCTACTTTCAGGATGCAAGCCAGGGCGCAGAGAAGCTCGTTCCCGAGGGTATTGAGGGCCGGGTGGCCTACAAGGGCCCCGCATCGGCAATCATTCACCAGTTAATGGGTGGAGTACGCTCAGCCATGGGTTACACGGGTAGCGTTGATATCGAGGTGATGCGCACCAAGCCACAGTTTGTACGTGTTACCGCGGCGGGCATGTCCGAGTCACATGTACACGATGTGTCGATCACCAAGGAGGCGCCTAACTATCCGGTCAGCTAGGCCGGTTTATACGCCGCTGTCGCGACGCAGCTGTAAAGAATGACCTTTGAAAATGGCTCAAAGAAGAGACCTCTAAATAAGTATCCTCAGCTGAGGGCCGTTAAAGATCTCTCAACTTAACCCTTTGCTTACCTCCTAAAGCGAATAACACCATGACTGATATACACGCCAGCCGTATCCTCATATTGGATTTTGGCTCCCAGTACACTCAATTGATTGCGCGGCGAGTGCGCGAGATCGGTGTGTATTCCGAGGTTCGCGCCTGGGATATCAGCGAGGACGACATTCGCGCGTTTGCGCCAAGCGGCGTAATTTTGTCTGGCGGCCCGGAATCGGTAGCAGAGGACGGTTCACCACGAGCGCCAGCATGCTTGTTCACTGGCAATCTGCCGGTACTCGGGATCTGCTATGGCATGCAGACCATGGCCGCGCAGCTCGGCGGCAAGGTAGAAGGCTCCGGCGTGAGTGAGTTTGGCTACGCTCAGATTCGCAGTTCGGGCTCGGACCCACTCCTGCACGATATTCGTGATCATGTGGGACAGGATGGCCAGGGCCTGCTTGATGTGTGGATGAGTCATGGTGACAAGGTGACCTCGTTGCCGCCTGATTTCAACTGCGTAGCAGAGACTGACTCCTGCCCAATTGCGGCGATGTCGCACCGAGAGCATCCCTGGTTCGGTATTCAGTTTCATCCAGAGGTCACGCATACGCTGCAGGGTAAACGCATCCTTCAGCATTTTGTCCTGGACATATGCGCCTGCGAGGCACTGTGGACGCCGGCGCGAATCGTTGAGGATGCAATCGCTCGCGTGCGAGAGACCGTGGGCCAGGACAAGGTGCTGTTGGGCCTGTCCGGTGGTGTGGACTCATCGGTGGTTGCGGCGCTGCTGCACAAAGCGATTGGCGATCAGCTCACCTGTGTATTTGTGGACAACGGTTTACTGCGCTTGCACGAAGGCGATCAGGTCATGGAGATGTTTGCGCAGAACATGGGCGTTCGCGTGATTCGTAGCGAAGCGTCGGGGCTTTTCCTCGGACGGCTCGAAGGGGTCAGCGACCCTGAAGATAAGCGCAAAGTCATCGGGAACACCTTCATCGAAGTCTTCGACAAAGAGGCGACTGCAATCCAGGATGTAAGCTGGCTTGCGCAGGGCACGATTTATCCGGATGTTATTGAATCAGCCGGTGCCAAAACGGGGAAAGCACACGTGATCAAGTCCCACCACAATGTCGGTGGACTGCCTGATGACATGGCGCTGGAGCTTGTGGAGCCACTGCGGGAATTGTTCAAGGACGAAGTACGGCAGATTGGTTTAGAGCTGGGCCTGCCGCACGATATGGTGTTCCGACATCCTTTCCCTGGTCCCGGGCTGGGCGTGCGGATACTGGGAGAGGTAAAAAAAGACTACGCCGATACGCTGCGGCGGGCCGATGCTATCTTTATCGAGGAGCTGCGGTCCGCGGGGTGGTACGAGAAAACCAGTCAGGCGTTTGCGGTGTTTCTACCTGTTAAATCGGTGGGCGTGGTAGGGGATGCGCGGCGATACGAATATGTCATTGCGCTGCGCGCGGTGGAGACCGTCGACTTTATGACCGCCCGTTGGGCGCACTTGCCTTATGAACTGTTGGAGACTGTATCCAACCGGATTATCAATGAGATTAGCGGTATTTCCCGGGTTACTTATGACGTGAGTAGTAAGCCGCCGGCTACGATAGAGTGGGAGTGAAAGTAAATCGTGACACGATATTCTACAAAGATTATCTGTTTCTAACTGATGGCATCGCCTCAGATCTCGACCTGCAGTTGTCTATAAGCACTCGCTTTAACAAACCTGTCCTATCTTTTCAGGCGGCCAAACAAGCCCACCAGCTCAGTAATGTGTTCCCGTTGGGTCGTGATGTCGCCAGCATCTATCGTCGAAAACGGCTTGTTCATTGACAGGTACCCCCTCGGGGTATAGTTTTTACGTGATTGTCGAAGATAGTTCATTGGATTTATGCAGATTTTCCGCACATCTGTGGCTCATGTCTTAGCGTTTAGTCTTATCGCTGGGCAACTGTTGTGCGGCTGCGTGGCCGATTCTGTGCAAGCCTCTTTGATAGAGCATACCGCCAGTTATACGGCTGCGATCATCGCAGACGCACCGTGTCACGGTGAACCCTCAGAACCTATCGAACGAGACGCAGGCTCTGAGCATGATTGCGCGCATTGCGAGACGGTATCGGTCGCGGGCTCTGTAGCCGAAGCCCCGATCGCAATCCTTATTGGCGAGCGTGACTCGCCTGATTCAGGGCCGCTTACTGCAAAGGTGTTCTGTAGCGTCGCGTCTTTCAGGCAGACCTCTGACACCAGCCCACCACTGTCTAGTAATCCTTACCTGGCAGAGACGCTCGTCGCCCAACATATCTTACTTCTAGTCTAGGCCTAAATTTAGCATCTGCTTCTGCAGGTGATTCGCTGCGAATGAGTGCTCTGTTGTTGCCAAGCACTTCTGGCAGAAGTTCGCTCGTTCGAAATGTCCCTCAAATGCCATAACGATCTGATCTCAGAGACTCGTATCTGGCGGCCCTCGAATTACTCATTAGATTTCTACTTTTTCCGCGCCCGGCGGCCCATCTCTTTTGGGTGGTAGCGGGCGGTATGCAATAGGAGACTGGCCGTGCTGCCCAATCGACGATTCAAAGCCGAAACCCAGGCCGTGTTTTATCTACTATCCTTGGTAGTTGCGGTAGGCGCGAACGCCCAGGTAGTCCTTACCTTGAATGAGGCAGAAAGCCTCGCGCTAGATACCGAACCGGGCCGCGAAGCGATTCTTGCCCGTGCCGACTCCCTGGCGGAGCGGTCAGTAATCGCAGGCCAGCTTCCGGACCCCCAGTTCCGCATCGGCGCGGTCAACTTTCCTATTGAGTCTGGCGGTTTCACCACCGAGGGCATGACCCAGGCACAGCTGGGCGTACGCCAGGCCTTTCCAGCCGGCAAAACACGCTCTCTGGGTTCCGAGCGCTACCTTGAGTTGGAGAGGCAAATGCAACGCATCGCCTCGGCGCGTGAGCGAGAGGTTCTAATGCGGGTCCGCCAGACCTGGATAACGGTTTACTACTGGCAGCAAGCCCACACTATCGTCACCGACTCACGCCGGTACTTTGAGGATCTGGTGACCGTAACGAGCTCGCTCTACAGCCTCGGTAGCCGTGATCAGCAGGACCTGCTCCAGGCGGAGCTCGAGCTGAGTCGCCTGGACGATCGACTGTTGGGCATCAATAAGAGTCTTGCGCAGGCACGGGCCATGCTTTCGGAATGGGTAGGAACCGCCGCCTCGCTATCGGTCGGGACAAGTTTGCCGATATGGGCGCAGCCACCATCCCTGTCGACTTTGATAGAAGACCTGTCTGAGCATCCGAGGTTGTTGGCGGCGCAGTCACTTGTCAGCGCTCAGCGCACTGGCGTTGAGCTGGCCGAACAGCAGTACAAACCGGACTGGGCGATTGATGTGGGCTATGGCTACCGCGACGGCGCCTTGCCCACCGGTGAAGCACGCTCAGATTTTTTGAGTGTCATGGTGACCGTTGACGTGCCGCTGTTTCGAGATAAACGACAGGACAGAGTGGTCGCTGCCGCGCGCAAGGAACGGTATGCAGCAAGTCAGGAACTCGAGCAGCTTCGCCGGCAACTGGAATCCGAACTGCGTGGCGCTTACGGACGCTGGGAGGATTTGAACCGTCAGGTCGAGCTCTACCAACGCACGATCGTGCCGCAGGCGGATGATCGCGCTGAGGCGGCGTTACTCGCTTATCAGAGTGAAAACAGCGATTTCGACGACGTGATGCGCGGGCAAATTGACGTGCTCGATATTCGCGTTCAATTGGAACGACTTAAAGCCGAGCGCGCACAGAGCCATGCGGTTCTCGCTAACCTCGGAGGGATAAGCCCTTGAAGACCTTAATCGTCTCAGTGATTTCCATAGTAGCCGCTCTGGCAATTGGCTTTTTTGTAGGTCGATCCCAGATTGGGACAGCGCCGGCGAGTAATGCGAACGGAGAACGGGAGATTCTCTACTACAAAGCACCGATGGATTCGAACTACCGTCGTGACCAGCCCGGTAAATCCCCCATGGGCATGGATTTGGTCCCTGTGTACGCGGATGAAGCGGGAGGGCGAGAGGTCGGCGTGGTGCAAATTTCGCCGACTGTGATTAGCAGCTTGGGTGTACGCACGGCATCTGTTCAACAAGGTTCCTTGTCACGTGTGATAGAGACCGTCGGCTATGTAAGCTTCAACGAGGATTCTCTGCATACCATCGCGACTCGCGTTGATGGCTGGATCGAGCGCCTCGCAGTCACTGCGACAGGTAATCCGGTTGTTAAGGGTGAGACACTATTCGATCTCTACTCTCCCAGTTTGGTGAATGCGCAGCGGGAATATCTTGCGGCGTTACGTAGCAGCAATACGTCGCTACACCAAGCGTCACGCGAACGATTGCTAGCTTTGGGTATTGGCGACAGTGACATTGGTCGCCTGACGCGCGAGCGCCGCGTCACGGAACGCATCCGTGTTCAAGCGCCTGCCAGTGGCGTGGTCGCGCATCTCTCGGTTCGCGAGGGGGCGTATGTCACGGCTGCGAGCGACATCATGTCGATCGGCTCCCTCAATGATGTTTGGTTACTGGTTGAGGTGTTTGAGCGCCAGGCGACATGGGTTGCTGCCGGGCAGGCGGCACGGATTGAACTCGAGTCGCTACCGGGCAAGGTTCTTGAGGGTGAGGTCGATTATGTCTACCCCGAGCTTGATCAGAAAACTCGCACGCTGACCGCGCGGATTCGCCTGGACAATTCCAGCGGGCTATTGCGTCCCAATATGTTTGCCCGGGCGACCATCGCGGTCAGTGAAAGTTCTTCGACACTGCACATACCACTCGAAGCCTTAATACGAGGGGGTGCTAACGATCGCGTCGTGGTCGCCCGCGACAATGGAAAGTTCCGGTCACAGTCGGTCTCGCTGGGCATTGAATCGGGGGATCGCATTGAAGTGCTATCAGGTTTGTCTACGGACGACCGTGTGGTTACGTCCGGACAATTCCTAATCGATTCCGAGTCAAACATCGACAGTGCGCTCAAACGTTTGGATACACCCGCAGTGGATATGGCCGGCTCGATGGCGATGCCCATGACAATGCCCATGACAATGCCCATGTCGTTGCCGAATGGTGAAAAACATGACGGGCACGTGATGCCTACTAGTAGCAGTCCAGACGCAGACCCCCATGCGGGGCACGACATGTCAAAGATCGACGCTGCGCCAGCGCATGAGGGGCATGAGGGGCATGAGGGGCATAAGGTGCCACCAAAAGATGCGGACGCATCGCCTGCTGGGGAACACCCATGATAACGGCTGTCATTCGTTGGTCGCTGCTCAACCGTTTCCTGGTGTTGTTGGTCACTGGTCTAGTGATCGCCTGGGGCATTTATTCGCTGCGGGAAACACCGATCGATGCCTTGCCCGATTTGTCTGATGTGCAGGTCATCATCAAGACCTCGTACCCTGGTCAGGCGCCACAGGTTGTGGAGGACCAAGTTACATACCCCCTGAGCACGGCCATGCTTTCGGTGCCTAAAGCTCAGACAGTCCGCGGCTATTCGTTTTTCGGTGACTCGTACGTGTACATTATTTTTGAGGACGATACGGATCTTTACTGGGCTCGTTCGCGGGTGCTCGAGTATCTAAGCCAGGTCGCTGGGCAATTACCCGATGCTGCAAAGCCCGCGCTTGGCCCGGACGCGACCGGTGTGGGTTGGATTTATGAATACGCGTTGGTCGATCGCACCGGTGCTCACGACTTATCGCAGCTGCGCAGTCTGCAAGACTGGTTTTTAAAGTACGAACTACAGACGGTGCCCGGAGTGTCCGAGGTCGCAACCATCGGCGGGATGGTCCGTCAGTATCAGGTCATCGTCGATCCTGACCGACTGCGTGCCTTCGAAATACCTCTATCGAAGGTTAACAGCGCCATCCGTGAGGGCAACCAGGAAGCAGGCGGCTCGGTTGTGGAGATGGCCGAAGCTGAGTACATGGTGCGTGCCAGTGGATATCTAACGGGGGTCGAAGATCTTCGCACGATTCCGTTGGGTTTTAGTAAGAGCGGAGCGCCGATATTTCTGAGTGATGTAGCCGAAGTTCGTATTGGACCCCAGATGCGTCGCGGCCTTGCCGAGCTCAATGGCGAGGGCGAGGTCGTCGGTGCGGTAGTCGTGATGCGGTGGGGCGGCAATGCGTCCAAAACGATTGACGCCGTCAAGCAGCGCCTCGCGTCACTACAAGACAGTTTGCCCGACGGTGTTGAGATCGTTCAAACCTATGACCGCTCAACATTGATCAATCGAGCGGTCGACAATCTCCAGGGCAAGCTTATCGAGGAGTTTCTTGTGGTGGGCCTGATCTGCGCCGTCTTCCTTTTTCACCTGCGATCAGCTGCGGTGATCCTGATCAGTCTTCCCATAGGAATTCTGATCGCCGTCATCGTCATGAAACTGCAGGGTGTGAACGCGAACATTATGTCCCTGGGCGGAATCGCGATTGCCATCGGCGCGATGGTAGACGCCGCTATCGTCATGATTGAGAACGTCCACAAGCATATAGAGCGCGAGCCGTTGACAGACGAAAATCGATGGCGGGTAGTGGGCGAGGCCGCCAGCGAGGTCGGGCCCGCTCTGTTCTTCTCGCTGTTGATCATCACCCTTAGCTTTTTGCCCGTGTTTACTCTCGAAGCTCAGGAGGGCCGTCTTTTTGCGCCGCTGGCGTTCACCAAGACTTATGCTATGGCAGCGTCGGCCGGCTTGGCTATTACTCTTGTCCCGGTGCTAATGGGGTATCTAATTCGTGGACCGGTGATCCCAGAAGCCAAAAACCCTGTCAATCGCGGCCTCATTGCGCTCTATCGCCCAGTGATTAAAACAGTGTTGCGCTTCCCCAAAACCACACTTGCCGGTGCGGCGGTCATATTGGTGATAGGCCTGTGGCCAGTGACCCAGCTGGGATCGGAGTTTATGCCGTCCCTCGACGAAGGGGACTTGATGTATATGCCGACGACGTATCCCGGTGTATCCATTGACAAGGCACGAGAAATTCTACAGCAGACCAACAAGATGATTCGGACTTTGCCTGAGGTTAAAAGCGTCTTTGGCAAGGTTGGCCGCGCCGATACCGCAACTGATCCCGCACCTTTGACGATGATTGAGACGGTCATCCAGTTGAAACCGTTCGAGGAATGGCGCGCGGGTATGACTTCCGAGAGTATCCGGGGCGAGCTTGATCGGATCGTTCGCTACCCAGGACTGACCAATGCCTGGGTGATGCCGATTAAAACGCGCATCGATATGTTGGCCACCGGTATCAAGACGCCAGTCGGCATCAAGGTGGCCGGTCCCGACCTCACGGTGATTCAAGGCTTAGGACAAGAGCTTGAGCGTGTTCTTGGAGATGTGCCGGGTACCGCATCGGTATATTCCGAACGTGTCGCCGGTGGACGTTACATCGATGTCGATATCGATCGACAACGTGCTGCACGCTACGGACTCAACATCAATGACGTACAGGGCATCGTGCGCACAGCGATCGGTGGTACGAACGTCACCCAGACCGTCGAGGGACTTGAGCGGTATCCAGTGAATGTGCGGTATCCACAGCGCGTGCGCGATTCGCTGGAGCAGCTGAAGTTGTTGCCCATCATTACCGAGCAGGGAGCCCGGATTGCGCTGGCTGACGTTGCGAACGTTCGCGTAACTGATGGTCCGCCTGTCATCAAGAGCGAAAACGCAAGACCAAACGGATGGACCTACGTAGACATCGCCGATCGTGACCTGGGATCCTATGTCGCTGAAGCAGGGGAGGCTGTGGCTAAGGGCATAGACCTCCCCGCGGGCTATTCGCTTTCATGGTCGGGCCAATATGAATACATGGTGCGTGCCAAAGAGCGACTGACGTTGGTCGCCCCAGCCACCATCGCCATCATTGTGTTGTTGTTGTATCTCAATTTTCGTCGATTCGCAGAAGTCGCCATTATCATGGGGACCTTGCCGATGGCGCTAATCGGTGGTTTCTGGCTCATGTATCTGCTGGAGTACGATCTGTCCGTGGCAGTGGGGGTCGGGTTCATCGCCTTGTCGGGGGTGGCGGTTGAGATTGGTGTGCTCATGCTGGTCTACTTGAACCAAGCCTTGCAGCGGCAGAAACACTTGGTAAAGGCAGAGGGACGCTTGCTCAAGGTTCGTGACATCCGGCAAGCGGTGATCGAGGGCGCGGTGTTACGAGTGCGTCCCATCATGATGACCGTATGCGCAACTATCGCAGGCCTGCTGCCGATTATGTTCGGCTCGGGTACCGGGTCAGAAGTCATGCGGCGCATTGCGGCCCCCATGGTAGGTGGCATGGTCAGTGCAACACTTCTGACGCTGATTGTAATTCCAGCGCTGTTTTTGATCTGGCGATCGCGAGGGTTGGAAGCGGAGTCATGAAGGAGCAACGCATTCGTGGGACTCCCGCTACTGACATAGACACGCTTCGCCCACGCCCGAGGAACCGCCGGGCACCAAAGTTTTTTTCGACATGGTCGCGCGTGCTTTTGTTGCTTAGGTTTAGATACTGGTTCGTACGCCACGTGCAGATATTTAATGGACTCCGCTGCTCATCGTCCTGAGAGTAGCAGGACGAAGCTCTCGCCGTATTGGATAAAGACCATGAGCTTTGTCAGCGTAAGCAGAACGATCCTGAAACCAGAGCAGCCGCGCTTGCGCATCGGCGGCAAACACCGGATCAGCTGCTAGTTTCCTGTCGAACTCCTTGCGCAGCGCCGGATTGCTTTTAAGCATTTGTGTGGCCAGTGACGTCGCGATAAAGCGCTCCATTGGACCGTCTTTCTTGAGCATCTGTGGGAAAAAACCGGAAGAGAACAGCGAGTCCATTGCCTCGGGCTCAAGAAGCGCCGCAGCCAACAACCCCAGGGGCTGATCATACGGCACTCGGATCGAACCGGCGGGCATCCTCGTAGCGCCTACGCTGTGGAGTGCCGTGCCAGACATCTGCGGCCGTATGTCGTAGACGCGCCCCAGCTGAAGGTCGTGCATGTAGATGGTATCGAGCTCGAGTTCCCGGGCCGTCTCAATTCGCTCATGCCTGATCCCATGAATCTCCAGAAGCTCTATGACGCGCGTCTCCGCCGGCGGGATCCACCAGGCCTGAGGCAGCTGAACTTCAGCTACCGGGTGCTGACCGGTTACAGGAAGCTTCCAGGTTTCAGTTCGTCCGAGATAACGTACTTCGTGCTCGCCCGATACCGCAGACGCGTAGCGCTCATAGGCCATGCCCGTGAAAGAAATCACTTCCATGGGCTTCTCGTCACGCTCCCAGCGCACCGCCAGGGACTCGGGCCGTTGTTGGCGGTCTTTTGCAATAGATGTACGAAGCTCACTAAGGTGCTCCGTTGCCGCTCGCAGCGCTCCTTCCATCATCGAATAGGCGCCAAGCACGCGCTGACGGTATGGCTTGAGGTGGTGCATCTCTACTAGCACTGTCGGCATACGAGAGTAATCTCCGTAGCCGGTTGACCACCGGGGGCCCTCAGCGGATACGCGCAGGCCTTTTTTAATATCGTGGTCATCAATCGCGCTGGGATAAAAATGCGGATTGTGCCCCTGGGCGCGAAGAAACGCGTTTACGCTGTCCTCGAACGGTCCGTTTAGCCAGTCTGCGATGGCCTCGGACTGCATGTAACGCCCCCAAGCGGCGTAGGTGTAGGTGACATCGTAGCCGTGATCGAAGCCATCCGATACATGCACATCAATGTAGAGCACCGGGTCTAGCTCGCGAATAAGCCGCAGCATTGCGCGCGTCTCTGGTGCGTCGGCCTTTGCGTAATCCAAGTTCAGATTGACAGACTGTGCGGTCGTGCGGGTGCCGTGATTGTCGGGTCCGCGCAGATGAGCTGCGTTAAAAGTGCTTGCGCGCTCGTGTCCATCCACGTTGTAGATAGGAACAAAGACCAGATCGACGATATCCACAAGGTTTGCTTTCGCGCCAAGACCAATGTCGCGCAGCAACATGAGTCCGCCATCTTTGCCATCGATTTCATGCGCGTGTATGCCTGCCTGAATCAGCACCACGGGGCGGGCGGTTCCGTCTTCACGCTCTCGCACTGGTGTTGCACGCACGTAGAACAACTCCCGGCCCTCGGCAGAGCGGCCAAAACTATGCAGGGTCAGTAGTTCGCTCTCGTCGGTCAAACGCTGCAGCCACTGTCGGGTCTCCGAGTAGCCTGGGGTGATTCTAAAAGCGTCTCGCTCTGCTGGCGTGATCCAGAGGTCGTTCGCTGGGACAGTCAGCGCTTCGCTGGCGCCGCTCCACGGAACAACAGGCGGTAGCGGCGCGCGGATAGGCGTCGCATCTTTCGCGAGCACTTGCTGCGGTACCGGTGCCAGGTAAAAAGGCATAGTGAGTGTGACCAGGACGGTAAAACTGCGGAGGAACCTCACAACGCGTCTCCTTTAGATGGCTTGCGATTCGTTTTTGCGTTCTATGAAAGAGAAAGCTCGAAGCTGGGGGCGTCCAATCTTCTGTTTCGCAGCTTCAATAGACGCTGCATGCAGGAAACTAAGCAGTGACCGTGGTTACTAGCGTCCCCCGGAAGTTTATAACTTCGGTTTCCCGATCTCCAGGCTTCACTCCCTCCCGCACTGGTTCGAGCCAGGCAACATACCCCGGAGCGCAGCCCGCGTGCTCCTTGGCTCATGCTTCGCGTTTAAAGATTAGCTTAATGTCGCCATTACCCATGGCTGTCGGTGCAGCCTCAAAGTTCAGGATGTGTGCGCTGATGGCCAGGGGGTCGAGTTTGCCGCAGCATATGTGTTCAAGCACCGTCGGCATGACATCCCGACTGTGTACCCGTGACACTTCGTGGGTCACACCTTTCAGGTACATAGATCCTAGTGGTAGCGACGCGTTACTGCCTAAACCTCCCGACACACTGGTGCAGAATCCACACGCTGCGGTAGAGCGCAGCGCGAAAGCAAGGCCTTCAGGCGTCGCAGCAGCATCTACCGTGATTAGATACCGGTCCGCATCTGCTTCCTGCCTGGTAAAGTCGATGTTGTGTACTTCGGCGCCAAGAGCCGCAGCTTGCAACAGACGAGCGGGGTCGCTGTCGACGTAGACTACGCGCGAAGACCCGAGGGCCACGGCGGCCAGAACCGCATAGAGTCCAACGCTTTGTGCCAGTCCTCCCACAACCAGCACGGATTCCTTGGGGAAGCGCGCCAGCAACGGCGCAACTGTTCGAAAACCATCCGCGATGTTGTCACCAGCCCCGCAGGCAGCTTCCGCAGAGACGCCCTCGGGCAGGGTCATCAGCATCGCATCCGCAAAAGGTACGCGGACAAGATCCGAGAGCGCGCCGCCCCAGTCCCTGTCCGGGTGGGTTCCAAGTCCGTAGCCTGCCATGGGCGCGACTGACGTGCATGCGTTGCTCCAGCCACGCACGCAAGCACGGCAATCGCCGCAGCTAATCTGAAACGGTACGACCACGCGTTGCCCGGGCTGTACGGTTTTAACTGCGCTACCGACATCGATTACGGTGCCTACCATCTCGTGACCGAACGCGTAGGGCGGCTTTCGAGTGTAGACGCCGAGGTACATGTAGACATCCAGGTCGCAGCGAGCCACACAATCCGGCCGCACCAGAGCCTGTTTGTCATTCTCAAGTCGCGGCGCCGGTACGTCCCACCACTCTAGTTGCTGCGTGCCCGTCAGCGTAAGCTGTCGCATATAATAAACCTTACAGTCTATTTTAAAACGCATAATAGACCGATCGGTTTATAAAAGCGAGAAGCCCAATGGGACGCCAACCAAAACACCGCGACGCCATTTTGTCGGCGGCGATCATGCTGTTTCGAGAGCGCGGCTATTCGGCAACGGGAGTTGCCGACATATTGAGTGCGAGCGGTGCGCCGAAGGGCTCGTTGTACCACTACTTCCCCGGCGGCAAGGAAGCCGTGGCCGCCGCGTCCGTGCGCCTTGCAGGTGAAGTCGTCACCGCAACGCTTGTCCAGCTTGCGCAACAGAGCGATAGCGGCGGAGAGTTTCTGCGTGCTTATACTGCTTTGCTTGGGCTGTGGCTGGAGCAGTCCGACTTCCGTCAGGGGTGTCCTATTGCGACAACGCTATTGGAGACAAGCCCGCACTCCCCTGAGATAACGCTTGCCGGCGATGAAGCGTTGGGGGCATGGCGCGATGTCATTACTGATGTGCTGCTCCGGCGCCCGGAGACAGAAGGCAACGCCGCTGCACTATCGACTCTGTGTATTAGTGCTATTGAAGGCGCATTGCTAATGGCGCGGGTTTCGCAAAGCTGCGAACCCCTTGGCTCGGTGTGCGAGCAGTTATGCCGATTGTTCGAGCACGGCTGAAGGCTATTTAGGTCAGCTTGCCCGGACAAAGGCTTAGGCTTTGTTTAGCTGAGACCGGCCCGGCTGGGCCCACGCCAGTTGGCATGCCAAGCGTACCATTTCGTCGCGCGTCTTTTCCCTAAGTCGTTTCCCTAAGTCCTTGCCCTAAACCGTTGTCCTAATAGGCCGGCTCCAAACACGAACTCTCGGGTACTTCGTTTGGAATGGAGCGTATGCTCATCAGTGCAACGAATGCGGTCCCTGCTCGCGCCATCGCACCCCAGCGCTTGAGTAGATCGCCGTTCTCTTTCGCCTTGGCGAGATCCGCATTGGCCTGCTGCAATTTGCGAAGATTCTTGTGCCATCGCGGATGTTCAATGTCCAGAGTTAGCGGAAACACCTGGCGGGAAATCTCGCTGGTCTTTTCGTATACGGCGTGCGCGTACCAATCGGGGTCGACGCCGAGGGCCTTGTGAAAAACGGGCCGCTGATGGTCACGCACATACATGGTCGAATAAACAGCGGTCAGGAAAAACTTGATCCAGTAGCGATTGACGCCACGGGTCAGCTTCGGGTCGGTTTTCATGAGTAGAGCAAAAGCCTCGCCGTGTCCAAACTCATCGTTACACCACTGCTCGAACCACTTGAATATGGGATGGAAGCGGTACTGCGGGTTTTCCTGCAAGTGGCGAAAGATCGTGATGTAGCGCGCGTAGCCGATTTTCTCCGACAAATAGGTCGCATAGAAAATAAATTTTGGCTTAAAGTACGTGTACTTTTTCTTATCTGTAAGAAAGCCAAGGTTCACTGCGATACCCGCCTCGCGAAGCGCATCATTGATAAAGCCCGCGTGGCGCGCCTCGTCACGTGCCATAAGCTGGAATAGCGAGACGATGTCCTTATTTTTGCCGCGGCGCTTCATTTCCTTGTACAGCACACAGCCAGAGAACTCAGCAGTACACGAAGAAATAAGGAAGTCAGTGAATTCGGCGCGCAGCTTGGGCTCCATGCCCTCCCAATCGATGTGGTCCCAGTCTTCGTTTTTCTTGAAGTGGCCCTTGTTGGGGTCTGATTGCATCTGCGCAATCAGCTTGTCCCATTCCTTGCGCACTGGCGTGACATCAATGGCGTCCAAAGCGTCAAAGTCTGTTGTATAAAAGCGAGGTGTCAGCAAGGTATTGCTCATTGCCACCTCAGTAGCCGCCGCACTATCAACGACCGCCCGTCGGTAGTTTCCTGCATTCAGTGCATCTTCTACGGTGGTGGCATCCGCAGAGTGCGCGACTTCAGGTTTGATAGCTTGGTTCATAGTGAAACCTCGTCAGAAAAAGAAAATTCGCACAGCTCCATAAACTCAAAATTACCCGTGACGCGTGTCCAGAATTGTTCCAGCGACGATGCACGCGTAATCGTGGCGATGCGTTTTTCGCAGATCACCTCGCCGTAGGGAGCCATAACGGGAGCGCCGTGCACCTGCACCTCGTCGCCCGGGTGAATCACTGCGCCATTGAGAAATTTCAGGTGAGCATGCAGGCTGTCAAAGCAATGACTGACCTCGACCTCACACGGTGCGGTTTCCTGAGTGCGCGTTAGCAGTCCCATGGACGTGCCTCCAATTTACATACTTACATGCGTTTGGCCAGGTACGTTTGCCCGTAAAGCCAAGTCGTAATTATAGTAAAGTTTACAAGCCATTGTGTAAATAAAAGTTGACATAATTTTATATAAGTTGGCCTAAGCTGAGGCGCCTGCCGAGTAATCGGGCAGTACCGGCGCTCCAAGGCGTGGGTTAAGTGGGCCGATTTTTCAATCTTCCGACTTCTTTGCGCTCCGGACCATCTCGGCCACATCAGCCAGCAGCTGCTTTGCGTCGTATACGATGCCGTCCTTGATCGTGTATTTCACGCCGCCGACACGTTCTGCCTGGCCGTTGGCATCGTTGAGTCGAACTGCGCCGGTGCCGTATAGCGTTTTGAAGTTCTGCAGCGGGTTCTCCTCAACAATTACGAGGTCGGCCAGCAGGCCTTCCTGGATCAGGCCGTACTCGATCGCTTTGCCCTGCGGCTCGAAGATCTCTTCTGCGCCGTGGAGCGTTGCGGCGCGGATAACCTCAAGAGGATGGAAGCCCGCCTCCTGGAGCAATTCCATCTCCTCGACATAGCTGAAGCCGTAGAGCTTGTAGATGTAGCCAGCATCGGTCCCGATGGTGACACGGCCGCCAATATCTTTGTAGTCGTCAAGGAAGGCCATCCAGCGCTGGTAGAATTTTTTCCAGGCGATTTCGTCTGCGGTGGTCCAGTCATACCAGTACGCGCCATGATCGGCGCGGCTTGCCCGGTAAAACTCTTTCATAGTGGGGAGGGTGTAGCTCTCGTGCCATGGCGACTGGCGCGCGAACTCCACATTCCGTCCCGCCGCATAGATGGTCATCGTTGGATTGATAACGAAGTCGTGCCCTAGAAACTCGTCGAGCACGGCATTCCACTTCGCACTACCGGGTTCTACTATCATGCTCCACTGCCGTGCGACCTGGCTAAAGCGGTCGTACTCGTTGGCGTAATTGAGGTCAGCGGGCCAGTCCTGGACGTCATGGTCGTCGTACAGTGACTCGAAAAGGCCGTAAAAGTGGGTCATGCCTGTCATGCCCAGTCTGGCCGCATCGAGCGCATTCATGCGTGCCACGCCGCGCTGGCCCAGGTGGGCGGTCTGCCCCATGCCGAGCTTGTTCGCCTCGTCGATGACCGCGGCCATAATGTCGGGGCGGTGCGCGCCAAGCTTTAGGCCATCCACACCCTGTTTCTTGGCCCATTGCACCCATTCCCGCGCCTGTTCCGGCGTGCGGATCGAGCGTTCCGCCCAGGCCTCACCCGTACCGATACGATGGAAAGACACCATACGCGGGGCGACGATCGCGTTGCTCTCGCTGCGCTTCTTCTCTTCGAGAGACCATTCGAGCAGACCGAAGGGCACGCCGCGGACCGTGGTTATACCGTGAGCCAGCCAGAGCTTGTAGGCGTACTCGGCCTCCGGAGCCTTGGGTTCGCCGCCGCTGTGGACGTGGTTATCGATAAATCCGGGCATGACGTACATGCCCGTTGCGTCGATCTCGTGGGTGCCTGCTTCGGGCCTATTCTCGTCCTCGATAGAAAGGCCGGGAGCACCGACGACTTTGACCGTTTCGATACGGTTGTTCTCGATGACGATATCCACCGGTCCGACGGGCATGCCACCATCGCCGTTGATGAGCGTCGCGCCGCGGATGACCATGCGATCGAAGGGGCCGGCGCCCTCGTTCTCACCGCGGTCCGGCGCTGGCTGAACGCCGGGCCGGTTCTCGGCAAATGTCGGAACCAATGAGACGGATAGAAGCATGCAGCATGCGATGACCGACCTGAAGAATCCCTGCATTGTTTTGCCCTGTTATTTACTCTGGGGGTAGAGTCGCAAGGTTATCCCGCTTGGTCAAATGTGCTGCAGCGGGTCTCTTACAGTTCTGCGCGTGTCCCGCCGCGATACGCGAGGTGGCGAATCTGTTCGACGATCAGTTGCAGGTCAGTCGGCGAACGGGGGTCGTAGCACTCCATAACCCCAGCTAGTGCCATGCGTCTTCGCATACCGGCATGGTTTCTAAAGGGCGAAGTGAAATGTCGGATCTTGGACGCTGGAAAACGAAACTGGGCTTCATTCATCGCATTGACACCCGCGGCTCCAAGAGCGTCATTGGAGATCACAACTAGCATCTGCGTGTTGTCGACTACTTCGTCGAGTTTGAGCAAGACGGGGTTGTTGGCAGAAAGAAGATCTCCGCCAAGCTCTGCCACGATCACGTCTACCGCGCGGTCACTGAGAGAGCGGAACAAATGGGGGATCTGTGCGCGGAAATCGTCGGGATTGCAGTGTGTCGAGATGAGCCCCGCATCCACGCTATCGAGCACTGCTGCCGCACCGCATTCGAGATGGTACATCGAATCGCGTACTCCACCTGTCCCGGTTACCTTGGTTGCCGCGACTCGTACTCCCGCCTCCGTCAGTTGGCGTATTATCTCACCGCACAATACTGTTTTTCCGGCCTCTGTAGATGTTGCGCCAACAAAAATGACCGGTTTGGTCAGGCGTGTTTCTATCTGCTCGATGCCAAAGGCGCGGATATTAATCGGCGCATTGTAGAGTCCGAGCAACAATCCCTCGCACAGGAACGGTAGTGCCGACTCGGGTCGATGCACTGTGGCATGCGGCGCGTCACGCTCCAGTTGGCCGACTATCCCGCTTTCGCCCGCAACCCAGTGCAGGCGGGTTCCACTGGCGACTGGAAGTCCGTCGCTGGGGACCGTAGCACAAACATGTGTGGACGAATCTCTCGGTCCCAGCACCGCAAGCACTTTGACCGGCCCCGTTACCTCGTGGGCATGACGCTGCTGGTCCAGCACACAAATTGCCTGGCCGTCTTCGGGCAGAACCGTGCCCAGGATTAGATCACCCACCTTACCGATGCCGTCGCCCACGACCATACGCATGGGGTCGATCGTCCCTCTTACGTTCGCGGCGATCAAAAACGGACGCAGCTCCTCAAGGGGGCGCTTCATGCTTTGTTCACATCTAGCTATTGCTGACATGTCCAGTCTCCTCAATTAACTCCGGACCCGTTCTCTATGGCTGCAGAAATCCTCCAGAAAAAAGGCTTGTCACCCATCCACCTCGCAAGCGGGTTCAGGATCGACGCTCTTACTTTTAAACGCCGGTTTTTTTTCTCTGATGTCTTTAGCGCGTGCTCAATGGCCGCTCGGGTTTGCCTATCTCCACGCAGAATCGCGAGGTCACGAATTTCCTCGAAGAAAGCAATTTCACCAGGGTTCGCAATATGCAAACTCTTGATTTTTTGTGGCGAAAACTCGGCATTTTTAAACGTTATACAGTTTTTCAGTTGCCCTAAAACATGCAGAGTGGCCATGGTCCGGATGCACTTGACACACTCGCCACAGTTACCAGCCGCTCCTTGTTCCCAGCAGACTCGAAGATGCTCAAGCGCTGGTGGTAAGAGACAGAGTATCCGGGTCTTTTCTGCACGACTGACGGTAGAGCCGAAGTGCGTTACCTTCATGGCGCTTGTTGAACAGAGCGGGTCTGTCACGGGATGTGAGCCCCAGCGTCGCAGGTTAGGGAAGGTGCGCGTTGAGCCGATAAATAATTCGTCGATCTGGCTTTGAAAAAGCAAGCCTATTCCCGCCAGGGCACAGCCGTGGGACATGCGTCCCCAATCGGCTAATCCGAAACTTCCACTGCGTAGGTTGGTTTCTACCGAAACTGATCGAGCGTTTATCGATTGGGCAACAGCGGTAGCAGAGGCCGCCACCTTGTCAAACTCATCGGCTCTGCCCAGAGGTATGTCGAAACCGCCGACGGTGATCAGCAAATGCAGGTCTCCAACCCTGTCTTTACCAACGTGTTCTGCCAGAACGTGAAAGGAGTCAACGCCGCCGGAAAAAAGGCATGCCTTTTCCCGGGATTGCGATTCTGTGCGCACGAAGTCGCTGACCGTATCGCATTGAAGGTTGATCCTGTTTAGACCGGGGAACCAGGTTTCCCATATCAGCTGCAGGCTTTGAAGGTTGCGTACCAGCGCTCGATCAGCCGGCAGTGCCGTGGAAACATCCTCGCCCAGTGCGACCGCCGCCGGCAGGAGGAGAACTAACCACGGATTAGCTGATTTCGTCGCCGATTCTGCCACCGCCGTTGGCAGCCCGCGAAACCAGATGCTTTCTTTGCTACCGTCAGCTCTTACTACAACGGCGGTTACGCTCGCCAGGCCGGCTGCGGCATCGTACTCCTCAGTCCGAACTGACTGTATTTCCATCAGGGATTATCACTTTGCAAAACTTATAACCAGCATCTTGAGAACACCAGCGTGTCGTGACGTAGGCGTCTACCCGTACACACATATTGAGATCGGCAGCTCTCGCCGCTACGAAGAAATGCACGTTACGCTCGCGTCAGAAGCGTCCTGCGGGCGACTGGCTGGCACTAACTTCCTTTGCTCTTCATCAGGGCTGGGTGTTTTGTATCTTGCAAGTAAACGATGCAAGTGATGCAGTTGATTGTGACTGACAGCTCATTTTTGGGGGCTGTAAGGGACCGCGTTCGCATCAAAATCTCTGCTCTTACCGCGTGGTTTTTGCATCCTGCCGTGCTGAAGCCGCATCACCAATGGGCACGATCTTCCCTGGTGTGTCCCCCGGGATCGTCGTGAGCAGTAATTGGTCCAACGGTTCTGGTCGGTGAATACAGTAACCCTGAGCCGCGTCGCTCCCAAGTTCCTTGATGAGATGCAGTATGTCTTCATCCTCAACAAATTCGGCGACTACACGCATGTTCAGGGAGTGGGCTATATCGATAATAGACTTCACAAAAGTACGGTCGTTTCTATTGGTGACGATGTCACGCACAAATTGCCCGTCGATCTTGAGGTAATCCACTTTCAGCTTTCTTAGATATCCGAATGATGACAAGCCACTTCCAAAATCATCGAGAGCAAATCGGCATCCTTTGGCCTGCAGTCCTTCAATCATATTTGTAGCCGCGTCAATGTTCCTGATAACAGCGGTCTCAGTGATTTCGAAGTTGATACTACCCGGTGGTAAGGAAGCAGCCTCAATAAGCCGGATAAACTTACTGGAAATCCTGGGGTCCCCCACGGTACCGCCAGACAGGTTTACCCAGATCTTGTGGCGCGCTACTTCGCTACTGTCATATTGCCGGAGAGTCTCAATTACCTTGGTGACGACCCAGAGATCCAGGCGACCCTGCAAGCCATAGCGCTCTGCAGCGGGCAGAAATTCACTCGGTGGGATCAATCCTTCGCCATCACGGTCCCGCATGCGCAGCAAAACTTCCATGCGTTCTGTTGGCTCTGCGCTGTCGAATAGCGGGGCGATACGTTGTGCAAACAGAACAAAGCCGTCATTGTCGATGGCATTATTCAAGCGCTGCACCCAACGCATTTCACCGCGACGTTCATGCACCGCGTCTTCCATCCCTGACACCAGATGTACGCGATTTCGGCCTGCGTCCTTTGCGGCATAGCACGCCGCATCGGCCACTTGCTGGAGCTCGTTTAAATTGCGGCCCCCCTGTGCGATGGGCACTACGCCAATACTCACGCCAATGCGCAAGATCTCTTGCTCCCACGGGAACTCAAGCCGCTCTACTTGATGGCGAATCTGCTCGGCGCGCTGCAAAGCAACGGCCTGCGTGCAATTGACGACAATAATTCCGAACTCATCGCCGCCAAGTCTTGCCACGATGTCCTGATTGCGCACACAGTCCGTTAGGAGTCGCGCGACTTTTTGCAGGAGATTGTCGCCGGCGGCATGACCACCGGTATCGTTTACGATTTTGAACTGATCGAGATCAAGGAACATCAAAAAAGCGTCAACATCGCCCGTTGATTCCGCCACGATATCTTCAAGGCGCAGCGCAAAAGCTCGTCTATTAATGAGACCGGTCAATTCATCAAAACTTGCCTGATACTCCAGTTGATCGGTCATTGCACGACTTTCAGTTATGTCGTTTGCAAGGAGCAAGATGTGTTTAAGGCGCCCGCTGCCGTCATGAATGGCGGCCGGCCGAAAATCGATGAGTCGCGGGTGACCATCTGAAGCGCGACAGCGGGCCTCGATGCTGCTTTCGTGGGGCTCGCCCGTTCCGCAAGCTGTCAGATACGCTGAAAATGTTTCGCGCTCCCGGTCGCTCACCACATCCAGCAAAGGCTTTCGTGGTTCGTTGCCTGATTCGGGCCAGAACATTTCTTTCATTTTTGGGTTAGCGCTATAAACCAAGCCCGCGGGGTCGACCAGCGCCATGCCGATGGGTGAATTCTGGTAGGCCTGCTGAAAGCGTGTCTCAACTTCCTCGCGTAGCGCGTCTGCTTTTTGGCGTTCCAGAATTTCCTTACTCAGCTTTTTGTTGGCGTGCTCGAGCTGATGTCGGCCTGCTTCAATGGACTGGGTGCGCTCCGCAACTTCGATGCGCAGGCGACTGTTGGCGCGAGCCACGGCGCGCAGCCGCAGCCGCAGTAAAGCCCAGGTGATCGCCAGAGCAGCGGCAATCGCCAGCGTCAAAAACCACCAGGTACGCCAGAGCGGTGTGGGTACCGAAAAAGACCATGCCGCCGGCGTACTCCACGCACCGCCAGGGAGCCGCGCGCGCACTTCGAAGCGGTAATCGCCTGGTCTCAATTTTGAGTATCGAGTGGCTACAGCTTCTGCCGTCTGGCTCCACTCGGTATCTTCGCCGACCAGACGGTAGCTGAAGTCGACGCCTGCGGGATTTCGCGTTGATATCGCGGTGAAGCCTATAACTACTTTGTTGAACGCTGTATCAAGGGATGCGAAGTCAAGGCTGCTGACGTCTTGATCATCCACGCTGCGTTGCGTGATAAGAGGCTTCGGAACGCCAACCCCCGACATGGGTATCGACACATCCATAAGCGTTACACCGCTCGTGGTGCCGATCATCAGCATGTCCCCTTCGGCGTAGAAGTTGGCGTGAACCTTTCCTTCAATCGCAGTGAAACCATCGAGCGCCGTATACTGCTCGAGCGCCTGACTGATCAGGTCGTAGCGGAAAACCCCCCGGTTGGTAACGATTACCAAGGTGTTATCTGGCAATGGTTGCACGGAGTAGATTGTGTAGTCGGCAATTGAGGAATCAGAAATCACTTGTTCGACTTCACCGTTGCGGTAGCGAAACAGACCGCCCTCAATACTGCTGATCCAAAGTGTGGTGGAGTCGCCTTCACCCTCCACAATTAGCTGGGTGTAGAAGTCTCTACCGAACACGTCTTCACTGACAACCAGTTCTGGTATCGCATCCGGCGAAGTCGTGTCGATACGAAACAAACCGTGGTGATTGGCGCCGAACCAAAGGTAACCATCGTCGGCGATAGCCGTTGCGTAAATAGAGGCGCCTTCTCCAATTAAATGCACACGCAATTGACCGGTCGCTGGATCAAATGCACTCAGGGTGCCGATGTAAGAGCCGAACCATACCTTGTCAGAGCTGTCTCGCTCGAGAGACATGATGATCGAATTGTCATCGCCGATGACGTTCTTGACCTTCATTGACGTTAGATCGACGCCGTAGGTGGGCGCGACGGTGTGGGCGATCCAGAGTGTTTTTCGATCGAGAGAAAATTCCAAATCACGGATCTCGGACCTGTTGAAACCAAGTCGATCAGATACGTTGCTCAACAGCCCGTTGCGATCAAGGTGCAGCAATCCAAGGCTGGTGCCGAACCAGAAGTCTTCCTGGTCACCGGGTAGTATGGCGAATACCTCGGGAGCAGTGCCTTCGAACTCCAGCGGATAGTGGCGAAATCGTGAACCAAGATAGCGTGCTAGGCCCATCCTCGTGGGTACCCACAGCACGCCCTCTGCGTCGTAGACGGTTGTCTTGGTGGCCAGGCTGCCACCGGGAAGCATCTGTTTGGCATCCTCATCGCCAAAGGGCAGCATGCCGTTGTCCTCGATGACAACCCATTCGACCTTGTCACCGTTGACTACAATATCGCCGATAGTGTCCGTATAACGGACATCGATCCAATCGACGTTATCGTTGGTCAGCCAGCCGATTTTTCCCGATTTGTCACCGACAATAACCTGGCCGTTGTCAGTGCCTGTCGCCGCTCGAATGCCGGGCGCAATACTACGTATGGCTGGAATGGCTCCCGGTTCGAATACGTACATCCCGTCGGCGCTGATCATATAGATTCCGCCTTCCGGACGCGTCAGGAGACGTATGAGTTCATTGGGCGCACCTTCGATTTCTTCGAGGCCGGCTTCCATATCGTTCAGGGGAAGTGACATCAAGCCGCCGGGCTGTCGACCTACGTATAGCATGTCGTCCAGCTCTACTATGGATCGTACATCACCACGTGCTTCGCCTGGGGGGTCAAAGGTGCGAAGCACTCGCCCGTGCTTGATGAGCGTGAGACCTCCGGCTGCGTCACCGACCCACAAACGATTCTCGCTGTCTACCATTAGCGATTGTACAAGATTATGTCGGAGTCCCTGGCGCACCGTGTAGCTGTCGAAGTCACGGCCGTCAAAGCGGTTCAGGCCACCGAACGTGCCTACCCAAATAAAACCATCTGCATCCTGCGCCACAGCGGTAGCCGATGTTTGATTTAATCCATCGGCAATGCCATAAACGCGAAATGGCGATTCTGGAGTTATTGGGAGGTCAAGTTCGGCTCGCACGGAGCCCGCGAACGCCAGAAGTAAGAGAGTAACCAGTGTCCGGATTATCACAGCGATTTCTCCGTTTACTTACCAGCTAAGTAAAGATGAGTTTTCCTTTGTTCTAAAAGGGGCTTTTAAAAGTATGTGATTGATTATCAAAGATAACAAGCACGTTTTCGCACAGAATACGAAAAGGTGCGCGCGGCAGTTTCAAGGCTGCGCGTATTCAGAAAGTCAAAACTATTGCTGTTTGGCTTTAATAGACAGCAGTGTTTCAATCGGTGAGTTTCCTAGCCTCCGGCGAAACAATTTGACAGCAGTAGTGGCACTGTTAACCAAAGCACCCCTTTGATCGCGAAAAAAACTACGCCCGCTGCGCCAATGGACTGCAGTTTTAATTTAAGCCTTGCTTCCTGTTTGATCGACATACTCGCTATCCTTACTTTCACATATCGGTAGCGGCAACTTGCGGTAAAATATTAGAGTCTGTGTTTCAACTTGATGACGCTGTTCTGCAGAATCTGTGTTCCAGGATGTCTGGGCGTCTGGAAGCCTATCGAGGCCAACCATTTCATCGCGCAGCGAATCGAAATCCTGGCCGCCCACAGACGGGGCGTAGATATGCCCGCGCAGCCATGCTTCGCGCTGCCAGGGTGCAGGTCTGCCCGATGGTCGCTGCGGCCCACAACCGCCTGTGCTAGAGAGTGCGTGGGACGCTCCGTCAGCGTGTCTAAATCGACCCAAGCGAACTCGCCGGCATTGACGAAGCTCACAACTTCCGCTAAAACAGCGACAAGTTTTTCAGAGTAAGTTCAATGCAGTGTCAGCAAACAGCAGGAAAACGGTTCGCGGTGCTTATCGCGCTGGTCGTATTTCTGCAGTCTTTCTTGGCCTTGCACACACATGCGGTAGATATAGATTCCGCGCCGGCGCCTTATTTTCACGATTGCGCTAGCTGCATGCTTAGCGCGTCTGCGGACGACGACGAAGCGCTACTAACACTCGATACCTATTCCGACGCTACCCCAGTTAGCGAATCGTGCCACGCCACGACAATCGCTCACTCTGCGTTTCCTTTTGGACTTCCCCGTTACACCCAGCCTCCACGAGCGCCGCCGGCTTTCTGCTAGTGGCGCCAAGCAGTACTTTGTCGCGTCTGGCTAACAGCTAACAGTGCTCCCTTGCTTGCCTGACATTGCAACGCAGAAACCTGGGGCCAGCTGGCCAGGCATCTACACTTTCTGACGACGAAGCCTGCGGCGCTTTTTTAACGCTGCATCTGTTATTACTGGATTCTAAGAGGCTTCACCATGAACTACCTATCTCTGCAGGCGTGCAAGCTTGCGTCACCGCGTACATTGATTATCTTCACTGCTATTGCCACATTGCCGCTAGTCCCAAGTCTGGCCGGTGCGCAGGTGTCAGACCGCGAGATCGAAACCGTGTTTGTAATCGGCAAGCGACAAGCCTACCAGGGACTGTTTGACTCTCAGGAAGTACCGGCTGCTGTGCAGGAAATCGACCTGGAATTACTTCGCGAAGTCGGTGCTCTAAATCTTAACGACGCACTTGATCTCTCGGCATCAGTGGCCCGGCAGAACAACTTCGGTGGACTGTGGAATAGTTTTGCTATTCGGGGTTTTGCTGGCGACGAGAATCTACCCAGTGGTTTTCTTGTGAATGGTTTTAATGCCGGTCGCGGATTCGGAGGACCTCGAGATCTGGTGGGTATCGAACGCGTCGAGATACTCAAAGGACCCAAAGGGGCTCTGTTTGGACGCGGCGAGCCTGGTGGTGCAGTCAATCTTGTGACCAAGCGCCCAAGCTTCGAAAATGGTGGAGAGCTGCGCGCAAGCTACGGGCGATGGAATCAAATCCGAATCGAGGGTGATGTCGACACAGTGCTGGGGCCCGACGATAAAATCGGCTTACGGCTGGTGGGCTTTTACGATGACGCCGAGAGCTTTCGAAAGACCGTAGAGACACGGCGTGCCGGATTTTATCCGTCAGTTACCTGGCGAGCCAGCGACGCCACCAGTGTGACCTATGAACTGGAATACACGCAGCAGGACATCCCCTTCGATCGGGGTGTTGTTTCCCTGAATGGCCAGGTCGGTATCATGCCCGTGGAGAATTTTGTCGGCGAGCCTGGCGATGGCGATATCCAAACCGATGTGCTGGGCCATCAGCTCGAGGTACAACACAGCTTTTCGGATAGCTGGAGTCTTCTCGCGGGATTTGGCTATCGCGATACGACTTTCGAAGGGTTTGCTACAGAACCGAATTTTGCCGGGCGTCAGACTCTGTTTCTCGACGGCCGCACCCTATCGCGCTTCCGGCGCTTCAGGGATTTCGAGACCGAATACGCTGTGGCGCGCGCCGAGCTGGCCGGCCAGTTCAACACGGGTGGGCTACGTCACCGACTTTTAATCGGTGCGGACTATGATCGTTTCGAGAACGACCAGCTCATTTTGCGTTTCCGTCCCGGTCGGGTTCCCGCAGACGCGACCATCGACTCCATCGACTCCGATGCCTTTTACGTATTGGACATTCTTGATCCCGTCTATGGCGCGGTGACGCTGCCTGACCCAGGCCCGAATACAGATCGGCTCGAGATCCAGAAATCCTGGGGTGTGTACTTTCAGGATCAGATAGATATTACCGACAGTCTGCAGATACGCCTTGGCGGTCGTTTCGACGACTTTAGCCAGGATTTGGATAATCGCCGGGCGAGCCCCCAAACCTCTACATCGCAATCGGACTCGCGTTTTTCGCCGCAGGTAGGTGCGGTGTATATGCTCAATGACGGCGTTAGCTTTTACGGGACTTACGGTGAGGGTTTTCGTCAGCTGACCGGCTCGGACTTCAGGGGTAAGCAGTTCGATCCGAACCAGACAGATTCCGCCGAGGTCGGCGTAAAACTGGATCTCGGTAAGCTGGCAGGTAACGTGGCGGGGTCTGCCACCCTCGCGGTGTTTCGCATCGAGCAAAGCAACATCCTGGTATTTGATGACAGTCCGGAAGCCGCTAACGGGTTCTTTTTGACGCCTGCGGGCGAAGCACGAAGCACCGGTATTGAACTTGATGTCAATGCGCAGCTACCGGGCGATATTGGGCTGTGGTTGTCTTATGCTTACATCGATGCGGAGTACACTAGCGAAAGCGCGGACGCTAACTTCGTCGCGTCGATAGAGTCCGGCGATCCCCTGATCAATGTGCCTGAGAATCAGCTTAGCCTGCAGGTCAGTAAGGGGTTTCAGATTGGTGGTATGTCGGCCCAGCTGGGTGGTGGGTTTCTCTACGTAGATGAGCGACTGGGTCAGACTGCGTCAGATTTTTATCTTCCCGATTACATCACCGCTCGCGTGTTTGGCGAAATACACCCGGTGGAAGGCGTCAGCGTACGCTTCGATGTAGACAATCTGTTTGATGAAGAGATTTACACTAACTCCTTTGCCGATGTCTGGATAGAGCCCGGTGCACCGCGCCGCTATCGTCTCACTGTAGCGCTCGATTTTTAGGGGATTCGGATGACAACGAAGCCTGCGGTGATAGCAGCAAAGGATGTGGTGGTTGAGCGCGGTGGTAACACGGTCCTCGATCACCTCGATCTAACACTCAACGAGCGGCAAATCCTCGCGCTGATCGGTGGGAATGGAGCTGGGAAGTCAACGACGATCCTCGCTTTGCTGGGGCTCGTGCCGCTGACGAATGGCAGCGTAGACGTGCTCGGGCTCGACGTTGTCACGCACGCGCAAACCGTGCGGGCGCGCACCGGCTATCTTCCGGAGCAGGCTGCGCTCTACGATCATTTGAGTGCTCGGGAGAACGCTACCTATTTTCTTGGCCTTGCGGGAGTGACGCCCACGGCAACGGAGATAGACGAAGCATTCATGCGCGTCGATCTTCCGCAGCGAGCCTGGGATGCGCAGGCCAGCACATTCTCCAAAGGGATGCGACAGAAAGTGGCGATCGCCACCTGCTTGCTGCGCAACACACCGTTGATTCTCTTTGACGAGCCAACGTCGGGACTTGATCCCGCAGCTATTGATGATTTTCATCGCCTGATTGAGAGCCTGCGTGAAGAGGGCTCGTCGATTCTCATGGTGACACATGATTTGTTTGGCGCTAGCGAGACTGCCGATCAGATTCTATTGTTGCGCAACGGTAGACGTGTCGGAGATTTTGCGCGAGGTACCGACGGATTCGATCCGGCGGCCATCCGCGCGGCTTTTGCCGGCTCGGACGAGGAAGCGTTATGAATCAGGTTTGGACCGTAGCGCGAGCGGAGCTTTCTTGGCTGAGCCGCAGTCGTCTGGCACAACTTTCGGCCGGTATATTTGTGGTATTGCTGTGCCTGTCGGTGCTCACATCAAGCATGTTTTTGAGTCGGGAGGCGGGGCATCGCCAGTCCCATCAGAGTGAAGCGGGCGACATTTTTGACAGCCAGCCCGACCGGCACCCGCATCGGATGGTGCACTATGGTCAATATGTGTTTCGCACACCGCCGCCTTTGGCGAGCATTGATCCAGGGCTGGATGCCTATGGCGGAACGTCTCTGTTTCTGGAGGGGCATCGTAAGAATGCCGCCATGTTTTCCGGAGCGGGGGAGGGGGCGGCTCTGGTGCGCTTTGGGAGCCTGACACCGGCGTTTAGCTTGCAGGTGCTCGCGCCGCTTCTGCTCATACTGATCGGTCACAGCAGTGTGACGCGTGAGCGTGAAACAAGTACCTTGAAGGCTCTGCTCGCGCAGGGCGTTGAGCTGCGGAAAATCGCCCTGGGGAAGTTCGTGGTGCTGCTGATGGCTTGCGCACTCTGCATTGCCGTGCTCGCGTTTGCGGCAACCGCGTCGTTAACCGCATCGGCAACAGATGGCCTCGCGGCGCTGACCTTCGTTGCAGCCTATGGCGTTTATCTCACCGTCTGGGCGATGATCGTGGTGACGACAAGCTGCCTCATGCAGCGTAGCAATAGCGCGTTTCTTGCGCTGACAGCGCTGTGGATGTTGACCGCCGTCGTAGTGCCGAGACTTGCCGCTGAAGTCGCAAATACGGCGGCGCCTCTCGAGAGTGCATTTGCGCGTGCGATGCAGCTAAACGCGGAACTGCGAGCACTGGGCGATGCTCACAATACGAACGATCCGAATTATCAGAGCTTTCAGGCCAAGGTACTTGCTGACTACGGTGTGGAGACGCCGGACGAACTGCCGATCAATATCCGCGGTTTGCTCGCGGTCGAGGGTGAGAGACAGGGCGCTGAGGTGTTGGCGCGTTTTACCAAAGTCGATCAGGATGCTCGACACATGCAGCAAGCCATTATTGCCGCAGCAGGCCTGGTATCCCCAATGCTTGCGTTGCAGACGGCGTCCCAGGCGATAGCCGGAACAGATCTTCGGGCATATCACAGCTTCCTTGATGACGCCGAATCCCACCGGATCGCGTTCGTGCAAGAGCTGAACATGCTCCAGGCAACGGATGTCGATTACGCCCTCGACAAGATCAAAAGCGTCGACGTGCAGGCTGAACAGGCAACGCGTGTTTCCGCCGATGCGTGGAGCAAACTCCCCCAATTCTCCTTCACGCCGGCACCGGTCGCCACTCGTATCGGCACCGCGTGGCCGAGTATTATGCTGTTGGGCTTATGGCTGACTGCAGGAGGCGTCGTGTTTCTATGGGCAACGCGGCAGCGGACCGTATGAACAGGGCACTGGTGCGTCGTGCAGACTGGATGCGGGAGTTTGGCTTCCTGTGGCGCGACAAGACCGCTCTGGTGGCGTTGGCAGTGTTGCTGGTGTTGTCCGCCATTGCGTCGTCGATGGGTGTGTTGAGAGTCAGCGCTCAGGAGTCAGACATCGGTCGGATGCTGGTTGCCGACGCGACGGACCGAGAGGCCGTTCAGGCACCACTGGGTGATTTTGGTGATGCGGCCTACTACAGTTTTTACATTAGTTACGATGCGCCCGCTCCACTCGCCTTCGCAGCGATGGGACAACGTGACACGGCTCCCTATTTAAAACGCATCCGTTTGCTGGCTTTGGAGGGCCAGATCTATAGTGGTGAGAGCCCGAACCCACTGCTCGCACAAATTGGTTCTCTCGATCTCAGTTTTATCGCGGCCTATGTGCTGCCGCTTATACTCATCGTGCTTCTCTACGACCTCAAGGCGAGCGAGCAGCTGGCGGGGCGTTTGATGTTTCTGGAAGCCATGCCGTATGCCTGGCGGGGCCTTTGGATGCCGCGCATTGTCTGGCGTGCGTGTCTGGTCTTTGCAGCGATCGCACTGCCGTTTGTCTTCGGCGCCCTTGCTCGTGGTGCCGGGGCCCGCGAGATGCTGTTTGCACTTGCTGGCATAGCGGTTGTCACTGTGTTCTGGGCTGCGGTGTCGAGTTTGATGGCCATGCGTCCGTGGTCCGCGGCGGCGATTGGAGCCGCATTGGTTGGACTTTGGCTTGCGCTGAACGTGCTTGTGCCCACCACAGTCCAGAGTGTTGTGATCCCGACCGTGGACGGACCGGATGGTGCCGATATCGCGCTCGTGCAGCGCGAGGCCGTGAACGATGCTTGGGATCTGCCAAAATCTGCCACGCTTGAGCCGTTCGCTGAGCTATTTCCCGAATACACGATTGAGCAGCCGCTCAAGTCCTTCGATTGGCGCTGGTATTTCGCCTTTCAGCATATGGGTGATGTGGCCGCCCGCGATCTATCTGAAGCCTATAGAGAGGCCATTCGACAGCGGGACAAAGTCGCAGGCATAACCGCCTGGGTTTCCCCCGCCTTGGCTATACAACGTCACTTACAGCGTCTTGGTCGAACTGATGTGACGGCCCAGCTGGCTTACGATGCGGCGATACGTAGCTATCATAGCGAGCTACAGGCGTTTTACCTTCCGCTGATGTTCGGCGAAGCCGACTATGACGGACGGCTTCTGCAAAGCGCGCCGGCGTTTCAGCAACGGTTTTCAAACCACGCTAATTAACGGGTTTCACTTCCAGTAATTGTGATAGGTAGAAGTTCACCAACACACGATGTTTCCTGTCGTCGCCAGCCTTTGCAACTACTGCAACGGCTAGTCCCCCTCAGGTACGTAAGTTTGAGTGAACGCCGCTATGTGTGAATGCGCTCTCAAGCGTTTCGGCGTAGTTTTCTGAAAAGACCTGGACTTCTTTAGCCTCAAGAAACAGTCCATAGGCATCGCCGCCCTGGGCAAGTATCTCCAGGGTAGCGATCGTGCAGAGTTGCTTCGCCTCTAAGACTTTGCCGTTCACGCAGACGTCCTGAACGCGAGAGCCTTTTTTTGCGGTTGGTTCGTAGCTGACCACAATACCCGATACCTGCAGCAATCCCCTCTCTAGCGAGAATCTCTGTTCTAAAATCTTTCGCAGCAGACTGCCGCTAACTGTCGCCAGCGCGTTATGGTCCTCGAAGGGGAGTGCATCGAGCACACCCACGGCACCCGTATCACCCGCAGACCCAAGGCAAGATCGCACGCCATCACCGTTCAATGAAAAACGTGGCCAAGCGGGAGAATTATTACTATCCATGGTGACTGGAAAAGGCCATTGCCCAGTGGCGCGAGCATTACAACAACAAGCGATACATCAGTCATTGGGCAACGTGACACCGGCAGATCTTTATGAAGGTAGACAAAACCATGATCCCGGAACTCGATCGCAGCGCCGCGCCTAACCCCTATCTGGAAGAGCAGGTGCAGGCTGGACGCCTGGGTTTCAAAAGCGGTCAAGGTTTTCGCACCTGGACTGAAGAAGAGCAGCAGACTCTGCGCAGACAACTGTCTGATCACCTGTTGCGCGCGCGAGAGAATCGCGACGGCATATTGAATTAGCAGATTTCTGTTCGCAAAGCCTTGAGCGTACTCCGTGCAAGCGGTAGCTTTGTCTCCTTTGCCCGAAGCTGGGCGCTGCAGTTCCGGAGAATCCCTCATGTGTCGTTTACGCGCCCACCTCATTCAGCTTTGCATAGTCGTATCTGTATCGGCAGTGCCGCTGCAGGCGCGCAGTCAAATCGCCCCCTCGTTAATCGATGGCCTTGAGTACCGTCTGGTAGGCCCCTGGCGCGGCGGACGGGTGACCGCGGTCACCGGCGTTCCAGAGAATCCCCACCTCTATTACATGGGTGCCGCAGGTGGCGGGGTGTGGAAAACCGAGAACGCCGGCGCAAGTTGGGACAACATCTCCGACGGCCAGATTCCTGTCGGCACGATAGGTGCAGTCGCCGTTGCGCCTTCAGACTCTAACGTTATTTACATCGGCACTGGTGAGGCGCCTATCCGCGGCGTCACGACCAGCCAGGGAGAGGGTATCTGGAAGTCTTCAGACGCCGGTCGAAGTTTCAGTTTCATGGGACTGCCACACGCGGGTCAGATCGCAAAGATTGAAGTGCACCCTACGGATCCGGATACCGCTTGGGTAGCCGTGCAGGGACAGATCTGGGCACCAAATCCCGAGCGTGGTGTTTACCGTACGCGCGACGGTGGCGTGACTTGGGAGCAGGTGCTCAAGGTCAACGCCGATACCGGCGCTACGGATATTTCCCTCGACCCCAGCAATGCTCGCATACTTTACGCAGCGCTCTGGCATCACGGTCGTAAGCCCTGGTATATCAAGTCCGGCGGTGAGGGCGGCGGCATTTATAAGTCGAGCGACGGCGGGGACAGCTGGGAAAAACTGGAAGGCGGTTTGCCGGGCCTCGTGGGAAAGATCGGCCTCGATGTGTCTGACAGCCAGCCTTCGCGCATTTATGCGGTGCTAGAGTCCGAGCTGGGGCAGGGTGGACTCTGGCGAAGCGACGACTACGGCGACACCTGGGCACACATCAATCCGCATCGGGTGCTGCATACCCGCGCATGGTACTACCTTCACCTGACCGCTGACCCGCAGGATCCGGACACGGTCTACGTACTTAACGTGCCGCTCATGAAGTCTATCGACGGCGGCAAGACTTTCGCCAAGATGGAAAATCTGCCCCACGGCGATCACCAGGATCATTGGATCAATCCGCATAACAGCGACATCATGATCAATGGCAATGACGGCGGTGCGACGGTGACCCTGGACGGCGGAAAAACCTGGTCGAGTATCCACAATCAGCCCACGGCGCAATTTTATCGCTTGGTGACGGACCGGCAAACGCCCTGGCGACTCTACGCCGGGCAGCAGGATAATTCTACGGTGTCGATCGCCGCCTGGGCCTGGGACGGCAGTATCGGCCGCGACGACTACCATGCCGTTGGCGGCGGGGAGAGCGCACACATTGCCTTCGATCCGGATGCACCCGAGCTGATCTATGCCACTACTATCAACGGCACATTGACCGAGTTCAATGAGGCAACGCAGAAAAAGCGTTCGATTGTTCCTTACCCCGAACGGGTCTATGGCGAGGACGCCAGGAATCTGAAGTACCGCAGTAACTGGAATCCACCGGTGATCACATCGCCTCACGATCGCTCGGTGATCTACTACGGCACACAGTATCTTCTAAAAAGTGCTGATCGCGGCATGACCTGGGAAGAAGTCAGCCCGGATCTGACCCGTAACGATCGGGAGCGTCTCGGCCGTAATGGCGGCCCTCTGACGCCGGAGAATGTGGGTGCCGAGTTCTATCACACTATTTTCTACATTGTGGAATCCGAGGTGGCGCAGGGTACGATCTGGGTCGGCGCGGACGATGGACTGCTGCATCTGACTCGCAATGGTGGTGAAGATTGGCAGGACATCTCTCCGCCGCATCGCGGTGAAGCCATGATTAACGCTATCGAGCTCTCACCGCATTCGGAGGGTACGGCTTACCTTGCGGTCACCGCTTATAAACTGGATGACTTTGACCCCTATATCTACCGGACCCGCGATCACGGCAAGCGTTGGGAGCGGATCGATGCGGGTCTGCCCGACGGCGCGTTTGTACGGGTAGTGCGTGAGGACCCGACGGTACCTGGCTTGTTGTACGCAGGCACCGAGAAGGGCCTCTTCGTATCCTGGAATGCGGGTGCTGACTGGCAATCGGCAGACCTGAACCTGCCTTCAGTGCCGATCACCGATCTGCGTGTGCGAGAGGATGCGCTGGCCGTTGCCACCCAGGGCCGAGCCTTTTGGGTGCTTGACGACCTCTTTGTGCTTCGACAAGCGGCACAGATCGATGCACAAACGCCATTGCATGTGTATACGCCGTCGGCGCTGCCCATGGGTCGCACTTCCGCTAAGGGGAACAGTTTTGAGGGCAAAAACCCCTCGCCGAATCTGCCGATCTACTATCACCTGGACGAGGAGTTTACTGAGGGCCTAAGCCAGGGCGTGCCGGGTGAAGACGCAACGCTCTCGATTGATATCCTCGACAGCAAGGGCGATGTTTTGCGTCATTACAGTACCGTCGAGAGCGATCACGACCGCTGCCGCGTTGCTGGGATGGATCCGCGACGGCCTTTCACCCTTGAGTACCCGTCCTTCGAGGCAGGCCTTCAGCGTTGGGAATGGGATCTGCGTGCCGATGATCTTCCCTGCGTAGACGGTCACACTTTGTTTGAGGGATACAAGGGGCCCATCGTCGCTCCCGGAATTTACACCGCGCGCGTAATGGCGGGGTCGACCAGCGTAAGCACCGCGATTGAAGTACTGCCCGATCCTCGTGCTCCAGCAAGCGATGAGGAGATTGCGGCTTGGGTCAGTATGCAGAACGATATCGCGGCAACGTTGGAGGATGTGCTGGCAGCCCTCGGGGGCGCCCGGGCAGCACGGGAACAGGTTCACGCATTGCAATCGGAGTATAACGATGCGGATCTGAAGGCACTTGCCAATGCGGCCGTGTCGGCAATCGACGATTGGGAATCGAGCATCACCGAACTGCGTCATGAGACCTTTGAAGACGAAGACGCCTGGGTGATGAAACTCGATGGCCAACTGCGTCACCTTCTCGACATTGTTGGTAGCGGCGGTGCACCGGTCACCGGCGGCGCCAGGGAGCGTCACGCCGACCTGAATGCGCAGTGGGCAGTGCACAGGGCCACGCTTTCACGCCTGACGGCCGGGGAACTGGAGGCGATCAATCGCTGGGCGAAGCAGCAGTCCGTTCCGCATGTACAGGCGCCGATGCCTTGAATGGTCTTGGCGAGGCAAGCCTTTGAGTCCTAGGACGTGACTAGGCATAAGCCGATTGCGATTGCGATTGCGATTGCGATAGCGGTCGTGGTTTTGCTTCTGACGCCATTCCTCGGCATCTCCGCTGTGCATGCCGAGGAGCGCCCACGCGCACGCGAGGCCGGGCTGGTGATTGGTATCTTTTCGCCGGGGCCACTCAATGCGATTACCGATGTTGCCGGTGTTCGCGTAGGTCAAACCACAAAGATCGAGGGCGAGGATATACGCACCGGCGTCACCGCTATCATTCCTGCGCCCGGTGACTTGTTTCGCGAGCCAGTACCCGCTGCGCTTCACGTAGGGAACGGCTACGGGAAAATGATCGGTGCTACTCAGATTCGTGAGCTTGGAGAAATCGAGACACCCATATTGCTGACCTGCACCTTGTGTGTCTGGAGCGCTGCTAACGCGCTCAAGGAATGGGTCTACGAACAACCGGGAATGGTGCAGCAGACGGTTAACCCCGTGGTGGGTGAAACCAACGATGCCAGAGTCAATAATATGTGGACCGATCCTATTCAGCGCGAGGAGGTGTTCGCCGCGTTGGCGGCGGCGAGTGTCGGACCGGTTGCCGAAGGTAGCGTCGGTGCTGGCACCGGCACACAGGCTTTTGGCTGGAAGGGCGGTATCGGTACAAGCTCGCGAGTTCTTCCACGAGCGCTGGGTGGCTGGACCATCGGCGTGTTGGTGCAGACGAACTACGGCGGCGTTCTTCAGATCAACGGCGCGCCGGTCGGACGGGAGCTGGGAACCTACCCCTATTCCGCCGTGCTCGAAGGAGATTCTGAAGACAGCTCCCAAGGCCGATCGCCGGGTAATAGCGCTGATGGTTCGATTATGATTGTGGTCGCCACCGACGCTCCGCTGACTTCCAGGAATCTCGGTCGTGTTGGCACGCGAGCGATCATGGGGCTTGGCCGCACCGGCGCATACGCGTCAAACGGCTCTGGTGACTACGTCCTGGCGTTTTCAACTAATCCGAAGGTTCGTATGCCTCGCGAGAGCAGGGACCCAATAACCATCGATTTGTTGGGTAACGCAGCAATGTCACCGCTTTTCGCGGCAACCGTGGAAGCGACAGAAGAAGCTATCTACAACGCGATTTTCAAGGCAACAACCGTAAGGAGTAGCCGCGGTACGCTCAAAGCAATCCCACTTGATCAGCTGATATCGATTCTGGAAAAACACGCTGTGCTTGATTGGAACCGTTCGCTGCCACCCGCAAATCCCTGACTGCTGCACTGCATGAGCGTCACAGCAGATGAGAACGTGCGTGGCGGGCTGTTGTCCCACGCCGCGCACGAGGGGAAAAGAGTGGATTAATCTCCCGATTCCAGCGGCTTTGAATCAGCCGCGCGTGTGGCAACTGCTTGTGTGAGGTTGACTGTTGCTTGCTGTATATCGGTATGCAGTTCAACCGCTTTTGCGAAATTCTGCCTTGCGCCGCCCAGATCGCCACTAATCGCCAGCAGCACGCCCTGGTTTGACAGTGCAATCGCAAGGTCCCGCCGCACCACAACTTCCCGACGTGGGTTCAATAGACGCGCATTCTGTTCGCTGATCCTCAGCGCAGTTTTGCAGGCGCCACCGGCCTTGTCTAAATCACCGTTGAGCGTGTAGGCAACGCAAAGGTTGGTACTGGATTCGAAGCGCTGCTGCTGACCCAGGAGTTGGGTGATTGCCTTGTCGTAGTCCCCAGAGAGCACGGCACGGCCATGGGCGCGGTTGGAAATTGCCGCCATCTGGTATTGGGTTATTGCCGATGCACTATGCGTCTCCGCCAGTACGGCAGCAGAATGATTTAGCACTAGATCGCCGGCGAGTAGGGCCACTGCTTTACACGTTGCTTGCATGAGTTCGTCCTCCATAGGTAGTAAGAGTGCCGGTCCATTTTTGGGTGATCGACGCTAGCTAAGGTAGGGAGTGAGCTGGCTTGCCACAAACGAAAAAAAATTGGGTCTATGATGAGATTCTG